>NZ_CP059902.1:1608750-2812500 GCF_014127105.1 Devosia sp. MC521
GGAACGTCTGATGATGTCCCGTGAACAGGAGCGTCTTGAGCGCGACCTGGGCGGCATCAAGGACATGGGCAACCTGCCGAACCTCCTGTTCGTGATTGACACGAACAAGGAAGAGAACGCGATTAAGGAAGCTCGTCGTCTGGGCATTCCGGTTGTCGCAATCGTCGACACCAACTGCGATCCGGATATCGTTGATTACGCTATTCCGGGTAACGACGACGCAAGCCGCGCTCTGGAACTTTATGTTTCGCTGATCTCCCGTGCAGCTCTCGACGGCATCGCCCGTTCGTCCAGCGCACTGGGTGCAGACCTGGGCGCTTCGAGCGAAGCTCCGGCAGAAGACCTGTCGGAATAAGCTGCTAACTAATCGTCACAAGGCGTGCCTCCTTCGGGAGGCACGCTGACCCTTTAGGGTCTTCCAGATACACATTGCGGTTCCGCGAGGGGCCGCCAAGAGGTGAACCCCATGGAAATCACTGCTGCAATGGTCAAGCAGCTCCGCGACTCGACTGGCGTCGGGATGATGGACTGCAAGAAGGCACTCGCTGAAACCAACGGCGACATGGAAGCTGCAATCGATTGGCTGCGCACCCGTGGCCTCGCGAAGGCTGCAAAGAAGGCTGACCGCGTTGCTGCGGAAGGTCTCGTCGGTGTTGCGACTGCTGGCGCGAAGGCTGCTGTCGTTGAAGTGAACTCTGAAACCGACTTCGTTGCTCGCAACGATCAGTTCCAGAACATCGTGACTGCAATTGCTAAGCTTGCACTCGACGCCGATGGCGACGTTGCTAAGCTCGGCGAAATGCCATTCCCAGGCGCTGGCCACTCGGTTTCTGCTGAACTGACCGAAGCGATCGCTAAGATCGGTGAAAACATGAACCTGCGCCGCACCCAGACCGTTTCGGTCTCGGATGGCGTGGTCGAAAGCTACATCCACAATGCGGTCAAGCCAGGCATTGGCAAGATCGGTATTCTGGTTGCTCTCGAATCGACCGGTGACAAGGCAGTCCTGTCTGCACTCGGCAAGCAGCTTGCGATGCACATCGCAGCAGCCCAGCCACAGGCAATTGCTCCGGAAGAACTGGATCAGGAAGTTGTCGCTCGTGAGCGCGCGATCATTCTTGAACAGGTCAAGGAATCGGGCAAGTCCGCTGAGATCGCTGAAAAGATGGTCGAAGGCCGCATGCGTAAGTACTTCGAAGAAGTCACGCTGCTGAGCCAGACTTTCGTCATCGACGGCGAAACCAAGGTTGCAGACGCAATCAAGAACGCTGAGAAGGACGCTGGCGCCCCGATCAAGCTGACCAAGTTCGTGCGTTTCGCTCTCGGCGAAGGCATTGAAAAGGTTGAAACTGACTTTGCTGCTGAAGTCGCTGCAACTGCAGGCGTAAAGTAAGCCATAGTTACGGCGGGTGGACCTTCGGGCCCGCCCGCTGCTCTCCGGCTGCGGCTAAGCGTCGGATTGAGCCAGTCTATTGTCTCGTTAAATACCTTGCGCAAACTTTGCCTTCCTTTTTGAGGGCGATTTGCCATAGGGTCTGTCTGGTGTTTCGCAGACACCGGTTTTACAATTTTGAAAAAGGGTTCGCCGATGTCTTCTGCTTACAAGCGCATACTGCTCAAGGTTTCGGGCGAGGCGCTAGCGGGTGATAACTCATTCGGCATAGAGCCAAAGTTTCTCCATGGTGTTGCTGAGCAGATCGCGCAGGTTGCGCGCGATGGTGTTCAGGTGGCCATCGTCGTTGGTGGCGGTAACATTTTCCGCGGAATGTCTGGTGCTGCTGATGGCACTGACCGCGTCACTGCCGATGCTATGGGCATGTTGGGGACCATGATCAACGCTCTGGCACTGTCTAACGCGATCTCGCGGCAGGGCCTCAAGGCTAAGCCATTCAGCGCGGCGACCATGCCGTCGGTTGCAGATACATACACCGCCCGTGATGCCAAGCAGGCCCTTGAAGAGGGATTTGTCGTGGTGCTGGGTGGCGGTACGGGTAATCCCTTCTTCACAACTGATACGGCCTCGACGCTTCGCGCGATCGAGCTGGAATGCGATGTTGTTCTCAAGGGGACCAAGGTCGATGGCGTGTATTCCGCTGATCCGATGAAGGACCCTACAGCGACGCGTTACGACGCAATCAGCTTTGAAGAGGTGATTGCTCAGAATCTTAAGGTAATGGACACGTCTGCATTCGCTCTTGCGCGTGACAACGCCATGCCGATCATCGTATATGCGCTGGATGACGCCGCAGGTCTTACCGGCATCTTGGAAGGTAAGGGCCGTTCCACGATCGTTGGTAAGTCTGCATAAGCCAGCAGCAGAATCTGTCGATGTGCGCTATGATTTGCGCACTCGAGAATAGGACTGGAAGGATAACCGACCATGGCATCTGCCTATAACCTCAGCGATCTCAAGACGCGCATGCAGAAGTCGATCGCGTCGCTCAAGGACGAATTGAGCGGTCTTCGTACGGGTCGCGCAAGCGCCAGCCTCTTGGAGCCAGTTGTTGTTGAAGCCTATGGCTCGCGCATGCCGCTCACCCAGGTGGCGACCGTGACTGTCCCTGAGCCGCGTATGCTTTCGGTGCAGGTGTGGGACCGTTCAATGGCTAACGCCGTTGAAAAGGCCATTCGCGATAGCGGTCTCGGTCTGAACCCAATGGGTGAAGGTCAGGTGATCCGCGTTCCTCTTCCGGAGCTGAACGAACAGCGCCGTAAGGAACTCGCTAAGGTCGCTCACAACTATGCAGAAGCTGCGCGCGTTGCTGTGCGTCATATTCGACGTGACGGTATGGATGCCCTTAAAAAGGCTGAAAAAGACGGCGACATGAGCCAAGATGACTCGAAGAAGCAGTCTGAACTTGTTCAGAAGGCCACTGACGATGCTGTTGCAGAAATCGATACGGTCGTAGCAGCAAAAGAACAGGAAATTCTACAGGTTTAAGGCTTGTAGGTTCCGAGCCTGGAGGGGCTTATGGCTGGGGAACCCGCCGCAAAGATCAACGCTGTTTCAGGGTCGGGATGGAAAATTCCGGCCCATATTGGCGTTATTATGGACGGCAACGGACGCTGGGCTAAGCAGCGCGGAAAGATGCGAACGGAAGGACACGTCGAAGGCGTGAAGTCCCTGCGTAACTGCGTCGAGCTCTGCATTACGCACGGCGTGGATTACCTCACCGTTTTCAGTTTCTCATCGGAGAACTGGACGCGCCCTCCCGAAGAAGTGTCCTTTATATTCAATCTTCTACGCCGCTTTGTTGCGTCGGATTTGCAGAAGCTTATCCGGAACAACGTCCGTGTCCGGATCATTGGGTCGCGCCATCAGCTGGACGCGTCGATGGTTCGCTTGATCGAAGATGTTGAGGCAAAAACGTCTGCCAATACCGGGCTGACACTTGTCGTAGCTTTCAACTATGGCAGTAAAGCTGAATTGGTTGAGGCGACACGTCATCTCGCGGCAGAAGTCGCTGCCGGCCGGTTGAAGCCCGAGGACATCACAGAGCAACACGTCTCCAATGCTCTCTACACTGCGGGTATTCCGGATCCTGACGTCATCATTCGCACAAGCGGCGAGCAACGTCTTTCAAACTTTCTGCTGTGGCAGTCGGCATATGCTGAGTTCGTTTTTGTGGACGAACATTGGCCTGATTTCGACGAGCAGAGTTTTACCCGAGTACTAGAGATTTATACCAAGCGAGATCGACGCTTTGGCGGTATTGGAGCTGTGGCCAGTTGAGTAAATCAAAAGGCCCCGCGTCGAGCCAAAACACGCCTGTTCGTCGCTCTTGGGCAGATGTGGGACCGCGCCTTGTTTCTGCGTTGGTCCTTATCGCCTTGACCGTTGTGTCTCTCTATTTGGGTGGAATCTGGTTTGCGCTGGTGGTCAGCGCAGTCTTCGCCGGTTGCTATCGCGAGTGGGAGACTATGGTTTCTCGCCAGCCGATCACCCCTAGGGGCATTGCCATTGTGGCGCTTGTTGCTCTGTCGGGGGTGGTGTTTCCATTCTTCGGCTTTGTCTGGTCTCTCGCTGCTGTGGCGATTGCATGCTGTGTGGCGTTGACCATGGGGCGTGGGGAGATCCTGTGGCGTATAGTCGGCATTGTGCTGTTCAGCGCGCTCATCATCTCGGCGCTGTTAATGCGCGGTGTCGGCGATCTGGGTATCGTTGCTGGCGTGTTTCTGGGTACCTGCGTCTGGATGACGGACTCAGCGGCGTTTTTTACAGGTCGCCAGATCGGTGGCGAGAAATTGGCACCAGCCATTTCGCCGTCTAAGACTTGGTCAGGTGCTTTGGGTGGCTTGGCTCTAGGGACGATTGCGGGCCTTGCGGTCTGGATGGTTCTTACGCCATCGCCGTGGTGGATTGGTTTGATTGTCGCTGCTTCTATCAGTGTACTGGGGCAGGTGGGTGACCTCACCGAAAGCAGCATAAAGCGCTGGTTCCGCATTAAAGACACAGGCGACATCATTCCTGGCCACGGTGGTCTGATGGACCGCCTTGATAGCCTCACATTCGGCTTGTTCTTGGTGGTGATTATCGGTGCCACCCATCAGGGCTTTGGCTCGGTCGCTGAAGGCCTGCTGCACTGGTAGTTTGCCAGTGCCACTATAAGGAATACCATGTTCGACGCCTTTTTATGGCTCAATGCCATTTGGATCATCGCTGCGATCGTCTTCATCCACGAGATGGGGCATTATCTTGTCGCGCGTTGGAATGGCGTGGCTATCCAGGCATTTTCTGTCGGTTTTGGTCCTGAGATTATCGGGTGGAATGATAAGCACGGCACTCGTTGGAAGATTTCAGCGATCCCGCTCGGTGGTTATGTTCGCTTCCTTGGTGACATGAATGAGGCCAGCGCGCCCGATCCTGAGGTCATGAAGAATATTGACCCGGCTCTGGCGCCGCGCTTGTTCATGAATAAGAATGTTTGGCAGCGGATCTCCATCGTTCTCGCTGGTCCCGTCGCAAACATCATCCTGACATTCGTCATCCTCTATGTGCTGCTCATGAGCTATGGGCGCTACATTATTCCGCCCACGATCGGCGACGTGTTGCCAGCCTCTGTCGCGGCTGAAGCAGGTTTTGAGCCGGGCGATATGATCATCTCTGTGGACGGTTACAAAGTTCGCGGGTTTGACGACTTCCAGCGATTCATCGCGACCAGCCCTGAGCGCGAAGTCAGCGTTGTCTTGGAGCGGAACGGTGGCGAACGTGCTATTGCACTAACACCAGAGGCTGTTTCGGTTGAAGATCGTTTCGGCAACAATCAGCGTATCGGCCGGATCGGGGTAACGCGTGACGTTACTCAAGAGGAAGTTGCGCTGTACAAGCCGGGTCCAGTCGAAGCCATCGGCATGACCTTTGAGGAAATCCGCTTTATTATTCAGCGCACTGCGGCGTTCCTGGGTGACTTCTTTGTTGGCCGCGGAGACGTGGAGCAGCTTGGCGGTCCTGTCAAAGTTGCGAAGGTTTCCGGGGAAGTAGCGACCTTGGGATTCGTCGCGCTGATCAATCTGATGGCGCTGCTGTCCCTCAACATTGGCATATTCAATCTCCTGCCAGTTCCCATGCTTGATGGGGGGCACTTGCTCTATTACGCCGTTGAAGCGGTCAGGGGTAAACCTCTGAGTATGAGGGTGCAGGAGATCGGCTATCGCTTTGGATTTGCTTTGGTTGTCGGCCTTATGGTCTTTACGCTCTTTAATGATACACTTTTCGCATATTTCGGAATTCTGCGCTAACTGCGGGTTAACCTTAACTGGCAGTGTGTTGCGTGAATACAAGGGTTGAGACGAATAACTTGCGTTCTGCGTGGTACGGGGTTGTTCCAAATTCAAAAAACAGTAAAACACTTCAATGGAGTTTGCTTGGGGAGGCGCTGTGCATGGCGATTCCCCGGGCGGTCGCAGAAGGCAAAAACAATATGATCTACCCCACCAAGCTGATGCGTGGCGCGGTTTCCGCGATCGCCATACTCGGGGCTTCGTCCCTCGCTGCTGGTGTTCCTGTTGTCGGCGCTGTCGCTGCCTACGCTCAGGAACAGCTGGTTGCCTCGGTTCTATTTGAAGGCAACCGTGCAATTCAGGACAGCAAGCTGGTCGACATGGTTGACCTGTCGAGTTCTGGTATTTTCTCGCAAGCACGTCTTGCTGCCGACGTTGAGAGTATCCGTCGCGCTTATGATGCGCAGGGCTATCGCGGTGTTACCGTGACGGCGCGCACTGAAGCGACTGCTGATAGTCGTGTTCGTGTTATCTTCCAGATTAATGAAGGCAATCGCTCTGGCATTGCTGGGATTAATTTCACCGGTAACAACGCGATTGGTTCTGGCAACCTTAAGGGTGCCATGCTGACCAAGGAAACTGGTCTGCTGAGCTGGTTGGTTCGTGATGACTCCTACGATGAGCGTAAGCTTGCCGTGGATCGTGAACGCCTTCGTCTCTACTACGCAAACCGTGGTTACCCAGATGCTCAGGTGAACTCGGTTGTTGAATTTGACGCTGCGCGCAATGCGTACTTCATCAACGTCACTGTTAATGAAGGTCAGCGTTACAAGATTGGTAATGTTGGTATCGAAACCAGCATCAGTGGTCTGAATACTGACGCGCTGCGCGGTGCGGTTCGTACAGGCAAGGGTTCGACCTATTCGGCTGATGCGCTGCAGAAGTCCATCGAGACGATGGCGTATGAAGCGACGGCGCAGGGTTATTCCTTTGCTGACGTTCGTGCTCGCCTTGATCGTGACGTTGCGACCGGCACGTTTAACGTAACTTACCTGGTTGATGAGGGTGCGCGCATTTATGTTGAGCGCATCAACATCAGTGGCAACGTGAAGTCGCGTGACTTTGTTATTCGCCGTGAATTTGACTTCGCAGAAGGCGATGCGTTCAATCGCTCGATGGTCGTTCGCGGTCGTCAGAATCTCGAAAATCTTGGCTATTTCACTAAGGTCGATATCTCGACCGCGCAGGGTTCCTCTGCCGATAAGATCATCCTCAACATTAATGTTGAAGAAGGTCCGACTGGTGAATATGGCGCAACCGCAGGTTACTCCACTTCAGATGGTATCCTTGGTGAGCTGTCGCTGACCGAGCGCAACTTCCTTGGTCGTGGTCAGTACCTTCGTGCTGCAATCGGTGCATCGGAGTCGGGCCGTACGTTCGACTTCTCCTTCACCGAGCCGCGTTTCATGGGTACCCGGGTTTCGGCTGGTATTGATGCGTATCACCGCATTAGCGACGAAAACTCGAATAGCTTCTACGGTACGCAGGCAACCGGCGGGCAGGTTCGCTTCGGTGTTCCGATTACCAGTGCTCTGTCGAGCTCGGTATTCTTCGGTGGTGAGCATAAGGTTATCGCTGACGCGAAGGATCCGTACTCGGCTCTCGTGGATGATGGTCAGGTCTTCAACAAGGCATTTGTTGGCTACTCGCTGACTTGGAATTCTCTGAACGATCAGAAGAAGCCAAGTGAAGGTCTGCTTGCAACCTTCACACAGCAGTACATTGGCTGGGATCATAACCTGCTCAAGACCGAAGCACGCGGTCGCTACTTCATGCCTCTGATCCCAGATGCTGGTGTGGTCGGTAGTGTGCGCGCTCAGGCCGGTATCATCAATTCCATGGACGGTGGTGCCGTTCATGCGGTTGAGGCCTTCTCGGCTGGTTCGTCGCTTGTTCGTGGTTTCCAGGGTCGTGGTGTCGGTCCGCGCCTCGACAATGGCGAATACCTCGGCATGACCTACTATGCTGGTATTTCGGCTGAAGTTCAGTTCCCAATCCCTGGTCTGCCAGAGAGCTACGGTCTGAGCGGCGCAGTGTTCGCTGATGCGGCATATGTCGGTAGCGAACATCTTCCAGGTCTCGGCGGCGGCGCACTTGCTGCTGGCAGCGTTGATGAGCCTTGGAAGGCTTCGGTTGGCGCGTCCCTGATCTGGGATTCACCATTCGGCCCGCTCCGTGGTGACGTTGCTCACGTGTTGAACAAGGCCACAGACGATCGTACTCAGGTGTTCCAGTTTACGATCTCCAGCTTGCTCTAATCAGAGCAACGTGACAGATATTTTCGAGCCGCGGCGCGGTCGCCCGCGGCTCGTTTATTTTGAGTGACAGTATGGTTGATACGCGTTTCCACCGTTTTGCCGGGCCTGTCCAGTTGGGCGCGCTGCTTACTAGCATCGGTCGTGAGGATCTTGTTCCAGACCTTAGCCGGCCGGACTACCTTGTAACGGGCGTTTCAGAACTAGAACTTGCAGGGCCAGGCGAGATCGCATTTGCGGCTCATCCGAGCTACGCGAGTGAGTTACGCCAGTCGTCTGCTGGCATTGTGTTGGTTTCCCCAAATCTGGTTGATGACGCTCCTAAGGGAGCGATTGTCGTTGCGACCACGGGTACCCATAACGTTTTTGCAGACATTCTGGACGCGCTTTACCCATCCAACACGCGGTCGATCATTGCTGGTCTGCGTGACGATCTCGCAGAGCCGCTGATTGAGGCTGACGTCTATCTCGGCGCTAATGTCGCTGTTGGGCAAGGCGTTGAAATCGGTCGCGGAACGGTTATCGGCGCCAATGCCGTCATTGGGGCAGGGGTCACCATCGGGCGCAATTGCGTTATTGGCGCCAATGTCACTTTGGAATGCGCGCATCTGGGCAATGGCGTTGTGCTGCACCCCGGTGTGCGGATCGGCACGGAAGGCTTTGGCTGGTTGGATCATGGCCGGACGAACCGGAAGATCCCGCAGCTCGGTCGCGCCATTATTCAAGATCGCGTTGAAATTGGTGCGAATTCGACAATTGATCGTGGCGCGCTTGGGGATACCGTGATCGGCGAGGGCACAAAGGTCGACAACCTCGTGCAGATCGGTCACAACTGCAAAATTGGTCGCAATTGTCTGATTGCGGCGATGTCCGGGCTCTCTGGGTCTACTATCGTTGAAGACAGCGTGCTTCTTGGTGGTGGGGTCGGGACCTCAGGGCACCTGAGAATTGGTACTCGCTCCGTGGTTCATGGCCGCGCTGCGGTGACTAAGGATTGGCCAGCAGATTCGAAGCTAGCTGGTGCGCCAGCTCAGGATATTAGAGATTTCTGGCGAGAACTCGCCATCATGCGCAAACTAACAAAGGGTGAGAAGCGGGGATGACTGAAACTACCGCCGTGACCGAACTCGATGCGATGAGCATTGGTGAAATTCTGGAAGCCCTCCCACACCGTTACCCGTTCTTGATGATCGACAAGATCATCGAAATTGACGGTGACGAGAGTGCTGTTGGTGTGAAGAACGTCACCTACAACGAGCCTATTTTTACCGGCCACTTCCCCGGTAATCCGATTTTTCCTGGTGTGCTCATCATCGAAGGCATGGCCCAGACGGCCGGTGCTATCGTGATTAAGCACGATTCCAATGGCGGCAAGAAAAACGTCGTTCTGATGCTTGGCGTTGATAAGGCCAAGTTCCGCAAGCCAGCAGGTCCGGGCGACACGATTGAGTTTCATATCGCTAAGATCCAGCGTCGTCGCAACGTCGGGCGCTATGGCGCGCAAGCCAAGGTCAATGGTGTGGTGATTGCCGAAGCGGAAATCACTGCCATGATTGTTGGTGCCGACGAGTGAGCAGTTTGACTATCCATCCGACAGCAATCGTTGATAAAAACGCTCAGCTCGGTGCGGGCGTCCGTATTGGACCGTATTGCATTGTCGGACCTAACGTCAAACTGGGCGACAATGTGGAACTGGTGTCCCATGTCTCCATCGACGGCCGCACCACAATCGGTGCCGGTACAAAGATCTTCCCCTTCGCTTCGATTGGGCATCAACCTCAGGATTTGAAGTTCCACGGCGAAGAGTCCTATCTCGAGATCGGTGAGCGCAACACCATCCGTGAGTCCGTCACCATCAACCCGGGAACGGAAGGTGGCGGTCTATATACGCGGATTGGCAATGACTGTTTGCTGATGGCCTGTTCGCATGTGGCTCACGATTGCCAGGTTGGCAATAATGTGGTGCTGGCCAATTACGTTGGTCTGGCCGGCCATTCGATTGTCGGCGATCACGTCGGCTTTGGCGGCATATGTGCGGTACGCCAGTTCGTGCGTATTGGGCATCATGCCTTCATCGGCGCGCAGAGCATGATTGATGCTGACGTCATTCCTTATGGCTTGGCTGTCGGTAATCGTGCGCGACTGGGTGGGTTGAACCTCGTTGGTTTGAAGCGTCGCGGCTTTGATCGTGATGCAATTCATTCATTGCGAGCTGCCTATCGCATGATCTTCTCGCAAGAGGGGACGCTTCGTGAGCGCGTCGAAGACGCCGCTGAGATGTTTAAAGACAAGCCGCTGGTGCAGGATGTGGTGAACTTCATTACCGCTGAAGATCGCCCCCTTATTCAGCCGCGTGATCTAGACGAAGAGTAAGAGTAGAGAACATGACGAGCCCGCTTCGTCTCTTTATCCTTGCGGGCGAGCCATCTGGCGACCGCATTGCTGCAGATCTCGTTTCGCGATTGCAGGCGCGTGTGCCACTTGAATTTGCCGGGGTAGGGGGTGAAGCACTCTCTTCCCTAGGCCTCAAATCATTCTTTGATATGAATGAGCTATCGGTCATGGGCTGGGCTGACGTGTTACCACGCTTGCCCAAACTACTCTGGCGGTCGCGGCAGGTCGCACGGGCCATTGTTAAGGCTCGGCCCGATGTTGCGGTGTTGGTCGACTCTCAAGTTTTCAACGCCATTGTTGCCAAGCAGGTCCACAAGCTGGCTCCCGAAATACCAGTGGTGCTTTGTGTGGCTCCCGCCGTTTGGGCTTGGAAGCCTGAGCGGGCCAAGTCCCTGAGCCCGAAATTTCGCGAGATACTATCCGTCTTGCCTTTCGAACCAGCGTTTATGCGCGCGGCTGGCGGACCTGAAACGAATTATATCGGTCACCCGGCGACAAGCGTATTCAAACAGCGTTCAGAAGTGCCCCAGAGCGGGCCGCTGATGCTCTTACCAGGCAGCCGCGAGGGCGAGTTGCGTCGCCATCTGCCACTGATGGCCGAGGTCGCCAAGCAATTGGCCGACCATCCGCGTGTAACTGGTTTTGTGCTTCCGACACCGAGCCGTCTTAAAGCGCGCGTAGAGCGTGAAACCAGCCAGTGGCCGGTTGCCGTTGAGGTGATCACAGGAGATGAGCGCCGGGCTGCTGCACTGGATAGCGCCGTGGCGGCTGTCGCGGTGACTGGTACCGTCACGCTTGAGCTGGCGCTTTCTGGTGTTCCCATGGTCACGACCTATGTTGCCGATAAGGGGCAGGCCAAGCGTTGGGTGAAGTATAAGGTGAAGTACGCGTCACTCCCCAACGCGATCCTCGATCAGCCGCTGGTGCCCGAGGTTCTGCAACTCGAAGCCGATCCTGCAGCACTGGTCGCGAAGATCACTCAGCTTCTCGACGAACCGGCAAGCAGCCAAGCGCAGTTGGTTGGCTTTGCACGCATTCGCACTCTTATGGAACATGGAGAAGAGGGTGAGGCACGGGTTGATCCCGTTGAACGCATCCTTCGCTACTATAATCCGGAATGAAAAAAGGCCCCGCAATGCGGGGCCTAATTTTATGATGATCTGACCTGTGATTACCGGGTTTCGATCGGAGCGTAATCGCGTGCGGTCGCGCCTTGGTAGAGCTGGCGCGGACGGCCGATCTTCTTCTGAGGATCGCCGATCATTTCCTTCCACTGGCTGATCCAGCCAACGGTACGAGCCACCGCGAACAGAACGGTGAACATCGAGGTTGGGAAGCCGATCGCATCGAGGATCACGCCCGAATAGAAATCGACATTTGGATAGAGCTTGCGATCGATGAAGTACTGATCTTCCAGCGCAATGCGCTCGAGTTCCTGAGCAACCTGCAGGGTTGGATTGTTCTCAACGCCAAGGATGGCCAGAACTTCCTTCGCTGTCTGCTGCATGACCTTCGCACGAGGGTCGAAGTTTTTGTAGACGCGGTGACCAAAGCCCATCAGGCGGAACGGATCGTTCTTGTCTTTCGCACGAGCGATGAACTCGGGAATGCGATCAACAGTGCCGATTTCGCGGAGCATGTTCAGGCATGCTTCGTTGGCGCCGCCGTGAGCAGGTCCCCAGAGGCAAGCAACACCGGCAGCGATACAGGCGAATGGGTTCGCGTCCGACGAGCCGGACAGGCGCACGGTCGAGGTCGATGCGTTCTGTTCGTGGTCTGCGTGCAGGGTAAAGATCAGGTCCATCGCACGGGCGATTTTCGGATCGACCTTGTACTGTTCGGCAGGAACCGAGAAGCACATGTGCAGGAAATTCGCTGCGTAATCCAAGTCGTTACGTGGATAGACGAAGGGCTGACCGACCGAATATTTATACGCCATAGCTGCGAGCGTTGGGATCTTCGCGATCATACGGATCGAGGCGATCTCGCGCTGCTGTGGGTCATTGATGTCGGTGGAGTCGTGGTAGAACGCCGCCATAGCGCCCACGACACCGGTCATGATGGCCATAGGATGAGCGTCGCGACGGAAGCCGCGATAGAAATAGTGCATCTGCTCATGCACCATTGTGTGGCGGGTAACGACCTCGTCGAAGTCTTTCAGCTGAGCTGCGGTTGGCAGTTCGCCATAGAGGAGGAGGTAGGAAACTTCGAGAAAGCTGGAGTGCTCGGCCAGTTGTTCGATTGGGTAACCGCGATAGAGAAGCTCGCCTTTGTCACCATCGATATAGGTGATGGCGCTATCGCAGGCGGCTGTCGAGGTGAAACCGGGGTCGTATGTGAACAGACCGGTCTTGGCATAGAGTGAACGGATATCAACCACATCTGGTCCGACCGACCCGCTCAGGATCGGGAACTCATGGGTTTCATCTCCGATGACGAGTTTGGCGACTTTGTCGGTCATAGAGCACTCCTCGATTCATCGCAGGCACAAAAGCAAAGCTGGTGCATCGTGCCGGCACCGGCGCCTGACCGCGCCGTTTTCGAGGGTAGAGGTATCAGGTTCTAGGCCTGAGAGGCAACCGATAGGTATGCGCTGGTGCGGTATCGGCGCGGGTGAACCGCGCCGATATTTAAAGGTTTTAGTTGACGGTTACGTCGCCGAGTCGAGCCATGCTTTCTTCGCGGCCGATCAGCACCATTACCTCGAAAATCCCCGGAGAAACGGTGCGTCCGGTGAGTGCAGCACGCAGTGGCTGAGCAAGCTTGCCGAGCTTGAGACCCTTCTCTTCGGCCAGTTTGCGCATGACCGCATCGATCTCTGGCACTGACCAATCGGCAAGGCCCCCTAACGTATCAGCAACGCTTTTGAGCATCTCGCGATTTTCAGGGGTCAGCAATGCTGCAGCGGCCGAGTCAGGCGTGATCGGGCGGGTCGCGTAAATGAACTGCGCCAGGTCGATGAGCTCGAGGACAGTTTTCGCACGTGGCTGCAGTTCTGGCAGCGCGGCGAGCACCGAATTGTGGTTGGCAACCAGACCGGCGTGGTCTTCGGTGCGGCCGGTTTCAAGCGCGGTCGCGACCATGACCTCGTAGAGATACGCAGGCTCAGCAGCACGAATATAGATGCCGTTGATGTTCGCCAGCTTATCGAAGTCAAACCGTGCCGCGCCCTTGTTGAGGGCTTCTAGGCTGAACCACTCAACCATCTGCTCGGTCGAGAAGATTTCTTCGTCGCCGTGGCTCCAGCCTAGGCGCGAGAGATAGTTGCGCATGGCTGCGGGCAGGTAGCCCATCTGGCGGTATTGTTCAGCGCCGAGTGCACCGTGACGCTTGGAGAGCTTAGCGCCGTCAGGACCGTGGATCAGCGGAATATGCGCCATTTCCGGCACAGTCCAACCCATGGCGTTGTAAATGATGATTTGGCGGGCGGCATTGGTGAGGTGGTCGTCGCCACGGATAATGTGGGTGACGCCCATGTCATGGTCGTCGACAACCACGGCATGCATATAGGTCGGGGTGCCGTCCGAACGCAGGATGATGAAATCGTCGAGGTTTTCGGTCTTGAAGACGACATCGCCCTGGACATGGTCCTTGACGACGATTTCGCCAGACAGCGGAGCCTTGATGCGCACGACTGGCTTTACGCCTTCCGGCGCTTCGCTCACATCGCGGTCGCGCCAATAGCCATTGTAGCGCGGAGGCTTACCGGCAGCGCGCGCGTCTTCGCGCATCTTGTCGAGTTCTTCTGGCGAGCAGTAGCAATAGTAAGCGTGGCCCATCTTGACCAGCTCGTGAGCGACTTCCGCGTGGCGCGGTGCGCGTTCAAACTGGCTGATCGGTTCACCTTCCCAGTCGAGGCCCAGCCAAGTCAGGCCATCGATGAGCGCGACAACTGCAGCTTCGGTGGAACGCTCGCGGTCGGTGTCCTCGATACGCAGCAGCATCTTGCCGCCGGAGTGCTTTGCGAAAGCCCAGCTAAACAGGGCGGTACGAGCACCACCAATGTGCAGGTAACCGGTGGGGGATGGGGCGAAACGGGTTACGACCTGAGACATGGTTCCAAGGAATTTTGAGGAAGTGTGCGGCGTGTGTACCATAGCCTTGGGGCAGCGCAAGGGCGAGGGCGCGCGTGGGGAGCGAACGAGTACCGATTTGGTCTCGGTTTAGGCCGATAAATGCCGGACTTTCCGGTGTTTTCGGTCAGGTTTTCCTGCGCCAAATGATCGCTCACCCTTTGGCGACTGCGTATCAGAGACTTGTCGCGGAATTTGGCGCGGCCTTTGAGCAAAGGCGCGGTTTCGTGCTGCTGCCATTTTCGCTCATCGCGGGGATGATTGCCTATACCCTGCTGTTGGGGGAACCGCATTGGCTGGTTCTGGCGACCGGAGCGGTTGTTTGCGCTCTCGGTCTCGTCTGGGCAAGCTGGCGCGCGCCCATTGAGGGTATCCGGCTTATGGTGCAGCTATCAGCCCTGTGGGCCGGGTTTTGCCTCCTGCCGCTGCATGGAGCCCTCTTTGGTACAGATATGCTGCGCACGCCTTTCTACGGGACCTATGAGGCGCGCGTTGATGAGGTGCTCGGTAGTGACGGCGGGCGGGCGCGGGTCATCATTTCAGCCATCACCCCGGATGCAGAGGCGCGGGCGGTGCCGATCCGCCGGGCGCGGTTGATCTTGCCGGTGGATGTGCAGGTGGAGCCCGGCGACATCATTCGCGCCGCAATGCGCTTTGCGCCTATTCCGGGCCCCGTGTTGCCGGGGGCATTCGATGGTCAATTCCATTCGTATTTCAACGGCGTAGGTGCATATGGAAATGTAACGAGCCAGTTTCAGCTGGTACGGAGCGGCGACGGTTTCGCGCTGGATCGGCGCGTACTGGCGCTCCGCACAGCCATTGCGGATCGGATAGACATGCACCTTGATGACGCAACCGCAGCGATTGGCAAGGCCATGGTCGTGGGGGACCAGAGCGATATTGATGATGAAACACGGGAGGTTATGGCTGCATCGGGGCTTGCCCATATCTATTCGATTTCGGGCCTCCATCTCTCCATCGTCGCGGGAGGGATCTATTTCCTTGTGCGCCTGCTTCTTGCGTCTATTCCCCTCGCGGTCGGCTTGCCGGTAAAAAAGATTGCGGCGGTTGTCGGCTTGCTGTCCGCCTTTGCTTATCTGGCGCTCGCGGGTGGCATCGAAAATGTCCCGGCATTTCGCTCCACATTGATGCTGGCGCTGGTCTTTGGGGCGGTGTTGGCGGGGCGACAGGCCTTGACGATGCGTAACGTTGCGATTGCCGCTCTTGCCATTTTAGTCATTGATCCAGCGAGCATTTTCCGCCCGAGCTTTCAGCTGTCATTCGCCGCTGTCGTGGCATTGATCGGCGTTTATGAAATGCCGCTTGGCAAAATCCCCAAGTCCAGTGGGCGGTTCAGCCGGGTAGTGAGCCTTGTCTCGGCGACCGCTTGGACGAGCTTCATCGCCGGGGGCGCGACGATGCTTTTCTCGGCCTATCATTTTCAGCAAACAGCTCCATTGGGCGTGGTGGGCAATGTCTTGGCTTTGCCGTTTGTTAGCCTGATCATTATGCCGTTTGGCGTGGTGTCGGCCTTGGCCATTCCGCTCGGCCTTGATGCTGCGCCTTTTCAAATTATGGGCTGGGGCATCGACCGGATGGTCGATGTGGCAGAACTGGTCGCTGGCTGGAGTGAAGGGTTTACTGGTAACCCATTGCTTGCAGAATGGACCTTGGTCGCTAGTGTTATCGCATTGGCGTGGTTTGCTTTTCTGCAAACGCGATGGCGATTTTTGGGCCCTATTGTCCTCGTGCCTCTGGTGCTTTTTTATGGCTGGGTACCACGGCCGGATATTCTAATCGCCGACACCACCCAGGCCGTCGCAATCCGGGATGGTGACGGATATGGGCTCGTTACGGGACGCGCTGGGAGTTTTGCCGTGGAAGTCTGGGAGCAGCATTTTCAGACGGAAATCAGCGCGCAGCACAGCACCACAAGATGCGACGACCTTGCGTGTGTTTCCGATCAGAACGGCTATAGCGTCGCGACAATAAAGAACGCCGCCGCCTTTGCCGAAGACGGCGGGCGGCATGATCTCGTCATAACCCGCCTTAGAGCGCCCGTATTCTGCACTAGCGCAGGCCAGATCATCGACGCGGATCAGTTAGCCCGAGGTGGCGTACACAGTTTGGTTTGGAATGATGAGGCAGGCCGTTTTGATCTTCGGCCTGCGCTCACAAATCTCAACCGCCCGTGGAGAGCCTTGCAACGGTAACACCAGCGCTTTCGATTTCTGGTCCGCCCAAAGCATAACCGCTCTCATCTGGTGCGGGGATAAGTGTTTGGGTCGTGGTGCCGTAGTTGACGTAGATGCGGAACTTTCCACGGGTTCGGCAGCGCACGCCCGCAGGAATATTCAGCACCGGCACATCGGCCTCGGCGATCAGGTAATCGGCAATGCGCTGGACCAAAGCGCGGTCGCCGCTTGCGGTCTGGTAGAAGATCTTGCCCTGCGAGAGGAGAACCGGAACGCCTTCAACGTCCTCGATAATGACCTCGGCACCGCCTTCGGTTTTTTCCCGCCAAAGCTGTGTCTCGCCGCCACCGCGAACGGTAACCGAGACGCCACGCGGCAGGCTGTCGACCCGCGCAACTTTCACGTCGAGAAGGTTTTGCGGCAAGTCGGGCCCGAGACGCTTGGGCGTGATGTAGTTCTGATCCTTAGAGCCCGTGCGTGGCCCGATGAGGAGATGCCCCTCAAAGCTTTCTACAGCGGTGCGTAGCGCGTCGGTCCAAGCGAACAGGGCTGGCAGAGCGACGATGTCATAACCCTCAAAACTCGTGGTTTTGGGTGAAAGGACATCAACGTCGAGGCCGTGTTTGCGGAAAGCCGAATAGAGTTCGCGCACGTGATTGCCGTGCTTAAACCCTTGCGCTTGCGGCATGATCTCCCATGCCCATTCGCTCTGGTAATCATAGACCAGCGCGACGCGGCCCTTATTGGCGAGGCCATCCAAGCCGATGTCGCGTAACTCTTGAGCGACCTGTGTCGCCTCGTGATAGGCCGGGGCTGGTTCGCTATCGGGACGGAGCAGGCCCGCGTGCATCTGCTCTTGGGCCATGGGGGCCTGCCGCCAACGGAAGTAAGAAACCACTTCTGCGCCGTGTGCAAAGGCTTCCCACGCCCAAAGACGTGCCATGCCAGGCAAAGGGTCGGGATTAGCAAAAGCCCAGTTCACCGGGCCAGGTTGCTGCTCCATGATCCACCAGCGGCCATGCCCGACCGTGCGGTAGAGATCATGGTGGAAGGCAGCATTGTCCGGATCGCCTTGGCGCAGGTACTGGCGCTTGGTTTCCGCACTCTCATCGGACATCGCAAGGTGACCGATGGGATAGCTGTCCCACGAGGCGATATCGAGTGTTTCGGCCACATCATAGTGGTCGAACTCGGCATAACGGCTCATGAAATTATGGATGACCGGCAGGTCTGGGCGCTGGGCCTTGAGAATGTCGAATTGGACAGCATTGAAAGCCGCGACCTGATCGGAGGCATAGCGGCGGAAATCTAGCTCATGGCCCGGTGTGGCTTCGCAGACCAAAAGATTAGGCAGCTCGATCTGATCGAAGCGATTGTATTCCATCGACCAGAAGACATTGCCCCACGCCTGATTAAGCGCGTCGATCGTGCCGTATTTCTTTTCAAGCCAGAGGCGGAAACCAGCTTCAGCAGCAGGTGAATAGGAATAGGTCGTGCCGTGGCAGCCATATTCATTGTCGGTCTGCCAGCCAATGAGGGCAGGGTGATCGCCAACGCGTTCAGCGACGATCCTTGTGATCCGTGCAGCCTCTTCACGATAGCCAAGGTGAGAGAAATCGTAATGGCGGCGGGAGCCGAAGCCACGCCGCCGTCCCTGCGCATCCACTGCGAACATATCTGGGTGTTTGTCCGCCATCCAGCGCGGCGGGGTCGCCGTGGGTGTGCCGACAATGACCTTAAGGCCATGTTTGTGCAGTACGTCCATCGACCGAATAAGCCAATCGAACTGTAAATTGCCGGGCGTAGGCTCAAGGCGTGACCAGGCGAATTCGCCGATCCGCACGATTTTGATCCCGACTTCGGCCATGCGGCGGGCGTCTGCGTCCCACCAATCTTCTGGCCAATGTTCGGGATAGTAGCAAACGCCCAATGCAGGGTACATCTCGTCCTCAGAGCTCTATAGTTGGTTCCGGTAGTCCCGCCACGTCGAGGTCGATGTAGAAGAGGCCACCGGCAACTTTTTCTGCGGCCAGTTGGTCTTCCGACAACGTCTTATTGGCGGTCGTGATGAAGAGGCGCTTCAAGTCCTTGCCGCCAAATGCGGGGCAGGTGACCTGACTGACGGGCACTTCAATAATGCGGTCTATTGTGCCGTCTGGGGCATAACGGATGACACAGTTGCCGCCCCAGCGGGCGTTCCAGAGATATCCTTCGCTGTCGACAACAGCGCCATCGGGATAGCCGCGGTCGTTCGAGACGTCAGCGAAAGCTTCCCATTCGCCGACAGGCAGGCCTGTTTCCGGGTCTGTCGCGACGATGAGGATTTTCTGGGTTGGTGTGTCGGTCCAGTAGGCGCGCTTTCCGTCGGCGGTGAAGCAAGCAGCATTGGGAATGGCGGCCGCAGAACGGATTTGCGTCAGCTTCCCCTTACGGAAGTGATAGAGCGCGCCTTCGGCTGGGCCTTCATCCTTGACCATGGTGCCGATCCAATAGCCGCCTGATGGATGGAGGCGACAGTCATTGGAGCGGTTACCCGGCTTATCGGCTTCAATAGCGACGATGAGGCGGCTCTCACCGGTGACGAGATTGAAACGCTTTAGCCCCGTTTCCGTCGCCAAGGCGAGTTCATCCGCCGAGATGATTGCAGCGGCGGTGACGATCTCGTCAAATGCCCAGCTTTCCTGATCCTTGCCATTTTCGTCGACGGCAAAGAGGGTTTGATTATTGATATCAAACCAGAAGAGTTTTTCGCGGTGTGGGTGCCAGAATGGCCCTTCACCAAGGGCGCATTGGCTATCTAACAGTAACTGTGCGGTATCGCTCACGCCTTAGCTCCTTTGTCATAGGAGGCCACGGCTAGTTTGGCGCGTTCCGAAACCTCGGCGACACTCATGCCGGGCTTAAAGATGTAGGTGCCAAGGCCAAAGCCAGTGCAACCGACAGCGAAGAACTCGTGGAAGTTATCCGGGTTGGCGCCGCCCACAGCATAGGTTGGAACGGCAGGCGGCAGGACGGCCTTAACAGCCTTGATGCCTTTGGAGCCCAGAACTTCTGCCGGGAAGAATTTTAGGCCTGTCGCACCATTGCGAATGGCGGTGAACGCATCGGTGGGTGAGAAGACGCCGGGATAGGAGGCCATGCCTTGGGCTAGGGTTTCCTTGATCACCTCCGGATTGGTGTCAGGCGAGACGATGAAGACGCCACCGGCAGCCTTGACGTTACGGACGTCTTCAACGGAAAGCACCGTGCCTGCGCCAATGTCCGCACGGTCTGAAAGCGCCTCTGCCGCACGGCGAATGCTTTCGAGTGCGTTGGGCGAATTGAGCGGAACTTCAATCAGGGTAATGCCAGCATCCACGAGCGCGGTGCAGACGGCAACAGCTTCGTCGTTCTTGAGGCCACGCAGGATGGCGATGATGTGACGGTGGTTCATACTTATACTCCTGCGATGCCGGTGCGCGCGGCCTTAAGGCCTGCGAGCATGACGTCTGTAACATTTACGATACGGCTCGAAGCGCCGGTCATGCCCAGCACGCGGGCATAAAGCGCGCACAGAGTGTGTGAGCCGATGAGGGGGACGGGGTCGTAACCGATCTTGGAACGGTTGGCGGCGATCTCAGAGCCAATGAGGAGGCCCGAGAGATAGCCTGCGCACCATGCCGAGCTCCGACCGGAGAGAAGAGCGCTGGCGCGAGCGGCGAACAGCTGCCCGATCAAATTCTCGGGGTGTTCGAGGCCCTTGCTGGCGCCATAGACAAACCCGTCATCGCGATCCGCAGTGGTGAGGTCGCCCTGTAGGGAATGGCGAAGCACGGAATGGGTCTTGAGTAGATCAAACATCTCGCCGGTCATGGCCGTCGAGAAGCTCTCGATCTTGGTGCCGGAGAGCTTGGCCCACTTGGAGTGGGTGCCGGGCATGCAGACGAGACCGGAATAGTCGGGAGAGATTGCCGCGAGCCCAAGGAGCTGAGTCTCCTCGCCGCGCATGACGTCATCGCTACCGTGGCGCTGGCATACGCCGGGCAAAATGGAGACGCGCAAGCCGCCAGCCATTTCGGGATGGACCGCACCCGCGGCCAAGTCTTTAAGGTCGGTAGGGGCTTCAAGGTAAGGCGCTTCGAGCCAGCCTTGGCGGGCGCCTGCCATGCCACAGATCAACACTTCGTCTGGCGATGTCGCCAAGCCTAACTGGCCGATTGTTTCTGTTAGTGCGCCAGGGAAAGCATCGGGGGTCAACTTGCCCATGCCTTTGTCCGAGCTTGCTGTTCCGATTACGGAACCATCGCCGTCCAGCGCCCAAGCCCTTAAATTTGAGGTGCCCCAGTCAACAGTGACCCATGCTCCTGATTGCATCACTTCGTAGTCCCTCCAAGTCTGCGGCGCGAACGTAAAGCCGGAGACCGACACTGACTAGCCCGTTCTTGTATGGCTTAACCGCAACTGCCCGATTGCACCGCGCGCTGAGTAAGGTGGAATGCGCCGAAAATCAGATTCTCACGGTGTTTAGAGTCATTTGTATGATTTTAAGCTACGGCCCCGTTCCATTCCAGAATTGCCGTGCTAGAACAGGAGCAAACAGACCCCAGTGCTCCGCAGGGCGGAGAACCAAGGAATTGATCTATGACGGTAGATAACAGCGGCAATGGCGGCCGGAAGCTGCGCTCGCGTGCGTGGTTCGATAATCCCGACAATCCAGACATGACCGCGCTCTATCTTGAGCGCTACATGAACTATGGTGTGTCGCGCGAAGAGCTGCAGTCCGACAAGCCGATCATCGGCATCGCGCAGACCGGCTCCGACCTAAGCCCTTGTAACCGTCACCATATCGTTCTGGCTGAACGTCTGCGCGAAGGTATTCGCGAAGCAGGCGGTATCGCCATTGAGTTTCCGGTTCACCCGATTCAGGAAACCGGTAAGCGCCCGACGGCAGGTCTTGACCGTAACCTGGCCTATTTGGGCCTCGTGGAAGTTCTCTACGGCTATCCGCTGGACGGCGTGGTGCTGACCATTGGTTGCGACAAGACCACACCCGCCATGCTGATGGGCGCGGCGACGGTCAATATTCCGGCGATTGCTCTCTCGGTTGGCCCGATGTTGAACGGCTGGCATAAGGGCGAACGCACGGGTTCTGGCACCATCGTCTGGAAGGCCCGCCAGCTGCTCGCCGCTGGCGAGATCGACTATCCAAAGTTCATTGAACTGGTTGCGTCTTCGGCCCCGTCGACTGGCTATTGCAACACCATGGGAACAGCGACAACGATGAACTCGCTGGCTGAAGCTCTCGGAATGCAGTTGCCGGGTTCAGCAGCGATTCCAGCGCCTTATCGTGACCGTCAGGAAATGGCCTATCGCACTGGCAAGCGTGCGGTAGAGATGGTTCGTGAAGACCTCAAGCCATCGGACATTCTGACCAAGGAAAACTTCCTCAACGCTATCGTGGTCAATTCGGCCATCGGCGGCTCGACCAATGCGCCAATCCATATCAATGCGATTGCCAAGCATATTGGTGTCGACCTCAATATCGACGAGTGGCAGGAGCATGGGCACAAGGTGCCGCTCTTGGTGAACTTGCAGCCAGCGGGTGAATATCTCGGTGAGGACTATTACCACGCGGGCGGTGTGCCTGCGGTGGTGAATGAGCTGATGAAACAAAAGCTTATCCACGAGAACGCCCCAACCGTGAACGGCAAATCGATTGGCGAAAACTGCCGAAATCGTCCGATTGAAGACGACAAGGTCATCCGTCATTTCGACAATCCGATGAAGGCGGAAGCGGGCTTCCTCGTGTTGCGCGGGAACCTCTTCGACAACGCCATTATGAAGACTTCGGTGATCAGCCCCGAGTTCCGCGAGCGCTATCTCTCGGATCCGCAGCATCCGGGCATGTTTGAGGGCAAGGCGGTGGTGTTTGATGGTCCTGAAGACTATCACCACCGGATCGACGATCCCTCGCTCGCTATCGATGAACACACGCTGCTGTTCATGCGCGGTGCGGGGCCAATCGGCTATCCAGGCGCTGCGGAAGTCGTGAACATGCGTCCGCCTAGCTATCTGATTAAGAAGGGCATTTCGTCCCTTGCTTGTATCGGTGATGGTCGTCAGTCGGGCACGTCGGGTTCGCCTTCGATCCTCAACGCGTCGCCTGAAGCGGCGGCTGGTGGCAACCTCGCGATCCTGCGGACGGGCGACCGGGTGCGGATCGACCTCAATAAGGGGGAAGCTGACATCCTCATCTCGGACGAGGAAATCGCTGCTCGCCGTTTGGATCTGAATGCAGAGGGCGGATATAAATTCCCCAAGCATCAGACCCCTTGGCAGGAAATCCAACGCGGCCTGGTCGGCCAATTGGGCGACGGCGCCATTCTGCGTGGTGCCGACAAGTACCAGCGCATTGCCCAGACCGAAGGTCTGCCACGCGACAATCACTAAGCGCGATATGCGTGAGAAAGGGCCCGCGAAAGCGGGCCTTTTTATGCGTCCAGCCAGCGTGGCCGCGATTGGCCTATCTGTGGCTTTTGGCTGGCACTTATGGGCGTCAGCTTTGGCGCGGACATGGCCTTTTAGGGCGCGAAGGGGCGCGTTCTTTAGAGCGGGGATATATGAAAATGGAGGCGGCGCTCGGGCTTAGCCGTGAGCGCAATGCTCGGCTTTGCGCGTGTACTGGCTCAGCGCCTGTGATGTCGAAGGTCGGCGAGCGGGCGTTGGAAGAATATACGCCACTCCGGGGCGCGGGGAGTATCGTGGAGGCGTGTTACAAGAACCAACGCTGCGCAGAACAAAGGGGCAGAGTTTTTCAACTTGCCCCTCCGCCAATTCAGTACTTCCGCATCAGGCCGACCAGACGGCCTTGAACCCGGACCCGATCGGGCGGGAAGATACGGGTTTCATAGGCCGGGTTTGCCGCTTCCAGAGCGACCGTATCGCCCTTGCGGCGCAGACGCTTCAGGGTTGCTTCCTCATCGTCGACAAGGGCCACGATGATTTCGCCGTTTGAAGCCGTATCCTGCTTTTTGATGAGGACCGTGTCGCCATCAAAAATGCCTGCGTCGATCATCGAATCCCCGCGCACTTCCAATGCGTAGTGTTCGCCTGAGCCGAGCATTTCTGGCGGTACAGCGATGGTGTGCGAGTGGGTCTGGATTGCCTCAATGGGCGTGCCTGCTGCAATGCGGCCCATAACCGGAATGGAGATGGGGCGCGCATAATCGTCAGCGGCGGATGGAAGTGCACGCGCTGGGGGCGCGGCGACCTTGCCGAGAGTGCCTTCAATGACGCTGGGCTCGAACTTTGCCTTGCGGCCGCCCAAGGTCGGGTTCATCGAATCCGGTAGCTTCACCACTTCGAGCGCACGGGCGCGATTGGGAAGGCGGCGGATAAAGCCGCGCTCTTCGAGGGCAGTGATGAGACGATGAATGCCGGATTTGGACGCCAGATCAAGCGCATCCTTCATCTCGTCGAATGACGGAGGAATACCGCTCTCCTTCATCCGCTCATGGATGAACATCAGCAATTCGTGTTGTTTTTTCGTCAGCATCGGCCCCAGACCCCAGAATCGGAACATAGACGGAACGACTATATGTGTTCCTCAAATGTTCTGCAAGTGTTGCCATGTTCCTGTCAGAACTGCCAAACGGCTGTAATATGCGCATGCATAGATGTGTGATTTTGGCCGATCCAAGCCCGAGCCCCAAACATGCGTAAACGCGTCACAGGCACAGTGCGGCGTTGAGGAGCAAATGCGACTCGTCAGCAAGACGGAACAGATTTAAAAAACCTTAATTTTCAACTTGCCAACCAAGCGTGTTCGCTCGCTAGATAGGCAGGAGAGATTTTTGTTCGTTTTTTGCACACTCATTGGGGGTTAAAATGACCGCTCTAACGAAATTCGGTCGACGCGCCTTTCTTTCGGCGGCCGCACTCGGCGTCGCAGCTCTGTCGCTGACCGGGTCGGTATTGGCGCAGGATGTGACCAAGATTGCAGCTGTGTGGACCGTTCCGGTTGAGCAGCAGTGGGCATCGCGCCTCCATCTCGCGCTGATCGCAGCGCAGGAACGCGGCGAGATCGAATATGTGTATTCGGAAAACGTGTCGAACACCGACTATGAACGCGTCATGCGCGAATATTCGGAGCAGGGCGCTAAGCTGGTGATCGGTGAAGCCTTCGGCGTTGAACAGCCAGCGCGTGCCGTTGCGGAAGAATACCCAGAAGTGATGTACCTGATGGGGTCCTCGCTCCAGCCAGTTGAGCCAAACTTCGCCACCTTCGACAACTTCATCCAAGAACCAAGCTATTTGACCGGCATGGTTGCGGGCATGAAGACCGAAACCAATAAGATCGGCATGATCGGTGGTTACGCTATTCCAGAAGTGAACCGTCTGATGAATGCCTTCATGCAGGGCGCACTCTCGGTCAACCCAGAGGTGAAGTTCTCGGTGAGCTTCATCAACTCTTGGTACGATCCTCCGAAGGCCAAGGAATCGGCATTCGCTATGATCGATGCGGGCGCTGACATTCTTTACGCAGAGCGTTTTGGCGTGTCTGACGCTGCCAAGGAACGCGGCGTTCTGGCCATCGGCAACGTGATCGACACCGCAGCGGATTACCCAGGCACCATTCTGGCGTCGGCGCTGTGGCACGGCGAGCCAATGATCAACAAAGCAATTGCCGACATTAAGGCTGGCAGTTTCACCGCTTCGGATTACGGCATTTATGCCTTCCTCGAGCACGGTGGTTCGAGCGCAGTTTATGATGAAGCGCTTGCTGGTGCGGAAGCAGTAGCTGCCGCTAAGGCCAAGGAAGCTGAAATCCTTGCTGGTACTTTCAAGGTCGACATCAACGACGCTGAACCAAGCTCCAGCATGTAATCCTTTTTCTGGCCGGGTGTGGGTTTTCCCACGCCCGGCCTATTCTATTTTTTGGGGGCGGCAATGACCGACCAACAGGGGGATGTGGTGCTCTCACTTGAGGGTATCACCAAGCGCTTTGGCAAACTCACCGCGAATGACGGGATTAATCTCAGTCTCAAGCGGGGCGAAATCCTAGCCCTTCTGGGGGAAAATGGCGCCGGCAAGACGACATTGATGAACATTCTCTTCGGGCACTATGTGCAGGATGAGGGTGTGGTTCGTGTTGCGAGCGAGGCTGGCCTTCAAATTTTGCCTGCCGGTTCGCCTGGCGCGGCGTTGAAAGCCGGTATTGGCATGGTCCACCAGCATTTTACGCTGGCGGAAAACCTCGGCGGGCTCGACAATATTCGTCTTGGCACCGAGGGCATGTTTGCGCTTGGCGGCAAATCTACGGCGCGCAAGAAGGTGGAAGCCATTATTGCGGAGAGTGGGCTTGATGTGGACCTCGACCGTCCTGTCGCCAGCCTCACCGTAGGCGAAAAGCAGCGCGTTGAAATCTTGAAGGCGCTCTATCGCAATGTCCGCGTGCTTATTCTGGATGAACCCACCGCGGTTCTGACCCCACAAGAGTCCGAAGGGCTCTTCACCGTTCTGCGCCGCTTGGCTGCGAATGGGCTGGGCGTTATTTTTATCTCTCACAAGCTGGGAGAAGTGCTCTCCGTATCGAGCCGTATTCTGGTTCTGCGGGGCGGCCGCAAGGCGGGTGAGCTCGTCACTGCAAATTCTGATCGGCGCGATATTGCCGATTTGATGGTGGGCAAGGCTGTGGCTGAAGTGAAGCGCACGCCCGCAACGCCGCGCGAGCCGCTGATGAGCTTTGCCAATGTGTCGCTCAAGCAGGGCTCGACCCGTCAATCGCTGCGCAATGTCAGCTTTGAACTCAAGGCTGGCGAAATCATCGGTCTGGCCGGTGTGTCGGGCAATGGCCAATCGGGCATTGCGGCACTGATCTCGGGGCTTGCTGTTCCGGATGCTGGCGAAGTGCGTCTTTACGGCGAAGCGCTGACCAAGGCGGACCCGCGTGCGCTGGTTCAGGCTGGTGTGGCGCGTATGCCGGAAGACCGCCAGCATGACGGCGCTGTTGGCACGATGAGTGTTGCCGACAATATTGCCATTGAGGAAGTGCGCAGCGCGCCGTACTCGCGCTATGGCCTGCTCAATCGTAAAGCCATGCAGGAGCGGGCGACGGAAGCGATTGCGGCCTATGACGTGCGTTGCCCGGGGCCGGACGCCGAAGCGCGGCTGCTCTCTGGCGGCAATGTGCAGAAGCTGATTTTGGCGCGCGTTTTGGAGCGTTCGCCGCGCGTTATTCTGGCGAACCAGCCCACACGCGGCCTCGACGTTGGCGCGCAATCGGAAGTCCATCGCCGCATTATTGCAGCGCGTGACCGTGGCGCCGCCGTGATGGTGATTTCGGAAGACCTGGACGAATTGTTCGCGCTGGCGGATCGCTTCCTTGTGGTTCACGCCGGGGAGGTCAGCGACGCTGGCCCTAGCGAAAAGCTCGACCGCGGTACGATTGGTTTGTTGATGGCAGGGCAGGCAGCATGAGTTTGCGTCTTGAAAACCGCGCTGACGCTTCTGTCGCGCTCAAACTGCTGGTTTCGCTTGGCTCCGGCATTGCCGCGCTCTTGCTGGTGGCTATTCCTGTTCTGGCTGCGGGGCAAAACCCGATTACGGCCTATGGCCTGATGGTGCAGGGCGCGTTTGGCTCGATGTTCGCGTTTTCCGAAACGCTGAACCGGGCGACGCCGCTTATCCTGACCGGGCTCGCCTGCGCAGTCGCGTTCCGGGCGAAGCTTTGGAATATCGGCGCGGAAGGCCAGCTCTATATAGGCGCGCTCGCGGCGGTGCTCGTTGGGAGCGGCTTGCTGCAGATGCCGCCAGCGTTGATGATCCCAACGGTGATGATCGCGGGCTTTATCTGCGGCGGCATGATGATGGTGGTGCCAACCATGCTCAAGCAGCGCTTTGGCGCTGATGAGGTGGTAATTACGCTACTGCTGAACTTCGTCGTTATTCTCTTTGTGCAGATGCTGATCGAAGGGCCGTTGAAAGACCCTCTGGCGATGGGCTGGCCGCAATCCATCCCGCTCGACGCGGAAGCAAAATTCTCCAAGCTCATTCCCCGTCTGCGGATGCACTGGGGGCTGATCGTCGGTATTGGCGCGGCCATTGTTCTTTGGATTCTCGTGCGCAAGACCGTGCTCGGCTTCGAGATCAAGGCCGTGGGCGAGAACCGCGATGCGGCTAAGTTCGCAGGCATCCCGGTCAATGCGACCATGCTGAAAGTGGCGCTAATTTCGGGTGGTCTCGCCGGTCTTGCCGGTGTGTCCGAGGTTGCAGGCGTAAAGGGCTATCTCTCGGCTGATCTCTCGCCGGGCTTTGGCTATTCGGGGATTGTCGTGGCCATGCTTGCGGGGCTTTCGCCGATTGGCACCGTGTTTGCGGCGCTGTTCGTGGCCTCGGTCTTTGTGGGTGCGGACTCGATGAGCCGTGCGACCGGCATTTCGAACTATCTCGCTGACCTCGTTGTGGCGCTGTCGCTGCTCTGTGTGCTGGTCGGTACATTCTTCCTGCGCTTCCGCGTTCGCTTTGAACGCAAAGCCAAGTCTGGTGCGGAGGCGTAAGAATGGACGTCGTATTCGAAATCATCGGTTCGGCCAATTTCTGGGCTGCAGCAATCCGTATCGCCACGCCGCTGATCTTTGGCGTCTTGGGCGCGCTGATCTGTGAGCGGGCAGGGGTGCTCAATCTCGGGATTGAGGGCATTTTCGTTGCTGGCGCCATGGCCGGTTGGCTCGCCGTGTTCCTCGGAGCAGGGCTGTGGGGCGGCGTTATCGTTGCCATGCTGGTTGGTGCGATCTTCGGCCTGCTGCATGCTGGGCTGACCGTTGTGCTCGGCCTATCGCAGCACGTGTCGGGCATTGGCATTACGCTTTTGGCGACCAGCCTATCCTACTTCACCTATCGCACGGCGCTGCCGAATGTGACCTCGCCACCGCGTATTACCCCGTTCCAGCCGCTTGATATTCCGGTGCTTTCGGACCTGCCATTCATCGGCCCGGCGCTGTTCCAGCAGACTTCTCTGACCATGCTGGCGATTGCCTTCGTGATCCTTGTGGCCTTCGTGCTCTATCGCACCCCGCTTGGGCTGGCGATCCGCGCTGTGGGCGACAACCCGGCTTCGGTTGAAGCGCAGGGGCTTTCGGTGCAAGCGCTGCGCATTGGTGCGGTTGTTGCTGGCTCGGCGCTGATGGCGCTGGGTGGGGCGTTCCTCACCATGTCGGCCTTCGACGCCTTCTTCTTTGGCATGGTCAACGGCCGTGGCTGGATCTGTATCGCGCTCGTGGTGTTCGCCTCCTGGCAGCCGGGCAAGGCTTTGCTCGGGGCGCTGCTGTTCGGTGCTTTCGACGCCTTCCAAATCCGTCTGCAGGCCGAAATCGGCCAAGTTGTTCCCGGGCAGGTGTTCCTGATGCTGCCCTATTTGCTGTCCATCGTAGCCTTGGTTCTGGTTGCGCGACGTGCGGACTATCCGCGCGCGCTGTTGCAGCCATGGTTCAAAGGCCAGCGTCACTAATTTCCTGCGAGTACCCTTATGTTCGATCTCAAGATTATCAATGCCAACCTTCCTGATGGCCGCACGGGCGTGGACATTGGCGTGAAGGACGGCCGCATCACTGCCATTGAGAAGAACCTCGGTGGTGAAGCGGGCGAAATTATCGACGCCGGCAATCAGCTGGTGGCGCCGCCATTCGTCGACGTTCACTTCCATATGGATGCGACGCTATCGCTCGGCCTGCCGCGCATGAACGAAAGCGGGCTGCTGCTCGACGGGATCAAGATCTGGGGCGAGCTTAAGCCGCTTCTTACGCAGGAAGCCGTTATTGAGCGCGCGCTGGCCTATTGCGATCTTGCGGTTTCGCAGGGTCTGCTGGCGATCCGTACGCACGTTGATATTTGCGATGATCGCCTCTTGGGCGTGGAAGCGCTGTTGGAAGTGAAGCGCCTTGTCGCGCCCTATATTGATCTGCAGCTCGTCGCCTTCCCGCAGGACGGCTATTATCGCTATCCGGGCGCTGTGGAGCTGCTGAACCGCGCGCTCGACATGGGTGTTGAGATCGTGGGCGGTATTCCGCACTTCGAACGCACCATGGAAGACGGTGCTAAGAGCATGAAGGCGCTGTGCGAAATCGCTGAAAAGCGCGGGCTTCTCGTCGACATCCACTGCGACGAGACCGACGATCCAAACTCGCGCCACATCGAAGCGCTGACTTATGAAACCCAGCGTTTGGGCCTCAACGGTCGTGTGAATGCTTCGCACCTGACCTCGATGCACTCCATGGACAATTACTATGTGTCCAAGCTGCTGCCGATGATGGCTGAAGCGGGTGTTTCGGCGACGGCGAACCCACGCATCAACATCGTTATTCAGGGCCGTCACGACAGCTATCCAAAGCGTCGCGGCATGACCCGGTTCCCCGAACTCCTGAGCTACGGCATCAACAGCGCCTTTGGCCAGGACTGCGTGATGGACCCGTGGTATTCGCTCAACCATGCAGACATGCTCGAAGTCGCGGATATGGGGCTGCACGTGGCGCAGATGACCAGCCGCGCCGCGATGCGTCAGTGCTTTGAGGCGATCACCACCGCTCCGGCAAAGATCATGCATCTGGAAGGCTATGGCGTTGAAGTAGGCTGCAAGGCCGACATGGTCCTGCTGCAGGCCTCAGACAGCATTGAAGCGATCCGCCTCAAGGCAACGCGTCTGGCTGTAATCAAGGGCGGTAAGGTGATTTCCCGCACCGAACCGCGTATCGCCAAGCTCAACATCGCTGGCCGTCCAAGCCAGATTGATGCGAGCAAGGTTGTGCCGCAGATCTAAGCGGACGCACTTGTTGAATTGAAAAGGCCGGTCTCAATTTTGAGGCCGGCCTTTTCGTTTGCATTAGCCCTTAACGGCTCCGCCTGTGAGCCCTGAGATAACGTAGCGTTGGGCCGCGAGGAAGAAGATGATGGCGGGCAGAATAGAGAGGGATAGATAGGCCAGAACGCGTGGCCAGTCGGTTCCGTATTGTCCCTGATACTGCATGATGCCCAAGGGCCAAGTGTATTTGGCCTCTGAGTTCAACATGATTGTAAGGTGCAGGTACTGTCGGGTCAGCTCTGGGTGGGATTATAGCTTTTCGCGAAGCGGTTCGTAAGGTGTCTTGCTATTGAACGCGCCATGTGGCCTGGCGAAGTTATAAAAGCGCTCCCATTCATCTAGTTTGGCTTCTAGGTCGACGTCGCCCTTGTAGTCGAGCAGTTGGTAGAACTCCTGCTGATCGCATCGATGCGAACGCTCGACTTTGCCATTCAGCTGCGGCGTGCCGCGCTTGATATAGGCGTGGCGAATGCCGTGGTCCTCGACATGCCAGTGGAACTTCGCCTGGATTTCATGACCATTGTCGGTTCTGATCTCGCGGATGCGCAATGGGAAAGTCTTGATGATGTGGTCGGCAAAGTCGATTGCGTTGGCCTGGGTGTGCTTTTCATAGATCTTGAGCGCCCGTACGCGGGTTGCGTCATCGATGGCGGTAAATTGGAAGCGGCGGAATTTCTCTCCCTTTTCTCCTTTAAATGTCAGGAACTTGACGTCCATCTGGATATGGTGACCAGGTACCTGCTTGTTGTACCACTTGGTGTGTACCTTCCGTAAACGGGTACCTCGTGGAAGGCGGTTTACGCCGTTGCGCTTGAGTATCCGTGAGACCGTTGCGACTGAAATTTTGATGCCATCGTAGCGCGCCAGATACCAGACGATCCGAATGGGACCTAGGTGGTACTGGCTTCGAAGATGAAGCACCTTCTCCTTGATCTCGATCGGCGTCCGATTGGCGTGCCATTTCGGAAGCGGGGGCGGTTTACCAAACCTGAACCACCATGCTTTCGGTAGGCTGCTTGCCAGCGTTCGAAGCTGCTGCGGCCAATACCAAAATAACGACAGGTCTTGGAAACATCACCAGCCTGGTCCGCATGTTGAATAATGCGAAGCTTGCGCGCGATCTCGCGCTGATCCTTGTTCATGACCACCTCCTTGTCCCAAAATTGGGAGCTTATCGGAGATATTCCGCGAGTACCGGCATATTTACAGGAAAAGCAGTGCTTGGGCAAAAGGTAACAATTGGCATACGGCCCGAGCATTTCTGCGCGGTCGAGGAGAGTAGCGAACGCCTGACGGCAACTGCGCAGGTGGTCGAGCAGCTCGGCGGCGTTTCCTATGTTTATGCCGTCGGCAGTGACGGAGAGACGAAGCTGACCATTCAACAAAAGGGTCACGCACGGATTACCAATGGTGCGCACATAGATGTTGGCATAGAGGCTGGGGCCGCATTGGCTTTTGACACTGACGGGGCGCGATTGTGAGGTTGTAGCGCTAAGACCGCCGATAATATTGGCCGCCTAAGCATCCATCCTTGAGCCAGCTGCGTAGTGTCTCTGACACAGGAGATATTACGCGATGGCGAACATCCAAAAAGTTTGGATTATTGGTGGCAGTAGCGGGATCGGTGCAGCGCTTGCGCAGGCCTATGCCGACGATGGGGCCGAGGTTACCATCAGTGGGCGCAATGCCGAGGCGCTAGAGAAAGTGGTCGCTATTCTCGGGCCGCGGCATAGTTTTGCGGTTGCCGATGTGGTTGATCCGCAATCGCTTGAAGACGCGGCTAGGGCACATGGCCCATTCGACTGCATCATCACCACGGCGGCGATCTATGATCCTGGTCCAGTGCTGGCAGCCGACCAGAAAAAAGCTGAAGACATTATCGTCGCCAATCTGACCGGAACCTACAATGTTGCGCGTGTTGGCGCGAAGAACCTCAAGCCCGGCGGGCAGTTGGCGCTCTTTGGTTCGGCTGCAGCAATTTTTGGATTGCCCAATGGGCAGGTCTATTCAGCGACGAAGGCTGGGATCGTCAATCTGGCGCAGAGCCTGCGCGTTGAGCTGGAGCCCAATGTCGATGTGCGGTTGATTACGCCGGGCTTTGTTCGGACCCGTCTGACCGATCAGAATAACTTTGAGATGCCGTTTATTTTGGAGCCCGAAGCTGCGGCACAGCGGATCTTGAAGGGGCTCAAGGGTAAGCACTTTGAGATCGCTTTCCCGCGTCGGCTGATCTGGCCTTTGCGGGTTCTGGCATGGCTGCCAAAACCCATTTCGTTTGCCTTGACTAAGCGGCTCAAACAGTGAGCCGCGCGGCGAAGTAACCTGCAACGGCGGCGCCACCAGTGATTGCGCCGCCCCAAATCAGGTCGACAACGGTTACCTTCCAAGACCAATCTTTCAGTGTCGCCAGATTGGTGAAGTCGTATGTGCCATAGGCAATCAGACCCAGCGCAACGCCTGCGACCAAAGCCCAAACCCAAGAATTGGCGTTGAGGGCCGGCAAAATGGCGAAGCCGACAATCCCGATCACATAGAAGAGATAGAACACCACTGCTGCGGTCATGTTCGGCTTGTCGAGCAGGAGGTGGCCGATCTCGCTACGGTAAAAACCGATAGCGAGGAAGCCGAGCCAGATAAAATCAACCGCGAAGAATAACGCAGCCGCGCCGAAATAGGCCGCTAACAGCGTGCCGATAGAGAAACCAGCCATTTTGCACTCCTTAGATGCCGAGGTACGGTTGCATAAAGCGAACCAGTCGCGAGCTAAATTTGAGCGGTGCGTCAGTAACCGCTAGGCAGATACAGTCCATGTCCGTGCCAGCGATGGGCTGGTGCGTGAGGGAGCCGTCTGCTTCTTCAAGATCGCCGGGGCCGAAACGATCCACTTCATCGTGAAAACTGCCCTGGAGAACGAGTGTAAGCTCGCGCCCGCCATGGCTGTGTTCAGGGACAGGCTTGCCCGCAGGGATGCGGAGCAGGCGAACCATGGTTTCCCCATCATTGATGGGCAAAATGACCTGATGCGCATTGCCGATGCGCTTCCACTTGATCTGATCGAAACGCCCAACATAGTCGCGGAGAGGCTGCGGGATTTCGCCAACAGTAACCTGTTCGTCACGTACCGGTTTGGCAGCTCGTGGTGCGGGTTCGACTTCCAAGCGTTCGGCAAAGCTTTCCCATGCGTCAGCAGGACCGGCGACGGGCGCGATCTCGGCCAAAAGCGCGCCAGCAGTGGCTTCGATGATGTCGAGGCGCTGGCGGCACTCTGGGCACATGGCCAAGTGTGTGGCGATTGCCAATGACCAACCCTCGGCCAGATTGCCGGATGCGTAATCGAGCAGTAGCGCTTCGCTTGTGTGGTGATGAAGGCTCATTTCAGGTCCTCCAATGCCGTGCGAAGGCGCCCGAAGGCGAGGCGAATGCGGGATTTTACGGTGCCGATCGGCAAGCTCAATTGCTTGGCAATGGTGCTGTGCGACGCTTCTTCGAAAAACGAGAGCTTGATCAGGTCGATCTGTTCCTGTGGTAGAGTTTGCATGGCCTTTTGAACTGCGTCTTGTCGTTGCCTCTGAACTAAGATGTCCGTCGGCTCCGGTTCCGGGTCGGCCATGAGGGCAGGGTCATTCAGGTCGAATTCAGGACGCTTCTGGCGGCGCCAGGCGTCGATATAGGTGTTGCGCGCGATGGCGAAAATCCATGCACCAGCGGACCCGCGCATGGGGTCAAACTGCTCGGCTTTGCGCCATATGGCGAGCATGACCTCTTGCACCAAATCCTCGGCCGCCTGGACGTCCCGCGTATGCTTGATGAGATAGGCACGAATGCGAGGCGAATAGAGAGTGAATATCTTACGTAAGGCCGCCACGTCGCGGCTTTCGGCGACCGCTACCAGGCAACTGGTAACCAGCTCGTTCTCTGTCGCATCGCTCGTTTTCGGGATGTTACTCGTCACGCGGCCACGCCCATTTGCAGCGCGTAACATGTTGTTACGGCTAGGTGGAAAAGCAGCACTCTCGCACGGTCCCGTATCGGGGTAAATCGCAAGTGTCATGCCTCAATTACGGCATCACATAAAACTTGGATCACTCGCCGCTCAGGAAAAAAATGGCGGCAGCGAGAAAGCTCTGCGTCACCTTTGATGATCCAATCGCGTTGTATCTGCGTAGTGCTGATGACACTTCAAGGGACCTCTATATATGTATCACGAACCTGCACCGTTCTCTGGCGCTCAACCGCTCCGTCAAAGGATCGCTGTTGTGGGGAGTGGTATCTCCGGATTGTCGGCCGCCTGGCTCCTGAGCAAAACCAACGACGTCGTCTTGTATGAAGCGGCAGACCGTTTGGGTGGGCACTCCAACACCATTGACGTGCCAGGCACCGGGCCGGTGGACACAGGGTTCATCGTCTATAACAACAAGAATTACCCCAATCTCGAAGCCATGTTCGATCACCTTGGCGTTGCTAGTGAGCGGACGGTTATGTCGTTTGCGGCTTCGCTGGATAATGGCGAGTTTGAATATTGCGGCGAGGGGCTCAATGGCATGTTGGGTCAGCGCCGGAACATGTTCCGCAAGCGCTTCTGGCAATTGTTCCGCGATATTCTGCGTTTCTATCGCGAAGCGCCGCGCGATCTCTCGCGCAGTGAAATTCGCGGACTGACCGTGGACGAATATCTGCGACGCCAAAACTATTCGGACTCGTTCGTTGACGGTCACCTGTTGCCGATGGCGGCGGCGATCTGGTCCTCCAGCGCTGAAGACATACGCTCTTACCCGCTGCTGGCCTTCGTGCGTTTCTTTGAAAGCCACGGCCTGCTGACGTTGTTGCAGCGCCCCGATTGGCGCACGGTGACAGGCGGGAGCCGTAATTACGTGCAAACTCTTGCACGTGAATTTGCTGGCGAAATCCGGCTCAATACGCCAGTCGCCAAGGTGGTTCGTGACGGGCGTGGGGTGACCGTTATTGACGGGTCTGGGCACTCTGATCGTTTCGATAAGATTTTGATCGCCAGCCATGCGGATCAGGCTCTCGCAATGCTCGATGCGCCAGATGGTAGTGAGCAGGCTTTGCTCGGTGCGTTCCGCTACACCCACAATTTGGCTGTCGTCCATAAGGACAAAAGCTTTATGCCGCGCCGCCGTAATATCTGGTGCTGCTGGAATTATGTCGGCGAAAATGACGGCCACACCGAAAGCCTTTGCGTTACCTATTGGATGAACGCGCTGCAGAATTTCAAGGGTGACGATATTTTTGTGACCCTCAATCCGGCGCGCGAAGCGCAGGGGGAAATCGCCCGTTTCGATTACACCCATCCCTTGTTCGATTCCGCTGCTATTCACGCGCAGGAAAACCTCTGGCGCATTCAGGGCCTGCAGAACACGTTCTACGCAGGCGCGCATTTCGGCCGTGGCTTCCATGAAGATGGTTTACAGTCGGGCCTTGCGGCGGCGGAAGCCATGGGGTCGCTGCCACGGCCTTGGTCGGTCAAGAACCAGTCTGGCCGGATTACGCTGGCACCGGCGGAAGCTCTGGTGGCATGACGCAAATCGTCAATTCGGCGATCTATGTTGGGGAGGTGGTGCATCAGCGCCATCGCCCCAAGAAACACGCGCTGAAATACCGTGTTTTCTCTCTGCTCATCGATCTCGACGAGCTGCCATTGCTCAATACGCTCAAGCACTTTGGGCATAATCGGCGGGCTCTGTTCTCGTTTCTCGATGCGGACCATGGAGATGGTGGCAGTCTTCGGGACTGGGCAGAAGGGCGGCTGACGGAGGCAGGGTTTGCCAAGCCGAGCCGGATTCGCGTTCTATGCTATCCGCGCATTTTGGGTTACGTGTTTAATCCGCTGACCGTCTGGTATTGCGACGATGAAAATGGCGCGCCGATAGCCACCATTTATGAGGTCCATAATACATTTAAAGAGCGGCACACCTATGTGTTGGGCGCTAACGATATCGAACAGAGCGCCGAGAAGGGTTTTTACGTTTCGCCCTTCATCGATATGGATTGCGTCTATAATTTCCGTCTGGTTTTGCCGGGCGAGCGGGTGATGGTGGCCATCAACGAGACGCAAAATCGGGAACCACTGCTTTACGCGGCTTTCACCGGAACACGGCAGGATTTCTCCGATAAAGTTCTGAAGTCGCTATTCTTTTCGCACCCATTGATGACGCTCAAAGTTACGGGTGGGATCTATGTGGAGGCGCTAAAGTTGCTCTCCAAGGGGATCAAAATTCGTTGGCACACGGGACGGAAAAAGCCCGCAGCGGCGAGCCAGCGTATCTCTTAAATCGGCAGGGCGCGGACCAGCGCGCCTTCCGCTTGGCCAGGGTCGTGCTCGGGCTGAATGATCAGCATATCGGCTTGAGAGAGCGCCGATGTATGGCCGCTGTCGGTCTGGGAAATTGGTAACAATTTCGGACCCATAGCGGTGTGGATGAGCTTGGCGCGCATAAAATGGCGGCGGGCTGTGTTCGGTGGCGTTGGTGCCGCCAATGGTAACGTCCAGGCTTCGGCCTGAGCCTGTCCAAGCCAATGACGAAGCGCTGGCACGATGAACACGAGCGCGGTGACCATGGCCGAAACCGGATTGCCCGGAAGGCCGAAGACGAGTGTTCTGCCGCGTGTACCGAACATCAGCGGCTTGCCGGGACGCATGTTGATGCGCCAGAAATCCAGTTCGACACCGAGGTCTTTGAGCGCGCCTTGAACGAGGTCGTGTTCGCCGACCGAGGCACCACCGGTGGTGATGACAATGTCGGGTTCACTGGCAAAAACAACAGCAAGACGGTTACGCAACACATCGTCATCATCCGGGATGATGCCGAAATCGTCGACGCTCGAGGCGTAAGGCGTGAGCAGAGCGCTCAGGCCAAACGAGTTCGACGCGACGATCTGATCAGGGCCGAGTGGATTGCCGGGAAGAACGAGTTCGTCGCCGGTGGCGACCAGAGCGATCTTGGGTCGTTGGGCGAGGGTGAGCGTGGCGCAATTGGCGGCGGCCGCGACTGCGATCTGCATGGGCGTCAGCTGGGTTCCGGCTTCCAGCAACACTTGTCCGGTGTGAAAATCGTTCCCCTTGGGGCGAACGCTGTGGCCAAAGCGGGCAGGGGCGGTGAAGCGGACGAAATCCCCTTCGCGCACTGCTTCTTCCTGCATGATGACTGTATCGGCGCCGGGTGGAACGGGCGCGCCGGTGAAAATGCGCACGGCTTCGCCCGCGCCAACTGTACCCGAAAACCCCGCGCCCGCTTGCGACATGCCGATGACGCGCAACAAGGCGGTTTCGGTAACATCCGCAGCACGCATGGCGTAGCCGTCCATGGCGCTGGCGTCAAAAGGAGGCTGGTCATGCAGGGCCATAACTGGGCCCGCGAGCACACGACCAAGAGCGTCCTGTAAGGCGACTGTTTCCGATTGGACCGCAGGAACGCGGGCCAAAATAGCGGTTAGGGCGTCGTCGACAGGGAGAAGGCTCATGGTGTGCGCTGATAATCGCCGGATTTGCCGCCGGATTTTTCCACCAAGCAGAGGTCTGAGATGACCATAGCGCGGTCGATACCCTTTGCCATGTCGTAAAGGGTCAATGCTGTGGTCGACGCGGCGACCAAAGCTTCCATTTCGACGCCGGTCTGGCCCGTGGTCTCGGCGGTGACGCGGATGAGAATAGAGGTGTCGCTATCGCCCTCGATCTCGACGCTAACCTTGGTTAGCGGGATCGGGTGACAGAGAGGGATGACGTCGGCGGTCTTTTTCGCGGCCATGATGCCAGCCACGCGCGCAACGGCGAGGGCGTCGCCCTTTTTAAGGCCGCCACCGAGTATGGTCGTGATGGTGCTGGCTTCGCCATTGAGCCGCGCCTGTGCGACGGCACGGCGGCGTGTAACCGCTTTGTCACCAATGTCGACGATGTGGGCCTCGCCCTTGGCATTCAGGTGGGTAAGGCCCTTGGTCATCAAGCTGCGCTGCCGGTAAGAAGGGTGCGGGTTGCAGCGACGACGTCGGACTGACGCATAAGGCTCTCGCCCACGAGGAAGGTGGTAACGCCACAAGTCTGGTCGAGCATTTTGATGTGCTCGTGATTGACGATGCCGCTCTCGCTGACGAGGAGCACATCATCGGGGACGCCGGTGGCGAGTTTGACGGTGGTATCGAGGGTCGTCTCGAAAGTGCGCAGATTGCGGTTGTTGACGCCGATGAACTTGCCGTCCAGCGCCAGAGCGCGGTCGAGTTCAAGCTGGTCATGCACTTCGATCAGCGCGTCCATGCCCCACTCATTGGCGCTATCGAGAAGATAGCGCGCCGTGTCGTCGCCAACCGCCGCGAGAATGATGAGAATGCAGTCCGCGCCCCAAGCGCGGGCTTCGGCGACCTGATAGGTTTCAAAGAGGAAGTCTTTGCGCAGGGCCGGCAGATTTGTAGCGCCGCGCGCTTCAATCAAAAACTCTGGCTTGCCTTGAAAGCTCGGGCCGTCGGTGAGGACGGACAAACAGGCCGCGCCAGCGGCTTCGTAATCCCGGGCGTGTTGCGCTGGGTTGAAGTCGGGGCGAATGAGGCCCTTGGAGGGGCTCGCCTTTTTGACTTCTGCGATCAGGCCGTATTCGCCGGCGCGACGCTTGGCTTTGAGCGCATTGAGGAAGCCGCGAGGCTTGGGCTGATCGTGCGCTTGGGCCACGACCTCGTTCCAAGGACGAGCCGCTTTGGCGGCTTCAATTTCCTGGCGCTTATAATGCTCGATCTGCTTGAGAATATCAGTCATCACGCTCGTCCGTTCGATACCGCCACGAGGCGGGCGAGGGTTTGTTTTGCGTTCCCGCTGTCGATGGCATGTGCGGCCATTGCAGCGCCTTGTTCTAGGTCTTCGGCCTTGTCGGCCACAATCATCGCCGCAGCGACGTTGAGGAGGACGATGTCACGATATGCGCCGGGTGCACCGTCCAGCAAAGCGTGGATGGCCTGAGCGTTCTCTTCAGGAGTTCCTCCCAGAATCTCCTCCAGCGGATACTGCTTGAGCCCCGCTTGCTCAGGATAGACCTCAAAGCTGCGCAGGTCGCCATTGGCAATTTGGCCTACAAAACTCTTGCCGGTGATGGTGAGTTCGTCCAGCCCATCCGAGCCATAAACGACCCATGCCTTGGTGGCGCGATTGGCGAGAAGGGCTTGCGCGACCGGCTCGACCCATTCTTCAGCGAAGACGCCGAGAACGTAACGGCGCACATTGGCTGGGTTCGACTGTGGGCCCAAAAGGTTGAACATGGTGCGAACACCGAGTTCAGTGCGGGCCGGGCCAACGTGTTTCATCGATTGATGGTGATTGGGCGCAAACATGAAGCCGATCCCGGCTTCGGTGATGCAGCGGGTAATTTCGGCAGGTGCCAGATCGAGCTTGATTCCGAGGGCTTCAAGCGCTTGCGAGGAGCCGGATTTGGACGACAACGCGCGATTGCCATGCTTGGCGACAGGAACGCCGAGCGCAGCAGTGACGATGGCGGAAGCTGTCGAGATATTGAGGGTGCCGTGACCATCGCCGCCTGTGCCGACAATGTCGACGGCGTCTTCAGGGGCTTCGACTGGGATCATCTTTTCGCGAAGGATCGAGACCGCAGCGGCGATTTCGCCAGAGGTCTCGCCCTTGATGCGCATGCCCATGAGGAATGCGCCAGTCTGGGCGGCTGTCGCTTCGCCGGACATGATGATGCGCATCACTGAGCGCATTTCTTCGCCGGTGAGATCCTTACCGGAAGCGATTTTGCCGAGAGCTTGCTTGATATCCATCACGCAGCCTTTCGGGCGTTGAAATCACGGGCAAGGTTCAGGAAGTTTTGCAGCATGGCGTGGCCATTTTCGCTGGCGATGCTTTCCGGGTGGAACTGCACGCCGTGAATGGGCAGTGACTTGTGCTGCATGCCCATGATCAGGCCATCATCGGTGGTGGCGGTGACTTCAAGCTCATCAGGCAGCGTGTCGGCCTTGACGATGAGCGAGTGATAGCGCGTGGCGTCAAACCCAGCATTGAGGCCACGGAAAAGCCCCTTGCCGGTGTGATTGATCTTGCTAGTCTTGCCATGGAACAGGGTTGGGGCGCGGACAACATCGCCGCCGAGAGCCTGGCCAATGGCCTGATGGCCGAGGCAGACGCCGAGCATGGGGATTTCACCCTTGAAGCGCTCGATAACGTCGAGGCAGACGCCGGCTTCGGTGGGTGTGCAGGGGCCGGGCGAGAGCACGATGGCCTCGGGGGTCATTTCGGCGATCTCATCGAGCGTGATCTTGTCGTTGCGCTTGACGGTGATGTCAGCGCCGAGCTCGGCGAGATAGTGGACGAGGTTGTAGGTGAAGCTGTCGTAGTTATCGATAACGAGGGTCTTGGTCATTGCACTCAAGTCCTGAGGGTGTCTGAAAACGAAAACACCGGGCTCTCTCGCCAAAGCGAAACGCCCTGTTTCAGCACCAGCCTCGCCATCGAAAATCCATGTCAGACCTATCTCTTGCGTCTACAACCACGGAATGAGCCAGCATTATTGGCCCACTCTCGGTTCGCCTGCATATCGTAGCGCTTCTTCAGCAGCGCTGAAAAGGGCTCTTGCCTTATTCTGGCATTCTAGTTGTTCAAGTTCGGGCTTGCTGTCGGCAACAATGCCCGCGCCAGACTGAACGTAAAGCTTGCCGTCCTTCACGATGCCGGTGCGCAGGACGATACAGGTGTCCATTGTGCCATCGGCGCCGAAGTAGCCGACGCAACCGCCGTAAATGCCACGACGGGACTGTTCCAGCTCGTCGATGATTTCCATCGCACGGACCTTTGGCGCGCCAGATACCGTGCCAGCCGGGAAGCCAGCAGAGAGCGCATCAACGAAGTCGTTGACGGGGTCGAGTTCACCCACAACGTTGGAAACGATGTGCATGACGTGGGAATAATATTCGAGGAAGAACTTGTCCGTGACTTTTACCGTGCCCGGCTTGGCGACACGACCAACGTCGTTGCGGCCCAGATCGAGCAGCATGAGGTGCTCGGACAATTCCTTTGGATCGGAGAGCAGTTCTTCCGCCAATTCCTGATCGCGGATCGGCGTCGCGCCACGCTTACGCGTGCCTGCGATTGGACGAATGGTGACTTCGCCATCCTGCACGCGCACCAGAATTTCGGGGCTGGAGCCAGCGACTGCAAAACCACCGAAATCGAGGAAATACATATAGGGGCTTGGATTGGTTCGGCGCAGCGCCCGATAGAGCGCGGTCGGGGGCAGGGTGAACTCAGCCGAGAATCGCTGGCTGAGGACGACCTGGAAAATATCGCCAGCCGTGATGTAGTCCTTGGCCTTGGCGACCATGCCGAAGAATTCTTCCTCGGTGGTGTTGCTGGTGACCTCAATCGACTCAAGGTCAGCGACGGCGGGCGTGGCGGGGAGAGCGCGTGACAGGCGCGCTATTGCATCATCGATACGATCTTCGGCCGCTGCAAGCGCCTGCGCCGCCGAGACGCCGTCTTTCACATAGACGGGTGCGGTGAGGTAAAGTTCATCCTTGAGCGTGTCGAAAATCGCCAGCAGGGATGGGCGCATCAGCACGGCTTCAGGGGTGCCGAGCTCATCGGGATTGCTATTGGGCAGGCGCTCCATATAGCGCACCATTTCATAGCCCAAATAGCCGAAGACGCCTGCCGATTGGGGCGGCAACTGGCTCGGCATGTCGATGGCGCTTTCGGCCACGAGATCACGCAGAGCATCGAGCGGAAGTGCGTCGACAGGCACGAAGGCGTCGGGATCGGTTTGGGCGGAGCGATTGATCGAGGCGGTGCCGTTTTCGACCTTGAGCAGCAGATCTGGCTGAAGACCGATGATCGAATACCGACCACGCTTGGTGCCGTCCTGAACACTTTCCAAAAGGAAGGTGTGGGTGCGGTCGGCTGCCAGCTTCAGATAGGTGCCGATCGGCGTCTCAAGGTCTGCCACGATGCGACGCCAGACGATGCCAGACTTTCCTGCGTCGTATTGGGCGCTGAATGTCTGAGCAAAGTCGGGCGTCATTTTGTAGTTTCCGAGAGTTGAAAGGAACCGTTACTGGCCGAAGTTCTGGGTGATGATGTTGGTCATCGCCTGTTCGTTCACACGAACGCCAGCGTCATCACGTACGGCGCTGATAAAGTCACCGAAGAGATCGTTCTGGACTTCAGCGTTGAGATTATCAACGATTTCCGCCTGCAGAGGTTCTGCTGGTGTGGACCTGTCCATCACTTCGAAGACGATGAATTCGCCGTTCTGATTGATGACCGTACCGCGGTGCTCAGCGCCGCCAGCGAAGACGGCAGCGGCTGTGACCTGATCAATCGTGCCATCTTCCGAGCCAAAGCGCGTGAAGGGGGAGCTGATCTGCGGGAAGGTCGAAAGGCTCATCGCGATGTCGGAGAGTGTTTCGCCGGCGTCGAGACGCGCGACGATGTCTTCGCCAAGCGCAGTCATTGCCGCTTCAACGCGTTCCTGCGTGATGGCTGCAGTGATTTCTTCGCGCACTTCCTCAAACGTTTCGTCGCGGACCGGTGCGATGTTGAGCAGGTCGAACCAAACGTGGGCGTTGCCAGTGACCGGGATAGCTGGGGTCAGCTTGTCCATCTGAGCGGCAAAGATCGCCTGCGAAACGCGGTTGCGGTCGTCGTTTGCAAGGTTCGGCAAGACGGAGAGCTCAGCACCCGATGCGGTGAGATCAACTTCATAAACCGGCAGGTTGAAGCGTTCGGCAATTTGGTCGAGTGGCTGGAAGGCTGCACGCAGTTCTTCAACCTGATCGAGGATTTCGTTGACTTCGGTACGGGCCTTGGCCTGAGCCAGGCGGGTCTTGATCTGCTCGCTTGCTTCTTCCAGCGTTGGGCGGGCTTCAGCAATGATTTCTGATGCGAAGACGGCGCGTTCGCCACCAATGCCTGGGATGATCGCAAACTCACCCGCGTTGAGAGCGAAAGCCGCGTCGCCAAGGCGAGCGTCGTTGATGGCGCTGCGTGGCAGGGTGCCGAGAGTGGTTGGGGTTACACCCGCCTGGGCAACGAGGTCTTCAAACGTCGCGCCGCTGGCAAGGCCCTCTGCAAAGGCGGTCTGCAGTTCAGGAGTGTTGAGAACCAGCTGCTGAATAGTCCGCTGCTCTGGGGTCGTCAGGTTCGCGCTGGTCGCTTCGTACTCGGCCGCAATGTCAGCTTCCGGCACGTCGATCGTCGCGGCGAGCGCCGGAATCGACAGGTCGAACAAACGAACCTTACGGGTTTCGATGGTGCGGTATTCGTTCTGATGCTCGGCGAGATAAGCCTTCAGCTCTTCCTCGGTCGGCTCAGCTGGCGTTTCGATATTTGCATCGGTGAGCGCAAAGTAGTCGATAGCGCGGGTGGTGTTGGCGTAGCTGTTGATGAGGTCAGCGGCCACACTCGGCAGTTTGGTGTGGACAAACATAGCCTGGGTTAGTTGCTCGCGCTGCGCCATGCTCGTCGCGGAGTCAAAATATTCGGCTTCCGTCATGCCAGAGTTTTGCAACACGGCGCGGAAAACCTGCGGATCAAAATTGCCCAAGGTGCCGAAGAAGGATGGATCTTCACGCAGAAGCTGCGCGAGCTTGGCTTCAGTGACGCCCAGACCAAAGCTGTTAGAAAGAGAATCAATCGCAGCTTCGTTTGCCAGACGCATCAGCACCGAAGAAGGTACGCCCATTGCGCTTGCCTGACTGGTCGTCGGCATAGTGCCCATGGTCTGTGTCAGCTGGTTCAGCTGCTGCTGATAAGTGCGGAAAAAGTCTTTGCCGCTGATCTCTTCATCGCCCACTCGGCCTACGGTATTGCTACCAAGATCGAGGATAACATTGTTGATCCCGAAACCTGCGACGCCCACGAGCAAAAACGCGCCCATGATCTTACCAGGCCAAGATTTTGCAAAACCGCGCAAACCATCGAGCATTTCGTACGTTCCAGTTCCTTGCCCAGTCCCTTACCAAACGTGTAAGGGCAGATGAGTAGAGACAATCCGACTTGCGGGGTTATGGCAAACCCCTCGTCGGCGCAAGAGGTAGGAGCACTTCAATTGACCACCATTACACCGTTGATCGCGGGAAATTGGAAGATGAACGGGCTCAAGCAGTCCCTCTCAGAGATTAGTGAACTCGCACAATTATTGACAACAGGCGAGGCTCCACGCGCTTTGGTATGCATTTGCCCGCCCGCAACTTTGTTGCATGCAGTGGCGGAGCAGGGCGCTTCTAGTGGCATTTTGGCCGGTGGACAGGATTGTCACACGGCAAATGCTGGCGCGCACACGGGCGATATTTCAGTTTCGATGTTGGCTGACGCTGGTGCCCAATATGTGATCGTGGGCCATTCTGAGCGCCGTGCCGACCACGGCGAAAGCGATGACATGGTCCGCGCCAAGGCAGAAGCTGCAATTGGTGCAGGTTTGAAGCCGATCGTATGTGTTGGTGAAAGCGAAGCACAGCGCGATGCTGGGCAAGCCGTGACCGTTGTCGCTGCACAGTTGGCAGCGTCACTGCCGGATGCGGCCGGGCAGCACAGTGTTGTGGTGGCTTATGAGCCAATCTGGGCGATTGGAACGGGTCGCACTCCGAACTCGGCTGACATCGCAGAAATTCACGACGCTATCCGTGCGCAGCTGGTTGATCGCTTTGGTGAGACCGGCGCGACGATCCAGATTCTTTACGGTGGATCGCTGAAACCGCAGAACGCTCGCGAGATTTTGGCCATTGAAAATGTCAATGGTGGGCTCGTCGGGGGCGCAAGCCTCTTGGCAAAAGACTTCTATACTATTATCTCGGCGGTATAGATCAGGCGAAGCGCCACTCGGTTCCGTTGAAAATTCACGGACCGGCTGGCATTTGCCGTTCGACGGGTGTAAGAGCCCGACATCCTTTTCAACCTGAGCAGTGCCTTGGCATGCTCAGAATGACGCGAAGACAGAAGTTCAATGGCCAACGTCCTGCTAGTCGCCTATCTGCTGATCGTGCTGGCGCTGATCGTCGTTATCTTGATCCAGCGCTCAGAGGGCGGTGCCCTTGGTATTGGCGGTAGCAACTCCGGTGGGGGTCTCGTATCCGCGCGCGGATCGGCAAACCTGCTGACCCGCACGACCGCTATTCTGGCAACCCTGTTTTTTGTTTCTGCAATCGGCCTGACCATTCTGGCAGAGCTGGATCGCGGCACCTCAAGCATTCTCGATAATGCTGTCACCAACTCCGATGGCTCCCAGCCTTCGACCGTTCTTGACGCATTGAATGCTCTGCAAGGTGATCTTCCTGTTCCTGCGGCTCCGGCGCAGTCGGCCACAGACCTACCGGTCCCAGTGGCTCCGGCTGAAGCTCCGGCAGCACCTGCAACAGGTAACTGATCTGCCGAAAGGCTAGTTTGAACAAGGGGATGGAAACATCCCCTTGTTTCTTTTGTGTAGTGCACGAAAACGTGCTCTGCGAATCGTCAATATTATGCTTATGGTGATCGCCCATGGCTCGGTACGTTTTTATCACCGGAGGCGTGGTTTCCTCCCTTGGCAAAGGTCTCGCTTCAGCAGCACTCGGTGCTGTTCTGCAAGCACGCGGATATAAGGTCCGCTTGCGTAAGCTTGACCCCTATCTCAACATTGATCCCGGCACGATGTCGCCGACACAACACGGCGAAGTGTTTGTCACCGACGACGGCGCGGAGACCGATCTCGATCTCGGTCACTACGAACGCTTCACTGGCCGCGCGGCCAATAAGCGTGACAACATCACGTCAGGTCGAATTTATTCGGACCTGCTGAGCAAAGAACGCCGGGGCGAGTTCCTGGGCGCGACTGTTCAGGTGATCCCGCACGTTACGGACTCGATCAAGAATTTCGTTCTCGAAGGCAACGAAGACTTCGACTTCGTTCTGGTCGAAATCGGTGGCACTGTCGGTGACATTGAAGGCTTGCCCTTCTTTGAAGCGATCCGTCAGCTCGGCAATGATTTGCCGCGCGGTCACACCTGCTATCTGCATCTGACCCTGATGCCGTACATTCCGTCCGCAGGTGAACTCAAGACCAAGCCGACGCAGCACTCCGTCAAGGAACTGCGCTCGATTGGTATTGCGCCAGACGTTCTGCTGGTCCGTTGCGATCGTCCGATCCCAGAAGGCGAAAAGAAGAAGCTGTCGCTGTTCTGTAACGTGCGTGAAAGCGCCGTTATTCAGGGCCTCGATGTCGCCTCGATCTACGACGTTCCAATGGCCTATCACAACGAAGGTCTCGACCGCGAAGTGCTGGCCGCTCTGGGCATCTCCGATGCGCCAGAACCTGATCTGACGGCCTGGAACGAAGTCTCCAAGCGCTTCCACAATCCAGAAGGTGAAGTGAACATTGCCATCGTTGGCAAGTACACCGGCCTCAAGGATGCCTATAAGTCGCTCTCGGAAGCCCTGATCCATGGCGGTATCGCCAACAAGGTGAAGGTCAACCTGCAGTGGATCGACTCGGAAGTCTTCGAGCGTGATGATCCATCGCCATATCTCGAGCATGTTCACGGCATTATGGTGCCGGGCGGTTTCGGCGAACGTGGCGCGGCTGGCAAGATTGAAGCTGCACGCTTTGCGCGCACCAAGGATGTTCCGTACTTCGGTATCTGCTTTGGGATGCAAATGGCTTGCGTTGAAGCTGCGCGGAACACCGCTGGCATCAAGAACGCTTCGTCGACCGAATTCGGTCCGACCAAGGAACCTGTCGTCGGCATGATGACGGAATGGGTCCAGGGCAATGAGAAAGCCACCCGCGAGGAAAATGGCGATCTCGGCGGCACACTGCGTCTCGGCGCTTACCCAGCTCAGCTGGTTCGTGGCTCGCGCGTTGCGGACATTTATGGCACCACTCGCATTACCGAGCGCCATCGTCACCGCTACGAAGTGAACATGGACTACCGCAAGCTTCTGGAAAAGAACGGCCTGCTGTTCTCCGGCGTATCGCCAGATGGCACGCTACCGGAAATCGTTGAGCGCACGGATCACCCGTGGTTCATCGGCGTGCAGTTCCACCCAGAACTCAAGTCCAAGCCATTTGAGCCGCATCCGCTGTTCACCAGCTTTATCGCTGCGGCAATGGACCAGAGCCGTCTCGTTTAAGACGAAACGCACACTCCAAATTTTAAACGTCGGGCTTCTCACGAAGTCCGGCGTTTTTGTTTTGATCCAGTGACTTGTGGCTTTTCTCGCAACGTTTCGAGGCCTAAACTCGTCGTGCAATTCTTATTGGACGCGTCATGACCCACCCGCGCTTTATTCAGGCTCTCAACCTCGGCACCATTACCAAGCTTCCAGACTGGTCTGCGGGGCCGAAGGGGAGTGCCGCCGAGATCGCGCAAGTGCTGCTGGGGGCGGGGTACACAGGCGTGCAGGGGAGCGATGATCCTGCCTATGGCAAAGCTGGATTGATTACCTATGGATCGAGCCGTGTGGCAGCGCCTGGCGAGGCGTTGGAGGTGCTGCAGCGCCAAGTGGATGCTGGGCACGAGCAGACGACGTTGCATGTCGGTACTGGCTTTGAAACGAATGAACAAGCCTATGCGCTGATCGAGGATATTCTGAGCGCCAGCCAGAAGCTCAAGCACGCTGCGCACATTGAAACCCATCGCGCGACGATTACACAGGATATTTTCCGCACCCTTGGATGGGTCGAAAAATTCCCCGAAATGACGATCAACGCGGATCTCTCGCATTATTACACTGGGCTTGAGATGCAATATGGCTCGATCCCGGAAAAGCTCGAGATCATGAAGCCAATCTTTCGGCGCGTGCGCTTTGTGCATGGGCGGATCGGATCAAGTGGCTGCATCCAAGTGCCGATTGGTGTGGGGCTGCGCGACGAGCCGCATGTCACCCGCTTTGGCTGGATGTGGCAGTATTGCTTTGCGGGATTCTTGGAAACAGAGGCGGCGGGTGCCGCTATTCCGTTTGCGCCTGAAATCCTGCCCGAAACGGTCGACACGCCGGACGGACCGCTGCACATCGAGTATGCGTTCCCCAATTTGGGCGCCGATGGAACGCTCCGTGAGCTAGGCGACCGTTGGGATCAGGGATTTAGGCTAACCGATATTGCCAAAGCCGCGTTTGGGCGGGCTGTGGGGCAGGGGTATCGGCTCGATACCGCCTCGCTTTAAAACTCAATGCGGCGCCTCCACGGTGCGGACAGCGCGTGGAGGCTGCAAAGTGAGGCGGGTTGTGGCATAGTTTTGGTCCACCCTGTTTCGCTCCCTAATGTATTTTGGAGACTTTCCATGGCTGAGATTCTATCGCTCTCAAAGGCGCGCAAGGCTAAGGCGAAAGTCGAAAAAGAGACGACCGCCGAGGCGAACCGCTTAAAATTTGGGCGCACCAAGGCCGAGCGCGAGTTGGAAGAGGCAAAGAAATTGCTATCTGACAGACAGATAGACGCGCACAAACGTGACGAATGAACTTTGCTAAATCGTTGAACTAAAAGTGTAAAACTGTCGCAGTTGCTCTGGGGCGTACTCTGCGGTACTCCGGCCGTAACCGAGGGTTCGGGCGCGCTTATCGGGGGAAGGTGCTTTCGACCTCGTTCCGTTTCGATAGCAATCTGGATTTCAGATGACCTCCGTTAGTGCCTCGCCGAATGCAGCGCCGCAGAAGAACTCGCCCACGCGCGTTCTTGCAGCCAGCATGATCGGCACCACGATCGAATTTTTCGACTTCTACATCTACGCAACAGCTGCGGTTATCGTTTTCCCGCATCTGTTCTTCCCAGCAGGGGACGACACCACTGCGCTTCTGAGCTCGCTGGCGACCTTCGCGATTGCGTTCATCGCGCGTCCTGTGGGCGCTGCGTTCTTCGGCCACTATGGTGACCGTATCGGCCGTAAGGCAACGCTGGTTGCGGCGCTGCTGCTGATGGGCATTTCCACTGTCGTTATCGGCCTGCTGCCGACCTATGATCAGGTGGGTGTATGGGCCGCGCTGTTCCTTGCTCTGTGCCGTCTGGGTCAGGGTCTGGGTCTTGGCGGTGAATGGGGCGGCGCTGTTCTGCTCGCCACCGAAAACGCTCCGGAAGACAAGAAGGCCTGGTACGGCATGTTCCCACAGTTGGGCGCGCCGGTTGGCTTCTTCCTCGCGACGATGATCTTCATCGTTCTCGATAAGGTTCTGGGCAACGACGCCTTCATGGACTGGGGCTGGCGCGTGCCGTTCCTGCTCTCGTCGGTTCTCGTTATCGTTGGTCTGATGATCCGTCTCAAGATCACCGAAACGCCAGAATTCGCGAAGGCGATCGAAAAGGCTGAACGCGTTGAAGTGCCGTTCTTCGACGTCTTCAAGAAGCATAAGATGAGCCTTGTGCTCGGCACTATGGCAGCGCTGGCGACCTTCGTGCTGTTCTACATCATGACCGTGTTCTCGCTGAGCTACGGTACTGCGAACCTCGGCTATGCCCGCGAAGACTTCCTGCTCCTGCAGATGGTCGGCGTGGTGTTCTTTGGCCTGTTCATTCCGGTTTCGGCCGTGCTTGCTGACAAGTTCGGCATGCGCAAGGTGATGATCGGCGTTGCAATTGGTATTGCAGTCTTCGGTCTGGTTCTCGCGCCAATGTTCGGCTCGGGCAATGTCTGGGGCGTACTTGCATTCCTCTGCGTAGGCTTTGCGCTTATGGGCATGACCTACGGTCCGCTCGGCACCGCACTGGCAGCACCGTTCCCAACTTCGGTTCGCTACACCGGCGCATCGCTGACCTTCAACCTTGGTGGCATCTTTGGTGCGTCCTTCGCGCCTTACATCGCGACGCACCTGGCCAATACCTATGGCCTGCACACGGTTGGTTACTACATGATCATCGCAGCGGTGATCACCTTGGTCGCGTTCGGCTTTATCCGCCAGACGTCCGACTAGGCCTAAGCCAAGCTGACCTTTGCGAGCGGCCTGTCCTTAACTGGGTAGGCCGCTTTCTGTTTGGACCGTTAGTGCCCGCGTGGAGCCGAGCACGTATTTGAGATAGGCCATGTTCTGCTCTGCGGTACTGGAAACCACGTGCCCCCCGTTTTTGAGAGGGAGTACGGGGGAACCGGCAATCACTTCTGACCCATCCGCTGCGGTAAGCTTTGTTCCTGCCGCCGCCAATTCGGGATTGTCGGAGAGGTCGAATCCAACAAAGTGCGCCAAAACATGGATGCGCATCTTGCCGTGACTCCCATAGACATCGACGTGATGATGTCGGCTCGTGCCGTAATGGGAGGGCGAGGTGTGCTCCCAAGCGATTTGATGGGCATGGCTCAGCGCACCATAAGGCATGGCCTCGGCGGCGGTGAAATGATCTTCGCCCTCATGCATGCCACTGCCTTCGGCAGCCAGCGCCCGATCATGGGCAGCATTTGCCTGAATCCGGTTATAGGTCGCGGCATCGTCAAGCCAGCGCGTCATCCGCGTGCAGGTGATCCGGAATTGGACGAGCCCATAAAGACTATTGGGAAAGGCTTGCGACCATTCAGAATTGGTGACAAGCCACTCAACCAAATAGCGCGACTTGTCCGGCCCCAAAACCTGCGGCTCAACCTTTGCTGTCGCCTCGGTCAGAATACTTAGGCCACAACCAGGAAGGTCCAGAGTGGTGCCCGGCATGCTGAACGCCGACGCGGCCAAGTTCACGGGCTCAGCATGTCCCCAGCTGGTCCCATACATGAATAGACAAAGCGCTGCCGTTGAAACTCGCAAGTCGCGACTCCAGCTTGATGTAGCTATTAACTTAGGGCGAAAATCTTTCGCGATTATGCGCTCTCATGGTGCGTTTTTATCTTTCCAGCGGGTAGGATGCCTACCAATCCACCTGACAGACGACCCCAGATGGTCCGAACTGCATCGACTTTTCGGTGTATTGGAAAATCTCGATTTTGACACCGCTCGGGTCCGCCAACCAGCACTGCCATGTGTGGTCTACGCCGAGCTTCTTTGGCGTGACGGCGACGCCATGCCGAGCGGCATTGGCCATGAAGGCATCAATATCGTCGGTCTCGAAACAGATGTGGTTGATCTGATTGCGATCCTCGAATGCCGAATCGCCGCGCAGAAAGACTTCAACGAAGGTGCGATTGCCGAAATCGAGGTAAAACCCGATGCGCTCTTCACCACGCTTGAAGTCAAACTTGGGGCTTACACCAAGAATGTCTCGATAGAATGCCTCTACGGCGCGCAAATCCCGAGCAAATACGCAGGTATGGGCGACCTGTTTTACGAGTGGCTTAGTCAAAACTGTTTCCTCCGCGCCGTTCATCCTCCACAGCACTGTGACATGTTAGTATGCTCTTTGCGGTTATGACAACGTTTCAATCCGGCAGATTTGGCTTTTTTCGTCTGTCCCCCTTCCTTCTGTCACACACTGGGTCTAGAGAGGCACACATCACCAGCGCAACTTCTGGAAGGGCACTCATGGCATCGATTATCCACGTCAATGGCCGTCAAATCTTTGACAGCCGCGGCAATCCCACTGTTGAAGTCGATGTGGTTCTGGACGACGGCAGTTTCGGCCGCGCCGCAGTGCCATCAGGCGCTTCTACCGGTGCCCATGAAGCCGTAGAACTGCGCGACGGCGGCAAGCTCTTTTCCGGCAAGGGCGTGACCCAGGCCGTTGAAAACGTGAACTCCGCGCTGTCCGAAGAAATCCTCGGCATGGACGCTTTCGATCAGCTGGCAATCGACCAGGCAATGATCGATCTCGACGGCACCCACAACAAGGGCCGTCTTGGCGCTAACGCCATTCTGGGCGTGTCGCTCGCTGTTGCGAAGGCCGCTGCTGAATCGGCTACCCAGCCACTCTACCGTTACATCGGTGGGCCAAACGCCCATGTTCTGCCTGTGCCGATGATGAACATCATCAATGGCGGCGAGCACGCTGACAATCCAATCGACATGCAGGAATTCATGATCCTGCCAGCTGGCGCAGATTCCATCGCCGACGCTGTCCGTATCGGTTCGGAAATCTTCCACACCCTCAAGAAGGGTCTGTCGGCTGAAGGCCACAACACCAACGTGGGTGACGAAGGCGGTTTCGCACCAAACCTTGGTTCGGCTGACGAAGCGCTCGGCTTCATCATGCGCTCGATCGAAAAGGCAGGCTATCGTCCAGGCGAAGACGTCTTCATCGGTCTCGATTGCGCGTCGACCGAATATTTCAAGAACGGCAAGTACGAGATGGTCGGCGAGGGCAAGTCGCTGTCGTCCGACGACAACGTACGTTTCCTCGAAGACCTCGTGAACCGCTTCCCAATCATCACCATCGAAGACGGCATGGCCGAAGACGATTGGGATGGCTGGAAGGCGCTGACCGATGCAATCGGCAAGAAGGTTCAGCTGGTCGGCGACGATCTGTTCGTGACCAACACCGAACGCCTCGTATCGGGCATCAAGATGGGCGTCGCGAACTCGATCCTGGTCAAGGTGAACCAGATCGGTTCGCTGTCCGAAACGCTGAACGCGGTCGATACCGCTCACCGCGCAGGCTACACCTCGGTCATGTCGCACCGCTCGGGTGAAACCGAAGACGCGACCATCGCTGACCTCGCAGTTGCGCTCAACTGCGGTCAGATCAAGACCGGCTCGCTCTCGCGTTCGGACCGTCTGGCGAAGTACAACCAGCTCATCCGTATCGAAGAAGAACTCGGCACGGCAGCGAAGTATGCTGGCTACTCGGTGGTCAAGGGCCGCTAAGCGCTCTTATCGAGTTTTGTAGAATTGAGGCTGGGCAGAAATGCCCGGCTTTTTTTTGTTTTGGGTGGTGGAGCGGTCTCAAGGTGCCGCTCGTGAGCGCTTGCGCTCCATGCTGTCTTCTGGGTGGGGGCAGAGGGCGTGAAAGGGGGAGGAACACCGCTGCGGATTTCGATCCTGAAGTCGCGCGATGTAAAACTCCGGCCCATCAGAGAATAGCGCTGCGCAAATTAGATCGTGTTTTATTTGTTTTGCTGATTTCGGAAATTTTAGACAGCATATCCAAAGCAGAATCACCTGCTTGGAGTGAGAAGGCCATGATTAAGCGTCTTTCAGCTGAAGCATTCGGAACGTTTTGACTTGTCTTTGGAGGGTGTGGCTCAGCTGTTCTTGCGGCGGGCATTCCGGAACTTGGAATTGGCTATGCAGGTGTCTCGCTGGCCTTCGGTTTAACTGTGCTGACAATGGCTTACGCGGTCGGGCACATCTCCGGCGGGCATTTCAATCCTGCTGTTTCTCTCGGGCTCGCTGTCGCTGGTCGGTTCGATTACAAGGACCTCGTGCCTTATTGGGTCGCTCAGATCATCGGCGGTGCGCTCGGGGCACTGGTGCTCTTCGTCATTGCGTCGGGCGTGACTGGTTTTGTCGCTGGCGGCTTTGCTTCGAACGGCTATGACACGCTTTCTCCGCATGGCTATGGGTTGGTGTCCGTTATCGTAGCTGAAGTGGTGCTGACGGCGTTTTTCCTGATTATCATTTTGGGATCGACGCATAAGAATGCCGCGGCTGGTTTCGCGCCAATCGCTATCGGTTTGGGGCTGACCCTGATCCACTTGATCTCGATCCCGGTGAGCAACACTTCGGTCAATCCAGCACGCTCCATCGCGGCCGCCTTGTTTGCGGACAATGGGGCTTTGGGCCAAGTCTGGGTGTTTATCCTCGCCCCACTTGCAGGCGCCGCTATTGGCGGGATCATTTGGAAAGCACTGCTAGAGCGCGACTGAGGTCGTTGCGCTAGGTGCCTTCAGCGTCGTCGTCATCACCGGGCTTGTCCCGGTGATCCTGTTTTGTGCGAGGCCTGTCTGGATTGCTGGGACAGGTCCGGCAACGACGGTGGGGTGGATCGAATAAATGGTCTGAAGCACTATTGGCTCACGCCTATAGATCTTTACCGGCCCGCTACGCCCTGAAGGTAAAAGCGTTTGGCGACAGTGTGGTCGCGAAGGGCTTGGGCAGGCAGCTTGCCCGTTAAGGCGAACATGACCTGCAGGGGCTCAGGGATAGCGCTGGCATCCACGATAACGCGGGTGAAATTGTCAGTACCGTTGTCGCGGTCCAACAGCAGATTGTAGAGCAGGGCACGGACATCTGTCTGAGAGGAACAGGCCACGCAGCTGGCGCCATCGGCGTGACCGTGGCCGGAGTTGCGGGGTAAGCGCAGAAGCCTGTCGCCGGGTGCGAGTTGAGGCAGCGCGTCCGCTTGGGTCACAACCAGAACTGGAATTTGGGGAGCCAACATAGTGCTACCTGAGAGGGGGTTCTGAAGGAGACGTGTGAGGAGGCGAAGGGTTCCGAAGGGTGAAGAAATAAGGCTCCCGACAGCGCCGGGAGCCTGCTCCTATATCCTAAGTTACTTACCCGGAATGTAGTTCAGCACAGGGCCGAGCCAACGTTCCACTTCGGCAACCGCCATGCCCTTGCGTTCCGCATAGTCCAGAACCTGATCGCGTTCGACCTTGGCGACGCCAAAATAATAGGCGTCAGGATGGCTGAAATAGAGACCGGAAACGGACGAGCCTGGCCACATGGCATAGCTCTCAGTGAGTGTAACTCCGACTTGAGCTTCTGCATCTAGTAGATTGAAAAGAGTGGTCTTTTCAGTGTGGTCTGGCTGAGCTGGGTAGCCCGGAGCCGGGCGAATGCCGGCATAGGGTTCGCCAACCAACTCGTCTGGCGCAAACGTCTCGTCCTTGCCAAAGCCCCAGTGCTCCTTACGGACGCGCTCGTGCATATATTCGGCTAGGGCTTCGGCATAACGGTCCGCGAGGGCCTTAACGAGAATGGACGAATAATCGTCATTCGCCTTTTCGAAGCGCTCTGCAATGGCGACTTCTTCAAGGCCTGCGGTGACAACAAAACCACCAAGATAGTCGGGCGTGCCGACGGGAGCGACGAAGTCGGACAGGGCGACATTGGCGCTATCGGTGCGCTTGGACAGCTGCTGGCGCAGGGTGAAGAAGGTATTCAGCTCAGTGGCGCGATCTTCGCCGGTAAAGAGACGGATGTCGTCCTCGACGCGGTTTGCGGGCCAGAAGCCGATGACGGCCTTCAGGTTGAACCATTTTTCGCCAATGATCTGCTTGAGCATTTTCTGAGCGTCAGCCCAGAGCGCACGAGCGGCTTCGCCCTGTTTCTCGTCTTCAAGGATGGCCGGGTAGCGGCCCTTGAGTTCCCAGCTCTGGAAGAACGGGGTCCAATCGATGTAGCGGGCGATTTCGCCCAGGTCGAGATCGGTGATGGTCTTGGTGCCGAGGAAAGTCGGCTTTGGTGGCGTGTAGCCATCAAAGTTGGACTTGAACGCATTGGCGCGGGCAGTGGCCAGCGGCAGGCGCTTTTTGTCCAGTTCAGCACGTTCGTGCGCAGCCGCCGCCTTGGCGTATTCCGCGCGTGTGGTTTCGACGAATGCGGCGTTCTGATCGTCCGAGAGGAGCGCAGAGACAACACCCACAGCGCGGCTGGCGTCGTTGACGTAAACGGCCTGACCACGGTTGTAGCGCGGGTGGATCTTTACCGCCGTGTGAACGCGGCTGGTCGTAGCCCCACCAATCAGCAGCGGGATGTTAAATCCTTCGCGCTCCATTTCGGCGGCGACATGGACCATTTCGTCCAGCGAGGGGGTGATGAGACCCGAAAGGCCAATGATGTCGACGTTCTCGGCCTTGGCCACTTCCAAAATCTTCGCCGACGGGACCATAACGCCGAGGTCGATGATTTCGTAGTTGTTGCAAGCCAGAACCACGCCGACGATGTTTTTGCCGATGTCGTGGACGTCGCCCTTCACGGTTGCCATCAGAACCTTGCCCGCGCTGGAGCGGCCAGTGCCGCCATTGGCAGCCTTTTCCTCTTCCATATAGGGCAGGAGATAGGCAACGGCCTGCTTCATGACGCGGGCGGACTTTACCACCTGCGGCAGGAACATCTTGCCCGAGCCGAAGAGGTCGCCGACGACATTCATGCCGTCCATCAGCGGGCCTTCGATGACGTGCAGCGGGCGGTCATAAGCGAGGCGGGCTTCTTCGGTGTCTGCCTCGATGAATTCGGTGACGCCATTGACCAGCGCATGGGTAATGCGCTGACCGACGGGGAGTTCGCGCCAAGAGAGGTCCTTGGCCTTGCCCGCTGCGCCGCCCTGACCGCGATAGCGTTCCGCCAGCTCGAGCATACGATCCGTGGCATTTGGCGTGCGGTTGAGGATCACGTCCTCGCAGGCATCGCGCAGTTCGGCGTCGATGGTTTCGTAAACCGCCAGCTGACCGGCGTTGACGATGCCCATGTCCATGCCGACCTTGATGGCATGGTAGAGGAAGACCGCGTGCATGGCTTCACGCACCGGCTCATTGCCGCGGAACGAGAAGGAGAGGTTGGAAATACCGCCCGAGATGTGAACATGGGGCAGGGTCTCAACAATCTCCTTGGTCGCTTCGATGAAGTCGACGCCGTAATTGTTATGTTCTTCAATACCGGTCGCAACCGCGAACACGTTCGGGTCGAAGATGATGTCTTCTGGCGGGAAGCCGACCTGCTCGGTGAGGATCTTATACGCACGGGTACAGATTTCGACCTTACGCTGCTTGGTATCGGCCTGACCGCTTTCGTCAAAGGCCATCACCACAACCGCAGCGCCATAGGCGCGAACGAGCTTGGCGTGATGAATGAAGGCGTCTTCGCCTTCCTTGAGCGAGATCGAGTTGACCAGCGCCTTGCCCTGAACGCATTTCAGACCAGCTTCGATGACATCCCACTTGGAGCTGTCGATCATCAGCGGAACCTTGGCGATATCGGGTTCGGCGGCGAGCAGGTTGAGGTAGTCAACCATGACCTGCTTACTATCGATCAGGCCCTCGTCCATATTGATGTCGATGACCTGAGCGCCATTCGCGACTTGGTCCCGCGCAACGTCGAGCGCTGTGGTGTAGTCGCCAGCGGTGATCAGTTTTTTGAACTTGGCCGAGCCGGTGACATTGGTGCGCTCGCCAACGTTGACGAAAGGAATGTCCGCGGTGAGCGTGAACGGCTCTAGGCCCGCGAGACGCAGCAGGCGCTCGATCTCGGGAACTTTGCGTGGCTCATACTGCGCGACCATCTGGGCGATGGCGCGGATATGGTCTGGGGTCGAGCCGCAGCAGCCGCCGACGATATTGAGGAGGCCTTCGGAGGCAAAGCTTTGCAACTGACGCGCCATGTCGTCCGGCGTTTCGTCGTAAGCACCCATTTCATTGGGCAGGCCAGCGTTCGGATAGGCGCAGATAAAGGTATCGGCGACCTTGGAGAGTTCGGCGATGTGATCGCGCATCAGATCGGCGCCGAGCGCGCAGTTCAGCCCGATGGTGATCGGGTTGGCGTGGCGGATCGAGTACCAGAAGGCGGTCGGGGTCTGGCCCGAGAGCGTGCGGCCCGAACGATCGGTGATGGTGCCCGAAATCATGATCGGCACATCGATGCCGCGCTCGTCAAAAATCTTGCGAGCAGCGAACAGGCCGGCCTTGGTGTTGAGCGTGTCGGTGATGGTTTCAAAGAGCAGAAGGTCAGCGCCAGCGTCGATCAGGCCGCGCAGGGCTTCTTCATAGGCGATTGCCAGCTCGTCGAAGCTGATGGAGCGGTGACCGGGATTGTTGACGTCGGTCGACATGGAGGAGGTTTTTGTGGTCGGTCCGAGGGCGCCCGCAACATAACGGCGACGACCATCTTCTGCCTCAGCGCGCCGTGCAGCGCGGCGGGCAACGATCACGCCTTGGTAGTTGATGTCGTAGACAGCGCTTTCGCAGGCATAGTCGGCCTGCGCCACAGAGGTGCCAGAAAACGTGTTGGTTTCAACGATATCCGCACCCGCCATATAATAGTTGTAGTGGATGTCCTCGATCATTTTCGGTTCGGTGATGACGAGGAGGTCGTTATTGCCCTTGAGTGGGTGCGACCAATCCTTGAAGCGCTCGCCGCGGAAGTTTTCCTCCGTCAGGCCGAGACGCTGGATCATCGTCCCCATAGCGCCGTCGAGAACGAGGATACGCTCCTCCATAGCCTTTGAAAGTGCGGAGCGCACTTCGTTCCAATCCTGGGAAACTGGGCTTGAGATGTTCAGCTCGGAGGGGCTCATCTACCGTCCTCTATACACTTAGGAAGTCTGTGCCGCGTACCGGCTCGTACGCATATAAAGATATCTTTATATCTGAGCAAGCTTGATGCTCGCTTTGCCCATAATTGTGTTCATGCGCCGCAGGCGGATTGGTGGTGCGAGCGGGGGTTGGTGAGATTAGGGGTTTATAAACCATCAAAACTGTCTTCAATTTTATGCATCGGCGCAGGCGTGTAGGTTAACGCGCGATAGGCTCCATTTAAAAAGAAGCGCGAACAGTGACGAAACATTACCGCAAATACGCACGGTTTTTGGTTCTAACCTCTCTGCTCGTCCCGGCTATTGCCGCATGCAACATGGGGAATCTCGGGCCGACAGTGAAGCGTGGTGCCTTCACTTCGGCCAAGTACGGCGTCACCTCCTCGCCGCGCGTAACGACGAATCCTCATCCTCCGCGTGGTGGTGGTCGCTATCAGGTCGGAAAGCCCTATACGGTTGCGGGCAGGACTTATGTTCCGCAACACGATCCGGCCTATGTTGCTGCTGGTACTGGCTCTTGGTATGGCGCTGATTTCCATGGTCGCAAAACTGCGAACGGCGAAATCTTCTCCGCCAATGCTATCACGGCAGCGCATCCTACTCTGCCTTTGCCCTCCTATGTTCGTGTGACGAATAAGGATAACGGTCGCTCGCTCGTGGTGCGCGTCAACGATCGTGGTCCTTATGTTGCTGGTCGCGTGATCGACCTTAGCTATCGCTCGGCGGCCATGCTTGGCTATGTCGAGAATGGCTCTGCCAATGTCGAGATCGCTTATGTTGGCGAAGCGCCGCTCAATGGCGATGATACGCGCCAATTGATGGCGAGCTATAATGGTCCGCAGGAATTCGGGAAGCACACGCAAGTGGCGACCGGCAATTTCGGTGTGACGAACAATATTTTCGGCATGTTCGGCGGTCTGTTCGCTTATGCCGAGGCTGGTGCTGTTCCGGATAGTTCGGCGCAGGCTGCCACAAATGCAATGGCAGCAGGCGGGCTCGACCTCGCGGCCTTCGCAACGCCAGGCGCTGTGCCAGTCAATGTGGATCTCGGCGTTTTCTATGACGATGCGAGTGCGCAGTCTGTCTCGGAGCGCTTCGCTGTGCTCGGTGCTGTTACAGAAAGCGCTTTGCCGTTGAGCTCTGGTTCGGCTTTAAAACTGACGCTGACCAATTTAAAACCGGGCGTGACCGAAGAAGACGTTCGTAACCTCGCTGCCGAGGTTGGAATAGTGCTCTGACTTTGATTTAAATGCGAGCAACGGATTAATTTCCATCACGGAGGGGCGGACGTGAGAGTGTTGTTTGCTACGATCGCTATGCTGGGCCTGATTTCTCAGGCGAACGCTCAGGTGGCGTTTGACAGTAAGGCGAAGTTCGCCATTTTGACCGACCATGAATCTGGCACCGTCCTTTACCAGAAAAGCGCAGATGAGCGCCTAGAGCCAGCGAGCATGACCAAGCTCATGACGCTGGCAGTGGTGTTCACTGAGGTTCGGGCAGGGCGTTTGTCCCTGGACGATGAGTTCTGGGTTTCCGAAAATGCTTGGCGTACGGGCGGGGCTGCCTCTGGTGGCTCCACCATGTTCGCCGTTTTGAACTCACAAATTCGCGTCGAAGATTTGGTGCGTTCGGTCATTATCCAATCGGGTAATGATGCGGCAATCGTTCTGGCGGAAGGCATTGCTGGCTCCGAAGGCAGCTTTGCGGCGATGATGAACGAGTTGGGCGGGCAGATTGGTTTGTCCGGTTCGAATTTCGTGAACTCGACCGGCCTGCCTGATCCTGATGAGTATTCCACGGCGCGCGATCTTGCGGTGCTAGGGAGCTATCTCATCCGCGAGTTCCCCGAGTTTTATCACTACTTCTCTGAGCCGGAGATGGAGTGGAACAAGATCAAGCAGCCTAACCGAAACTCGCTCGTCGAAATGGGTATTGGCGTCGATGGTCTGAAGACTGGACATACGCAAGCGTCTGGCTACGGCTCTGTGACGTCGACCAGCCAAGGCGATCGTCGCCTCGTGGCCGTGGTTCACGGGCTGGAGTCGATGCGCGAGCGCACCGAAGAAGCGCGTAAGCTGCTGACCTGGGGCGCGCGCGCCTTTGAAAAGGTTACGCCTTATGCGGCGGGGCAGATTGTTGGCACCGCAGATGTGTATGGTGGCGAAGTCGCCAGTGTCGGCCTTGTCGGTAACGGCGAAGTTGCGCTTTACCTGCCGCGTGGGACGAAGCAGTGCCTCGCTGCAACCATCAATTATACCGCGCCGCTCATGCCGCCCGTGGAGCAAGGACAGAAACTTGCCGAACTGCGTGTGTTCTGCGACGATCAGCTCATTCAATCGACGCCGCTTTATGCTGCTGAATCAGTAGCGCAGGGTGATATTGTTCGTCGCGCAACCGATGCGCTCAAACAGCTCGCCCTTGGCTGGCTCTGACCGGAATGACACGAGACCATGCTAAAAGCGCCAAATCGAGGCACAGCACGATTTATCACCTTTGAAGGTGGAGAGGGCGTAGGAAAGTCTACGCAGGTCAAGCGCTTGCTGCAGAATTTGGCGCGCAATGACATTGAGGCGGTGCGCACACGCGAGCCCGGTGGCACGCCAAAGGCCGAAGCAATCCGCGCTTTCATTCTCCAGGGAAAGTCCGAGAGCTGGGGGCCGGGGGCAGAAGCGATTTTGTTCGCGGCAGCGCGCTATGACCACGTCCACCAACTTATCGCGCCCAATCTCGAGCGCGGCACCTGGGTGATTTCCGACCGTTTCTGTGACTCAACCCGCGCCTATCAGGGGCTGACGGGTGGTGTTGAAGACGGGCTTATTGATGCGCTGGAAAATCTCGCGCTCGATGGTCATACGCCCGATTTGACTCTTGTTCTCGACATGGACCCCAAACTGGCTTTCCAGCGCGTTGAACAGCGCGCCGTCGAGGATGGTTTGCAGCTCACAGGGGATCGCTTTGAGAAGGAAGATCTCGACTGGCACGAACGTCTGCGGGACAATTTCCTCGATATAGCGTCGCGGAATGCCGACCGTTGTGTCGTGCTGTCGGCGCATCAGAGCGAAGAGGCTCTCGAAATGGCCATTTGGTCCGTCGTGACCCAGCGTTTCCCCGAACTTCAGGGTAGGCCGCAGGCGTGATCGATCCAAACGCAATCGAAGATCTCCCGCTGCCAGAACAGCGGCAGCTTGCCGTTGGTCATGACAAGGCGCGACAAGCAATTTTGGCGCAATTGGCCGATCACCGCCTACCGGGCGCGATAATGATTCACGGGCCTGAGGGGATCGGAAAAGCCACGCTCGCTTTCGAGTTGGCTGCTGCGATATTTACCGCCACTGGCGATGAAAGCGCCGAGCGCGTACGCGAGCAAATCGCGGCTGGCTCGCATCCGAACCTGAGCGTGCTTCGACGCCGAATGAAGGAGGCTAAGGGGTTCTATACGGTGATCCGCGTCGAAGATGTGCGTGAGCTGCGCGAAACCTTGCAGCAGACGCGCGGTCGCTCGGGGCATCGTATCGCTGTTCTTGACTCGATCGACGACTGCAATCCATCCGCTGCCAATGCTCTGCTCAAGACACTCGAAGAGCCGCCAGCAGACACGACCTTCTTCCTGATTTCCCATCGCCCCGGTGGCCTGCTGCCGACGATCAAATCGCGCTGCCACAATATCGCTCTCCGTCCGCTGAGTGATCAGCTTGTGGCAGATGTGGTGATGAACAATCATCCTGAGCTTGATGCTTCAACCCTAGACCGCGCCGTGCAATTGGCAGGCGGTCGCCCGCGTCGGGCGTTTGAAACACTGGCTCTCGCTGAAACTTCCCCCGTTGGGGCGCTGATCACATGGCTGCAGAACCCGGCCGCCATGCCAACAGAAGCGCACCTAAAACTCGGTGACGCGCTTGGGAGTGATCCCAATGGCCCCGATATGTCCTTTGCGCGCGAGATCCTGAGTGATTGGCTGGCATCAGAAATGCGCGATGCGGCAATGCACGGGCCAGATCGTAGGCGACTTGCCTCCGCAACTGAGCTATGGGAGAAGGCAAACGCGCTTCTGTCCGAGGCCGATAGTGTCAATCTTGATTTCAAGCAGACACTGGTCGTGATCTTCGATTGGATCCGGAAGCATAGCGCCCTGTCCGCAAATTCCGCTGAGCAAGAATGACCAAGCCCTTTTACGTCACGACCGCGATTTCCTATCCCAATGGCGCCCCACACATCGGGCATGCCTATGAAATGATCGCGACTGACGCCATCGCGCGTTGGAAGCGTCTGGAAGGGCGCGATGTCTATTTCCTCACCGGCACGGACGAGCACGGCATCAAGATGGTGCAGACCGCTGCCGCCAAGGGTGTTTCTGTTCGCGAGCTGGCGGATGAGAACTCAGCGCAGTTCCAGAAGCTGGCAGGACTGCTCAACCTCTCTAACGACGATTTCATTCGCACCACCGAAGAGCGTCACCATAAGAGCGCGCAGGCCATCTGGAAGCAGATGGAAGCGAGCCACAATGGCGATATCTTCCAGTCCACCTATAAAGGCTGGTATTCGGTTCGCGACGAAGCTTATTTCGACGAAGCTGAGCTGACCGAAAAGGACGGCAAGCGCTTTGCTCCGTCGGGCGCGGAAGTGGAATGGGTCGAAGAGCCTACTTATTTCTTCCGTCTCTCGGCTTATCAGGATCGCCTCCTCAAGCTCTATGAAGAGAACCCAGACTTCATCGCGCCGAAGGAACGTCGCAATGAAATTATCTCCTTCGTAAAGGGCGGGTTACAGGACCTTTCGGTTTCGCGCACTACCTTTGATTGGGGTATTCCGGTTCCGGGCGCTGAAGGCCACGTGATGTATGTGTGGGTCGATGCGCTCACCAACTATATCACCGGCGTTGGCTATCCGGACGAGCAGAGCGAGCTGTTCAAAAAATTCTGGCCCGCTGACCTGCACGTCATCGGCAAGGACATCATTCGCTTCCACACCGTCTACTGGCCAGCTTTCCTGATGAGCGCCGGTCTGCCTGTGCAGCACCGCGTCTTCGCCCACGGCTTCCTGACCGTTGACGGCCAGAAGATGAGCAAGTCGCTCGGCAATGTGATCGACCCGTTCGAGCTGGTCGAAACCTTTGGTCCAGATGCTGTTCGCTACTTCTTCTTGCGCGAAGTGTCTTTCGGCAATGACGGCGACTACAGCCACGAAAAGCTGGTCAATCGCGTCAATGCAGATCTCGCCAACAACCTTGGCAACCTTGCCCAGCGTTCGCTGTCGATGATCAACAAAAACTGCGAAGCGAAGGTCCCTACGCCAGGGCCGTTGACTGCTGAGGATGAAGCTCTCATCACCGAAGTGAGCCAAGCGCTTGAGGTGGCACAAAAAGCGATGGATGAGCAGCTTGTGCATGAAGCAACTGGTGCGATCATCGCTGCACTTAGCTCCGCTAATAACTATTTTGCTGGCCAAGAGCCGTGGGCACTGAAGAAGACTGATTTCGCCCGCATGGAAACGGTTCTGTTTGTTACCGCAGATACTGTCCGTCGATTAGCAATCCCCATGCAGGCGTTCGTGCCTGCGTCGGCGACCCGCCTTCTTGATCAGTTGGGTGTGCCAAATGATCAGCGTTCTCTGGAGGCCGCTAAGACCCAGAATAGTCTTGTTTCGGGCACCGAACTGCCGGTTCCGCAGGGCGTCTTTGCGCGCGTCGAGAAGCCTGCTGAATAATGCTGATCGATAGTCACTGCCATCTCGACTTTGAGGCGCTGTCCAATGATTTGGACGGCGTTCTCGCCCGAGCCGAAGCCGCTGGCGTCACCGGAATGGTGACGATTTCCACACGTGTGGAAAAGTTTTCAACATACACAGACCTTGCCGAACGATACCAGAACATCTGGTGTTCCGTTGGGACACATCCGCATAACGCCCACGAAGAACTCCATATTCAAACGGAAGACCTTGTACGGCTAAGTACCCATCCGCGTTGCGTTGCTATCGGCGAAGCCGGTCTCGACTATTTTTACGACAATGCTCCGCGCGAAGCGCAGGCCATCGGATTGCGTCGGCACATTGCAGCAGCTCGGATCACCGGTCTTCCACTGGTTATCCACAGCCGCGCAGCCGATGAGGACATGGCCGCTATCCTGCGCGAAGAAACAGAGCAGGGGGATTTCCCATTCCTTCTGCATTGCTTCACGGCGGGTAAGGCTTTGGCTGAAACTGCGCTAGAGCTGGGCGGCTATATCTCGTTCTCGGGGATCATCACCTTCAAGAACGGCGAGGAAATCCGCGAGGTCGCCAGAATGGTGCCGGCGGATCGTTACCTCGTCGAAACCGACGCGCCTTATCTCGCGCCGATCCCGCATCGGGGCGAAAGCAATGAGCCAAGCTATGTCCGTCACACCGCGGCCAAGGTCGCCGAAGTGCGTGGCATCAGCCTTGAACAGTGCGGCGTGGAAAGCACGGCGAATTTTGCGCGTCTGTTTTCCAAGACCGGGCTCAAATAACTCATGGCCAAACCCGACCGGATCATCGCGACCATTCTGGGATGCGCATCATCCGGCGGCGTGCCGCGTTTAGGCAATATCTGGGGCGCGTGTGATCCACTCGAGCCCCGCAACCGCCGTACCCGTTGCGCCTTGCTGGTTGAGGCCTGGCAGAACGGCGTGGATGAACCGACGCGCGTGCTCATCGACACCGGCGCTGATATGCGCGAGCAATTGCTTGCTGCAAATGTGGGGCGTCTTGATGCCGTGCTGTATTCGCATGAGCATGCCGACCACACTCATGGGATCGACGACCTGCGCGTGCTGGCACTACAGAGCCGCAAGCGGGTCGCCGTTTATTACTCTGAGGCGTGCGGCGAACGCCTGAATCTTGCGTTCGGCTATTGCTTTAAAACTCCTGCAGGCAGTTCCTACCCGCCAATTCTCGACGCCCACGTCATTGCCGATGGTGACACCGTGAGCATTGACGGGCCGGGCGGCACAATCGACTTTCTCGCCTTTGACATGGTCCACGGCGATATTATGTGCTTCGGGTTCCGCGTCGAAGATTTTGCTTATTGCTGCGATCTCTCAGCACTGCCGCAAAGCTCCGAGGCTGGCATGACCGCGCTCAAGACGTTGATTATCGATGCTTTGCGACCGACACCCCACCCGAGCCATTTGAGCCTGCCCGAAGCCTTGGACATGATCGAGCGCTTTGCCCCGCAGCAAGGCATTCTCACCAATCTGCACATTGACCTCGACTATCACACGACGGACGACGAAACGCCGCCCAATGTGACGCCTGCCTTTGATGGCATGTGCATCGATGTGCTGACCGGCCACATTCTCAATCGCTGACAAAAAAAGGGCGCCTCGGATATCCGAAGCGCCCCATTCATTTGGCTATGCGCAGTGCTTACCAGCCTGCGAGTATCGAACCCTTGAATTCGGTTTCGATGAACGCCTTGATTTCATCGTTGTGGTAGGACGCGACCAGATCCTTGACCCACTGCAAGTCCTTGTCTTCCGAACGGACGGCAATGACGTTTACGTATGGGCCGGTTGGGCTTTCGCGCAGGATCGAACCGTTGACTGGGTCGAGACCAGCGTCTTCAGCGTAATTGGTGTTGATGCCAGCAGCATCCAGATCGGGCAGAGTGCGCGCGAGCTGAGCAGCGTCGATTTCGAGGAACTGCACGTTCTTCGGGTTTTCGATAACGTCGATCACCGAAGCCTTCGTACCAACGCCTTCCTTGAGCTTGATCAGGCCAGCGGATTCCAGAAGCAGCAGAACACGACCGCCATTGGTTGGGTCGTTCGGGAGGCCGATCTTTGCGCCTTCTGGCAGGTCTTCAAACTTCTCGAACTTGTCCGAGTAAACGGCGATCGGGAAGTTCACGGTGACAGCGACGGTTTCGATCTTGTAGCCGCGATCAGCGATCTGGTTGTCGAGGTATGGCTGGTGCTGGAACGAGTTGGCGGTGAGGTCGCCGGTCGACAGCGCTTCGTTCGGAATGACGTAATCCGAGAACTCCAGGATTTCCAAGGTGTGCCCCTTGGCTTCGAAGATCGGCTTAACCTGTTCCATGATCTGGGCGTGTGGGCCAGGGGTGACGCCAATCTTGACGTCTTCAGCAAAGGCTGGGGCTGCGATCAGCGATGCACCAGCGATCAGGGCAGCAGTAAAAGTCTTGAGGCTCATTTGAACAATCCGACTATTGGGAGAAAGATTAATGACGCGACCGCTTGTCGAAGCGGTTTGCGAGGAAGTCGCCCAGGCTTTGTACGCTCTGGACAATGACGATGAGCACCAGCACCACAGCCAACATGACGTCTGGCATAAAGCGCTGATAACCAAAACGAATACCCAGATCGCCCAAACCACCACCACCAACAGCGCCGACCATGGCCGAGAAGCCAATGAGGCTCACAATGGTCAGGGTCAGGCCGAGGGTGATGGCAGGAAGCGCCTCTGGGAGGAGGACCTTTTGCACGATCTGCAGAGGGCTTGCGCCCATTGAACGGGCCGCTTCGATCAGGCCGCGGTCAACGCCACGAATAGCGCCTTCGATGATGCGGGCGATAAAGGGCGCAGCTGCGATTGTGAGAGGGACAATCGCTGCCGTGGTGCCGATGGAGGTCCCCGCGATAAGTCGGGTCAGCGGCACGATGGCGACGACGAGAATGATAAATGGGGTCGAACGCGCGGCGTTGACGATAAGGCCAAGAATGGCGTTGAGGGCAGGGGCCGCAAACAGTTCGCCCTTTTGGCTGGTCGCCAGAAAGACGCCCAGCGGCAAACCGATAGCCGTCCCGACGATGCCGGACACCAAGACCATGTGGAACGTCTGGACAAGGCTATTCCAGAACAGGTTCAGCATTTGAGGCGAGAAGATCTCAAGCATAGCCAAGAACCTCCGTTTCGAGACCTAAGGTGCTGGCCTCTGTTTGCAGTGCAGCCAGCTTTTCCGGAGTTGCGTCGGCGCTGATGACCAGTGTGCCGAAAGGTTTGCCGTGGATATGGTCGACCTTGGCTTGAATAATACCGAAATCGAGACCTAGGCGGCGGGTTAGGACCGAAAGGAAGGGCTGCGCTGCGCCTTCACCCTTGAACGTGAGGGTGACATAGGCCTGCTTGCCAACCGCAGGAGCGGAAACGATCCGGTTGCGGATGTGCTCGGGCAGGGCGGTGCCTGTTAATTCGGACACGAACTTGCGCGTCGTCGCATTGGTTGGCTGGGTGAAGACGTCATAGGTCGGGCCTTGCTCGACGATATGACCGCCTTCGATGACCGCGACACGGTCTGCCACAGCCTTGATCACGCTCATTTCGTGGGTGATCAGGAGAACGGTGAGGTTAAACTCGGCATTGACCTGACGCAGGAGCGCCAGAATAGATTCCGTAGTTTCTGGGTCGAGCGCTGATGTGGCTTCGTCCGACAGCAGAACCTTGGGCTTGGTCGCCAAAGCGCGAGCGATACCGACACGTTGTTTTTGGCCGCCGGACAGTTCGGACGGATAGCGATCGGCCTTATCGGCCAGCCCGACCAGATCGAGCAGCGGCAGGACGCGCTTTTTGATCTCGGCGGCCGGAACGCCAGCGATTTCGAGAGGCAACGCAACATTGCCATAGGCCGTGCGTCGCGCCAGCAGGTTAAAGTGCTGGAAGATCATGCCGATTGAACGACGTTCATCGCGCAGCTGCTTTTCGGACAGCGCAGAAACCTCAACCCCATCAACGATGACCTTACCCGCGGTTGGCAGTTCAAGGCCATTGATGAGCCGGATCAGGGTCGACTTGCCGGCGCCGGACTTGCCGATGACACCGACAATGTTCCCACGCGGGATATCGAGATTGATGCCGCGCAGTGCGAAGACCTGATCATTCCCACCACGGGCAGCATAAGTCTTCTCTACGCCTTGCAGTCGGATCGCGATATCGGATGCCTCATGTGTGGGAGGCGATGTGTGGTCTAGATGGTCAGGCACAGTTATTCCTTTGCTCGACTAACTTTGTCGTCTTTATGCGCCAATCTGTCGAGCGAACGAAATTCAAATGAACCGTTCACCTCAGGATTTTTGTCTTTAGAAGACGCCTTCTGCGCAAATTTCCTCTCAACCCTTTGAATGGGCGGGGTTTATAGCCAAAACGACTATAGCAGATTGCGCGTAAAAGTGGCCAGCACAGTGACTGGCCACGCTCGGCTTCGTGAAGCTGTGCGGGGGAGGCGACGCTCGAGTTTTTGGCCTACCGAGATTCTTAGGAAGGGATATCACCGATGCGGTGACCACTGGTCGTATCGAAGAGTATCATCTTCGATACATCGGTGCGCACAGACATTGGTGAGCCAATTGATCCGAACAAGCGATCCCGTGTGAGTACGGTGAGATCATGCGCACCAGCGTGCACAACGAGATGGGTTTCCGCCCCGGTCGGTTCTATGCTCTGCAACGTGCCGGAGATTGGCCCGTCGCCAAGCGCGATGTGCTCGGGACGTATGCCTGCGGTAATGGATTTTCCGTGTAGGCCACGCGCGCTAGCTGGAAGCGGCCAACGAAGCCCATCTGCGTCAACCAAGACGGGTTCGTTCGTTGCATCAACCTGCCCAATGAGAAAGTTCATTGCAGGCGACCCAATGAAGCTGGCGACGAAACTATTGGCCGGTTGATCGTAGATATCTAAGGGCGAGCCAACTTGTTCAATGACGCCAGCGCGCATGACCACGATGCGGTCTGCCATCGTCATAGCTTCCATCTGGTCATGGGTGACATAGATCATTGTCGCGCCGAGGCGGCTATGCAGCGCTTTGATTTCACTTCGCATTTGAACGCGCAACTTGGCGTCGAGATTGGACAGGGGTTCGTCAAAAAGAAACACAGCAGGATTACGCACAATGGCGCGTCCCATCGCAACACGCTGCCTTTGGCCGCCGGACAATTGGCGCGGGTAGCGATCCAGCAGAGGTTGAAGGTGGAGGATTTCGGCGGCGCGGTTCACCTCTGACGCAATGTCAGTCTTGCTCTTTTTGGCGAGTTTTAGGGAAAACGCCATGTTGTCGTAAACGGTCATGTGCGGGTAGAGCGCGTAGCTCTGGAACACCATCGCGATGTCGCGCTCTTTGGGTTCGAGGTCATTGACCACGCGATCGCCTATGGCAATTTCGCCATCAGTGATGGTTTCGAGACCCGCGATCATACGCAGCAGGGTCGACTTTCCGCAGCCCGATGGTCCCACGAGCACCACGAACTCGCCATCCTCGGCGTTGACGGACACCCCATGCAATACCTGGGCAGCGCCGTAGGCCTTGACGACATTACGAATTGAAACACTGGCCATGATGACCTCCTGTTTTCGCGCCTATCGACCGCCCATGCCGGCATTGAGTGCGATGGACTTGTAGATGAGTTTTTGGAGCAGAATAGCGAGAGCAATGCCTGGCACCATGGACAGGGTCGCGCCCGCCATGATGAAGTTCCATTGCGTACCCGCTTGGGTTTGAAATTGGGTCAACCCCACAGGCAGCGTGGCATTCTCGGTGCCGGTCATGACGATCAGCGGCCAGAGGAAGTTGTTCCATTGACCAATGAAGGTGAAGAGCGACAGCAGGCCGATCGCTGGCATGGAGAGCGGCACGATAATGGAGATGAGGATACGCAAACGCGAGGCGCCATCTATGCGTGCAGCCTCCTCAAGCTCCATGGGTATGGAGAGGAAGAACTGCCGCATGAGAAACGCGCCGAAGGTGCCGAAGGCAACGGGTAGGATAACCCCTTGGAACGTGTTCACCATGCCCAGTGCGTTGACGATAAGAAACAGCGGAATGATCAGCATGATCCCCGGAACCATAAGCGTGCCAAGGTAGCCCATCAGCAAGAGGTCGCGCCCGGGGAAGTTCAGTCGGGCAAACGCGTAACCAGATAGGCACGAAACAATGACGGTGATGATGGTCACACTCACGGCGACAATCATGCTGTTGAGAAAAAACCGCCCGAACGGCAACTCGGTCCAAGCCCGCACGAAATTGTCCCATTCGAACTGATGGGGGATCAGGCGTACGGGTGTTGCCAGAACCTCCACATTGGAGCGCACGGCATTGGACACCATCCAGAAGAATGGGAAGAGGAAGATGAGTGCCACGATGATCAGCAACACATGGCTGACCAGTTCGGCCGGGGTAAAGTGCAGGTTTTCGCGCTTAGTTGTCATAGTGCACCCACTTGCGCTGTAGCCAGAATTGGAAGGCGGTGAGCGCCATGATCATGGCAAACATCACCCACGCGATCGTTGAGGCATAGCCCATCTGGAAGTTCTGGAAGCCACGCTGGTAGATGGCGTAGCCCAGGGTCGCCGTGGCATTGCCGGGACCGCCGCGGGTCATGACATAGATCTGATCAAACACCTGCAGCGAGGAAATCGCCGTCATCACCATGCCAAAAAACAGCGTAGGGGAAATCAAGGGGAGGCGGATCTTCCAGAACCGGTCCCAAGCGGTAGCTCCATCAATACGCGCTGCCTCAAGGTAGCTTTGAGGAACCATATCGAGCGCAGCATTGAACAAGACCGTGTTGTAGCCGACGCCAGCCCAAAGCGAGACGATGATCACGGCCTGCATGGCCAGACCTTGATTGGTCAGCATGTTTGGCATGGTGACGGAAATGGCCTGCATCACCCCATCAAAAAAACCGCCCGGCATGAAGATCAGCAGCCACACTATGGAGACAGCAATGCCGGGCGTGAAGGTGGGGAGAAAGAAGATGACCCGGAACCATTTCTGGCCGAACTTGGCGCTCGATATCCATGTCGCAAGGGCCAATGAAATCACGAGGTTGAGGATCAGATACTCGACCGTGAAGAACAAGGTGTTGCGCAGAACGGGCCAAAACTGCGGATCAGCAGTGAGCAGACGTTGATAATTGGCGAAACCAACGAACTCTGGCGTGCCAAGGAGCTTCCAATTGGTGAAACTCAGAACCACCGAGGCCAGAATGGGGAGCACAAGGAAGAGGATCATGCCGATGAGGCCGGGCAGCAGGAAGAACAATGCTGTGCGGGCTTCCCGCGCCGCAATGCGGCTCTTCTTGGGGTTCACTGGCACAACTATGCGCGTTGCGCCCGTTTCTATCGCTGTCATGGCTCCGTCCCTTGCTAAACTGAGGGTGACCCCGCGGAATTGCTCCCGCCGGATCGGGGGGAGAAGGTTTTAGAACGGCAGCTGGTTCTGAATGTCAGTCAGGACAGCTTCGGTCGTTGAGTCACCCTGCAAGGCCAGTGGCATGTACTGGGTGATCAGATTTTCAAAATCGTTGTACTTTTCGTTCAGACGGAACTTGGTCGAGTGCTCAAAAGCGTAGGTGAGCGCCTCGCGTGCGCCGACGACATCCTTTGCGGCCTCGTCGTACCAGAATTTTTGGGCGTCGAGACGGCCCGGCAGCGCCCGGCCAGCGGTTGCAAGGATTTCGGCAGCTTTCGGGCCGGTGAGAACGGCGAGAGCCTTAAAAGCCTCATCCTTGTGCTTGCTGGCGGCGGCAACACCCCAGCCAGAACCTGCAGTGATGAAACGAGACGGCCCATCGCCACGCGGCAGTGGCGCCACGCCGATTTTGAAATCAACGCTGTCTTTGGTCTGGACCAGCACCCAAGGACCATCGATGTACATCGCTGCTTCACCGGTCGCAAATCGACCACTCCCAGTGATTGCGCCTGCCCCTGAGGCGAAGACTGGCGACGTCTTGTCGACATTGACGAGATCAACATACTTTCCGACGGCCTCGACATAGCCAGGGTTAGCTGCGTCGAACTCATCGGCGTCATTAAGGTATTCGGCGCCCAAAGCGACCGGACCGGCAATGAAGTCAAATGCCTGAGTGGCGTAACCGTATTTGCCATCGCCGGTAAGCTTGAGCGCGGCATCGCGGAAGTCGTTGAAGGTCCAGTCTGGGGCTGGGGTCGGAATGCCCGCTTCTTCAAAACGGTCTATATTGTAGTAGACGACCCAAGGGCCAACGTCATAGGGCAGGGCGTATTGCGTATCGCCATGTGAAAGCCCCTCCATAATGGAGCTTTCGTAGAGATTGACGTCAAACCCTTCCTTCTCGAAGTATGGATCAAGCGGCTCAAGAATGCCGTAGAAGGTGGGCATGCGCATCGACTGCATGGCGACGATGTCAGCAATTTGCCCGGATGAAGCAAGAACGGGCAGGCGCGTCCAATAATCCGTCCAACCCGAGAACTGTGGCGTCACCGTAATATTCGGATACTGTTCGGTGACCAGTGCTGCAAGGCTTCCGAACAGGGCGCTGTCTTTTTCATCGCCCCACATTTGCCAGGTCAGATTGACCTGTTCCTGACTGTAACTTGGGGCAGCAAACAGGGATGCACTGGCTAAGGCCGTTGTGGCCAATAAAACAAGATGTCGTCTCACGATAGTCTCCTCAAGCCTACGAAAGATCTCCACGGGCCTCCGGCCGCAGCTCCACGACTGCGGATGGAAGTTTTCGACCGACCTCGGCCGATATCAGGGTCTCCACATCGTTGATCATGGAGACAATATTTTCGCGTTGGCGATGCCACCGATCCGGGGCGTTTCCCGGTTCGACAATTTCGACCATGCGTTCAACAAAATGCGGGGGCAGCTGTGGCAGTTCATGGGCCAAGACTAGGTTCCAGCCATCGCCCGGGAAGTATCGCCGGTTAAAGGCGAACACGACCTGCATGATGGCATTCACCAACTTGCAAGTGATGCCAGCGAGAAACACGAGGTCGAGCCGGATGACCTTACTGGTGTAATGGTAATCGCTCTTCCAATAATCCAAGATTTTGCGGTAATGCGTAAAGATCGCGCTACGCAATATCTCCGGAAACACCGCGAGCTCCATCCTCCAGGATTGCAGCTCTCCGCGGGGATCGTAAGCGATAAGCTGGGTACTGAGGTCTGTTGGGAGCTGATACCCCCAGATCGTCCACTCGAACTGCTTTTCGACCACTTGTCCGGCCAGCCAACCATTCAGATCACGCCGCACGCCTTGATAGCTGCGCATCCAAATGCCATCCATGCGGGCACCAAGCTTCTGAAAGCGCCGCTGCTCCAGCAAGAAACGCTGCCATTGTGGGGTTTGCTGCAAGTGCGGACGATAGGCGTCCGAATAGGCGCGGAAATCATAATCCGACAACGCATCGGCACGCCCTTTACCGTGCGAGCCGGCCAGCGCGACCGCTGCCGCACCGTCTTCCGCCAGATCGGCGATCAGCGGTACCATGACAGCGATAAGTTCGTCGCGCAGGCTCATTGTCTTATGCCTCGTCGTGGAGAATGAGTTCTACGACGGGCGACACCATGTCTGGCTTGAGAACCGGTAGCTCCAAAGTCAGCATATTGGCGCCGACAGCGACGCCGATATTGCTATCAACTTCCGCCTTAGGGTCCAGCCAGTGGATCTCGCTCGCATCGTGCAAGAGCTGGGCATAGCGCACCTTGCCGCCCAGATTGGCGATGTGAACATGACGGAACGGCCAAGTCTGCAAATGCAGATAGAGCCTGTTACCCTTTTGCGTGAATTTGCAGCCGTTCGGTGCCTGATATTTGGACGGCCCAGCGCCATAAATGGAGCGGCTATTATAATGCAACCACTCGCCATAGGTCTGAAGCGCAGTGACGGCGCGCTTGTCGAAGGTGCCACGACCTGTCGGGCCAACATTCATAAGTAGATTGCCGCCGAGAGCAACGGTGTCGACGAGGATATTGATGAGCTGATCAGCATCCTTCCACGTGCTTTCGTCGCGGTGATAGCCCCAAGAGCCCGAGAAGGTATGGCACACTTCCCAGCGCACCGGGCGGCCATTGATGGTTGGGGCTTCGCGCGGCGTATATTGCTCCGGGGTCGCCAGATCCTTCGGGAAATTCCCATCGGTTGGCAGGTCGAGACGGTCGCCGACAATAATGTCGGGCTGGAGCTGGCGCACGAGGCCAATGAGTTCCTCGCTTTCCCAATCAGTCCGACCTTTTCCGGGCATGCCGCGATAGTCGCGATTGGGATAAGAGAAGTCGAACCAGATGACCGAAATTTCACCGAACTCTGTCAGGAGCTCAGTCACCTGATTGCGCATGTATTCAGCGTATTTGCGGATGTCGCGGCTCTTGTTCATCTCGAGCGCATCAGGGTGATTGCGCAGCGCATGAATGCCGTCGATCGGGAATTCCGGATGATGCCAATCGATCAGCGAATAGTAGAAGCCGACCTTTAGGCCTTCGGCACGAAACGCTTCGACATATGGCTTCAAGAGGTCCTTGCCATATGGAGTGTTGGTCGCCTTGTAGTCCGTAAACTTACTGTCCCAAAGACAGAAGCCTTCGTGGTGCTTGGCAGTCAGCACCACATATTTCATCCCCGCTTCACGGGCATGACGTGCCCATTCCTTGGGGTCGTATAGGTCCGGATTAAAATTCTCAAAATACTTGGCGTAGTCTTCGGGCGATGTTTCCTCGCGGTTCATGACCCATTCGTGCCGAGCGGGCAGGGCGTATAGACCGAAGTGGATGAACATCCCAAAGCGATCTTCTGAAAACCAGGCCTTGCCACTTGCGCCATCATCGGCGCGGCTCAGCGTCAGCGAGCTATCCATCAATTCCTCCCAGAAGCATATCGAACCGGTTCGATATAATAGTTTGCCGAGATGTTAACTTTGTCAAGAAGGGTAAGATCAAAAATCGCACGTCACTGAAATGGGGCTTGAAGTCTGGCCGATTTTGCCTAGAAATGCGCAGGAAAGCGGTACGTATATCATTCGAAGTTCGCAGCGCTCTAGCAATTGAAACGGTTCGATAAAAGCATGGCCACGATACGTGACGTTGCCAAAATTGCAGAAGTTTCTGTTTCCACCGTGTCGCTTGCGTTCAGCAATCCGGGGCGGGTGAGTGCGGCTACCTTGGAGAAAATTCGTGCCGCTGCTGCGACCGTTGGTTATGCGGCTGATCCGCTGGCGCAGAGTCTGGCGCGCGGCCGTAGTCGTATGATTGGGTTCGTTGTCGGTAATGTCGGTAACCCGTTTTTTGGCGATATACGACGTGAGCTAGAGAACTACGCACTCACCCATGAGCACTTCGTTTTGGTCACGGATACCTCGGGCCAGCCGGAGCGGGAGCGGGCGCTCATTGAGCATCTTGTCGGGCTCAAAATTGCCGGTCTAGCCCTGGCGCCGGCCAGCTCGGGCAAGGATTACGTCGATTTTATCCAATCCCTGAACATTCCCGTGGTTTGTTTTGACCAGAAGATCGCCGGTCTGGAACGCGACTTTGTGGGCTCGGATAACTTTATGGCCGGCGCGATGCTCACTGAGCATCTTCTACAACTCGGTCACAAGCGCATCGCCTTCATAAAAGGACCGGACCATTTCAACACCGCTGCGGAACGCTATCGGGGCTTTGTGCAAACGATGGCCGGAGCGGGCGCTGATGTTAATCCCGCCTATGTGGTGGATGGCAAATTCACGCGATCTGGCGGCTATGCGGCTGCAATGAACCTCTTGGTGCAATCGCAGCGGCCCACAGCCATAATCGGCGCGAACAATACGGTTGCGCTGGCGGCCTTGCAGGCTATGCAGGAACTTGGCTTCCGATGCCCGGACGATATTTCGCTGGCAATGATCGACACCGTGCAATGGGCCGACGTAATCACGCCGAAGATCACCACCGTGGTTCAGGATTCCGTGCAGCTGGGCAATATCATCGCGCAACGGCTTGTGCATCGCATAACCAAACCAGAGTTTGCAGCAGAGCCTGCGCAGGACTTTACACTGACACCAAGATTTGTCGCTGGCGCTTCGTGTCGCAAGCTTTAGTGACGGCTCGGTGCAGCAGGCGTCACATGAGCCGTGACGGAGCAAGTTAGCCAACCAGTTCGCCTTAGCTTTCTGCGCTGTCATTTGCCAAATCGATGGGATGTCGATCAGAATTCACCAATCAGATTGTTCCATAATATATATTATGCGCTATTTTATATAATGTCCCCCTACGGCAATCAGTGTCCCCTGCAATGGAATCTGGCACTGGCTGTCATTCAAATCTGGCACTGAGCGTCTTCGACGGGTTCCCCGCATCGCTGAAGCTATCAGGCGGCGCTGGTGCCTCCCTCGGTTCTCTTCCTCGACACAATCGGAAACCCATCGGGTCGAACTTCATGTGTGTCCTCTGCTATGGAATTTTGGCACTGGCTCATGAGCTGCGCTAACGGCCCGTGCTCAGTGCTTGCGGTTAGGTCGGCGAGTCCTGCTTTTCCTTAGGCCACGGCTCTGTCGGTTACGTACACGTGCGGAACCCACGGCGCGGTGGTCTCCTCCACCGCCGACCGGCCAATCTCAATGGTAATGAGTCTGTCGTCCAGGAACGCCGGACTTAGCTCCAGGGCCAGGTAATCAAAAAGGTCCTTCTCGTGCACAGCAATGATGATTTGACGATTCAGCTGTTTGGAGAGCGTACGGAGCAACGCCGCAAACTGAGCGATATGAACCTCATCCATGCTCTGGACGGGATCGTCGATCACGAGCCACGGTAAGGTGGGATGGACCGACAGATGGAGTGACAAAAAGAGCGTCAGCGCAGCGGTATTGAGGTTACCAGCACTTAGCATTGCTCTTGGATTACCGCCCTCGCCACCATCACGATGGATCGTTTTCAACACTGCCTCAACTGGCCCTGTTGATTTAGGGATCGCAAAAGCAGGTATGAAAGGTTCATCGGGCGCCAACCGGACAAAAAGATCCTTCCAAACAGCGTTCAGGTCTTCGTTGAACACCCGGCGGACAAGGGAGGTGCGTGCGCTAATCGCACGGTTTGACAGTGATCTCGCTACATCAATTCTTCTATCGGCCTCCGCCTTGCGCCGCTTCAGTTCCGCTAGGCGCGTCCGGACCGCCTCGGCCTGTTTGCGGGCAATGGTAGCTTGGGACGAAGCGGACACCCACCGATCCAGGCTATCGGTAGCCCTCTTTCTTGCGGCCTGCTTGGCTTCGAGAATCGCCTCACGTGCGGCCAGCCCGTCCAGCAAACGTGCGAAAGCATCCGTCATTGATTCTTGCTCGGCCAGCGGAGGCGCCCCCAGCTTCTTTGACGTCTCTCGAAGTGTGTTTCGCAATGCATTGACGGTCTCACTCGCGCCCCGCGAGACACGAGTTTGTTCACGGACCTCCATGAAGCGCCGGTAGGTCGGGTCCACCTCCTCGCAACTGCCCCTGAGCTGGTCAAGGTGAATGGCTATTTCCAACAAACGAGGATGCTTCGTCTTTGCCCTGTTAAGGTCGTCTGGGGACAGTCGCCGCGATTTGACAAACTCACGCTCACGTTTGGCCTCGGATACCGCCGAAGTCGTGGTGCGTTTATCAACGACCAACGCCTGCAGTCGACCGGAAGCTTCTACCAGACGTGCAATCTTCAGGGAGACGTGCGCTGCCAGATCGCCCTGCCCGGTCCGGCCAAACGCCTGATCACACACCGGGCAAACATCGTCGTGTATGTGAGGCTGCAACGCCGCCAAAATATTGGCGAGGCTATCAGCGTCTCCGGCAGAGCTCGCTATCTGATCGTCGAGCGTGGCCAGTCGTGCTTCGCCCTTCAGTACGGCTTCATCCAACGCCGCTATCTGTAAGGCCTGGCCCGCGTCAGCCGCTAGCAGATCGGCTAAACGGCCCAGCTCCGTTGTCAATCTCAAGGCCGCTTCAGAACGGACTGTTTCTGGAGAGGCACTGTCCAGCAGTTTTAGCTCAGGGAAATCCTTCTTAAGCTCGGCGACCACGCTAGTGAGAACTACGCCAACACGGCTGTTCCACTCGACCAACGCCTTAGACAACTCGCTGTATTCTGCCTCAAGCACTGTCAGGTCGGATTCATGTCCGGATGCGGCGGCCCTACCCCACTGATCACGCATGGCAATGAGATTGCGACGCTCAGTAGCTATTAATTGCAGCTCACTCTGCTCATCAGTAGCGTAGAGATGGGACCTCAACGCGTCTGGATTATCTCCGTCAAACGTCAGATTTGCGCTGAGTGACTGGGCGTCGGCATGTAGCTGTGTGCTGACAGCCGTGAGGATGTCGCTTTGACTGCCGATCGCCACCTCTAGCCGCTCAAGTTCGTCTTCTAGGCGTGGGATGTCCTCTCGCGCCCCCCAAAACTCTGGGACGGGCTCACGCAGGCGCGTTACATTGCCTGCCGGGTAAAGGCCGTCGATTAGCGCGTCGAATTGGTCAAGCCCGAGCAGATCCTTCACAAATTTGGTGAGGGCGGAATCTGCTTTCTTCTCCTGAGCCTGATAAATATCGAGCAACCTGCCCATTGCGGACTGCGCTAGGTAGCACCGTTCCGAATAGAAATGGGCATGATCCGCCGAAAGCAGAGGTGTCCCAGAGATGCCCGAATTGGTGACAGCGATGTCGGACGTTCGAATGAGACCGGCGTCTTCGATTTGCAGGCTGATCTTGCCAGACGTCACGACGGAGCCTGACGACTGATGAAGCAGATTTTTTTCGTAGTCTTGATCAACCCTCGCCAACGCAGCGGAGCGGCCAAGAAGACCGATTTCGATAGCTGAAAGGAGGCTGGTCTTCCCTGCCCCGTTGGGGCCGTGAATAAGGATAACCGGTGCATCAAGGCCGACAGTGATGCTACCGTTGATGCTTCGGAAGTTCTCAATCGTTATGGATTTCAGTCGCATCAGACGTCCTCTTCATCATCAGGATCGTCTGAGAACGGTGCTGATACAAGGTCAAACAATAGCTGCTTGACCTCCTCAGTCCCATTCGCAGCCTCTTCTAGGAAACGGAGGGCCAAGGGGTCTTCATCGTCAGTCAGGTCCATCAAGCCGACGATATCGGTTATAGGTGATTTTAGAGGTGGAAGCTCCAGAGGAAGCAGCACTGCGATACGCTGTTTGATCTCGTCTTCCGATGCCCCCCCATCTGTAACCAACACCCTACAAACGCTCGCCATCGCATCCAACGTCTTGGTTGTCGGCCTTGTGCCCGTGAGAACCAGGGTCAAGGGCCGCACCGAGGAAACCGCATCTAGGGCCCTCGCCAAACCCTCGATCTGGCTCAAGATTTTAGCATCGCTCGTTTCGGTTGTGTCCGAGACGACGACCAAATCCGAGCTCCGATCGGTACCAACGACGGCGGCGGAGAAGTTGAACGAGATCCCTGCAACCGACAGGGGCATTCGCAAAGATTTGTAATCTGCCTTCTCAAGCACCTGAACGATGCGGTCTGTTGGGACGGTGAAGCTCACAGCACTGCCTCATGGCGAAACCTACTGATCAGGTCCTCAAGGGTGCCACTAGAGGCGACTAGATCAACAATGCTGAACTCTCGTAAGGACGGGCGCCCCTTTCGAATTGAGTTCGAGCGGGGTGATCGCTGTTTCGTTTCGGCCATAGGCTGACTATGCACCACAACCGCATCGTCTTCTCTTGAAACGAGACCGTCGGCTTTCAGGTTAAGGGCACTTGTTTGGTTCGCCGCGAAGAAAATTTCTGAAGCACGCGATGGAGAGGATACCCTTATGGCCCCTGGCCGAGCCCCCCCGCCCTGCTCAATCGTCCAGTCAAATTCGCCCGACCCGATGCCAATCACGCCGAGCGCCACCGATGCTTCGCCCAGCCCACTGGTGGAAATGAGCGGGTCGTTTACGGTGGAAGTTATAGGCACCTGAGACACCGGATGATAAACCGGGCCGTTGTGTGCAGGCGCCTTCCCGGTTCTGAAAAGGCTCATGCCGCGCCCCATAGCCGCAAGTGTATTGCGAGCGAAGTTTTCCTCGGCGTCCACAACGGATAGTTCGGCCGCCTGATTGCGCAGCGAGATGATGCCCGCCTTTATCTTGTCCAGCTCGGGGGCTGCAAATTTTGCAGCAGCCAATTCGGTCAACGAGGCAAGCTTCGCGCCCACGACATAAAGCCATAGTGCGGGCAGAAGCGCTTTGCCAAACGACCTAAGCAAGGCGGAATTTTCCACGTCAGCTTTGTTCGCAGGCGTGATCAGGCCGTTGTATACGTTTGCAAGCAGCCCTTTCTGATTGAGGCCAACTTTTTCTTCAGAAAATACGTAGGCGGGCGGATAGCTTGGTAGGGTCCAACTCATGCGTTGCTGGGCCGCAACGAAGATACCCTGGATGTTCGAATCCTGTGCCGAAAGACCTAGCATTAGCGTTGGCTTGGCAGTCACTATGTCCACCAGGCGGGCGCCGATGACCTTGTTCTCGCCCTTCTCTGTCCAGCCATCAATCTGTGTCTTGCGAGCTACGAGCCTAGGGCGGTACTTACTCTCGTCCTCGCCTGCCAGAATAGCACAGCCGTGAAATTTGTAGAGCTGGGCACGTCTTGCAGGTTTGCGAACGTCTTCGGGCAAGACAACGACATTAAGGATATCCCCTCCGCCAGACAGTTCGGCCACTGCGCTTTCGACTAAGCCGTCCCAGTTAGCGCTTACGACGTCAGCGACTACGCCCTCCATTATCAGAGCGGCAATCCCGAGATGTTCTCCTCCAGGTTTTTTGGTTGGGTCCGCATAGGTGGCAACGACATCGACTGCGTCCCACAGCAAGTAATCGGGCTCCTCTCCCGAGGGGGCCTGATCCATCATGCTGGCGTACTGATTTACTAGCCGTGTGGTGACGGAGGAGACGTCAAGCCAGGTGTCAAGAGGTTGTGCAAGATCGACCTTTGCCCATTCATCGTCAGAAAGAGCGGCAACGCCCAGTACGTCAGTCAGAGCATTCGCAAAGCGACAGTTCGGGTCATCAGGATCGCATTTCTGATGTAGGTGCCGCAGTACCTTTTCAGCGATCGTTTGCAGCTTCGGCACCTTTCCCATAGAGATGCCAGAGCCAAGCCAAAGAGCATATCCACCTTCAGTAAGGGCGTCGGCGGTGGGCTTGAAATCCCCATCCAACAAAGCGAGCGTCTCGACAACAGAAATCTCCCAGGCTGTAGGCATTGTGTTCTTTTTACTCACGTCCTGCAGATGTCAGAGAAGCAGTGCTGGGATCATATTGGACTGCAGAGATCGAACCGTCTTTTATTTTCTCTACAGCCTCATCGATAACATTGAGAGGCACAAGAAACCACTCCCGCGGAACCACGGGATTGCCGAAGCGGTCCTTGATAGAAATGTTCAGCTTCGCCGGGCCGAACACCCGATGGATGATGTTCTCGAGCTTGGACCGGTTGATGTTGTAAAGCCGGTAACTGGCGACGACCTCGACATCGGCGAGCAGGAAGGTCGGATCCAGCTTGGCATTCGAAATGCGGCGTTCGACACTACCACCGGTGACGCCGATCTTGTGCAGCACCATCCGGTTCGCGGCGACATCCGGATGGTCAGACTTGCTGCGGAGTACGTAGATCGTCCCGCTCTTTTCGTCTCCATCCTCGGCTTCACCGGAGAATAATGGCCCGGCGTGAGGCTCGATGATACGGCGCCCGTTCTCGTCCTGCTGCAGCGCCTTCTGGAGCGACCGCATGAGCAAGTTGCTTTCGGTGCCGTTGTCGAAGATCACCCGCAGGCGCGCGTCGCGCATGCCATGTTCGTTGGTCGTTGGCTCTTCCATCTCGGCGACGTAGGCCTTCTGGCCGGCCAGGATGTAGAACCTGCCCTTCTCGATCTCGGCCTTCCGCTCAAAGCGCCGGGTTTCGCGCAGTCCCGTATCGAGCTCCTGCTGCACCTTCTCGAACAGCGGCTTGAAGGTCGCGAAATCCTCGCACTTCTGCCGGTTGGCGATTTCCTCGGCTGCCTTCTTCTCGGCCGAGGAACGAACGTGTGTGAGATTGGTGATGGAGTCCGGGTCGGTGTCATCACCCGAGAGGCCAAGCTCCGCGAGCAAGGCGTCATCATCAAGGTCGTCGATGGTGGTGGTTGCCGGCGAAACGTTGGTCAGCAGCCCCTGGCGATCCAGGGGTTGGAGCAGGGAGACGCAGTCCTCTTGTTTCCGGAGCTGATCGAGCCGCACCGCGTACATCCGCTCGAAGATGTCACGCCCCTCCCCGTGCTGCGGGTGGCGGCCGTGGGCGTCGACGAACTTCTGGATGTCCTCAAAGCCGGCAATGATCCGCTCTTCACGGGGGGACCTGGAGGAAGCAGTCTGGGTTTCGGTGACGACGCCGAGCTCCTCGAGAAGGGCATCGTCTTCCTCGGTAAACTTACCCACGTTCCGCCTCCGCTTTCATGCGCTGCATGAACGCCACGCCTTCGGCCATCTTCACTTCCCATGGATCCTGCGAAGTTATGGACGGCAGGCGGCCACGCTCCTGCTTGAACTGCACGGCGCGCTTGGTCAGATCACGGGCCTCCTCGATCGAGAGCTTCACCTTCTTGCCGGCGATAATCGCCTTGATCTGCCGGAGGCGCTCCTCGCTCATGGTCTTCGACATGATGGAGTAGGCCTCGCCGAACGGGTTGATCCGGTCGATCAGATCAATGTCGAGATCCTTCACGTTCAGGAACTTGCGCACGCCATCCACGAATGCGGTGTTCGGGCCGCGATCTTCCTCGCCAGGAATTAGCTGTGGGCCGGACCTTTCCTCCTCAGCCGCCTTTTTCGCCTGCTGTACCAGGTTGAAGGCCGCCATGGCATGTTGCCTGATGGCTTCGAGATCCTCGGCGTCGGCCCCGGGATATGCATCCTTGATGATCTTGCCGAACCGGACCTGCGTCAGCTCTTCAGGAACTAATTCCTGGTCGAACAGGCCACGCTCGATCGCGGGCTTATCCTGCACAAAGCTGGCAATCAGCTCATTGAGGTCCTCGCGGCACACCCGCTTGGCCTCCTCGCTTTTCGGTTCCTGCAGCCCCTTGATCTCGACCTCGATCTTGCCCGTGTCCTCGTTGAAGCCGACGTTGCACTTCTCGGGGTCGTATCCGCCCTCGCCGTAGTCGAAGCCGGGAGTGGCCTCGTTCTGAGGTTTCTTGGGCTTGAACTCGAACCGAGGCGCCAGCACCTGCTCCATCAACAGGCTGGCCGCGATTGCCTTGAGGGTATCGTTGACGGCGTCGGAGACCTTCGCGCTCTCGACATCCGGCTCGGCGATGAGGTTGCTGAACCGCGCCCTGGTCTTGCCGGGGGCATCGCGCGTGGCGCGGCCAATAATCTGCACGATCTCGGTCAGGCTGGAGCGGTACCCGATGGTGAGGGCGTGCTCGCACCATATCCAGTCGAAGCCTTCCTTGGCCATGCCCAGCGCGATGATGATGTCGACATGGTCGCGGTTGTTCTTCTGCGCCGGATCCTTGAGCGAAGCCGACACCTTATCCCGGACACCGACGTCGTCGGTCACCAGATCGGCAATCCGGAGCAGTTTACCTTCGGGCGTGCGAACAAGCTGGAAACCGGTGGCCTGGTCGACGCCTTCCCAGTCACCCAGCGAGAACAGGATGTGCTCGACCTCCTTGATCTTGTCCTTGGTGCTCTCCCGCGAGTTGACGCTCGGGATATGCACGATGGTCTTTTCGTTGGGATCGAGGACCTTCAGGATGTCGTCCGCATAGGAGCCGGAATAGAAGTAGTACCCGATGTCGAGCTGCTTGAGGTGCTCATAGCCGTTGAGCTGCTCATAATAGGTGTAGGTGACAGACTCGAACTTCTGCTCGTCCTCCGGCGTCAGCACAGCCTCCGAGTCGCCGCGGAAGTACGATCCCGTCATGGCGACGATGTGGGCGCGATCCCGGGCCATGAACTGCACCAGGTGCGAGCCCAGCTTGTTGTCCGGGTTGGCGGAAACATGGTGGAACTCGTCAATGGCTATGAGGCGATCGTCGAAAGCCTCGACGCCGAACTTGTCTACCGCGAAGCGGAACGTGGCGTGGGTACAGACCAACACGCGGTCGCTGCTCGCGAGGAACGTACCCACAGCACCGACTTTGCCGTCGTCACCACCAGGCGCGTTGCACAGGTTCCACTTCGGCACGACCGTCCAGTCCGCCCAGAAGCCGTAGTCCGACAGCGGCTCGTCATTGAAGCTGGCACCGATGGACTTTTCGGGCACCACGATGATCGCCTGCTTCACGCCCTGGTTGTGCAGCTTGTCGAGCGCGATAAACATCAGCGCCCGGCTCTTGCCCGACGCCGGAGGCGACTTGATCAGCAGGTATTGTTCGCCCCGCTTCTCATAGGCGCGCTCCTGCATGGTGCGCATGCCGAGTTCGTTGGCCTTGGTTGACGCACCGGTGCGGCCATACGCGACGGAAACAGTGGGAACGGACTTGATGTTGATGGTCATGCACGTGCCCTCCTGGTTCGCCCGGCGGATGCCTGCGAGTTGGCGGTCATCTTGGTGTAGAGGTCGAAGAGCTTCTCGAGGCGCTCGGTATCGTTCCGGAAGCGCCGGCCGATGTAGATGCGCTCCAGCACCTCGTCATTGCGGTCATGAGCCGCGCGGAGGTCATCCGGCATCTGTTCCGGGTCGTACAGGTCGGCGATTGTCTTCGGGAAATGAGCCTCCCGCGCCAGCAAGATGTCCTCAGCGCATTTGGTCAGGTCGGCCTTGTTCTTCTCGGTGAGCTTTGGGAGCGGGAAGGTGTTCCAGCCCAGAGTGTTGGAGTACGAAAAATCCGTTCTCATGCGGACGCAAACTGTACCAACCCACACCCAGTGCAGACGCGAGGCGATCAACGCCAAGTTCCAGATCGGCCCGTCATAAATCGCGAAGTTCCGGTCTCCAATGATGGCGTCGCTATTCATCAGCCCAACTGGGAGATAGGGCCGATTCTCAGAGCTGACCCGTGGCGTAACGATTACGCTCGAGGCTGCTCGCCGTGGGCTCTTAAATTGATGGGACCGTACCGCCAAACTACGAGCGTATGCATCTTTGCTGCTTAAACGCGCTTCACGGACCTTGTCGATTTTGCTTGCTAAGTCTGGTTCTTCAAGGGCCGCGTCGACTTGATCGTCTTCGATCCAGATGCAGTGTCTGGTTTCACCATTGATGAACTCGCGAGATCCATAGAACTTCTTGATAAAGTTCGATTTCGCTTCAGGAGAGAGCTTCATAGCCTCGAGCTGAGCAGGCGTCAGCGTTAAGTGTCCGCCATCATCGGCTTTGTTGCCAAAGTCCATTGTGGCGAGTTCGTTCATCGGGCGCATTGCTTTTTCCACTATGATGTTGGGCGCCGAGACTAGATACGGGTTGATGTTCTGAGCTTCTTTCGCAGCAGTCTCACCATTGTCTGCGATAGTATAAAGGCGCTTGTCTGCCTTGTGAGTGGCGGAAATCCCCACAATCACTACGGTGACTCCCGCCTTGTTGCTGGCGAGATTCGACCACTTGAACGATGCATATGCGAAGCTGATCTCATTTCCAGTTTGGAAGATCAGTGGCCAAAGGAATGATACCTGCTGACCTTGACATATTGAGTTGGTCGCAACGAAGGCGGCGGCACTCTTAGTTCCGCTCGTGTAGTCGGCGGCTTTCATGAACCAACCGGAAACGTAGTCGAGAGACTTCCAGGTGCTGGTTCGGTGCGCGAAGATGCCTTGAAGATCAGATTTCTGTTCTGTGGTCTGCCATGTAGACCCTAAGTACGGCGGGTTGCCGCAGATGTACGTCTCCCCGCCCTCGTTCTCGAAGTCAATTTCCGGCTGATCCAGCGGCGTCTGTAGCAGGTCGTCCGACCTGTGCTTGACGACGCTACCGGTAGGCGGGCAGATGCTCAGCCAATCGAGCCGCAGCGCATTGCCGCAGGTGATCCAGTTGTCCGAGTCGAGCGGGAGGAACTCCTGTAGAGCCTCCTTCTGACCGCGGTACAGCACATCGCACTGGTACTCGGCGATGATGAGCGCCAGCCGGGCTATCTCTGCCGGGAATTCCCGCAGTTCAATGCCACGGAAGTTCGTCAGCCGGATATCGGTTCGTCGCTCTTGGTCGCCCAGCCGCCGGTTGATCTCGGCCTCGATCTGCCGAAGCTCCTTGTAGCTGATCACCAGGAAATTGCCTGATCCGCATGCCGGATCGAACACCCGGATCTTGGCGAGGCGCTTCCGCAGGTTCCGGAGCTTGGCAGGGCTGTCGCCGGCCGCTTCCAGCTGGGCGCGCAGATCGTCAAGGAACAGCGGGTTGAGGACCTTCAGGATGTTCGGCACGCTGGTGTAGTGCATGCCGAGGGCGCCACGTTCCTCATCGTCGGCAACAGCCTGGATCATCGACCCGAAGATGTCCGGATTGATCTTGCGCCAGTCGAGATTGCCGATGTGCATCAGGAAGCTTCGGGCAATCCGGCTGAACCTGGGCGTCCTGGTGTCGCCAGCGAAAAGGCCGCCGTTCACATACGGGAACGCTGCTGCCCAACGAGGCAGGTCAGCACCACGCTTGGTGTGGTGCGTGTTCATGGCGCGGAAGATTTCGCTGATCACCTCGTGAGTGTTCGTCGAGTCCCTGTCGCTCATCCTCTCAATGGTGGACGTGAACAGCTGGGTGCCCTGGAAAATATCGGTGTCTTCGGCGAAGAAGCAGAAGATGAGGCGCGCCATGAAGTGGTTCATGGCGGTTGGGTCTTGTGCCCAGTCCTTGTTGTCCTTGAGCAGCTCGACGTACAGGCGGTTCAGCCGGCTGGTTGCCCGGATGTCGAACGAGCTTTCGCGGATCTGCTTGACGGTGGTGATTCCAGCCAGAGGCAGGAAGAACCCGAAGTGATTGGGGAAATCCGCATAGTCACAGGCGATCGTTTCCCCGCTGACCAGGTCCTCGGCTTCCAGCGTGTCGCCATCGGTGGCGAGGATGAACTTGGCCTTCGCCTTGGTGGTCGCGGGGCTGTCGCGCAGCGTCTGCAGGACAGCACCCACCTGCCCCGCTGGGGCAACGGCGATATGGATATTGTTGGTCTGCAGCACGCCACCAACGTCGGACTTGTTGGTGTTGCCGGCGCGGAGCTTACGAAGGGTCGTTTCCTTGTTCCCGAAGGCCTGGAGGAAGGCATACGGGAATTCGGGACCGTCAAAAGGCGCCTCCGCGAGCTGTGATACAGCCTGTTCGATCTCTACGGCGTTCATACTACCCCTACCCCGCCCAATTCAGGCACGCGAACTTTGACTCAGCCCTGCTTCGCTGCAAGCTTCAACACCTTGGCGGTCTGCTTCTTCACGAAATCGTCTTCGTCTTCGAACTCGAACCCAAAATGACGGGCAAGATCGAAGAACCCCGGTCCCGGACGGGTGACCCCTGCCGTTTTCCGGTGAACCAGGACGGAGAGCATTACCCTGCCCGTTTCCATGGAGTTCTCGGAAACCCGGCCCAGGATTGCGCCAATGCGGTTGCGCTCGGCGGGCACACGAGGCGTCAGTCCGACTGTCGCCATGACCGGCTCATAGAAGATTGCCGTTACGCCGGCTTTCGCCTGTTTCCATAGATAGCGCTCCACTGCCCGGACGTCGGCAGCCATCTTGTCCTCATCGTTGAGGAGGCTCTGCAGCGCGACGAAGGAATGCCGGCCGATGCGCAACCCCTCCAGGGAGCCGCTGCGGACTCTGGCGGTCACCGCGGCCGGCGAAAGGCCGAGATGTTCAGCAACGACGGGCACCGGCAATCCAACGATCGACGGGTCTGCCCGGTATGCTGATATGTAGTCGGCTAGGGTCTCGAACTGCACGTTGCGATTCCTACGTTTTGGATTGGCATAATCAAGAAAACACTGAAGTGAGTGCCGGTCAACGTGAGAAAGTGGACCTGGACCGAATTTGGTGTTGACGGGACTTTCCAAGTTCTCTATCTGTTCTCGCCATGAGCCCGCAGAAGACTATATCCAAACGCGAGAACCTACAGGCGGCGCCGACCGGCAGCCGCACGGATCGCGTTGTCCTCCAGCGTTCCGGACTGCACCTCTAGCTGCAGTGTTCGGGAGGACCTCACCGGGTATCCTCCCATGTTCATTTCAACCATCATCGACGGCGAAGCTGATCCCGAGACGCGAAAGCGGCTCTCGACTGCTTGCGTCTCCGTGCGTCTGGTCCGTGGCCGGATAGACCACCGACTATGGGGCAAACGTCCCCTTTTCTGAGCATCCCATGAACATCTTTAATCCCGGGCGCAGATCGCGCCCCTGCAACCGGCCAGGAGAGGCGGGCGCGTAGTCGCTCGGCCATTTGCCTGCCGGAGAACGAGGCAGCAATGGCTGACAATGACGACTACGATGACATCTCCGTTGAAGAGATGGACGCGATCGATGCCGAGGTGATGCAGAGCAAGTCCTTGCATCGACCGGCCATCCACACTCTCCCCGAACTCATGATCCGCCTGGCATTGATGCCGGGTCATATCGCTCGCCTGAAGCGTGACCGCACCACCAGCATGATCATCGAGGCGCCCAGTGCCGAGTGGGTGCAACCGCTGATGCGCGCAGCCAAGCGGCTGGGTGAGTGGAAGTTTGCTCACGCGGTGAGCGAGCCGCCCCGCAAGTCCACGCATGGCATGACCACCTCTGATCAGGCTGTCTTCGCCATGGCGAACGGCGGCCGCATCATCGGCGTCACGCAGAACCTGGATTATCTGCCCAAGGCCATGACCGCCTCGGCCGACATCCGGATCAAGATCGATCATCCCGATGACGAGCTCCTGCGCCAGGCCATCAAGATGGCCACCGGTCGGTATCCCCGCTCCATGCCTGCTGGCGTCTCCCATGGCCTGGACTACTCGGACATCTGCGGCGCCATCCGCACCGGCAGCACCGCCAAGGCCTGCGTCGAGCGTCTGGTGGCCGCGTCCAAGGCGAAGTCGGAGGCCGCGCCCGGGCTCGAGGACGTACCTCCTGTCGAGGAGCTGTTCGGCTATGGCGAGGAACTGGAGGGGTGGGCCAAGGCGCTGATCACCGACCTGGACGCTTGGCGTGCCGGTAAGCTGGAGTTTTCGGCTATCCAGCGCACCGCGGTGCTGGCATCCGAGCCCGGCTTGGGCAAGACCACGTTCGCCCGCAGCCTCGCCAAGTCTGCCGGCATCCCGTTCTTTCCCACGTCGGTCAGCCAGTGGTTCGCCAACAGTCCCGGCTACCTCGACAGCATCATCAAGCAGATCGATGAGTTGTTCGCCGCGGCCGCAGCGGTAGCGCCGGCCATGATTTTCCTGGACGAATGCGAGGGGATTCCGAGTCGTGCGAATGCTGATCGGCATTCATCGTGGTGGATCCCGGTTGTCGGGCACATGCTGCTCAAGCTGGACAGCGCCACCTCGGGTGACAGCTCGAAGCTGATCGTCATCGGTGCCACCAACCATCCCGAGAAGCTCGACGCGGCTCTGGTTCGTCCGGGCCGATTGTCGAAGATCATCCACATCGAGAAGCCGGACGCCAAGGCACTTGAAGGCATCATTCGCCAGCATCTCGGCAAGGACCTGCCAGATGTTGACCTGAGCGTCGTTGCCAAGCTGGGCGTGGGCTCCAGCGGTGCCGATGTACATGACTGGGTGAAGTCGGCTCGCCTCGCGGCGCGCCAGCAGAACCGCCCCGTCGCCCTGCAGGACCTGTTCGCGCAGGTGGCGCCACCGGAGACACGGCCGCCGGGTTTGGTGCGGCGGATAGCTGTCCACGAAGCCGCCCATGCCGTGGCCAGTCATGTGCTGATGCCCGGTTCGGTGGACGGCGTCACCACCATCAGCCGTCAACCGTCGGAGGGCGGTCGCACCAGCATGTCGGTAGTGTTGGAAGACGCCATCGCACGGCGCGACATCGACCACCGTGCCATGGTGCTCCTGGCGGGCCGGTGTGGTGAAGAGGTGCTGCTCAACTCGGTCAGCAGTGGCGCCGGCGGCGACGAGACCAGCGACCTCGCGCAGGCCACCTACATGCTGGCCCTGGTGCACACCTCGCTTGGTCTCGGTGATCGGCTCCTGCACCGCTCCTCACCGCAGGAGGTCAAGCAGCTGCTGACCCTTGATCCGGTGCTGGCGAAGACCGTCGAAGAGGACCTGCAGCGGCTCTACGCCGCCAGCCTCGAGATCGTCCGTGACAATGCCACGCTCGTTCAGGCCGTCGCCGATGCCCTGGTCAAGCAGCGGCATCTCACCGGCGAACAGTTCGTGGCGACCTGCCGCCGCGCTCAGCGGACCGACGCTGTCAAGCTCCTGGGAGGCAGCAATGGATGAGTTGCTGATCCGGGTCCTGACCCGCCTCCTCCGTGTTCATGAGGAACTCGGTGACAAGAGTTTTGAGGAGGCTGCCCATCGCGCCCTGCTGGCGATTGCCATGACGGTGCGTGATGAAGCCGAGGCCCGCGCCGGGGACCGTCCCAAGCGGAACGCTGCTGTCGTCAACTTCCCGTTGGCGAAGGCGCTGGCCACCCGTTCGCAGGATCTGCCAGGAGGGGACAGATGAGCCGCTCGTTGGTTGACGAAAGAGCATTGTGCCTGCCCCTCCTGGTCGAGCACCTGGCTGATCGCCCCGCCTCGACGCGCGAGGGATATATCGGTGATCTCAGGCGCGTCGCCGAAACGATGGAGCAGATCAACGGGCGCGTGGCAATCGCCGCGGATATCCTGGAACTCGATACGTCCGCCCTGCAGCGTCTCGTTGAAATGTGGGAGCAGGATGGCGTTTCCGTCTCTACCATCCGGCGGCGGCTCGTTTCCTTGCGAACGCACGTCCGGCTCCTGGCTCGCGAGCTGAGAACCGGCGGCGCCATCCTGACGGCCGACTTTCCGCGCCCGCAGCCGCAGGGCGATTGGTTGCCCCCTGCCCCCGACCTGCTCGATCTCGAGCGCGCCGTGGCAGCCAGCCAAGAATGGCAATGGTCTCGGGATCTGGCTGTCACTGCCTTGGCGGCATATCTCGGGTTGTCCACCGGGGAGATGGCGCCACTCGACCACAAGGCTTTGGGTAGTGGCTTCCTGGTCGTTCAACGGCCTGGCGGCTGTTTCCGGATCGTCGACATGGAACATCCTGTCGCCAGCGCCATCGGCCGCTACCTCCAGCTCGTACCAACCTCGATTGGTCGCAATGAGCCGCTGTTCCTGAACCAGTACGGCGGCCGGATGTCGCCAAGGCTGTTGCAGATGGCGTTGCGGCGCGTCCGGCAGGAGCTGGGCTGGCCGAGCGATGCCGTCGCTGGCCTGTTCCGTCGGCATCGGATCCGCAGCCTAGCCGCGCAAGGCAAGACGGTGACCGAAATTTCGACGGTGATGGGCATCGGCATCGAGACCGTTGTCCATCATTTGCGACCTTAGCGGAAACTAAACAGAAACCACTCGGGCCAACGCCTCGCCAACCATCCCCGTGAACGCGTTGGCAACCAAAAAAGCAAGCAACTTCAACATACAGGAGCGAAGCAGCAAGTCATAAACCCTTGCCGCTGCAGAAGTCTCCGGAACGGGCCAGAAGAGCCCAGAGTAGCAGGTGCGTTATGGTACAGTTTGGCAAGTCATGGGAGGCAGAAAGTCTCGCACTTGCAGAACCACACTGGGAGCGACTGGTCCCGGGTGTGGAGCGGTTCAGGCTTCCCGGTAATGAGCCGGTGCGGCGTATCATTACTGGCCGTAAGCCTAACCGCGTTGGTGGTTTCTATAGCTGGAAGAACGCTGGCCACGTGGTTCACGAGTCGGTCGGCGAGGAGCGTGTCGCCCGCCTTCTCGAGGTACATCAGTCAGTGACCGAGTATTTCGGCCAACCGGAAACGCTTCGGGTAACGCCCGACGGTGAAGTCGAATACTTCGAGTACACGCCGGACTTCCTGGTGCTCATGGGGCATGCGGAAATCCGGGTGGAGTACAAGCGGCTCTGCGACATCCGGCCTGAGAAGCCTGCCCCTGGTGACGAGCGCGGACTGCGTCGATACCGCAAGGCCGCTCTGATGCGTCACAGGCTGCGCCTGGTGAGGGACGCCTATACCCGCTGTGGGCTTATCTGGGACCTTTGGACAGACGTCGACGTGGCGGGCATGGCTGACCCTGATGTCGTCGACGAAATCCTTGCGAACTCCGGTCGGCCGATCACGGCTGAGAATTTGGAGCGGCTGCTGAGCACCCTCCGCAATCGCCCCGAGCAAACCGCGACGATGGCAGAGTGCGAAGCGGCACTGGAGAACACCGACTTCGCCCGCGGTGACATTCTTTCGCGGATCACGGAGCGCCTGATCGCAATCGACCTGTTCGAGCCCATCGGCCCCGACACGCCGGTCAAGCTGACGAGGGTCCGGCCATGAACATTGTGCTGACCAAGAACTCGATGCAGCCTGACCCCGGGGCGTTTCCTTTGGGCAAGCTCGACGACCTCATGGCAGACGACCTCAAGCCGAATGACGTCGTCATGATCGACGAGGTAGCGCACAAGTTCCTTATGAAGGTACCGCACGGGCCGCACCTGTTCTGGAACGGCCACGAAGAAAAGCAGTGTTCCTTCACTACGACTGAGCTGTTCAAGCTGATGGACGAGCGGCGCTACTACCGGCCCGGCCGGGACGCGCCAACCTTCAAGTCAGATACCCATGAGGCCGAGCACCGGCAGCGCCTGGAGGTGGCCTACAACCTGTTCAGGAAGGGGCCAAAGCTCAAGGCGGAAGCTCGCTGGCTGTTCGTCTCTGAGTTCCTCAACCGCATCAAGCAGGCGGAGGAAAGCGGCGAGCAGTATGCCCGGAACGAGGACAATGCGAAGGCAGTGATTGAAGCCGTCGAGGCTGCGATCGAACGCCACAACCAGCAGGTATTGGCCGAGGACAAGATCGAGCTGCCGCGGAACCGCGCCCCGCGCACGGTTCTCCGCTGGGTGGCTCGCGAGTTCAACCTCCAGATTCAGGAAGCCGGGTTACTGCATGGAAATGCTGTCACGCCGCGCGCCAGAACCTTGCCGCCACGGGTGTTCGAGATCATCGGAGAACAGATCCGCGAGATGGTGGAATTCTCGCATGCGCTCGGGCCGCTGAAGATCCACACGCGGGTCGAGGACAAGATCAAGACGGAGAACGCCGAGCGCGGCACTTCGCTTCCTGTACCGTCCTATTCTACCGTGAATAACGAGTACCGCAGGTTCGATGCCTGGGTAAGGATGGCGAAGAAGGAGGGGGTCGCAAAAGCCGACCTCGAGTACGGATCTGTCGGCAAGAATCCGCGGCCAAAGCGTATCCTGGATCTGGTGGAGATCGATCACCACCTTTTCGACTTGCACCCGACCCCGGGTGCACTCGGCCAGACCACTCTGGGTCTGGAACTCGCCCAGAAGGGGCTGGACCGCTTTTGGGTGTGCCTGGCCCTCGACGTGCACTCAGGATACCCGCTCGGTTTCGCGATCACCTTCGAGCCTGGCGGGCTCACCCCTGCCCTGATGTGTATCGATCATGCCATCCGTCCCAAGACGTATGTCAGGGAGCGTTGGCCAGACATCAACGGCGACCTCATGGGGTTCGGCAAGCCGGTGAAGGTCCGCTACGACAATGCCAAGGAATTCGTGTCCTTGCAGTTGCAGCAGAACCTTGCTCGCATCCAGGTCGGTTTCGAGCTCTCGGTGCCGAAGAAGCCCAACAGCAAGCCGTATGTCGAGAGGCATTTCGGTACGATCGAGCAGGACTTCGTCCACTGGCTGAAGGGGTCGGTCGGTTCCGGACCGCATGATCGTGGTGACCGGCGCCCGCAGCATGAGGCAGCTATCGGTCTCGACGACTTCAACATGCTGTTTCACCAGTACCTGATCGAGGTCTATGCGCGACGTCCGCAGGAGGATCTGGACTACGAGACCCCGGAACAACGTTGGATCCGAGGGGCTAACAGTCCGTCGCATCGTCCCCGGCGCCTTGCTCAGCATGAGCTGGACAGATGGGACTTGGTGACCACCATCGAGGTGGACGCCGTTGCCACCGATGAGGGTGTCACATGGCGCAAGCTCAAGTACCGGTCTGACGAACTCCAGCAGCTTCGCCGAACTGGTGGCGCTCACGGTCATCGGGGCATGAAGCCAACCCCGGTGACGCTCCGCATTCCCCTGCTGGATGTCAGCAAGGCTTATGTGTCCCTGCGTTCGGATGAGCTGCCCGGTGGACGAGCGTTTCCTCCAGCCGAAATTCTCGTGCGGGCGGAAAACCCGCATGTGGAGGGGCGAACTATTTGGCAGCATGAGGCGGTATGCGATTTCCTTCGCCGGCAGAAGAAGGACGCCAGCAATGTTGCTGATTACAAGCAGGGCTTCCTGCGGCTCTTTGAGAATGCCTTGCGGGCCATGGGAGCCAAGCTCGATGATAAGAAGCCGAAGGTGAAGCTCACAGGTGGCCAGGCACCACGTATTGCAGGGCTGATGCTGGATGGCCCAGCCAGCGTGTCGACGGTTGGGGCCAGGAAAATCATCGACCGTTACGACTTGCTCAAGGAACACGACGAGGAAGCCAATGGCGGGCAAGTCGTCGCTGAGCCTGCCGAACGCAAGAAGCGCAGCGTGTTGGACGTGTCAGATGATGAAGATCTGTTCGAAAACTTCGCAAACAGAACGAACTGGACACACGATATTATTGAGGACGACTAATGAGCGGCGAGACTGTTGATGACGGAAAGGCTCGCATTGCGGCACTCAAGGGAGAGATGTCTACGTGGGACAAGGAGCGGCGCCGCACGAAAATCCAGCGCATTTTCGTGGCGCATGCCAACAACCTGACCGCCACGCTTGCGCTTGAGGATGCTTACGACAATGCAATTCGGATGCGTGAGTCTTCCCCTGCATTTCTCGTGGGCGACAGCCGGTGTGGGAAGAGCGAACTTATCAAGCGGTTTATGTCTGCCAAGACCTCGCAGCCCGTGCCGGATGTACCGTTTGGCTGCTCCAAGATTTTGGGCAGCCCGGCTCGTGCCGTCTACCTCAATTGCCAGAATGGGGCCACTCCTCGGCAAGCCTGTAACACAATGCTCGAGGAACTGTTCAAGCACTGGTTGTCAGCCCGAGGGCCGAGTCAGCAAGAGGCAAGCTTGCTGCTCATGAAGCATTTCCAGCGTGAAAAGATCGACATGCTCGTCATCGACGAAGCACAAAAGATGTATGACGGCCAGTCACCCAAGGACCTCGTCAACTGGATCGTTTCTATGCGAGATGCGGGTTTCTTCCGGATCTTTGTCACTGGTGATCGTAGCCTTCTGGAATTGATCGACACGCACAAGGTCCTGAGAGACAGCAAGCATTCGCTGGTTGAGTTGCGGCCCCTCGGGTACCAGACGGAAAAGCAAAAGGGGCAGTTTGCGGCATTCTTGAAGAAGTTCGACGAGGAAATGCCGTTTGTGTCTACGCCCCTTGCCGACGAGGGATTAGAGGAAGCTTTCTTTTTCGCCACCCGCGGACGACCGGGGGTACTTGCTAATCTTCTTGAGGGAGCCACGGTAGAGGCGTTCCGTCGATTGACCGACGACGACGGTAACCTCAAGGAGATGCCTCGAACGATGACGGTTGGGGACCTCGCTCGAGCTTTCAAGATCAAGATGGCGACCGAAACCCGCATGCTGAAGATCAACCCTTTCACCCATTCTGGGCCTTTCCCCAGCTATCCGAAGACGCTTGAGGGTGAGCTCGATGAACTTCAGCGAGCTCTCGCCGCCAAGGCGGCGCGTGGACGACAGCGTGCAAGCCGTCTCTACGATGACCCCAAGTGAATCATCTCAGCCGCCGACCGGACCGCTCTGGGACTTCCCAGAGCCCGCTCATGCTGATGAGGATCCGGCCTCCATCATCGTCCGTGTTGCAGAAGGTCACTTCTTCCGGACGAGCGACCTTTTTTCTCGGTATTTCCAGCTGCCGGCATACCGGTTAGCGGACGTAGGGAATCATCCGGGAATTCTGGACCAACTCGATGTTTTGGCGGGATGCGGTTCCGAATTTCTCCGCTCGCTGGGTTGGCAGCGCCAGGCGGGCAAGAAGGTCGTATTCCGGGGGCAGGCTCTCCCTTCCGATTGGATCGGGGAAGGGAGACGGGTAGCTCCAGGCGTTCTGGCGGCCGACGGTGATCAACCGTACATCCGGTTGGCTTGGCGATTCCCCGCCATTCCCTTCGATCTCAACACGAACGAGATGCTGATCGATCGCTGCCCATTGTGCTTTAACTTTCTCACGTGGACGCGAATCCGGTCCGTCTGCCATTGTCAGAACTGTCAGTTCGATTTGCGCGAAGCTCGTCCAGTTTATGCACGAGGCGAGTACGTTCAGCCTGCTTTGAAGCTGGCGGCTCATCTCGGTTTGCTGCCTGGCGAAAAGATTGCTCTCCCGCCCCCCTTCGCCACAGAAGATTCAGTGGTAGCTCTGAAAGTTCTGGAGTGGTGCGCGTGGTTCGCCGGACGGTGTGAGGTAGTGCCAGTCGCGCAGTCGGCTACGAATGCTCATCGAGGTGTTGCAGTTGCGGAAAGTTGGCCAGCAACGCTGGAACTCGCTGCTGACCTAGTCCTTCGCCAGGTACTCAAGAAAGAGCATGCGATGAGTACTCTTCAGGGGGCGTTCAGATCGTTGCCGAACATGGAGATGCGCAAAGGCGTATCGACGCAACTGGCCGAAATCATGCAGCGACTGAACGTTCAGAGGGTACAAGATTATCTGGTGGTAAACCGCTGGAAATACTTCCAGCGTGGATGGCTATAGCTATTCCAGCAGGGCCAGCCAGTCCTTGATGCGGCCCAGGGCCGGTCCGCCCAGCTCCCACCTTCCTCCCTGCCCTTTGACGAACCCCACAAGCTGAAGCTCTTTGAGGATAGTCCTCATGGAGTCATTGGGGATGCCAACGTGAGCGTTGAAATCTCGAAGGTCGCGTGGTGCCACGGCGAGAAGCTCGAGCACTCGACGGCTCGGCGGATTTGCGAGCGCGATGAACGCAGCATTGGTGTGAACAAACTCGGGATCGTCATCCTTCAAGATCGGTAGAGTGCCGTCGAACATGTGCCTGCCTGTGAAATGCAGCAGGATATTTGTATAAAACTGTCAGCATTCCGTTAAGCTTTGGGAAGCGTTGCTGACTCGCGTCTCCAATGCTCCGGCCAGTGCCAGATTCTGATGGCTGCTTTTGTCGGCCAGTGCCAATTTCTGGAACTTTGGTGCCAGAATTGGGGAATATTCCAACATTGTTTTTGTTGCTGAATTCCCGACGGCCAGTGTCAGATTGCGTTCCAGGGGACAATCAGACTGGCGATGGCTCCAAAACGGTGAAGGATTGTTGGCTGCGGCTAGTCGAGTGATGGCAGCTGATGGAATGCATCTTTGAGCGCAGCGCCCCAGCCTTCAGATATCGCCACGTAATATGGATCGTTCCGCTCAAACCGCCTTTGCGCCTCGAGGTCGAAGCTATCCTTGTTGTAGATCTGCAGATCGAGCGGCAGCCCCACCGAGAGATTGGATTTGAGCGTAGAGTCAAAGGAAACCAGCAAGAGCTTGATCGCCTGATCAACGCTCATTTCTCGCTCATAAGCGCGCACCAGGATTGGCTTTCCGTACTTATGCTCGCCGATTTGGAAGAACGGCGTGTCAGCGGAGGATTCAATAAAATTGCCCTCTGGGTAGATGTAGAACAGCCGCGGCTCTTCACCCTTGATCTGCCCACCGAGGATAAACGACGCCCCAAAAGCATCTGCATTCTGCCCACCCGGCGCGGCATCGCGGATGACTTCTTTGACCACTGAGCCGATGAGCTGTGCTGTCTGGAACACGCTTCCAGTGCTGTGCAGTGTCGGTTGCCCAGGTTTTGGCGTGCGAATACGCTCGTCCAAGAGGCTTGAAACAGCTTGCGTCGTCGCCAAATTTCCCGCTGACAGCAAGACGATAGCACGCTCTCCGGGAACGCTCCAGTTACGCATTTTCGAGAAGACAGAGATGTTGTCGAGCCCTGCATTGGTGCGGGTGTCGGACATGAAAATCAGCCCACGATCCAGCTTCATACCAACGCAATACGTCATGGGTCTTCGTCCTATTCCTACTGTTCGACGCTGATATGGACGTCTAGCGTCTCGCCAGCTGCCCCCATCCGCACGCCTGAGACAGGAGCGGCCGAACGATAGTCTAGGCCGACGGCGATTCGAACATAATTGTGGTTTGGACAGATATTGTTGGCGGCATCGAAGCCAACCCAGCCCAGACTGTCCACATAGGCCTCGGCCCAGGCATGGCTCGCTGTCTGGTCGGTTACGCCTTCCATGCGCAAATAGCCCGAAACATAGCGCGAAGGAATCCCGAGGAGCCGCGCCGCTGAGAGGAAGATATGGGAATGGTCTTGGCAGACCCCTGCTCCATTATCGAGCGCCACTTCAGCCTCAGTTGCGACGCTCGTTGTGCCGGGCGAATAGACTACGCGGGAATGGATCGTGTTCATTAGAGTGTGCAGTAAGGCGAGCTGATCGGCCTGTTCATCGCGAATGCCCTCTGCCAGCTCGCGAATATGCGGGCCTGCTTTGGTGAGGTCGGTCACGCGCTCATAAATCCAAAGTGGAGGGCCACCAGCACTCTTGCCAACGACCCCTGCCCGATCCTCCGTCTCGACTACACCATGGGCCTGCACGATGATGCTGTCGGCACTGCGCTCGTGCTTGAACAGCTCGACCTTGTTGCCAAAACCGTCGACATAGCTGACCTCCCGATCAGCTCCACTCACTTCGACGCTCCATTCACGCACAACCTGCCCCGCGATATTTTGCGGCCACAAGCGAAGCCGCTGCAGCGCAAAATTGACGGGCTGGTCATAGTCATAGCGAGAGGTGTGATTGATGGTGAGCAGCACTTTGGATCAATCGAAGTTGTAGACTTCGGCGATTTCCACGCCCAGCCGATTGTTGCATTCAATAAAGTCGGTGAGGAATTCGTGGAGACCGCCGTCGAAAATTGGCTCGATAGTGGTGTCGTTCAGCGTCGCCAACGTCCGTTCAGCAGAGCTGTGGCACACATGCCGCTCACCATAATCCTTCGCCAGAAAATTGAGATTTTCGACGATATTGCGATACGCAAAATTCAGCGATCGCGGCATGCGGCCATCAAGAATGAGATAGTCAGCAATCTGCGCCGGGCGATAATCCCCCGCATAGACCCAACGATAGGATCGGTGCGCCGAAACCGAGCGCAGGATCGACTCCCATTGATAATTATCAATGGTGGAGCCAACATAAGACACAGCCGGCAAGAGCACATAATACTTCACGTCAAGAATACGAGCCGTATTATCCGCTCGCTCGATGAAGGTGCCAATGCGGGCAAAATTGAAGATCTCATTGCGCAGCATGGTGCCGTGAAAAGCCCCGCGAATAAGCGAGGTCTGTCGCTTGATATGATCAAGCACCGGCGGAATGTCGCTCTGCGGTACTGGATCGCGCAGCACGTCATTGAGCGCCATCCACGCCTCGTTGACCGCTTCCCAAGCGTCGCGCGTTAGCGCAGTTCGTACCATGCGGGCATTAGCGCGAGCAGACTCGATTGTGGCGAGCACACTCGACGGATTATCCCGGTCCCGTAGGATGAAGTCCGAGACATTCGCCGCATCAAAACTCTTGTACTTATCGGCAAAACGCTGGTGCGCGCCCGCCGAGGACACCACGGAGGACCATTCCTCTGAGGCATTGTTCGTGCGCGTCAGCGCCATGCGCAGGCCGGCATCAATAATACGGGCTGCGTTTTCCGCTCGCTCAATATAGCGATGCATCCAAAATAGACCGCTCGCGGTGCGTCCAAGAAGCATTAGTCAGGTCCCCTCGCCCGCTTAATCGTCCAGTATCCAAGTGTCTTTGGTGCCGCCGCCCTGGCTGGAATTGACGACGAGCGAACCCTCTTTCAGAGCCACGCGCGTCAATCCACCGGGGGTAATGCGTACCCGATCAGACACCAATACAAAGGGGCGCAAATCCACGTGACGCGGGGCCAAACCCTTTTCGGTCAAGATGGGTGTCGTCGACAACGCAAGGGTCGGTTGAGCAATGTAGTTGCTGGGCCGCGCCTTGAGCTTTTCAGAGAAGGCTTCCAGCTCCTTCTTGGACGCTGCGGGACCGACCAGCATGCCGTAACCGCCCGAGCCGTGGACTTCTTTTACGACCAGCTCATGGAGGTGTTCGAGCACGTATTTCAGGCTATCTGCCTCCGCGCATCGGTAGGTCGGCACATTCTCCAAGATCGCTTTGCGTCCGGTATAAAACTCAATAATTTCGGGCATATAGCTGTAGATTGCTTTGTCATCGGCAATGCCAGTTCCGGGCGCATTGGCAATCGTGATGTTACCGGCGCGGTAGACATCCATAATACCCGGAACGCCCAGAGTGGAATCGGGCCGGAAGGTCAGCGGATCGAGATAGGCGTCGTCCACACGCCGATAGAGTACGTCGATTGGTTTGAAGCCCTGGGTCGTGCGCATTGCTATGCGCCCATCCATGACCTTGAGGTCTCGCCCCTCAACGAGCTCCACGCCCATTTGGTCGGCAAGGAAGGCGTGCTCATAATAGGCAGAATTATACATGCCGGGCGTTAGAACGGCGATGGTTGGGTTTTCGCGATTGCCGCCCCGCGGCGCCACTGCGGCCAGCGACTGTCGCAAAAACTGCGGGTAATTCTCGACCGGCAAGACCTTGTTCTGATGGAACAACTCCGGAAAGAGCTGCATCATGGTCTCGCGGTTCTCCAGCATATAGGAGACGCCAGATGGCGTGCGAGCATTGTCTTCCAGCACGAAAAACTGGTCTTCAGCGGTGCGCACAATGTCCACGCCAATAACGTGCGTGTAGACATTTCCCGGTGGCCGAAAACCGATCATTTCCGGCAAAAATGCCTCATTATTGGCGATGATCTCGCGCGGAATACGCCTCCGGCTTTGACGATCTCTTGGCGATGATAAATGTCATCGAGGAAAGCATTGAGCGCCATAACCCTTTGCTCGATCCCCTGAGAAAGCTTCCGCCATTCCCGTCCGGTTATGATGCGCGGGATGATGTCAAAAGGAATAAGTCTTTCAGCAGCTTGCTCGTCTCCGTAAACTGCAAAGGTAATGCCTGTTTTACGGAAGGCCCCCTCTGCATCGGAGACCTTGCGGCTCAGCTTCTCTGGCGTCTGCGTTTCATACCATTGCTGGAGACCCGCATAAGGCGCTCTGACTCCCTGACCTGCGGTCAGCATTTCGTCAAATGGGTTCACTCAATCCCTCCCAGTCCTTCGATATTCAAACGGGAAATTGGGAATGGCAAGTCTTTGTTTAAACGATAGGCACATAGCGGCCATGACTAACATCTGTGCAGTCACGCGCTGAAGGCGAGGCCCGAAGGGCTAAAGCCGCATGGGTTTCTTGGAAAATACTGCCATGGCAGGAAAAACTACATCCAAGGCTGCGGCCTACTAAGCGATGATTAGCGCAGTGGTCGGACGAGACACTCGCCATCCGTATCGGAGATTTTGCACTCAAAAACAGCGCCCCTGACTATGGTAGGCACGACGATTCCCTCCCGTTGGAGCATTCTATGCAGCCCTCCCGTGACCTTTCCCGCCTTATCGAAATCATGGCGCGGCTACGCGACCCCAATGGCGGCTGCCCCTGGGATCTGGAACAGGATTTTCGATCTATCCGGCACTACACGATCGAAGAAGCCTATGAAGTCGCTGACGCCATCGAACGCGAAGATTTCGCCGATCTGCGCGAAGAACTTGGCGATCTCATTCTTCAGCCGATCTACCACGCGCAAATGGCCAAGGAAGCCGGCCATTTCGATATTGGCGACGTCATCTTTGCCATCACCGAGAAATTGATCCGGCGCCATCCGCACGTGTTTGGCGATGTGGATGCGGATAGCGCGAGCGATGCGCAGGTCAAATGGGAAGCCATCAAAGCGCAGGAACGTGCCGCAAAGGCCGCGCGCAAGGGCGAGCAAACACCTTCGCTGCTTGACGATGTGCCGGAAGTTCTTCCCGCCCTAATGCGTGCAGAAAAGCTGACCAAGCGCGCCGCAAAGGTTGGATTTGATTGGGAAAATCTGGAACAGGTCCGCGCAAAAATTTCGGAGGAACTCGACGAAGTCGCCGAAGCAGAAGCGTCCGGAAATGCTGACGCGATCCGCGAGGAAATCGGTGACCTGTTGTTTGCTGTTTCCAATCTCGCGCGCAAGGCAGGGGTTGATCCTGAGGCTGCGCTGCGTGATGCCAATGCAAAGTTCACGCGTCGCTTCCACTATGTTGAAGCCCGCTGCCGTGAAGACGGGGTTTTGCCGGCCGACGCTGGGCTTGAGCGCATGGACGGGTATTGGAACGAAATCCGGGCGAAGGACAAGGGCAGCCTTTAAGCGAAAAAAACGGCTACAACGGAGGACAGCGGTATTCCATTTTCAACCACAAAGGGTGCCCCTCGCTGCCCGCCCCCATGTCTCCGAACGGAGTTCCGCGCCTCAACGTGGGCAACAAAAGCACCGCTTTCGTAAATCACACCATCTAATGTTCGCGTCAGGATGCACCGTAGGCCGTCTTAATTGTTTGACGGATTGGATAAGCCAAAATGCTGCATGCGCTGCCTACGTAGAGTACATAAGATATTGCGACTGCCACAGATAGTATGCGTGCCAAGACGCGGGGAGCACGGTGGAGAATGGACATCGTCGCCGCATAGCTGAGCACGACACTGGAAATACCAATTCCGACTAAGCTGACATCCTTAAAACTCTCGACTACGGTCTTTATGTAGGGTGCGTATTGATACCAAACTTTATCATATTTCACGATAGCAGATAGTGTCATTGCCACCACGCCACCAAATATGAGGACCATAGTAGTTGCCAGCGCCCTCACGAAGCCGCTTGCGATTATCTGTGCAGTTTTTCCCTTAGTCTCCGCCATTCCCGCCCCTGTAGATCTGGAATATTCTTTAGTGGCAGATATCTATCACCAGATAGGGCGTAAACGTCAATTTGTGGTGGGAGCACTCTGGTACATCCAAAAAAACCCCGAACTCTCGTCCGGGGTTCCTTGATTTCGCTTTCTTAGGCTTCTATCCGGCCATTGAACCGCTCGAGAAACTCATCACGGTGCCGGGCGTCAATGCGAACAACAAAATCCGTGCCTTTTTCGGTCGGGTCTTTTTGCTCGATCACTTCGCCGTTCTTGTGGAGCCAGCCGATATCAGCACCCGCCGCGTGCGGGACGAAGACCTGATAGGTCCGGCCTTGCTCGCCAAGCGTTTCTTCGATCTTGGTGAGAAGAGCATCAACGCCCTGCCCTGTATGCGCCGACACTGGAATGGATGCGAGAACGCGACCTGCCGGATGCGCGGCAGCCAGCTGCAAGGCCGGGTCTTCGAGAAGATCGACCTTATTCCAGATCTCGATGACCGGCTTTGTCTCCGACGACACGCCAAGCTCATCGAGCACGGTGAGAACGTCCTGGGCCTGTGCGGCGTGGTCTGGATTGGCGATGTCCCGAACGTGCAGAATAATGTCTGCGTCCGTGACCTCTTCCAGCGTGGCGCGGAAAGCGGCGACAAGATCGTGCGGAAGATCGGCAACGAAGCCTACAGTGTCTGACACCATGACCTCACGGCCATGCGGCAGAGCGATCTTGCGAACTGTCGTATCCAGTGTCGCAAACAGCAGGTTTTCTGCGAAAACGCCCGCATTTGTGAGGCGATTGAAGAGGCTGGATTTGCCGGCGTTGGTGTAACCCACCAAAGCCACAACCGGGATTTTGGCCTTGGTCCGCTGTGCGCGTTGCTGAACACGCGTCTTGCGCACCTTATTGAGGCGATCTTCCAGCAGGACGATACGCTCAGTGATCTGGCGGCGGTCGCTTTCGATCTGGGTTTCACCCGGGCCACCCATAAAGCCAGTGCCGCCCGAGCCGCGCTGACGTTCCAAGTGGGTCCAGGAGCGCACGAGGCGCCCCTTTTGGTAATTGAGATGCGCCAACTCAACCTGCAACACGCCTTCGCGCGTCGCAGCACGTTCCCCGAAAATCTCGAGGATGAGCGCAGTGCGATCCAGCACTTTGGTGCCTGTTTCGCGTTCCAGATTGCGTTGCTGAATAGGGGTCAGCGCTGCGTCGACGAGCAGAAGCTCAATCTTCTCAGCTTTGACCTTCTCGGCGATGGTTTCGACGTGACCTACGCCAAGATAGGTTGCGGGCCGAATTTCTCGGACCCGCATGACCTCAGCGAATATGATGTCGAGACGTATAGCACCAGCCAAGCCGACAAACTCGGCAAGGCGTGATTCAACATTGTGATATGTGGCGCGTCCCCGAACATCAGGAACGACCAAACCGGTGCGTGTCGGCTGTTCTTGCCGATCTATGTACGGCTTGGGACCGGTAGCCCAGCCGTCCTCCTCAAAATCATCCATATATGGTCAGTCGCTGTCTTGTGCCGTTTCCGGATCGAACAGCTGGATCGGCGCGCCTGGCATGATGGTCGAGATGGCGTGCTTGTAAACCAGTTGAGACTGGGAATCGCGACGAAGAAGAAGGCAGAAATTGTCAAACCAGGTGATCACACCTTGAAGTTTAACGCCGTTCACCAAGAATATAGTGACTGGTACTTTCTGTTTACGCACGTGGTTCAGGAATGAATCCTGTAAGTTCTGCTGCTTTTCGCTAGCCATTTTTGGCCTCTTTCGCGGCTTTATTGTCGCTGTTGTTTTCGCATTGTGTGCGCTGGACTTTGAAGGACTGCCGCACAGGCTTCAAAACCCTAGTCTTCAGTAGTCAGTTCAATATGACATAAATACCCGAACATGCCTACCCGCTCGCGCGCATGGCTGTCCGGCATTATCTGTCACAACCCCAACGACTTGATCTTACGGTGAAGCGCACTGCGCTCCATACCAACAAACTCTGCCGTCTTGGAAATGTTCCCGCCGAAACGCTCGATTTGCGCCAAGAGATATTGGCGTTCGAAAACTTCGCGAGCTTCTCGCAACGGCAGGCTCATCAGATGCGCCGACGAATCGGTGTCACCTACGGTCGGTAGGACTTCACCAATATCTGACGGCAACATAGTGGCAGTGATTATGCCATTCTCAGGTTGCTGATCTTTCATCAAGATCAGCAAGCGTTCGATCGAATTGCGCAGCTGGCGCGCATTGCCGGGCCACTCTTGTGTCTGCAGAACCGCCATCGCGTCATCGCCAATCGTGACGCGCTGCAAATTATGCATACGGCAAACTTGGTCGATAAAGACCTGCACCAGTGGTGGTACGTCCTCGCGGCGCTCCCGGAGCGGCGACAAAGGCAGAGGCACAATAGACAAACGATGGAAGAGATCGGAGCGGAATTCGCCAGCGTCGATCTGCGCAGCGACATTCTGGGACGAGGCCGCAATGATGCGAACGTCGATCGCCACCGATTGTGCACCACCAACGCGGCTGAACTTGTTCTCAACCAAGGTGCGCAGCAGCGTCTGTTGGACAGGTGCTGGGAGAGCGGTCACTTCCGAAAGATAGAGCGTCCCACCGTGCGCGCGCTCAAGGGCGCCCACTTCGACTTTCAGGAGACCGGACTTGTCGCGAGCCTCGCGCCCGAACAACACGACGGCAACTTCATCGGGCGCATAGAGCGAGGCGTTGATCTCGATGAACGGCGCATCAGAACGCGGGCTACGCGTGTGGATGGCGCGCGCAACGAGGCCCTTGCCTGAGCCAGACGGCCCGGAAATGAAGATGCGCGAATTGGTCGGGGCCGACTTTTCAATCAGTGCACGCACCTGCTGGAGCGCGTTAGAATTGCCGACCATTTCGGAGTTTTTGGACGGCGTACGTTCTTTGAGCTCCGCAACTTCTGTGCGCAGTCGCGTAGCCTCCAGAGCCCGTTGGGTGACATGCAGAAGGCGGTCAATCTTGAACGGCTTTTCGATGTAGTCGTAAGCGCCGCGCTTGATCGCCGAAACCGCGGTTTCAACATTGCCGTGACCCGAAATCATCACCACGGGCATGTCCGGGTGTTGGCTCTGGATCACATCCAAAAGCTGCAGACCGTCGAGGCGGGAGCCCTGCATCCAGATGTCCAAAAATACAAGGCTTGGGCGACGACGTGCGATTTCATTGAGCCCAGAGTCAGCGTCATGCGCCTGCCGGGCGTCGTAACCTTCGTCTTCGAGGATGCCTGCGATCAGATCGCGGATATCGTCTTCATCGTCGATAATGAGAATGTCGAGTGCCATCTACTTGTGAACAACCGCTGTATCCAGCGGTTCCTCCTTTTGGGGCGTCTGGTCAGCTGGGGTGTCTTCCCCTTCCGACGGGCCGCTAATTGCGGGGTTCTGCAAAGGCAGGGTGAAAGTGACACAGGCGCCAACACGACCGTTGACGTCTGGTTCTGCATCGACCAATTCGACGATACCGCCGTGTTGTTCGATAATTCTAGCGACGATCGCAAGGCCCAGGCCGGTGCCTTTTTCGCGGGTCGTCATATAAGGCTCAAGCAGGCGCTGGCGATTGTCCTTCGGCCAGCCCTTGCCGTTGTCCGACACAGAGACGCGCGCGTTACGTCCCTCGATATGCGCGTCCACTGTGATTGTTGGCTGCCATTCGGCTGTGAGGGGGATGCCCTCAAAGGCCTCGACGGCGTTCTTGATAAGATTGGTCAGCACCTGCGCCATAAGACGCGCATCAAACCAAGCCACGATGGTTTCATCTGGGAGTTGGGTGGTGATGTTGACCTCAGGCAAGCGCACGCTTTCGAGGAACACGGCTTGGCGAACGGTGTCCGTCAAATCGGAGCGCTCAGGCGCTGCCTCTGGCATACGCGCGAACGCAGAAAATTCGTCAACCATGCGGCCAATGTCGCCGACCTGCCGGACAATGGTGTTGATGCACTTGTCAAAGACTTCCCGATCATCATCAAGCTTGTTGCCATAGCGGCGGCGCAGTCGCTCTGCTGAAAGCTGGATCGGTGTCAGCGGGTTTTTAATTTCGTGGGCAATGCGTCGGGCTACGTCTGCCCAGGCCGAGGTACGCTGCGCCGATTCAAGATCGGTAATATCGTCGAAGGTAACGACATAGCCCTTGGACTCGGTGATGGTGCCCTCGCGCGTGAGCTGAACCTGATAAATACGGCGGTTGGTTTCATTACCGATTTGGATTTGGTCACGCACCTGCCCACGGCGCGCCGAACGCGCCTTCTCAAGTGTCGGTGCCATCTCGGGCAGGATGGCTTCGATGCGTTCGCCCATCAGCTCGATTTCCGAACGCCCCAGCATGTCGCACGCACGCGCGTTGACCAAAGTGACCGATCCGAATGCGTCCAAACCGATGATCCCTGCGGACACGCCTTCCACCACGGCCTCAGTAAACTGCCGGCGCTTTTCGTTGACGTCGTTCGCTTTGAGCAATTCCTCGCGTTGACTGCGCAACTGCTCGGTCATGCGGTTAAACCCAGAGGAAAGATCATGGAGATCTCCCCGCTCCTCTTTGACCGGCACCCGAATATCCAAATCACCCGCAGACACATGGCGCGATGCGATCATGAGATTACGAATTGGGTCGACGAACCGATTGGCCAGTGCAATCCCGATCCACAGAGCGCCGAGCAGAAGAACCACGGCCAGACCGATGTACATGATTGTAAAGGTGATCTGGAACACGAGGCGATTGGACGTGTACTGGCGGTACTCGGAGATATTTTCGTCGGTCAGACGCATATATTCGAGCACTTCAGGGTCAACCGGGCGCACCACAAAAAGGAACGCATCGGCATAGCCGCGCAATTTGACGACCGAGCCTACAAACTGCGTTGAGCCCGGTGCAATTGCCGTCGGCACACCTTCAATCACGCCATCCGTAACCCCCGGAGGCGGCTGCGGATACGACCCAGAGACATTGATCTGGGCGCGAGCTAACGTGTTGCCATCTTTGTCGATGAGCGAGGTGAATGGGAGCGAGCGTGTAACCGCGAGCGCAGTCAAAATGCGTTCAAATCGCTGCGGGTCGGCATCATAGGTCTGGACGGCTTGCTCAAGCTCCGTGGCAACCCAGATAATGTCATCGCGCAGCACCTGAGCATGCTCGAGCATGTAGGACCGCGCCACGAGGCGCGAGCTTTCCACCATCGCGCGCGTGCGTTCGGAGAACCATTGGTCGAGACCTTGGTTCAGCGAGATCGACGCCACAACAGCGACTAGCACCGCAGGCGCTGCCGCTACGAAGGCGAACATGGTGACCATGCTGACCTGGAGCCCCGCCCCTGGCGTGCGGCGGCGATGTGCTTGCACCAGCAGAACGGCCTCGGTGACCACAAGGGCAATGACGAGCAACACCAAAACGGCAGTGACGATCCAAATGATCGTCCACACCATCGGTGATGGCTCAATATTGGTAGCACCGGATAGAATGAGGAAGGAAATAGAGGCGAGGATGACCGATGCGGTGACGACCACAAAGCCCAGCACGCGCAGGCCGTTGTTCTGCTGCGTGAGCAAAAGAGTGCGGCGCTCCGGACGCAAAGCGTCCGAGGTCAATTCGCGTTTCTCTGTGGCCGAAATCCATTCGGTCATTAAGCGCCTAACACCCCTATCGTCGGCGCAAGAGGGCTGCGCCGCCAGTTGTCTCCCGCAGTCAATCAGTGACTTCTTATGGGAGATGGCAAAGCCTGACCCAATTCGAGCAACCCTTCAAGATAAATGTTGCCAAAATGTGACAGTGCCTGTGGGCGATCCGATCGGAGGCCTAAAGCCCCCGACGGCTGTGCTTAACAATCTCGATGGAATGGGTGCGGATCTTCTTGCGTAAAGTGTTGCGGTTGAGCCCTAAAAGGTCCGCGGCCTTAATCTGATTGCCACCACAGGCATTGAGGGCCATTGCGATCAACGGTGCTTCGACACGATCAATTACGCGCTGATACAATCCTGCTGGCGGCAGGTTCGGCTCATACTCACGCAAGACTTCGCCAACGTGAGTCTCAACCGCCATCGAGAGATCGACGGGGCCAGCAACCATCGTCGGTGCCGAGATGCGGTCAGCAATATTGAGCTCATTTTGGACGATTTCAGCCGAAATCTGCTCGTCGGCATAAAGCGCTGCAAGCCGACGCACGAGGTTTTCAAGCTCGCGGATATTACCCGGCCAAGAGTAGTTCTGCATGAGGCGGATGGCTTCAGGCGAGACGGTCTTTAAGGGCTCGCCTTCACGCTGCGCTGCACGGAGGAAATGTGCGACCAAATCCGCAATGTCATCGGTGCGCTCGCGCAGTGGTGGCAAGCGGATGGGCACGACGTTGAGGCGGTAGTACAGATCCTCACGGAAGAGACCCTGGCGGATCATCTGGCTAAGATCACGGTGCGTCGCAGCGACGATACGGACGTTGGTCTTGATCGGGGTGCGCCCGCCGACCATGGTGTATTCGCCCTCTTGCAAGACGCGCAGCAAACGGGTTTGCGCATCCATCGGCATATCGCCAATTTCGTCGAGGAACAGCGTGCCGCCTTCGGCTTGTTCAAAGCGCCCCGATGACCGGGCATTTGCGCCCGTAAAGGCACCCTTCTCGTGGCCGAACAATTCGGCTTCGATCAAGTCGCGCGGAATGGCGGCCATGTTAATGGCAACGAAGGGGCCATTGCGCCGCTTACCAAAGTCATGAAGCGCACGAGCGACCAGCTCCTTACCCGTCCCGCTTTCGCCCGTCACCATGACCGTGAGGTCGGTCTGCATCAGGCGTGCGAGCGCGCGATAAATGTCCTGCATGGCCGTGGAGCGACCAACCAAGGGCATGGATTCTGATGGCTCTTCCGCTTCGCGCTCAGCTTTGGCTGGCTTCTTAGCATCGGCCAAAGCGCGCGATACGACAGACAAAACCTCAGTAATATCAAAGGGCTTAGGAAGATATTCGTAAGCACCAACTTCAGACGCGCGGATCGCAGTCATGAAAGTATTCTGGGCGCTCATCACGATCATCGGAAGCTCGGGACGGAGCTTTTTGATTTTCGGCATGACGTCGAAAGCACTGCCGTCGGGCATGGCAACGTCGGTGATCAGAATATCCCCTTCGCCACGGCTCACCCAATTCCACATGGTCGAGATATTGCCTGTGGGGCGCACTTCATACCCTGCACGGGTCAACGCTTGGTTCAGCACCATACGGATCGCCGCATCGTCATCGGCAAGCAGAACGACATGGCTCATGAATTCGCGCCCTCTTCAGCTTCAACAGAGTCCTGCAAATCGCCTTTAGCGACCGGCAGAAGAATTCGGAAACGGGTACGACCCGGCCGGCTTTCGCAATCAATGACACCGCCATGATCGCCGATGATCTTTGCCACCAAAGGCAGACCTAAGCCTGAGCCGTTCATCTTCGTCGTGACGAAGGGGTCGAATAGGAATGGCATAATATCTGGCGGTACGCCGGGGCCGTTATCCTCAATCAAAATTTCAAGCGGCAGCGAAATGCGCTGCGCCACACCAGACACCGCTATGCGGATGCCGGGCCGGAAGGCTGTCGAAATTCGGATTTCAGGATTATGTGTTTTTTCAAGGGCTTCCGAGGCGTTCTTGATTAAATTCAAGAAGACTTGGATCAGCCGATCGCGGTTTCCCAGAACAGGCGGCAGCGAAGGATCATACTCTTCGTAGAAGGTAATGCCGCGAGAGACGCCATTTCGAGCGAGCAGTTTGACCCGGTCAAGAACGACGTGAATATTGATCGGCTCACGCTCCAGCGGGCGTTCATCGCCGAACACTTCAACGCGATCAATCAGATGAACAATACGATCGGTCTCATCCCGAATGAGACGCGCCAGCGGCATTTCCTCTGGCGGGATAGAGGATTCCAGCAACTGTGCTGCGCCGCGAATACCAGAGAGTGGGTTCTTAATTTCGTGTGCCAACATCGCCGCGAGGCCCGTCACCGATTTTGCCGCGCCGCGAGACACCATCTGGCGGTCGATCTTATCGGCCATGGTGCGCTCTTGGATAAGAATGGCGATGCGGTCGTCACTGTCGGTTAGCGGACTAGCGAAAACGTCAGCAACGCGTTCGTCGCCAAAACGGGACGAACCAACCAAGACGCGGTACTCAGTCATTGGTGCGCGACGCTGGATCACACTTTCGACCAGCGAGATGATGGGCGACCCAAACGCAATAAGATCGTCTAGCGTCTGGCGCGACAGCACGCTCATTGATGCGCCGAAGAAGGCCTCAGCGGCATAATTGGCAAAGCTGATGTGCCGCTCTGCGGTGAGAACCATGATCGGCTGTGGCAGAGCCTGAAGGACAGATCGGGCTGCGATCGAGTCAACATCAGAGATAGTCGCATTTGTCATGCAGCGGCACTCCAATGGCCGGAAAATACGTCACCAATCAGTGCTATAACTGCACTCGGATTGTCGTTGTCTAGCAAAGCCTTACGGGTCGGCTTATCAAGTTGAAGATTGGCTGCGTCAGCATACCAATCGAGATGCTTGCGCGCAGCGCGCAGACCAACTTCGATGCCATAATCGCTCAGCATATTCTCGTAATGCTCTCTGATGAGCGCAATAAGGGCGTCGCCGGTTGGCGCTTCTGGCCCCACCTGCCCCGCCAAGGCCGCCCCGATTTGCGCAACCTTCCACGGTTGCCCCTGCGCGCCACGCCCAAGCATCACTGCGGCTGCACCAGATTGCTCAAGTGCTGTTCGTGCGCTGGCTTCATCGACGATATCGCCGTTAACGACGACAGGAACCGAAACACTTTCGACAACTTCGCGCACCAGCGCCCAGCGGGCCGTGCCCTTGTAGAATTGCTGGCGAGTACGGCCGTGAACGGTGATCATTTGCGCCCCTGCACTCACAGCAAGGTTCGCAATCTGGGGTGCATTGAGGCTGTCATCATCCCAACCGAGGCGCATCTTGACGGTCACCGGCTTGGATGTCGCGGCCGAAACCGCCTCGACAATAGCCAAAGCCTGGTCTGGAACGCGCATCAACGCAGAGCCGGCGTAACCCGTGGTGACGCGCTTGGCAGGACAGCCGAAATTGATATCGATAATATCGGCACCCGCATCTTCGGCAATGCGCGCACCCTCAGACATCCAATGCGGGTCGCAGCCCGCCAACTGGACCATATGAGGCAAGGAGCCCGCTCGCCCGAGCTTTTGAACCATGCCGCTGTGGCCGGTGGTCAAGGCCGCGCTGGCGACCATTTCTGACACAACCAAGCCCGCGCCAAACCGCTCCGCAATCTCGCGGAAGGGTCGGTCCGTGATACCGGCCATCGGCGCCAATATTGCACGATTGCGCAATGCGTGGCCCCCGATGCTCAACGGGCGTGCATTTGAAGACAAGAATTGCACCAGTTTTGGTCAGGAGTAAGGAAGTGCCTGCACAATAATCATTTTCAGTCAGGGCGCAACACGTACTGGCTGTAAAACTTGAGCAAATCAGCCCTGCTCTTGCCGCATGTCGGGCGGAGGGCTAGACCTTTAACCAATAGCGGTTCTTGTGAGTGCCTACATCGACATGTCTTCAAAATCCATAGCCGTTATCGTCGTTGCGGCCGGAAAAGGCGAACGTGCCAATGCCAATGGGATCGCCGATCCCAAGCAATACCGAGAAATCGCCGGAAAATCGGTATTGTCCAGAACCATAGAAGCGTTTCTAGGCCACGAATCTGTGACCCTCGTATTGCCCGTAATCCACCCAGATCATGCGCAACGCTATGCCGATTTGGGCTTGCACCATGAACGGCTACACGACGCAGTGCCTGGTGGAGCGACTCGTCAAGCCTCTGTGCTGGAAGGCCTAAAAGCGCTTGCCAAACTCCGCATTGACCGCGTGCTGATCCAAGATGCCGCACGTCCATTCGTTTCGCATCGCATCATAGATGATGTCATTGAAGCCCTTAAGGAGCACGATGGCGCATTGCCGACACTTCCAACAACAGACACGATCAAGCGCAGCCTTGGTGACGGTCTGATTTCCAAAACTGAAGACAGAAATCTGCTGTTCGCCGCCCAAACACCTCAGGGTTTCCGGTTCGGTCCAATCTTTTCTGCCCACATGCGCACCGGCACTGTCCGTCGAGAATTTACCGATGATGCCGAAATCGCCGAATGGGCGGGTATGCGGGTCAAAATGGTCCCTGGCGACCGCGACAATTTCAAAATTACACACCCGGAAGACTTCGCTCGTGCAGAGCGATTGCTGGCAGGAGAAACCATGTTCGAAACGCGTGTTGGCACCGGCTATGACGTGCATTATTTCGAGCCCGGTGATGCCGTATGGCTTTGTGGCGTCAAAATTCCGCACCATTCGAAGCTCAATGGCCATTCCGATGCCGACGTTGCGCTCCATGCTTTGACTGACGCTATTCTCGGGGCAATTGGCGCGGGAGACATCGGCATCCACTTCCCACCAAGTGATGAGCAGTGGCGTGGTGCTGCTTCTACAATATTCCTCAAACATGCGGGCAAGCTTGTCGCTGAACGCAAGGCACGTATCGTAAATCTGGACGTGACAATTGTTGCAGAAGCGCCGAGGATTGCAAAACACGCACCAGCCATGTGTGCAGTTATTGCTGAAACTCTCGGGATCTCGCCTTCGCGTGTCAACGTTAAGGCGACAACCAATGAAAAGCTCGGTTTCATTGGGCGAGAGGAAGGCATGGTTGCCATGGCCAGCGCGAGCATTGAGGTACCCAGGGAGGACTAGTTGGCTTCTAAATCTGCACCACTCAGCACTGCAAAACGGGTTATTTCCGCCCTTTCGGACCGGAAGCTTTCGATTGTAACCGCTGAAAGCTGCACAGGCGGCATGATCGCCGCCGCGCTGACTGATGTTCCCGGCTCTTCAGCCGCTCTCTTCGGTGGTTTCATCACCTATTCCAACGAGGCTAAGGCGAGCATGATCCATGTTCAGCCTCGCCTCATTCAGGACTATGGCGCGGTCAGCAATCAAGTTGCCCGCGCTATGGCGGACGGCGCGCGGAACACGGCCAATGCCGATATTGCCGTGTCGAGCACGGGCATTGCCGGGCCGGATGGCGGTTCAGACAAAAAGCCCGTTGGCTTGGTCTATGTCGCGGTGTCGACAGAGCTCGCCACGGTCGTCATTGAACACCAATTCGGCGACATCGGCCGCGACGAGATCCGCAAAGCAACCGTAGAGGCCGCGCTGGAACTCGTCCTGCAGGTTGTAAGCAGCGACGACGATTGATCAAGGGCTTCGTCTGTCACGTCGGCGAAGACGGCAGCGCGGTTGTGAGGACGATGGTCCAGACCAATCCCCCGCCCCTCCCATCGACATCACCCGGCGCGACCGGGTGATCCGGCCTGCCCCCACACTGATCATAATAGTCTTAGAAGCGCACCAGCTGCGTATCGCCACGAAGATAGAGCGGGTGTTTTGGGGAGCCATCGCCGTTCTTGCCGAAGCAATAAAGCGGCACTTTGGCGGCTTCCAGCGCACTCACCAGCTGCTGCCCGGCAGGCGCGAGCGCCTTGTTGAGCTTGCCGTGGCAGAGCACGACCCGCCCCGCCTTCGTTGCCAGACCTAATATGGTCGGCAGATTGACTGGCGACACTGCTTCCACGCCGTCTTCGAGCAGCATTTTGGGGTGTGTCGCGCGATAATCGCCGACGTTGCACTTCACCATGCCCTCAAAGCCTTCGCGGCGGGAGAAGCCCCACTCGCGCGCGCAAGTTGGATCATCCACACTCGCGTCGGCGGTTGATGGGTTCATGCCAATAAACAGAATATAGCGCTCGGGAAATTGCTCCCCGAGCCAACGGCGCATGACTTGTCTATAGCGGCCATCCTCGGAGATCACCGCATCGCCATTGACCCCGGCACCAAGGCGCAACCGCACCTTACCGCCCGGATCATGCGCGTCCGGCTCATATCCGAAGAGATCACTCATGCCGTGAGATCGCTCGGTGGCACAAGGCCGTTAATCAGCGATGCCGTCGTGATCGTGTTCGCCAGAAGGCACGCGATGGTCATCGGACCAACGCCACCGGGAACCGGGGTAATCGCACCCGCGACTTCCGCCGCAGCGGCGGTATCCACGTCGCCAACGAGGCGGGTTTTGCCTTCGCCCTTTTCCGGCGCCGGAATGCGATTGATGCCAACGTCGATGACTACAGCGCCTGGCTTGATCCAATCGCCCTTGACCATGTGCGGACGGCCAACAGCGGCGACCACAATGTCAGCGGCGCGGACAACGTCGGCAAGGTTTTGGGTGCGCGAGTGCGCCACGGTGACAGTGCAATTGTCGCGCAGCAACAGCTGCATCATCGGCTTACCAACAAGGTTGGACCGACCAATGATGACAGCGTTCTTGCCTTCGAGCGAGCCGAGTTCATCGCGCAGCAGCATCAGGCAGCCAAGGGGCGTGCAGGACACGGGGCCCGGCAGGCCAATCTGCACCTTACCAACGTTTTCAGCGGTAAAGCTGTCGACGTCTTTAGCCGGTGAAATCGCCTCAATGACCTTATTGCCGTCGATGTGCTTTGGCACCGGCATTTGCACCAGAATGCCATGCACGGCCGGATCATTGTTCAGCTTATGAACCAGCGCGATGAGTTCGGCTTCCGAAGCGTCGGCTGGCAATTCGTGCTTGAACGAAGCCATGCCCACTTCAGCCGTCTGCTTGGCTTTGTTGGTGACATAGACTTGGCTTGCCGGATCTTCGCCGACAATCACCACAGCGAGGCCCGGCGTAATACCGTGTTCCGTCTTGAGGCGTTCGACGTGACCTGCGACCCGCTTGCGCAAGTTTTCGGCGAAGGTTTTGCCATCGATGATTTTTGCGGTCATTTTGGCCTCATTCTGGTTCAATAACGGAAGTACATCGCGAGTCCTGCGCGATGCGCACGACATAAGGGAAGAGAAATGATCCGTCCATTGCTTTGGCTGCCTTTGATAGCGCTTTCGGTCAGCGCTGCTGCCGCAAACGATATCGACCTCAGAGAAGCTGCAACCAAATTGCACCAAGCCGCGGGCGGCGAAGTCTGTTCAGAACCAGACGAGTATTTTCAGGACGACGCTTATGGGGCCTGGGAGATTTCCTATCAGCCCAGCTGGACAGACGACGAGGAGCAAAAGCAAAAAGTCACGCTCATCAGCATGTTCTGCATGGCCGGAGCCTATAATATAACGGACAGCTACTACCTCTACACCGACACCGAAGGCCTGCGCCCCATCGCTTTCGCCCAGCCGGATATCGATGTTCGCTATGTCAATGATGACTATGAGGGCGAAGTCGAAGACATCTCCGTCAAGGGCATGGGCACGACCCTAGGTTTGGTCAATTCTCACTTCGACGAAGAGACTTTGACCATCACCGAATATTCGAAGTGGCGCGGCCTTGGCGATGCCAGCTCTGCCGGTACCTGGGTGTTCAGCGACGGCACATTTTCGCTAAAGAAATACGACGTCGACGCGAGCTATGACGGCGAAATGAACCCCGTTACGATCGTTGACTACTCAGGCGAAAACTAAATCCAAGAAAAGGCCGTCCCGCATTACTGCCGGACGGCCTCTGGGATCTTGCCTGCCGCACTGTTGAGGGCTTGGGGGACAAGCGGCTGACTTCATCCCACTCATCGCTTGCATGGGTCGTTTGCCACTGCGATGAGATGCACCAGTAGATGGCTAAGAATTACGGCAAGAAAAGTAGTGCTCACGCAAGCGTGAAGGCCGGACTTATCTCCGCCTACCGTTGAGCCAATGTCATACGGCGACTATAGTTGTGGCGCAGTTCAGAGAAACACTCTGATGAGTCCAATGAGGTATCCATGACCACGCTGTCTCCGCCGCGTCTCGAAAAGCAATCTTTCACAGATCCGGAGGCCGCTTGGGCATGCCTAGCCCAACTCTATCACCGCAACTGCGCCTTCATCCGCAGCCATCTCGAGGCTCTCACCAAGGGCACGGTGCCCGCTGGCCGCGTCCGCGCCTACTACCCGCAGGTGGAAGTGCGTTCGACCAGCTATTCCAAGCACGAAAGTACCCTTCCCTACGGCTATCTGCATACGCCGGGCATCTATCGCACCACCGTTACGGCGCCTGACCTGTTCAAGGGCTATCTCATTGACCAGTTCTCGGTGATCCTCACCAATCACGGCGGCACCATCGACATCGTTGAAAGCGACACGCCGCTGCCCTTGCACTTCGCGCTCAACCCCAATGACCATCTCGATGGTCAGGCGATCAACGCGCTGAACGTACCGCTGCGCGATGTGTTTGACGTGCCCGACCTGGCCAATACTGACGATGAGATCGCCAACGGAACCTATGTCCCGCCACGCGGTGGCCCATACCCGCTGTCAGCCTTCACAGGCCCGCGCGTCGACTATTCGCTGCAACGCCTGTCGCACTACACAGGCACCAGCCCTGAGCATTTCCAGAACTTTGTGATCTTCACGAATTACCAGTTCTACATCGACGAGTTCTGCGCCATCGCCAAAAGCCATATGGCGAAAAATCACCCGGATTATCTGCGGTTTATCGAGCCAGGAAACGTCTCGACCGACAACATGCTGACCGGCGGCGCGGTCACTGGCTCGCCACCGATCCGCACACCGCAAATGCCGGCCTATCACTTGGTGGGTGAGCGCGGTCGCGGCATCACCATGGTCAATATCGGGGTTGGTCCGTCGAACGCCAAAACCATCACCGACCACATTGCGGTGCTGCGCCCACATGCCTGGATCATGCTGGGCCACTGCGCGGGGCTCCGCAACAGCCAGGAACTGGGCGACTATGTCCTCGCCCACGCCTATGTGCGTGAGGACCACGTGCTCGACGCTGACTTGCCGCTCTCCGTGCCAATCCCAGCCTTGGCCGAAATTCAGGTCGCGCTCGAGCAGGCCGTGCACGAGATCACCGACACAGAAGGCGTCGAAACCAAGAAGATCATGCGCACCGGCACGGTCGCGACGTTTGACAACCGCAATTGGGAACTCTGGGATCAGGCCCAGATCACGCGCCAGCTCAGCCAATCACGTGCTGTGGCCCTTGATATGGAAAGCGCCACCATCGCCGCCAACGGTTTTAGGTTCCGCGTTCCCTACGGCACCTTGCTCTGCGTCTCCGACAAGCCTTTGCATGGCGAGCTAAAGCTCCCTGGCATGGCCTCCGACTTTTACCGCACACAGGTCAATCGTCACTTGCAGGTTGGATTGCGGGCGATGGAAATTCTGCGCGACCAACCCGCCGAGCGCCTGCACTCGCGCAAGCTGCGTAGTTTTGCCGAAACCGCTTTCCAGTGAACGAAATGGGCTCCCTTCGGGGAGCCTAGAGTTTTTATGGCCCGACGAGCACGAAGACGTTTCCGTCTGGCGCTTTCATTACCGCAACATGGCCGCTCTCGGTCGCAAAAGGCTCCCGAATCCATTCGACACCCGCGGCACCATGAAGCTCGGCGAAGGTCTGGCGCACGTCATCGCACAACAGCTCCACCTCGACGAGCCGAACATCAGAATTATTGCTCAAGACCATTTCTGAACTCTGAGCTTCAGGAAATTTGAGGCCAACCAAGGTCCACATTTCGCCAACTGCGAGCGGACGCTCGATGCTCCAAGCGCGAGTCAGACCAAGTTTGAGATAGAACGCCTCCGAGGCAACGATATCGTCTGTCGGAATGCAGACGCATTCGAGTTTTCTAATCATGTCGCCCGCCGCGGATCAGTGGAGCGACGCTAGCGCATTTCGACGATTTTGTAATCGCGTTTGATATGAGCGCCCTCTTGGCCCCACTTGGACGCCCGCACACGAGCCTGATGAGCGTCGAAAGATGCTCGGTCCGAAAACTGCTCGAAAACGCTCCACACCAGGGGAACGTCAGTTTCCTTCACTTCAAACACCAAACAACCCGGCTCGGCCAGGGTCAGTTCTATGTGCAGGGGCAGCAGTGAGCGAACGAGGGCCGCTTCGGTTTCATTTGCGCAAATGAGGCTACCGGACAGCTCGATCATCACGCACCAAACCGTCGATCAGCTTCGTCAGAAAATGCCCGCATGATCTCTTCCTGCTTGGCAGCAAAAGCTGGCTCTGCAACGGTAGCAATAAATGGGTTGGAGATCTTAAAATCGATCTCAAATTTGACGCGCGTGCCCTGCCCTTCAGGCTCAAAGCTCCACACGCTATCGAGATAGGAAAACGGCCCATCAACCGCTTTGGCGCGAATGGTCAATGCCTCAGGGTCCATGGTCACTCGGCTGGTGTAGCCTTGCGTGATGGGACCGAAAGCAATGGTCATTTTGGCGAGAACGACGGTATCCGACTGTGCTGTCGGATCGGGGCGAACCTGCATGGCTGCGCAATTCGGGATAAAGCGCGGATAGTCGTTAAGGTCCGCCACGATCTCATACATGCGCTGGGGCAAATGAGGGACGTGGCGGTCATAAAAGCGTTTCATTCAGTGACCGAGCTTCTGCATGCGGTTGGCCTTGAGGCGCGCAAAGTCTTCGCCGGCGTGGTGAGACGAGCGGGTCAGCGGGCTGGACGATACCAACAAGAACCCCTTGGCCGTCGCAACTGTGGCAAACGACTTGAATTCTTCCGGCGTTACAAAGCGCTGCAGCGGATAGTGCTTCTTGGTCGGCTGCAGGTATTGCCCGATAGTCAAGAAGTCGACGTCGGCCGAACGCAGATCGTCCATCAGCTGCAAAACTTCGTTCCGCTCTTCGCCCAAGCCAACCATGATGCCAGACTTGGTGAAAATGGTTGGGTCGAGTTCCTTCACCCGATCCAGCAGACGGATCGAATGGAAGTAACGCGCACCCGGACGTACCTTCAAATATTTTGACGGCACGGTTTCAAGATTGTGGTTGAAGACGTCTGGCTTTGCCGCCACGACGATTTCCAAAGCCCCTTCCTTGCGGAGGAAGTCCGGGGTCAGAATTTCGATGGTGGTCTTCGGATTGAGCGCACGGATCGCCAAAATCACATCGGCAAAGTGCTGCGCACCGCCATCAGCGAGATCGTCACGGTCTACCGAGGTGATCACCACATGCTCAAGACCAAGTTTGTTGACGGCCTTAGCGACGTTTTCAGGCTCGAGCGGATCGAGTGGCCCAGGCATGCCGGTGCGGACGTTACAGAATGCGCAAGCACGGGTGCAGATTTCCCCCATGATCATCATGGTCGCGTGCTTCTTGCTCCAGCACTCACCGATATTAGGGCAACCCGCTTCTTCGCAAACCGTAACGAGATTGTTCTCGCGCACGATCTGCTGGGTTTCCTTATAGATTGGCGAGCCCGGCGCTTTCACGCGGATCCAGTCCGGCTTGCGCAAGACGATACTATCGGGGCGATTGGCCTTTTCCGGGTGACGCGGCTTGGCCGAATTGTCGATGAGCGTGACCATATCAGTCCTGACTGGGAAACTTCCCGTTATATCGCTCCCTTGAGCGGCGGGTTCAACCCCAACTCACTCAGCTATTGGGCTACCCCCGCCAAAAGCGGGAGCAGCAAAGCTTGTATCGAACTTAGATGTTCAGAGCCTTACCATAGGCATCGAGCACGGATTCCTTCATCGACTCCGACAGGGTCGGATGCGGGAAGATCGTGTGCATCAGGTCTTCTTCAGTGGTTTCGAGGTTCATCGCCACCACAAAGCCCTGGATCAGCTCGGTCACTTCCGCGCCGACCATGTGCGCGCCCAAAAGCTCGCCAGTCTTGGCGTCAAAAATGGTCTTCACAAGGCCATCAGGCTCGCCCAGAGCAATCGCCTTGCCATTGCCCACGAAGGGGAAACGACCAACACGGATCTCGCGACCAGCTTCCTTGGCCTTAGCTTCGGTCAGACCGACACTAGCCACCTGTGGCTCGCAATAGGTGCAGCCCGGGATTTTGCTCTTGTCGAGGCCATGCACTGGTAGGCCCGCGATCTTTTCGACCGTGATAACCGCTTCATGCTCGGCCTTGTGCGCCAGCATTGGTGGGCCAGCAACGTCGCCGATGGCCCAGATGCCCTCGATATTGGTCTTGCCATAACCGTCGGTGACAATGGCACCGCGATCGAGCTGCACACCAACGGTCTCGAGGCCGAGGCCCTCGGTGTTGCACTGCACGCCAACCGCCGAGATCAGCTTGTCGCCAGCGATCTGCTGGGTCTTGCCGTCCTTGGTTTCAACGTGAGCGATAACGCCCGTCGCGGTCTTTTCGACCTTGGCCACCTTGGCTTCAGTGATGATCTTGATGCCGCGTTTTTCCAAACGCTTGCGCACGAGACCGGAAATTTCAGCGTCTTCCACCGGCATGATCTGCGAAAGCAGTTCGATAACGGTCACTTCCGCGCCAAGCGAACGGTAGAAGGATGCGAACTCGATACCAATCGCGCCCGAGCCCATAACCACCAACGACTTCGGCATGGCGGCAGGCTTCAGCGCTTCAAAATAGGTCCAAATCTTATCGCCATCGGCTTCAATGCCCGGCAGCTGACGCGGACGTGCACCAGTGGCGATAATGATGTTCTTGGCCTTGTAGGTGCCCTCGCCCAGCGCATTCTTCGGCACAGGGCCCTGCGGCTGAACAATCGCCTTCTTGGTCGGGGAAACCTTGACTTCACCGGCCTTGGTGATGGTCGCTTCGCCCCAGATGATGTCGACCTTGTTCTTCTTCATCAGGAACTGCACGCCATTGTTCATCTGCGCAGCAATCGCGCGCGAACGGGCCACAATACCGTCGAGGTCAAAGCCGAACTTTTCAGCCGTAAGGCCATAGTCTTTGGCGTGGGTCATGTGACCGTAGATTTCGGCAGAGCGCAGCAGCGCCTTGGTCGGGATACAGCCCCAGTTGGAGCAGATGCCAGCCATATGCTCGCGCTCAATGATCCCCACCTTCATCCCGAGCTGCGCGCCACGAATGGCTGCGATGTAACCGCCGGGACCGGCGCCGATAACGAGAAGGTCGTATTGGTCAGCCATGAGGGCCTCCACGAATTTTTGAGTCAAAGACCCAGTGTCTGTTTAACAAGCGGCACAAGACCGAGACCAATCGCGCGTGTATTCGCTTCATCGAGGTGAACACCATCACGCGGGTCTGCCTGCGCAACTGTCGAAGCGTCGAAAAAGCCCGTGTTCAGCTCAGCCGCGCGACGCGCATAATGCTCGGCGAACAGCTGTGACTGGCTCGACGCATGCGCAAAGCCACCGAAATGGCCGATCATATCGGCATGGTCGGTGTCACAAATATGAGGTGGCGCGGCGATGATGATCGCAGGCGCAGCAATCGCCTTGCCTGCTGCATGCTCGCGAATGATCTGAACCAGCCGCCGGATACCAAAGGATGCCTGCAAGGCCGAGCCATTGATGGCTGGCTTGAGGTCATTGGTGCCGAGCATGATGATGACGAGATCGAGCGGGGAATGGCTTTCCAGCAAGGTCGGCAGAATGCGCCCACCATTGCGATCGCCCGGAGCAAACCAGTCGTCGCAAACGGTGGTGCGACCACCCATGCCCTCGGCAATCACCCGTGCAGCCCCGCCAAGCCCCTGTTCAAGCGCAGTCGGCCAGCGGTGTTCATAGGCGTGACGCGGGCCACCCGTTACCGGATTGGCCCCGTACGTCAGGCTGTCGCCAAAGGCGAGAATAGTCTTCATCGCCAAACCCCTTTACGCCAGCATCATCACCGGGTTTTCAATCAGGCTCTTGAACACGCCCAAGAGTTCCGCACCCAGCGCGCCGTCAACGGCACGGTGGTCACAGGAGAGCGTGACGGTCATGAACTGACCGATCTTGATCTGACCGTTTTCTGGGTAAACGCGCTCTTCGCCCGCACCCACAGCCAGGATCGTGCCATGCGGCGGGTTGATCACAGCCGAGAAGGTTTTGATGCCGAACATCCCGAGGTTCGACACAGAAGACGAACCGCCTTGATATTCCTGTGGCGCGAGCTTCTTGTTCTTCGCGCGGGTCGCCAGATCCTTCACCGCATCAGAGATTTCGCGCAGCGTCTTGGTATCTGCCGAACGCACCACTGGGGTGAAGAGACCACCTGGCACCGACACGGCAACCGCCACGTCCGAACGCTTGTGATAGAGGATCGCGTCACCTGCCCAAGTCGCATTGGCCATTGGCACGCGCTGCAGCGCCACAGCCCAAGCCTTCATGACGAAGTCATTGACCGAGAGCTTGAAGGCTGGCTTGCCGTCCTTGTTCTTCGGAGCCGAGGCATTGATCTGCTCGCGCGCGGCCATGAGCGCATCGATCTTGCAATCGAGCGTCAGGTAGAAGTGCGGAACCGACTGCTTGCTTTCGGTGAGGCGCGCCGCCACGACCTTGCGCATGCCATCGGCAGGAACCAGCTCGTAGGTGCCTTCTTCGTAAAGCGCCAAGACCTGAGCCTTGGTCATGCCTGCCGAAATCGTGCCAGCAGAAAATGGGGTCGAAGCTGGAGCAGAAGCCGCAGCCTTGAGCGGGGTCTTGCCCGACTTTGCCGCTTCAACGTCAGCCTTGATCACGCGGCCCTTTGGACCCGTGCCCGAAACCGAACCGATTTCGATGCCAGCTTCCTTGGCAAGGCGCTTTGCCAATGGCGAAGCGAAGACGCGACTACCTTCGGCCTTGGCCGGAGCCGGAGCTGCCGCCTTTGGTGCTTCTGCCATCGCAGCAGGCGCTGGCACAGGTGCAGCGGCTTTTGGCTGTTCAGCCTTTGGCGCTGGCGCTGCGGCCGGAGCCGCATCTGCCGCCGAAGCCTCTTCACCGTCCTGCAGGAGAACCGCGATAACCGCGTTCACCTTGACGTTGTCAGTGCCTTCGGCAACCAAGATCTTACCGATCTTGCCTTCATCGACAGCTTCCACTTCCATGGTCGCCTTGTCGGTTTCAATTTCCGCGATAACGTCGCCGGAGGAGACGCTGTCCCCTTCCTTAACGTGCCACTTGGCGAGCTTGCCCTCTTCCATCGTCGGAGAGAGCGCCGGCATGGTGATGTTAATTGGCATCCGGCTTCTCCTTAAGAGCGATAGGTCACAGCATTGACCGCTGCGATCACATCGTCAACGCTTGGCAGCGCCAGCTTTTCAAGGTTCGCAGCGTAAGGCATTGGCACGTCCTTGCCAGTCACGCGGGTCACCGGCGCGTCGAGATAATCGAACGCCTGTTCCATGACGACGGCAGCGATTTCCGCGCCGATACCACCCTGCGGCCAACCCTCTTCAACCGTCACCAAGCGCCCGGTCTTCTTGACCGATGCAATAATGGTATCGGTGTCCATTGGGCGGAGGGTACGCAGGTCAATCAGTTCAACGTCAACGCCAGCCGCGACCAGCTTTTCGGTTGCCAGAGTAGCGTAGCGCATGCCCATGGAGAACGACACGATGGTGACGTCCTTACCCTGACGGGCAACACGAGCCTTACCGATTGGCAGAACGAAATCATCCATCTTCGGCACGAGGCCAGTGGAGTTATAAAGGATTTCGTTTTCGAGGAAGATGATCGGGTTTGGCGACTTGATCGCAGCCTTCAACAGGCCCTTGGCGTCAGCGGCGCTGTAAGGCGCGATAACGGTCAGACCCGGAACATGGCTGTACCATGCCGAGTAGTCTTGGCTGTGCTGCGCGCCCACGCGTGCTGCCGCGCCGTTCGGGCCACGGAACACCATAGGTGCCGTCACCTGACCGCCGGACATATAGAGCTGCTTTGCAGCCGAGTTGATGATCTGGTCGATGGCCTGCATGCCAAAATTCCAGGTCATGAATTCAACGATTGGCTTCAGGCCAGCAAAGGCCGCACCAACCGCGAGACCGGCAAAACCGTGCTCGGTAATCGGGGTATCGATAACGCGCTGCGGCCCAAATTCCTGCAGCAGGCCCTGAGTGACCTTATAGGCGCCCTGATATTCAGCGACTTCTTCACCCATGATGAAGACGTTGCCATCAGCGCGCATTTCTTCGGCCATGGCTTCGTTCAGCGCCTGACGAACGGTGAGCTCCACCATTTCGACGCCTTCCGGCAGGTCCGGATCGTTCTGCGCGACAAACTTTGGCGCTTCCGTGGCTGGTGCCGCCGCAACGGGCGCATCAGCGGCAGGAGCCGCAGTGTCCGTAGTGGTCGCTTCAACGGCAGCCGGAGCCGCCTTTTCGCCGGCCACTTCGCCTTCAGCCAGAATGACGGCGATCGGGGTGTTGACCTTTACGCCTTCAGTGCCGTCGGCGATCAAGATTTCCGAAACAGTGCCTTCGTCGACCGCTTCAACTTCCATCGTCGCCTTATCGGTTTCGATTTCCGCCAGCACATCGCCAGACTTTACGACATCACCAACTTTTACCAGCCACTTGGCCAGCTTGCCTTCTTCCATAGTGGGAGACAGGGCGGGCATGAGGATTTGGGGCATATTTGCTCTCCAGAATTTCTAACGCCGGGCTTTTTGAAGCCGCACGGCGAAACTCAACTTGTTTGGGGGCTCGGCGCGCGGCCGAGCCGGCTCATGCCTCGATAGTGATATCGGTCCAGAGCTCCTTAGGATCGGGCTCTGCATCATTGGTCGCGAAGTCCGCCGCTTCAGTGACGACAGCGCGGATATCGGTTTCGATCTTCTTGAGATCATCTTCCGTCACAATACCGGCTTCCAGCAGACGCGCGCGGACCTGTTCGATCGGGTCACGTTCCTGGCGATACTTCGTCACTTCGTCCTTGGAGCGATATTTCGCCGGATCGGACATGGAGTGACCACGGTAACGATAGGTCAGCATTTCAAGAATGAACGGGCCCTTGCCCGAACGAGCATGCTCGATGGCGCGCTTGGCGGCATCATAGACCATGCGGACGTCCATGCCATCGACCTGCTCGCCGTCGATGCCGAAGGAAGCGCCGCGCATGGAGAAATCGGTTGTTGCAGCAGCACGCTCGATGGAGGTCCCCATGGCGTACTTGTTATTTTCGATCACATAAACGACCGGCAGGTTCCAGAGCTTGGCCATATTGAAGCTCTCATAGACCTGACCTTGGTTGGCCGCGCCGTCACCAAAATAGGCAATCGAAACACCGCCATCACCCTTGTACTTATTGGCAAAGCCCAGACCGGTGCCGAGCGCAACCTGCGCACCCACGATACCGTTGCCGCCGTAGAACTTGTGCTCGTTCGAGAACATGTGCATCGAGCCGCCCTTGCCGCGCGACAGGCCGCCCTGCCGACCGGTCAGTTCAGCCATGACGCCCTTAGGGTCGAGACCCATAACCAGCATGTGCCCGTGATCACGATAGCCGGTAATCTGCGCATCAAGGCCCTTTTCCGAGGCCATGGTGATGCCGGTCACAACAGCTTCCTGACCGATATAGAGGTGGCAGAAACCGCCGATCAGGCCCATGCCATACATCTGGCCGGCCTTTTCTTCGAAACGCCGAATAAGCAGCATTTCGCGGAACGCTTCGAGGTCCTGCTCGCTAGAAAACTGAGGGACGTTGGGCTGTGAGGCCGTTGCCTTGCGCGCCATGCTGCACTCCGCTTGGGTCGGGGTCGTATGCGATTGGCCCATCAGGCCATTTCACGCACCTTACCGCAAGCGTCTCTATAATAACATTCCGCAATGCGAATTTAAAAAACTCTATTAGAGCGTTGAATCCGCTTCAATAATAGACCTTAACTCAGAATCGATTAATTCTTGGAATTTACCGGAAACTGGTTTACCGTTATCTGGGTTCACCATGACCAAAATATCGTCGGTATGCGCCATGTTGAGCAATGCCCGCGCCCGCTCCGTGATAAGGTCTGGATCGAGATGTTTTGGGTTCATCAACTGAACGCGATGCTTAAAGGCGTCGATCTCGGCTTGCAGTGCAGAGGATTTATCCTCAAGCACCTGAATGTCCTCAATTATCTGAGCACGATTTTCGATCCCGAACTGCCCGGAAATAGCCGAATAACCAAGATACCCCTGCACGCCGAGCAGAGCCGCTGTCAAAGCAAGATGGCGCCAGAACGGCGGGCGTTTAAGACGTGTTGGCATGGCGAAACCTTATAGATACGCCATTATCCGCGACGAGCCTTAATGTCCGGTTAGGGACCACACAGCTTATAGCGCTGTGTAGTCGATCTCTTGGAACCCCAACACTTCGGGCACCCACCGATCCCGCACGAAAGCGACGTGATGCGGGTGGTCGTTATAGAATTGATAGGCCTCAGAATTTGCAAATTCCATTGAGAACCCAAAGGCGAAGTCCGCCTTGGGGCTGACCTGACGGAGCTGCTGGAAAGCTTCAACACCCGGAATGTCCGCAAGAATTTTCGCTGCAGTCAGGAAGTCGGCCTCTTCAGCAGAGCCCGACTCATGACGCAGAGTGAATACAACCGTATGACGGATCAAAGCCTTACCCCTGTACAGCTTCATTGGCCGCGATAGCAGCCATGTTGACGATACCACGACTGGTCACTGAGGGTGCCAGAATATGGGCTGGCGCTTTGGTCCCCATCAGGATCGGCCCAACAGCCAGAGCATTGGTCATCTCCTTGAGCAAGGTCGCCGACAGGTTTGCAGCGTCGAGATCTGGGAAGACCAGCAGATTGGCTTCGCCCTTTAGTACCGAATCCGGAATGTAGCGCTCGCGCAACTCTTCGTTCAGCGCCAAATCGCCCTGCATTTCGCCATCGACAATGAAGTCCGGCGCGACGCGTTTGAGCTTTTTGTAGACCTCGCGCATTTTGTAAGCGCTTTCGCCATCGCGCGACCCAAAGTTCGAATAGCTGAGCAAGGCAGCTCGCGCCTCAATGTTGAAGCGCTTGAGGTGCTGACGTGCCTGCAAAGCAATTGCGACGATTTCATCAGCACTTGGGTTCTGATTAACGTAGGTGTCCGTAAGGAAGAAGGCACCGCGCGGCATGATCAGCATCGAAAGCGCTGAAACCGTGTTCAGCCCGTCCTGCAAACCAATGACAGAGCCAATGTCGCGGGCATGTTTGATAAACCGCCCTTGCAAGCCACAGAGCATCGCATCAGCCTCGCCGCGCTTTACGGCCAGCGCGCCAATCACCGTCGTATTGGTGCGCACAATATGGCGCGCTGTGTCGGGCGTCACGCCATCCCGGCCAACCAGTGAATGGAAGAGACTGACGTAATCGCGGTAACGCGGATCGTCTTCGGGATTGATGACTTCAAAATCCCTGCCCGGCTTAATCGACAGACCGAAGCGCTCGATACGCGCTTCAAGAACCGCCGGACGTCCGATCAGAATTGGCCGCGCAATCCGCTCTTCGAGCAGCACTTGAGTGGCCCGCAGCACGCGCTCATCTTCACCATCGGCGAAGGCCACGCGCTTTTCCTGCCCCCGCGCCCGATCAATGATCGGCTTCATCACGAGGCCAGAGCGGAACACAAAGCGGTTGAGACCGTCGAGATAGGCAGCCCAATCTTCAATCGGCTTCTTGGCCACGCCGGTTTCCATCGCGGCGCGCGCCACAGCCGGCGCGATGCGCAAGATCAGGCGCTGATCGAAGGGATTTGGGATAATGTGCTCCGGCCCATAGACGGCAGGCGCACCGGAAGGCGAAACCTCTAATCCCGGTTCGTGCGCTAACTTGGCAATCGCCCGCACTGCAGCCAGCTTCATTTCTTCGTTGATCGTCGTGGCGTGCACATCCAGCGCGCCACGGAAAATGAAGGGGAAGCAGAGGACGTTATTGACCTGATTGGGATAGTCCGAGCGCCCAGTACACACCATGGCGTCTGGACGAATTTGCTTTGCAACTTCCGGCATAACTTCCGGCGTCGGATTAGCCAGAGCCAGAATGAGTGGATTAGACGCCATCTTGGCAATCATCTCTGGCGAGAGCACGCCGGGAGCGGAGAGCCCCAGAAAAACGTCTGCGCCGTCGATTACTTCCGCCAGCGTTGTCGCCTCAGAGGTCCGGCGGAATCGCGACCGCCATTTGTCATTCACGTCGTTGCGCTTGTGGGTGACGAGGCCGTCTTTGTCGGCCACCCAGATATTTTCGATTTTGGCGCCAAGACCAACCAGAACATTGAGGCATGCAATGGCCGCTGCCCCTGCCCCTGATGTGCAGATTTTGACGTCTTCAATACGCTTGCCCGCCAGCTCCAGGCCGTTGAGCACTGCGGCACCGACAATAATTGCCGTCCCGTGCTGATCGTCATGGAACACCGGGATTGGCATGCGCTCGCGCAGCTGCTCTTCAATTTCGAAGCAATCGGGCGCGCGAATATCTTCGAGATTAATGCCGCCAAATGTCGGCCAGAGCGGCGCTACCGCGTCAATGAACTTCTGTGGGTTTAGCTCGTCGATTTCGAGATCGAAGACGTCGATGCCTGCGAACTTCTTGAACAGAACCGCTTTGCCTTCCATCACAGGCTTAGATGCCAGCGCACCAATATTGCCTAGGCCGAGCACAGCAGTTCCGTTGGAAATCACTGCAACAAGGTTTTGCCGCGAGGTGTAGCGGGCCACGCTATCGGGATTGGCAGCGATCTCCTCGCAAGGCGCAGCAACGCCCGGGGAATAGGCGAGCGCCAGGTCGCGCTGATTGCCCAAAGGTTTTAGCGGCTGAATCTCGAGCTTGCCGGGTTTGGGAAACTCATGAAAATGCAACGCTGCATCACGCAGCGCTTTGCGCTGTTCATTCACATCCGAGGACACGACTTATCTCCCAAACTCTCGTCTGGGAGCGTACGTGCCACCGATTCACGGCAATGAAAAGACCAAGTGCGGCATTTTGTGTCGCACCAATGCAATCGGGTTAATTGGCTGTCGCAACCCGTGCGAGAACGTCACGCGCATTTCCACCCGAGCGATGGAGGGCCGTGGCCAATTCGATGAAGATTTTAGCCTTGAGTGCGGGTGCAAAAATATAGCCCTGAGCATGAACGACGCCATGCGCGCGAAGGTAGAGCGCTTGCTCTTCCGTTTCGACGCCTTCAGCAACAATCTCGCAATCAAGGTCTTTGCCCATGGCAATCAGGCCATCGAGCACTGGCACCTGGGTGGTGTCTTTCTTGATCATATCGACAAAGATGCGATCGATCTTAATCACGTCAACGCCAAGCGTCGCGAGGTACGCAAGGTTTGAATGCCCCGTACCGACGTCATCCATCGCCAGACGGCAACCCAGCGCGTGGAGACCTGAAATCACGCTCGTCGCGGCTAGTGTATTGCGCAGCGGACGGCGCTCAGTGATTTCAAAAACCAGCTGACGGTAGCTAATCGGCGAATTGCCAAAAATAGCCTGAACGTCCTCCACAATCCCGCCATCGCGGAAATGACCCTCAAACAGATTTATGGAGATCTTGAAGTTCGGAATCGTCTTGCAGAGTTCCGAGAGATCGCCTCGAACCTGCTGCATCAGCGAAACCGTCATCGGAATAGCGAGACCGGTATTCTCAGCGTATTCGATAAAACTGTTCGGCGGTACAACGCGGCCATTAGGCTTTTCCCAACGGCACAACACCTCACAACCAACCAGATCGCCCGTGCGAAGATTGATGACGGGCTGATAATACGGCTTGATTTCATTCCGCTCGATTGCACGTTCCAGATTGAAAGCTGGAACGCGGGAGCGACGGAAATAACTCAGGACCCCGAGCAAGAACGCGCCGCTGAGCAGTGCCGCAAGAACGGTAAAGACGAGGTCCAAATCGCGGTAATGCGAACGGGCAACGTCAAACGGGATCGCAAGCTCAACCTTAATCGGGAACTGAGAGGCGTAACCTGCAGCGAGAATAAAGTCGTCCGGCGCCTTGTCGGCCTCAAACTCACCGCTAGTCCCCAGCACCAAAACAGGTTGGTTATTGGTCAGCGAGAACCGCTTCATCGTTGAAGGCGCCATGGTCCGCAGATGCGATTCAATGCTCTGTGGCAGAAGCGGCACAAACACAGAGAGCTTGCGAGTTTCCCCGATCTCCTGTGTGATCTTCAAAACTGGCGCGTCCATCGCGCCATAGCGCACGACAGTCAGTGTCTCAGACTGGCCTGGAATTGGCAGCGCTGTCGAAAGCGGAGCATAGGTGACGCCTGTACCGAACGCGTCGCAATACTGGGTGCCATCACTATTCTCGACGACGAATTGAAGCACGCTGACATTGTTCTGAACCGCCGCCTGAGCGTTCTGGACAAAGGTCTGTGCGCACAAGGACGGGCTGTCGGACCATACTTTACGAAGCGCGGCTACACCCTCTGAAGCCGAGGACGCAACAGTGGAACTGTCCACGCTGACGTGCCGCTCGGCCACCGACTTTTCCCAATGCTCTACATAGGCGTCGATGACAAAATCGACGGCGACGATTGGCACCAGCGCTACGGCCGCGCCGAGTAACATCAGCAGGTGCGAGATGTTGAACTTCACGACCGAGAATCCGTTTCAGAGGAGAACGTTAGCTTTTTATGCCGTGTTGGCTTTCCGAGCAATTAACACATGGTCGGGGGGCCAACGTATGCACAAAACAAAAGACGCCCCGGAGGGCGTCTTTCAAAAAACACTTCGCGTGAAGCTTAGCTTTGTACGTTCAAGCGGATGCTGAGCTCGCGCAATTGCTTGTTGTCCGCGGGGCTTGGTGCGCCCATGAGAAGGTCTTCCGCCTGCTGGTTCATCGGGAAGGCCGTGATTTCACGCAGGTTTTGCGCGCCACACAGCAGCATCACGATACGGTCGATACCAAAGGCTGCACCGCCATGCGGAGGCGCACCGTACTGGAACGCACGATAGAGACCACCGAACTGCTCTTCGACTTCCTCCCGGCTCTTGCCGGTGATTTCGAAGGCCTTGACCATGGTTTCCGGCTCCTGATTACGGATCGAGCCAGAAGCAATTTCAAAGCCGTTGCAGACAGCGTCGTACTGGTAAGCCTTGAGCGAAAGCGGATCCGCCGAGTTCAGGGCATCAATGCCACCCTGCGGCATGGAGAACGGATTGTGCGCAAAGTCGACGCGCTTTTCTTCTTCGCTCCACTCGTAGAATGGGAAGTCGACGATCCAGCACAGTGCATACTGTTCGGTGTCGACGACGCCGAGATCGGTACCGACCTTGGTGCGGGCTTCACCTGCGAACTTGTAGAACTTCTCTGGACGACCAGCGACGAAGAACACAGCATCCCCATCGGTGAGGCCGAGCTGAGCCGCGATAGCTGCTGTGCGTTCTTCACCAATGTTCTTGGCGATCGGACCAGAACCAGCACCTTCTTTGAAGAAGATATAGCCAAGGCCTGGCTGACCTTCGCCCTGCGCCCATGCGTTCATACGATCGCAGAAAGCACGGCCGATTGGCTCAGCACCCGCCTTGTTCTTGGCCGGAACAGCCCAAACTTCAACCTTTGGATCAGCTTCGATCTGGTTTGCAAAAACCTTGAAGCCTGAACCAACGAAGTGCTCGGTAACGTTCTGCAATTCGATCGGGTTACGCAGGTCTGGCTTGTCCGAGCCATACTTACGGATCGCGGTATCGTAAGGAATACGCGGCCAGTTCTTGGTGACGCGCTTGCCCTCGGCGAACTTTTCGAACACGTCGGTGATGACGGGCTCAACAGTGTTCCAGACGTCTTCCTGAGTGACAAAGCTCATTTCTAGGTCGAGCTGGTAGAACTCGCCCGGCAGACGGTCTGCACGTGGATCTTCATCGCGGAAGCATGGTGCCACCTGGAAGTAGCGGTCAAAGCCAGCAACCATCAGCAGCTGTTTGTACTGCTGCGGAGCCTGCGGCAGCGCGAAGAACTTACCGGGGTGGATACGGCTTGGCACGAGGAAGTCGCGCGCGCCTTCTGGGGACGACGCGGTCAGAATCGGGGTCGAGAATTCGGTAAAGCCAGCGTCACCCATGCCCGAACGCATCGCCGAGATAACGCGGGTGCGCTTCAGGATGTTGTTGTGCAGCTTCTCGCGACGCAGGTCGAGGAAGCGGTAACGCAGGCGAATGTCTTCTGGGTATTCCGCGTCGCCGAAAACGGGCAGCGGCAATTCCTTGGCAACGGACAAAACTTCGATGTCGCGGATGAAAATCTCAATCGCGCCAGTCGAAATATTGGTGTTCACTGCCGATGGATCACGTGGCTTCACTTCGCCATCGATACGCAGAACCCATTCAGAGCGTACTTTTTCAGCGGTGCTGAATGCAGCAGAATCGGGGTCGATCACGCATTGGGTGATGCCATAGTTGTCGCGAAGGTCGATAAACAGCAGACCGCCGTGATCGCGAACACGGTGCACCCAGCCTGATAGGCGCACATTATTGCCAGCATCATTCGCTGTGAGGGCACCACAGGTGTGGGAACGATAGCGATGAAGTGTCATGTCAATGCTCGGAAATAGCTTACGGGAAGGCCGGAAAGGCAGTCGGGAAAAGCGCATGGCCACTCCCATCTGTCAAGCTCGGGGGATTAGCGGCTTTCCCCCGCTACAAGCAAGGAAAATCGACGGTGGAGCTATTGAGTAGACCCTGATAGGAAGAATATCGACCATAGTAAGACGGTAGACGCATGGACATTATAGTCTCCACAGAGGCGCTCGCCGCGTTTTGCGAGCGCGCTGCCCAGTATGAATTTGTCACCGTGGATACGGAATTCCTGCGCGAAACCACCTATTGGCCGCGCCTTTGCCTGATCCAAGTTGCCACAAATGACGAAGCGGTTCTCATCGACCCGCTTGCTCCCGATATCAAACTCGCGCCCTTTTTCACGCTTCTCGCGAATCCAGACGTGACCAAGGTTTTCCACGCCGCTCGGCAGGATGTGGAAATTTTTGTGAAGTTGACGGGCGCGGTACCCAATAACATTTTCGACACTCAGATAGCGGCCAGCGTCTGCGGGTTTGGCGATAGCGCCTCCTACGACAGTCTTGTGCGCGCCATCTGCAAGGTCGAACTCGACAAATCATCCCGCTTTACCGATTGGTCGGCTCGCCCGCTCAGCGATAAACAACTCACCTACGCGCTCGCTGACGTCACCTATCTGCGTGACATCTATCGCGAGCTCAAAAAGCAGGTCGAACAGACCCGCCGGTGGGATTGGGTCGAAGACGAACTGGGTGTTCTGCGTTCTATAGACACTTATGTCGTCCAGCCTGAAAATGCTTGGGAACGCCTCAAGATGAAGCTCAATCGCCCGCGCGATTTGGCTGCTATGAAGGCGCTTGCTCAATGGCGCGAACGACGCGCACAGGAATCAGACCAGCCGCGAAGCCGCATTCTCAAGGATGACGTGTTGAGCGAGTTGGCGACTCAACGTCCGCTGACCCCTGAAGCCTTTGACAAACTGCGTGCGGTACCGCGCGGCTATGGCCGCTCCAGTGCCGCCGCTGAAATCATCGCGCTGATGAAAGACGTGGAGGCTATTCCAAAGTCGGCTCTTCCGGCCATGCCTGAGCGCTATCGCGGACCATCCCCTAAAGGTGCTGTTGGCGATCTCATCCGTGTTCTGCTCAAGTCTGTCGCGGAACAGCACGGCGTTGCGGCAAGAATCATCGCCACATCGGACGAAATCGACGCCCTCGTGCTCGACGACGATGCAGACGTCCCTGCTCTCAAAGGCTGGCGTCGCAAGTTGTTTGGCGAAAAAGCGCTTGCCATCAAGCACGGCCGCGTTGGCCTCGTGGCCACCCGCAAGGGCGTTATCGAGTTTGATGTACCAGAAGAAGAATCGGCTGAGTAATCAGCCGACCTTCACTCTCCACGTTTCGAACCCGGCCTCATCGGCGAGCTGACGCAAGCGATTGCGTAAATGGTCGCCGTTGAGGAACGCGTAGTCGGTCGGCAAACTCAGCACCAAAGCCTCATCAACGACTGATAGTGACGTGCGCCCTAACACGCCCGGCATAGCCGCTGTCATTGGATAGGCAACGCGGAACAAAGCGCCGATCAAACGCGCGCGCGCCGTCATCTCAGATGACGTGAGGCCGGCAATCGCCAGAGCCGACTTGCTCTTGAGCCCATCATACCGAACCGCCATGGTCTGGGCTAAAAAGCTACGACCGACGTGATCAATCCCCGTCAATGAGCCATAGGCAAGCGCATTGACGCTTTGCTCGCCGCGATAGTCGGGATGTGAGCGCCAGCCTATATCGGCCAATAGACATGCGACGAGGCGCAAGCGACGCTGCTGGCCAGTTTCTTCAACGGCTGCCGAGCGGAAATAGTGCGTGGTGAAATCTATTAGATCCGTAGCGTGTTCAGGGGAGCGCGAGCGCAGAATTGAAAGCTCCTCGGCCCCTTGGATCAACGGATCGACCACACGTTCGGTATCGTCCAACATGCCGTAGAGATAGCCTTCGCGCACGCCGAGCGCCGAGAAGACCACCGATGCAAACCGACCGGCTTTAAGAACTTCCATCAAAACGGCCGCGCCAAAAGGCACGAGTTCTCGCCGCGAGTTCGACACCGAGTTCGAGCCTGGATAGTTTTTGAGGGAATCTGCTTTCACGATGTCGCTACAGAAAGCGATCATCTCATCTGCCGACACCACATAGTCTTGCACCATATGCAGCGGATAATTGCTGCGCGCTTGATGAAGCTTCGCCAATGAGCGCCAAGTGCCGCCAATGGCCGCGAAACGCTGTTCCTCGCCAGTGTTTTTCAACATGGAGCTACTAAGCTGTTTGCGCACGATTTCCGCAGCAGTCGCGGGAGAACCGTTCGAATCGTCCTGCAGGCGAATGACACCAAGCTCGAAGGACTGATTATTGCTGTCTGAACCGTTCTGGAGTGCTGAAAACTCGAGGCTACCGCCACCAAGGTCGCCGACAACGCCGACAAACCCGGGGATACCGGCAACGACCCCCAATGCCGCAAAGTGCGCCTCATCCTCGCCTGAGAGAACACGAACCTCGGTGTTCATAATCTCTTCGACTGCCGCGACGAACTCATCGCGGTTTGCGGCGTCGCGTACGGCAGAGGTCGCCAGCACAACCACAGTGCCAACGCGCATCATGCGCGCAACAAGGGCGAAACGCTTCATCGCCTCAAGCGCCGTCGCCATATTGGCTTCGGCCAAACGCCCAGTCTGGCCGACCCCACGTCCGAGGGCGCAGGAGGCCTTTTCGTTGTAGAGCGGTGTTAGTGAGCGGGCGTGCCGCTCATAAACGACCAAACGAACTGAGTTTGATCCGATATCAAGGACTGCGACAGGGCGCGCCCCCTTCAAACGACCTTGGGCAGTAGGATCGGCGTCGACGCCCCAGAATTGGGTCAAACTTAAGCCTCGTCGTTATCAACCATCCCGGCACTACCGCGCCCAGACAGGGAGGGATTAGTCATAAAATACTTATGAGCGCTGAAGGCTTCTTCACCCTCAGAGCGCTTTATGCGGTGTGAACTGCCATCCGGCAAGACTTCCCAGCTTTGTTCGTTGTCCTTGAGATAGGCACCAAGGATCTGATCCAGTATCTGCTTGTGCACGGTCTTGTTCAGGATCGGGACCATAACTTCCACACGTCCATCCAAGTTCCGGCCCATCAAATCTGCCGAGGAAATATACACTTTTGCCCGAGGGGACGGCATCATCTCCCCGTTGCCAAAACAGTAAATTCGGCTGTGTTCGAGGAACCGGCCGACCACAGATTTTACACGGATATTTTCTGAGAACCCGGGAATACCGGGGCGCAGACAGCAAATCCCACGAACAATCAAGTCAACTTTCACCCCTGCCCGACTCGCGTCATAGAGCGCGTCGATGACCTGCGGATCAACCAGCGAGTTCATCTTCAGCAGAATATGGGCCGGCTTACTCTCGCGCGCGAACTCGATCTCGCGTGCGATGCTCTCGACCAATGTCTGGCGCAAATTGACCGGCGAAACAGCGATGGTTTCGAGTTCGGTCGGCCGCGCATAACCCGTTATAAAATTGAACACGCGCGCAACGTCACGGGTGATCGAGGGATCAATCGTGAAATAGCTGAGGTCTGTATAAATCTTGGCTGTAATCGGGTGATAGTTGCCGGTGCCAATATGGCAGTAGCTAACCAGCTTGCCCTTCTCACGACGAACGACCTGGCTCAGCTTGGCGTGGGTTTTTAGCTCAATGAAACCGAACACAACCTGCGCCCCTGCACGTTCAAGGTCGCGGGCCCAGCGAATATTCGCCTCTTCGTCAAAACGCGCTTTCAGCTCCACGAGGCACGTAACGGACTTGCCCGCCTCTGCCGCCATAACCAGCGCTTTGACGATCGGGCTGTCTGAAGACGTCCGGTACAGCGTCTGCTTAATCGCCACCACGTCCGGGTCCCGCGCTGCCTGCATCAGGAACTGAGCGACGACGTCAAAACTCTCAAATGGATGGTGAACGAGGATGTCCTTAGCGCGGATAGCAGCAAAGCTATCCCCGTTATAGTCGCGGATACGTTCTGGGAAACGCGCGTGATACGGCGGGAATTTTAGGTCCGCACGATCAACGTCGCAGATTTTACGGGCATCGGCGAGGCCGAGGAACCCCTGTACCTCAAAGACATCCGCCTCTTTGACGCTGAGCTGTTCGCCAATCTGCCGCTTCAACGCACGGGGCATCGACCGCTCGATTTCTAGGCGGATGACCTGACCTCGGCGACGTTGCCGAAGTGCAGATTCGAACTCGACAACGAGATCGGCAGCTTCGTCGTCAATTTCAATTTCGCTGTCACGGATGATGCGGAATGCACCCGAACCAACAATCTCATGGCCAGGGAACATTTTGAGAAAGAACAGCTTCACCAGCGTGTCGATCGACACGACCTCAGTCCGGCCCTCAGAAACCAGAGCCGATGGCAGCGTGATAAAACGATCGAGATTACCCGGGATACGCACGAGCGCCGTCAGGTTTTGATCCCCGGTTGGACGCTTGAGTTCAAATGCGAGGGCTAGCCCGAGGTTCGGGATGAACGGGAATGGATGGGCTGGATCGACCGCGATTGGGGTCAGGACGGGGAAAATTTCTTCACGGAACAGCTTTTGCAGATAAGCAATTTGTTCCGGCGAGAGGTCGTCCTGCTCATGGATGACGACATTCTGCTCGACCAGCAATTCGCGCAAATCTTGCCAGTGGTCCTGCTGTTCCAACTGCAAGTGCTGAGCGAGCGTCGCAATTTCTTCCAGCTGCTCGCTCGGCGATAGTCCGTCGGCCGATTGCTTGGCCAAACCGGCCCGAATTTGGCCCTTCAGCCCCGCAACACGGACCATGTAGAATTCGTCGAGATTGTTCGCCGAAATAGACACGAAACGGAGGCGCTCTAACAGAGGATGAGCTTCGTTCCCGGCCTCCTCCAGAACCCGCATGTTGAATTGAAGCCAGCTGACTTCTCGATTAACGAAACGCGCCGGGCTTTTGCGCAGCGCCTCCACATCTGGGTTGGCACCATCCAGTTCGGCGATTTCGCTCATCTCATTCATCGTCGTCTGCGTCCCAGTCCAATTTCAGCGCCGAATCTGCGTCTTGCCGTACGGCAAGAGCTTCACCCGCTATCGCACGCGTAATGGCCGACCCTTTCGCAAGAGCCAGCTTGTCCATCAAATCAACCAGACGTTCGGCCTCTTCCGGGCTCCGCTCCATGCGCGGCACCACATAGCCGATTATCTTTGGGTCGACTGTGATCTGTCGATCACCGAACAACTTCACAAAAATCTGTGACAACGCGATGTCATCACTGATTTCTAATGTGAACACAGGCGCACGCCGAATGCGAGAGCGGACATCATCGGTCCGCAAATCCCATTTGGCAACGTCTTCGCGCGCCGTCAGCAACAGAGTTCTGTCGCCGCGCATGGCTTGGTTCAGCAGATGGAAAAGATCATCCTCATTATAATCAAGCCGATCAACGTCCTCTAGCACCAGAGGTTCATTGCCATGTGCGGAAGCAACCGCCGCTATCGTTTGGGGCGTTACCAGCACAGCTCCGCTGCGCTCAGCAAAAATGCGCGCGACATGAGATTTTCCCGACGAGGTGGGACCAATCAACATGGTCACCCCGTCAGGCCAATGTGGCCACGCTTCGATACGGGCATAGGCTAAGGCGTTTCCTGCACCAACGAGATAGTCATCTTCAGCGTGCGAGGGTTCGTGAACGAACTCCAGCGGAAGTTGCCGGGGTCCGTTCTCAGGCAAAGCCATTTAATTCTGGTCCTTGTGGTCGATTGGAGCTGGCGCATCTGTCCCAAGATAGAGCGCACTTTCCTTATATTTTCGCACGCCATACCGCACGAGTACCGAGGCAATGGCCGCCATTGGAACAGCCAGCAGGAGCCCGGTGAATCCGAACAGCGCACCCAGAGCGAGGAGCGCAAACATCATCCATACAGGGTTGATGTTGATCGATGAGCCCACGAGCTTTGGATAGAGAATATTGCCTTCGATGAACTGCCAGAACAGGAAGGCCGCGCACACGAGGCCTACCATCCACATGTTTGGCCAGAACTGCACGAGCGCAATGCCCACTGATAGCCCGAATCCGACGGCCGCACCGACGAATGGAATAAAGCTCAGCAGGCCGCCGATAATACCCACGGCCAAACCAAAGTTCAGCCCAATCAGCGATAGCGCGGTCGCATAGAACGCAGCATCGAGCAGGAGAACCGAGCCCTGCCCGCGGATAACGCCGGCCATGGAATCGTCAATCTCGCGCAGGATGCCTTTGATCTCGCCTTTATGCTGGCGTGGCAAAAGCCCTTCGACCCCATCAACCATCCCCTGCCAATCGAGCAGCAGATAGAACGCCACCACCGGCGCCACGACCAGAAACGCGACGACGGACGCGCCAGACATGCCGATATTGACCAATTCGGCAGGCAGTCGCGTAATCCAACCGAGCAAATTGCGCGCAATCTCGTTGATACCACGCTCAACTTCGGCGGCACGTTCAGGCCCGAGCCATGCGCTGACCTCAGGCGAATACTGATTTATGAGCCCCTGAAGGTCGCGATACAGACTCGGCGCGCGCTGAATAAGGCCAACAATCTGCTGTCCGATCATCGGAACCAGCATGAAGAACAAGCCGATGATCACGACGATAATCGCCGTCAACACCAATGCCGTCGCCCAAACGCGCTTAAATCGCCAGCGCTCAAGCTGGTTTACCACCGGATTGAGCAGATAGGCCAAGGCCGCCCCAACCACGAATGGAAGCAGGATGCCCCGGAAAATCCAGAGCGATAAAAGCAGGGCAGCCAAGAGGCCGATCCAGATGGTCACTTGATTTCGGAGCGTCATTGCTGCGTGTAGCCCTTGCTTATAGGAAATCGAGAAGCTATCAGCCGTCTAACGGCCAACACCGAAAGTTTCAACCAACCCCGGTGGCGCGCGGTTCACTCTGCCCGCTATCCTCAGCATTTGGCACCAGGCTCATGTCCGACACACCACACCTGCCACCTAATGGGCTTTCTTACAAGCAGGCAGGGGTCGATATCGACGCCGGCAATGCTCTGGTAGAGGCCATCAAGCCCGCAGTGAAGTCCACCCGACGCCCCGGCGCCGACGGCGAGATCGGCGGATTTGGTGGTCTTTTTGATTTAAGGGCCGCAGGTTTCAAAGATCCAGTTCTGGTTGCCGCCAATGATGGTGTCGGGACCAAGCTCAAGATCGCTATCGACACGGGCAAGCACAACACCATCGGCCAAGATCTGGTCGCCATGTGCGTCAACGACCTTGTCGTTCAGGGTGCCGAGCCCCTTTTCTTCCTCGACTATTTCGCCACCGGCAAACTTGACGTGGCTCAGGGCACGGCGATTGTCGAAGGCATTGCCCACGGTTGCCGCCTGGCCGGTTGCGCACTGATCGGCGGCGAAACCGCTGAAATGCCCGGCATGTATCATGGCAATGATTATGACCTCGCAGGCTTTGCCGTTGGCGCCGCCGAACGTGGCACCCTCCTTCCACGCGCCGATATCGCCGCTGGTGATACGCTGGTTGCCATCGCCTCGTCTGGCGTCCACTCCAACGGTTACTCGCTCGTTCGCAAGATCGTTGACCTCTCCGGCCTCGCCTGGGACGCACCAGCACCATTTGCTGAAGGCAAAACCCTCGCAGAAGCCCTGCTCGAGCCGACCCGCATCTATGTGAAGCCACTGCTGGCTGCGCTCAAGGAAGGTCTGGGTATTAAAGCCCTCGCGCACATCACCGGCGGCGGCTTCATCGACAATATCCCGCGCGTACTGCCTGACCACCTCGCCGCTGACGTCGATCTCGATGCGGTCACCGTTCCTGCCGTCTTTAGCTGGATGAGCAAGGTTGGCGGCATGGAAGAGCGCGAAATGCTCCGCACCTTCAATTGCGGCGTCGGCATGCTGGTTGCTGTCGCGCCGGCAGATGCTGAGAAGCTGGTCGCCTCGCTCACCGCTAATGGTGAAATCGCAGCTGTCGTCGGTCAGTTGACCGAGCGCACGGGCGAACCTGTGACCTTCCGCGGCAAGCTCGCTCTATGAGCAAGAAAAAGGTCGCCATTCTGATCTCGGGGCGCGGCTCAAACATGAGCGCGCTCATCGAGGCCGCAAAGGCTCCCGATTTTCCAGCCGAGATCGTCGGCGTGCTGTCCAACAAGGCAGCCGCGCCCGGTCTTGAGATCGCGGCGAGCCACGGCATTGCCACAGCCTCGCTGGCGCAGAGCAAGTTCCCCAGTCGGGAAATGTTCGAAGACACCATGACCCTCATGCTCGAAAGATGGGAGGTCGATATTGTCTGCCTCGCCGGTTTCATGCGCGTTCTGGGTGAGGACTTCGTCAACCGCTGGGAAGGTCGGATGATCAACATCCACCCCTCCCTGCTCCCAGCCTACAAAGGCCTCGACACCCATGCCCGCGTTCTCGCGGCGGGTGAAATGGAACACGGCTGCACCGTCCACTTTGTGACGCCCGGTCTCGACGAAGGCGACGCGATCCTGCAAGCCCGCGTCCCCGTTCTGCCCGACGACACAGAAGACACCCTCGCGGCTCGCGTTCTGGTGGAAGAACACCGCATCTACCCCGAGGCGTTGAAACAACTCGCCCTTGGCAAAATGTAAAATAGGCCGGAGCGATCCGGCCTTTTCTTTATCCATCACCAAAATCGATCGCCCCCATTGTCAAAATCGGTTCGACGCCACTCCAGCGCAGGCGTAGACCAACGCATCTATTGGAGTGGCGATAATGAGTCTGCGTGATTGGTGTTGGATTGTTCTCTTAGGATCTATCTGGGGCTGCTCATTTATTTTCAATGCCGTTCTCATTCGCGAACTCAGCCCGCTCTGGATCACAACCTTGCGGGTCGGCATTGGGGCCATCGGCTGTTGGGCAATCCTTTTCCTGCTGAAAAAACCCGTTCCGCGCGATCCTAAGCTCTGGGGGCAGTTGGCCCTTCTCGGCGTCATCGCCTATGCCATTCCTTTTGCGCTGTTTCCAACGGCACAAGCCCACCTCGCCAGTGGTGTTGCCGCCATCATCAATGCGCTCACCCCAATGATGACTGCGATCATGTCCCACTTCTGGCCCGGCGGTGAAAAATCCGGCCCCCGTAAATTCATCGGTGTAGGCATTGGCTTCGTTGGCGCTGCCATTCTGGTGTCACCCGCCCTGCAAAGCGACGGCAACACGGCACTATGGGCCGTCGGCGCCTGTCTCGCGGCAACGCTGTGCTATGCGCTCTCACTCAACATCACTCGCTCCTACAAGCATGTCGAGCCGACCGCCTTCGCCGCCATCGCGCTTACGGGCTCGGCCATATTGAGCCTGCCGGTGGCGTTAAGCCTCAACGGCCTGCCACAGATTACGCAGATTGAAACACTCGGCTCCTTACTCGGCCTGGGCCTCTTATCGACGGCCCTCACCTTTCTGATCATGTATCGAATTCTTCCGCGCGTTGGCGCGACCAATTTCGCCACCACAACCTTTATTGCGCCAATCTCCACGCTGATTTTGGGCACCTTCCTTTTGGGCGAGGCGATCTTGCCCATCCAAATCCTAGGCATGTTGGTGATCTTCTTCGGCCTGCTTTTCATTGACGGCCGCATCCAGACACTCCTGCGAAAACGCTAGGAACCCTTCGGGTTTGGACCCGTTCGCTTCCCAGCAAAGGAGCGCGCCATGCCAGACCCAATTCCAGTGCCAGAGCCAATCCCGGGTGTACCGCCGCAACCTGAACCGCCCCAACCCCAGCCCGTAGATCCTGTGCCTCCAGAGCCCCAGGAGGTGCCGCCACACCAGCCGCCGGTGGAAGACCCCATTCCGCCCACGCCGGGGCCCGACGTGCCGCCGCCGCCCTCTCCAGGCACTGTGCCGACGATGTAAAAACAAAAACCCGGCTCAGTGGCCGGGTTTTCCATTCATTCAACGTTCTGACTGGATCTGCATCCAGACCCGCGTTCTTACTCGATCCCGAGCTTCTGCTTCATGAGATCGTTGAGAGCCTGCGGATTGGCCTTGCCACCGGAAGCCTTCATCGCCTGACCGACAAACCAGCCCATCATGCTTGGCTTCGCCTTAACCTTCTCAACCTGTTCCGGGTTGGCGGCGATGATGTCGTCCACGATCTTTTCAATCGCGCCAAGATCGGTCACTTGCTTTAGGCCACGGGCTTCAACGATAGCTGCCGGATCACCGTCTTTCTCTTCCGAGATGATGATCTGCAGCACGTCCTTGCCGCCCTTCGACGAGATCGTGCCCGCAGCAATCAGGTCAACCACACCAGCAATCTGCGCTGGGGTGATGTGGGTTTCGTAAACTGCCTTGCCTTCGCTGTTTGCGAAAGCAGCCACGTCACCATTGAGGATATTCGCAACAGCCTTGCCGTCGCGCTTGCTGCCGCCGTGCGCCACGATGCTTTCGAAGAAGTCAGCGGTTTCGCGTTCGAGCGTCAGCACATGCGCGTCATACTTGGTGACACCAAAATCGCGCACAAAACGTGCCTGCTTTTCGTCTGGCAGTTCTGGCAGATTTTCAGCCAAAGCCGCGACGAAAGCATCGTCGAATTCAAGTGGCAGCAAGTCTGGATCTGGGAAGTAGCGATAATCGTGCGCTTCTTCCTTCGAACGCATAGCGCGCGTTTCACCGTTCTTCGGGTCAAACAGGCGCGTTTCCTGATCGATCGAGCCACCATCTTCCAGAATGTCGATCTGGCGACGGGCTTCATATTCAATCGCCTGACCCGCGAAACGGATCGAATTGACGTTCTTGATTTCGCAACGCGTACCGAATTCGCCACCCGGACGACGTACCGATACGTTCACGTCAGCACGCATGGAGCCCTGCTCCATATTGCCGTCGCAAGTACCGAGATAACGCAGGATAGCACGAAGCTTGGAGAGATACTCCTTGGCTTCTTCGGACGAACGCAGGTCGGGCTTGGAGACGATTTCCATCAGGGCGACGCCCGAACGGTTCAGGTCAACAAAGCTCATGTTTGGGTGCTGATCGTGGATCGACTTACCCGCGTCCTGCTCAAGGTGCAGACGTTCGACACCGATCTCAATGGTTTCCCCATCGACGTCGATGGTGATCACACCTTCGCCAACGATTGGGTCCTTGAACTGCGAAATCTGATAACCCTGCGGCAAGTCAGGGTAGAAATAGTTTTTGCGGTCAAAGACCGAGCGCTTGTTGATCTGAGCCTTCAGACCCAGACCTGTGCGCACAGCCTGACGCACGCATTCTTCGTTGATGGTCGGCAGCATGCCGGGCATGGCGGCATCAACAAAGCTGACGTTCGCATTAGGAGGATTACCGAAAGCGGTCGACGAGCCAGAGAACAGCTTGCTTTCGCTGGTCACTTGCGCGTGCACTTCCATACCAATGATCACTTCCCAATCGCCGGTCGAACCGGAGATCAGACGCTTTTTGTCGGGAGTACGGGTGTCAACGAGTGTCATGTTTCGGCAGTCCTATGCCGCTTCCGGCAATGCCTTGCGGAAGCGAATCTTGTCGAGTTCGTAGTTCAGGCTGGCGGAAAACTTCATACCGCGCCACACCGGAATATATCCGTTGCGCTCGTAGAAGCGTACCGCCCCGGTGTTGCCGGCCGAGGTTTCAAGCTCCACGAAAGTGTAGCCTGCGTTGGCGATAACCTCTTCCAGCGCTGCAAGCAAGGCCGCACCGATGCCTTGGCTTTGCGCAAATGGTGCGACCCACAGGTCAGAAATCACATTATCGGAAAATTCCCTTGCGCCCCAGCCCACTGGCACATCGCCGATTGTCGCAACATGCATGGTTTCCGACTTGTCGCGACAAAAGGTGCAAAACTCTGCAAACAGCTTTTCGCGATCACAGCGCCCAGCATCCTGCGCTCCAAATTCGCTTTGCTGCCAGGAGGCAAAAGCCAATGAGCCCAGTGCTTCCCAGTCAAGATCACGATCCGGCTGAGAGACACGCATGGAAATTTCCTATTTTGCCCGGCGACGGGCGGCAATAATGCCCTTTTCGAAATTGATGTTCCAATCGATCAGCGTCCGCCAAATCAGCTCGGCCTGATCTTCATCCAAGTCCTGCTCAACGCTGAGCGCGCGAACCTTAGAAATAATTGCTTCGATACGCACCGGGTCAAACGCTTCATGCGGATCGGTTTTAATCTCAGCCATGCGCGTGACATAAGCGTGGCGTTCCGCAAACAAATTCAACAGCGCCCGATCAATGCGGTCGATCTCGAAACGAACGTCTTCTTTTGTCTCGCATTGCGCGGGAAGTTTAGCGGCAGTCACAAGCGTATCCAGTCAAAAAAGCTCGGAAAATTGTGACATGTATTCCACCCGCTTTTCAATGCCACCAATGGCGGTTTCGGTACGCTCGGTCCGGCAGGGAACAGAAAAAGCCTAGCTTGCGGCCCCCATCCGCACAAAGCATCCCTTCATCTCTCCTCAGCGTTTACTTCTGAGGTAAAATAAGCCCCCGAGGCCCCTCTCGGCTGCCTGCCCAAGCTCCCCTCTTCAAGCACTTATTCCCATTACGCTTTCGCGTCCTATGGGCTTGGCTCGTGCGCGCAAAACGCCAAATAGAACGACAACGGTGCCCCTCCACAGGCCCATAAATGCCAGCCTAATGCCACTTTCAGGCCCCTGTGCCTTCGTCAAAAGAAATTGCCGCCCCCTGTTCCCAGAGAGCGGCAATTCAATCACGGGTTACGCGTGCACTTAGTGCTTGGTCACTTCGCTTAACGCAGCGGCCATGTGTTCCCATTCTGTGGAAACGCTCGCCGTCGCGCGGCGCTTACCGGCGCGGCGATACCAATAGTCGGCATTGGCGAGATCGGCTTCAATCCAATGCATCAAGGCATGGACCCAATCGAACGCCTGCACACCTTCCATCGACTGGACGATCGCGTGCGCGCGCTCCCATTCCATGCCAATACGGAACTCGCCTTTCTTGAGCCACCAGAGCGCCTGCAACGGCTTACTCATATCCTTCGGCGGCTCAGACCAGTCGAGCGTCGTAAAAATATCTGCGGCCATCGGTGATGTTCCTGTTGGCCCGGGCGCCTCGGCTGGAGGCGTCATTACCAGTTTCAACTTGTGCATGACCCGGAAATAATGCGGAAAGGCGGCACAATCAAGCGCCGCCACCTGATCTAGGGGTTTAGTGGGGTCTTACCACCACTGCTTGGGTGCAAAATCACCACCGGCGCTCTTCTCGATGACGCGCGCTGCGGCGAAGAGAGTCTCTTCGTCAAATGGCTTACCGATCAGCTGCAGACCGAGCGGCAGACCCTTGCCATCCTTACCGGCTGGCACAGCAATACCCGGCAGACCTGCCATGTTCACAGTCACGGTGAAGATGTCGTTGAGATACATCGCAACCGGATCAGCGGCCAGCTTTGCATCGCCAATAGCGAAGGCAGAAGATGGGGTCGCTGGGGTCAGGATCGCGTCAACGCCTGCGTTGAACGAATCCTCGAAGTCCTTCTTGATCAGCGTGCGAACCTTCTGCGCCTTGACGTAGTAGGCATCATAGTAGCCTGCCGACAGCACATAGGTGCCGATCATGATACGACGCTTCACTTCGCGACCGAAACCGGCAGCGCGGGTGAGTTCGTACATGTCGGTGATGTCCTTACCGGACACACGGAGACCATACTTCACGCCGTCATAACGCGCGAGGTTCGAGGAAGCTTCTGCTGGCGAAACAACGTAGTAGGCCGGGAGGGCATACTTGGTGTGTGGCAGCGAGATGTCCTTGACGGTTGCGCCTTCAGCCTTGAGCCATTCGAGGCCCTGCTTCCAGAGGTTTTCAATTTCCTCTGGCATGCCGTCCATGCGGTATTCGCGCGGAACACCAATGGTGATGCCCTTTACGCCACGCTCAACCGCAGCCGCGAAATCTGGAACCGGGATGTTGACCGAAGTCGAATCCTTGGCGTCAAAGCCGGACATCGAGGTCAGCAGCAGCGCTGCGTCTTCAACAGTGCGGGCAATTGGGCCAGCCTGATCGAGCGAAGACGCGTAAGCAACAGTGCCCCAACGCGATGCACGACCATAGGTCGGCTTAATGCCAACAGTGCCGGTGAAGGCAGCTGGCTGACGGATCGAGCCACCAGTGTCGGTTGCGGTCGCGCCAGCGCAGAGCCAGCCAGCAACAGCCGCTGCCGAACCGCCCGATGACCCACCGGCAACCAATTTTTCTTCCGAACCTTCAGCGCGGAAAGGATTGATCGCAGGACCGTAGTACGAGGTTTCGTTGGACGAACCCATGGCGAACTCGTCCATGTTGAGCTTGCCCAGCATCACGGCACCATCGCGCCACAGGTTTGCGGTGACGGTCGATTCGTATTCCGGCTTGAAGCCATCAAGGATGTGCGAAGCGGCCTGGGTGTGGACGCCCTTGGTCGCAAACAGATCCTTCACGCCCAGTGGAATGCCTTCAAGCGTGCCAGCCGTACCGGCAGCAATCTTGGCATCCGATGCTGCCGCCATTTCGCGCGCCTTATCCGGCGTCGTAACGACATAGGCATTCAGCGCCGCATTGCCTGCGTCGATAGCCGAGACATAGGCCTCAGTCAGCTCGGTCGCAGTAAACGTCTTTTCGGTGAGGCCCTTGCGGGCTTCGGCGATGCTCAGACGGGTAAGATCGGTCAATGGAGTTTCTTTCTCTTCAGCGTCGGCTGCGCTCAACCAGCGAAGGCGGGTGCCGTCAGCTTCAATTCAAAAAAGTTGGACCAGGGGCTTTCTGGATAGTCGAGAAACGGACCGCGACGGGAGAACCCGTAACGCCCATAAAGACGATGGGCGTCCGCCATGCCGTCTTCTGGTCCAGTTTCGAGCATGACGATGGGAAGATCCTTCTCCCGCGCCAAGCCGACGATTCGGTCGAGCAATAGAGTGCCAACACGCTGCCCGCGAACGGACGGCAGGGTGAACATGCGTTTGACTTCGCCAAGCTCGGGACCATGCACCTTGAGTGCCCCCATGCCGACAGCCACGCCGTTTTCGTCGCGAGCGACAAAAACCGTCGTGTCCTCACCCGCCATTTGTTCCACAGTCATCTTGAACTGGAATTCAACTGGCGAGGTGGGCAGCAGGAAAGCGTTGAGCTGAGCGACGAGCTCGCGCACGTCGTCCTGCAAAGGGGTCTCAATGGCGATGGAAACCGCCATATTATTCAACGACCTTGGGGACCATGAAGAAGTTATCTTCGGTCAATGGGGCGTTCTTGACGATCTTTTCGGCGATGTTGCCGTCGGTGACCGCGTCGTCACGGCGGCGCAGGGTCATCGGCATGACCGATGTCATTGGCTCAACACCATCGACGTTAATTTCAGACAACTGCTCGACAAAGCCGAGGATCGAATTGATTTCGGTCTGGTAGCCAGCGACTTCGTCTTCTTCGATGCGGATGCGGGCAAGGCGCCCGATGCGCTTGACGGTATTGGCGTCGACAGACATGGCAAACTCCAGCGAGAACGGCGTATTGGGGCGTTATTAGCAATGCCCGGTATCAAAAGACAATCGAAATGGCACCGTGGCGCGATTACGCTTCCACAGCAAGCCCATGTTCCAGCGCCACAACGCCGGTGCCATCCAGTTTAGATCTTAGAATTTCAAAGGCGGCGCCAATCTCTTCATCGCCTCCAGCTAGGGCGATCAGTCGCGGCGCGGCGGCATCCGTCAGCGTGTCGGCAAGCCCTGCCAAATCGCCCCCGGCAATAAGAACCACAGCCTTATCGGCCCATTTCCCGAGCTCGGGCACAGACTCGGAGAGAAGCAACAAGGGCGGCTCATCCTCTGAATCAAAGACAAACGCCCCCTGCCCGAGCTTTGCGACCACAACCTCACGGAGCGCCCCATCCGCATCGAGCAAGCGCTGCCGCGGCATCGGCTTCCAGCTGCTGCCAGAGATCACGTCGACCGGCGCGCTCGTCTGCAGCAGCACATCCGCTCCGGAACACAGTTCCTTATGGTCAACCCCAACTGCGCCTTGAGCATCAATGACGAGGATCTTCCCACCTGCATGTATGCGAAATGCCGTATTGCCGAACCAAGTGAGTTTCATAGGGAAGTCTTTTTCATCGCCATTTTGCCCCGCACCCTATAGGACAGACCCAATCAATCCAATGAGTACCCATTCAGTGACCGACGACAATAATCCGCTCTCCGACATTCCGCCTTCCGGCAAGATTTTGGGGTTGGACCTCGGCACGAAAACCATTGGTGTCGCGATCAGTGATGGCATGCGCTACTCCGCGACCCCGATTGAAACCATCAAACGAACCAAGTTCACTCAGGACGCTGAGCGCATCATCGAATTGATCGCACAGAATCAAATCGTTGCGATCATTTTGGGTCTCCCCCTCAATATGGACGGCTCGGAAGGCCCCCGCGTGCAATCGACACGCGCCTTCGCCCGCAACCTCGCCCCCAAGGTCAACTTGCCCATTGCTTATTGGGATGAGCGCCTCTCCACATCTGCCGTCACGCGCATGATGATCGACGCAGATATGCGCCGTGACCGTCGCGCCGAAGTGGTCGACAAACTGGCCGCCAGCTATATTCTGCAGGGGGCGCTGGACCGGCTCCGGCGGGGATAAATTCGTGAGGGGCTTGCTCATCGCGCCCCCAGCCGATAGACCGCACCAAATCGCTAGGGATGCGACATGCCGCAGGACACTTCTCCATCCGTCGCCGGGCAATCCGGTGACTTCCCGCCCTTCCGCCAGCGCCATCTGATTTCTATTGCCGACCTCAAGCAGCACGAGATTATCGAACTGCTTGATCGTGCCGAACGGATGATTGCTGTCAGCCGCCAAGAGCGTAAGTCGCTCAACACTTTGGCGGGGAAGACACAAATCAACCTCTTCTTCGAGCCGTCGACGCGGACCCAGTCCTCGTTCGAAATCGCGGGCAAGCGCCTCGGCGCTACGGTCGTGAACATGTCGGTGAAGACCAGCTCCGTCACTAAAGGCGAAACGCTGATCGACACCGCTGCCACGCTCAACGCCATGCGCCCCGATGTGCTGGTAGTGCGTCACGGTTCTTCCGGCGCGGTCGAACTGCTCAGCCAGAAGGTTGGCTGCTCGGTGGTCAACGCGGGCGACGGCGCGCACGAGCACCCGACCCAGGCTCTCCTCGACGCCCTCACCATTCGCAACCACAAGGGCACACTTGCGGGCCTGACCGTTGCAATCTGCGGCGACATCGCCAATTCGCGTGTTGCCCGCTCGAACTTACTGCTCCTCGGAGCGCTCCATGTTCGCACCCGGGTCATCGCACCAAAAACCCTCCTGCCCTCCGGCATAGAACACCTCGCGACTGAGGTTTATACCGATATGGAACAGGGCCTAAAGGGCGCGGACGTGGTGATGATGCTGCGCCTGCAGCATGAACGCGCTAGCGGCAAGATGATCCCCTCGGTGCGTGAATACTTCCACTTTTACGGCCTCGATGAACGCAAGCTCGGCTTCGCGAAGTCCGACGCGATCGTCATGCACCCCGGTCCAATGAACCGCGGCGTCGAAATCGACCCAGCGATCGCCGATAGCGCGCGCTCAGTCATCACCGATCAAGTGGAAATGGGCGTTGCCGCACGCATGGCCGTGCTCGATGCTCTGCTCAATAGGAACGACGCATGACCCGGCCCGTCCTCATCGAAAATGCCCGCATTGTTGATCCAGCCTCCGGCACCGATCATCCCGGCGCGGTTCTGATTGAAAACGGCGTCATCACAGACATCGCACTCAACGGTCCCGTTGGCGTGCCAGACGGCGCCGAAGTCATCAACGCAAATGGTCAGGTGCTTGCGCCCGGCCTTATCGACATGCGCGTCTTCGTCGGAGAACCCGGCAAAGAGTATCGCGAGACTTTGGCTTCGGCCGGTAAGGCCGCCGTCGCCGGTGGCGTCACCAGCTTCGTCATGATGCCCGACACCACGCCTGTGGTGGACGACAGTGCAATTGTCGACTTCCTCATCCGTCGCGCAGAAGCACAGTCTCTCGCTCGCGTGCTGCCCTCTGCAGCCATCACCCGGGGCCTTCAGGGCAAGGAAATCACCGAGTTCGGCCTTCTTAAGGAAGCTGGGGCTGTGTGCCTCACCGATGGCGCAAGTTCGATCCAGTCGAATTCGCTCCTCCGCAGCGCCATGAGTTACGCTGCCAACTACGACATGCCTTTCGTTCACCACGTTTTCGACGCCGATCTGGCTGGTGAAGGCGTAATGAACTCAGGACTCTTTGCCACCGTTCTGGGCTTGAAGGGCCTATCGCGCGAAGTGGAGACCGTGCCATTGGCGCGCGATCTTCAGCTCGCACTCGCGACCGGCGTTCGCTACCACGCAGCGCAAATCTCGACCGAGAACTCGCTTACGCTGCTGAAGTTTGCGAAGTCGCGCAATTCCAAGGCAACCGCGGGCGTTTCGATCAACAACCTCTGCCTGAACGAAAACGACATCGGTCGCTATCGCACCTATTTCAAGGTAAACCCTCCGTTGCGCAGCGAAGACGACCGCCGTGCGCTCATCGAAGGCCTGCGGTCTGGCGTCATTGACACCATCCATTCCGATCACGATCCGCAGGATAGTGAAGTGAAACGCCGTCCATTCGCTGAAGCCTCGAATGGCGCGATTGGTTTGGAGACACTCTTGGCCGCGGCGCTGCGCTTCGTTCACTCGGACGATCTGGACCTGCATACCGTTTTGAAAGCTATGACAATCCGCCCAGCCCAGATTCTCGGCCTTGAAAGCGGTCGCATTGCTAAAGGCGCGCCGGCAGACCTGGTCCTCATAGATCTCGACTACCCCTGGCAGGTGCAAGAGAGCGCTCTGGTTTCCAAGTCGCGCAACACCGCCTTTGAAGGCGCGCGCATGACCGGCAAGGTGATGCGCACTTTGGTGGGCGGTAAAACCGTCTTCACCCACCAAGACTGAGTTCAAGCTTTACATGAACACCGCCGCTTCCTTCGGGAGGCGGCGTTTCATTATTGAGCGTCCGTTACTCAACTTCACCACAAGAAGCGGCTACCGTCTTGGTCTGACGGAGACGATTCGATGACCATTCCCTTTTTCGACGGCCACAACGATACCCTGCTTCGCCTGGTAGACAGCTCGCGGCCCGACAAAATCGCAATGTTTGTCGACGGCACAATAGATGGCCAGCTCGATCTTCCCCGCGCCAATCAGGCCGGTATGACGGGTGGCTTCTTCGCCATTTTCCCGCCGCCGCTCAAGGCCGACGCGGCTTCAGTTGTCTCCAGCCCCACGAGTTCCGCTGGTCAACTCCCTCCCAATCTCTTTGTGCGCGATGCGCTTGCCTCGACCATCGAAATGGTTTCGCTGCTTTACAAACTCGAACGCGCTGGCGCCCTAGCCGTCTGCCGCACCGCAGGTGACGTGCAAAATGCCATTAAAAACAAAAAATTAGCGGCAATTTTTCATATCGAAGGCGCGGAGGCGATCGATGTGAAATTCGATAGCTTTGAGGTGCTCTACGCCGCAGGCCTACGCTCCATTGGCATTACCTGGAGCCGCGGCAATGTTTTTGGCACCGGCGTCCCCTTCCTACACAATGTCGATCCTGACATCGGCCCGGGCCTTACGGACGCGGGCAAGGACCTCATAAAACTCTGCGACAAGCGCGGGGTAATGATCGATCTCTCCCATCTTAACGCTGCTGGTTTCCGCGATGTAGCGCGCCTTTCCACCAAGCCTTTGGTCGCCACCCATTCCAACGTCCACGCCATTTCCCCCAGCGCTCGCAATCTGACCGCTTGGCAGCTAGCCGCGATCAAGGAGTCTGCGGGCGTTGTTGGCCTCAACTACGCCACTGGCTTCCTCCGTCCTGACGGCAAATGGGACACCAACACACCGCTTGAGATTATGGTCCGCCATATCGACGCCCTCGTTGACGCTTTGGGTGAAGACGGCGTGGCGCTCGGGAGTGACTTTGACGGCGCGCAAATGCCTAAGGAGTTGAAAGACGTTACCGGCGTCCCAAAACTTCTCAAAGCCCTCCTCGACAAAGGGTACGGCCAGACCCTGGTCAGAAAGATCGCCCAAGACAACTGGCTCTCGGTCATCGAACGCACCATGGGCTAGAGCTAACACCAGGCCCAAAACAAAAAAGCCGCCGAGAACCCCGGCGGCTTTTTCAATTTCGTTCGACCAAACCTCAGAACGGTACGTCTTCTGGATCGATTGCCTTTGGCGCGGCCTTCTTTGCCGGGGCCTTTTTCGCAGCAGTTTTCTTGACCGGAGGTTCCACCCCGTCTTCGGCAGCAGCGGCAGCCTTCTTGGTTACACGCTTCTTAGGCGCAGCCTTTTCGGCACCATCTTCAGCCGCAGCGGCTTTCTTGGTGGTCGCCTTCTTAGCGGCAGGCTTCTTAGCAGCCGCCTTCTTCGGCGCGGCCTTCTTCTTGGTACCTGCCACTTCAGCGCGCGCCGCAATCCAGGCAATCGCCTGATCAAGCGTTACGGCCTCTGGCGCAACATCCTTCGGAATGGTCGCGTTGATCTTGCCCTGGTTCACATAGGGGCCATAGCGACCCGCGCGAACCGTAATCGGCCCACCGTCGTGCTCAAATGTTTGAATGGCTGCCACAGCCGTGCCGCCACCACGCTTAAAGCCGCCAGCGGCCTTCTGCGCGATCAGATCAACCGCACGGTTGATGCCAACAGTGAACACTTCTTCTACGTCCGGCAAATTGGCGTATTTGCCGTCATGCAGAATGAACGGTCCATAGCGACCAAGACCAGCTTGGATTGGCAAGCCGCTTTCCGGGTGCAGACCAACTTCACGTGGCAGACTCAGCAATTGCAGAGCCTTTTCAAGCGTCAGAGATGGCGCATCCCACCCCTTCGGCAGCGATGAGCGCTTTGGCTCTTTGCCATCGCCGAGCTGCACATAAGGACCGAAACGACCGGTTTTGAGGAAGACGTCCTCGCCCGATTCTGGGTCCGTTCCCAACACGCCGTCGCCTGCCATGGCTTCCGAGCTCTGGCCATTGGCCGCGTCCGAGAGCTGCATAGTGTGCTTGCACTCAGGATAATTCGAGCAACCAATAAAGGCACCGAATTTACCGAGCTTCAGCGAAAGCTGGCCTTCACCACAAGTTGGGCAAACGCGCGGATCTGATCCGTCTTCCTTTGGCGGGAAAATGCGGCTTGCGAGCATGTCGTTGAGTGCGTCAAGCACCTCTGAAACGCGCAGATCCTTGATCTCTTCAGTGGCCGCTGTGAAATCCTTCCAGAAATCACGCAGCAGCACCTTGTATTCCAGCTCACCCGCCGAAACTTGGTCGAGCTGCTCTTCCAATCCGGCGGTGAAGCCATATTCGACATAGCGGTTGAAGAAGCTTTCGAGGAAAGCGGTAACAATGCGCCCGCGATCTTCCGGATGCAGTGCTTTGCCTTCGAGCCGCACATAATCGCGGTCCCTGAGTGTCGACAGCGTTGCAGCATAGGTGGAAGGACGGCCAATGCCGAGTTCTTCCATCTTCTTGATCAGGCTCGCCTCGGTGTAACGGCTCGGCGGCTGAGTGAAATGTTGTTCAATATCAACGGACTGAAGGCTTGGCTTATCACCAACTGCGAGTGGCGGCAGCTCGCGATCGTCTTCGTCTTCGTTGTCTTCGTCAGACTTCGCTTCAACGCCCCAGAGCTTTAGGAAGCCCGGGAAAGTGACAACAGAGCCAGTCGCACGAAGGCCAACGACACGGCCCGGCACGTTCACCGAAATATCGACCGTGGTGCGGTCAATTTCAGCCGATTTCATCTGCGAGGCCAGTGTACGACGCCAGATCAAACCATAAAGCTTGGCTTGATCCGCATCGAGATGCAGCTGTTCTGGGCGCTTGAACATATCCGTTGGGCGGATCGCTTCGTGCGCTTCCTGTGCGTTCTTGGCCTTGGTCTGATAAATGCGGGCCTTTTCCGGCAGGAATTCGTCGCCGAAATATTTGCCAATGACCGAGCGCGCCATGGCGATCCCCTCAGGGGCCATCTGCACGGCGTCGGTACGCATATAAGTGATTAGACCGTCTTCGTAGAGGCGCTGGGCAATCTGCATCGTCCGCGAGGGCGACAGCCCCAAACGCGATGACGCATCCTGCTGCAGAGAGGACGTCGTGAACGGCGCGTACGGATTGCGCTTGGTTGGCTTCTTTTCAACGTTGGAGACGTTGAACTGGCCAGCCTCGACGAGCTTTTTGAGCTCCGCAGCATTCTCGCCGGTCTTGATATCGAGCTTATCGGTTTTCTTGCCGTCAACCGACAAAAGGCGCGCCAAGAAGCTCTTACCCGATTGGGAAAGCTTGGCTTCCAGCGACCAATATTCTTCGGCCTTAAATTTTTCGATTTCGGCTTCGCGGTCCGACACGAGGCGCAAGGCCACAGACTGCACACGGCCCGCCGAACGCGAACCGGGCAGCTTGCGCCAGAGAATCGGGGAAAGCGTGAAGCCGACAAGATAGTCGAGTGCGCGTCGCGCCAGATAGGCGTCGACCAGTGGCATATCGATATCACGCGGCTTCGCCATAGCCGCCGTCACCGCGTCCTTGGTGATCGCGTTGAACACAACGCGCTGCACCGTCATATCTTTTTTCAGCGCCTTCTTCTGACGCAGAACATCGAGAACGTGCCAAGAGATGGCTTCGCCTTCGCGATCAGGGTCAGTCGCCAGAATAAGGCCATCGGCCCCCTTCAGCGCGGAAGAAATATCGCTCAACCGCTTTTTTGAAGCAGTGTCGACCTCCCAAGACATGGCAAAATCTTCGTCCGGACGTACCGAACCATCCTTCGCTGGCAGGTCACGAACGTGCCCGAAGGAGGCTAGAACTTCATAGTCCTTGCCTAAATATTTGTTGATTGTCTTGGCTTTAGCCGGACTTTCAACGACGACGACCTTCATGGGTAAGCGTTCCGCAAATGCCTAAGGGAAGAGGCCGCAACATGGTCAAGCCGCAATTAGAAGTCAACGTATCCTTATAGACATGGTCTTGCCCTCGGGGCCCGAACAATGATTTTTAGGCCCGCAATGACTGAAATTCATGACCGCTTGATTCCCAATTTCGACCTGACCCATCGCAACACTTTAGCGCTGCGCTCCAGCTCGAGTTTCGGCATCGAAATCACCGATATCGACGACTTGCCTGCGCTTTTTGCGCACGCCAACACATCGGGCATCGCTGTCCAAGTGCTTGGCGGCGGGTCCAATGTGGTACTCGCTCCGCGCTTTGAGGGCATCACCGCCGTCATTGCCCTTAAGGGGCGCCAGCTTGTTGAAGAAACAGAAACACACATCGTGGTTGAGGCGGCCGCCGGTGAAAATTGGCATGACTTCGTCGCATTCACCGTAGGCCTCGGTTTCGGCGGGCTTGAGAATCTAGCGGGCATTCCAGGCACCGCAGGCGCGGCTCCGGTCCAGAACATTGGTGCTTATGGCGCCGAACTGGCTGATAGTTTCCTCGAATTGTCGGCTTGGGATCGGCAAACCGGCACCACGCGCACCTTCTCAAAAGAAGAGTGCAAGTTCGCCTATCGCCATTCCGTCTTTAAAGAAGAGCCCAATCGTTATGTTGTGCTCGCAATTCGCTTGGGACTAGCCAAGGCTTGGCGCGCCAACCTCGGCTTCGCTGGGCTCTCGGATTTGTCCGAAACTCCGCTGGTGACGCCTGCAATCGTCATGGAACGGGTCGTTGCCCTACGCAACTCAAAGCTGCCCGACTACCGCACCGAACCCAATGCAGGCTCCTTTTTCCAAAACCCCATCGTTGGACGCGATGCCGCGGCTCCGGTTTTGGCCGAGTTTCCAACAGCACCGAACTTTCCGCAGTCCGATGGTCGCACAAAGTTATCAGCGGGCTGGTTGATCGAAAAAACGGGGCTTAAGGGCTACAAGCTCGGGCCGGTTGGTATTTCCGAGCGCCACGCATTGGTTGTGGTCAACCACGCCCATGGCGAACAGGCCGATGTGGCCAAATTGGCTGAACACGTCAAAACCGAAGTTAAAAACCGCTTTGGTATCCAGCTCCACGAAGAGCCGATTTTCACATAAAACGAAGAGCGACCAACTGGCCGCTCGACCATTCGATTTCGCCAGCAATGTCGAGTTCGAGCAGCAGCATTTGTAGCGCGGCGGGCGACACCTCGATCTGGGCCAGAATATCATCAACTGGGGTGGGCACGACGGATAGTGCCTGCCTCAGCCGTGCACGCACATCCTCGCCCGGTTCAACATCGTCTACCCCCGTAAAGTCAGGGTGCCATTCCGGCTCGAAGAGGGCTGTCCGGACCGGATCAAAGTCTTGCAGAACCTCGACAATGTCTTGCGCGCAACTGACCAGCCGCGCACCCTGTTGGATGAGCAAATTTCCGCCCTCAGCGCGCGGATCAAGCGGAGACCCCGGCACTGCAAAGACGTCACGGTTTTGCTCCAAGGCTAGGCGCGCGGTGATCAGCGAACCTGACCGCTTGGCGGCTTCGACAACGACGACGCCCAACGACAGCCCAGAAACCAAACGATTACGTCTCGGAAAATCCTGCGCCCTAGGCTCCCAACCCATTGGCATTTCGCTGACCAGCGCCCCGCCACCATCGACTATCTTTTCAGCCAACTGAAGGTGCTCGCGCGGATAGATCCGATCCAAGCCGCCCGCCAACACGCCGACTGTGCCGGTTTCAAGAGCCGCCCAATGTGCCGCCGCATCAATGCCTCGGGCCAGTCCAGAAACGACGGTGAAACCTGCCTGTCCTAAACCTTCCGTAAGCAGCCGCGTCATTTTTATGCCTGCCGACGAAGCGTTGCGCGCCCCAACAATGCCCGCTGTGCGTTGCCAATTAAGTTTCTCCCCACCGTGAACAGTGAGAACCGGCGGCGCACCGCCAATGTGGCTGAGGAGATTGGGATAGTCGCTATCCCCCTCAATCACCAAACGCGCCCTGAGCCGCTCTATATCGGCAAACTCGTCTTCGGCGCGCGCCAGCGTACACGCGACCATGGGCCGGCCGGCGCGCTTCGCAATTTGAGGGAGTGCTTTGAGGGCCGCTTCCGCTGAGCCAAATCGGCTAAGAAGCTGGAGAAACGTGATCGGGCCAATATTATCCGTACGGATAAGTCTGAGTATGGCCAGTCTTTGCGCCGGAGAGGGGTTTCTATCCCCTTCCCGGCGCCAAGTCATCAAGCAGGCTTTTTGCTTCCGCCGATCTTGGGCTCCGTGCCGTTAATCAGACGTGCGATGTTTTCACGATGCTGGAAGAACAAGAGCAGCGCCAAAATCAGCACCACAATCGCCAGCCCTGCGCCCACGAACAGATAGGCAAAGATCGGGGCTGTTGCAGCGGCGGTTAGCGCCGCCAGCGACGAGATTTTGCGAACATAGGCCAGCAGCAACCAAACAGCGCAGAAAATCAGCCCCACCGGCCACGCGAGAGCCAGAAGCGAGCCAATCATGACCGCAACGCCCTTGCCACCCTTAAAACCGAGCCAAACAGGAAAACAGTGCCCGAAGAAAGCACCAACAGCGGCAATGCGTGCAGCGTCTTCACCCCAAAAGTGGCGCGCAAGCAGAATAGGAACAACTGCCTTCAATGCGTCCAGAATGAGGGTCAGCGCGGCAATCTTCTTATTCCCGGTGCGCAACACATTCGTCGCGCCGATATTGCCAGAGCCGATCTGACGAATATCGCCAAGCCCCGCCGCACGGGTCAGGATCAGCCCAAATGGAATCGAGCCAAACAAATATCCCAAGCCGACGGCATAAAAGAGGGTGAGAATTTCAGCGGACATACACGCGCTCTCGCAGTTTCGTTAACCAACACCTAACCTTTGAAAGTCGCGGTTCACAAGGGGTAGAGGCCCGTTTTACCGGGACTGATAAGCGCTGCCGGGGTCGCACTCGGCACTTATTGCCCAGCAAATCACCCGTATGCGTTGGAAAACCACCCTTATTCGCCTACATAGGGAGCAACTCCCAAAGAATAGACCATGGCCAAGACACCAAAAGCAAAAAACACATCCGGCCCAAAGCGCTCCCGTCAGCCCGCCGCCGATGCCTTGCCGACCAAGGAACAGATCCTAGAAGCATTGGCGCAGGAAGACGATATTAAGGGCAAGCGCGATCTGGCCAAAGTTTTTGGCATTCGCGGCGACATGCGTCGGCCATTTAAAAGACTGCTCTCTGACCTTGAGGGTGAAGGCGTCATCACGCGCACCCGCAAGGCGCTGCGCCGTACCGCCGCCCTGCCCCATGTAACCGTCCTCGACATTCCGACGGACGCAGACCCAGACAACCTCCACGCCTTCCCAGCGCAGTGGAACCCGGAAGAAGGTGAAATCCCACGCGTTCGCGTGTTGGTGGATTCGCATTCTCGCGTTGCACCCGCTCCAGGCGACCGCATCTTGGCCCGCATTGACGCTGGCGAAGACATTGTGCCCGATTACACCGCTAAGCCGATGAAGGTGCTCGACAAGCCCCGTCGCGGCCACATCGGTATTGTCCGCATGGATGAGGAAGGCGCTCGTCTCATTCCGGTTGATCGCAAGCAGAAAGAAATGCGTATCCCGCTTGGCGACCTTGGCGATGCCTCAGACGGCGATCTCGTAGAGGTCGACGTTAAGCTCTCCGGGCGCCTGATGATCCCGCGTGCTCGCGTCACCACCGTCATCGGCAATCCAAAGTCCGAAGGCGCGGTGTCGCTGATTGCAATCCACAATCTCGATATTCCCAACAAGTGGCCCGCCTCTGTCACCCGCGAAGCAGAAGAGGCCGAGGAAGCAACGCTCAAGGGCCGTGAAGACTGGCGCGACTTGCCGCTGGTTACCATCGACCCACCAGACGCCAAGGACCATGATGACGCGGTTCACGCTGTGCTCGATACCGATCCAGCCAATCCTGGCGGCTATGTCGTCACTGTCGCGATTGCCGACGTTGCAGCTTATGTCCGCCCAGGGACCTCGCTCGATCGCGAAGCCTATCTGCGCGGCAATTCGGTCTATTTCCCGGATCGGGTCGTGCCCATGCTGCCCGAGCGCATCTCCAATGAGCTCTGCTCGCTCAAGCAAGGCGAGTCGCGCGCGGCCATGGCCGTTCGTATGGTCCTCGACGCTGGCGGTCGGAAGACGAGCCACAGCTTCCATCGCATTCTTATGCGCTCAGCAGCTAAACTCAGCTACCAGCGGGCACAGGCGGCCATTGACGGCAATCCGGACGATCAGACGGGGCCTTTGCTGGAGCCGATCCTCAAGCCTCTGTGGATGGCCTACGGCGCCATGTCAGAAGCACGCGATGCCCGTGGCCCCCTCGACCTTGACCTGCCCGAACGCAAAATCAAGCTCGACAAGACCGGCATGGTCGCGGACATTTTCATCCCTGAGCGTCTCGATGCGCATCGTCTCATCGAAGAGATGATGATTGCGGCCAACGTCGCTGCTGCCGAAACGCTGGAGCAGAAGCGCACTGAGCTGCTCTATCGCGTTCACGATGAACCATCGTCCGAAAAACTCCACGCGCTGCGCGAGTTCTTGGGCAGCCTCGATATCAGCGTCAAGAAGGCCGACAACATCCGCGCTGTCGATTTCAACCGCATCCTCGGCAAGGCCCGCGACATGGGCAATATCGAGCAAGTGTCGGAAATGGTGTTGCGCTCCCAGGCTCAGGCTGAGTACTCCAAGGAGAACTACGGCCACTTTGGGCTCAATCTCGACCGCTACGCCCACTTCACCTCGCCCATCCGCCGCTATGCCGATTTGATCGTGCACCGAGCGCTTATCCGCGCTTTGGGCCTTGGTGACGATGGGATGACGGATCAGGAGCAGACCAAGCTCAGTGGCATTGCTCAGCACATTTCGACGACTGAGCGCCGCGCCATGTTGGCGGAACGCGAAACTTCCGATCGTCTGCTTGCGCAATTTCTTTCGGAGCGGATCGGCGCACGCTTTGAGGGTCGTGTCTCCGGCATCACCCGCTCAGGCCTCTTCGTAAAATTGATCGAGACCGGTGCCGATGGCTTTATTCCTGCCTCGACACTTGGCAAGGACTACTATCGCTACGTCGAAGAACGCCAGGCGATGGTTGGCGAGCGCACAGGCGAAAGCTTCACGCTTGGCGACCGAGTCGAAGTTCGCCTCGTCGAAGCCTCCCCCGTGGCCGGCTCATTGCGCTTTGAGTTGCTTTCTGAGGGCAAGCGCGGCAATAAGCCGCCTACACGCCCCCTGCGTAAGGGCGCATCTAATAGCTTCGGCCCCAAGGGACGCAGAAAGAGGTAGTCATGACTGAAAACAGCGCAGTTCTTCCCGAACGTACCGTTGGTCAGGCCATGTGGCGTGGCGCGTTATGTCGTTGCCCGCACTGTGGCAAGGGCAAGATGTTCGCCGGCTATCTCAAAGTTGCAAACGAATGCAATGTTTGCGGCGAGGAACTCAGACATCACCGTGCTGACGACCTGCCTCCCTACGTCGCGATCACCATCGTGGGCCACATTATCGTCTTCCTGATGTTGCACCTCGACATGACCCATCAGATCCAGCCCATCACCTATGTGCTGACGATGATTCCGCTCGCAATCGTTCTTCCCCTGATTATGCTTCCCTCCATTAAGGGTGCAATTGTAGGCCTACAGTGGTCTTTGCGCATGTATGGCTTTGGAACAGGTCAGAAGGACTGACGCCAACACTTGACTTTCGACCGCAAATTAGTAGTTTGCGGCCAAATTCGGCGCTGCCCTGCTGCAGCGCTTTCGCTTTGTGAAGGACCACAATCATGGCTAAGGCCGCCACTATCAAGATCAAGCTCGTCTCGACGGCCGACACCGGCTTCTTCTACGTGACCAAGAAGAACGCACGTACCCAGACTGAAAAGCTCGCTTTCAAGAAGTACGATCCAGTTGTCCGCAAGCACGTGGAATTCAAGGAAGCCAAGATCAAGTAATCTGGCTATTCCTTATCGGAATAAACAAAGCCCCGCAGTTTCTGCGGGGCTTTTGTTTTGCGCTGTTGGATTAAAAAGAAGAGGTGGCTGGTTCGGGATACAACGACAACAAGGCCACTCTGTGCGTCACCGAACCAGCCGTCCCAGGGCGACTCAGGAGTTGCGGCGGACCTGAGATATGCCTAGGGAACTTCACGGGTATAGATGCGCTAAATCACGCCCTAACCGTCATGAAGACCCTAGCGCCTCACTGGCTGAGGGCCAATGAGTTCTTACCGTTAATTATAACAGCTAACCCTAACGGGACTTACGCCGCGTCGACCATGACGCGGTTGCGACCTGCGTGCTTGGCCCTATAGAGCGCCACGTCAGCCCGCTTGATGATGACCTCCGGCGTATCATCCATGTTCTCATAGAGCGCCATGCCGATGGATATGGTGATCGAGATAGGACGGCTCAGGCCAACCTCAAATGGACGGTCAGCAACCGCCTCACGCACGCGCTCTGCCACCAATTCCGCTACGCGAACGTCTGTGTCCGGCATCAGCACCAAGAACTCTTCACCGCCAAAACGGCACGCCATATCGACGCCACGAAGATTGCGGCGCAACCGCGCTGCGAATTCACGGATCACCGCATCGCCAACGTCATGACCATAGTTGTCGTTGACCGACTTGAAGTGATCGATGTCGAGGATCATCACCGCAACATCGCGCTCTTGCTCAAGCGACTTCGCCATCACGAGGCTCATGTGCCGATCAAAATAGCGACGATTGTAGAGGCCCGTCAGCTCATCGGTTATCGCAAGAGCGATGGTGGAATTGACACTGTCTCGAAGAACGTCCGCGTAGCGTTGGCGGCGGATCTGGGTGCGCACCCGCGCCATCAGTTCGCTGCGTTCAACAGGGCGCGATATATAGTCGTTGATCCCCAGATCCAGCCCACGCACGACCTTGGGCTTGTCCGCCTCATCGGCCATCAAAATAATGGGCAGGCCACGGGCTTGATCAACCGTACGAATTTGCGAGCACACACGGAGCGGATCGAAGTCCTTGAGGCTCATGCTGACCAAGGCCAGCTCATAACTGCCACCAGCGACTTGGAACACCGCGTCCATAGGCTCGGTGAGAATTTCGACACGATGCTCAGCTTGCAGATAGCCTGCAATGCGCTCCGCATGACGGCGATCGGTATCAACGATCAAGATCGAGCCATCTTTAGCGGAAATAGAGTTCATCGCCTGCAGCGCATCTTCGGCTGCAATCTGCTGGCTGGTTTGCGCCCGAGCCCGCAGCTCATCGGTCAGCGATTTGAGCCGCACCAGGCTCTTTACGCGCGCCAGAAGCTGCGTGTCATCCACAGGCTTTGACAGGAAATCATCAGCTCCGGCGTCGAGCCCCTGCACCCGATCCGAGGTCTGATCGAGTGCTGTGATCATCAGCACAGGCACGTGCTGCGTCTTAGGGTCAGCTTTCAGCCGACGGCAGACCTCAAAGCCATCCATCTCAGGCATCATCACGTCCAAAAGGACGATGTCGATATCTTGCTCTTGGCAGATGGCGAGCGCTTTCGCGCCCGAATTGGCCGTAACCACGTCGTAATATTCAGCCAGCAGCCGCGCTTCGAGCAGCTTCACATTCGTTGGAATGTCATCGACGATAAGTACGCGCGCGGTCAAACCACTACCCCAGATAAATGCGACCCACGAACAAGCTCCCCCCGTTCGTGTCGAGCCACTAAAACCTCGCTAGATTTCCCTGCAAGGAAAATCAGGCTGGCCCAATATAACCGGCAATGGTTTCCAGAAAGTGAGACACGGAGATTGGCTTAGAAATGTATCCCTCGCAGCCGCCCTGAAGAATTCGCTCTTCATCGCCCTTCATGGCGAAAGCAGTGACCGCGACAACTGGGATATGCGCCAGTTCTTCATCGTCCTTAAGCCACTTAGTGACAACAAGGCCCGAAACCTCTGGCAGTTGGATATCCATCAAGATCAGATCAGGCATATGCGCACGCGCCAAATCGAGCGCTTCGACGCCATTGCGAGTCTGGATGACCGTGTATCCACGCGACTCCAGAAGATCGTTGAAGAGCTTCATATTCAGCTCATTGTCTTCGACGATCATCACAGACTTAGGCATATTCCCTCACTTGGGTACAAACTACGCACCCCAAAAACGGTGGCTGAACGCTGCTCGGTTCTTCGCTTCGCCACGCACATCAGCTAGCATTGAAACCGTTACAAAAAACCAAATGAGGCCGGACGGTGCCGATTTCTGAGCGCGTTACCCCAGATTTGTCGAGCACAGCCGACGCCTGCCTAGCCTATCTGGCCGAGCATCCCGAAGAGCTTTTGGCATTTATGCAGCATGCAGGCATCGACCCACAGGCTTTACGCAATGCCGTCGGCACGAAAATGCTGCAACATGGGCTTATCGACTATTTTGCATCAAACGAAGCGATTCTGCTCGCCCTATGCGCGAACACCGGGATGACGCCGGAGAACTTCATGCGCATTTGGCACAAGCTTAATCCCGAGGGATAGATGAGCGCTTGGCTTTGTCGCGATTGCCTGAGCACCGGAGCGGCAGCAGCAGCCCCCAATCGCTGCCCTCGCTGCGGCTCGCCGCGCATTCGTAGCCACGCCGAGCTGTTTGACCTTTCCATCGCCCACGTCGACTGCGACGCATTTTATGCGTCAGTGGAGAAACGCGACGACCCCTCGCTGCGTGACAAGCCGCTGATCATCGGCGGGGGCACGCGCGGCGTCGTCTCCACATGCTGCTACATTGCCCGCCAGTCGGGGGTGCGCTCGGCTATGCCGATGTTCAAGGCCCTGCAGCTCTGCCCCGACGCCGTTGTCATAAAACCCAACATGGCCAAATATGTTGCCGTCAGCCGAGAAATTCGCACGCTGATGGATACAATGACGCCAGTGGTGGAGCCCTTGTCGATTGACGAAGCGTTTCTCGACCTCACCGGAACTACGGCGCTACACAAAGCGCCTCCAGCTGTCATGCTGGCCAAGTTCGCCAAAGCTGTTTCGGATCAGATGGGCGTCACCATCTCGGTCGGCCTAAGCCATAACAAATTCTTGGCTAAAATCGCATCCGACCTCGATAAACCGCGGGGCTTCGCTGTTATTGGGGCGGAGGAGACGCTAAGCTTTCTGCATGACAAGCCGATCAGCATTATCTTTGGCGTCGGCAAGGTTTTCGCGGAAACGCTTCAACGCGATGGCTATTACACCATCGGCCAGCTGCAGGCAGAAGACCCGCACCGGCTCATGCGGCTTTACGGAGAATCGGGCGCGCGCCTGTCGCGCCTTGCCCAAGGTCAGGATGCCCGAAAAGTCTCGACGGACCGCTCGATGAAGTCGGTGTCATCAGAATCCACCTTCCACCACGACCTCTCCGATATAGAGGCACTCTCAACAGAGCTTTTGCAGTGCTGTGAGCGACTTTCGGAACGGCTCAAAACCAAAAATCTGGTGGGTGATACCGTTACCCTAAAGCTCAAAACAGCTGGATTTAAGTTGCGAAGCCGCGCGCGACACCTGATGATGCCCACACAGCTGGCCAATGTCCTCTACGAGAACGGCCTGAGCCTGATGCAGAAGGAGGTGGATGGAACCGCATTCCGCCTCATTGGCATTGGCATTTCAGGGCTCGACGAGGCCACTGGCATCGACCCGATTGACCTCCTTGAGCCCCAAGTGGCGCGCAAGGCGGCAGCTGAAAGGGCCATGGATCGTGTTCGATCCAAATTTGGCCGAACCGCGGTTATGCGCGGAAAACTCTATAATGCTCGCACCGGCACGCCGCCGGAGGCGAGTTCGGAACAAGAAGCAGACGACTTGGAAGGCAAGATCAGATGACCACCCCCATCGAGAAGCTCCGCGAATATGGCTACGAACTTCCTGCCCCAAAGGCACCAGTGGCCAGCTATGCCCCTGTCGTTCGCACTGGCAATTTGCTGTTCATCTCCGGCCAAATTTCCAGCGACGCCAATGGCATCGTCCAGGGCCTGCTTGGCGACACGATGAATGTGGTTCAGGGCGGCAATGCTGCGGAGCTCTGCGCCGTCAATATTCTGGCCCACATCGTCCACTCGGCCGGCATTGCGCTGGAAGACGTCAAGCGCGTCGTCAAGCTGACCGTTCTGGTCGCTTCGACACCTGACTTCACCGAACAGCACCTCGTCGCCAATGGCGCGTCCAACCTCTTCGTCGGCGTGTTTGGCGAGAAAGTCAGCACCCATGCTCGTGCCGCCTTCGGCGTAACCTCGCTGCCGCTCGGCGCAGCTGTCGAAATCGACGCCGTAATCGAAGTCTAAATTTGCATTTCATTTAAGTTTCAAGGGGCTGGGTAGCGCGAGACGCACCTGGTCCTTTGCTTTCCCTTGAAGCTCCGGCCTGCAGATAGCATATTCAAACATAAGCAATTTGAGACGTGGAGTGCGGCGTGAGCTTGAACGAATTCTCGGCGCACATTCACCCCACGACAGCCAGCATTCCAGCCGATGTCTGGAACAGCCTTGTGCCCTCAACCAATGGCGTTGTGGACAATCCCTTTCTCGACCACGCTTTCTTTCTGGCGCTGGAGCAATCCAACTGCGCCACAGCGGAAACCGGCTGGTTACCGCAGCACATTGTGTTGCAGGACCAGAACAGCGCGCCAATCGGGCTTATGCCGTTGTTTTTAAAATCCCATTCCATGGGCGAATATGTCTTCGACCACGGCTGGGCTGACGCCTTGGAACGTGCTGGCGGGAAATATTATCCCAAGCTTCAGGGTTCTGTACCTTTCACGCCAGCAACAGCGCCTAAGCTATTGGTTCCGAATGGTGATTTGGATGCGCAGGCCGCCCTACTGCAAACCGCACAGCAGTTGACGCACCGCCTCAACGCCTCCTCCACCCACCTCACCTTCGTACCCGAGAGCGAAGCCGAATTGGCGGGCAATTTGGGCTGGCTCCGGCGCACTGACACGCAATTTCATTGGTTCAATCGCGGTTACGAGAGTTTCGACCACTTCTTGGAAACATTGGCGTCCCGTAAGCGCAAAACCATCCGCCGCGAACGCAACGATGCCCTAGCCGATGGCCTGACTGCCCGTTGGCTAACCGGCTCGGACATTAAAGAGCACCATTGGGACGCCTTCTACGATTTCTATGAAGACACTGGTGCGCGCAAATGGGGGCGGCCTTATCTCAATCGCGAGTTCTTCTCGCGTCTGGGCGAGACCATGGCCGACCGCATCCTGCTCATCTTCGCCTATGACGGCGATGAATCAATTGCCGGCGCGATCAACTTCATCGGCAAGGACACGCTTTACGGCCGCAACTGGGGCGCCACGCGTGACGTGCCCTTCCTGCACTTCGAGATCTGCTACTACCAAGCCATTGATTTCGCGATACAACACCGCCTCGCGGTGGTGGATGACTTCCTCATTCATGAGCGAAAAGCGGTGCTGCGATCTCAGATCGAGTTAGAAGAATACACCCCGTTTCGCAAAGGCGAGCGGCAGTAGTATCCCGCTCCTCCGAGCGATCCAGATCGCCCCGCATCGCGCTGGATTGCCCGATCATGTCGGGCAATGACGGAGGTGGAGGACAGAGGGAGGATGGGTAAGGGCGTGCGAACTGATCCTTGCCAGTCCCCTTTGCTAAAGCCCCTTCCCTCAAGCCGCAACGCCCGCCTACATAGAACCAAACGCTTCACTGCACAGAGTCTTCGTCATGACCTACGATCCAACCAATATTTTCGCCAAGATCCTCAAGGGCGAGATGCCGTGCCACAAGGTCTATGAGGATGAGACCGCGCTGGTGATGATGGATATTTTTCCGCAAGCCAAGGGTCACACGCTGGTCATCCCGAAGGCTCCAAGCCGTAACCTACTCGACGCCGATCCTGCTGCGCTCTCGGCCGTGATACCACTGGTTCAGCGCGTCGCCAATGCGGTGAAAACCGTGACCACTGCCGACGGTATTCGCCTTGCGCAGTTCAATGAGGCACCGGCTGGGCAAACCGTCTTCCACCTGCATTTCCACGTTATTCCAGCCTATGAAGGCCAAGCCCTAGGTGCCCATGCCTCGGGACGCGGCGATGATGTAGAACTGGCCGAATTGGCAAAAACCATCGGCGCAAGGCTCTCTGCGTAAACACCAATGACTCCGGCGAAACACCTCATCCTCGGAATGGTGCTGACCGGAGCCGCAGGATTAGTCGACATTGTCGGCTTTATCGAACTGGGCGGCTATTTTACGAGCTTCATGAGCGGCAACACCACGCAAGGGGCTGCCGCTCTCTTTAACGGCGAATATTCGGTCCTCGCCCTGACCTTGACGCTCATCGCGCTTTTCTTCTTGGGCAGCACCATTGCGACGTTTCTGGCCACAGCACAGACTCGATGGTCCTCAACTTTGGTTACCGGCTTCACCGCTTTAGCCGTCGCAGCGGCGCTCGGCCTCATGGTGGCAGGCATTCCACCCGAACAATCTCTTTTGCTGTTATCGCTGGCCGCTGGCGCGCAAAACGCCATTCTCCCCGCACGTGGCACGGTGCGCCTCGGTGCCACCTTCGTCACTGGAACGCTCTATGTGGCGGGCCAGGATTTGGCTCTTGCACTTCGCGGAAAAAGCCCCAAATGGCGCTGGCTGCAACACATCGCCATTTGGTTCGCCTTATTTGGCGGCGCAGCATTGGGGGCTTGGTTCTATAGCCACATGGGCATCCGAACCCTGTTCATCGCCCTAGCGGTCTATAGCGCCTTCTTCCTTGCCCAAACAATCCGCGCCAACCGGTCCCGACATTAGTTTTCGAGCAAAATGTCTGGATTTTTGGTGTGCTTCGCGCCCAACTCATCGACGATGGTCGCGCTGGCTTTATTCATCCCCGAGATTTGAACCTGCGTGCCAAGGGAACGGAATTTGGCCACGACCTTATCGATGCTGGCGACGCTGGAAATATCCCAGATATGAGCATGGGTGAGATCGATCACCACGCGTTCCAGTTTTTCGGTGAAATCAAAGGCCCCGACAAAACGCTCCGCTGAGGCAAAGAAGAGCTGGCCTTCGACGTGATAGACCCGCGTGGTCTGGTCGGCACTCAATTCCGAACGCACTCCAAAAATCTGCGCGATTTTCCAGGCGAAAAACACTCCCGATAACAAGACCCCAACCACGACGCCAATGGCGAGGTTATGGGTGTAAAGCACCACAGCAACCGTCGCGAGCATGACAATCGAGGAGGACCGCGGATGATCCTTCAAATTACGCACTGACCGCCAATCAAACGTCTCAATCGACACCATGATCATGATAGCCACAAGCGCAGGCATGGGGATAACTTTGAGCAAGTCCCCCGCAGCGACCAACAAAACCAGCAGGTAGAACCCTGCAAGGAATGTCGATAGGCGGCCACGGCCACCGGAGCGAACGTTAATCCCGGACTGACCAATCATGGCACATCCGGCCATGCCGCCGAAAAATGCCGACACAATGTTGGCAATGCCCTGTCCGAAAGTTTCCTGACGTTTTGAGGAATTCGTATCGGTTTCCTCATCGATAATCTGTGCCGTCATCAGGCTTTCGAGCAAGCCAACAGCCGCCACGCCCACCGAATAAGGCAGGATGATCAGGAGGGTTTCGAGGCTTAGCGGGACATCGGGAATGAGTATATTTGGCAAGGCATTAGGCAACTCACCAATGTCTCCGACATAGCGAATGTCGAAGCCCGCGAAATAGGCCACCACCCCAATGATGAGAATTGTTGCCAGCGGCGATGGGATCGCCGTGGTCAGGCGCGGGAACAGATAGATGATGACCAGCGATACCGCGATCAGCGGATAGGTGAGCCACGGCACACCCACGAGATGGGGCATTTGCGCCATAAAAATCATGATGGCGAGGGCATTTACAAAGCCGGACATGACCGACTTCGAAACGAACCTCATGACGTTTTGCAGGTTCAACCACCCGGCGACCAACTGCAGAACCCCTGCCAAAATAGTGGCCGCCAGCAGATAATTGAGCCCGTGATCGCGCACCAGCGACCCCATCAGGACCGCTGTCGCCGCCGTCGCTGCCGAGATCATCGCCGGACGCCCGCCTAAAAACGCGATGACGATGGAAATCACCACCGACGCGTATAGTCCGACCTTCGGATCAACGCCAGCAATCATCGAAAACGCAATGGCTTCAGGGACTAGCGCGAGCGCAACGACCAGACCAGACAAGAGGTCCGCCCGCACATCCCGCACCCATTCGGCGCGGTAGTTGGCAAAATTAAACATGCAAAAACCGGATTGGCCCGAGGGCAGAAGACGAGAATTTGCCCCGCTTATACGGTCGAGCCAGCGCCCACACAAACAAAAAAGCCGGAGCAGAGCCCCGGCTTTCCTAGCAAAATTAGTGCTGCGGAGCAGCGCCACCCTGCTTGTGCGGCGGGGCGAACTTGAATGCAATTTTGAACGCGATCGGGTTGATAATGCGGGTCCAGATGAATGCCAGCGGCCAAGCGATGAAAAACATTTTTGGCCAATGGCTTAGGAAGTCTGTTCCGGCAGTAATAAAGCCGAGCGAACCCGACATCACAAAGGCCATCATGAAGGTCATGCTCAGCTGCAGAACCAGAGTTGTCTTTTTCGGAAGCATGCGCCTCTCCAATACAAAATGCACCAGCCCGGACCTAGGCCCTTGCCGTGCAAACTAAAAATCTAATGGAGCCGTTGGGACGCAGTGCGACGAGTACTGCAAAAGCAGCGCCGGGATACCCAACCGGCGACCTCAATATCGGCAGAGGGCCGTTATACACCGTCCAACAGAGCGAGACACCCCGAGAGCCGTCAATGCTCTTATGCGCTGCCGGGGCTTCCCTTTTAGGCTGAATCAATAGCAATGCTTTGGAATAGCGGCCCTTTTCGCGTGCTTGGGGCTACGCGACCACAGTGGCACCAATTGGCCTCATATGGGCGTCTTGCTGGCCTTTAAGGGCCGCACGATGGGCGCTGTGTTGGCATCTGGAGTGGCGCAGACACCGCACTGTTGTGCAGCGCGACTGCCAATAAAGGCGGCTCAGCAGCAACATCAATTTCCTACGTTGCCCTGAAAAATTAGATTGATTTTCCAGCAAGCTACTGCTGATCTAGTAGGGTAGATCGGCCCTCGAAATTTCTGAATTGGAACAGACGACCAATGCAGTCGTATATATTGCAACGTCTGGGCATGATGGCGCTCACGCTTTGGGCCATTATAACTTTGACTTTCTTCCTCATGCATTCCGTTCCAGGTGGTCCGTTCGTTTCTGAGAAGATGCTTGCGCCGGAAATTGCCGCTGCGCTGAATGCCAAATATGGCCTCGACCAGCCGATCTGGCAGCAATATTTCAACTACCTCGGGGGAATGCTGCGGCTCGATTTCGGACCCTCGTTTAAATACCCCGGCGTTTCCGTGAACACGATGATTGCATCGGGCCTGCCGGTCACGCTGCAGACGGGCCTCTTGGCCGTTATCTGTGTTGTAGCATTGGGTGTGCCACTGGGGATTGTTGCGGCGCTGAACCGCAATCGCTGGCCGGACACGACGGTAATGTTCATCGCCACGCTCGGCGTTGCCATTCCCTCTTATGTGATTGCCACGGTATCGCTTTATGTCTTTGCGCTGCGCCTAGGCTGGGTCCCGACCTTTGGTCTGGATGACTGGCGCGGCTACATCCTGCCGGTCTTCGCGCTATCGGGCTTTTGGATTTCTTTTGTCTCGCGGCTGACGCGCTCGTCGCTGCTGGAGACGCTTGAACAGGACTATATGACCACGGCGCGCGCCAAAGGCCTGCGACCAGGTCAAATCCTGATCAAGCACGGTTTGCGCAATTCGTTGCTGCCTGTCGTCACTGTGCTCGGGCCAGTTGTCGCCAATCTGATCACCGGCTCTTTCGTCATCGAGCAGATTTTTGCCCTGCCCGGCATCGGTCGCCAGTTCGTGCTCTCGATTACCAATCGCGATTACACGGCGATCATGGGCATTACCATTTTCTACGCTGCCATTCTGATGGTCATGATCCTCATTGTCGACCTGCTCTACGTTTGGCTCGACCCACGCATCAAGTTGAGCAAGGCCAAAGCATGACCGAGATTTCTCCCGATATGTGGGCCAAGCTTCCGCCGGAAGCGCTGGCCGCGCCGGTTCAACCACCCGCGCCGACCTATGGTCAGGAAGTGCGCCGCCGCCTGCTCTCCAACAAGCTCGCCGTCGCCAGTATCGTCTTCATCATCGCTTTGGTCTTGGCCGCATTTTTTGGCCCGATGCTGTCGCCACACACCTATTACAAGCAGGACCTCAAGCTCGCGAATATTCCGCCCGCTTTTGAAACCTATACGCTGACCAATGCCGAAGGCGAAACTGCGCGCGTGTTCCTCAACGCATCGAACTTCAACATCTATGAGGTCGATGAGAGTGGGTTTGTGCTGGGCCTTGTGCGGGGCGAACGGCGCGACATGATCAAGAAGCAGCAGGCCTTCGAAATCGGCGGCCAGCCCATTACGCTTGATTATAGCAAGCTCCCTGCCCGCATTCTGCTTGAAGATGGCGCGGAGCTAAGACCATCCGGCTGGAGCTGGAACCGCACCTATCTCTTTGGCACGGATCAGCTTGGTCGCGATATTCTCGTGCGCCAGCTTTATGGCGCGCAGATCTCGCTGACCGTGGCCTTTGTGGCGACGCTGGTGAATTTCTTCATCGGCGTCTTTTACGGCGGCATAGCCGGTTATGTCGGTGGCAAGGTCGACGCCGTGATGATGCGTATTGTCGAAATCATCTCGACCATCCCGCTGACGCTCTATGTTGTCCTGCTGATGGTGGTGTTCAACTCCGGTCTGCTGTCGATCATTATCGCGATTGGTTCAGTGTTCTGGGTGGACATGGCGCGCATTGTGCGGGGCCAAATCCTCTCGCTCAAAAGCCTCGACTATGTGGCGGCGGCCCGCACCATGGGCGCGTCTCCGGCGCGGATTTTGACGCGCCACCTGCTCCCCAATGCGCTGGGGCCAATCATTGTCACGCTGACCATGCTGATCCCGTCGGCCATTTTCATTGAAAGCTTCATGAGTTTTATTGGCCTTGGCGTGACGCCGCCATTGGCTTCTTGGGGTTCGCTGACATCGGAAGCTGTCGAAACCTTGCGCGCCTATCCGCACCAATTGTTCTTCCCAGCAGCTGCCATTTCGCTGACGATGTTCGCCTTCAACTTCCTTGGCGATGGAATGCGCGATGCACTCGACCCGAGGTTGAGCGCATGACCCAGCCCATTTTATCAGTCAAAGACCTGACCACATCGTTCTTTACCCGCCGTGGCGAGGTGCAAGCAGTGCGTGGCGTCAGCTTTGACGTGCGCCCGGGAGAAATGCTCGGCTTTGTCGGCGAGAGCGGCTCGGGCAAGTCGATTACCTGCATGTCGGTGTTAAAACTGCTCAAGGCCGGTGGCCGGATCAAATCGGGCTCGGCCCATTTTGAGGGCCAAGACCTGCTCAAACTCGACGAAGCAGAGCTGGCCGATATTCGCGGCGACCGGGTCAGCGTTATTTTCCAAGACCCTATGACCTCGCTCAACCCCACACTCAGCGTGGGTGAGCAGGTGATGGAAACCATTCTGCGCCATCGAAAGGCGACCCGCGCCGAGGCCCGGGCACGCGCAATCGAACTCTTTGAATTGGTGCGCATCCCTTCGGCGGCCACTCGGCTCAAGTCTTATCCGCATGAGTTTTCAGGCGGAATGCGTCAGCGCGTGATGATCGCTATGGCGCTGGCCTGCGACCCGAAACTGCTGATCGCCGATGAGCCAACAACGGCTTTGGACGTGACTATCCAGCGGCAGATTTTGTCGCTGTTGAAAGACCTGCAAACGCGTTTGGGCATGTCCGTTATTCTGATCACGCATGATCTCGGTGTCATTGCAGAAGTGTGCGACCGGGTGCTGGTCCTCTACGGCGGCATGGTGATGGAAACCGCCAATGTTCGGGACCTGTTTGCGGCTCCAGCACACCCTTACACCCTCGGCCTAATCGGCGCGGTTCCGGACCTGCGCGATGATAGCCACCAGCGTTTGACGCCAATTCCAGGCAGCCCACCCAATATGCTCGCTCCGCCGCCCGGCTGCCCCTTCGCACCACGCTGCCCCCACGCCATGACCCAATGCGTCGCGGCCCTGCCCCCGCTGTTTGGCGACAGCCATCAATCCCGGTGCTGGATCCAGCACCCCGAGGCACCCAAGGTCGCAGGACTGCATGAGGTGGTCGCATGACCCAGCCTCTCCTCTCGCTGCGCAATCTCAAGAAGCATTTTCATCTCCCGGCTCCACCATTCACACAGGCCCCAATCCTGCGCGCGGTAGACGGCGTAGACTTGGATTTGATGAAGGGCGAAACCCTCGGCCTAGTCGGCGAATCCGGTTGCGGAAAATCCACATTGGCTCGGACGGTGATCCGTCTGCATGAGCCGACCTCTGGCAGTCTGATCTTTGACGGCCAGGACGTGGGCGCATTGCCAGAGCGTCGGTTGGCAAAGTTCCGGCGTCGCGTGCAGATGATTTTCCAAGACCCCTATGCCAGCCTTAATCCGAGGATGAGCGTTGGCGAGCTGATTGCCGAACCGCTGGAAATCGCGGGGGTCGGCACGCCGGCTGAACGAAGGGCTAAGGTCAGCAAACTGTTGGACCGTGTTGGCCTGCCTACCGACGCCGATGCGCGCTTTGCCCATGAATTCTCGGGCGGTCAGCGCCAGCGTATCGGCATTGCCCGCGCTATCGCGCTTGAGCCGGATCTCGTCATTTGCGACGAGCCGATCTCGGCGCTGGACGTTTCCGTTCAGGCGCAGGTGGTCAACATGCTTGAGGACCTGCAAGACGAACTCGGGCTGACCTATCTTTTCATCACCCATGACCTCTCGATGGTGCGCCACATCTCGGACCGCATCGGGGTTATGTATCTGGGCAAGATTGTTGAATTAGCGCCGAGCGCTGATCTCTATCATCGCCCGTCGCACCCTTATACGCGGGCGCTGCTCTCGGCCATTCCCGTGCCGGACCCATCAGTGACCCGCAAGGTTGAGCCGATGCAGGGCGAAATTCCGAGCCCACTCGACATTCCCACTGGCTGCCGCTTCCGCACCCGCTGCCCGCTCGCCACCGAGCTGTGCGCGAGGATCGAGCCGCCATTGGTTGATATTGGCGGAGGCCATGTCTCCGCCTGCCATTTCGCCAAGGAATTGGCGGACAGGCCAAACGAGGTCTTTGCGACCTCACAACAGGAGAGAACGTCATGAACAAGATGCTTCTGCCGATGATAACGGCAGCGCTGCTGGCGACGACTGGGGGAGTCTTCGCTGCTGGGGAATTGACCTATGTGGTCAACAACGAAAGCGCCAAATACGATCCCGGTACCACTGCGGAAACCTTCGCAGCACCGATCATCGGCAACACCTTTGAAGGCCTGATCCGCTACAGCCCAGAAGGCGAAGTCATTCCGGCACTGGCCGAAACCTGGGAAATTTCTGAGGACGGCCTCACCTATACCTTCAAGCTGCGCGACGCCAAGTGGTCGGACGGCGAGGCGGTAAAGGCTTCGGACTTCGTCTATGCGTGGAAGCGCGTGCTCGACCCAGCCTCCGGCGCGATGAACTCGCAGATGCTCTACCACATCGTTGGCGCTGAAGAGGCTTATAACGGTGGCGACGCTGGCGCAATTGCAGTCTCGGCTCCAGACGACAAGACCCTCACCTTCACGCTCAAGCAGCGCGTCCCCTATATGATGCAGCTCCTGAACTACCCGGCATTCTACCCGGTGCGTGAGGACGTTGTTTCGGCTGACCCTGAAGGCTGGACCCGCAACCCGGCGACCTTTATCGGCACCGGCCCATTCCGCGTGACCGCGTTCAATCAGGGCGAGTCCGTCGTCTTTGAGAAGAACCCGAACTATTACGACGCCGACGCTGTCAGCCTCGATAAGCTCACATTCCGCCTGATCCCAGACCCAGCAACCGCGCTTGCCGCTATGGAAGCTGGCGACGTTGACGGCATCGAAGCTGTGCCATCGCCAGAAATTCCACGCCTGTCGGTTGAATCGGACGCCTTCATGGTCGTTCCGGCGCTGGGCACCACCTATGCGTTCTTCAACCCGAACCAAGCACCACTCGACAATCTGAACGTGCGTAAGGCCCTCTCCATGGCCATCGACCGCTCGGAAATCATCGAATTCGTGCTGCAGTCGGCTGACACGCCAGCGCTAGGCCTCGTACCACCCGGCATGAGCCTTGGCGGCGAAGACTATACCGAAGGCCGCGACAATTTTGGTCTTTCGGAAACGGCAGACGTTGAAGGCGCGAAGGCCGCCCTTGCTGAGGCTGGCTATCCGAATGGCGAAGGCTTCCCTTCGACCGTCTTTGTGACCTACACCTCCCCACCAATCGAAAAGCTGCTCGAAGCTATTCAGCAGATGTGGAAGGAAAATCTCAACATCGACGTCGAGATCCAGGCCACCGAATGGCAGGTGTTCTATCCAGAAGTGCAGAAGGTCGAATACCAGATCGCACAGATGGGCTGGGGCGCTGACTATCCGCACCCAATGACCTTCCTCGACAATTTTGTCACCGGTTCGGCCAACAACCTCAACAACTGGTCGAATGCCGAATATGACGCTGAGATCGAAGCGGCAAAGCAGGCAACCGATGAAGCCACGTCACGCGACCATATGCGTGCGGCTGAGGCGATCCTGATGAACGACCACGCCATCCTGCCGCAATATCATCGTTACAATTACATGATGATGAGCCCGCAGGTGTCCGGCTTCTGGCGTTCGTCGCTGAACGTGCCGTACTTCCGCGACGCCACCATCGCTGAATAAGTGCTCAATGCCCTCGCCGCTCTTTCGGCGGGGGCACCCATTCTCTTGAAAGTCATCGCATATGATTATGGTCCGCGTCGAAACCGAGCTGGGCAATTTCACCCTAGGCCTAGAGCCGGAACGGGCTCCGATCACGACAGAGAATTTCCTCGCCTATGTCGACGGCGGGCACCTCGACACGGCGCGCGCCTATCGGGTTGTAACGCTGGGCAACCAAGCGCCGGAGCGTGACCCGAAAATCGAAGTCGTCCAGATGGGCATCGATCCCAAGGATGACCAGCCGCAAATCTTCCCACCCATCGCCCATGAGCCGACCTCTGTGACAGGAATAAAGCATCAGCACATGACGGTGTCGATGGCGCGCCTTGACCCGGGCACGGCGACATCGGAGTTCTTTATCTGCATTGGCGATCAGCCAGAGCTGGACTTTGGTGGCCGACGCAACCCGGATGGTCAGGGCTTCGCTGCCTTTGGCAAGGTGGTCGAGGGCGAAGACATTGTGATGAAGATTTTCGCGACCGCTGAGCCAACCGAATATCCGCAGACGCCGGTGTCAGCGCAAAAATTCACGCGGGTCTAGTCCACACCCCCGGTGTGTCTCAGACGAGGCACACCACATTGCCCGGCTGCTTTGGGGCTTCTACGGCTTCATGCGCATCGGCAATTTCGCGGAGGGCGAAGGTCGCAGCGATGGTTGGACGAAGCTGCCCCATCGAGAGCGCAAAGTTGATGTCCGCAAGCCCACGCAGACTGTCGCCCTCCGAAATCATAAAGATCGGCGCGAGCCGAATATGGGCATTGGTGAACTGTAGCGGATAGTAAGGGATGGCCGGGGTACGGTCGGATGGCGAGGAATAGCTGGCAATCTGACCGCCGAGTTTCAGCACGGCAGCGTCAATGGCAGCGTTCGCGCCGAAATCAACTTCAATAATGCGATCAACGCCTTGCGGGGCGATGCTGCGAACGCACTTCACCACATCTTCGGTCTTGCGGTTGATGATGTGGTGGGCTCCAGCCGCACGTGCGACCTCGGCTTTTTCTGGCGAAGAGACTGTCGTGATGACGGTCGCGCCAGCGGCTACGGCGAACTGAACGGCCAGCTCACCAACGGCCCCAGCCCCGCCTTGCACGAGGAGTGTTTTGCCGGCGACCGGACCATCGCAGAAGGTGACGTAATGCGCGGTACGGGCGGGAATGCCGAGGCAAGCTCCAACCTCAAACGAGACATTATCGGGCAGAGGCACGACATGGGACAGCGGCAGGCAGCTGTAGGTGGCAGCAGTGCCTGCTTCCGGGCCCGAACCACCATAGGAGGCGGCGCCCTGTGCGTTAAACACCCAGACGCGGCGACCGACCCAATGCTCTGGGACACCGGCACCGACGCATTCGACCACACCCGCGCCATCGCTGTGTGGGACAATGGGCTGAGCAGGAGGCATTGTGCTGCCCCAACCAGACCGCTTTTTGACGTCTGACGGATTGATGCCGGAGGCGTGGATGCGGACGACCACCTCACCCTTTTGAGGCGTTGGGCGGACTTGCTCGGAGAAAGAAAGCACCTCAGCGGCAGAACCGACGCTGGAATAGCTGGCGACAATTGAGGTGCTCATGTCGGAAAAATCTTTCATCAGCGGCCGATGGCATAGCCCTGGGAGGTGCGTGGGTCTGCACCGCCCTTGAGGATGCCGTCCTTTTGCGAGACCGCACAGAGGCGACCTTCGGACCAGACAGGACCAACAACCACGTCGTGACCGCGTTCACGCAATTTGGTGACAGTGGCTTCCGGCATCTGACCATCGACAACGACGGTGTTGGGCTTAGCGGCGCGTGGCCAGAACGAGCTTGGGAAGTGATCCGTGTGCCAGTTAGGCGCTTCGATGGACTGCTGCAGGTTGAGCCCCGAGACCGCGTGGCGGAGGAAGAGTTGCAACGACCACTGATCTTGCTGATCACCGCCCGGCGTGCCCCAAGCCATATACGGCTTGCCATCACGATGGGCGAGCGAAGCCGACAGTGTTGTGCGCGGGCGCTTATAGGGCGCAATCGTGCTCGGCAGACCGGGCTGGAGCCAGAACATTTGAGCGCGCGAGTTGAGCGGGAAGCCCAGCTCCGGAATGACCGGCGAGCTCTGCAGCCAACCGCCGCTTGGGGTCGCAGAAACCATATTGCCATGACGATCCACGACACAGATGTGGCAGGTGTCGCCACGCTCGGCTGGTGGCAGAGCGACTGTTGGCTCACCAACGCCGAGGACCGGAGCAACAGTGGGTTCGCCTGCGCCCGCCGCGGCCTTGGTCTCGCGTGTGTGAATGGCGGCGAGATGCGCCTCCCAAGCAGCGTCGGTTTCAATACCGGGCTGCAAATCCTGCGAAGCTGTCTCGCCCATCAGGCGGCGGCGCTCTTCGGAGTATGATTTGGAGAGCAGGTGTTCCATCGGAACATCGCTGAATTTCGGGTCGCCATAAGCGGCCTCGCGGTCGGCGAAGGCGAGCTTGCCGGCCTCGAGGATCAGGTGGATGTATTCATCCCCTGATGGGTCCATGTCTTCGAGGGCAAAACCATCGAGCAGCGACAATTGCTGCAGCATGACCGGCCCCTGGCTCCATGGGCCAGGCTTAAAGACTTCAAAGTCCCGGAACTTTAGCGACAGTGGCTTTTCGTAGCTGGCTTCCCAACGCCCCATATCGTCGGCGGTGAGAAGACCCTTGTGCGGGACGCCGTCGACATCGAGGACATCGCCGGATTGGCTGAAGCGATCCATCGCCTCAGCGACAAAGCCCTTGTACCAAGCGCGACGCGCGGCCTCGATCTGGCGATCACGATCGCCGCCGACAGCGTCGGCCTCAGACAGAATGCGCTCATACGTGTCGGCCATGACCGGATTGCGGTGCATAGTGCCCACTGGCGGCAGATCACCATTCTTGAGGTAGACATCGCGCGAACCATGCCAATGGTTCTCAAAGACGGTCCGCATCCCGGCCACAGCTGAATTGATGCGCGGCAAAACAGGAATGCCATTGCGGGCATAGTGAATAAGCGGCTCGAACACATCGCGCAGACGCATGGTGCCATGATCGCGCAGCATCACCAGCCAAGCGTCGAATGCGCCGGGAACAACGGCAGCAAGAAGGCCGGAGCCGGGAATAAGGTCAAGACCAAGATCGGTAAAACGCTCTGGCGTCGCTGCGCCGGGTGCTACCCCCTGCCCGCACAAAACTTCAGTCTGCTCGGTGCGCGCATTGTAAAAGACAATCGGAACTTCACCCGCCGGGCCATTCAAATGCGGCTCAACAGCTTGCAGGGTAAGACCACCGGCAACCGCAGCATCAAACGCGTTGCCGCCACGCTCAAGAATGGACATTGCCACGGCGCTGGCGATCCAGTGCGTGGACGAGACCACCCCGAAGCTACCAACAATTTCAGGACGCGAAACGAAACTCGGTTGGGTTGGAGACAACAGACAAAGCCTTGAGAAGTTGAAGTTCAGAACTAGTCCTGATCGGACTCGAGGTATTCAAACCAATCGCCCCAGGTCCAGGAGCTCTTGGTGACCTCAGCAATTTGGAAGGTGTCGGTGCTGGTCACTGCAGGGGCAACCTTGGGCACCACTTCCGACACGAACCGATGGAGATCTGCCACATCCTTATGGAGGGATTGTATCATCACATCGGCTGGGCCAAAGGAGAGACCAACAAAGCGAACATTGCTTTGCTGACCCAGAATTTCGGCTGTCTCGCGCGTGTGTCCGGGCTTTACCCGCAGCAATGTCATCGCTGACACCCCAACGCCCAAAGCAATAGGACTACCCACCAGGGTCACGCGAATAAGGTTTTCGTCTTGCAGGCGCGTGAATCGCAACCGCACCGTCCCCTCCGAGACGTTTAACTGTCGCGCGATTTCACGAAATGAAACCCGACCATCTTTCGCCAGCAAGGCGATGATGTCTTGATCAAGCTGATCCAAAACCACTTTTTGCATCCCGCATCCTCCCTGCAATAAAATTACGCATTTCGCATCATTCTGCAAACTCATTCTTGACTATGCGCAATTTTCGTATCGTATTTATACGAGATGCGCAGTGCGTGCCCCACGCGCCGCGCATTCAAAAGGGTCGGGAGACGTGAGTACACGTCCCCATACGGAGACTAAGTATGATACGTATTGCAGCGCTGACGGCAGCACTCCTTGGCGGCGTAGCCGTCGCTCCCGCCGTATTTGCCCAAGACAAGACTGAAATTACCTTCTTCATCTGGGCTGGTTCGAACCAGGGCGTTGTCCCTACTGAAATTATCGAGGCCTATCGCGCCGCGAACCCGAATGTGACCATCAACATTCTGGAATCGAACAACGCGATCACCTACCCGCAGATGGTCGCGGCACGCCGCACCACCCCGGACAATCCGCTGGTTCACTGCGGCTTCTTCAATGCTGACGCCATCACTAAGGGCGACGCAGAGGGCATGTGGGATGTTCTCGACGTTGCCTCTGTTCCAAACCTCACCAACGTCATGGAAAACTTCCGTCGCGCTGAAGATCGCGGTGTTGGCTACCAGATGAACGCTGTCGGCATCCTCTACAACAAGGATGCGGTTCCAACCCCACCGACCTCGTGGGCCGACCTTTGGAGCGAGGCCTATGAAGGCCGCGTGACCATGTTCGACTACGACACCCGCATGATGGCTGTTGCTGCAAAGCTCAACGGCGGTGACGAATTCAATATCGATCCGGGCTTCAAGGTCTGGGCCGAAAACGCCAAGAACTTCCGCGCGCTGGTTGATTCCAACGACGCTGTGAAGAACCTGCTGGTGAGCGGCGACGCCTGGGCTGCGCCATGGTTCTCCTCGATCTCCAACGTATGGATCGAAGAAGGTGGCCCATTTGCCTTCGCAGTTCCAAAGGAAGGCGCGATCGCGTTCCCGAGCTACCTCGCTATCGTTGACGGTTCGGACGAAGCTGAAAAGGCCGTCTGCGCGTCGCTGATCAACTCGCTGCTCGAAGCTGAAAACGCTGGCCGCTACGGCGATCTGACCTCGTCCATCCCGGTTGTGTCCAATGCTGTTCTTACCGAAAAGCAGAAGACCAACCCGATGCTGCAGCTCAGCCTGGCTGAGGAATCCATTGTGTTTGACTACGGCCACATCGGCGAAGTGACGCCTGATTGGCGTCAGCGCTGGGATCGTGAAGTCAAGGTTAACATGCGTTGATCATGAGAGGGGCGCTCTGCGCCCCTCCGCATGTTTGCCGTGCATTCCAAGCGAGTTACAAATGAATTTTGACGTCGAGTTCCAAAATGTCAGCAAAGTTTTCGCTGACTATCTTGCGGTAGACGACATCTCGTTTTCTGTGCCCAAGGGTAGCTTCTTCTCCCTTCTCGGCCCCTCCGGCTGCGGGAAGACAACAACTTTGCGCATGATGAGCGGGTTCGAATGGCCAGATAGCGGCCAGATCCGTATTGCGGGCAAAGACATGCACAATGTTGCAGCTTACTCGCGCCCCACCAATATGGTGTTCCAGCGCTGGGCGCTGTTCCCCCATATGACCGTCGCTCAGAACGTCGCCTTCGGCTTGGAAGTGGCAAAGCTCGAGCGCAACGAAATTCGTAAGCGCGTCGCCGATGCACTTGAAATGGTTAGCCTTTTGCCGATGGCAGAACGCAAGCCACGCCAGCTTTCGGGTGGCCAGATGCAGCGTGTGGCCCTTGCCCGCGCACTGGTCAACAAGCCTGAGGTTCTGCTGCTCGACGAGCCGCTCGGCGCGCTCGATCTGAAGCTGCGTCTGCAAATGCAGATGGAGCTCAAGCGCATCCAGCAAGAAGTCGGTACCACCTTCATCTACGTAACCCATGATCAGGGCGAGGCATTGACCATGTCCGACCAGATCGCCGTGATGAACAAGGGCAAAATCGACCAGCTTGCTTCGCCCCAAGAAATCTACGACCGCCCTTCGACCCGGTTCGTCGCCAGCTTCATTGGCAACACCAATTTGCTGCCGGTCGAAATCCTCGAAGTCTCCGGCCAAACCGCGATGGTCCGTGTCGGCGAAGCCAGCTTTGCCACGCCAATCGGCCAGATCGGCAATGGCAAGACCGGTGTCGTGTCCGTCCGTCACGAGCGCGTCCGCGTTGGCGATGCTGCTGCCAACGCGCAGGTGCGCCTCTCGGGCCTCGTCAAACAGACCGTGTTCTCAGGCTCTTCGATCCTCGTCACGGTTCAAATTCAGAACACCCCAATCGACCTAACGGTCGAACTCCACCACGATGGTACCAGCGCTGCCCCTGCGGTTGGGACCATCGTGGCCCTTGGCTGGGAGGGGGCGGCAACGACGCTTTTCGGCGATGACTGATGCCGTCTCCAACACCTCGGGCAAGCTGGCGATAACACCAGCAAAGCCGCCGTTCACCCGTCGCATCATGCCTTGGCTCCTGCTGTCACCGGTTATGACCGTGATGCTCGGCGCCTTCGTAATGCCGCTGCTGACCTTCTTTCAGTACAGCTTCTACCGCTTTGAGCGGGGTCGCCTGATTGAGGATTTCAGCTTCGACACCTATATCGAGTTCTTCACGGACTCCTATTACCACATGGTCATTCTCGACACGCTCAAGATGGCCTCAGTGACGACCTTTGTGTCGATCGTGATTGGCTATCCGCTGGCCTATGCGCTCTGGCGCATGCAAAAGCCGTGGATGCAGAAGTGGTTCGCTGTGATCATCTTCTCGCCGATCCTCGTTTCGGTCGTCGTGCGCACCTATGGCTGGACCGTGTTGCTGGCCGATCAGGGCCCGATTAACTGGTTCTTGCAGCAGATCCTGCAGTTCCCTGAGCCGGTCCGCCTCGTCTTCAATCTGACCGGCGTCGTCATCAGCTTGACGCATGTGTTCCTGCCGTTCGTTGTCTTCCCGATCTTCTCGGTGATGCAGCGTATCGACCCCAACCTGCGCGAAGCCGCAATGGACCTTGGTGCCGGTTGGTGGACCACATTCCGTCGCGTGACCTTCCCCCTCACCCTGCCCGGCCTGGTTTCTGGTGCGCAAATCGCCTTTACCCTGGCGCTTGGCGCTTTCGTGACGCCACAGATTTTGGGTGGCGGCCGCATCCTGATCCTGCCGCTGCAGGTCTACACCGCGACCACCGAAATCAACTGGCCACTTGCGGCTGTTGGCGGCATCGCACTGCTCGGCTTGGCTATGATCACCGTGATGATCTCCAACCGCTTGCTGCGCTTTAGTGAGGTATAGTGATGTCTGATAAAACTATCCCCCATTATCGTTATTTGCTGCTGGGCCTGTTCGCGGTGATGGGCGTGTTCTACGTGCTCGCGCCGCTGGCGATTGTGATCCTCAACTCGTTTTCGAGCGTGGCGCACAACGTCTTCCCGCCTGAGGGCTATTCGACCCGCTGGTATGAAAACCTGTTCGCACAGGACACGTTCTATCTCGCTGCAGGTCGCAGTGTGATGCTCGCGCTGTTGGCGACAGCGATTGCGATGGTCATTGGCACCATGGCGTCCTATGCCATCGTCCGCTACCAGCCCAAGCTGGCAAACCTGATCCGTGCCTTCCTGCTCTCGCCGATCGTTCTGCCGAACATCGTTTTGGGCGTTGCTGCGTTCATGTTCGTTGTTCGCATCGGCATGTTTGGCAATTACGCCAGCCTGCTGTTCGTGCACGTCGTTGTGGTTCTGCCCTTCATCGTGACCGTCATCACCGCCTCGCTCGCCAATTTCGATTGGTCGCTGCAGGAAGCGGCAATGGATCTGGGCGCCAAGCCAGTCCGCGCTTTCACAAAGGTGGTGATGCCGCAGATTTCGGTGAGCATGGTGGTCTCGGCGCTGTTTGCTTTCATGACCTCGTTCGACCAGGTGGAAACAACGCTGTTCCTCGTTCGCGCGGGCGCCAACACCCTGCCGATTGAAATGTTCCTCTACCTGCAGAAATGGCAGGACCCAACCATTGCTGCGCTGTCCAGTCTCTTGATTTTGTTCGCGATTATCATCGTCGCGATCCTGAGCCTGATCATGCGCAATAAAACTATTCCGCTTGCGTCGCTGCAGGCGAAGGAGGCATCAGAATGAAGGCGATCGTCCCCCAAGATCTGCTCAATTCCATCAACGGCCCATTGATGTGGGAACACCTCGTCGAGTTCTCAAAGTGGCGGAAAGAATCCGGCATCGATGAAGAGCTCAAGAGCTTGGCCTATATCCAAGCGCAGATGAACTCTTACGGTTTTAAGACCGATCTCATCCTGCACGACGCCTATATCAGCCTTCCTCAAAAGGCGCGCATCGTCACCCCAGACGGTGAACACCGTTGCATCACCCACTCCTTCTCGCAGTCCTCGCCTGCTGAAGGGATTACGGCGGGTCTCGTCGATGTGGGTTCGGGCTCTGCGGCTGAATTCGCTGGCAAGGACGTTCGCGGCAAGATCGTCATCGTTGATGGCGTTGCAGGCGCTGTCGTTTCACAGCGCGCGACTGAAGCTGGCGCACTTGGCCAGCTCCATGTCAGCCCACACGAGCACACGCACGAAATGTGCATTTCACCGGTTTGGGGCAGCCCGACCGAGCAAACTGTCGGCAATCTGCCACAGACCGTTGTCGTCAGCACGCCGCTCGAAAACGGCACGGCGATCCGGGCGAAGCTGGCTGAAAACCCAGACTACCAGGTCACATTGCACGCGGACGTCGATACCCGCTGGCGCAAGACCCCCATTCTGGTGGCCGACCTGCCAAGCGCGACGGGCGATGACGAAGAGCCATTCGTCTTCTTCACCGGCCACCACGACACTTGGTACTATGGCGTGATGGACAATGGCGGCGCCAATGCCACCATGATGGAAGTTGGTCGTGTTGCCGCTGAGCGCCGCGATCTGTGGCAGCGTGGCCTGCGCATCGTCTTCTGGTCTGGCCACTCGCAGGGTCGCTACTCCGGCTCCACCTGGTACGCTGAAGAGCATTGGGAAGAGTTGGAAAAGCGCGCGCTTGTGCACGTCAACGTCGACTCGACTGGCGGTAAGGGCAACATCATCGTGACCGACACGACTGCTGCGGCAGAACTGCGTGCATTGGCCGTTGAATCGATCTGGGACCAGGCTCAGCAAGAGTTCTCCAATCGCCGCATGGCCCGCGCTGGCGACCAGTCCTTCTGGGGCATCGGCGTTTCGGCCATTTACGGCAATATGAGCGAACAGCCAGCTGGCGCGGATGCGAACGCATCGGCAGCCGTTTTCGGCGGCGGCAACCGCAAGGGTGCTGGCACCGGTTGGTGGTGGCACACGCCCGATGATTTGCTCGACAAGATGGACGAAGAGATTTTGGTGCGCGACACCAAGATTTACTTCCACACGGTCTGGCGCCTCCTCGCCGACAAGGTTCTGCCGCTCGATTGGGCCGAACACGGTCGTTATCTCTCTGAAGAGCTGAACGCTATCCAGGCAGGCATTGTTGGCAAGTTCGACATGTCGGTGCTGATAGAGCGCGCTAACCGCCTGACCGAAATCGCGACGGCATTCAATGCACGCCTTGCCACTCTCTCGGACGAAGCCGGCTACGCCAGAGCAAACGCGGCGCTGATCGGTGTTTCTCGCCAATTGGTCATCCTCGACTACAGCGAGGCGGACCGCTTTGAGCAAGATGCGGCGATCATGACGCCGATCTATCCGTCGCTCCGTCCGCTTCGCGACATGGCGCAGGTTGAGGCCGGTACCGACGCGTTCAAGTTCCTAACCGTTGGCGCATCGCGTGCCCGCAATCGCGTGGCGTGGGGCCTGAAACAGGCCATCGAAATTCTCGAACAGGCTTCGGCCGAACTCGACTGCAAGCAGAACTGATCTCAAAAATGCTTCTTGAAAACAAAATCGCGCTGGTTACCGGCGCTGCAGGTCGCTTGGGCCGTGCGATCACCGAAGTTTACCTTCGCGAAGGCGCCATTGTGGTCATGGCCGACCTCGATGGTGGTCGCGTGAAGGCTGTTGCCGCAGAAATCGCTGAAACCTACCCCGGCAAAGTGTTCGCCGTACAGGGCGACCAGTCGCAGTTTGACGAAGTTCAGCGCATGGTGGCGGAAGCAGAAGCTTTCGCCGGCCTGCCAGACCTCTTGGCCAATGCGCATGGTATTTTCCCAAACTGCTCCATGCTCGATGTGACCGTTGAAGAATGGGACAGCGTGTTCAACGTCAACACGCGTGGCACCATGCTCACCTGTCAGGCGCTGTCCCGCAAGTGGATCGACGCCGGCGTCAAGGGTTCCATCATCAACATCTCCTCGGGCGCGGCGCGCTCGGGTCGTGCCGGTGGCGCGCATTACAGCGGCTCGAAGGCTGCGGTTGAACTGCTCACCCACATCTTCGCCATCGAGCTGGGCCAATATGGCATCCGCGTCAATGCCGTTGCTCCGGGCCTGATCCTCGACAATATCGTCACCGAAACCGACGATAGCCTGCACCCATATGTCAACCTGACCCTCGAAGGCACGCCAATCGGCCGGACCGGCGCGGCAATCGACGTTGCGGAAGCGGCAGCTTTCCTGACCTCGGACCGCTCGTCCTGGACCACAGGTGCGATCCTCGAAGTCACCGGGGGCACGCACACCGGCCGCACCCACATGCCCTTCTCGCGTCAGTTGCGCTAAATGGGTCAGTCTATTCTCGTTGTCGGCGCTGGCGCTATCGGCGCCATCGCTGGCGTGCATCTGATCGAACAAGGTCACACTGTTGATCTCGTTGACGCGAACGCGGCCCATGTGGCGGCGGTGCGTGCCAATGGGCTGCGTCTGAGCGGCGTGCGCGACGTGAGTGTGCCCGCAAACATCATACTGCCGGAGGACGTCTCTGGCACCTACGATATCATTCTGCTGGCCGTTAAGGCTCCGCACACGGCAAGCACGCTCGACATGGTCAAGCGCGTTCTCGCGGCGGACGGCTGCGTTGTCTCGCTGCAGAACGGGCTTGAAGAATACCGCGTCGCCGACGCTGTTGGCGCGGACCGCACCATCGGTGGGTACCTGACCTTTGGTGGCTTCTTTGTCGAACCGGGTCACATCAAGAACGGTGGCAGCGGCAGCTTCAAGATTGGCGAAGTTGACGGCCAGATCACTGACCGGATCAAGGAACTGGGCGAATTGCTCGCGCCGGTTCATAAGGTCGATATCACCGACAATATTTTTGGCTATCTCTGGGCCAAAATGGCACTTGGCGCGGTCTACTTCGGCACTGCAATCGCCGATATGGACGTCGTTGACGTTTACCAACGTCCAAAGGCGCGCGCGGTTCTGGCCAAGATCTGCGCGGAAGTCACGGCCGTTGCTGACGCCAAGGGCATTCGCATCGAAAACAGCGATGGGTTTGATCCAAAGGCGTTCCGCGCTGGCGGCACTGAAGCCGAGATGCAGGCCTCCTGGGACGCCCAGACGCGCTATTGGAACTCCCATGACAATCGCCGCACTGGCGTGTGGCGCGATCTAGCGACCTTCAAGCGTCCGACGGAAGTTGATTTCCAAGTTCTGCCAGTTATCGAGATTGGCGAACAGCTTGGCGTCCCAACCCCTTGGCTGCGAGCGCTGCGCAATGCAGTCAAGGCAGTGGAAGCGGGTGACGCCGAACTCGGCATCGCCCTGCTCGAAGCTCTGGAAGGCTAAGCACCACCATGGAATTTTTCGCAGATTACGGGCTCTTTGTCGTCGCGATGATCTTTGCCGGGCTCATGGGCGGGCTCGTTGCCGGCCTTTTGGGCGTCGGTGGTGGTATCATCATTGTCCCAGTGCTCTATTTCGTTCTGGGCGGCCTCGGGATCGATGAGGGCCTGCGTATGAAGATTGCGGTGGCGACTTCGCTCACCACGATCATTTTCACCTCGCTCTCCTCAGCGCGCTCTCACTACAAAAAGGGTGCCGTTGACTTCGATCTGATCAAGTCTTGGTCCCTGCCGATTGTGATTGGCGTGATCGCTGGCGCGATCTTCTCCGCCTATGTTTCGGGCATTGTGCTCACGGCGATCTTCGCCGTTGTGGCACTGCTCGTGGCGATCAATATGACGCTGCGCGCCAACAGCCCGGCTGTCGCAACCGACTTCCCGCATCCGGCTCTCAAAGCCGCATTCGGCACCGTTGTCGGTCTGATTTCGTCGCTGATGGGCATTGGTGGCGGCACGCTGAGCGTTCCGATCCTTACAACCTTCGGTTACGATATCCGCAAGGCTGTCGGCACGGCATCCGCTCTGGGCTTCGTCATCGCCATCCCTGGCACCATTGGTTACATCATCACCGGTTTTGGCGCTGAAGGCCTGCCAGCAGGATCTATCGGCTATCTGAACCTGATCGCACTGGTGGCTTTGATCCCGCTCACCATGCTGGTGGCTCCCTATGGTGCAAAGCTGGCGCACAGCATTCCCCGCAAAACGCTGTCCTACTCTTTTGCAGCCTTTCTGACCCTCACGGCCCTCCGTATGGGCTGGGACGTGATCCAGAATATCTGGCTGTAAACCAGTCATCCCGGCTCTGCCCCATTGAGCCGGGATACCTTTTTCGCGCCGAGGCGCGAACGCTGAGTTTTCTAGCGTTCAATACGGCGGCCGTCTTCAGCCGCAAACAGATGCGCCAGCTCACGCTGGAAACTGATACCAATGGACTGGCCGGGTTGCGCCTCGATGCGCTCGCGGAACACCCCGACAATATCCTTGCCCCCGAGGCGCAGCGTCACCTGCGTTTCCGATCCAGTCGGCTCAATGAGCACGACCTCGGCCTGAACCCCTTGGGGATCGAGGGTAAAATGCTCGGGTCGAACACCAAGGCTGATTGGTCCATTTACCACGCCACTCGGCAAGGCACCGAGGTCAACTCTTTTGCCGTCCGGGAAGATGAAACTGGTGCCATCCAACGCGCCCGAAATTATGTTCATGGCGGGTGAGCCAATGAAGCTGGCGACGAACAGGTTTGCCGGACGATCATAGAGCTCCAGTGGCGTGCCGATCTGCTCGATATTGCCCGAATGCATGACCACAATCCGATTGGCCATGGTCATGGCTTCAATCTGATCATGCGTCACATAGATGGTAGTGGTCTTAAGGCGCTGATGGTTCAGCTTGATCTCGCTGCGCATCTGCACGCGCAGCTTTGCATCGAGATTGCTTAAAGGCTCGTCGAATAGAAAAACCTTGGGGTTTCGGACAATCGCCCGGCCCATCGCAACGCGCTGGCGCTGCCCACCTGACAAGTGTCGCGGATAGCGCTCGAGATAATCTTGGAGCCCTAAAATCTGCGCGGCATTGAGCACGCGACGGCGGATTTCATCTTTGGGGACACGGCCCAGTTTGAGCGAGAACGCCATGTTCTCCTCGACCGTCATATGCGGGTAAAGCGCGTAGGACTGAAACACCATGGCGATATCGCGATCTTTGGGCTCCAGATCGTTGACCAGCTGTCCGCCGATCTCAATGTCGCCGCCAGTGATGTCTTCCAGCCCGGCAATCATGCGCAGCAGTGTCGACTTTCCGCACCCCGACGGGCCGACGAGAATGACGAATTCGCCATCCTCAATATCGATGGAAACGCCGTGCAGCACCTCGACTGCGCCATAGGCCTTGCGAACATTGCGGATCGTTACGGCACCCATCTAGTCCTCCCAGAACGATGATTTGCGGTTTTGTCAGCCCAAGAACGGCAAATTGTTCTTTAAATAGAACTGACAAGTTGTTCACGCCCGCCTCCTCAAACCGGCAAGAACAACATAGCTAATGCCAATTTGTTAAAGCGCGAACTTCCAAGCATCAAGTCTTTTGTGGGACAAATGTTGACTCAAACCCCATCCTGCGTCAGTCATAGTGCATATTCGGGCCTATTGATGGGACAAAAGCCTGCTTTTGGCGCGGATAGGTGAAGGCAAGGAGAGTCTTCACACGGGAGGTTAAAGCGCATCGCAGTATTCATCGCCGCCTTTACTGGCTCAGCGAGCGCGCAGTCATGTCCAAAAGGAGGAATAGGACGAATGACTTTTAAGAAGATCAATCGCCGTGACGTGCTAAAAAATGGTGGTGCTGCAGGCCTAGGCCTATGGGCAGCAAGCAATGGTATGCCGCTGCTGGCGCAGGAAGCTGAGCAAGCTCTGCCGGAAGGCGCAGCAGGCAAGCTCACCGTTATTCACCGCACAGAATACTTCGAAGCGGCCCAAAACCTTTTCCGCGACACCGTGACAAAATTTGCCACCACCAACGGTGCCCAACTCGACATTTCAACCACAAATCCGGAGTCTTTCGGCGACTTCTTAGGCAAAATGTCGGCCGCCGTACGTGCTGGAAACCCGCCAGATCTGGCTTACACCAGCACGATCTCGGTGCCTCAAATGCAGCTTCTGGGGCTGCTCGAAGACGTCACCGACGTGGTGGAAGAAGCCACAAAACGCTACGGCAATGTTATGCCGGGGATCAACGCAGAGCAGAACGGCAAGGTCGACGGCCGCTGGGCTGCGGTCCCGTTCATCGCCAATTCAACGGGCACCTTCTTCCGCAACGATAAATTGCTCGAAAAGGGCATTGATTGGCGCACGCTGGACACGTGGGGGAAGCGCCGCGACGCGGCTCTGGCCATCTCCGATCCGGCCAATGGCTTTTATGGTTGGGGCCTGACCGTCAACCAGTCCGGCGACGGCTGGGGCGTTGCCTCGGCAATTCTCAATGCCTTCAACGGCCACTTCACCGACGCCACTGGCACTAAGGTTGAATTCGACAACCCGAACACCGTGGCTGCGTTCGAGTTCGTCCGCGAAACCTATGATCGCAACGGCAAATATGCGGCCATGTTGCCGCCGGGCGTAGAAAGCTGGGGCGATATTTCCAACAACGAAGCCTATCTGGCGGGCAGTGTTGGCTATACCGCAAACGCCTTCTCGCTCTATGCGGCCGCCAAGCGCGACAACAATCCGGTGTTCCCCAACACGGTTCTTCTCCGTCAGCCCAATGGCAACGATGGCGGTAGCCGTGATGGCGGCGCAGTGGGCGGGTGGCTCACCATCTTCAAGGGCGCGCCCAATGTCGATTTGGCCAAGCAGCTTGCATTGGACCTGCTCGACCCGGCCAATTTCACGCAAATGTCTTCCGTCGCAGGCGGCCTCTTCATGCCAGCCTATGAAAACCTTTGGACACCAGAACTTATTGCCTCTGACCCGAACTTTGAGATCATCAAGAGCCAGGTCAGCGTCAAGGATCCATACATCGGCGCATCTTGGCCAGCCCAACCTGCCGCACAGATCGACGCGATCCGTGCTCAGGGCGTGCTCGAACAAGCCATGAGCAATGTCATCTCCGGCCGTATGACCTCGCAAGAAGCCGTGACTGACGGACACAACAAGATCGTCCAGATCTTCGAAGAAGGCGGCATCCTTTAAGCCAGCACAAGCGATCAGTGGCGGTCCTATCGGGTCGCCGCTGTCTCCCTTTCTTCCCGGAGCGGCGAGGCCCTGCCACCCAGGGTCTCGTTGCGCCATAGCGATCTGATGGAGCGCCTTTATGGACGACCGTATGAGCCTGACCACACAATTGCCCCGACCAAAGCTGACCAGCAAGAAGCAGCTCGAAGGGCTCTTGGGGCGTGACTGGAAGGTTGGTTACGCCTTCATCCTTCCACTCGTGATCATCATGGCCTTGCTCATATTCTGGCCATTTGTCAGCGCCATCTTCATCAGCACCACTTCGCTTAACTTTCTAACCGGTGAGACAACCCAGGTTGGCGTGCGCAATTACCAGCGCCTGTGGAGCAGCAGCGATTTTCTGCAGGCGATGCAGAACACCATCCAATTCACCTTCTGGTCGCTCAGCCTGAAATTCGTCATCGGCATGACCGTGGCGCTTATCCTCAATAGCCGCCTGCCCTTCCGCGCACTGCTCAGCGGCATCATGCTGCTGCCGTGGATTGTTCCAGAGATCGTCACCGCACTCGCCTGGAAAAGCATTTATGATCCGATGTTCGGCGGGCTTAATCCGATCCTGCAAGGGGTTGGCGTAATCGACCGGCCACTGGGTTGGCTGTCGGATCCGACCATGGCCATGGGCAGCATTATTTCGGTCAATGTGTGGAAGGGTATTCCCTTCTTTGTCCTCTTGCTCTTAGCCGGGCTGAAGGCGGTCGACCGCGAGCAGATTGAGGCCGCCCAGGTCGATGGTGCCAATGCTGTCCAAAGGTTCCGTAGCGTCACCCTGCCCAGCCTTCGCTATGTCGTCGTCGTAACGCTGCTCTTGTCCTTTATCTCGACCTTCAATCAGTTTGGCCTGCCCTTCCTGATGACCCAGGGGGGACCGGGCGGCGCGACAAAGCTCTATTCGATCCTCGCCTATGAGAAAGCTTTGGGCTCGCTCCAATATGGCCCCGGCATCGCCATAGCCTTCAGTGTTGCGCCCTTGATGGCGATCCTGATTTGGCTCTTGGCGCGGTTCATGCGCCACGACGATAAGCGCGATGGCGCCTCGGCAAAGCGCAGCGGCACCGGTCACAGTGTCATGAAAATTGCAGCGCGGGTGTTCACCGGCTTCATCGATCTGATCTTCCTGCCGATCAATCTGGCCTTTGCCGGTATCGAATGGTTGATCCGCCGGGTGCGCGTCGCGACGGGCCGCTCACCCGTCCAGCCGATTTTCCGGAAATCGGCGCGCTCCAATGCGGGGCCCATAGCGCGGGTGATCGTCCTCTTGCCGCTCCTCGCCTTTGTGCTCTTTCCCTTTTATTGGATCATCACCACCTCGCTCAAATCCACGGCGCAAATCAGCGAGCGTCGGTCGATCTTTTGGCCAGAGCCAGCGACCTTGGAGCAATATCGCTCACTCGTCGGCGACACGCCCTTCCTGACCTGGCTGCTGAACTCGGTCTTCGTTGCCGCTGTCAGCACGGTGATTTCGGTCGCGCTAGCGTCCCTTGCCGCCTATGCCCTCTCACGGCTGCGCTTCCGCGGCGCAGGGCTTCTGACAACGCTGCTGCTGATCACCTACCTTTTGCCCGGCACGCTTCTGTTCATCCCGCTGTATCAGACACTCACCACCATTGGCGTGATCAATTCACACATCGCGCTCATTATTACTTACCCTACCTTCCTTTTGCCCTTCGCGACTTGGGTATTAATGGGTTACTTTCGGTCCATCCCGGTCGAACTGGAAGAAGCGGCCCGTATTGATGGTGCAAGTCGTCTCTATATCTTCTGGCGCATTACGCTTCCTCTGGCAGCTCCGGCGATCCTTTCCGTCACCTTGTTTGCGTTCACCAACGCTTGGAACGAGTTTCTCTTTGCCTTCGTCTTCATCACCAGTGAATCTCTGCGCACGCTTCCCATCGGCCTGCAGTCGCTTGTGGTGGGCGATATTCTCCCTTGGGGTAAGCTGATGGCAGCATCCTTATTGACCGCCGTGCCGGTCGCAATTCTCTACGTCTATGCGCAACGCTTCTTGTCCGAAGGCCTCACCGTCGGGGCTGTTAAAGGATGAGCGACGCTACAACACGGTCGTCTGATGGGCAGTCGCTCAACGACACTATTGTTCGCAACTCAATCCCGTCCGCTGTGGATGCGATGGTTCAGAACATCAGGGGACTGATCACAGACGGCAGGCTGACCGTGGGCGATAGCCTGCCTACGGAGCGCGAGCTGTGCGAACGCTTTCAAGCCAGCCGCAATACTGTGCGCGAGGCCATGCGTATCATGAAGGCCTACGGCATGGTGTCCGTTCGACCCAAGATCGGGGCGATCATCATCGATGACCGCATGGAACGCGCACTGGACCTGTTTTCGTTCAACACGCTCGATATTTCGCGTCAGACATTCTCTGACGTGCAGGGCCTACGGCAATTGATCGAAATCAGCTCGGTCGACATCATCTTTGACCGGATTACCGCCACCGATATTGTCGAGTTGCGCGACATTAATGGCAAGCTGCGTGATGCAGCCACGATTGTTCAGGCGTCGGAGATGGACTTTCAGTTTCACCTCCGTCTGGTCGCCATTCTCAACAATCGCGCCGTTCTCGACGTCTATCGCATCATGAAGCCGGTGATGCTGCGGATTATGGAACGCGCCAAGGAACTCCGCGATTTCACCGGCGTCACTTTTGAGCAGCACGACAGCGTCATTGACGGCCTCGCCCTGCGCGATCGCATCCATTTTCAATATGCCCTGCAATCGCATTTGCAGATGGGCAAGAAGGCGTTCAACGACCGCGAAGAAGCGGAGAACACGCTGTCTGCCAACAGTCGCAAGGGCACATCCACACCATAACAAGACGAGGAGTGGCCGAGGGAGCCCACCTTCGGCAGAGGGGGAACAATGAAAATCACGTCGGTCAAAACAGCGGCCACCACCGGCCACTGCATGCACCTATGGGTGAAGATTGAAACGGACGCCGGTATTACCGGTATCGGCGAATGCGTTCATGGCGGGCATCAGGCCATCGCCATTATCCAGCATGAACTCACCGAAATGCTGATCGGGCGCGATCCCTTTGCCATCGACGCATTGTTTGAAGACCTGCGTCGCCGCCGCGTTTTCGAGGGCGGGTTCGCAGGCGCCCTCATCACCGCCCTGACGGGCATTGAAATCGCGCTATGGGATCTCAAAGGCAAAGCGCTCAACGTCCCAATTTATGAACTGCTGGGAGGCAAGTTCCGCGACGACATCCGTCTTTACTGCGATTGTGAAGTTTCTCCGGGCATGAATATGGCTGAAGTGCAGGCCGTGGTCGATGAAGTGCTCGAAGCAGGGTTTTCTGCCCTCAAAGTCGATCTCGACATTCGCGCCTATGGGCACACGGGCAGCGAAACCGGCTGGTACCAGAAAGACGCCTTCAACATGACTCCCAATAAGTGGGAGCACGAGCGCATGGTCGAGCTCGCCCATATGGTCGTCGCCGCAGCGGGCCCATCGGTAGATGTAGCGTGCGATCTGCACACGCGCCTCGACAAGCACAGCGCCATTCGCCTCGCCCGCGATCTCGAACCGCTCAAGCTCATGTGGCTTGAAGAACCAGTGCCGCCCGAGAATATCGACGTCATGGCCGAAATCACGCGCAGCACCTCAACCCCAATCTGCGCTGGCGAAAACCTCTATCTCCGGCACGGCTTCCGAAAACTGCTCGAACAGCAAGCGGTCGACATCATCATGCCCGATATTCCCAAATGCGGCGGGCTCTCGGAGTGTCGCAAAATCGCGGAAATGGCGGACCTCTATTCCATCCCCTTCGCGCCCCACAATGTCTCGTCGCCGATCGGCACCATGGCCTCGGCCCATGTGTGCGCGACCGTGCCGAACTTCCTCGTGCTCGAGTATCACTGGTTCCACCGGGACTATTGGTCGACGATCACCGACGGTGGCGAGATCATCAAGAACGGCAAAATCACCCTCTCCGACCGCCCCGGTATTGGGCTTGAGCTCAATGAAGAGGTCGCACGAGCGCATCAATATCCCGGCACGACTTGGTTCGCCTGATATTTCGCAAAACGGATTGCATAGGAGGGATTTGACATGATCGAGATTGCAAAAATCACCCGGCCACCACGCCACATTATTGAAGCACTGCGCAGCCTCGGTACAGCAACAATTGCAGGAACGCTGGGACACATGGGTTTCCGCAATCCGCATATGACCGGCATTCTACCGCAGACCAAGGGTAACGTGATCTGTGGGCCAGCCTTGACCCTGCAGTGTCTGCCGCAGCGCCCCGACCTCTACAACCATGGCGAGTATGCGGACCCGGAGACGCAATTGCATCGCCATGTCCTCTATCAGGTTGAAGAAGGCGACGTTGTCGTCGTCGACGCCCGCGGCGACATGCGCTCCGGCATTTTCGGCGATATGATGTCCACCTATTTCAAAGGTCGTGGCGGCGCCGGTATCGTGATCGATGGCGTAATGCGCGATAGGCCCAATGTCGAAAAGCTGGACTTGCCGCTGTGGCTAAAAGGCTGGTCGCCCAATTTCCACGTCCAGACAGATATTTACCCCAATGCGGTCAATGTCACTATCGCCTGTGGCGGGGTTACCGTCGTGCCCGGCGACATTATCGTTGCTGATGATGACGGCGTGGTCGTGGTCCCCCTTTCCATGGCTCAAGCTGTGATCGAAGACGGCCAGAAGCACGCCGAATGGGAAGAATTCTCACGCATGAAGCTGATGGCGGGCGAGTCCCTGCAGCGCTACTACCCGCTCCATCCCGACGCTGAGGAAGAATACCAAGCCTGGCGCAAGCTAAACAGTTAGGCAGCTCGGGCTGTGGTGCAAGACGGTCGTACCCTATTCATCGGCACCCATAACGCTTGCTGCTTGGCCCAGCTAAACTCCTAGAAATTAGCAATCATTTTTTCCTGCTCGATACGTCGAGCAGGGGTCTTTTCTGCCTGCTTAAACGACACACCAAAGCCGCTTCGTGACGACATTATTTGGCCCGGCGCCAAGGCCGATTCATCGGTCCTGGCCCGTTCGTCCAGACCTCGATTACCGCGAAAACGACACACCTTTGCATACAGTTTTGCGGCTGGTCGATTAACTCACCGCACATCGCCAACCGTTTGGTTGAGCTTATCAATTCACATTCGAGAGCCTGTTCTACGGGCTACCGACACCCCTAATCCTGGTATCCCAACGCCACGTCCCTATTGCTAATGCGTATAAGCGCTGATACGTATCAGCACATTGGAGAACTCGTATGGCAGCCCACAAGAGACTCACGCAAAAGGATATTGCCCAGCTCGCTGGCGTCAGCCAGGCGACTGTGTCTCTCGTTCTGAATGGTTCGCCTTCTGATGCGCGTCGCATTCCTGATGATACGCGTGAACGGGTTCTCAAAGTCATTCGCGACACAGGCTATGTGGCAGATCCTGTCGCGCGGCGCATGGTCAATGGGCTCAATCGCATTCTGGGTGTGTTCACCTACGAACCTGCCTTCCCGTCCGATCAGGCCGACTTCTTTCTCCCCTTCTTGCTGGGCATTGAAGATGCCGCGCAGGAGCTGGGTTATGACCTGCTGCTGCTGACCGGCGCTGGCAAGAAGCGCAAAATTTTTGGCGACAATGTCCGCCTGCGCTTGGCCGATGGCTGCATTGTTCTCGGACGCCAATTTGATCGCGATGAACTGGCGCGCCTCGTCGGTGGCGACTTCCCCTTCGTGGCTGTTGGCCGACGTGATGATGCGGGTGGGCCGGTGCCCTATGTCGGCAGTGATTATGCGGAAGCCACGGCGGAGCTCGTGGCGCGCACCAAGCGCATGGGCCACCAAAAACTTGGGTTTATCGGCTTCAAAGAAGGCGCTGAATCGAGTGCCGACCGTTGGACAGGCTTCCAGCAGGAAATGGCTGGGGCGGAACTCGCCTTTACCCATCACCATGTCGGCTCAGACGCCAATGCCCTGCTTGATGGCCTGCTGGCCGCTGGCGTGACCTGTGTGTTCTGCACCGAACTGGTCGACGCCATCGGGTTGGAAGCGGCCGCCCGTGCGCGCGGCGTCTTGGTGCCCAACGCGCTCTCTATCGTGGTGCTCGGCAACCACATTCGGACCGAAGAGCCGGGCCGCAAATTCACCTCTTTCGCCATCCCCCGTGAAGCCATGGGGCGCGGCGCTACTCAGATGTTGGTGCGACGCTTGGAGCAGAACGAAGACGTTCAGCAACAGCTTCTCACTTGCCAAATGCTTGAGGGTGACACCCTCGGCCCCGTTTCTCGCTAACTCGACCGGAAATTATGATCAAAGAGCTTCACGCAGATATTCTTATTGTTGGCGGCGGCCTCGGCGGTGTTGCAGCAGCGCTCGGCGCTCTGCGCGCGGGCCGCTCTGTTATCATGACAGAGGAATACGACTGGATTGGTGGTCAGCTGACCAGTCAGGCCGTTCCGCCCGACGAGCACTCCTGGGTTGAACAGTTCGGGATTACCCGTTCCTATCGCAAACTGCGTTCGGGTATCCGCCAGTACTATCGCGATCACTACCCGCTGACCGAAGCCAGCCGCGCTTGGGATGACCTTAACCCCGGTGCGGGCTATGTCAGCCGCCTGTGCGCAGAGCCACGCGTTGGCCTTGCCGTTCTCGAAAGCATGCTCGCGCCCTCTATTGGCGGCGGCAAGCTGACCATTTTAAAGCCCTACCTGCCTATTTCGGCTGAAGTTATCGGCGACGAAGTGAAGTCCGTAACGCTGCGCCATCGCGACAGCGACCGTGTCATCACCTGCTCGGCTCCGTATTTTGTCGACGCCACCGAACTGGGCGATCTGCTGCCACTGACCGGCACTGAATATGCTTCGGGCTTTGAAGCGCAGTCAGACACTGGCGAACCCAGCGCGCCTGCTGAAGCGCAGCCAGACAATGTTCAGGCCGTCTCGGTTTGCTTTGCCATGGACCATGTCGACGGCAATCACGTCATCGATAAGCCGGACAATTACGACTACTGGCGCACCTACGAGCCGCACTTCTGGGGCGGGCCTATGCTGGGCTTTACCGCGCCGCATCCGCGTACGCTCGAGCAGACCACGCGTACATTCACCCCGAATGTGGATGACAATCCGCTGCTAGTGGATGCCGATCAGCGCCGCAATGCTGGCGACGGCAACCTCTGGACCTTCCGCCGTATTGCAGCGCGTCGCAACTTCGTGCCGGGCGCTTACAATTCCGACATCTGCCTCGTGAACTGGCCGATGATCGACTATCTCGATGGCAATATCATCGATAAGTCGGTAGACGAAAAAGCGCGCATGCTCAAGGAAGCTGCCGATCTTTCCTATTCGGTCTTCTACTGGCTGCAGACCGAAGCGCCACGCACCGATGGTGGCTATGGCTTCCCGGGCCTGCGCCTGCGCGGTGACATCACCGGCACCGAACATGGCTTGGCCATGGCCCCTTACATTCGCGAGAGCCGCCGCATTCTGCCGGTGACCCGTATCGTCGAGCAGGACGTTTCCATGCTCGTCCACGGCAATAATCTCTCGAAAAACTATCGTGATAGCGTCGGTATCGGCATGTACCGCATCGACCTTCACCCCTCTACCGGCGGCGATAACTATGTGGACGTTGAATCCGCACCGTTCGAAATCCCGCTCGGCTCTCTGCTGCCACGTCGCGTGAAGAACCTCCTCGCGGGTGGCAAGAACATGGGCACCACGCACATCACCAACGGCTGCTATCGCTTGCATCCGGTGGAATGGAACGTTGGAGAAGTGGCGGGCATGCTTGCCGCTCATTGCCTCAATAATGGCCTCACCCCGCACCAGGTGCAGGCCGACGACGGAAAACTCCAGGACTTCCAAGCTCAGCTGTATCGCGAGGGGATCGAGATCCGCTGGCCGGACGTCCGTGGGTACTAAGAAACTTTCAAGGGAGAGAATTATGAACCGTATTGCTCAGCTCAAGGCCACTGCGGCCCTCGCCGGCATCATGCTGCCGCTCGCATTCAGCGGCGTCGCATGGGCTCAGGACGCAGTGAACCTGCGTATGACCACATGGAGCGCGAACGAAGCGCACATGGCGCTGTTCAACGAAATCGCGGCAGCTTACACCGCTGAAAATCCAGGCGTGACCGTAACCTTCGAACCTCTACCGTTCGACAACTACACCACGACCTTGACCACTCAGATCGCAGGCGGCAACGCACCGGATCTGGCTTGGATCTTCGAAACCAGCGCGCAGGACTTTGTTGCCTCTGGCGCACTGGCTCCGCTCACCGATCGCTTCAACGCCATCGAAGGCTACAATCTGGCCGACGTGACAGAAGGCGCACGTGCACTTTGGCAGCGCGATGGTCAGCTCCATGCTTACCCATTCTCGACCTCGCCATTCGCGATGTTCGTCAACACCGATCTGATCACCGCAGCTGGCGCTAAGACTCCAGCCGAAATGATCGCGGCTGGCGAATGGACTTGGGACAATGCCATGGCATCGGCCAAAGCTGTTGCTGACGCAGGTAAGGATGGCATCATCATCCGCGACTTCAACTATCAGAACTGGCAGAACCTGACCGCCTTCTTCCGTGGTTGGGGCGCCGATGCATGGTCTGCAGATGGCAAGACTTGCGGCTTCAACACGCCAGAAATGGTCGAAGCCATGACGGCCTTCCACACCGGCATCTTCAAGGATGGCTCCTTCCCAGGCCCAGGTGAAAACGTAGACTTCTTCACCGGCGACGCAGCAATGACCGTCACGCAGATCTCGCGTGCTTCGCTGCTGCCAAAGGAAGACGCCTTCGGTTGGGACCTCGTTCCGCTTCCAGCTGGTAAGGTTGGCACCTATTCGGTTGTCGGTCAGGCCGGTGTTGGTGCCCTTGCTTCGGGCAAGAATGTTGACGCTGCTGTCGACTTCCTCGCTTTCTGGACCAACGAAGCCAACAGCGCAAAGCTGGCGCAGTTCTTCCCACCAGCGCGTGCGGCTCTCCTGAACACCGAAACCTTCACCGCGACCAATCCGCTGCTCTCGGCTGAACAGATCGAAACCGTTGTGATCAACGGCATCTCCACCGGCAATGTTGTGGCTGGCCACACCAACTATGCTCAGATTCAGCAGACCATCCGCGCATCGCTTGACGCTCTCTGGGTTGCAGAAGCTGACGTTGGCGCAGTTCTCGACAACGTCTGCTCGAGCGTTAGCCCACTGTTGATGCGCTAAGCACCACTTGAGCTTCGGCTCCTTCTTCTCTCCCTCTCGCAGGGAGGGAAGCTGAACAGGACCTGGCACGCCAAGTCCGTCGTGAACCAAGGTGGGGGTATGCCCCCGCACACACTGTGCCCGTGGCTAACCCCCACCCTTGATCCCTCCCCGCAAGCGGGAGGGAGACGCAGGAACCTCAATGTCTCAGCCAGTACAAGCGCCGCATAAGCCGCCCTTCTGGACCATCGCTCGTCGCGATGCGGCCGCCGGCTATCTCTTCATCGCACCGCAGCTTGTGGGTACGATCGTCTTCGTTCTCATCCCACTTGCGCTGGTGTTCTATTATTCGCTGCACGAGTGGAACGTGCTGGCGAATACCTTCACCTTTGTGGGTGACGCCAACTATCAGATGCTGCTGCGCGACCCAAACCTCCCCCCGGTTTTGTGGGCGTCGGCCGTCTTTAGCTTGGGCCTCGTCGTTCTCAATATGAGCCTTGCGCTGCTCTTGGCCATTTTGATGGATCAGAAGCTCAAAGGCATTGTCGTTTTCCGCACGCTGTTCTTCTCGCCAGTTGTGGTTTCTCTCGTCGCATGGACGATCGTCTGGAGCTTCTTGCTGCAGGTGAACGGCGGCATCAACGGCCTGCTTGCCATGATTGGCATCGAGGGTCCGAACTGGCTGCGCCACCCCAACACGGCCATGATCTCGGTCGTCGTCGTTCAGGTTTTCAAGAACGTTGGCCTCAATATGATCCTGTTCCTCGCGGCCCTACAGGGCGTGCCGAAGGAACTCTATGAGGCAGCACGCGTCGATGGCGCAGGCCAGTTCAAGCAATTCCGCCGCATCACCTTGCCGATGATCTCGCCAACCATGCTGCTCACCTCGATCATCACGATTGTCGGTTCGCTGCAGGTCTTTGCGCAGATCGCAATCCTGACCAAGGGCGGGCCGGGCGTGTCGACCACGGTGCTGGTCTATTACCTCTACCAGCAGGCGTTCCAGTTCAATTTCTTCGGCTACGGCTCCACTCTCTCAATCCTACTCTTTGTCATCGTTGCGGTCCTCACCGTCGTTCAGTGGCAGATGCGCAAGCGGATCGTGTTCTATGAAAACTGATCTTTCTCCCCGCATGAAGGTGGCGCTCTACGGCTTGCTCTGCGTGCTGCTGGTGCCGTTCGTATTCCCGACCTGGTGGATGATTACCTCATCGGTCAAACCGATCAGCGACATCTTCGCTTTCCCGCCCGATATCTGGCCCCGTCGTTTTGACTGGACCACCTATCAGAAGGTGTTTGAGCTCCAGCCCTTCGCACGCCAATATTGGAACTCGGCCTATATTGCAGCCATCGTCACGGCAGGCACCATGGTCATCTCGTCCATGGCGGGCTACGCCTTTGCTCGGATCAAGTTTCCCTTCTCAAACGCGATCTTCATGATCGTGCTGCTGGGCCTGCTTATTCCGTCCGAAGTCACCATCGTTCCGCTGTTCCAGCTGTTCCTGAGCTGGGGCATGGTCAACACTCATTGGCCCCTCATTCTCGTGCCGATTTTTGGTGCGCCATCGGTTTTCGCGACCTTTGTCATGCGTCAGTTCTTCATCTCCCTGCCGGGCGAACTTGAAGAAGCCGCGCGTGTTGATGGTCTGGGCCGGTTTAAAATCTTCTGGAAGATCGCCCTGCCCCTGGCCAAGCCAGCGCTCGGCGCGGTCGCCATCTTCACCTTCCTCCACTCGTGGAACCTCTACCTCGAGCCTATTGTCTTCATTTCCTCGACGCACATGTTCACCCTGCCCCAGGCGCTGACCCAGTTCACGGACGCCTATGGTGGAGCCATGTGGAACATTCAGCTCGCTGCCGCGACCATGACCGCTATTCCGGTGCTCATCGTCTTCATCGTGGCGCAAAAGCAATTTGTCGAAGGTCTTGCCCATACCGGTCTGAAAGGCTGATCCATGGCCAAAGTTTCTCTCAACGATGTCCGCAAGTCTTACGGGGACACTCACATCCTGCACGGGATCAATGTCGACATCACCGATGGTGAGTTCATCGTGCTCGTCGGCCCTTCTGGTTGCGGTAAGTCGACCCTGCTGCGCATGATCGCGGGCCTTGAAACCATCAGTGGTGGCGACATTTCCATCGGCGACCGTGTCGTCAATGAACTTGAACCCAAGGACCGCGACATTGCCATGGTGTTCCAAAATTATGCGCTCTATCCGCATATGACGGTTGCCACCAACATGGGCTTTTCGCTTGAGCACCGTGGCGCGTCCAAGGCTGAAATCGCCGAACGTGTGAATTGGGCGGCCGACATTCTCGGGCTCACCCCGCTCCTTGAGCGCTATCCCCGTCAGCTCTCGGGCGGCCAGCGCCAGCGTGTTGCCATGGGCCGCGCTATCGTGCGCAACCCGCAGGTGTTTTTGTTTGACGAGCCGCTGTCCAATCTCGACGCCAAGCTGCGCGTCGTTATGCGCGGCGAAATCAAGGGCCTGCACCAGCGTCTCGGCGTGACCACGGTCTATGTGACCCACGACCAGATCGAAGCCATGACCATGGCCGATCGGATTGTCGTCATGAATGGCGGCAAGGTTGAGCAGATCGGCGCGCCGCTCGATCTCTATGATCGTCCGGAAAATGTCTTTGTCGCGGGCTTCATCGGCTCGCCCGCAATGAACATCATTTCGGGGACCATCGAGGGCGGCAATTTCGTCGGCAATGGCGTCACCCTGCCAATTCCTACAGGCGTCTCACCAACTGGTCCGGTCAAATACGGTATCCGCCCGGACCACCTCTCGCTGGCGTCGTCCGGCATTGCCGCAGTGGTCGGTCTCGTCGAGCCAATGGGCTCTGAAACGCAGGTCACAATGACAATGGGTGGCCAAACAATCGTCGGCGTGTTCCGCGAGCGGGTCGGCGCCAAGCCCGGCGAAACCATCCATATTGCCCCTGAACTCTCTGCGGTCCACCTATTCGACGCCGCACTCGGCAACCGGATTAACTAATGTACGCGACTACCCCCTTTTATGCCTCGCTCACCAACGGCGATTTCCCAGTGATCGTGTCTTTGGCGCGCCATGACATCGATCTCGCAAAAGCAGCGCTGGATGCCGGTGCGACGGCGATCAAGACCCATTTGAACGCCTATCACCGCGCAACCGACCGCACCTTCGGCACTTTTGCGCAAGAAAGACCGTTCTTTGAGGAACTGGCCAAACTTGGTTGCCCACTATTGGTAATGGCCGGGCAAGAAATCGTGCCAAGCGAAGCGGAGATGGACGCGCTGTACGACCTCGGCTTTCAGGGGTTCAACGTTTATGTCGACCACCTCCAGCCGCATCTGCTGAAATCCAAACTGCGCCCGATGCCTGCTTTGGCCTCAACCAGCACGCCCGAAGATCTTCAGCGCATCGCCGCTATTCCCGGCTGCATCATCGAAGCGTCAATCATGACCTTTGACCGCTACCGCACCGCGATGACGGAAGACGATTTGGCGCGATACAAAGCAATTGTTGATGCGGTCGATGTGCCGGTCATTCTGCCGAGCCAACTCGCGCTCACACCCGCTGACGCCCGTCGCCTCCGCGAAATCGGCATCGCCGCCCCCCTCCTCGGCGCCATCGTCACCGGCGACACAGCTGAAAGCATGTTCAAAGCCGTAAGCGGCATTGTCTCGGCGTAAGTGTCCAAACTGTCCGCCTTTGCCGATCGCTCAGTATGAGTCCTGGCCGAGGCGGACAGTTCAATTGATATGACGCTTAAAATATACTGCCAGCCCGTCCCAGAGGACCGTAACTATCTGCCTACCAATTAACCCGAACGCCCAAAACGCCTTGTGTTGAGGCTGACGTTTGCCCTTCACCGAGGGACCAACGGTGATCGACGTGCCCGTATACGCTCGCTGTACGGCTGATTTTTGCGGTGAACCCGACGCCAACATCGGCTGAGGTGCTGCCGAAGGGCGTCTCCATGGCGTGACTGGCAAATGAGGTTGTGTCGATGCCCCGGAAACCGTGCCAAAGGTTTGCCTTCACATAGGGTTGAAGCTTTTTATCGCTCGCTGAGGAGCCTTGCCGGAGGCGGAACCCCACTCGACCTGTGAGCGCATCTGTGCTGCCAAACGAGACCGGAGAAATATCGTCCTCCGTAGAACCTAATCGCATAGTCTGATAAATCAGTTGCGCTTGCGGCTCGATCGTCCAGTTTTGATCCAGCGCAATGGGCTGCCCCGCTTCGACCGAAGCCGTTAGACCCAGCCCTTCTGTATCGAGACGCATGCCATAGTCTGAGATCGCGGCGACCTGTGTCCAATGCGCCTGCGCGACACCATCGATGTAACCACCGTTGGGCTCGTAATGTGTCCAATAGGCGCCGACGGCCGTGGCACCCAATTCCACTACGCCCACAGGGAGTTACGATGCTCCAAGCGCGTATCCGCTAACTTGCGCCTTAGAAGCAGCGAGCGCGCCATAAACACCGATATGATCGCGACGACCATCTTCGTGTTCGCCGCGATAGATATCAACGCCCGTTTGTAGGCCCAGCAGATGAACATCTTCTGCGTTAACATTGAGTTCGCCACCCCACTGTGCGCGGCCCCCTTCGACGATGGCACGAGTCCACACAGCATTCATGAGCCTTGCATCTGAGCTAGGTCCCATGCCTGCCTGCTCACCAACGCGCTCATGCAATGTTCCGACCAACGTCATGCCCATGCGGCGGGAAAGATCCGTTATAGGCGCGTATAGAGGAACTTCCGGCCTATAAAGTGGGATGTCCGCTTGAGCGGCAATGGGCACATGCGATCTCAAGAACCAATCGTCGTCGTCACCACCGGTCAAACTGCCGCGCTGCAGAACATATTCATAAGCGCCAGCGGCGACCCGACCGCCAAGCGCGAAAGCGTCTCGGGCAGTCATTCCGCCTGCCCGTGTGTCGATCACCAGAATGCCGTCACCGATAGTCTGCTGACCGGAACCACCTGCATTGTTTATGGAGACTGTGGTTTTGCCCGTCGCTGTACCGCCGTCAATAACGAGTAGGTTTGACGGAGAACCGTCCCCATCCAGCTGCGTGTTCAGGCGCAAGCGCCCATCTCGACCGAAATAGTCCCTGGCAACGAGGATCGGAAAACCAGCGGCTGCTGGGTCAAATCTTAGCTCACCCGCGTTGTCGACATAGGCCGCATTGGAGTCCCCCGTAATTGTCCAGACGGAGGGGTTGAGAGAAACTGTGCTGGCGTTAGTTGCCATACCGGTCCAGCGTGCGCCCTTGAGGGCAATATTGGCTGTGTTGTTGCTGTCAGCGAAGAGATCGCCGATCCACTCCGAGCCATCAATGGTAGCGTTCAGCACATTTCCAGCCCCAGTGACATCGATATCGCCATGAACGCGAGTAACGTCGGTAAGCGTCACGTCGACATCACTGGACCCAACCGATGACTCTTTTACGGCAAGTAGGACGGAACGAGGAGTTGAGGTAGGCGCGACAATATCAATGGCGCCGTTTAGAGCGATTGTTCCTGTGCCCCCATCTACCAACATCACTGGTGCCGCGGAGGCAGAAAGACTGCCTCCATTGATGGTCACACTATTGGTATCCGCCGCTGATACATTCCAAATGGCAATGGCGGAGGCATCAGTTCCTGTTACCGCGATATCGACATTTGACGCCTCGACCACACCACCATCAAATGCCGCAATACCATGGGCAGAAGCACCCGACGTCGTGAAGGTGCCGCCGAAAGCTTGGATTTTCCCGGCGAGCTGCGCTTCAAGCGAATATGACGCCGACCCTTGCGTCTCAACCGTCACTGCTCTGAGGTCCACGAGTGACCCTGCGCCCCAAGCATAGACACCGACTGCTCCACCACCAGACGTGGTGATTGTAAAATGTTCCATGGAAAGTTCGGCACCAGCGCCTGCGCCCGCACCGTAGGAATTGCTGCCCTTGGTCTCAATAGTGCCAGAACCTAGCCCCCCCCCCCCCACGCGCCCGCACCATATACATCGACACCAGTAGCATTAGCGCCATCAGTCGCAATCTGGATACCGCTTGCGTCGAAGACGCTCGTGTCGACCAAAATCCCCCAAGAGTCACTGCCCAGAACGGAGATATCTGCGTCAACCAAGGTCATCTCGGAACCGTTTTCGACACGGATAGCTTCGGAAGCTCCGCTTCCCTCGGTAACAATAGCAATCTGTTCAGCACTGACGAACGCACCGTCCAACACCCGAATGCCGCGCGCCGAAGGACCTTGCGTTACAATATCTAAGTTGCGGAGCGTTATTTCAGTACCTGTGTTCTGAGCGAGAACGCCGTCAGCTCCGTCATCACTTGTGGTAATTCCCACTTTTTCGGCGACGAACTGTGCGCCCGAGGTAGCTGCAATTCCATAGCTATGGCTCCCGGCCGTGCTGATGGTACTGTCACTCAGCACTGCTGAACTCGTCGCTCCGTCCAGCTTTAATCCGATGGAGTGGGTACCCAGACTGCGCAGGACCACACCCTGCCCAGTATAATGACCACCTGTCACGTCGACGACGGCACCTGAGCCGGATGTTTTCTCCCGCGTGACATCCCGATCAGAACACGAACCAATGGTAATACTGAGCGATCCAGTTTGGGGTTGGCAGGCGGATTGCGCGTATCCCTGACTGGTCGAGACACAATAGGTCAGCATTGAAAGGATGCCGGTGGATGCAAGCCTACAAATGCGAATGAGCGTTCGGCTAGCGACGTGCATTGGTCATCTCCCAACCCTCCTGCGCCAACTTGGTAAAGCAAGGAGGAATTAACGGTAATGAAGGAGGAAGAACCAATAACGCAAATACAAAGTTAACTACAGGCATCGCCATAAAATATCATTTACAGAAGTACCGCGCGAATACTAATTATTTTTGCTTAATGACGACCCCTTAAGGCAAGCATTCAATCTCTGAAATAATATCACAGAGCCAAGGAATTGAGTAATTGCACAATTCTTTGACAAATACATTCTGATCGACACACACCAATAGTTCATCACAAACAGAAGCGACTCATGTTGCCGAATGTGATTTGGCGGCGGCCCGCTGTTTGCTCTGGCTCGTGTGCAACTCTCTCGGAACTAAGCTGCATGGTGCATAGCCAAACCAGATGCCTCGCTCCTAAACGCATATTGCATACCAAATACACTTAATGTTAGCTATTGTGACAAGCGGCGAGGAGGAGGAGCTCTGACGTCGCGATCTGGGAGGATCACATGACATTTCGTTTGAGCAGCCTTGTTGCTGCATCGCTGGTTGTCGCCACGGCTCTGATGCCAGTGGCTGGTTCGGCGTCCGATAATAAGATCGCTATCATTTCGGGCGGCCCGCACCCATACTTCACGCCATGGGAACAGGCAGCGGCCGATGCAGCCAAAGATTTTGGCATTGCCACTGTGGAATTCAAAGTTCCATCGGATTGGAAGCTGGAGCTGCAGACCGAGCTGCTCGAAAGCCTCGCCGCGCAGGGTTACACCGGGTTCGGTATTTTCCCCGGTGATGCGGTTGGGATCAATTCGACCGTTGCCGAACTCAAGGACAATGGCATCCCCTCGCTCGCCGTCGCGGGTTGCGCTCAGGACCCAACACAGGTCGAGTTCTGCTTCGGGACGGACGTGTATCAATCGGCTTACCTCGGCACTAAGGCATTGATTGAGGCCATGGGTGGCAAGGGCGCAATCGTGCATCTTGCAGGCCTGCTGGTCGACCCAAACACCACACTGCGCAGCGACGCGGTACAGAAGGCGGTTGATGAAACCAATGGCGCGGTGACGCTCCTGCAGACCGTTGCGGATACCGATGCGCAGGAAGCTGCGGACCAAAAAATCAACGCCCTACTGGCCGCGCAAAAGGATGAAATCGGTGGCATGATTGCGACCGCTTATATCCCGTCGGTCGTATCCTCAACGGCGCTGCGCAATCTCGGTGACAAGTGGATCAAATTCGTCGGTATTGATGATGACCCAATTGTTCTCGATGCGATCCGTGACGGCTTTGTTGCCGGAACCATGGCCCAGAACCCCTATGGTCAGGCCTATATCAGCGCCTATGTGCTCGACCTGTTGGCCTCGGGCAGCTGCACGGTTAAGGCCGATGCGCCGTTTGTGACAACACCACAGACAGCCAAGTTCATCGACTCCGGAACCCTGGTGATTTCGGCGGCCAATATTGACGCCTACCAGAACGACCTCAAGGCACTGACCACGGAAATCCAGTCGGGCTTCAAGGACAAGTATCTGACCTGCAACTAGGCCTTGACGCGATGCCGCTCCGTTGTTGGTGCGGCATCGCCTTTCCGGATTATTGCCATGACCGCCACTGATAGCGCGCTGACACCGCGCCGCTCGCTGCTGGACTTTTTGGGCAAAGGCTCGACACAACTGGGCCTGTTTGTCATCGTCGCTGCGTTTTGGATCATCTTTTCAAGTCTCGCGCCGGGATTTCTCTCGCGTTTCAATCTCAATTCGCTGGGGCGCTCCCTTGCGGTCGATATCGTCATTGGCTTTGCGCAAATGGCGGTGCTGGCCACAGGTGGAATGAACCTCTCGGTGGGAGCCATTGGTGTCTGCGCGGTGATGCTCACCGGCTTTCTGCTACAAACCCTCGGCCTGCCGATACCCATTGCTTTGGCAGGCGCCCTGCTCGGCGGAGCGGCGCTGGGTTGGCTCAACGGTTTTACGATTGTCAAAACCGGGGTGAACAGTTTCATCGTCACCCTTGCCAGCGCCAGCCTCTTTTCGGGCGGCATGCTGATCCTGACCAAGGCGGTGCCGTACAATGCCCTGCCCGTGAGCGTCGGCGAGTTTGGCAAGTCGAGCTTTCTCACCCTGCCCTCGCTCTTGTGGGTCGCCATCGGCATAGGCGCGCTGCTTTTCGTCCTTTATCGCTTCACCCGACTTGGCCGGGAAATCCTGGCGACGGGGGCCAATACGCGGGCGGCGCAGATGTCGGGGATCAATACCGGCCGGGCCATTATCATCTCACACGCACTCTCTGGCGTGCTGGCGGCCGCAGCGGGGATCATGCTGACCTCGCGCCTTGGCGCAGCCATGCCTTCGGTTGGCGGCGATGATTGGCTGCTGCCTTCGTTCCTCGCTCCGGTACTCGGCGGCACGGCCTTAGCTGGCGGCATGGTCTCGGTGATCGGCACCATGCTTGGTGCGGCGCTGGTCAGCACTATTCGCAGTGGGCTGCTGGTGCTGCAGGTGGGTAATTTCTGGCTGCAACTTTTCCTCGGTGTGATCCTGCTCTCGGCGGTGCTGCTCGAACGCTATCGCGCCAGCCAAGCGCTCAAACGACAGGTGCGCCGCGCATGACTTCTTTCAATCGCGTTTTGCAGGTGGAGTGGTCGGGCATTCTGCTCGCCATTCTGGTGGGCATGGTCGCGCTCGCCATCGCCGCACCGTCATTTCTGACGGAATTCAATCTTTTCGTTCTCCTGCGCAGTTTTTGCGTGGCGCTACTCGTTGCCTATGCGCAGATGGTGACGCTGGGTGTGGGCCAGATGAACTTGGCTATCGGGTCGCTCGGAGGCCTCGTCGCCATCACGGTCGGCGGGTTGATGGACGCGCTGGGCGTGCCCGTGGTCCTGGCAGTGCCGGCGGCGATTGCCGTTGGCGGCCTCGCCGGATTTATCAATGGTTGGCTGACCGTGCGGACCGGCATCAACGGCTTTATCGTTACTCTGGCCACCGGCTCGGCTTTCGCGGGCATCAATCTTGGCATTACCCGCTCAATTCCGTTCTACAATTTGCCTGCTGAATTCGTGTCTTTTGGTACTGGCCGTATTGGCATTTTGCCTCTGCTGCTGATTGTGCCGCTGATCGTCACCGGATTACTGGCGCTGTTCTTTTCGCGTGTACCAACGGGGCGACACATGTTGGCGGTTGGTGGCAATGCCAATGCCGCCCAGCTCTCGGGCATTTCGCTGCCGCGCACGATCATCAAGGCTCATACACTGTCGGGCCTCCTAGCAGCGGTGGCGGCCGTCTTGGCGGTTGCACAGCTTGGATCAGCGCAACCAACTATTGGCTCCAACTGGCTGATCATCTCCTTTGCCGCGCCGATCATCGGCGGTGCGTCGCTGTCGGGCGGGCATATCTCCATCATCGGCACTTTGCTCGCCGTAGTGCTGATTGCGCTGATCGAGAACGGCATGGTGCTGGTCAAGGTCGACCCATATTGGGTCCAGTTTATTCTCGGTGCGCTCATTCTCGGAGCGGTTGGGATCAATCGGCTCCGAGCCATTCGGACAGGGGGCGACTGAAATGGTGCTGTCAATTGAAGGCGCAACCAAAGCCTTTCCGGGTGTTAAAGCGCTCGACACCGTCTCACTCGACCTTCGTCCGGGCGAAATTCACGCCCTGATGGGCGAGAATGGCGCCGGCAAGTCAACGCTGATCAAAATCATCACGGGCGTTCACCGACCTGACAGTGGACGTGTGCTGCTCAACGGCAAGCCGATTGAGCTACACTCACCGCGAGACGCCATTGCCCACGGCATCTCGGCAGTGCACCAAGAGCGCAATCTGATCCCTCGGTTCAGCGTGGCCGAGAACATCGTGCTCGAGCATTTGCCGCGCAAAAACGGACTTGTCGATTACGCGGCGGCGCATGCCGAAGCGCGCAAGTATCTCGATCGCATTGGGTTACCAATCGACACCCATACGCAGGTGCGGAACCTCTCGGTAGCGCAGATGCAGATTGTCGAAATAGCGAAGGCACTGCGCCACGAAGCGCAGGTCTTGCTGCTCGATGAGCCAACAGCTTCAATCAGCGAAACCGAGGCCGACGCCCTGTTCGCCCTATTGCGGCAATTGCGAGATCGGGGCGCCGCTATCGTCTTTGTCAGTCACAAACTGGAAGAAGTTTTTGCCATTTGCGATCGTGTGACTGTCTTGCGGGACGGCAAGATTGCGGCCAGTGGCGAGCCCATGTCGGAGATGACACGAGGCAAGCTGGTGTCCCTGATGATTGGCCGCGAAGAGAAGGAGACGGACTATAAAAACCGTAACCTACCCGAGAACACGCCAACCAAGCTCTTACTGCAAAGCCTCTCAACGAGCCTAGGCCATAAGGACATTACGCTTTACGTCAAGAAAGGCGAGATAGTTGGCCTTTACGGCCTTGTTGGTGCGGGCAGATCGGAGCTGGCTCGAGCCTTGATTGGTGATGCAAAGATTACCAAAGGCGTCGTCAAAATTGATGGCAAGCCGGTGCGGATTTCATCCGTCGAGGAGGCCCTCACCCGGCATCGTATTGGCTATCTCAGCGAAGACAGGAAAAGCGAAGGACTGATCCTCTCGCACCCGATCCGCTCCAATATCGCTGTAACCATCTGGCGACGCTTGGCCAATGCCTTCGGTTTCCTTCATGCGGGTGCAGAAACGGCGGCGGCCAAACCACTAGCCGCGCGGCTAGAAATTCATACGCCAAGGTTAGAGCAATTGGTGGGCAATTTGTCCGGCGGCAATCAGCAAAAGGTGCAGCTGGCCAAATGGCTGGCGGCTGAGGTCGACATCCTGATTATTGATGAGCCCACCGTGGGCATCGACATCAAAACCAAGGCCTATATTCACGAGCTAATCGTGGAACTGGCCGATAGCGGCATGACCATAATCGTCATATCGAGCGATATGCCGGAAATGATCGCGCTGGCGGACCACATCGTGGTGATGAAGGATTTTGCCATCGCCGGTCAGTACAAGAACGACCACATCTACAAAAATATGAGCAGCCAAATCATTGCTGCCATCCACAATTCCGAAACATCGCCGGAGGAGATGCTCGCATGAGCAAAATCGATCGCATTGAGGTGCTGATGGTCGATCTGGTGCCGAAGGTGAAACGGACCGATGCCATTCAGAGTTTTGTGAGCCAAGAGACGCCCATTGTCCGGATCTATTCCGACGACGGCCAGGTTGGCACTGGATACAGCTACACCATCGGCACCGGCGGCCATGCCATCGTTGATCTGATTGCCCGGCACCTGGCGCCACAGCTCATTGGGCATGACCCGGAGATGATCGAAGAGATTTGGAAAAAGCTCTTTTTCCATACCCACGCGACTGCCGTGGGCGCGATTACCGCCTTGGCTTTGGCGGCAATCGATACCGCGCTGTGGGACATGCGCTGTCGCAGGGCAAACCGACCGCTCTACAAAGAGGCCGGGGGTGCGCAGCGCTCCGTGCCGCTTTACACCACCGAGGGCGGCTGGCTGCACATCGAGCCTTCTGAACTCATCGAAGACGCGCTGCGCGCTAAAGAGGCCGGTTTTGGCGGCTCGAAAATCAAGGTCGGGCGTCCGCCGCAAGAAGACGTCAAACGGTTGACGGCGGTGCGGGAAGCGCTGGGGCATGATTTTGAGATCATGGTCGATGGCAATCAAGGCGCCAGCGTTGACGAAGCCATTCGGCGCGCGCGGCTCTATGAGCCGCTGGATCTTGGCTGGTACGAAGAACCCCTGCCCGCCGAAGATCTCGACGGCCACCAGCGGCTTTCGGCCTCGACAACCTTGCCCATTGCTGTCGGAGAGTCGATCTATCACCCCTCCCATTTCCGCGAATATCTGCAGCGGCGGGCCTGTTCTATCGTGCAGGTCGATGTGGCTCGGATCGGCGGGATCACGCCCTGGCTGAAAGTGGCGCATCTGGCGGAGACGTTTAACGTCGCGGTCAGCCCGCACTTTTTGATGGAGCTCCATGTGTCGCTGTGCTCGGCTGTGCCGAATGGTCGGTGGGTCGAATATATTCCGCAGCTCGATGGCCTGACCCATATCGGCATGATGATCCGCAATGGGCGCGCCGTGCCCTCTGAGGAGCCGGGGCTGGGGATTGATTGGGATTGGGATGCCATCAAAAAGCAGACCAGCGAAGGCACGCATATCATTGTGCGTTAGGGGGCGGGAATGAACAGCCGCAGCATTGGCTCGACAGGGGTCGAAGTGAGCGAAATATCAATGGGCTGCGCATCAATCGGGAACCTAGCAGTTGCGATTAGCGATGAGCAGGCGCAACAGGTTTTGCAGCTCGCGTGGGATCGAGGCGTTCGTTATTTCGACACCGCACCGCGCTATGGCAGTGGGCGATCCGAGGCGCGCTTGGGACAGTTTTTGGCGGGCAAGCCGCGCGATCAGTTTGCGGTTTCGACCAAGGTGGGGCGGGTATTGACCCCCGGCCCACAGCGCGCCGAGGCCTATGGATTTATCGATCCACTGCCCAATGATGTGCACTACGACTATACGGCCGCCGGAATAGAAAAGAGCCTTCGAGGCAGTCGAGAGCGATTGGGGCTTGAGAAGATCGATATTGTGCTCGTGCATGATATCGGCACTTACATGCTCGGGGCGGAGCACAATCCGGCCCATATGCGGGACTTTTTAGAAAGCGGGCTACCCTATCTGGCGGAGCTGAAAGCCAAGGGCCTCGTCGGCGCCTATGGGCTGGGCGTCAATGAAACGGAAGTGTGCCTTGAACTGCTACAAGATCATGCGCTGGACGTGATCCTGCTGGCGGGCCGCTGGACTTTGCTCGACCGCAAAGCAGAGGCAGAACTGGTGCCGCTGTGCCGGGAAAAAGGCACAAAGCTGGTGCTGGGCGGCGTGTTCAATTCGGGGATTTTGGCCGTTGGGCCGAAACCGGGTGCTTGGTTTGACTACGCGCCAGCGTCGCCAGATCTATTGCAGCAGGTCGCAGAGCTCGAAAACCGATTTGCAGCCGCTGAGACGGGATTGGCCCATGCAGCGCTACAATTTGCGCTGACGCGGCCGCAGGATGTGGTGGCCAGCGTGCTGCTAGGCGGTGCAGAGCTTTCAAATCTCAAGAAGAATCTCGACTTGCTGGCCAAGCCGCTGTCTAATCCAGCACGCCATTTGCTCGGTTAGGAGGAACCATGCAGATCATCGATACCCATTTGCATCTGGTCTACCGCCCGCAATTTGATGTGCCCTGGCTGGCCAATTATCCGGCGATAGATCGTGCGTGGACGGCCGATGAGTATTTTGCGGCAGCGGAAAAGCTAGGCATCGTCGCGGCGCTGCATATGGAGGCGGATGTTGCCGAAGGGCAAATGCTCGCCGAAGCCGAGTTTATGGCGACCGCGCATCCGCGCGTGAGCGGGGCGATTGCCGCAGGACGGCCGGAACATGCGGATTTCTACCAACATGTTCAGGCACTACAATCCCTGCCCCACGTCAAAGGCGTGCGCCGAATTTTACACACCATGCCCGATGAGCTGAGCGAGAGTTCGCAGTTCGTGGAAAATGTGAGGCTGTTGGCAGAGGCAGACTTGAGTTTTGATCTCTGCGTGCGGGCCAACCAATTGCATCTCGCCTATGAACTCGCGGCCTCAGCTCCAAAAGTCCAGTTTGTTCTCGACCATTGTGGCAATCCCGATATCGCCAATGAGGGTTTTAAGAGCTGGAGCGTGGGGCTGAAGAAGATCGCCAGCCTGCCCAATGTTGCAGCGAAGGTTTCTGGCATTGCTGTCAACGCAGCGCCGGGATGGAGCACTGAGACGCTCAAGCCCTATGTTGAACACCTCATCGAAGTTTTTGGCTGGGATCGCGTTGTCTGGGGCTCGGACCACCCGGTGCTGCTGCTCAACGGCAGCCTGGAACGCTGGGTGGAGGCATCCCTCGCCATCACCGCCAGCGCGGCGGAAAGCGATCGCGCAAAACTGTTCAACGGCAATGCCAGGCGGATCTATCGTCTGGAGGCTGCGCGATGAAACGCGTGGGATCAGTGATCGGCGTCAAGCCCGAAGAGATTGCGGACTATAAGGCGCTCCATGCCGCGGTTTGGCCCGGTGTGCTGGCCAAAATTGAAGCCTGCAACATCACCAATTATTCGATTTTCCTGCGCGAGCCGGAGAATTTGATGTTCTCGTATTTTGAGTATGTTGGCTCAGACTTTGAGGCAGACATGGCCAAAATGGCGGAGGATCCAGAAACGCAGCGCTGGTGGGCGGTCTGCGGGCCAAAGCAGGAACCACTGACCACGCGCGAGCCGGGCGAATGGTGGGCATCGACGGAAGAAGTTTTTCACGTCGACTAAACCTCATCCTCGAAGAAGCAATCCATATCGCCCCACTCAAAGCTGAGGACCGTGGAAATCTCGTCACAGGTTGATAGCCGCCCAACGGCACCCGGAAAACGCTCCGATGCCATTTACGCTGTTCTGAACGATCACCTGACGCGCGGCATTTTTAGCCAAGGTCTGGTGCTGACAGAATCCGCGATTGCCCGAGCCTTCGGTGTCAGCCGCTCGCCTGCTGCAGCGGCTCTGGAAAAGCTGGCCCAAGACGGCTTGATCTGCAGCTTTGATGGTCGCGGATTTCTGGTCGGCTCAACGACCAATATCCCTTTACGCCTCGATCTCTTCGAAGCGGGGTTATCGCTTGAGGCCGACAAGCTCGACGAAATGCAGCAACGCGGCTGGCGTGACCGTCTCTATCCGCTTGTTGAGCGCGATGTGGCCGCCTCCATGGCCTATGGCCCCTTCCAAATCGTTGGCACCAGCTTAGCGGAAACTTTTGGCGTCAGCCGCACCGTGGCCCACGAAGTGCTGACACGCCTTGAGCGCGTCGGCCTCGTGCAGCAGGGCAACAATGGCCGCTGGTACGTGCCGCGGCTCACGGTCCGCGATGTTGAAGAACACTATGAAGTGCGCTCGGTGCTTGAGCCGCTCGCCTTGGTTCAGGGCGCTAGGTCACTGGAAAAAGAGGACATAAAGGTCCGCTTGGACAGAGCTCGGTCACTCGTCGCGCGTGGCACGGCATCAAGTGAGGCGGAAATCGTCCAGCTCGAAAACGATTTACACCGCGACATCGTCCTAGCGTGCTCAAACGCCCAATTCCGCCAAATCATTGAGCGCAGCCAACTGCCCCTGATCGCGACGCATCTCACTTTCGAGCGCTATCTCAACGACGAAGAAATACTGCCCTCGGCCGAACAGCACCTCAAAATCCTAGAGGCACTCTACAAAGGAGACGACGCGACCGCTGCGAAAGAAATGGTCCACCACCTCCAAGCAGCGCTCGTCAGCACCGTAAAAGTGCTCGAGGCATCCGTGACCACACCCACATCCCGCATTCCAAGCTACCTCATCCAGCCGCAACAGGGATGAGCAAGCTCGTCACAGAACAACGGCATATAGGTCCGAAGCGGAAACTGAATCAAAATCGGCAGCACTGACGCTCAGCATCCGGTCGCCGAAAGTCCATAACTCATGCCAAACACCCCTACCCGGCGGCACTATTGAGCTGGAATTGCGAAAGACAAGAACACTACAGACTGCGTCTGAGAGTGTCAAAATGCGACAATTTCAATGAAAGAAAATGGCGCGAGAGACGGGGCTCGAACCCGCGACCTCCGGCGTGACAGGCCGGCGCTCTAACCAACTGAGCTACTCCCGCAGCGCTTGCGAACTCTCGTTCAGCGCAACGTGGGCTCTGTATAGGGGCGTGATTTGCCCCTGTAAAGCGGCCTCTAGAAAATTCTCAAAGCTTTTCAACATCTGTGGCGCCGATGGGCATATCATTGGCACTTGGCTGGCACTTTTGGGCGCCACGCGTGGCCCGGCAAAGGCATGTCCGGCCCAAAAGGCGCAACAATAGGCTTGCCATATATTAGATATTGCGTATATACGAATGAAAATACTGCGCGAAAATGCCGGAAAATCGGGCCACACGCTCTGTAAGCAGACGTCGGCTTCCACTCGGCCCGCCAGCGCGCGAATATTTCTGCGGCCTCTGGGCCAGATTGAACAGCCAGGAGCCCGAGCGTGCGCCTCCAATCCTACCTCCCCATTCTTGACTGGGGTAGAAAATATAATCGCCAGACCCTGACCAGCGACATGCTCGCGGCGGTGATTGTCACGATCATGCTCATTCCGCAGTCGCTAGCCTATGCTCTGCTGGCGGGGCTGCCGCCGGAGGTTGGTCTCTACGCGTCAATTCTGCCGCTTATCGTCTATGCGATTTTCGGCACTTCCTCGGCGCTGGCGGTTGGGCCTGTCGCGGTGATCTCGCTGATGACGGCGACAGCGGTCGGTCGCGTGGCGGCCGAAGGCACGGCGGATTATGCCAGCGCCGCCATCATTCTGGCGCTGATGTCTGGCGCGATGCTGACGTTGATGGGCCTATTCCGCCTCGGTTTTCTGGCAAACTTTTTGTCCCATCCGGTGATCTCAGGCTTCATCACCGCCTCGGGCCTGATTATCGCGACGAGCCAATTGGGCGGACTTCTGGGCATTTCAACCAGTGGACACGCCCTGCCCGGCTTGTTCAGCTCCATCGCGAGCAGCATTGGCGCGATCAATCTCTATACCTTTGGCATCGGCGCGCTTTCGCTCGGCCTCTTGCTCTGGATCCGCTTCGATCTCAAAAACTGGTTGAAGCGGCTCCATGTGCCGAAGGGAGTGGCAAACGTCATCGTCCGCGCCGGTCCGGTGTTTGTCGTCTTTCTGACTATGGCGCTATCGGTGATTTTCGATCTCGGCGCTAAGGGCGTCGCCCTAGTCGGTGATGTGCCGCAAGGCCTACCCATGCTGTCACTGCCGAGTTTCTCGCTCGACACAGTGCAACAGCTGCTGGTTCCGGCGCTGATCATTTCCATCGTTGGGTTTGTCGAAACCATCTCAGTTGCCCAAACGCTGGCCGCCAAGCGCCGCGAGCGCATCTCGCCCAATCAAGAATTGATTGGCCTCGGCATTGCCAATGTGGCGGCAGGCATTGGTGGCGGCTATCCGGTGACCGGCGGCTTTGCTCGATCCGTTGTCAATTTTGATGCTGGCGCGGCCACCCCAGCGGCGGGTGCATTCACGGCCATCGGCATTGCTCTCGCAACGCTCCTGCTGACGCCCTTCCTCGCCGTTTTGCCCAAGGCAACACTGGCGGCGACCATTGTGATCGCGGTGCTGACGCTGGTCGATTTCTCAGTATTCAAACGCGCCTGGGCCTATTCCAAGGCCGATTTTGCGGCTGTCGCCATTACGCTGATCGGAACGCTTCTGCTCGGCGTTGAAACCGGCATCGCTCTGGGCGTCGGGACTTCAATCCTGATCTTTCTCTACCGTTCGTCAAAGCCCCACGCCGCTGTGGTCGGCCAAGTGCCCGGCACCGAGCATTTCCGCAATATCAAGCGTCACACGGTGGAAACGCATCCGGAAATCCTCTCCATCCGCGTCGATGAAAGCCTCTATTTTGCCAATGCGCGCTTCTTGGAGGATTTGGTCACCGATCAGGTCGCGGGGAATGATCGGGTGAAACATGTGGTGCTGATGTGTTCGGCGGTGAATTTCATCGACCTATCAGCCCTCGAAAGCCTCGAAGCGATCCAACATCGCCTCGACACTCAGGGCGTTAAACTGCACCTCTCTGAGGTGAAAGGCCCGGTTATGGACAAACTCAAATCCACCGACTTCCTGCGTGATTTGTCCGGCAAGGTTTTTCTCAGTCAGCACCAGGCAGTGTCTGCGCTGCGGAGCTAGCCGAGCCATTGCACAGCCGCGAATTTGGTGACTATCCTCCTTATAGGGCCGGAGAGTCCGGCCCGGAGGGAACGCAAATGGCATCACGCATTGCACTCGGCCTTGGCCTAGCCCTGCTGCTCACCAGCACCGCTTTCGCCGCGCCGGAAACTAAAAATGTTTCATATGAGGTCGACGGCATGAAAGTCGTCGGCACACTCGTCACCCCCGAGGGCGACCCAGCCCCTGTGGTTCTGCTGTTCCACGGCTTTGGCGGCTCCCGCGATGAGCTGGAAATCCCATCCGTGGGCAAGGGCATTTTCACCTAAACCGCCGACAAGCTCGCCGCCGAGGGGATCGCGAGCCTGCGCATCGACTTCCGCAATTCGGGCGAAAGCGATGGCGAATTCCCTGACACGACCTATTCCGGCCAGATCGCCGATGGCCTCGCCGCGCTGGATTTCGTCAAGACGCTCGACAGCGTCGACGCCGACAACATCGGCATCATCGGTTGGAGCCAAGGCGGCCTCGTCGCCTCTGCCGTTGCGGGCCGCAGCAATGTCCCAAAAGTCACAGCGCTCTGGGCCGCCGTCGCAGACCCGAAACAGACTTTTGACACCCTGCTCACCCCTGAAAAGGTGCAAGCGGGCCTGACGACCGGCGACACGCCGCTCGAACTCCCCATGCCATGGGGTTTCTCGCTGTTCCTGAAACAAAGCTATTTTGAAGAAATCGCAACCACCAAGCCGACCGAAGAAATCGCGGCCTACAAGGGTGCGCTCTTCGTGGCCGAAGGCACGAAAGACGAAGCCGTGGCCTTTGGTGGCGGTCAACTGTTCATCGACGCCCACGAGGGGGACGAAGAGCATTTCGTCCGCGATATGGACCACAGTTTTAATGTGTTCACCGACACCACGACGCTGGATGAAATGCTGGAAAGCACCGTGGCGTTCATGAAGCCGTTTTTGGGGAAGTAGGGTTTTGAGGAGGGTCGTTGCGGCCCTCCTTTCTAAGTACAGGGGACTAGCCGTTAATAGGCGGCAGCCCAAAAATATGCGCGCGCTCAGCCCATTTATATGCGCCGGCCATTGCCCGAACCACAAAATTGGCGATTAGCCAACTTTTCCTTCCGCAGCAAGCATTTAGCCTTTCGACCCACATGAAGAAAACGTTAGATTCGCCACCATGGATGATACATTAAACGCGAAACTGATGCGTATACTCAAGTGCGCACAGAGTCCGCCACACTACGGATTAGAAAGTAGTTTTCTCCACGCATACGTTGCATGCCTAACACCAGACGAACTATGCGATTCTATTTGGCGCACACTTGAGTCCGACGCAACGGTGAGAATGGCTCTTCGGAGCAGGCTATTGAGACTTTTGCGCGCGTCTGATGACCGACTTGCAGTGCAGGTTTCAGTTCTGGTGGATAAAGCATTAGCACTATCTACTGCGAGTCCTGCCTTGCGCACACGCGTAGATGCACTTCTTGCCGCGATTTACACGTGGCTGCCACTGCCTCATCGCCACGCAGTGCTTGAGCGATGGATTGATAGCGGCACGAAGACATCCGCGGCCAGATGGCTCAAAGCAATGGCGTCCGACCCGTCCTTGTTCGACGCAACAGCGATATTCGATTATTGGCTCGTCTCAAACAGTATCCCGGCGGCAAAGATATTGGCTTATCAGGCAGAGCCGGCTTTTTTGGATGAAGTACTCGCTCGACTGGTAGCCCGATGCTCTGAAGGATGGATCATCAGCAAAGCCGCGCTGAGAGCGACTTCGGTACCTCCTGATGTATGGCCTGTACTTCGCCAAAACCATCCTGCTACGTACGCCTACCTCTGTGCTGTACTAGGACGGAATATACCAGAAGAAGAAGCCATAGCTCTGTTTCAGGATACGAAATCCAGCATCCTTGATGAGCAACGAAGACTCGTGATCTGGTCTATTGGTCAGATGGGACTATTCTCTGTGCTTGACCATCTTGCAGACAACTTCCTCGGGAGTAGCCCAACACGTTGAACCGTTTCCTCTACCGCTCCCAAACACTGGGCGCTGCGTGATCCTGTTTGCAATCGATTGCATCAACATAGAGTGGATTAGTCAAGGGTAGCCCCCTCGGCTCAAGGCCGAGGGTGACCACTGGATATGGAAGGCTGGGGCATCGGTTTCGGTGGAGGTGTTTCTGGGCGGAGGATGATTGCCTGCGTCACGTCGCCCCTGCTTTACCGTCATTGCCCGACTTGATCGGGCAATCCAGTGGGATGCCGGACCGATCTGGATCACCCGGTCAAGCCGGGTGATGACGATGGGAAAGAATGCCTGCTCACGTTTACTGAGACAGTTCGGCCGGGCTCTCTACTACACTAGTCCCACAAAGGCCCCCTCACCCGGCCTTTGGTCGACCAAGCCATTCGAGCATAGCTCTCATGGCCTTCTCACCTAAAATCATCCCACAAGGATGGTTTTACCTCCGGCCGGCTCGAAGCCCCCAGAGGGAAAGGTAAAGAAGCGTGCGGGGAGGTGAAAGAGCGGGAGTGAAGTTTCCCCCACCCAACCTCCCCCTGAAAAGGGGGAGGAGTAAGAAAGTGTAGGCCGAGAGAACACGCTACGTCAGCCGACTGAACTCTAATGCGTGGACCGGTGAGAACTGTGCACGCCGAACGAACGCGGTCTGTCCCTCCCTCGCTTGCGGGGGAGGTTAGGTGGGGGATTGGCACTGGGCTGATCCTGCGGAGGCCCCCTCACCCGCCCGTCGGCCGACCAAGCCATTCGAGCATAGCTCTCATGGCCTTCTCACCTAAAATCATCCCACAGGGATGATTTTACCTCCGGCCAGCTGAAGACCCGCAAGAACTGGCTCGCTGAGCCTGCGGCTGCGATTGTGGTCGTCTGATTTCCGTGTTTGAGCAGATTTGGCGCGGCGTTTGGCGATCGGCGGTGCCCATTGACGGCGTTTCCCGGTCATCCGGGCAGACTCATGGCGCGGTTGCGCGCTTTTCGTGGAAGACGAGGCGGTCGGTTGTAGGTAGGCCAGATTGGCCAAGGTGAGTTTGGCCTCGGCCCGTGCAATGCCGATGGTGCGGATGAACAGACCGAACCGGTTCTTCTGATGAGCGAAGACATGCTCGACCCTGGCACGTATCGCGGACTTGGCCGCATTGGCCCGTGCGGTCGCGATCGGCATCGGCTTGCCCTTGGGCTTGCGTCGATGAATGCGGCTGGTCAGCATACGATCAGCCAGCCAGGCCTCATTGCTCTGTGATCTGTAGGCGCTGTCGGCCCAGACCTCGCTGCCGGTGTTTTCCCGATCGATCACATGGCGCAGCATCCGGCCGTCAGGATGGGAGGCGGAGGTCACCGCTGCAGCCCGGATGAAGCCATAGCGCCGGTCGATGCTGATGTGACTTTTATAGCCGAACACCGGAGTGGCGATCATGGGCAGGGGCGAGCCGTCTGGCCGGTAGCGCACCTTGCCGCCGATCTTGAGCGTCCAGCGGGCGTCGGTATCCTTCTGTGCGGCTTTAGCCGGCTCGTTCGGCCAGATCTCGTCAGCCGACTGGCCTGCCTTGATGGCCTCCCGCTCGCCATCGGTATTGCGCTGTTTGGGTGCCGGCACCAGCGAAGCATCCACGATCTGCCCCGACATCGGGATGTAACCCTTCTTGTGCAGTTGCCAGTCGAACGCCTTCATCACCCGCTTGAGCGTGCCGGTCTGGGTCATGCGGTTGCGGAAATGGCGGATCGTGTTCTCATCGGGCGTGCGATCGCCGAGCGAGAACCCCAGGAAGCGCATCCAACTCAGGCGGTCCCGGATCATGAACTCTGTGCGGGCATCGGACAGGTTGTGCTGTGCCTGCAGGATCAGGATCTTGAACATGGCCACCGGATCGAACGGCGGCCGACCGCCTTTGCTGCCGTCACTGTAGCCAAGCCCCTCCACCAGCCAGGACCGGAAATACTCGAAATCCACCGTCCGCTCCAAAACCTCGAGCGGATCGCCGTGTTGGCTCAAGGCTTCGAGGTGATCGTTCAGGCTGAAAAGCGAATGCGGGTCCATGATGACGCTCCATGATCGGGCGACATCAATGAATCATGACTGCATCAAAGCCGCCAAGGGTTTTTGCGGACGTCCAGCTCGAAGCCCCCAGAGGGAGAGGTAAAGAAGCGTGCGGGGGGGGGGGAAGAGCGGGAGTGAAATTACCCCCACCCAACCTCCCCCTTAAAAGGGGACTGTTCATTTGGGACTCCTTATGAGGTGTCTGTTGAAGAACAGATTGAGCGTAATCTCGAGCATCTGCACTGTTTTGGAGACGCGCTTTGTCCGCCGATTGAACCGCGCAAGATTGTCCCTGATTGAGGAATTGGAGGACTCAATCAGGTGGGTTTGCGCCTTTGTTTCCAGATGTGGCACGGTCACGCCATTGCGCTTGAAAGCGAGTGCGTAACAAGAGTTGGCATCGGTAAAGATGGCCCCGATCTCACCCACAGCCTGAAGGGCCAAGCGATAGGCCGTGATCGCACTTTCTACGCCTTTGTCACCGATGTGGTGGGCAACAACGCGGCGCTGTCTTCGGCTATAAACGGTCCAGATAACCGCTCGCTGCTGTTTTTTGGACGTAGGTATAGATCTCGTCCATCTCAATAATATCGGGCCCGCTCGCTGGCGTACCGCGCTGAGCCGCAATCCGCTCTTGCAAGATGTCGTGCTCCTTGCGGATCCATTTAAGGACCGCGGCTGGGGAGGCCGAAAGGACGCGCCCAATGGCCCGAATGCCGGTGCCGTTGAGATACATCTGAACGGCCTGCGCTTTTGTCTCAGCGCTGAATTTAGGGGCGCGATCAGTAAAGTACCGACCACACTGCTTACAGCTAAATCGCTGGTAACCCGCCTTGAGGCCGCGCTTGACCGTGGCAGTGCTAGAACAATCTGGACAATCCATCTCAAACCCTCCGGCAAATCACCCCCAAGCAATCAAACTAGAATCCCAAATGAGCAAGTTGTAAACAGTCCCCCTTAAAAGGGGGAGGAGTTAGAAAGTGTAGGCCGAGAGAACACGCTACGTCAGCCGACTGAACTCTAATGCGTGGACCACTGAGAACTGTGCACGCCGAACGAACGCGATGCGTCCCTCCCTCGCTTGCGGGGGAGGTTAGGTGGGGGATTGGCACTGGGCTGATCCTGCGGAGGCCCCCTCACCCGGCCTTTGGCCGACCAAGCCATTCGAGCATAGCTCTCATGGCCTTCTCACCTAAAATCATCCCACAGGGATGATTTTACCTCCGGCCGGCTCGAAGCCCCCTGAGGGAGAGGTGAAGTGGTATGCGGGGTTGTGATGGCAGAGTATGATCCAACGCGGAGCGTGCCCGGGCCGCGAAAGACCACCGACCTTCCCTACCCCTGCCAGATCGACTATATTTAACGCCGTTATCACCTTCCGATGGAGCGCGTGATGCCAGCAGTGACGATACAAAACCTCTCGGAAAACACGCATAAAGCTTTGCGCTTGCGTGCGGCGCAGAACGGCCGGAGCACCGAAGCAGAGATCCGTTCGATCCTTGACGCTGCCGTCGACGCGCCCAAAAGCGTGCCATTGAGTTCTGCACTCTATAAGCTGGGCCGTGATGCCGAGCTTGAGGACGGCGACGTCGACGCGTTAGAGCAAAAGGCCAAGACTGCCGCTGAGCCAATAAGCTTGCGATGATCGGACTGGATACGAATGTCGTTTCCGAAGCACTGCGTCCAACGCCATCATCACAAATCGTCAACTGGCTCGACAGGCAAGACCCACAATCAACCTTCATCACCAGCGTCACCTTAGCTGAACTCTTGTTCGGCGTTGCGGTCATGCCTGATGGTCGGCACAAGGCGGCGCTGACTGAGGCAGTCAACGGGATATCCGAATTGTTCGCTGGGCGGACGTTGGCTTTCGATGCGATTGCAGCCCAGCACTATGCCGATTTAGCCGTTTCTGCCCGACAGGCAGGCTTGGGTTTTCCAACGCCTGACGGCTATGTCGCAGCTATCGCAAATGCCCAAAACTGCTCTGTCGCCACTCGCGATAAGGCCGCGTTTCTAGCCGCAGGCCTCACTGTCATAGACCCTTGGCACGAAACCTGAGCTAGGGTTTGCACTAGACAAAAAGGCCCGGGTTGCCCCGGGCCTTTTGTTTGTTCGATCAGCTAAGAGCCAGCGGAAATTAGCTGTCCTTGCTCGCCGTTGCCTTTGGCTTTTTGGGCTTGGGCAGGGCTTTGGGCTTGGCGGGGCGTGGGGGCACGGCCACCAGCTCTAGCTTTGCTTCGCGGCCTTCACCAACAACGGCCACAGTGACAGAACCACCGTTCACCAACTCGCCGAACAGCAGTTGATCGGCGAGTGGCTTTTTGACGTGTTCCTGGATGACGCGACCCAGAGGACGCGCGCCCATGCGTTCGTCGTAGCCGTGTTCAGCCAGCCAATCGGCAGCTTCGGGTGTCAGATCGATGGTCACGCCGCGTTCGGCCAGCTGGCCTTCGAGTTGCAGCACGAACTTTTCGACCACACGACGCACGGTTTCGCGCGGCAGTGGCGCAAAGGAGATGATCGCGTCCAGACGGTTGCGGAATTCTGGCGAGAACTGGCGGTTGACCGCTTCCTCGTCGTCACCCACCTCGCGCTTGCGGCCAAAGCCGATCGGCGCACGAGCGAGTTCCGCCGCACCCACGTTGGAGGTCATGATCAGGATCACATTGCGGAAGTCGACCGACTTCCCGTTGTGGTCCGTGAGCTTGCCGTGGTCCATCACCTGCAACAGAATGTTGTAGAGGTCCTGATGGGCCTTTTCGATTTCGTCGAGCAGCACAACGCAATGCGGATGCTGATCAACGCCATCGGTGAGCAAGCCGCCCTGATCAAAGCCGACATAGCCCGGAGGGGCACCAATCAGGCGCGAGACCGTATGGCGCTCCATATATTCCGACATGTCGAACCGCAGGAGTTCGACGCCAAGCGTATCGGCGAGCTGTTTTGCGACTTCGGTCTTACCCACGCCGGTTGGACCGGTGAAGAGGTAAGAGCCGATTGGCTTTTCAGGTTCACGCAGGCCCGCACGCGCCAGCTTAATGGCGGACGAGAGCGCGGTAATGGCATTGTCTTGGCCAAAGACCACGGTCTTGAGGCTCTTTTCGAGACCCGAGAGCAGTTCCGCGTCAGACTTGGAAACGGTCTTAGGCGGAATGCGGGCGATGGTGGCGATGGTTGCTTCGATGTCTTCGACGTCGATGATTTCCTTGCGCTCGCCTTCGGGCAGCAGCTTTTGGCTTGCGCCGGTTTCGTCGATCACATCGATGGCCTTATCGGGCAGCTTGCGATCATTGATATAGCGCGCGCTCAGCTCGACGGCGGCCTTGAGGGCATCGTCGGTGTACTTGAGCTTGTGGAACTCTTCAAAGTAAGGGCGCAGGCCCTTCACGATTTCAATCGCATCGGGAACGGTTGGCTCGTTGACGTCGATCTTTTGGAAACGACGGACAAGTGCGCGGTCCTTTTCGAAGAACTGGCGATATTCCTTATAGGTGGTCGAGCCAATGCAGCGGATCGCCCCGGAAGCCAGAGCTGGCTTGAGGAGGTTCGACGCATCGAGCGCGCCGCCCGAAGTGGCGCCAGCGCCGATCATGGTGTGGATTTCGTCGATGAACAGCACGGCTTCCGGCTGCTTTTCGAGTTCCTTCATCACCTGCTTGAGGCGTTCTTCAAAGTCACCGCGATAGCGCGTGCCAGCGAGCAGTGCGCCCATGTCGAGCGAATAAACGATGGCGTCCTTGAGAACGTCAGGCACATCGCCTTCGACGATTTTGCGGGCCAGACCTTCGGCGATGGCGGTTTTACCAACCCCGGCATCACCCACATAAAGCGGGTTATTCTTGGAGCGGCGGCAGAGGACCTGAATGGTGCGGCGCAGCTCAGCGTCACGGCCGATCAGCGGGTCAATCTTGCCCTTCTTGGCCTTGTCATTGAGGTTGACGCAGAACTCAACGAGCGCAGAGGTCTTCTTGCCTTCCTGCGCATTGTTGATGCCACCTTCCCCATCTTCAGCGCCGTTGACGCGGCGATCTTCATTAGGGCCGGATTTGGTGATGCCGTGCGAGATGAAATTGACGGCATCGAGGCGGCTCATGTCCTGCTGCTCGAGGAAATAGGCAGCATGGCTTTCACGCTCGGCGAAGATCGCCACGAGCACGTTGGCACCGGTCACCTCTTCGCGGCCGGAGGATTGAACATGGATCACCGCGCGCTGAATAACGCGCTGAAAAGCAGCGGTCGGGCGCGCTTCCTGGCCGTTATGGACGACAAGGCTATCGAGTTCTTCGTTGATAAAATCTTCGAGGTCGCTTTTAAGCGCATCAATATCGACGTCGCAGCCGGTTAGCACGGCGATGGTTTCCCGATCGTCGGTCAACGCCAGCAGCAGATGCTCAAGCGTTGCGAACTCATGGTTGCGCTCACGGGCAAGGTTCATCGCCTGGTGCAGGGCCTTTTCGAGTCCGCGCGAAAATGAGGGCATATGATGTTCCTACTGTTTTTCCATCACGCATTGCAGCGGATGCTGGTTTTTGCGTGCCGTATCCATGACGCGAGTGACCTTGGTTTCAGCCACTTCGTATGGATATACGCCGCACTCACCGACCCCCTTTTGGTGAACATGCAGCATGATGGTCATGGCGTCTTCTCGTGACTTGTTGAAGACGTCCTGAAGCACCGAAACGACGAATTCCATCGGCGTGTAGTCGTCGTTGAGAAGCAGCACCCGATAGAGGTTCGGACGCTTGGTTTTGGGACGCGTTTTGGTCACCGTCCCGGTTTCGAAATCTGCGTCGTTTCCGCCCGATCGGTCATCCCCATCATCCTTCGGCCCGAGCCAAGGCCCATCGGGCCCAGCAGAGCGTTGGGAATAAAAGGAAACAGGGATCTGCGTAGAGAGTGTTTTCATAAAGTAGACTGTCGCCAGACAAAACGAAGCAGCGGGTTGGACCCATTATGTAGGTAAGAATGGACCCATGTTAAGGGCTCGGCCACCCCGAACTGGCGAGAGTGCAGAACCCAGCTCAAACTTGCCCATAGAATAGCTCAATTCGCCGCACATTGAAGCGACAAAACAGCAAAGCGACACGTCACCCATCACATTGCAGAAAAACTCTCGTGACATTGATTCAGCAGTGCCGGTGAAAAAGCTTTGCATTTTACGAAATCGTAACCGCCCCACCGTAGCTTACAAAAGGCTGCTCAGTCAGGTTTGGGGGACAAACCCCGATTGGACGGCCGCGTTAGTTGTGTTGCGTACGGGCATTTTTCGCCCGAGTGAGTAAACGGAGTACCGGGTGGCTTCCCTGGCAAAATCCCCTTGGCGCGGCATTATTGCCCGCGCAGCCGCTGCCTTTGTCGTTGCGCTAACTGTCAGCATCTCTGCTGCAGCGCCGACCTATGCAATTGAAAACCTACGCAAATATGCCGGTATCGTGGTCGACGCGAAATCGGGCAAAATCCTATATGAAGATCAGGCTGACTCTCGTCGCTATCCGGCATCTGTCGCGAAGGTGATGACGCTCTACGTCCTGTTCCAAGAATTGCAGGCGGGCAATCTCTCGCTCAATTCCAAGATGACTGTGTCCCGTCATGCTGCTGCGGCCGTTCCGACTAAGCTCGGCCTGCGCGCTGGCGCCACTATTTCGGTGGAAGACGCCATCAAGTCTCTCGTCACCCTGTCGGCCAATGACATGTCGCGCGTTATCGCGGAACATATCTCGGGAACTGAAGCCAAGTTCGCTGAGCGTATGACCGCAACTGCGCGTGCTCTGGGCATGGGTAGCACCACCTATCGCAACGCTTCGGGCCTTCCCGATGGCGGTCAGGTCACCACTGTGCGCGATCAGGCTATTCTGGCGATTGCTGTCTACCAGCACTTCCCGAACTATTACGAATTCTTCCAGACCCGCTCGTTCTCCTATGGCAAGCGCACCTACGGCAACCACAACCGCGTTCTCGGTTACATGGGCGCTGTGGACGGCATCAAGACCGGCTTCATCAATGCGGCTGGCTCGAACCTGATGACCGCAGCCCGCAAGGATGATCGCCACGTTGTCGTTATCGCTTTCGGCTTCAACTCTGCCGCATCGCGCGACGAGAAGGTCCGCCAGCTGGTCAACACCTATTTCAACAAGGGCCGTTCCGGCGGCTACTTGCAGACCGCTATGGTTCCAGTGCCTGGCCGTCAGGGCAGCACCCAGTTCGCACTGGCGCAGCCTAATCAGCAGCGTAAGGCAACCTTCGCCATGCCAACGCCAATGCCTGAGTTCCGCCTCGCTGCACTTGTTGCCGCCAATGGTGCACAGCCACAGGCAGCAGTTGCGGTCGCATCGGCCCCGGCTCCTGCGGTCTCAGTTGCGATGCCAGCGCCTGCCCCTGCAGACCTCGGCCTCGTGCCAGCCGCACAGGCAGCCAATGCTTTGGCAGCGCCAAGCGTGCCGGACTACAATTCGGACGTGATCGGCGCTTGGCTGAGCGACACCTATAAGCTGGGTGCGCCGCCATCGGCCCTTGGCCAGACTGCGCCATCGGCACCGCTCGGCATCGGCCCAACCAGCTCGAACACCCAGACGCCAAACGTCGACCCAATCAATACAGCTTCGGCACAGACGGGCTCTGCCCAAGTCGCTGGCTGGATCGTGCAGATCGGCGCTGGTCCATCGGAAGACGGTGCACGCACCATGCTTTCTGATGCCGCCCGCAAGGTTGGCTCTCTGGGCGACTTCCGCTCCTTCGTCGAACCGTTTGATCGGAACGGCAAGACCTTCTACCGCGCCCGCTTCGTCGGCTTTGGTGACCGCAGTGCCGCCAACGCCATGTGCGAGCGCCTAAAGGGCCAGGATATGCAGTGCCTGGCCATGCAAGGCTAATGAACGAACGACGTGGCGGCTTCCCGCCAAACCATACCACCGGGATGATCAGCTCATTTGAGCCCCATCCTATAGGAAACAAAATTGGTGCTTGTGTACGGAGTAGCCCAATGAGTGACCGTAAAGCTCTCGTCGAACTGGCCAGTTTCATTGGTCGCTCGCCGCTCGCCTCCCCTGATATGAAAGTGCGCAATAAGGCACTTTCGGGCATGACTGAACGCATGCTGCCCAAGAAGCGCTCGGTGAGCGACCTGCTTGGTGTGGTGATGACGCTCTCGGCTCGAACCCGCCGCATGGCGCAGGAGCCGGCCTTCGTCGAACTCGACGTGTTTGCCCCAGGCGGGAAGCGGGCCATCCGCCTCACGCTGGGCAACAAATCCTAAGCAGAAGTTTTGATGTGGCGCTCTAAACGAGCGCCACAATCTTTTTGCGCTTCCAGACGAACTGATACCAGGCCGCCTGCAAGATCAGCATGGCCGTAAAGCTGGCAGCGTAAGCAATCCAAATCCCACGCAGACCCAGTTCGGTGCCGCTGAGCCAGATCGCTCCGGGGATTTCGATCCCGATGATACAGAACAGCGAAATCACCATTGGCATATAGACGGTGCCGCTGGCGCGCATCACGCCCGAGAACACGACGCTGCCACCAAAGCAGATGATGCTCCACAGCACGACCCGGAGCAGGTCTTCCGTCAGCTGTACGACTTCAGGATCGGTCAGGAACAGCGCCACAACAGCTTCACTGAAGAGATAGGCCAGCACAACCAGCGTACCGGTAACGATCAAATTCATGATCAGCGCAGTACGGGTGATAGGGCCAAGCTGATCCTGTTTGCGGGCACCAATGGCCTGTGCCGCAAAGATCGAGGCCGCGATACCAATCGACATGGCCGGGAACTGCACATAGCTCATCACCTGCCCCAGTGCACCATAAGCGGCCGTTGCGTCAGAGCCGAAACGGTTGACCAGCCCTACGACCACAATCCCGGCAATGGAAGAGATGATCATCTGCAGACCTGCCGGAATGCCCAGCTTCAAGGTCAGGCGCAAGAGCTTCCAATCAGGACGCAGGATGGAGGCCAGCAAGTCACGGTCTGGAGCGAGCGGCATATTGCGCGCGCGCATATAGACGAAGAGGAAAATCAGGACGGTCACAAAGCCCGCAATGGTTGCCCACGCTGCAGCGGTGACACCCAATTGGGGTAAACCGCCCCAACCGAGGATCAGCGCTGGCGTCACCAGCAAGCTCACCACCATCGACATGATCAGCGAGAGCAGCGGCGTAATGGTGTCACCCACACCCCGCAGGATCGAGGTTGCCACAAGAAAGAGGAAGAATGCCGGCATGCCAAACAGCGAAATGCGCGCGTAGCTAATCGCCATATCCCGGATATTCTCGGGCGCACCCAGAGCCATCATGATCTGCTCAGCGAAGGTTCCGCCCAACACACCAACAATAAGACCGAAGACAATCGTCGCCGCAAAGGCAGAGCCCGCGATCACCTTGACCTTGGCAATATCCCTCGCGCCCCAAGCCTGACCGATAAGCGTGGTCGCGCCAGCGGAGAGACCGATCATGAAGCTCATCAGCAAGAAGATCAGCGGGAAGTAGGTCGCAATAGCCGCCAGCGCCTCCACCCCAATCATTTGCCCAACGTAGATCGAGTTCACGGTTCCTGACAGCGCCTGCAGGATATTCGACGCCATAAGCGGGACGAGAAAAATGGCGAACCTCTGCCAGAGAGGGCGCGCAGAAAAGGGATTCATGAAACGCTCCGAAGGGCCAAAGTGCGACTGGCCCGGCTCAGCAAACCGTAGAAACAGTCATTGAGTCGAAACAATCGCGCCCAATGACTACGTCGCGTCTCTACGCCCGGATTAACAAAGCGTCAATTCAGCCAAGGCCATCCACACCTAAGGCGTGCATCACTTTGCGAGCGGGGCATCTTTCCGTTCTCAACTACCATGCTAGACACATGAACGATGTCACACCTTGCCCAAGCCCCCGATTCCCTCAGCAATCAGTTCCTAGCCGGCGCCCGCGCCTGCGTGCCCGTCGCCATTTCTGTTGCGGCCTATGGCCTGGTGTGGGGCGTGCTCGCCCGCTCAACCGGTCTCAGCGCCCTCGAAGTGGTTTTGATGAGCACCATGGTCTTTGCCGGTGCCTCACAGTTTCTCGCTTTGGAATTGTGGAGCACACCGGCCTCAACCCTGCCCATAGGGGCAATGGTGTTGGCAGCGCTGATCGTCAACCTGCGCTATCTGCTGCTCACTGCCACCCTGCGCCCGCTCTACCCGCCCGGCCCTCTCGGCTTTAAAGCCCTGCAGATGTATCTCGTCACCGACGAGAACTGGGCGATGACAGTCTCGGCCATGGCCCATGGCAAGGGCTCGGTTGCCTTCCTTTTGGGCGGCGGCACTTTGGCTTGGCTCTCGTGGATGCTGACCAATCTCATTGGCTATGGCCTCGGCTCAGCCATTGATGACCCAGCGCAATGGGGCCTCGACTTCGCCTTCACAGCGACCTTCCTCGCCCTGCTCCTTGGCATGTGGAAGGGCAAGGCCGACCTCATTCCATGGATCGTCGGGGCACTCGTCGCCATCATCGCGTCAAAACTGATCGATGGCAGCTGGCACATTCTCATTGGCGGCATCGCCGGTTCGCTCGCGGGCGCATTTTTTGAGGTGCGCAAGCATGCACATCTCCCCTGAAGCTTTCCTCGCCATCCTCGGCATGGCCTTTGTCACCATTGCGGTGAAAGTCTCGGGCCTGCTCCTAGCGGACCGGCTCCCCCGCGACGGTTTTGCCGCCGCCTGGCTGAAACATATTCCCGGTGCCGTTCTCGCCGCACTGGTCGCGCCTGCCCTCGTCACCGGCAGCCCAGCGGAACTGGTGGCGGCTGTTGCAACGGCCTTGGTGTTCGTCGCCACAAAAAACCTGTTTGCGGCCATGGTTGCAGGGGTGGGCACGGTGTATTTGGTAAGGATGTGGATTGGGGCGTAACGCTTTTCGCGCCATAGCACGCTGCCCTACGAGGAGAGGCTAGCTGCGGGTCAAAGCTGACCGCACTTAAGGCCGCGGCATTGGCCAGCAAAAAACAAAGAAGCCGACCCGTTTCCGGATCGGCTTTCTTTTGATTTCAGTTCTAGCGATAACTGAATGGTGCCCCCCGCCGGACTCGAACCGGCACACCTCTCGATACTTGATTTTGAGTCAAGCGCGTCTACCATTCCGCCAGAGGGGCACGCTTAGGGTGTTACCGTAAGCCATTTTGCTACGCAACAGATTCTGTGCGTTTTTCCTGCGGTTCAACACCTACGCACAGATTTTGCACCCTCGCCTTACCAGCCGAACAACGTGCGGCGCGGTTGCGGCTCAGGCTCGGGCTGTGGAGAGACGATGCCGCCGTTATATTGCTGCTGCAGCATTTGATCGCGCACCAGCGCGTCGTTGGCGGCGTGTCCAACACCGATCACCGACGTCATCAGGTTCGGGCCCGTCCCGGGCTTAAAGGCTTCGGCAATGCCACTTTCGCCTTCATAGGCGGCCGTCCCGGTATCGGGATTGATGCGCACGCGATCCATGCCGGTCGGCACGTTAAACGGCGTGGCAGGCTTGCCTTCCAAGGCATTCGCCATAAAGCCAGCGAAGACGGGAACGGCCATGCCCGCGCCCGAGCCGGCCGAACCCATGGAGCGCGGCTTGTCATAGCCAATGTAAACGCCCACGGCCAATTCCGGCGTGAAGCCGACGAACCAGGCGTCCTTGTAATCATTGGTGGTACCGGTTTTACCCGCCACTGGACGATTGAGCCGCGCGGCGGCCGTACCGGTGCCGCGCAGGACCACGCCTTCCATCATGGACGTGATCTGATAGGCGGTCATCGGATCAAGCACCTGCTGACGCGTATCGATGATGCGGGGTTCGCCCTGCCCGTTCCACGCTTCGGCATTGCAGCCTTCGCATATGCGCTGATCATGTCGGTAGACGGTTTTGCCGTAGCGATCCTGAATACGGTCGATGAGTGTTGGCTGAATTTTGCGACCACCATTGGCCATGGTGGCATAGGCCGAGGTCATCCGCATCGCCGTGGTTTCGCCTGCGCCCAGGGCCATGGAGAGCACTGGCTGCATGGTGTCATAAACGCCGAATAGCTTGGCATAATCCGCAACCAGCGGCATGCCGATTTCACGCGCAAGACGTACTGTCATCACGTTTCGCGAGCGCTCAATGCCGCGACGCAGGGTCTGCGGGCCATAGAACTGCTGGGAGGCGTTTTCAGGCCGCCATACGGACCCGTCTGCCATGCGCATTTCAATCGGCGCATCGAGGACGATGGAGGCTGGCGTATAGCCGTTATCGAGCGCCGCTGCATAAACAATCGGCTTAAAGGAGGAGCCCGGCTGACGCAGGGCTTGGGTCGCGCGGTTAAACTCACTTTCGGAGAAGGAGAAGCCACCCACCATGGCCTGAACACGGCCCGTGCGCGGATCCATCGCCACCAATGCGCCTTCAATTTCAGGCACTTGCTGGAGGGTATAGGAGCCAGACTTACCGGCGACCGGCGACACATAGATCACGTCACCGACAGCCAAAATGCTGTCGAGGCGCTGCGAGACCCAGCGCACGTCGCCACCCGCCAGTGTCCCGGTCAAACGGTCAACACCGGGCTTGCCGTCCGCGTCGCTTTCGGGACGCAGGCCAATTGTCAGCTCATTGCCATTGGCTTCCAGCACAACTGCGAGCTGCCATTCCGGCACGTCACTGAGTGGCTTAATGGCCGAGACCGCCAAGCCCCAGTCCTCGCTGAGATCAACAGAGGCCACAGGCTCGCGGAACCCGCGCTGCTGGTCAAATTGGATGAGGCCATCCATCAAGGCGCGGCGCGCATATTCTTGCAGACGGGGCTCGAGCGTGGTGCGCACCGAGAGGCCACCACCATAGAGCTGGTCTTCGCCGTAAAGCTTGGCCAGTTCACGGCGCACATCCTCGGTAAAATACTCAGCCGAATAGAGCTGGCTGCCGGCGGCGCGCGGAATAACGTTGAGCGCTTCTTCCTTGGCCTGAGCAGCCTCGGCGGGCGCGACATAGCCGTTTTCGACCATACGATCGATCACCCAGTTGCGGCGCTCAATAGCGGCCTGCGGGCGACGGAAGGGGTGATAATTATTTGGGCCTTTGGGCAGCGCAGCAATGTATGCGGCTTCCGGCAGGGTCAGCTGATAAAGGGCCTTATCGAAATAATTGAGCGCCGCGGCGGCCACGCCATAGGAGTTCAAACCAAGGAAAATCTCGTTCAAGTAAAGCTCGAGGATTTTGTCCTTAGTGAAGGTGCTTTCGATACGAATGGCCAGCAAGGCTTCCTGCAGCTTGCGGTCCCAGGTCTGTTCCGAAGTCAGAAGGAAATTCTTCGCCACCTGTTGGGTGATCGAAGAGCCACCACCCTGAATGGAGCTATTGCCATCCATACGCGCCAGAACGTTGTCACGCAGCGCGCGGATAATGCCGTCGAGCGCGATGCCATTGTGGCTGTAGAAATCTTTATCTTCAGCGGAGAGGAAGGCTTCAATCAGCAACGGCGGGACGGTTTCAATCGGCTGGAACAACCGGCGCTCGCGCGCATACTCAGCCAAGAGCGTACCGTCGGCAGCATGAACGCGCGTCGTTACTGGCGGCTGGTAATCCTTGAGGACAGTGTAATCGGGCAGCTCGGCCGTCACAGTGGACAGATACACGGCCGCTGCGCCCACGCCACCGAGAGCGAGGAACATTCCAAAACCGAACAGCCAGCCGAGTAGACGAAACATCCCGTCAGACACTCCAAACGCGGATTACCCGCAAAACATTATCCCACACGCCCTGAGTCGGAAGGCGTCACAGGGCCTCTTCATCCAAACTATCGAAATAGGTCGAAATTCCGCGCGCAATGGCTTCTGCGGTGCGATCGCGCCAGCTCGATTGCGTCAGGTTTGTTACGTCTGCGGGGTTGGACATATAGCCCAATTCCACCAATACCGAAGGTACATCCGGGGCTTGCAACACAAAGAAGTCCGCCTGTCGCACAGGAAAACGTCGTAGTTGCACGCTTGGCTCCAGCGAATGCACGATGGCCTGTGCCGCCGCAAAGGACTGCGCCCGCATTTCGCGGCGCATGAGATCAACCAGAATGTCCACCACCTCCGGCGCCATCACCTGCGGCATGACAAAGCCCGCGATCACATCAGACGTGTTTTCATTGTCGGCGAGAACTTTGTCGAGAATGTCGGTCGCCCGCTCGTCGCGCGTGTAAATGCTCGCGCCGCGAATTTCAGGCTGCTGGAAACTATCGGCGTGGATCGAAACGAAGAGATCAGCCTTGTTGGCGCGCGCTAGGGCAACGCGCTCTTCGAGGCGCAAATAGCTGTCGTCCTGACGCGTAAGCGCCACGTCAAAGCGTCCCGATTGCACCAGCAATTCTTGCAGCTTGAGCGAAAACGCCAGGACAATGTCCTTTTCGCGGAAGCCGCCCGGGGCTTCGGCGCCGCTATCAATACCACCATGACCGGGGTCAATGACCACGAGAGGCCGCGTAGCGATGGGCAGCTCGGAGCCGCCTGCTGGGGTCGATTCGCTGGTGGCCGCGGAGATTTGCTTATCGCGCGCAACATTGGCGGCGAACTCTTCGGGTGTCGCAGGAATGATGTCGACGACAAGGCGAGCGGGTTGTCCGTCATAGGGTTCAAGGACATAGGCCTGCTGCACCTGTGCCGGAGCCGAGAGACTCAGCACTGTGCGAACACGGTCGCCTGCCGCCTGTTCAATGGCAAAACGAGTGACAAAACCCTCGCCCGCAGGCTCCCCTTCAGTCTCTTGAACCGTGAAGGTCCCTGCCCGTACGTCGACGGCCAAGCGATTTGGTTCATCGAGCGAAACGAATGCGAATTCGGTCTTTGCAGCCAGATCAATCACGAGGCGCGCCCGTTCGGGCGTGATCGTCACTCGTGCATCTATGACGTTTGGTAAGGCAGCACTTTGCGCCAAAGCAGGCCCGCACAGCCCACCCAAAACGACGATCAAACCTATGACACGCTTAAAAATAGCTCTGGTCAAAACTGGACCTTGCCTCGCACTGATTTGACACCCAAATGCACCGCGCTTGCGGCGATTCTTCGGCATAGAACGAGCCTTATGCGATGATTTGTGCGCTGCGCCAACCGATGCCCATGACAATGCCATGACGGAAGGGCGTTTCGACTTTCTTGTTGCTAATCGGTCCCAACTTTCTTACACGCTAAGGATGAAAGCGCGCGTGTTTCGTGACTAGTTCTGAGTGCCCTAGCACTCTCTGTGGTCCGAGACGGACGTTGCGGTTGCGCTTTCAGTTGAAGAATTTCGGCTTGTACCAATAGCCGGACGGCCTGCTGCACTGACGTAGCGGCCTAACAGGAAGAGGTCATATGGCCCTCAGGCGAGAACAGCGCGACGCGATCGAAGAAGTCGATTGCCGTCCCCTTTCGCCCAGTGAGCCAGCCTTTGCCATCAATACAACTGCGCCGAACGTGAGAGGTTCGCGCATTACCACACTCAACCCATTCGCCCCGCAACGCGCTACATGCAGACAGCCTATCTCACGGCGTGTCTCTGTCGGCGCGCGGGTGCGCGGAGCTTATTATGGCGACCAAGAGAATGCTGGTGGATGCCATCCACCCCGAAGAAACTCGGATTGTAGTCACTGAAGGAAACCGTCTCGAAGAGTTCGATTTCGAATCGGCAACCCGCCGCCAGCTGCGCGGCAATATTTATCTAGCCAAGGTTACTCGGGTTGAACCCAGCCTGCAGGCAGCCTTTGTTGAATATGGTGGCAATCGCCACGGCTTCCTCGCGTTCAGCGAAATCCACCCCGATTACTACCAGATCCCGGTAGCCGATCGCGAAGCCCTGCTGCTCGATGAAGAGACCAGCGAAGACGAACACTTCGAAGAAGCCGCGCCAGCGGCTAAAGCTGTTTCTGAAACAGAAACTTCGGCTGAAGCCGACGCAGACTCCGAAGGCGATGCCAGCCACATTGAGCAGGCACCAGCCAATACTGAGCCAGTCGAGTCCATCGGCGGCGCAGACGCGCTTGAAGAAGTGCCAGAGCGTCGTCGCTCCAGCCACCAGCGCCGTCATCAGTATAAGATTCAAGAAGTTATCAAGCGCCGCCAGGTCATGCTGGTTCAGGTGGTCAAGGAAGAGCGCGGCAATAAGGGCGCTGCTCTCACCACCTACCTCTCGCTTGCTGGCCGTTATTCGGTGCTGATGCCAAACACCGCCCGTGGTGGTGGTATTTCGCGCAAGATTACCAACGCTGCTGATCGCAAGCGCCTCAAGGAGATCACCTCCGATCTCGAGGTGCCACAGGGCATGGGCGTCATCCTTCGCACAGCCGGTGCTTCGCGCACCAAGGCTGAAGTGAAGCGCGACTTTGAATATTTGATGCGCCTTTGGGAAAGTGTCCGCACGCTGACCCTTGAGAGCGAAGCGCCATGCCTCGTTTACGAAGAAGGTTCGCTGATCAAGCGCACCATTCGTGACCTCTATAACAAGGAGATCGATGAAGTTCTCGTGGCTGGCGACGCTGCCTTCCGCGAAGCCAAGGACTTCATGGCAATGATCATGCCGAGCCACGCTAAGAACGTGATGCTCTACAAGGATGATCAGCCGCTGTTCTCCAAGTACGGCGTTGAAGCCCAGCTCGACCAGATGTTCTCTCCGGTCGTCACCCTGCCCTCCGGCGGCTACATCGTTATCAACCCAACCGAAGCGCTGGTCTCCATCGACGTGAACTCGGGTCGTTCGACCAAAGAGCACAACATCGAAGACACCGCTCTCCAGACCAATCTGGAAGCCTCCGACGAAGTGGCGCGCCAGCTGCGTCTGCGCGACCTTGCCGGTCTCATCGTTATCGACTTTATCGATATGATGGAAAACCGCTCGAACCGTGCTGTTGAGCGCCGTCTTAAGGACGCCCTCAAGGACGATCGCGCGCGCATTCAGGTTGGCCGCATTTCGCACTTTGGCCTCATGGAAATGAGCCGTCAGCGCATCCGCTTTGGTGTTGTTGAAAGCTCGACCCACAAGTGCCCAATCTGCGATGGCACGGGTCTGGTTCGTTCGACCGAAAGCCTAGCGCTGATGATCATGCGCCACATTGAAGAACACGTCATGCGCAAGCCTGGCCAGTCGATCAATGTCCGCGTTCCGGTCGAAGTCGCTCTCTACATTCTGAACTACAAGCGTGACACACTCACGCTGCTGGAAGCCCGCAACAATCTCTCCATCACCATTACGGCTGATGGCAAAATGACCGGCCACCAGTTCGCGATCGAAAAGGGCGAAACCCGCGTCGCGTCCTATGTTGATCAGCGCGCAGCAGCGCACGTGCGTGTCGACAGCGCCGTCATCGAAGACGCAGCGGACGAAGACGTCGCCGAAGCTGAAAGCGACGACGAAGAAGAAGAAATCCCGGCCAAGTCTGCCGACGCCGAAGAAGGCGAAGGCAATAATCGCCGTCGTCGTCGTCGCCGCCGTCGCGGTGAACGTGGCGAACGCAATGGCGACAGCAATCCTGCGGCGCAACAGGTTGCGGCCAATGACGATGGTGAAGAAAGCGAAGAGGCAAGCGCCTCCGAAGCGACCCCATCTGAAGCGGAAGCAGCCGATGACGCGGATAGCGAAACCCGCCGCCGCCGTCGCCGTGGCCGCCGTGGTGGTCGTCGCAACCGTCGTGACGGTGAAGCTGAAGCCGCACAGGCCATCGGCGAAGCTGTTGCTGCAGAGGTAAGCACGGTAGAAGCTGACATCGCACCAGAAGCAGATACCGCTTCTGAACCGACGCCAGTCCTCGAAGTCGCTGCCTCAGCACCACACGCTGAACCTGCGACACCTGCTGCTAGCGAAGCTCCGGCAAAGCCAAAGCGCACGCGCCGCAAGAAGGTCACCGAAACCGAAGAATCTGCACCAGCAGAAACCACTCCGGTCGATGCGACCCCAGCTGAGACAGCCGCTCCGGCCGCCGCCGAAGCAGAACCGGCTGAAAAGCCAAAGCGCAAATCTCGTGCGCGCAAGCCAAAGGCCGACGCCGCTGATGCTGCGCCAGCGGCCGATGCGAGTGCAGCCGCTCCTTCCGTCGCTGAGGCCGCGCCCGTTGTCGCCGCGTCCGCTACAGAGGCCCCAGCGGACTCTGACAAGCCGAAGCGCAAGCCACGCGTGAAGAAGGAACTGCCGCCAGAAGGTCTGGTCGTCACTTCGTCCGCGCCTTCTGAGGCAGCAGCGCCAGAAATTGAGAACGCCGAAGCGCCCGGCGAAAAGAAGAAGGTCGGTTGGTGGCAGCGCCGCCTTGGCCTGAACTAAAACACAAAGGGCGGTCTTCGGACCGCCCTTTCTTTATGCCCTCTGCCCAATCGGCGCGGCGGATAGGAAGACTTCGCGCCGGACAACCGCTATTCCCTCTTTCACAGAGCGATGAATCGTAAGCCGGCTATGATCGAAATTCCCCTGCCGCCGCCCGGAGTACTGGTGCCCACTGGGCTCCATTCGGCGCCGGTCCGGGCCGAGATAATTGGCCGTTTCGATATAGAGCTGATCATTGCCAATCTGCGAGGTTAGACGCGACTGCAGAATGTGCTGATTTTCCGGCAAGCTAATGACATCGTCAAAGCCCATTTCGATATGGGCGAGGACGTCTTCGCTCGGGCCGTCGGGAAGGAAGGTAATGATAGGGGCAAAGCGGACCTGGTCCAAGCTTGATACCCTCAATTGCGCCAAGAGGCGCTGTTTCGCCGCGACGCTAATGTTGTAGTGAACAAGGAAGAAGACCACCAAGGGCTCATCATCAGAGCCGCCATCGACAGTGTCGTGGGAAACAACTTGGCCGAAGCCCATTTTCCGCGCCAATTGCATAAGCTCAACGTGACCGTGGGCCTCATTGGCCACAATGATCGCCTTACAGTTTCCCAGCATCGTCGGCACCACTTGTAGCACTTTGGCTAGATCCTATGGGCTGTCGCAGATCCGATAGAGAAAGACTGTTGCGCTAAAAAAGTTCCAATCTCGCTAAAGCGACGTGAGGAGGCTCAGCCCGCCAGAATGTCGAAACATTCAGCGAGCTGTTTCATTTTAGGCCGTAAGGCCTTGATTATAATGGCGATAAACAACGTCCTCAGGATGTTGCCTTACGCAGTTATCGTCACGCACCGCCCCCATGCGCTCGGCGAGCTTAATCGAGCCCGCATTGCGGTCATCGATATAGCTCACGAGGTCCGGCAGCTTGAGGGCATCAAAGGCCCAAGAGCGGAACGCCAGCGCCGCCTCGAAGGCATAGCCCTGCCCCTCATGCCCGTCGTAAAGCATCCAGCCGAGCTCTTTTTCCGGATAAAACGGACCGGCATTAATCCCGAGTTCGCCGATGCATTGGCCGGTGGATTTGAGCTCGATCATCAACGAGCCATGCCCATACATCTGCCACAGCGCTAAGCCGTGACAGAACATGCCCCAAGCAGCCTTCTTGTCGAATGGTCCGCCCATGAACTCGGCCCGCTCCGACGCCATCAACTCGGCATAGGCCGGAAAATCCCCGGCCCGCGGCTCACGCAGGATCAGTCGTTCTGTTTCGATTGTGGGTATAGCCACGCGCCCCTCCTCACTTCAAATAGGTCCGCATCCGCACGAGTGCCTCCTCGACACTGGCGCGGGTGCCAGCAAAGCTGAACCGAACGAACCGATTGCCGTCGACACGGTCAAAATCGATCCCCGGCGTTGCCGCGACACCAATGGCGTCGAGCATTTTCTCGCAGAATTTCATCGAGTTATTGGAGAATTTCTCAATGCCCGCATAAGCGTAAAACGCGCCGTCGCTGTCATGCGGCAGCGAGAAGCCGATCTCGCGGAGCCCATTGAACAGGACATCGCGCGTTGCCGCGTAGCCCGCCTTTTGCTCTTCGGAATAGTCGACTTCGCCAAGGGCGACAGTTGCCGCAATCTGGCTGAGGGTCGGCGCGGAAATGAAGAGGTTCTGCTGCAAAATTTCAGCGCGACGCACCAAGGCTTCGGGCATGACCATCCAGCCAATGCGCCAACCCGTCATGCAATAGTATTTTGAGAAGCTATTGATAATAATGGCGTTCTGCGTGAGCTCCAAGGCACTGACGCATGGCCCGGTGTAGTCGAGACCGTGGTAGATCTCGTCTGAAATTAGGGTGACACCCAGCTTTTCGCAGGTGGCGATGATTTCGGCCAATTGCTCACGCGACACACACGCGCCTGTCGGATTGGCCGGGCTGGCGAACAGCAGTCCGTCAAATTTTTCGCGGGCGTAGGCGGCCTCAATATCGGCGCCAGTCAACCGCCAGCCGTTCTCGGCTGTGAGCGGGATTTCGGCAATGCCAAAGCCCAAGCCAAACAAGGTATTGATATAGGCCGGATAGCCGGGACGGGTGATGGCAATGCGTGCGCCGGGCTTGAAGGCCGTGTGGAAGGCCAGAATAAAACCTGCCGAAGAGCCCATGGTCGCCAGGATCAGTTCAGGATCAACGGCGACGCCGTGATTGCGCTGGTAATAGGCGGCAAGCCCTTCGCGCAGCTCAAGCAAGCCCTTAGCATTGGTATAGCCCTGCGGATTTTCGACGGCCTTGGCCACAGCCGCGCGCACGGCTGGCGCAGGGGCCGATCCCGGTTCGCCAACTTCCAAATGGCAGACTGTGCGTCCCTGCCCTTCAAGCAGCTTGGCCTGCTTGAGAATATCCATGGCGAAGAACGGCATTAGCCCGTCAGCAGCAGTCGAAGTCATGAGGCCTCCAGAAATTACACTGGTGCTAGCCCGCCCCGAACAGCGCTTCAACCGAAATGATCGACTTGACCTTCACTTCGCCATCATGGGTACGCATCACCATAGTCCTCTGCTAAAAGCAGTGAACTGAATCAGCGCCCTGAGGAACATCCATGGCTAGGACGACGATTACTCTCACCGCTCTCGCTGGTGTTTTGGCTGGAGCCTTGGGCTGGGCCGTCATTGATCGTCCCGCTGCGGCTCTTCCAGAGGCCGAGCTGCGCGCCGTGGTCGAGAGTGTTGTCACCGCAAAGCTGGCCGACGCCCTGCCAGCGCCACAAGTTCTCTCGCCGCCGCCACTCGACGCAGGTTTCCTCAATCCGATGATTGAAGACTATCTGATGCAAAACCCCACGGTTCTGCGCCGCATGGTGGCGAATTTGGAGGCCACAGAGCGCACCGAGGCCATGGCCAAGGCCGAAGAAGGTCTCGCAGCCAATGCGGACCTTATCTACAACGCCCCCAATCAAGTGGTGCTCGGCAATCCTGATGGCGACGTCACGCTGGTCGAGTTCTTCGACTACAATTGCGGCTACTGCCGCAAGGCGATGCCAGACCTCGTGACGCTGATGGCCGAAGACCCCAATTTGCGCGTCATCCTCAAAGAGCTTCCAATCCTTTCGGACGATTCCGTCGATGCGGCCCGAATTGGCGTTCTCGTTGCCGAGTCGGATGCCGACTACTGGACCTTCCACGAGGCGCTCTACACAGCCCGCGGTAAAGTGACCAAAGATACCGCCATTGCCGCAGCCCGTGGCCTTGGCTTGTCACCTGTCGATCTCGAACTTCGCATGAAGGACGAGAGCGTCGCCACAGTCCTTCAGGATTCCTATAAGGTTGCCCAAGCATTGGGTATTTCGGGAACACCTGCTTATATCATCGGCAATGAAATCATCCCTGGCGCCATAGGCGTCGATGCATTGCGGGAACGAATTGCAAACATGCGCGAATGCGGTAAGGCACAGTGTGTTTAAAACCGGCCAACGCCGTTTTCCTTGGCGTTTTCGGTGCATTTCGTATAACCGCCCTTGCAGCTACTATGAATGGCAATGCACAAGACTAAGATCATGACGAAACGCGTTCTTGTCCTCAATGGCCCGAACCTCAACCTGCTCGGCACGCGCGAGCCGGGGACCTATGGCTCGGAAACTCTCAAAGACATTGAGAACCTTTGTCTCGCGACTGCAAAAGACGCGGGCATAGCTATCGATTTTCGTCAGTCTAACCACGAAGGTGAGCTGGTCACCTGGATTCAAGATGCCCGGAAAACGGCCGACGGCATTTTGATAAACCCAGCCGCTTATTCCCACACCTCAGTCGCCATCCACGATGCCTTACGCGCCGTGGCCCTTCCGGTGGCTGAAGTTCACTTGAGCAATATCCATCAGCGCGAAAGTTTCCGACATCATTCCTATGTGTCGTCGGTGGCTTTCGGCGTTATTTGCGGCTTTGGCGCACTTGGATATAAACTGGCCCTCATGGCCTTGGCCGACAAACTCAAATAACGCTTCAACGCGAGAAGCGGGAGACCGACAAGAATGACCAAGTCATCGTCAGTGGATCAGGATCTGATCCGCGCCATCGCCGAACTCCTCAACAAGGAAAACCTTGCTGAGATCGAAATCGAACAGGACGAAATGCGCATCCGCGTAACCCGTTCCTATCCGAACGAAGCTCCCGTCTATGCTCAGGCGCCGATCCAGTACGCAGCGCCAGCTCCGGCCGCTGCTGCACCGGCAGCGCCTGCTGGCTCCGTCCCAGCCGCTGCGCCGAAGGCAGAAGATCTGGCATCGAACCCAGGTACGCTGACCTCCCCAATGGTTGGCACTGCTTACTTGGCTCCCGAGCCAGGCAAGCCAGCATTCGCTGCTATCGGCACCAAGGTTTCTGAAGGTCAGACCGTCCTCATCATCGAAGCGATGAAGACCATGAACCAGATCCCAGCACACCGCTCCGGCACCATCACCCGCATTCTGGTCGAGGATGCTCAGCCCGTTGAATATGGCGAGCCGCTCGTCGTCATCGAGTAAGGGGGCGACCATGTTCCAGAAAGTCCTGATCGCCAATCGCGGTGAAATCGCGCTGCGCATTCTGCGCGCGTGTAAGGAATTGGGTATTCAGACCGTGGCGGTTCACTCCACGGCTGACGCCAATGCCATGCACGTTCGCCTTGCGGACGAAAGCGTCTGTATAGGCCCGAACGCCGCCAAGGACAGCTATCTCAACATTCCAGCTATCATGGCTGCATGTGAGATCACTGGCGCCGACGCTGTGCACCCGGGCTATGGTTTCCTTTCGGAAAACGCGCGCTTCGCCAAGATCCTCTCCGAGCACAACGTCACCTTCATCGGCCCCTCGTCGCACCATATCGAAATCATGGGCGACAAGATCACCGCAAAGAAGACCGCTGTTGAGCTTGGCATTCCAGTTGTTCCGGGTTCTGCCGGTGCCGTGGAAACCGAAGAACAGGCCCTCGAAGATGCACGTCGCATCGGCTATCCGGTCCTGATCAAGGCAACCGCTGGTGGCGGTGGTCGTGGCATGAAGGTGGCGCAGACTGAAGCTGACCTGCTGGTCGCTTGGTCCACTGCCCGCTCGGAAGCCAAGGCCGCGTTTGGCAATGACTCTGTGTACATGGAAAAGTACCTGGGCAAGCCACGCCACATCGAAGTTCAGATCCTGGGCGACGGTCAGGGCAATGCCGTGCACCTCGGCGTGCGCGATTGCTCGCTCCAGCGTCGTCACCAGAAGGTCTGGGAAGAAGCTGGTGGCCCGACCATCAAGCCGGAAGAACGTGACGAGATCGGCGAAATTTGTGCTGCCGCTATGCGCAAGCTCAAGTACTCCGGCGCTGGCACGATCGAGTTCCTCTACGAAAACGGCGAGTTCTATTTCATTGAAATGAACACCCGCCTGCAGGTGGAGCATCCGGTCACCGAACGCATCACCGGCATCGACCTCGTGTACGAACAGATCCGCGTTGCTTCGGGCGAAAAGCTCTCGATGACGCAGGATCAGGTCAAGTTCACTGGCCATGCGATCGAAGTGCGTATCAACGCCGAAGATCCGCAGACCTTTGCGCCGTCACCCGGCACGATCACCTTCTACCACCCCGCTGGTGGCGTTGGTGTGCGCGTCGATAGCGCCGTCTACCAGGGCTACAAGATCCCGCCCTATTATGACTCGCTGATCGGAAAGCTGATCGTTTACGGTCGCACCCGCGAAGAATGCCTGCAACGTCTGCGCCGTGCGGTTGATGAATTCGTCATCGATGGCGTCAAGACCACCCTCCCGCTCTTCCAGCGCCTGATCAAGGAAGCCGATATTCAAAACGGCAACTACGACATCCATTGGCTGGAAAAGTTCTTGGCTGAGAACAAGGTCTAATCATTTGAGGGGCGCGCAAGCGCCCCTTATCATATTCCCATGACCGACCCTCAAGACCCGTTCGACATCGAACTCACTCCAGAACTGATCATCCGCGCCTATTGCTCGGGCATATTTCCGATGGCGGAAGATGCTACCGATGAGAACGTCTTTTGGGTGTCTCCAGAAGAGCGCGGCATCATTCCGCTCAAGAAGTTCCACGCCTCCAAATCCCTCCGTAAAACCATGCGGAAATCGGGCTGGACCATTCGCGTCGATAGTGATTGGGACGGCATTCTCGATGGCTGTTCCACTGTCGGCAAAGATCGACATTCGACTTGGATCAACTCGACCATTCGCTCCGTCTATGGCGAGCTATTTGAGCGCGGCATTGCCCATACGGTTGAGGTTTGGGACGGCGAGCAATTGGTTGGTGGACTTTATGGTCTCGCCATTGGCGGCGCCTTCTTCGGCGAGAGCATGTTCCATCGTCAAACTGACGCTTCAAAAGCGGCTATGGCCCATCTTGTGGAACGCCTCCGCGCGGGAAATTTCGTTCTCCTCGACACCCAATTCCTCACGCCACATCTAGCCTCGCTAGGCGGAATTGAGATACCACGCGAAGACTATGAGGAACGCTTGGCTAAATCTCTCGAACACATGGGAGATTGGTGGGCATGGGAAGAAATAGATGAGCAAACCGACCGACCTGCCTGAGAGCTTTGCGCCTCTCAAAGACCTCGAGTGGCAGAAGATTACCATCGGCAAGTCTGCCGCTGCGGTTTGGCAAATCGCGCTTCGCGACGGCAATTCTGTTTTCCTGAAATCGGAAGCCAACCACCCTCTCGCCGAACTCCCCGGCGAGATCGAGCGGCTGAACTGGCTCACCAAAATGGGCTTCAAATCCCCGCGCGTCATCGACGCCGAACAGAGCGCCGACCGTGTCTGGCTGCTGATGAGTGCCGTGCCCGGTTCAGACCTGACCCACCTGCGCGACAAACCCGAACTGTTCATCCGCGCCTATTCGCAGGGCCTCAAGCGCATGCATGCGCTCGACCCGCGCCAATGCCCCTTCGATCACTCCATCGAGGCTCGCATCGCTCTCGGCACCCAACGCGCTGCGGCAAAGCTGGTTGACGAAAGCGATTTCGATCAGGACTGGATCGGTTCCACGGCGGAGGACGTGATCGCTTGGCTCAACGTCAATAAGCCCACGGAGAGTGACCTGATCGTCACCCACGGCGATCCTTCAGCCCCAAATATTCTGAGCGACGACGAGCGCTTTTCCGGCATGGTCGATTGCACCCGCCTGGGAACGGCCGATGTGTGGCAAGACCTTTCAATTGCCTGCCGCTCCATCGCGTACAATGTCGGCCAAGAGCACGTCCGGCCCTTCCTCGACCTTTACGGGGTCGAGTGGAACGCAGAAAAGTTCCGATTTTACAACACACTAGACGAGCTTTACTGACTCAACGCATTAAGCGGAAAGCGATCTCGGTGACGGGCATTCCGCTGGGATGCTCGCCGGGGTCGAGGTGATAAATCTCAAGACGCGTGCTATCGCTCCACGAGCCCTGCCCGTCGCGCCGGCCATCAAGCTCCAAGCCTTCCCGTTCAACCCACTCGCCCAAGACGCGATTGGCATCATGCAACTGGTGATAGTCGACATTAGCGTGCAGGGAGGCGTAGCGCCCGGCGGGCAAGATTGCCGTGCTCACCTCCCCTGATGGTGTCATCATGGTGGTCGTCGGTACGCCAACGATCACTTCCATGCCGCCATCTGAATAGCAGCGCGGGTAATTGAAGAAGGATCGGCCGGCGACGGTCCCACCCATCTCTTCAATCCAAGCAATAAGCTGATCGACAAGCGGCGGCGCGACACGGCCAATCTCAGGCTGAGGTACAACCACGCGCATAAAGGCGAAGGTCTGCGCTTCGCGCGCGACAATTTTGGGTTCAGTCAGCATCTCACTCCCCGATCAAACGCTGATCGGGTCAGTATGCCTCCAAATGCGCGGCGAAATCCAGACTATCTATTCGCTGGTGGCGGAACGTCGGTCGAGGTCTTGCACTCAATCAGCCAGACGTCATAAACGGCATGATCGACTGCGTTGAGTGCCGGACTATCGGCAAACATCCAGCCCGTAAAAATTCGCTCTGCAGACCCGTCGAGGCTGCGCTGATCGACTTCCAAAAACGCTGAAGTGCGCTGCACCGTGTCCTTGCTCGACCGATTGTAGCAGGCACGCGGCGTCATCTCGAGGGCGCCGAACAACACCGTCTCATCAATATAGACGTCAAAACGGGTAACGCGCCCCGTAATTTTATCGAGCCCAGCAAAGGTCGCGATGGGGTTGGCAATCGGCTGCGCGAATGCGGGGGGCGAGAAAGCAAAAACGGTCGCTGCCAGCAGCGACCGAGAAATGAGACGACGGAGAAAGGGCAAGCCCAAAATCCTTATTCGGGCGACCACGCTTGGTAGTCGCCGGTAACCTGCGGACGTTCACCGGACTTCAGCAAGCTACCTTCAGGACGGTAGGCTGCGGCAGTGCCAGTGAGATTCTTCTCATGCGGCTTTTCCCACGCGCGAGGCTGGTAATTTGCGCCACTCGGCACGGTATCCGTGCGGTGATGCATCCAACCATGCCAACCAGGCGGAATCGCCGAGGCGTCAGCAAAGCCACCAGCATAGGTAACATAGCGACGGTTCGCTTTGCGATCCTGATAATAGCGATTGCCGAACTCATCGGAGCCCACATACTCGCCAAAGCGCTTGATCCAAAGGCGTGTCCCCCAGGTGTTGCCACCCCACCACGCAAAGATTTCACTCAGGAATTGCTTGATACCGGACTTGGCCACTTGTCGATTCCAGAAGAATTGGTCGTCAATACTCTGGGCGGTTTAGCATGGCCTGCCCCCTGATCCAATTCTTTCTTGCGGCAATCGGACCCACCAAAGGGCTTTTTCTATCCCCGGCCTATTACCGCAAGACCATTGACCAAATTGTTGCGCTTGACACCCCCGCGCCTGATTCAAGGCCGAAAGCCCAATCTGAATTCCGCAACTGGCGTCGCGCACTATGGGCAAAACCTCAGCCTTTACGCTGCATCCGCGCGCCCTCAATTAAGGAGTGCGAAGGCTTGTGAAGCGCGCTCCCTATATCCATATAAAATACTAGATTTTGACGTTGTATCAAAATTCACCACTAGGGATGGTGTGATCGCACTCGCAAAATAGCGTCTCGACTCTCACGCCATTCGGGCTTTTCATACCGTTCAATACTCCTGTGTGAGCCGTCCAACACCAGAGCCCAGAGACCGAAATGCGTATCACCCGCCGTTTTACGACCGCCACCTCTGATCGCTATGCGACCATCGACTTCCGCTCCGCCACTAGCGAAATTCGGAATCCCAATGGCTCGACCGTTTTCAAGCTCGAAGACATCGCCATCCCAGCGAGCTGGTCGCAGGTCGCCACCGACATCATCGCCCAAAAATACTTTCGCAAAGCGGGTGTTCCCGCAGCGCTCAAGCGTGTCGAAGAGAACGCGGTCCCCTCATGGCTCTGGCGTTCGGTTCCGGACGAAGCCGCCCTCGCCCTTATGCCTGCGGACCAGCGCTATGGCTCCGAGCGCGACAGCCGTCAGGTCTTTGATCGCCTCGCAGGCACATGGACCTATTGGGGTTTTAAAGGCGGCTATTTCGACACCGAAGACGACGCCCGCGCCTTTTATGACGAGCTGTGCTACATGCTCGCCACCCAGCGCGTTGCGCCGAACTCGCCGCAATGGTTCAACACGGGCCTCCACTGGGCCTATGGCATCGACGGCCCCGGTCAGGGCCACTATTACGTCGATCCCTTCACCCATGAACTGACGGCCTCCACATCGGCCTATGAGCACCCGCAGCCGCACGCCTGCTTTATCCAGTCGGTCGACGATGATCTCGTCAATGAAAACGGCATTATGGACCTTTGGGTCCGCGAAGCGCGCCTTTTCAAATACGGCTCCGGTACCGGCACTAATTTCTCCGCCCTGCGCGGCTCAGGCGAAAAACTCTCGGGCGGCGGTAAATCGTCCGGGCTGATGAGCTTTCTCAAAATCGGTGACCGCGCTGCGGGGGCGATCAAATCGGGCGGCACCACACGGCGCGCCGCCAAAATGGTGGTTGTCGATATCGACCACCCCGACATCGAAGAATTCATCAACTGGAAGGTCAAGGAGGAGCAAAAGGTCGCCGCTCTGGTGACCGGCTCCAAAACCGTTTCCAAGCATTTGAAGGCCGTCATGAAGGCTGCCATCAATTGCGAAGGCGGGGTGGGCGATGACTGCTTTGACGTCACCAAAAATCCCGCCCTCAAGCGTGAGGTCCGCGCCGCCAAAAAGGCGCTCGTCCCGGAAAACTACATTTTCCGCGTCATCCAATTCGCCCGCCAAGGTTTTACCGACATCGACTTCCCGGTCTACGACACCGATTGGGACAGCGAGGCCTATCTGACGGTTTCCGGTCAGAACTCGAACAATTCCGTTCGCGTCACCGACGCGTTTTTGCACGCCGTCGACGCCGACGCGGATTTTGCCCTCACCGGCCGCCGCGATGGCAGCACCTTCAAGACGCTCAAGGCGCGCGATCTCTGGGATCAGATCGGCCACGCCGCCTGGGCTTCGGCTGATCCGGGGCTGCAATTCCACACGACCATCAACGAGTGGCACACGTCCCCCGCTGCAGGCCCTATCACCGCTTCCAATCCGTGCTCGGAATACATGTTCCTCGACGACACGGCCTGCAATCTCTGCTCGGTCAACCTGCTGCCCTATCGTCAGGCCGACGGCAGCTTTGACACCGAAGCCTTTGAGCATACCGTCCGCCTCTGGACGATTGTGCTCGAAATCTCGGTGATGATGGCGCAATTCCCCTCGCGCGCCATTGCCACCCGCTCTTTCGAATACCGCACGCTCGGCATTGGCTACGCCAATATCGGCGGCTATCTCATGACCTCGGGCATTCCCTATGACAGCGCCACCGGCCGCGCCATCACTGGGGCCATCACCGCCGTCATGACCGGGGTCAGCTACGCCACCTCCGCCGAAATGGCCAAGGAACTCGGCCCCTTCGCCGATTATCCCCGCAATGCCGCGCATATGCTGCGCGTCATCCGCAATCACCGCCGCGCCGCCCATGGTCAAACCTCTGGATATGAAGGCCTTTCCATCGCGCCAGTCGCCCTCGACCACGCCAACCTCTCTGACGCCACGCTCGCCGCGCGCGCCAAGCAAGCCTGGGACGACGCGCTCGCCTTGGGCAGTGAGCACGGTTTCCGCAATGCGCAGGTCTCCGTTATCGCCCCCACGGGCACCATTGGCCTCGTCATGGATTGCGACACCACCGGCATTGAGCCCGATTTTGCGCTGGTAAAATTCAAAAAACTCGCGGGTGGCGGCTATTTTAAAATCATCAACCGCGCCGTGCCCCCGGCCCTGCGGACCCTAGGCTATTCCGAAAGCCAGATCGCGGAGATGGAGGCCTATGCCGTCGGCCACGGCAATCTCAACCAAGCCCCGGCCATCAATCCGTCCAGCCTGAACGCTAAGGGTTTTACTGAGGACAAGATTGAGGTCCTCAACGGCGCGCTCGAGTCGGCATTCGACATCAAGTTCGTCTTCAACCAATGGACGCTTGGGGTCGACTTCCTCAATACCCTTGGGGTTACAGACGCCCAGCTGGCCGATCCGGGCTTTGAGCTTCTGCCCTTCCTTGGCTTCTCCAAGGCCGAGATTGAAGCCTCCAACACCCATGTCTGCGGAGCCATGACGCTCGAAGGCGCGCCGCACATCAAGGCCGAACACCTGCCCGTCTTTGATTGCGCCACCCCCTGCGGAAAAATCGGCAAGCGCTACCTGTCCGTGGACAGCCACATATTGATGATGGCCGCCGCCCAGCCCTTCATTACCGGGGCGATTTCCAAGACCATCAACATGCCCAATGACGCGACGGTCGAGGACACGAAAAACGCCTATATGCAGTCCTGGCGCTTGGGGCTGAAAGCCAATGCGCTCTATCGCGACGGCTCCAAGCTGAGCCAGCCGCTCAATGCCTCGCTTCTCGCCAATGATAATGACGATGAAGACGACGTGGTGGAAACCTTTGCCGCCATGCCCGCCGCTGCGCGCACCGAAGTCATTGTCGAGAAAATTGTCGAGCGCCTGCGCGAACGCGAGAAAATGCCGGACCGCCGCAAGGGCTACACCCAAAAAGCGGTCGTCGGCGGCCACAAGGTCTATGTCCGCACGGGCGAATATGACGATGGTCGCTTGGGCGAAATTTTTATCGACATGCACAAGGAAGGCGCCGCCTTCCGCGCCATGATGAACAACTTTGCCATCGCCATTTCTCTGGGCCTGCAATATGGCGTGCCGCTCGATGAATATGTGGAGGCTTTCACCTTCACCCGCTTCGAGCCCGCCGGCATGGTCCAAGGCAACGACCGCATCAAGAACGCCACCTCCATCCTCGATTACGTCTTCCGCGAGCTGGCTGTGTCGTACCTCGACCGAGACGACCTCGCCCACGTCAACCCGGACACGCCCACGGCGCTGGGCAAAGGCGTCGCCGAAGACCACGACGCCCGCACGGCCCCAACACCCGTTCCTGCGGCACAATTTGTCTCGCGCGGCATGACCCGCGGCCGCACGGCGAACACGTCACTCATGCTCGTCCCGACAGCCGAAATTTCCCGACTGTCCCCCTCGGGCACCAACACCAGCACGGTGACGGCGCTCCGCTCCGGCACAGCCCTCAAAATTGAGCCGAGCCCAACAGCGCTCAACGCCGCCGAACTCTCCCCCCTCCCAGCCCCGCCGCCCTCAAAGGACACGGGGCTCCTCCGCGCCGAAGCTCAAATGAAAGGCTACACCGGCGACCAGTGCACCGAATGCCACAACTTTACGATGGTGAGAAACGGGACGTGTTTGAAGTGCGACACGTGCGGAACGACGACGGGGTGTAGTTGAGGGGAGTTTACGCAAGAATATAGATGTGACGCGACCGATAGAATTTCCATAATTCGGGCAGTCGTTTCCATCATCGAACCGATAGTCCTTCCATAAAAAGTAAAAGGCTGGTGAGAGACCCAAAGTTGTGAATTTGGCCTCAAAGTTCTGAACTGACCTGAACAGTCCAAGATGGTTGTTCGGATTATCTAAACGGCGGCGAGATTTTCTCGCCGCCTAATACCTGAGAGAACATTTAGTGAATCTGCGTTTTTGCCCGTGAGTTGAGGCTTGGAAACTGGTCGCTCACAACCAAAAGGATAACTCCTGTGAAGAGACTCGTTTTCTGTTTCGACGGTAGCTGGAACCGCATCGACGCCGCTCACCCCACCAATGTCCTGTTCACTGCGCAAAGTGTTTTGCCCCAAACGAGAGATGGCATCTCGCAGGTCATCTATTACGATGAGGGGGTCGGCACCGGTGACAACGACAAATTCCGTGGCGGCCTGTTTGGCCAGGGCTTGGTCAAAAACCTGTCGGATGCGTATCGCTTCCTGATCTTCAATCACACACCTGGCGACGAGATCTACGTCTTCGGTTTTTCCCGAGGCGCCTTCACAGCAAGATCGTTTGCAGGCCTGATCGGCACATGCGGTATCTTGCAGCGTCCATCGGCAGGCAGATCGAACGAGGCCGTTGAGCTTTATAAGAAGCGCGACGATACCGACGCCTTCCGTCAAAAGCTCCTTGAGTTCCGTCGAGACGTCGCGCCCCACATCAGCGTCTCAGATGCTGAAGACCAGTGGCGTGCTGCAAATGTGCCCGACTACCAACTTGGGCAAAGCCCGCTGCTGAAAATCACCTATCTCGGTGTCTGGGACACGGTGGGCGCCTTGGGCGTGCCTGACTACATTTGGAACGCTGATGGTTTCAACAAGGACCACCGGTTCCACGACACCAACCTCAGCCCAATGGTGAAGTCAGCACGACACGCTGTCGCCATCGATGAAAGCAAGGCGGACTTCAAGCCGACCCTTTGGGAAAACCTGGAAGAGCTGAACACCGGCCGCGGTAAAGATCCCAAGGCCGAGGATGCCCCCTATCAGCAGAAGTGGTTCCCCGGTGTTCATGGCGGTGTCGGTGGCGGCGGGCCCCGTCGTGGTCTGTCCGACCAAGCACTCGAGTGGATCTGGGATGGCGCCGGCAATGCTGGGCTTGTCCTCGATAGCTCGAAAGGCTCACCCATTTACGGGCTGTCTCCATCGCATCTCGAATATCTGGAGAACTCTCAGGAAGACGGGGGCTTCAGCATCATTGGCACGTTGATGAAGTACATGCCGAAAACGGTTCGCCAGCCAGGCCCCCAGGCATTGCACGAAGTCAGTGTTAGCGCTCAGCGCAGATGGCATGAGAAGGAAGAGAAGCTTCCGGAAAAGTCTCGTTATCGCCCTAAGCCGCTGGAGCATGTTCAAGCTGATCTCGATGGGCTAGACGTCGTCGCCTTGGGCATGGGCGAGGATGGCATCGAGCTGGCCCCAGACAATTTCACGGCTCATATCGTAGAGCCTGGAGATACCCTGTCTGGGCTAGCCAAGCGCTATCTGGGCGACGCCAAAAGGTGGCCAGAGATTGCTTCGGCCAACCGCTACAAGATCACAAACCCTGACCTGATCTATGTCGGCCAGGCTCTACGCATCCCGCTGGCCGCTAGTGGATCGGAACCGACTGTATGAGCGCGACACAGCAGAAATCCGTGTACGAAACCATTTTGGAGTGGGCGAAAACCCGCCCGCTTTGGCAACAAGACGCTCTTCGTCGGATCGTGGTTGGTGGCAAACTAAACGATGCTGACATCGGTGAGCTTCTGCTCATTTGCCTTGGGCGACCACGCTCGGACGGCAGTTATGTTCAGCCAACGCCCCTGGCGATGGAGCATCTTCCGTCAGCTCAGGGCAACGATTCATCTATTACCATCGCTTCCATCAGTGCAGTGACCGGAGCCAACCGGCTCGCGTCCGGGCAGACACTACCATTCGTGGAAGACGGACTCACAATCGTCTACGGCGATAACGGCGTCGGAAAATCCGGCTACACGCGTATTTAGAAGAAAGCTTGCAGAGCACGCGTCCGCACTGAAATACTGCCAGACGCCTTCGACATCACTGCCAACAAGGGAGCGAAAGCGACCCTCACGTATTCAATCGGAGGGCTGAGAGCGGCACCACTGGATTGGGTTGATGATGACATCCCTCATCACATGTTGTCGGCCATCAGCGTGTTGGACAGAGACTGTGCAGCAATTCATGTTCGCGGTGCCAATGAGGTCGCCTTTCGCCCTCTAGGCCTAGATGTGCCGGACGAACTTGCCGCTGCCTGCCAGTCCATAAAGGATGCGCTTACCTCCGAACAGGAGCATTGCCAGCAGTCTCAAGACAAAGTTTTTATCAAGCCAACTTTTAGTTTGGCGACCGCTGTGGGCCAGGTGATGACCAGTCTTACGGCCAAGACTGACCTCAGCACGATGCACCGTATAGCATCGCTGTCGGTCGATGAAGAGGCTCGCCTACAGCGTTTGGGCGAAGACCTTCTTCGAGACTCCGCGAAGGTGGCGAGCGAACAGAGGGGGCTGGCCCACTCTCTCCAACGCTTCTCACAACAGCTGGAGACCCTTCTTCAAAACTTCAATGATGTCGAGATATCGGCAACGAACTCATTGCGTGCCGACGCAGCCACAAAGCGCGGCGCCGCCAAAATGGCCACGCAAATGGCAATGTCAGGGTCGACCATTGCGGGCGTTGGCGAGGCTTCCTGGAAAGTTTTGTGGGAGGCAGCTCGGCAGTTTGCGGACCAACACTCTCACCCTGGCTACCACTTCCCAGATGGCCCTCCGGATCAGGCCTGCGTGCTATGCCAGCAAGAACTGTCTGGTGAGGCCAAATCTCGAATGAATGCATTCGAGGCTTTCGTTAAGGACAAGACTGAGGTGGATGCCGACAACGCTGACGCAGCGCTTAAACGCGCTTTGAAAGCCGTTAAAGACAGCACAGTGTGTTTGGCAGCCTTCCCAATGCATCATCAGTTGAAATCGATTGATCCAGCTCTAGCGAAGGTCGTGCGCCGTAGCCTTGCGGTCGCCCGATCGCGCCGTAGCGCACTTCTCTCAATCAATGGTCGGGACGTCCCTACTGTGCCGGGTTTCCCAGGAGGCGCCGTTGAAGGCATTCAATCGCTGATCGCCAAGGCACTCGCATATGCGAGCGAACTCGATGGAGCAGCCGACCAGGTTGGCCGGAAGAAACTGGAGGACGAACTTGCTGAGTTGCGAGATCGCAAAGCGCTGTCAGATCTGATTCCGAAAGCTGAGTTAGAGATAAGGCGGCTGGCAATGCTTGATCGCATCGAGACCTGCCTTGGGGAGACGGCAACCAGAGCGGTCACCACATTGGGAAATGCCATTGCAGATGACGTAATCACACCAAAGGTGAGAGATCGTTTTCAGCTGGAGATCCAGAAGCTGGCTTCCACCCGAGTGCGGGTCGATATCGTAAGATCTGGAGGAAGGTTTGGCTCTCCTCAGTATGCGGTCCAACTGTTCGCAAATCAAAAGGCGAAGGTCGCGGCGGTGCTGAGCGAGGGCGAGCAGACCTGCGTTGCAATCGCCGCTTTCATGACAGAGCTGGCAACAGCGCCCCATTCATCTGCCCTGGTGTTTGACGATCCAGTTTCCTCGCTGGATCATCGCTGGCGGCAGAAGGTGGCCGAGCGGTTGGTCGAAGAGGCGTCGGTACGGCAGGTCATCGTGTTCACACATGATCTGGTCTTCCTCAATGATCTTGAGACGGCCGCTGTGAGCGCAAATACTCCCCACGGCGTGGTTTCATTGAGCCAAGGTGTTGATGGCGCAGGGATAGTTGAAGAAGGCTTGCCTTGGGTAGGGGCTAAAATCCCCGAACGCATCGACACTCTTGAAAAGGAAGCTCGGGCCGCGGCAAAGCTGTTCAACGCAATGGATGACCAAGGCTACGCCGCAGCGGCCGCACAATTTTACTCGAAGCTGCGCAGTAGTTGGGAACGAGCCTTGGAGGATGTTGCCTTTTGTGGCGTCCTGAACCGCCACAGAGACTACATCAATGCCAAAAATCTTCGGAACGTGGTTGCCCTGACCGAAGACGATGTCACGGCATGGGCCGCCGGCTTCAAAATCTGTTGCGACCAGACAGACGCTCACGATCCGTCCAGAGGACGAAATGCTTCCCCACCACCACCTGAGGACCTTCTTAAACACGTCGGGGAATTGTCGGCCTGGGTTGCAGTGCTGAAGGGGCGTCAGAAAGATTTGACCAGCCCGAAGAGCAGGAATCCAGCGGATTCAGCAGCAGCGTGATGATCACGCACTACTTGGATGGTAAGACAATGGAACTTACCTACCGACACATGACCACAAATTTGAGGTTGCCGCCTGGGAGCCTGTTAGGTCGACCGTGACCTGATCTCGCCCTACTCTAAACACCAGCTGAGAGCTGGATTCGAAGGGTGGTTGGAAACCTTGTTCCTCGCCTGTACTGGAAAGGGTCAACACCTTCGAGTTACGGACTTCGATGCCGGTTAAAGGAAAGGGAACCCCGTCAAAGGGCGTCGATATCGAACCAGCTTATGACCCGGATGACTTTAAGGTCTGGATCTATGACCGCCATGCGATCGAGGACGTCTTGAGGGAGCGACCGAAATTCTGGAACTACGACAAGGAAAAGGCGCTGGCGGCCGCCAATTAGCAGAGTTCCGATACTGATTTGCATCGCAAAACTCCGTAGATACTTGCAATTTCGTCTCGATGCTCAGACGATATTCCTGTGAACATTGTCGGGAATAACCATGGCGACCCTCCGGTCAGTCTGTCGCAACGCACTTCTTGTTGGCCTGTGCTTCATCGGTCAGCCGATGGCCATGGAATTTCAAACTCATCCGAATGCAGCCAGCATGCCCGCCGTAACGGCTGTCCTTGCTACAGGCCAGATCGAAGAAGGTGATGTCTCCCGGCTAAACGCATTCCTGTCGAATGCAGAAATACGCAAGACAATTGCTGTCTACCTCGCGAGCCCCGGTGGCTCCCTTTATGAGGGTATGCGCCTGGGCCGGTTCTTCAAAGACCATCACATAAAAACGGTGGTTGAAGGCAATGAGGTGTGCGCCAGTGCATGTGCGCTCGCCTTTCTCGGTGGACGCGACAATGACGGCAAGCCGTGGCGGTCGAGTTCTTCGAACAGCTCTCTCGGCTTCCACGCCTTTGCATCTGCTGACAGCGCTTTCCAGGACGAGAACGAAACTCAGATGGTGGTGTCTCATGTGCTCGACTACGGCCGCGAAGTCCAAGCACCCCTCGAGCTTTTGATCCTGAATTTTGCCACCCCCTCCAGCTCTATTTACTGGCTCACACAAGATGAAATCTGCTCGCTCGGCATCAAGCTTTGGGACGTCCCGGGAAACAAGTTCACATGCTGATTGCTTCCCAATGAAGGTGTACACGGCGCTACTCACCGCAACCGGGCTAGCTATCGCTCTTGTTGCGGCATCCATGCCGGTCAGCCATGCGGCAGACATATCGCGGTCGCGAACGCCAGGGTGTGCCATTTAGCTCTCAGGCGAGATTGTTGAAGGCGATTTCCAACGACTTGCCGCCGTGGCTGAGACAGCCGGATTAACCGGTGAGATCGATAGCGGCGAACCGAAAAACAGCGCTGACATGGCCCTGTGTCTCGACAGCCCGGGCGGCAATTATATGACTGGCCGAGACATGGCTCAGTTCGTTCATCAGCATGGTATCGCGACCAGAATCCTTGCCGGCAGCGAATGTTTTTCGTCCTGTGCCTTTCTATTTATGGCCGGTCATTCACTTGGTGCCGAAGTTGACGGTCCTCGTAGAATTCTCACGATCGGCGGCGCACTTGGTTTTCACGCCCCCTATCTTGACCTCAAGCCAACCGAAACGTTCGACGGGGCAGAGACAAGTGAACTGGCAACCCTGACGCTGCAGTTGATCGCCGACTTCATTGACTTCTCCTCATACTCATCGGTCTTCGATCACCGGCCAATGTTTTCCATGTCATTGCTTGAAGATACGCTTCGAATGGGGCCCTCAGAAATGAGCGTGGTCGACACGGTCCAGGAGGTCGCACGCTGGAGCATAGAGCTTGATGGCCAGCGCGAAAATGCTGTCCTCAGCGACCAACAACTCGTTCAGGCATGCATGAACTTTCAAGCCTGGTCTTTCGACAGACCCTCCGAGCGGGTGACCGATTTTTCCTGGTATTTGCCGCTGCAGAAATCGACCCAGGTTGTATACGGCGACGAGACCGAATTCGGCCTGGTCGATACCGGAGGCATGGAAGTCCGCAACTGCTCGGTCGAGGTGAATACCGCCCCCCAGACTGGCTTTCTGATCTGCAGCAGAGATGACTTCACGGGGGTGCAATTAGGCCAATGCGACGGTGGCTACGGCTTTTGGCAGCCTTGGTATTACGCTTTGCCTCCGGCGACGCCGCTAATCGATCTCCGCTGACCACTTCACGCCGACGAAAGCAAAAATAAAAATTATGGCAAAGCTAAAACCGCATGCTGCCACCAATGATAACTTACTGACCCACGGCCTTGCGCCGGCCATGCGTTTTTTGATCGCTGTAGCCCTGGATGGCTCTGTCATAACTTACGGGGAACTGGGCGAAAAACTCGAGCGCCAAGCCGGATTTTCGCGCATTTTCGACACCCGCATTGGCTTTGTTGCGGGATCTCTCATGGGACTGATACACGATGTCGACCCCGATGCACCTTTGATCAATGTGCTGGTGGTCAACCAGAATGATAGGCAACCGAGCAAAGGGGCTGGACCCTTTATGGCCCGTCGGTTCGACGAAAAACGTCTTGGCCGAGAAGATGCAAAGACCAAATTTCCGTTGCTGTGGGAGCGCAGTTTCGATCGAGCTGCTGGAGAGGTCTACAAAGTGTCGGCCGAAGAGTGGGCATCACTTTATCATCATGCCTTCGGCGAGCCGCTCTCGCTTGATACGATCGATAAAACGCGCCAAAAACGACAGTCGGGTACAGAAAAAGACGGTATTCCAAGCGGTCGAAAATATGGAAATGGCGGCGAAGGTCCTGAGCACAAAGCGCTGCGACTTTGGGTGAAAGATAACCCCGGTTCTGTTGATAAGTCATTCGCCCAAGCTACCGCTGAGACGGAGGTAGACCTCGACTCGGGTGACCGGGTTGATGTGGTCTACAAACTGGTAGACCGCACCGTGGTGCTGGAGGTTAAATCCAAAATTTCAAACGAAATTGACCTCAACCGGGGTGTCTTCCAATGCATCAAATATCGCGCAGTGCGAGCGGCGATGGACGTTCGAAGCGATGCGCAGATCGAAGCCGTTCTTGTAACTGAGGAAGCACTGCCGACCCGAATTGCAAAATTGGTGAAGCTTCACGGGATCAGGCACATTCGTGTCCCGGCTGATAGATCGTGACCGAGGTCGCTGCTGACACAGGCGCCGGTATCGCGCCGTTTTCAATGCAGCCAATCTGTCGGCCTCAACTCACCATCGGTCGAGTGCGGCTGTAACGCAATTGCGGAAATAAGGGCTGACTCCTGGCCCACCAGGAAATACGTGTTCGACTACATGTCCTCCATGATGTTTGACCAATGGACGAACGGCCGGTGACGCCTCGTTCTTTGCGACCAAAAAAGGTTCAATGCCGGGGCAGTCTTGACCCAAACCGACGATCCCGCGGCCAATTCCCAGAGACAGATCGCTTTTGTGGAATTTAGCTTCAATATGGAAACGCACATCACTGAAGTCGGGCTGCGCATGGGCAGGTCGGCTTCGATAAGACTGGTCCAAACCCAAGACATCAAACTCATGAAGTGTCGCTGACACACCCATGACGCGAACTCCAATGTGCAGCTCGCCCGCCTTGCTTCCTTTGCTGATCAAAGCGTAGGTGTAAGTGCCATTTGTAATCAGGCCGGGCCCCATGCGAAACGTGAAATGGTCGTTCGAGGGGCCAGCATTGATGAATTTCACCGACCATAGATTCACTCGGGCAACGTCTATTGTCTCAGCCCACAAATAGGCTTCGTAATAGTCGTCGAGCTTCGGTTTCTTTCCAGGCCAGAACTGTGATGAGTGGCCCAGCACGGAGCTCAGCTGATTTTTCAGCGTCTGTAAATCAGACATCGAATGCTTTCCTGAGTTGAGAGATTGTCTCACGCGCTAAAGCTGCATCATCAGCCCACAGGCGAAGCGTTTCACGAGATATGGCCACTATGTCCCCGCTGTCGCGCTCCCGCCGAACTGCACGAGCATCTAATTGGCCATCTCCAGTGTCACTTATAAAAACGAGCTTCTCGGCTCCCAAGCTATCCATCGTGAACTTCAGGATGCTAGGGCCATCCACCAATATGCTCTCGAGCTCATCGAGTAACAGGGCAAGTTCACCGCGTGTATCAAGCGGGGGTGTGCTCTGTCGTGCGGCTCGGTCGACCGCAGCCACACGATCCAACCCACCGTGCTCAATCAAAAGCGCCCTGAGCCAGTTCAACTCCTCTTCCATATCCCCTCAATTCGGTATGGGCCAAAAACACTTCTAAAATACGATGATCGAGGATGACGTGCTTAGACGAACAAAGCCGATCACAATTACTCTCCTCTGAATTCTACAAAGACTCGCACATCCTCACACTTGCAATTTTTTCATATTGCTCTGAGCATTCATTAATAGGAACTTGACGAGGAAATCTCCTCTGCATGCACGGGTCTTGGGATAATCAATGTCAGCATCAGGTAGAATATTTGCCGCCACGACTTTACTGAGCTGCTTAGCTACATCGCTTCCGGTATTGGCTGACGACATTTGGAAGAGCGGCTTCGGGCAAGGTATCCATGAGGCTTCAGTGGATAAAGGCCCAGGCAACCAAATTTATGTCGCGTGCAGCGCAGGTGCAGCACGCCCGTCAACCTCTATAAGCTTCATGCTATTAGGCGACGGTCCGCCGGATCGATCTCTGGTCACGTTGACCTTCAACGACGACACGCCAATCGACGTTAGCGTTGGCGATGCAGGGCTACTGCGATCAGATTGCCATGCATGTGCGTCAACGTTCGACATGGTCTTGGAGAAGTTCAAGGTCAAACAATCGGTGCACGTTCGCTTTGCGGATGGGCTCAGCACGACATTTCCGCTGGCCGGCGCCGCTGATGCAATCGGCGGTGAATGTGTTGCAGACTTTTGGTCGACCTATTGAGCGCGACCGGGTCGATGGAGGAAATGCTTTGTCAGGCTCAACAGTCAACTACGTAATGGCTACGTTCGAGAGCGCCGTTGACGTCGATAACATTCGATCTCGACAGTGTTTCGCTTGCGGCGGGAAGCCTTCATCCGGCGTAGGTGAGCACGTTTTTCCGAAATGGCTTCAGACTCGGTTCGACCTCTTCGATGAACGACTGACCCTGCAAAACGGCACTCTCATCCCCTATAGAGCGCTGACAGTGTCGTGCTGTGCGAAATGCAACAATGGCTTTCTGTCCGGTATCGAAAGCAAGGTGCAAACGATCATCGAACGGGGAACTGTCGATGGAGACCCAGACGTCCTGAGCTTGGGCCGCTGGATGTCGAAGATCTTCGTGGGCATCTTGGTAAAAGAAACGGCTCTATTGCTCGATCGAAAAGATCCCTCGCTGGGCCACATAATGGCTGCCGATTTCATCGGTGAGTTCGCCAATTGCCAGCTCATTTTGCAAAGCGCTCGAAAGCCGACCCTGTTTTGCTCTCTTCATGGCAAATTCCCCTTTTCACTCTTTTGGTATCGCATCGATACAGAGCGCGGCTTTGACATCTCCACCGACATTGTCGGCCAATCAATCGCTATGCGCCTTGGGGCGCTGGGCATCATCTTCGTAAACGACGGAGGGCTCCAGTTGAACGCCGGCGTTGACGGCCCTTTTGGGCTTCAAGGGCTCACTGTGACGCCGCTGCAGTTCAATGAGTTAGCGGCTCGCGTGCACACAAAAGCATCTTTGCGGGACGCCACACATTCCTATGCAAATTCAGAAACGCCAGAGCACCTCACCATAGAACAACAGGACGTCCACCCCTACACCAGCACAATTCTTGCGGGCGGCGAAATGCAGGTGTTCGAGCCTTGGAACTCCGAGATGTTTGCAGTCAGAGCCTCTCGCATCACCCGCTTGGATGAGAGCGTTTTCCTTGATCCGGTTACAAGGCACGAAATGACGTTGCTCACCAATTTGATCACTTCAAAGCCAAGCGACTTTGAACAATGCGCATGACCAGGAAAGAGAGGCTGAAGCGCCGTCTGTCACTTATCTTCAACGGCCATTATGTGCACGGAAATGGTCTGCTTGAGCTTGATATCGATGAAAAGGCCGGCGTCGATCCCCTTTCCGAGGACGATCAGAAAAATGACCAGAAACCGAACAGGATCGAGATGTTCGACGTATTGTCGCTGATCTTCGCCCGCATGTCGTCAATCGCAAGCGACACCCTGGTTCCACGGTCCGATCCCAACTTAGAAGGGCAAAACAACATCCTCGAAAACGGTCAGGTGGATCCCACCGGAGGTCAAGGACACCGGATGTCTGCTCAAAATCGGCTTAGTGAGCTACACCCATTGCCGGCTGTTTACCCGGGCTATTCGGTGCAGTTCTTCGTTGCGGTCCACGACGATCCACCGCAAAGTTAAACGGGGATTTTGCCCGACCAAATAGAAGGTTAGGCGTCGAGGGGGATGGATGGAGCGCCTAAGACCGACACTAGAGGATGTCTCGCAGGAGTACGTCCTGATCCAGGCCTGGAAGAAGGCTTCGGCCTGGATCAGGTACCACAACTGGTTTTCCGACACTCTCGAGCTGGACTACGCCACGGCAAACCTGCCGGCGTTCCTGAAATCCATCGGCGACGAGCTGCGGACCGGGACATGGACTCCCCAGCCCCTTCGCCTGGTACCTGCACCCAAAAGTCAGAAATGGTACGTGGCCAAGGATGGCATCTGGAAGCCTGATGACCCCCGGGAGGTGAACCTGCGGCCATTGGCTCACGTCAGTCTGCGTGACCAGGTTGCTGCCACCGCCCTCATGCTCTGCCTTGCGGACCGAGTAGAGACGCTGCAAGGCGACCCCCGCCCGCCTGAAGACAAGGAGAAAGCCTGGAGCGCCGTCATATCCTACGGCAACCGGCTATTCTGCGATTCAGATGGGGTCGGCGGGCTCCATCACCGGTGGGGGTCGTCCAAGCTCTACCGTTCTTTCTCGATCGACTATCGCAGCTTCATCGGTCGACCGGAGGAGATCGCCCGGGCGCTGGACGCCGAGGGTCGCCGAGTTGTCATCGTCAGCTCCGACCTGAAGCAGTTCTACGATCGGGTTCGTCCGGCGATGCTCATCGAGCAGCTGGATGGCATAAGGTCCGAAGGAGACGACCCGGACTTCTATTCGCTCGCGGCCCAGGTACTGAACTGGCGGTGGCACCAGGACGATCAGGCAGATGTCGACGAATATGCCGAAAAGGGCATCAAGATACCGGACTTCGGAGAGATCTGTCTCCCTCAGGGTCTCGTTCCCGCGGGCTTCTTCGCGAACCTTGCTCTCCTAAACTTCGATCGGCGATTGGCAGCTTGCAGGAAGACACCGATCTTCGCCGGCGCCACGCTTCGCGACACGTCGCGTTATGTCGACGATGTTCGGCTGGTTCTGACTGTCCCAAAGGAAATGTCCCTCAAGGAGATCAAGGACGCGACTTTTGCCTGGCTTCAGGACGTCCTGACCGAAACTTCTCCTGGCCTGCTGGTATCCACGGATAAGACCGAGGCAGTTGATTTTCGAGGGGGCAATCGACCACTGCTTCGCCAGGGTCGAAAGATGGCCAGGATTCAGAGCGCTATATCCGGCGGGTTCGATGCTGCCGGAGGTGAGGAAATCATCGACGCTGTGCAGAGCCTCGTTCGGGCTCAGGAGCACTATACCCAAAGCCAGGAAACCGCCAAAGATCGATTGCTGCCGGTTCCTGACGTGCGCGATGCCACGGTCGCCAGATTTTCGGCCGCGCGCTTCAGGAGCACTTTCAGGTCTCTCCGACCGCTTCTGGAAGACGGCCAGGTAGCAGAAGCCGACGCCGATCCGCTCGCGGACGACACGCCGTTTCGCCGTGGAGGCATGACCCGTTCGGAGCTTGACGACGAAGCGCGCAACTTCGCATTCGCGCTTGTCCAGCAATGGATGGACGATCCATCGAATGTGCGCCTTCTCAGGATCGGGCTGGACATATGGCCGTCCCCGGACGTTCTGAAACAGGTTCTCGAGCTGCTGCGCCCCTACCTTAAACGTACGCAAGGCCAACCACGCCTCGTCGCCTTGTATTGCCTTTCTGAACTCTTCAAGGCCGGCGCGACGGAAACCGGCTTCGTCGAGGACGACGAGTGCCTCCCGAGTGCCGTCGACGTCGACGAGTACCGGGCAATCCTGGCTGACGAAGCCATCCTGGTGGTGTCGACGGCCACCCCAACGACCCCTTGGTAACTGCGTCAACAGGCGCTGCTGATGTTGGCGGTGACCCGGTCCCGGATAGCGACCCAGTTCGACGATCGCCTCCGTATGCCGGAAACTCGGCTTTATCTGGAATTCCTCTCGTTCCTGAACCGCGATCGGGAGGCATCCACCTACGACGATTTCGCCATTCTCGCGGTGATGGCACGGCGTTCGGTTCTCGACGAAAACGATGCTCGCCAATTGCTCGTCGGTAACGTTGACAGGGATGTCTTCGAGAATATCGCCATGCGCGACCCGGCATTCGCGGCGGAACTTCGCCCCACCTGGATCTTGGAGGAACCGGAAGGATCTCCGTCGGATGGGTGGGTACCCCTGGTACACTGCCTTTCGTCCCGAGGGTCGGGCGGGATCGACCTTCGTAACGAGATCGGCGTCCTCAGTTTCATGCACGCATTCGCGGCGCTGATCCTGAAGGGGGAGCTGCCCGATATCATCCCGCCATCGGTCATCGAGATGAGGGTATCGGACGACCCCCGACACCCGGAGGTGCTGGAGCTTCGGATCGCTGCGGAGGCAAACAGGTCGCGCCAAAGACGGTTCAGGCGCTCGTTGAATTCGCGTCGAATGATGTTGGAACGCACGGTATCGACGGTGTTCCGTATCTGAACCGCCTGGCTTCGCAAGTTCTGTGCCCGATCAAGGGCACGCCCTTTCCGCTCCCAGTGACTTTTGTGGTCGTTGATGTCCCGCTCTACCTTGGAGGCATGTTCCACTGCAAGCTTGATGGCGCTGATCAAATCCTCGGCAGCCACGCGATTTCTGACTCGCACCTCCAACCTGTTTCGCTCCTGGTCGAACGCCGCATCGAGCCGCTCTGCGAATACCTCTACCGTTTCGTCGGCCAGCCGGTGAATGCCGACCGAAATAGCGAGTTCGTCGAGTGACTGACCAATTGCCAGTCGACGCGTGTTGCTTTGTTGTGCACCGCTTAGGTTTCTTTGAGCCGTAACCTCAGCATCCAGAAACTTCTGGCCGTCTATCAACGCGGTTGCTGTCGCCTCCAGCGCCAAGAGAGCGGAGCTGACCGCGGCGGCCCTGCGACCTATCTCGGCTAAGGCCGCGTCGCTTACCTGGCGAGATTCGCGTCCAAATAGTTTGCTGGCACGCGGGCTGATCATCCTTCTGATGATCGTGACCCTGCTGCCGTTCCTGTCCATGCTCTCTGCGGCCCTTGCGCCGCAGGGAACTTATCCCAATGGCCTGCAATGGCCGGCCGAACCGCAGTGGGGCAATTTTGTGCGCGCTTTCGAAGTCGCCAAAATGGACCAGCTGCTGCTTTCGAGCGTTCTGATTGTGCTCGGCGTGGTTCCGATTTCGGTGCTGCTCGCCACCATGGCTGGCTATGGCTTGGCCAAGCTCACGACCAATCGTTACAAGTGGCTCTACCTGATCTTCGTTTTCGGGCTCACCCTGCCGTTTGAGGCGGTGATCACCCCACTCTACTACGAAATTCGGGCCTTGGGCCTGCTCAACACGCGCTTTGCAATCATTCTGCCGCTCATTGGTCTTTATATGCCCTTTGGCGTTTATTGGATGCGCGCGCACTTCCTCAACGTGCCAAACGATTTGACGGAAGCCGCACAGCTTGATGGTGCGACCCGCTGGAAAGAATTCTGGCATGTGCAGGTGCCGTTGGCGCGTCCGGCGATCATGTCGCTGACCATTCTGCTGTTCCTCTGGACCTGGAACCAGTTCTTGCTGCCTGTGGTCTTGGTTCAGGACCCAATGCAGCGCTCCATGGCCGGTGCACTCGGCGCCTTCCAAGGCCAGTGGGGCACGGACGTTCCGCTGCTTTGCGCAGGCGCACTGCTGATCCTGACGCCGACCATCCTCATCTTCCTCATATTCCAACGTCAATTCGTTGCTGCCCTGATGCAGGGCGCGGTGAAGGGCTAAAGGAGAGCACTCATGGCTGGCTTGACCATCCGTTCCGTCCATAAGAATTACGGCGATGTCCCGGTAATCAAGGGCGTTGACCTCGATATTTCGCATGGTGAGTTTGTCGTCTTCGTCGGCCCTTCGGGCTGCGGCAAGTCCACCCTATTGCGCATGATCGCAGGACTTGAAGACATTACCGATGGCACTATTGCCATTGGTGATCGCGTGGTGAACGACGTGGAGCCGCGCGACCGCGGCGTTGCCATGGTGTTCCAGTCCTACGCGCTCTACCCGCATATGAGCGTTTATGACAACGTCGGTTTCGGCTTGAAGCTGGCGGGGCACGCCCAAGGACGTCCGCGACGCGAAAATCCGGGAAGCGGCAAAGGTCCTGCAGATGGAACATCTGCTCGAGCGTAAGCCTGCACAGCTTTCGGGTGGTCAGCGCCAGCGCGTCGCCATCGGCCGCGCCATTGTGCGCAAGCCTGATGTGTTCCTCTTTGACGAGCCTTTGTCCAATCTAGACGCGGCCCTGCGCGGCGACATGCGCATGGAGCTGGCGCGTCTGCACAAAGACCTCAACGCAACCATGATCTATGTGACCCATGATCAGGTTGAGGCGATGACCTTGGCCGACAAGATTGTGGTGTTGGATGGTGGCGTGGTTCAGCAGGTCGGCTCGCCGCTCGAGCTTTACAACAAACCAGCCAACCTTTTCGTCGCGGGCTTCATCGGCGCGCCAAATATGAACCTGGTCGAGGGCAAGATTGCCGCAATCGATGCTGGTGTCGCTACGCTTGCACTAGGCGATACGCCAGTGTCGGTTTGCCTTGGACGGCTCTACCACCCTCAAGAGCAACGATACCGTCACGCTAGGCATTCGCCCACATGCGCTCGTTGCCGATCCGAACGGCCCACTCAAGGGCATCGTTCAGCTCATCGAGCAGCTCGGCAACGAAACCGTTGTGCGCGTTAAACTCTCTGGCGGCACCGAGATCACCGCTGTGCTCCCGGGCCAATCGGGTCACGCCGTTGGCGCGCCGATCACCCTGGCGTTTGATCCAAGCAATGCCCATCTATTCGACGCAGACCAGCGTCGCGTGAATTAACGACACGAGAAAGCCGCCCAAGTGCACACAATGCTTGGGTGGCTTTCCGCTATGCTCCGATGGGAAGATTAACCGTTTGCCGTCGCGGCAACAACTTGACGGAGCCACCCGCTCAGAGGCACGTCGACATCGGTTAGTGTCATCATCTAAAAAACGGCACGGTCGGGCGGAGTTAGCCGCACAAAGGACGGGCGCTCTGCTCTCATAAGCGCTAGACTCGTTGCGTGCGCTTCAAATGTCGTCGCCGCGCATATTACCAAGCATAAGTACACACCCGAGACCTCCTGTCCGGCATCAGCACTTGTGCCTCAGGATAGCGCTTAAAAGGTAGGGGCAGTTCTGGCCCAAAGCTCCATTACTTCGGATGGCACTGTGCAGCATGCCAACCATAGTAACAGACAACAAGGTGACGCAGTTAAAGACGCCGCCGCCGCTAGGCCTAAGGGCGTCAAACCGGGGCCCAGGGATGCGGCCGTTCAAGTAAGGAATGCCGCGCCTGTCTCGGCCAACCACGGGGTCGAGGGCTGGGACGAGGTCGATGAAGCGGTGAACGAGAGTTTTCGCGAGCGACCCAAGCGCCAAATACTCGGGCGCACGACGTTTGCCTGTAGACCGCACTTTCTCCTACCGTACCAGCGCCATTTGCAACTGAAAGATAACGCCAGCCACGTGGATCGGCTTGGTGAAAACCGGTGCTGTGAGGGGCTCTGGCAGATCCGCGTCTCTATAACCCGTCGTGAATAGATAAGGGATCCGATGGCGGTCCAGCTCTTCTGCAACGGGGAAAATCATTTCCCCGCCGACACTCACATCAAGAACCGCAGCAGCTATGTCGTTCGTGTGCGCTAGCGCGTCTTCGACGCTCAAAACGGGTCCGACTACGTCTGCGCCCAGCGCTTGGAGCTGATCAATTAAGTCGGCGACAAGGAGGACGTCGTCCTCAACGACCAACACACGTCGTCCGCCAAATGCATTGTTTTCATTCATACTTCAGTCTCCCGTTCATGAGCGCTAACGCGGAACGAAAAGAGCTGTTGCTTGGACGTGTGTTTCTCCACTTCGATCAAAGTTTATTCTGACGAGATAATCGGGACGACCTTGTGTCCGCCTAAGTCCGGCCACCTTGCAAGACATTCCCTGGGCCCTACTGGCAACTGCGCTTTGTCCCAATGCAGCCTGATCGCGGGCCATTTCACGTCAATATTGGCGATATCGTTCAAACATCTTCCGCTTGAATATTAACACAAGTCAATGAAGCTTTTTTAGGAACGCTTCTGAGGAAATCAGAGTATTAAACTGACACCGATGGAGAACACCCCAGCGCGTGCTGTGGCGTTGCCTCATGAGGAAGCATCGGAACGGTGGTTCAGCTAAGTGTTTGTTTAGTTGCAGGGCGGCATTCGGTGCCGCCCGACGATTCATAGAGACTTGGTGGACTAACGCACTGAACAAATAAGAAGACGACATATGCCGGGAGTATCTGAGTGCCGACGCCAGCAAACGCGCTAGAAAGTGTTTTCCCGGGTAACAGCGAGATGGCCAAGCTCATGCGGGCGACAGACTGGAGCCAGTCCGCTTTAGGCGCGCCTGCATCATGGCCAATTTCGCTCAGAGTGGCATTGGGTATCCTGCTAACGTCGCGCTTTGAGATGTGGCTCGGTTGGGGACCGGACGTCTCGTTTTTTTATAACGACGCCTATCGGCCGACACTGGGTATCAAGCATCCCAATTCCCTAGCGCAACCCACGGCAAAATTATGGGCGGAGATTTGGGACGACGTGGAGCCCCGCATACGTCAAGTTTACGACACCGGCCAAGCAACCTGGGACCGGGCGCTGCTCCTCATTTTAGAGCGCTCGGGCGAGCCAGAAGAGACCTATCATACCTTCTCTTACAGCCCAATTCTGGGAGAGAGCGGCAAAACCGAAGGCCTTCTGTGTGCCGTGACGGAGGATACACTCCAGGTCATTTCCGAACGCAGGATGGAAACGCTCCGCAATCTCTCCCTGCGCCTCGCGGGAGCGACCGATGCGCGTTCTGTGCTGAGTGCTGCCCATGAAGTCATAGGCACCAACGCGCACGACCTCCCCTTCACGCTCGCCTATCTCTTTAATGACGGTACGCCGGAACTCGCATTTACGACTGGGATCGCGGAAGACGAATTCCCCGCAGCGCTCTGTGAGATTGTCTCCCTCGACGTCAGGACGCCGCAGGATGTGCAGTCGCTAAGCGCCACCCTGCCCACTGGCGCATGGGACCGAGCTGCGCGCGAAGTTATTGCGGTGCCACTGGTTGGCCAAGGTGCGGAGGCCAACCTTGGGGTGATCCTGGTCGCGCTGAATCCGCTTCGCCCTTTCGACGAAGACTATGCAGGTTTCCTCAATCTTATTGCGGGCCAAGTGGCAGCGGGCCTCGCCGGCGCTGACGCCTATGAATCTGAGCGACGCAGAAGCCGCGCGCTGTCCGATGCGCTCCGTATGCGTCAAGACGCAGCCGAAGTTTTGGAGCGCGCCAATCTTCGCCTCGCGACGGAAATTGACAAGCGTACTGGCGAGCGAGACCGACTTCGCGCGCTGTTTCAGAACGCACCGAGTTTTATGTGCATTTTGAGCGGACCGGAACATACGTTCGAGTTTGCCAACCACGCCTATAGCGAATTGGTGGGACAACGAGACTTGGTTGGCATGACCATCCGGGAAGCACTGCCCGACGTCGAAGGCCAAGGCTATTTCGAGTTGTTGGACGAAGTCTACAACACGGCTACGCCTTTCGTTGGCCGAGAGATGGCCGTCACCATTTATCGTGATAGCAGATCTCTGCCTGAGGAGAGGTTTGTTAACCTGGTCTATCAGCCAATTTTTGACGAGAAAGGCGCGGTGACCGGCATCTTTGCCGAAGGCCACGACGTCACAGACCAAAAGCGTGCCGAGGAAAGCCTCCGGCAAATCAACGATAATTTGGCTGATCTCGTCACGGCTCGAACGCACGAGCGCGACATGACGTGGCGGGTGAGCGAGGATCTATTCATTGTCTGCGGCTTTGATTACGCCATTCGGAACGTCAATCCCGCTTGGTCGGCAGCCCTTGGCTACACTCAGGACGAGCTCACCCGGATGTCGTTCTATGACATTTTCCATCCTGACGACTTGATGAGTGTACGAGACCAAACGAAAGCTCTTTCAGAAGGACGTACGATCAAGGATCTCGATTGGCGTTTGCGCAGCAGCGATGGAAAATACCTCTGGTATTCGTGGTCCTGCGTTCCCGAGGGCGATCAATTCTATGGTGCAGGTCGCGACGTTACTTCCCGCAAAATACTTGAAGAGCAGCTCCGCCGCTCCCAGAAAATGGAGGCCTTGGGCCAACTGACCGGCGGCGTTGCTCATGATTTCAACAACCTCCTGCAGGTGATCAGCGGCAATTTACAGCTCCTGAACAAAGATGTTGCTGGAAACAGTCGCGCCGAAAGTCGCGTCCAAAACGCGCTTGCGGGGGTCACCCGCGGTTCAAAACTCGCCAGTCAGCTTCTCGCCTTTGGCCGCAGACAGCCGCTTGAGCCGCGAGTGGTCAACGTTGGTCGGTTCCTCAAGGGAATGGACGACATGCTACGGCGGACGCTGGGTGAAGAAATCGAGCTTGAAACAGTCGTTTCGGGCGGTCTTTGGAATACCATGATCGACCCGAACCAAATCGAAAATGCCGTCCTCAACCTAGCGATTAACGCTCGCGATGCGATGAACGGCCGAGGACGCCTCACCGTTGAGGCGAGCAATGCGGCCCTCGATGAAACCTATGCCCGCGCAAACGACGCTGAGCCCGGGCAATACGTGTTGATTGCAGTTACAGATACCGGAACCGGCATACCGGAAGATATGCTGGAGAAAGTTTTCGAGCCCTTCTTCTCGACAAAACCCGAAGGCAAAGGCACAGGCCTTGGACTTTCCATGGTCTATGGCCTTGTTAAGCAATCCAATGGTCACGTCAAAATTTACAGTGAGCTCGGCCACGGAACGACCGTTAAAATCTACCTGCCGCGCACTCAAGCCACTGAGGATATCTTGCTCGACCTGCGGGACGCACCCGTGCAAGGAGGGACTGAAACAGTCCTCGTCGTGGAAGATGATGATGAGGTCAGAGAAACGACGGTCGTCCTGCTGACCGACCTTGGCTATCGTACGCTTCGCGCCAGAGACGCAGCCAGCGCTCTAACAGTTATTGAGAGCGGCGTTCCGATCGATCTTTTGTTCACCGACGTGGTCATGCCAGGGCCACTGCGCAGCCCAGAGCTTGCTCGTAAGGCGGTCGAACGACTACCGCACCTCGCTGTCCTCTTCACCTCGGGTTACACCGAGAATGCCATCGTACACGGTGGCAGATTAGACGCTGGCGTTGAACTTCTCCCAAAGCCGTATTCCCGCGAAAACCTCGCGCGGAAAATTCGCCATGTTCTGGTCAATCAGCAACAACGTAACGCAGCCGCACAGGCACTCAATTCCGAGCAGGCGGATCGACCCACTTCTGTCACTAGCGTCTCGCTCAATATCTTGCTGGTGGAAGATGATCCTCTTATCCAGCTGAACACTGCTGATATGCTTGAAAGTCTGGGCCATGTGGTGCTGAGCGCCGCAACCGGAAGACAGGCTCTCGGCCTGATTGGCAGGGATATCGATTTGCTCATGACCGATTTGGGCCTGCCCGATATGCATGGCACTGACCTCGTCACAGCCTACCGCGAACAGCGGCCAAACCTGCCCGTTTTGATCGCGTCAGGCGATGTGGCCGCAGCCCGCACAATCGATAATGTCAGTATTCTTCTCAAGCCTTACAGTGCGACAGATATCGCCAAAGCCCTGCTTGCGCTTCCTTCTCAATCTGAACGCTAGGACGGGGTGTCATACCACAGACGGGAAGCGCAAACTTGGTCCCAGTTAAACTGCCCGCGAACTAGGCAAAGACCGACCGTGGGCGCGAGAAGAGAGCACGCTCAGACCGCGCCCCTTACAAAGGTAACTCATTGCGTCCAAGCGTAGATTTCGAGGTTTTTTAGCTTGGTGCGCACTGGACGATCGGCCCAGAGGTCAGTCATAAATAGCTCATGGTATTAATACGGTAACGCAATGTGATGGCGCATAACGAAGACAGCAGAGCCCGAGATTTCGCTGATCTGTCTTCGCGGATGAGCAGGCTCGAAAACCGCTATCGCACGCTAATCGACAATGTCGATGTGGGGATCTGCATCGCCAAGATGAAGTTCGACGACAATCTGCGCGCTGTCGACTATTTCATCCTAGACGGTAACTCAGCTTACGAGCGCCACACGGGGCTCTACGGCACCGTCGGTCGTTGGGTCTCTGACTTTGCTCCAGATCTGGAGCGGGCATGGTTCGACACCTATGGCCGTGTCGCCTTGACCGGTACACCTGCTCGTTTCGAGCTACAGGCCGCGCCCTTAGGAAACAGATGGTTTGAAGTTGAAGCCCATCGCGTTGGAAATCCAGTGGATTTCGAAGTCGCGATCCTCTTTACAGACATCACAGACAAGCGCGCTGAGCGTGAGAGCCAGCAAACGATTAATCGCGAACTCGCACACAGGATGAAGAATTTCGTCTCGATTGTGCAATCTATGATCTCTCAGACACTGCGCCGATCGATATCCACGCAAGAAGCGGAAAAGGCAATTGACGGCCGTCTGCTCGCCTTTGCGCGCGCGCAGGATCTTCTGGGCGACGAAATCCTCAACGGCGCTGACATCTTGCCGGTGGTTCTCTCGTCCATATCACCGCACCAGACGCATGATCGACGCATTAAAATCTCGGGTGAAGCCTTTGCTCTCAGCGCCAGGCGCGCCCTAGCCCTATCGCTTGCCCTACACGAGCTTGCGACCAACTCCATCAAGTACGGGGCCCTATCCAACGAGGTCGGACAGGTCAACTTAAACTGGAGTTTCGACGACAACCGCATCGATATTTTTTGGCGTGAAATCGGCGGCCCGCTCGTCGTGCCCCCGTCCTCCCAAGGGTTCGGATCGCGGCTGATCGAGATCGTCGGAGCCAATTTCGATGGCACGTCTCATTTGGAATTTGCACCAGACGGGGTGATTTTCTCTCTAAGCGCCCCTGCCCGTCCCAGCACCAGTTAAAAAGGTGCGGACTGAACTCGCTTCTATGCGGCTACTTACGCTGCTCAGTGGCGGCGAGCACGGCTTTCTCTAGTAGGCGTTTGAGTTCGTCGCGCTCCTGAGCGTCGAGCCCGCGTACGAGCTGGTCCTGCGCGTTGGCTACTGCGCGATGCGCAACCGACAAAGCAGCCTCGCCCTGCTCGGTCAAAGTCAACACTTTGGCCCGCCGGTCCTGCGCGTTGGTTTGTCGTGACACGAAGCCCTTATCGACCAAGCGATCAACGACGCCGCCAATTGTCGTTCGGTCGTAAGAGATAAGTACGGCCAATGTCGCTTGGTCAATTGTTGGCTGATCACCAATGGCACCCAGCGCGGAATATTGAACCGGCGTCATATCCAATCCCACACGCCGAAATTCCGCGTCGATCAACGCGGTGGAGATTTGGTTGAAGCGACGGGCCAGCTGCCCCGGGTAACTCGTGACCGACAAAAACCTCTCCAAAATTGACACGCATACTGATAATCAGTACGCTTACTAATAGCGCAAGAGCGTAACCTCTATGGCCGAGACGTTCGCCTTTATCATCTTGATCGCATTGGACCTCCCATGCAATTGCCGCCAAGAGTAAAACCTGCCCAAATCCCGGCCCATGAAACGGCTGACCCCGTTTCTATCGTCGGTCAACGAGCACAAACTTTGGCTGTTACACGCTGGCGTATCCAACTGCTCGTCTTGGCAATAGTCCTCGGTTTTCTCGTGATCGCGCTCCGGCTGTGGTCACTGGGCGCGGCTGAGGTGAATAGTCAGGCGCGGGGCAGCGCACTGAACGCCGCTCTGGCGTCGCGGCCGGTCGTCTACGATCGCAATGGCATCATCATGGCCATTGATATTCTCGTCCCCTCCTTGTTTGCAGAACCGCGCCGTATTGTGGATGTCGAAGAAGCCGCACAAGCGGTCCACACAGTGCTCCCCCAGCTCGAGTTAGCGTGGTTGCGAAAACGATTGAGCGGCGATAGCGGGTTTGCATGGATCGCCCGTGAACTTACGCCAAAAATCCAGACCGACTTAATGCGTCTTGGAATACCTGGCCTCGATTTTGTCACCGAGACCAAACGCTTTTACCCCGCGTACCGACAAGCGGCTCACGTGATGGGCGCGGCGAACATAGACAACATCGGCATTGCGGGCATCGAGCACTATATCGACCGATCTCGAGACGTCGTCCTCCTGCAAGAGCTTGGGCTGGCTCGTGCGGCGACCCTAGAGCCCGTATCGTTATCGCTAGACATGCGGGTTCAGAACATTCTGCACAATCAGCTCGCGGACGCCCTGATCCGGTATCAAGCGATCGCCGGTGCGGGGGCACTCATAGATGTCCAAAGCGGTGAGATAATCGCCCTCGTGTCACTCCCCGACTTCGACCCTAACCATCCCTCGCAAATGCTTGAATCAGGGCGATTTAACCGGATCACTGCGGCCAAATTCGAACCCGCCTCCATTTTCAAGCCCCTCACGATCGCTGCGGCTCTCGATGCCGGTGCCGTTACCTTGCACGACCAAGTTGATGCTCGAACCCCCGTGCGGTTCGGCCGACATTCCATTTCCGACTACTATGGAAAATACCGCCACCTGACGGTGCCGGAAGTGTTAGTGCATTCATCCAACATCGGCACGGTACGGATTGCAGAGCGCCTAGGAGCGGAGAATTTTCGGGAGTTCCTGACCCGCATCGGCATGGATGTCCCCCCTGTCATCGAACTGCCAGAAGTCACCGCCCCGGTCGTGCCTAAGGCATTTTCGGCCGTTACAGCGGCAACCGTCTCCTTCGGTCACGGCTTGAGCGTCACGCCACTTCAAATGCTCACGGCAACAGCAGCTTTAGTGAACGGGGGCCACCTGCCAACGCCAACATTGATCGCTAATGCGGGCGATAACACGAGCGAGATGAAGCGCGTCATCAAAGCTCATACGAGCCTTCAAATGCGCTACTTGCTGCGCCTGAATGCACTTGATGGCTCAGCGCGTCGGGCAAACAATCTTGCCGAAGGGTATCGCTTGGGCGGTAAAACAGGCACCGCCGAAAAAGTAGTAGCTGGCCGATATTCAAGCGAGAAAGTTACCACGTTTTTCTCATCTGCCTTTCCCCTTGATGCGCCTCGATATGCCATGCTCATCATGATCGACGAACCAAAGCGCGAGCAGCCCGGAAGTGGTCGCACAGCCGCCTACAATGCCGGCGATGTCACTGGCCGAGTCCTTCAAAGGATTGCTCCCATGTTAGGCATAGTCCCATCCGAGTGGACAAATGTGCCCGCGGCCCTCTTAGAGCGATAAGCGGCTTATCTGCTTTCCAACATTGTTTGGACATTTAGAAGGCGCGAAGGCTCTTCACAGGACTAAGTATTAGTCGTGGCAGATGTCGCGCCTTAGTGTCCCCTCAATCCGGACGGAACACCTTGTTCGTCCCATAACGACCGTTGCACCGGCGCGGCCATCTTGGAATACGCCGGTATCACAATATTCTTTTCCGTCAATGCGTTAAGGCGGTAGTCTTTCTTACCCCTGAACCAAGTAGGCAGGTCCTGAATATCGAATTCGACTCTGCCTTCCAAATTGCTGAGTAAGCCAGAGTATTTTTAGCGACTTCACGGCAGTACCGCTACATCTCGCGGATATCCGTGCGACCTGCGGTCGACACCCGACAAGAACGCACCACTGCGCCTGCAACACGCCATCACCATGGCTTTCTCCCCTCGGTGGAATGACCGTCTCAAGACCTTCACTGCGAGACTGCGCGTGAGCGCCTGGTTGTCGAGCGGATTGCGTGCAATGACGTCAACGCCCTCCAATCCAGTATTAACTGCGCAAGCTCTGTAGAGTACCTGCAGCACTTCAGCCCCGGCAGGACCCTTCCAATGTGATTGCGAAAATACAGGGCGGATAAGGCAGTTCCGTCGTCGCCAAGGCTTTCCTTCCAGCACTCAGCAGACCCGTGGTAAAACCACGATCAACGAAGAACATCTCGCAAACATTTGACCCATGTGACAGTCTAGAGCAATATTTTCCGCCTCCGATGTCACCCACGGAGCAACTTTCCCCTGCATGCGGAAAATGACTTAACTCTCTCGATCTGCACTTCCCCAAAAACTGACCAAAGTCTGCTGGGTATCTGGTTAATGCGTGCCGTATTGAGAATGAGGCATCCGCCATGTCCCGAGACAGCAGAGTTCACCGCGCTATTTCCAGCAGCATTCATCAATCTCAAGTTGAACGGCGTCATGATGTTCGCTGGCCCGCATACTATGCCGTGCGGTGTGCCGTCATTCTCTAGGGGCCGGGTGCCCACAAACCTCAAGCTAGTACGCCGGAGCCGAACTTAAAGCCCGGCTCCGGCGGATCGCTTATTGTGCAGCTGCGCGCGCGGCAGTCAGCCAAGTATCGACCAATTCGCGGTTTTCAGAAATCCACGCGGCCGCCTGCCCTACGACGTCGTCGTCACCAGCGTTCATCGCCGCATTTTGTGCATAGACGTCAGCGATAGGAATCTCGCCGTTTTCGAGCAGAGAGCGTACCGCTGGGTTGTCATCAAGGAACGCCTTATTGACGACAGCATCAATGCTGTTGGCCGGGAAGCCAAGCACGCAGGGATCACTGACACATCCCTCAACGCCGTCGCGGATCGCCGCGTCGGTGAGCTCAGCCAAATTGTCAGGAAGGTTCACTTCCGGAACGTTGATCCACACAACGTCTTCACCAGGAACGAGCTCGTTGACGGTCCAGTTCGGGGTCCAAGTGTAGAACAGGATTGGGCTGCCGGATTCATACGAAGCAACAGCGTCGGCCATTGCCGCAGGATAGCCTGCCTTGATCAGATTGACGTGGTCATTGAGCTCATAAGAATTCATGTGGTGCTCAATAACCAGCTCGCATCCCCAACCGGGTGGACACGCGACCAGATCAGCCTTGCCATCCCCGTCACGGTCAAATGCAGCTTTCACATCGTCGCGCTTGAAATCGTCAAGTGAGGTGATGCTCAGGGCTTCGGCACTAGCCTTGTCGACAAGATAGCCTTCGATAGCGCCTCCGCTAACGACCGACCCGATGATCTCGGCTGTACCCTCAATTGCGTCCTTGTATGGGTTGTGGATGGGGAACCACCCGTCGACCCAAAGCGTAACGTCGCCATAGCCAACAGACTGGTAGAACGCGGGGTTATCGAGGGTCAAAACAGAGCTGACAGAATATCCAAGCTCGCTCAGAAGTTGGCGGTAGATCTCGGTATAGAACCAGCCCGTGTCCCAGGTCGGCTGAGCCATAATGACTTCTGTGTCTTTCCCCGGCTGCTGCTCTTGAGACAGCGCGGGAGCGCTGAGGCTGGTGGTTACAAGCATGAGCATGGCTAGGGAAGGAATTGTCTTGAGACGGAACATCACTGTTTTTGTCTCCTTTGCTTTGCTTTTCGTGGATCCGCCGATCGAGCGGAGGCGAAAGGGGTTATGGTCCCCAGGGGGCGGCCGTTGGTCTTAGGCCGCTTTTCTGTCCGTGGGCATCGGCGCTATTGCGCGTGGCCGGAACATAGAAAACAGAGTTTGGCGAAGAGAGATGGCTGGCACATTGCTCTGCGCGCCGAACCCTTGAGTGATCCGGTCGAGCACGATGGCGAGAATGACAATACCAACGCCACCCGCTGTCGCCTGCCCAACATCAAGACGTCCCAGGCCGGTGTTCACCACCAGGCCAAGCCCGCCCGCACCGATCAGTGCAGCGATGACGACCATCGACAAGGCGAGCATCAGCGTCTGGTTGAGACCGGCCATGATGGTGCGCATTGCCAGAGGCAACTGCACTTCGACCAATGTCTGCAGCGAAGTTGCCCCAAACGCATCAGAGGCTTCGATCAGGTCGCCGCGCACGTTGCGGATGCCCAGATTGGTCAAACGCACGATTGGCGGCAGCGCGAAGATCACGGTGGCGATAATCCCAGGCGCCATGCCCACCCCAAACAGCATAACGATGGGCACCAGATAGACGAAACTCGGGATGGTTTGCATGACATCCAGCGAAGGTCGTAAGACCTTCCACGTCATATCGTTGCGCGCGGCCAGAATACCCAGCGGAATACCGATTAGAGCGCAGAACAGCACCGATGTGATAATCATCGCGAGCGTCGTCATAGTCTGCCCCCACAGCCCGATCATGTCGATAAAGACGAATCCCAGCACCGTGAATATAGCCATGCCACGCCCTGCGAATTTGAGCGCCAGAACGGCAAAAACCAGCGTCGTCGCGAGCATCGGCACAAAGGCCAAAAAGGCGTCGAGTGCATTCAGCACTTGTGAGATCGGCACCTGTAGGGCGCGGAAAAACGGACGGAAATTTGGGACCAGCCAGCCGCGAACAAAGCCGTTCACCCATTCATCGAACGGTATAATCATAAAATCGGATGGGCTCATCGAGCGCCTCCTTCTTGGGTGCCCATCTGCGCTTCGGCCTGGGCCGCTTCGGGCGTTTCTGCCTCAACCTGATCAGCAGAGATCTGTGCGAACACGGCCTCAGGCTCGACTACGCCAAGCAAGCGATTGTCGTCGTCGGTAATTGCAATCGGCAGGCCAGCACTGGCCGCGCCATAGAGCGCCGAGAGCTGCGTGTCGCGATCTGTCGTTGGGTAGTCCGTGACCATCACATCGGCGAGTTTTACGTCGTCATCGCCACTGTCTCGGTCTGCGACTGCCGCCTGCTGATAGGTAACGAGCCCGGCAAGGTCCTCCCCGTCCATAACGTAAACCGCATTGAGGTTCTCATCTTCCATACGCCTAACAGCGTCTCCCGCCGTATCTGTGTCGAGCTGCATAACCGAGGGGACGCTCGCCACCGTCTCGGCGGTGAATACCCTGCCGCGATCAATATCGGCAACAAACGCAGCGACGTAGTCATCAGCTGGGTTGGAGACGATGTCCTGCGCCGTACCGATCTGAACGACCCGACCATCTTTCATGATCGCAATTTTGTCGCCCAGCAGCAGCGCTTCGTTGAGATCGTGGGTAATGAAGATGATTGTCTTTTTCAGCGCGCTCTGCAGCGCCAACAACTCGTCCTGCATTTCTCGGCGGATCAGCGGATCGAGTGCGCCGAACGGTTCGTCCATGAGCAATATTTCGGGGTTGGTCGCAAGTCCGCGTGCCAGCCCGACGCGCTGCTGCATGCCGCCAGACAAATCAGCCGGCTTGCTGTTGGCCCACGACGCTAACCCAACTTGCTCCAGCGCCGCCATCGCCTGCGCCTGCCGTTCACTCTGAGGCACACCCTTCACCTTCAGGCCAAACGCTGCGTTTTCAAGAATTGTGCGGTGCGGAAACAGCGCGAAGTGCTGGAACACCATGGTAATCTTGTTGCGTCTGATGTCGCGCAGCTTAGCGGCTGAACACGATGCAACATCATCACCGTCAATGAGTATCTTGCCGCTCGTTGGCCGGATTAGCCCATTGAGCATCCGCACCATCGTCGACTTACCCGAACCTGAGAGCCCCATGATCACGAAGATCTGGCCCTCTAGGACGTCGAAGCTGGCGTCCTGAACGCCAATCGTCTGCCCCGTCGCCTGAAAGATGGCTTCTTTGCTTTCACCACGCTTCAAAAGATTGAGCGCTTCATTCGGTCGGCTACCGAAGATTTTGAAGACCTTTTCGACCCTCAACTTGATATTCATAAGACCTCGTATTCTAACACAGCAAGAATACAGATAAGCACTACCCCAATATTCTTACGAACTTCTCAAATACAAAATATATTCACCCCGAAAGGATGGTCCTTTCAGAGAGAAGTTCTAAACTCTGTCGCTTGTTTGTGCACATGGTAGGCCAGCACAGTTGTCACATCAACCATAAAACTGCCAAAATTTATCCTTGACACCGTTCCAAGAAACCACAACCACGCCAAAACTTCTGACAAAATACAAGGAAACCGCTAGTTATACTGAGACTTCACGCCCCCCCCTCCCATCACCAAAGGCAGGCAGTTCTGGTCAAAAAAAGTTCGTCGCCGGAGTGAATTTGAACCAGACCACCGCCGGACATGGCAGCAGCCACCTCATAATCAGGTGCGCACGCCCCCGAAGTCGAAGATCCCATTACGAAGCAGAAAGCACGGGGTGGAACCGCTCAATATTCGCCTCGAAGCAACCCTCGGGGCGCTGGCGACCATCCTGCCAAGCAAACGCCTCACATCGAAACCGTAGCTACGGTCGTGGCGAAGGGCATTCGTAGCCGCAAAGAGTTCGTTCTGGGTCTACGATGCTCGAGAAAATCAGCTCTCAGGGCCGATAGCCCGATGGAACAGCCGTCCTCATGGCGCGCGCAAATTGGCATCACATCGCGGCATCGATGATGTGTTGACCCAGTTCTGATGTCGTCAATGGCGTTGACAACTCAAGCCACCATTTCGGACCTTCAGTCAAAGACTTGCTGAAAGCTGTCATTAGGTTGGGCGACAGCTATGCGCCCTCGTTTCCGCCGTCGAGACGCACGCGTTACCATCCCAAAAGCGGACACCTGAGGCTCTGCCTGGTCGAAGGCCACGACTAACTGAAGCAGGCCCCAATTCGGTCGTTCGATCATCTATGGCCATTTAGCGAGGCAGCTGTTCGGCGTCGAAATTTTGATGGGATCTAGGCAGCCCTTCGTTCACCTGTAGCGGGGCAGCAATGATGGCCAGTTCGCCTTTGGCCACTTCCCCCTAGACCGCTGGACACTCGACCACGCAAACCAACAGGATACACCCAATAGAAAGAAAAGTCGTATCGCGGTGCCCCAAACCTTCCAGGTCGTACGTGCCGATTTTCTATTAATCATGTCCTTAATCGCGAGATCACCGATGTGCGTAATTCTGACCTGATCGACGCCCGTCCAAGATTGTCGACGCAGGAATTAAACCTTTTGTCGTTCGATATACCGCTGAAAGCGTTTACCTAGCTGGCCTTGCTAGCCCCCCTTTCCTTGCCCATATTCGGTGACATGGCACGCCATCAAGGAGCGGGATATGTCTTTTGAGCGTAAAGTTGCCTTGGTTACCGGGGCTGGTTCGGGCATCGGCGAAGCGATAGCAAAGGAACTCGCCTCGCTCGGCGCGCGGATTGTCGTCACCGACATCAATAAGGGTTCGGCGGAACGCGTTGTAGGCGAGATCAAAGCCAGCGGAAACGAGGCCGCGTCCTTTATCATGGATAGTGCTTCACCTGAACAGAACGAAGCTGCTGTCGCCTTCGCCGTCAAAACCTACGGCAAGCTGAACTATGCCGTGAACAATGCCGGCATTGGCGGTAAGGCCGCACCCTCGGGGGAAATCGACATTACCGACTGGCAGCGCGTTATCGACATCAACCTCAATGGCGTCCTCTACGGCATGCGCTATCAGATTCCGGCCATGCTGCAGGCCGGCGCGACCGAAAGCGCCATCGTCAACATGGCGTCGATCCATGGCGCGGTCGCGGCTATCAACAACTCTGCCTATACCGCCGCCAAGCATGGCGTCGTGGGGCTAACCAAGAACGCAGCTGCTGAGTATGGTCCGCAGGGCCTGCGCATCAACAGCGTTGGCCCCGCCTATATCAACACGCCGCTGCTCGCCAACCTGCCGGACGAGTTCCGCAGCGCGCTGATCGCCCGCCATCCGCTCGGTCGGTTGGGCAGGCCCGACGAGGTCGCCAAGCTCGTCCGCTTCCTGCTCTCGGATGACGCCTCCTTCATGACCGGCGGCTACTACTTGGTCGACGGCGGCTACACCACTGTCTAGCCATCAATACCTGCAGCCCGCATGCTATGTGTTTCGGGCTGCCCCCTCCAAAGACGACAGAATCCCGGCAACGCCAGCGTCGACCTTCAGCGATATTGATTTCGTAAGCCGGTTCAGGGTTAGATAAAATTCCAAAGGCTGCCGTCACTCCGCGGAAGTCAGGCCGGGGACAAGACGTCCAATGCAATTATCACTGCAAAGCCGATTGAATGTAGCGCTTCTGACAGTGGCATTGGTCGGGCTTGCTGCGGGCGTGGTTCTGATGCTGGCTGGCAATAACGAACTCGCGAGGATAGTCTGGACCGCGGGCGTCGTTCCCGTGCTTGCCGCCCTTTTGGTGGAGATCTCCCGCAGCCTTCTCAAGGGTGAGGTGGGTCTCGATATCGTCGCCGCCCTCTCTATGTCCGCCGCCCTGTTCTTTGGCGAGACGCTGGCGGCTGCCGTGGTAGCGCTGATGTATTCGGGCGGGACCTTCCTCGAAAGTTTTGCTGAAGGCCGTGCCCGTCGCGAGATGAGCCAATTGCTCTCGCGCGTGCCACGCACTGCTACAAGGCACGCGAATGGCAGACTTGAAGATGTGCCGCTCGATGCTATCGAGCCGGGGGACCTCCTACTGATCCGCCAGGGCGACGTTGCACCCGCCGACGGCGCCATTGCAAGTGATGGCGCCGTGCTGGACCAGTCGGCCCTGACCGGTGAATCCATGCCGGTGCGGCTCAGCCGCGGCCAGGATGTGATGAGCGGATCGACCAATGCCGGCGAGGCTTTTAATCTTCTTGTCTCGCGGCGCGCTTCGGACAGTACCTATGCCGGCATAGTGCGGCTGGTAGAGGCCGCACATACTTCAAAGGCGCCTATGGCGCGACTTGCAGACCACTACTCGCTGCTTTTCCTTTTGATCACAGTTGTTCTGGCCACATCTGCGTGGTGGTTCACTGGCGACCCCATCCGTGCAGTGGCCGTGCTTGTCGTCGCCACCCCCTGCCCTCTTATTTTAGCTGTCCCAGTTGCTCTGGTCGCCGGGCTGTCGCGCGCCGCGCAGTTTGGCGTGTTGATCAAGGGCGCACGGCCGCTAGAGGCCCTTGCCAGCATTCGGACATTGGTGCTCGATAAGACCGGGACCCTCACCGATGGCCGTCCGCAGATAGTTTCGCTCGAAACTCATGGAGACTTTACTCAGGGGGAACTCTTGTTCCTAGCAGCCTCACTCGAGCAGGCCTCCAAGCATCCTATGGCCAGAGCCATCGTGACTTCGGCCCGCGAACGCGGGGTTGAGTTGACGGTTCCAGACCAAGTCGTTGAAGTCCCCGGAGAGGGGCTTTCCGGCACCGTAGGCGGTCGCACGGTAGTGGCAGGCGGGGTGAGCTTCGTCGCAGCGCGGATCGGCGCCGTTGCCCCTGAAGAGAGCATCCTCGGCGTCGGCGCGGCCCTCGTTTCGGTGGCAATCGATGGCAAGCTAGCCGGTCGCCTTGTAATGGCAGACGCCTTGCGCTCCGGCACTCCACATCTACTTGCAGGGTTACGGAGTCTCGGTATCAACCGGATTATGCTCGCCACCGGAGACCGGCATGCAGTGGCCCAGCAAATTACCGCTGGACTCGACCTAGACGCCGTCCACGCCGATCTGACACCGAACATGAAAGTGCGGCTGGTCCAAGTCGAACGGGAAAGGCATCCACCAGTGATGATGGTGGGCGATGGCGTCAACGATGCGCCCGCGCTGGCTGCCTCCGATGTCGGTGTCGCCATGGGTGCGCGCGGCGCAGCTGCTTCTTCCGAAGCGGCCGATGTGGTCCTCCTTGTTGATCATCTTGACCGTCTGCTCCCCGGCATCGAGATTGCGCAGGGTGCCCGGCGGATAGCTCTTCAGAGCGTCGCGGCGGGCATCAGCCTCTCGGTCCTCGGCATGGTGGCCGCAGCATTCGGCTACCTTACGCCGGTACAAGGTGCTCTGTTGCAAGAGGCGATAGACGTGGCAGTCATACTCAATGCCTTACGCGCTTTGCGCATTAAGCCTCTCATGCCTTCTGCTACCAACACAGCCGCCACATCCTAGGAGCACCTGATGAGCCGCCTTTCGCATTCCGAGGTCCACATGGTGCACCGTATCGGCTGGCTCCGCGCTGCCGTTCTGGGCGCCAATGATGGACTCGTCTCCACCGCCAGCTTGGTCGTCGGCGTGGCAGCCGCCGGGTCCGGTCGTCCGGAAATCCTCATTGCCGGCCTTGCCGGTCTGGCTGCAGGCGCCATGTCCATGGCGGCAGGAGAATATGTGTCGGTCAGTTCCCAAACCGATGCCGAACAGGCCGACCTCGCCCGCGAGAGGACTGAATTGGCATCCATGCCCAACCACGAACTCGACGAGCTGACGCAGATCTATGTCAGTCGCGGTCTCGACGAGGAGCTCGCCCGCAAAGTGGCTGTTCAGCTGACCGAGCGTGATGCGCTTGCGGCACATGCCCGCGACGAACTGGGAATTTCCGAAACAGTCACTGCCCACCCAGTGCAGGCCGCGCTTGTCTCGGCGCTCACCTTCGCAGTCGGCGCAGTCATTCCGCTCATCGTGGTTTGGCTTTCCCCCGCCACCCAAATCCCGCTCACAGTGGCGGCCAGCACCATCGTAGCCCTGATGACCCTCGGTGCAATGGGCGCATCGGCAGGCGGCGCCGGGATCGTGAAGCCTGCCATACGCGTCACATTCTGGGGCGCATTGGCTATGGCCGTTACCGCCGGCGTGGGGTTAATTTTCGGGGTTAGCGCTGCCTAACGGGCTGGATGGAAGCGCAATCAACCGTCTCTGTCGAAACAGCGTTCTGTTGTGCGAGATACAAGCTCATGCGGCATGAATATTTTGGGACACTCTCAAGGGTGTCCTCCAAACTTCGTAATAAGAGTCGCCATATCAATAGGCCCAACATAGGGCGGGAAGTGTTGTCTCAGAGCCTACACCGCTGAAGCATAACCTTAGTCTATATTCGGATCGTTCCGCCGTGGCACTCATTGAGTGGCCAGTCCAAGGAGACTTTCCATGAAAAAACAGATTGTTCTTATCGCCTTTGCCGCGGTGGCTTCCGCCGGCTTCTCCGGTACCGCCCTAGCTCAGAGCACCACGGCCACTGCGACCACCGAACTCAACATCCGCTCGGGCCCGGGACCCCATTTCCCTTCGGTCGGCTTCATTGTGGCCGGCGGTTCAACTATGGTTGAGGGGTGCCTGCAGGGGAGCAAATGGTGCCGCGTTAATTATGACGGGGTTGTGGGCTGGTCCTATTCGGATTATTTGAGCGCCGACCTTTCCGGTCAGGCCATTGTGCTCACTGATCGCTATCCGGATGTCGGCGTGGCGACGGTCACCTACGAAGCCAGCGACGCTGCAGCAGGCGGCGCAGTTGCCGGAACCGTCGGCGGCGCCGTGGCCGGCGCTCTGATCGGGGGTCCCGTCGGCGCCGCGATTGGCGGAGTGATTGGTGCCACAGGCGGCGCGACCGCCGGTACTGTTATTGATCCGCCGGAAGTGGCCCGCACCTACGTCACATCCAATCCGCTCGATCCGGTCTATCTCGACGGCGAAGTGGTGGTTGGTGCCGGCCTTCCGGACACGGTGACGCTTCAGGCAATTCCCGACTACAACTACCAGTATGTTTATATCAATGGTCAGGCAGCGCTGGTCGACCCAGGCTCCCGCCGCATCGTTTACGTGGTGCGCTAAACCGGTCTAGGTCGGCCTTCGGGCCGGCCAATCGCTTTTAGCCCAGCTGGCCCGAGCTACAAGAAAAGGGCGCAGCTCAGTTATTTCATTACTGGCCGTTGCCGACATCCTCAGCCGCCGAAAACGTGGCGTTTAGTCAAAATAGCGCACTTGCTTGATGTGTCTGTTTTAGTGGCCACATCCACATCTTGAGCGTCGCGAATGCGGTCATTAACTGATCCCCCCTGTTTGTCAGGTAAGCGCCTGATTTCGGCCGCTCAGCACGTTCTACAGCTCTTCTAGAAGCTGCAGTTCTTTAAATATCACCAAATGTCTCTAGTGGGGTGGGTTGCGGACTGGCCGCTTTTGGACGGCGATACCAACTAGGCAGCCGCTCTATGACTTCGTCGACGCCGCACGCTACAGCAGCATTGTGGATGTCGCCGTCACTTGCATCCCTGACTCCACCATACCGAGCGGGGACTTTGGCGGAACCTTTCCGCGCAGCGACCTGAAACCAAACGCAGGTCGCAACCGGTGTCCGCCTTTCAAGCAACTATAAACTGGCCCGGAAACGCCCGGCTTAAGTTCTTGACCTCCTCGTCCATGGCCTGACGAAGGACGGCATACATTTCGACCTCATGCCGCTCCCACTCTGTTCGTAAGCGGTGTCCTACCTCCACCTTCCATGCTGGTGTCGGCCATGAGATTGCGCACTGATTGATGTCAGTGCGGGAGTTTCTCCATGGACGCTCCAATGGAGCTTCTCACAAACAGCGCGGGACGGCGTCGCAACCGGCAATGGCCCGATGAGGTGAAGGCGCGGATTGTCGCCGAAACGCTTCGGCCAGGGGCGACTGTCGGTCAAGTTGCGCAGCGACATGGGCTGAAGGCCAACCATCTGTCGTCGTGGCGGACCCTCGCCCGGAATGGGAAGCTGGTGCTGCCGGCTCCGGAAGGCCCTGTTGAGTTTGCGAGTCTAATGGTCGCTCCGGTTGAGGAGGTGACGGCCGAGGAGCCGTCGGCGTCGGCTGGGCCAGAGATTGTGTTGGGGGCGGTGTCCATCCGCTTGGAGCCGGGTGCTCCGGCGAGCCGGATTGCCTCGGTTGTACACGCCCTGATGGCGACCTCATGATCTTTCCTTCGAACCGGGTGCGGATCGTGGTGGCGACCAAACCCATCGACTTCCGCAAAGGCCACGACAGCCTGGCCGCTTTGGTGAAGAACGAGCTGCACAAGGACCCGTTCACGGGAACGGTCTTTGTGTTCCGTGCCAAAAAGACCGACCGATTGAAGCTGCTCTACTGGGATGGCACCGGACTGGTTATGGCCTACAAGCGACTGGAAGAGCACAGCTTCACTTGGCCTGCGGTTAAGGACGGACTGATGACACTCAGCCACGCGCAGTTCGAGGCCCTGTTCTCCGGACTCGACTGGCGGCGGGTTCGGGCCGTTGCAGCCAGGGCTCCAGAAGCCGTGGAATGACTGCGGCAGGATGACTCAGGGCTTGTCTTTTTGCGGGCATGCCGGCGCCTGATCTGCTAGGGTTCTGGTCATGCTCGAGACCGCCGAACTTCCCGACGATGTTACCGCCCTCAAGGCGATGCTCGTCGCGGCGGAGGCGCGCAATCAGCGCAAGGATGAGCGGATCGCACAGCTGGAAAAGCTGGTCGCAGCGTTCAGGCAAGCGGCCTTCGGGCGCAGGTCGGAAAAGAGCGATCCGGACCAGTTCGAGCTGGCGCTGGAGGATCTGGAAACAGCCATCGCGGCAGTCCACGCCGAGGAAGATGCAGAGGATCGCGCGGCCCGGCGGTCGGCCAAACCGCGCAGCACCAATCGTGGTTCGCTCCCCAAGCACCTGCCGCGGATCGAGGAGATCATTGAGCCCGATAGCCTGATCTGTGGCTGCGGCGGCGGTCTGCACTGCATTGGCGAGGACGTCTCCGAGAAGCTCGATGTGATCCCGGCCCAGTTCCGGGTGATCGTGACCCGTCGCCCCAAATATGCCTGCCGATCCTGCACGGACGGTGTGGTGCAGGCGCCGGCGCCCGTTCGACTAATCCCTGGCGGGCTCCCAACTGAGGCCATGGTCGCCCATGTTCTGGTCAGCAAATACGCCGACCACCTTCCGCTCTATCGCCAAGCGCAGATTTACAGCCGCCAGGGTATTGATCTGGACCGCTCAACACTGGCCGATTGGGTCGGTCGGGCCGCCTTCGAGCTGCGTCCGGTCTATGACGCCCTGCTGGCGGACCTCAAACGGTCCTCAAAGCTGTTCATGGACGAAACCCGCGCTCCGGTGCTTGATCCTGGAGCCAGAAAGACCAAAACCGGATACTTCTGGGCCCTGGCCAGAGACGAGCGTCCCTGGAATGGCACCGCACCACCCGGTGTTGCCTTCACCTATGCCCCTGGCCGAGGTGGTCTTCATGCCGAACAGATATTGCAGGGCTTCGGCGGCATCCTGCAGGTGGATGGCTATGCCGGCTACAACCGGCTGGTCTCGCCCAGCCGTGTCGGCGCGGGTATCCAGCTCGCCTATTGCTGGGCCCATGCGCGCCGCAAGCTGATTGATATCACCCGCACTGGTCCTGCGCCGATCGCCCAAGAGGGGGTGCGGCTCATCCGCGAACTCTACGCCATTGAGGCCGATATCCGAGGCCGGGGCCCGGATGACCGCCTCGCCGTGCGCCGGGAGCGGTCAGCTCCAGCCCTGGCGCGGATAAAAGATTGGCATGATCACCATCGCAGGCGCGTCTCGCCAAAAGCGCCGCTCGGGGAAGCATTGAGCTATATCGCCAAATACTGGGCTGGGCTCGAGTTGTTCCTGACCGATGGGCGCATTGAGCTCGACAACAATGCTGTCGAGCGGACCATCCGTCCCATCGCACTGAATCGGAAGAACGCGCTCTTTGCCGGTCATGATACCGGTGCTGAGAACTGGGCCGTCATCGCCTCGCTGATCGAAACCTGCAAGCTCAACAGCGTCGATCCCAACGCCTGGCTGGCCGCGACACTCCACGCCATCGTCACCAGACATAGGCAGAGCCGCATTAACGAACTGCTCCCGTGGAACTATCCTGCCATCGTGGGTGATTGACGCTGTTGGCTCTGGCGGCATAGTCAGAAAACCACCAGCAACGAGGCCCCTCCCATGAACGATCAAGACCACCCTAACCTGGTCACATCAGGAAAAAGCCAGCGGGTAGTGGTCGAAGGTTATGCCTTCTTGATCAATATCCATCGGCTCGAAACGGACGATACCTGGACCCTCGAGGTCGTGGACCACCACAACGACAGCCACGTCTGGGACAATCAGTTCCAGACCGACAGCGAGGCGCTTGACGCTGCCTTGAACGCACTGAACAGCGAGGGAGCCGGCGCCTTTATGCGCGGCAACAACGTCGTGCAGTTCCCGCGACCCTGAACCTAAGTGGCCGCAGAACACCGCTTACCTCTGTTCTGTCGGTTAGCTTGATGCTTCGCCCAGATGGCTGGCACAACGGCGAATAGACATATCCGGTACGCGCCTGGAGTAGGCATATGCCCCTCACCGGAATGTCGCTCTCCGAATGAGGCATCACCGACAACTGAAAATGTCCCTCACCGCAATAGACCTCTTCTACCGATTGATGCGTCTCCTCTCCCCACTTCAAGGCCGGGAATTTGAAGGTACAAAATCCCGAACAGCCAAGATATCGGTGTCCCTCCGAGCCGGCCTGCTACTTGCTAAACCGGGTTGCGCACAATGTATCTCCCGAGGTCGTTCAAAGCTGCCAACTCGGCCTGCTCTGACGCCCACTTCGCAAAATTGGTCATGGTCCCCCTGTGAACATGGTATCGCACGTGCTTGCCGTCACGCGTGGTTTCGAGCACCCCTGCATCGACTAGCAGCTTGAAGTGATGCGACATAGTCGATGCCGATTTTTCGCTTTTTCAGGTCAGAAGACGATAATCCGACCGCCTGCTGAACCTTTCGAAAAATATCGAAGCGTGTAGAATCGCCAAGCGCCGTAAGGACTTTTAGGGCTTCGTCATCGGTCGATTCGAAATCCTTCGACGCTTTTTCCGTTTTATCGCCCAGGTGCCATTAACCATTCTTAACGGTTTGCGATGACGGCCGGGATCGCTTGATGCATCCTGCTTTCAGGACTCCGCCCGGATTCCCGGTTGTCATCAAGGCAGCCGCCAGAGTTGCGTCAACAACTCCAGCGGCCTGACCAGACGACCTTACCTGCGCAAACAGGAGTGGCCGAATGGCTATGCTCATCTATCGCGGCGATTGGATTCGCTGCAACTCCCTCCCTGATATTTTCGATGACGGTAACAGCTGGCTTGCTCCTCGCAGCAACTCGGCGCGCGCTAAGCGCTAGCCCCCGCTTCCGTCGATCATGCTGCTGACCCTCGCGAGCCCTGCGCTCGCATGAACCCGGCTGCGTGGTCCGTCCCAAAACTCTGCCTGCTTGCCGTCCGCACCCTCGGACCGGCTTGCGCTGGAGTCTGTCGAAAATGTCCAAATCTGCAAAAAATGCGCTGCCACCGGCAACGCCACCTCTTGAGTTTGACGATCCTGCCGATCTTGGCGATGGCCCCAATCCCGTGGAACGCCTGCTCAATGACGCAGAGCTCGACACGCTCAACCGCACAGCAGTGGGGCGTCCTCGCATGCTTTGGGGATCGGATACGGCTTTTGTCCGTCTCAGTCCTGAACCGGACCCGTCCGCATATAGCGGAAAGCGCAGCGATCGCGGGCCCGATTTTCGCGCCATCGAGATCGCCCGCGCGCTGAGTGACCCTCTGGCTCTCAAAGGCCCGGCAAAGGCTCACGCCATCGACGAGCTGGTCGCAACCGTCTTCGAGGCGGCTCCAAATTTTGCCCGGCCGCTCGAAGCGATCCGGCAGAGTGCGCAGTCCATGGTGCGCCGGGGCGCACCCCACTTCCAGTTCAAGCCGATCCTGATCGAAGCACCACCTGGGTGTGGCAAGACTACGATGGCGATGCGCCTGGCTGCGGCCAGTGGGCTGCCGGCGCTTTATCTCGACGCCACCGCCATGACCACCGGCACGCCGATCGTCAGTGCAGACAGCGTCTGGAGCCATGCCCGGCCTTCCGAAGTTGTGCAGTTCCTGGCGAACGAGCAGGTGGCCAATCCAATCATCATCGTCGACGAGTTCGACAAGCTGCAAAACCTCTCGGCGCACGCCCGGTCCGATGCCACCGAGATCATGCTGCCGCTTTTGCAGCGCGACACCGCGGCCGCGCACGTCGACCATTTCCTGCAATCCAGAGTCGATCTCAGCTTCATCAACTGGATTCTGCTCTGCAATGACCTCAATCGCATCGCCAGGCCCGTCCGCGATCGCTGCACCGTCATTCGTCTCAATGCGCCGGACGTCGATGAGATTGCCGAAATCGCCCGGCGCGAAGTGCAGCGCCGCGGCCTGCCCGACGAGCTTGTCGCGCCGCTGATCCGCGCCGTCCGCACGGGCCGCCTCACCTCGCTTCGCAAACTCCACAAAGCCCTGGACCGCGCCGATGCGGCAGCGACCCGCCCTCTTCTCAACTGATTTCTTGATAAAACGCAAAAAAGGACGCAGACCATGAACAAGACCATCCAGCTTCGCGCCATCGAAACCGTCACCGACACCACGATGCCTCCGGGCCAGCAGGTCCGTCTGGCCCGAAATATCCTCGATCCTCTGACAGAAGTTGGGCTTAGCGAACTCCGGGCCGATGTGCGCACGGCTTATGTCGCCGGTCATCCGCGCTTTCGGTGCCCCGGCTGCAACGAGCCTTTGTTTGTTGCCCAGAATCCGGCATCCGCGAACACCCCGCGTGACGGCCGGGGTGCGCACTTCAAGCATCATGCCAACGTGGATGCCCCACCCTGCCGGAAACGCACCGCTGCAAATCTGCACGACATCGGTGCAGTCAAGTTCCCCGGGCTGGGCGAAGGCGCTGACCATTCCAATCTCAAGCACATGCTAGCCTTCTGCTTGTCGCAGGATCCCAACGTCACGGACATTGAGGTCGAACGCCAGATCAGGGCGCTCGACGGCTCCTGGCGCCAGCCTGACGTGAGCTTCGTGCTCGACGGCCAGGCCGTGGCGGTCGACGTGCAACTGGCGGCCGCGTCCCTCGCGACCATTCTCGAGCGGGGCACCTTTTACGCGGCCAACAAAATCCGTCACATCTGGGTTACGGATACCGCTGACCTCGACCGCCTGAGTCAGCTGGCCTTCCGCGACAGTTACCTCAATATGGGTGGCCGAATCTTTGCTCTCGACGCCGACGTCGTCGCCGCCTGCGTCGAGCAGAGCAGGTTCCAGCTCTGGGAACTGAGCATCATGCCCAGGCTTGCCCCGCCCCTGCCCCTGCACAACGTCTGGGAACGCGACGTGGTTGACCAGGAGACCATCCTCATGGATCCGGCAGCGCGCAAGGCGGAAGGGCAAAAGCGCTATCGCCGGTCTTTGGCCAGCCAGGTCGGCCAGCATTTTGGCCCTCAGCGGGCATCCATGCGCGCGGCTCTTGCCGAGGGCAAGCCGCTCGAATGGATGCGGCCGGAATGGACAACGATCGCGCGTCAGATCAAGGGCCGAGATATCGACACCGCGATCACTCAGGGCGTTGGTGCGGTTCTGGCTTGGTTGTATGCGGCGGAAGCCTATGCATCCTGCGCCGAACCCACGGCACGCCCCGTGGCCCTCGCCGCAATGCATCAGGCGACCGCAACCGTGCTGACCATTCGTAACGCCAAGGACTGGGCGCCGCTGGTGGAAACCGTGTGCACGATGTCGCCTCCGGTTCAGGCTGCGCTTACCCCCGATCACCGCGACCAGCTCAACACGTTGCTCACGACCGCCGAGCCCACAACATCGGTCATTCGCAACCACGCCCAGATGCTATCGGTGCTGTTTCCCTGGGTCGCCTTCAAGCTGCTGGTCAAGGCGCCAAAGTTCGGCCCCTCGATCAACCGCCGCAACTCTCACTAAAAGAGAAGAGAAGCAGCCCGGGACATTCCGATGTCGCAGGCTGCTGGCATCTGTTTACTCCGCTCGACAAGCTCGGGGTAAACAGATGCCAAAGAGGCCGCCAAAGGCGGCCTTCTCCGGGACAATAAGAAAGAAAAGAGAAGAAAGAGAAAGGGGGCGCCCGCGCGCGTCCTTGAGAAAGAGGCATACCAGCACAGAGGTTGACGCCAGATCAGGCCGCCTACCCTTCCCCCAACCAGCTCCATCGGAGCTGGTCTACGCCGAAGGCGATGAGCGGCCTGATCTGGGGTCAAGGCCAGCTCAAGGCTCCAGTTTCCAATGCATGCGCAGCATAGCGATAGCAGACCCCCTATCCCGTCCAAGCACTAGCTGGACGGGTCCATCCCTGCGGGCATTTGAAAGTGGAAGAGCTGGCCGTACTTCTGAGCGACACACGGTAAGGAAATACTCTTTCCAATCCAACGAGCAGAAAAAGACCATGTTATAACAAAGACTTCGCTTCAATTTGTGAAAAATCCACAAGGGCGAGAATCGCAAGTCTAAAATTGTGTCAGGAAGGCAATTTCTCGATGTTTCTACAGACTTTTCTGCAGGAGGGTCCTTGCTCGGGAAAAAAGAGCAAGTCCACCAGTGCATACCACCCTACAACTTCGCGACGTCGAGAAGACGAATTCTTTAACTACCTACCCCAAGGCAACTTGAAGCCATGGGGATCCGATTTCACGTTCAGCCCAGATGCGTGCCGCCGGCCAAGGCCGCGCACCGGATCGGCGTGACCGAGATGCGCTTTAAAGAGGTTTATGCAGAGCTACTTAAGTACGGCTTTCCGCTGCCCGACCCTGTGACAGGCAACTTCGATTTGGATGCCATTGATCGCTACATCGCGAAGCGAAACCCAAAGCTAATGGGGGAACAAGACGACGGAGAAGCGATCACGGACGAGGCAGAAATGCTTCGACGAATTAAGAAGCTGAGATGAAGCATGGGACGCGGCACGCCACGGCACTACAAGCTAAAACGAAATAATCGCGCGTTCTGGGAACCGACCGCGACTATGAAAGCGCATGGCTTTGTGTCGGTTCCTCTCGGCCCGCACGGACCGGACGCCTTTAGAACTGCTGAGGAGTGGAACCAGCGCTGGGATGATACCCGGACCGGCAAGCACCCATCGCCAGCTGCAAGTCGCGAACAGAATCTATCGCCGGAGCGGGCAGAAGAACTCACGGTCTATCCCTCCGGGAGCCTGGGCGAGGCATTCAAGGGTTTCCGCGGAACCGACGAATGGGCCAAAAAGGCTCCAAGAACACGCGAGGACTGGTGGCGTGCATGGAAGCAAATCAAGCCTGTCTTCGGCGATGTACGCCCCAGCCGTGTCACGCTTGTGACTATCAGCGCCTTTAGGTCCATGGTCGAGCGCAAAGTAAGCCTTCGAGAGGCTCATCGCGTAATCAAGATATGGCGTGCGCTATGGAAGGTTGCGGCCGCTATGGGCTACTGCGTCCGTGACGCTGATCCATCCATGGGCGTGCGTAACGACGCTGCAAAAGGCCGAAAGGAGACTTGGCAAGAGGGTGAGGCTGTTCGTCTGGCGAAGAGGGCATGGCGCATGGGCTTCTTTGGCCTTTCCGCCGTAATAGCTGCTGCCTGGGACACACAACTCAACCCTGGCGATATTCGTCTGCTGACAGCTTCTCAGCTAGCAACGGCTGGTCACGGAGAACTCTTCTTCACTGAGCGTGGGAAGACCGGCAAGCCCGTTGGAGGAGCTTTGAGCATCCGGTCAGTCTTCGTGCTTCAGTCATACCTAACCCAGCTAGGCGTGGAGCTCCACGGCGATGCGCCGGTCTTTCGGAATCGTTCGGGCCAGCCCTATAGCAAAGACACGTTGGGTGATGATTTCCGCGATGTTCGCCGCGCTGAATTTGGAAAAGAAGAACGTCGAACGCTTGGCCACGACTTCCGGCGCTCAGGAGCTGGCGAGGCCATTGTCGGTGGCGGAACAGCCGAGGCTCTGTCCCACGCTATGGGGAACACGCTGAGCGCATCTAACACGCTGTTCGCTACGTACGTTCCAGTAAACGCAGAGACGATCCGTTCCGTCTCCGGGGCCCGCAGGCGCGGCAGGGCCAAACTGCGGTAAGGAACGGACCACGATCAAAAGTGGGAACACGTCAGACGAAAAAGTGGGAACACGCTGCAGTCGCTAAAGGCGACAGTCAAAAAACGCAACGATTTCTATGAGAAAAAGTGGCGCGAGAGACGGGGCTCGAACCCGCGACCTCCGGCGTGACAGGCCGGCGCTCTAACCAACTGAGCTACTCCCGCAGCGCTTGGAGAACATCAGTTCCGCGCAACGTGGGCTCTGTATAGGGGGGTGATTTGCCCCTGTAAAGCGGGCCCAAGAAAATTCTCAAAGCTTTTCAACATCTGTGGCGCCGATGGGCATATCGTGGGCACTTGGCTGGCACTTTTGGGCGCCGTGAACGGCTTGGCCGAGGCCTTCTCGATGGCAGCGCCCGGCAGGAAACAAAAATGGCGCCGTCCGGTGGAGACGCCACACATTTTCTATGCAGCATCGGAATCGCTGAACGTGAATCAGATCACCGCCCTGCCCGTTGCGACGAGAATGACGCTGACAAGATTCTAGAACCGAGTTGAGCAGAGACCAAAAAACAAAAAACCGCCGAGGCGGTTTTGTTTGGTCGTTCAGGAGAAGTGAATGGTGGGCGATGACGGACTCGAACCGCCGACATTCTCGGTGTAAACGAGACGCTCTACCAACTGAGCTAATCGCCCGTGCCATTATCACGGAGTGCTTTTTCTAACGCTGACTTGGTGGTCAGAGCACTGGCACCAAGTAAAGAAGACCACTCTTCTTCGCCGCTGGTGAGCGGCAATGGTGGGCGATGACGGACTCGAACCGCCGACATTCTCGGTGTAAACGAGACGCTCTACCAACTGAGCTAATCGCCCGTGCCATTATCACGGAGTGCCTTTTCTAACGCTGACTTGGTGGTCAGAGCACTGGCGCCGCTTGCAGAACCGTTGTTCTTCAGCGACGAGCCACTGAATATGCGGACACGGGTTTCAGGTCAACACCCGAAAAAGTTCTCCACATAACAAAAAGGCCCCGGCTGTGAAGCGCGGGGCCAAATGCCGAGAGGCGAAGTCGCAATCAAGCGTTGATCGCGTCCTTCAGGCCCTTACCGGGCTTGAACTTGGCCTGGTTCGAGGCCGGAATCTGAATTTCAGCACCCGTTGCAGGGTTACGGCCGGTCGAAGCCTTACGCTGCGAAACGGCAAAGGTGCCGAAACCAACCAGACGAACTTCGTCGCCGGCCTTCAGGGCTTCGGTGATAGCTTCGAACACTGCGTCAACCGCTTCGGCGGCCTGTGCCTTGGTGATCGTTGCCTTGTCGGCGACAACGCCAACCAGATCGTTTTTGTTCATAGCGTTTCCTCACAGTGAATGCTCGCCGCCACAAGCGGCTCTTGATGCCTGATAGCTAGTCGCGATCACTCGCAAATCCAGACTATCCGGCCGATCAGTGCCCCGACGGTAGTAGCAGTTAATGGACCGGAAATATGGCTCTCGCAAGCCCCATAACCCCGAAAAGCCCGGTTTCCGGGGGAATATGGTCCCATTTCCACGCCGACATCGGTTTTGACCGACTTGCTCGCACCAAATGAATTCGCAGAATTACCAAGGAGATAGGATGCATGGAACGCAGTCCATCCGAGCGACGATTGCCAGTCATGCAGTCAAAAGCAGCCTCGATTTTACGGGCAATTTTTGAAAACAAAATCCATTGAGTCCCTTGGATTTTGGCAGTTTTCGCAGACTCAGCAACACTATTGGAGCAAGGCCAAGACGAGGCCGATGATTCTTGGATTTGAGCCCTATTCCAAAGCCTCAACTGCCGTCTTGGTGCTCGATAGGCTTACTCTTGATTGTCAGCATCAGCGGCAAGGCTGCGAGATAGATCACCATGGCAACCAGCCAGATTCCGCCCGGCCAAGTTCCACGGATGGAATGATAGATATTGCTGAACAGCAATGGCCCAAAGACCGCCGCCAAGCTGACCACGCTCGCCAACACGCCCTGGAGCTGTCCTTGGAGTTCAGAGCTGACTTGGCGGGTTGTCAGAGACTGTAGCGCGGGCATGCCAATGCCACCCAGTGCAAAGATCGGCGCCATAATAAAGAGGGCCGCTCCATGGGTGGCAAAAGCGAGAGTGAGCATCGCGCCAATTTCAAACGCCATGCCGACAACCAAGGCCCAGCGCTCGCCGAGCTTGGCGACTGCGGGACCGGTGACGAAGGCCTGCGCCAAGGCGTGGAAGAGCCCGAATGCCCCAAGGGACAGACCAATCAGCATGCCGTTAAACGCGTAGACGTCTTCAGAGAAGATGGCCCAGGTTGAGCCATAGACCGTGCCGACCAGATTCATAATCAGATAGATGGCGATCAGGGGCAGCAGGGCTTTGAAAGCAAAGGCCCATGCCAATGGCTTGAACGGATTGAGCGTATCCAAGGTAAAGCGCGTATCACGCTGGCCTTTGCGCGACTCGGGCAGGACGAAGAGTGCCATCGCGAAATTGACAGTGTTGAGCAGCGCTGCCAGCAAAAACGGCGAGCGCAGCCAGATATCGCCTAGGATGCCGCCAACCACAGGTCCGATGATAAACCCGATGCCGAACATAGCATGGAACAGACCAAAGCGCCTAGCGCGCTCCTCTTCGGTGGAAATGTCGGTGATATAGGCTGTGGCCACGGCCATGTTTGCGCTGGTGATCCCAGCGATGGCGCGACCGAGCACGAGCAACCACAGCTCTGGTGCAAAGGCCATCACCACATAATCAATCGCCGCGCCAGCAAGCGAGATCAGCAGCACCGGACGGCGCCCAAATCTATCACTCAGCACGCCCAAAATCGGTGAGAACAAGAACTGGCACGCTGAGTAAAGCGCCAGCATTACGCCCAATATTGTTGAGATATCAGAAGTATGCCCAACTTCACGCAGCAACGCTGGGAGAATGGGAAAGATGAGCCCAATCCCAATGGCGTCCAGCATGACTGTTAGCAAGATAACGAGAAGCGCTTTGTTCATCAGAAAGCTCCAGCTCTAGCGTCACCACTCAAACTGGAGTTAATGCAGCGCCAGATTTCTATGAGCTTCACAATTTCTGATCAAGCGGCTCCGCGCCCCTCAACTCTTCACTTTCTCAGCCAGGGCCTGAACCACATTGGGGATGAACCCCGGGAGATCTTCGCTGATCATGCCGGTGCCGCCAAAGGCACTTCCCGCAGCGCCGTGAATCCATGCGCCCGCGGCGGCGGCATCGAACCCGTTCATGCCTTGCGCCATCAGGCCCGCTATGATGCCAGCCAAAACATCACCTGAGCCCGCTGTCCCCAGCCACGCAGGCGCGTTGTCGTTGACGACGATTTTGCCATCGGGCTCGGCGATGAATGTGTTTGCGCCTTTCAGCACCACAACCGCACCCGAGACGCACGCTGCCTGATGTGCGCGCATGGCCTTGGACGCATCTTTCGCGTCAAACAGCCGTGCGAACTCTCCTTCATGCGGCGTCATAACGACATGCCCAGACGGTCTTGCCTTTATGGCTGCAAACAGAGTGTCGGGGTCTGATGCGAAAACGGTCAGCGCATCGGCATCCAGAACGATATTGGCCTTGGATTTTAAGCCCGCCAACACCCGCTCCCGAGTACCCTCGCCTACCCCAGCTGCCGGCCCAATCACCAAGGCGTTGATCCGCTCGTCTGCGAGCACCGTGGCAAAGTCTGCGGGAGTTTCAGCGACGTGCAACATAATTGCCGTGACATGGGCGGCGTGCACCCTCAGTGCCGCTTCGCTGCCGACCAATGTGACCAAGCCCGCCCCGGCGCGGAATGCACCATAGGCTGAAAGGCGCGAGGCTCCTGTTTGCAGTGGACTGCCGCTGAGGACGAGGACATGCCCACGGGTAAACTTGTGACCCTCTGAATCAATCTGCGGCAGTTGCCACAACGCCGGACTGTTCTGAACGGACTGAACATCAGCAGCGACGGAAGGCATAGAGTGTGCCAAGTGCGTTCTTCCCTATCATGCGGTCTGGTGCGTCGTGATGAGCACGGAACCCTACCAGCTTGGCAGTTTTACGCGGTCCTGTCCGTTCATTTCCCGCCGAGGGTCAGCACGAAGCGGAACTGAACCGTTCCGTCCCACCACATCGGGAAATTCGTGCCCCATTTATTGTTATAGAGATTGAACCGAAGGCCATGACTGAAATCAGGAATTTCCGGCTGGAAGGGAATGAAGTCGCTGCCTGCGGGGCAAACCAGTGCGCTATCAATGGGCTCAATTGTCAGATCGATCTGATCGAGCGTCGTGCGCGCCGCCTCGATGGCCTGCAATTGACCGCCACCGGCGCGAACAATATGCGCACTGTCCTTCCACGATGCCATTTTGCGCAGTGACCATGCCGCCGCGCCCGCAGGGGTGAACGCGAAAAATCCGGCTTCGGGTATGCGATTGGCCGGCTTTTCTCGCAGTGTCAGGGAGACCTCGACCGCCTTATGCGATATGCGCCGAATGGCGATGTCGTGACGCGCCGGGATGCCGACATGCGCTGCCTCATCCCGCGAAATGGCAGCAATGGCGACCTGCGCATTGGCATCGACACCGATATGAGTGGGCGCGAACGACGCGGTGCGCGCGGTTTTGGCATTCTGCAGACCCGGCTTGTCATGGTCGAGGATGGCCCATTCCTGCCGATGTTGAAGATAGCTATCGAGGTGCCTTTGTAGTTCAGCCCAATCATAGGTTTCGTGGCGGTAGCCAAAGAGCGCGCCTTGGCTGCCTGCGATCTCAATGCCCTCCGGCGACACCAGACGAGCAATGTCGCCCGTCGACGGATCAAGATCGGCCACCCAGCCGCCGTCGCTGATTTGATTGCCGGCCCGTGGCGCACGCTGTGCGATCGGAACCAGTTCGGCGAGCGCCTGCGAGGCTGCGGCGCGATCTTCGGCAGACAAGGCCGCGAGCGCATCCTGCATATAGTCGCGCTGTTCCTGCCAAGATTGCTCGGCATATTGGAATCGATAGTCAGTTTTGCGGGCGTGTTCGAACTGGGCCTGATCAAAGGCCTGGTCGTCGCGCAGATAGGTTTTGATATCCACGCCCCAAGTGTGTTCAGCCACCATGGCGAGCCGACGCGCGAACGTCTCGCGCCCCTCCGTCGACTGATCCAAATTCTCGTAAAATCTCTCTAGTGCTTTGTACTGGCTTAATTTTATCGGATCAGTTGCCGCGCCATGAATCCAGCTGTCGCCGATTTCTTTGTCGATAATTGGGAAGTCTTCGCGCCGATCCCACATCGCCTGGCCGAACGCATCAAGTGTAGAGGCTTTGATCAACGCCCCCGGATTCGCATGATGGAGCTCGCGCAGGGCCTCGACGGTCTGCCCGACGCTCTGCGGCCCGATATTGTCATTGGTGTGCGCAAAGCTGAGGCCCAAGTCCGGACCTGCGGGAAAGTCCGTAGCGCCATAGGAATTCTGATACATGACGACAATCTCGCTGCCGTCTTCGGCCCGCCAGCGGAAAATTGGCGGCACGTCTGGGACTGGGCTCGCGGTATTGACCCCAAGATGGAGGAAGCGAAGCCCTGCTTCGGCCATGAGTGGTACCATGCCCAGCGTGTGACCCGGCACGTCCGTCATTTTTGCGGCAATTGTCGTTTTGCCAAAACGCTTGTCGAGCTCGCGCGAAAAACTCAATGCCGCGCGGAACATTTTTGGGCTCATCAGTTCAGTATGCGAGGTAAATGGCAAGCCATGCCAAGCGATGAGGCCCTTCCTGATCGCGTCTTCTAGCCGTGCGACTTTTTCTGCGCTTTGGGTCTGGAGGTGATCCCAAATCAGCCAAGCGCCAGTGGTCCAGATGAATTTGGGGTTGGCAGGATCTTCGGCATAAAAATGCGCGCCGGTTGCGATCGCCTGCGGGATAAATTGCTCATGATACTGCTGGCGCACGCGCTTGGCGTGATCGGTGAAGCCAATGTCCAGATGGGTCTTGAAGATCAGATGGATCTGCTGCTCAGATGTTTGCGTCATGAAAATGCCCAGCTCAGCCCACCGTGCCACGCACGACGAGACGGGTGTTTAATGTTTCTTCTAAACTTGGCGCGTCCGGCGCATTGAGCCGCCGCAAAATCAGGCGAACGAGGCAGCGCACGCGCTCATCGAGGTCAAACTTGACCGTCGTGAGGTTGAAGCTTTTCCAGTGTGACTGGGCGATGTCGTCGAAGCCAACGACCTTCACATCCTCAGGGACGCGCAGGTTCAACTCGTGGCGCAAAGCGTCTAGAACGCCAAAGGCGCCGACGTCATTGGCCGCAAAAATTGCATCAGCACCCTGCCCGATGCGGAACAGATCGACAGTCGAGCGATAAGCGGTGTCGTAGGTGAAATCGCCTGGAATAATCTGCGGCTCGCCCATTCCGCGCTCACGCATAACGCGCCGGAGGGTCCGTTCGCGAGACACGTTAGCGCGCGACTTGCTCAGCCCAGAAAGATAGGCAATCCGCTTCGCCCCAAACCCCTGAAGCAGCGCTACGGCTTGATCAATGCCATTGTGCTGGAAGACGTTCAGGCGGTCGTACAATGGCTCGGCAACCGGCGTATCGTCTTCATTTTCAAAAGGGTAGTTGACGTAGATCGGCACCGCACGACCGAGGAAGCGCACGAGGGTTTTCGGCTTCACATTCTCGACGAAGGCGATCACCGAGTCTGGGTTGAAGCCGCGCATATAGGCGAGCAACTGCTCATCCATGGAGTAGTCAGTTCGGGTCTTAAACAGGAGCGTGGCAAAACCCTCGTTCTGGAGCGCCGTCGTCAAAGCGTCGATCTCTTGAGATTCCCAATGACTGCACACGTCTGGAACGATCACGCCAACAAGGTGCGAGCGGCCGCTCACCAGCGCTCGCGCTGCGCGATCGGGGGTGTAGTCCAGCTCTTTGGCGATCCGGAGGATGAGCTCGCGCTTTTCCGGCTTCAGCGAGGTGTGCGGATTGAACGCCCGTGAAACAGCCACCCGCGAGACGTTAGCCTTCGCAGCGACCATTTCGGCCGTCGCCCTACCCCGTCCCGGCTCGCCCGCAATACTCACAGACACACTCCACACAGATGAAATCGTGTTCATTTAAGAACAGAACCCAAGCGGAACTGTCAATGCAGACTATCGCGGGACCAAGTTCTCCACACCCCAAAGACGCGACAATGCAATGAAAACAGGGCTTTTCAGCAAGTGATCCGGCATCACAAAAGTTAACACGACCATGCCTGCCATTGACGAGCAGTGAAAACGTGTTCAATCTGACAGTGTCCGCAAGCCAAGGGAGGCGCGGGCCAACAGCGGCTACCGGAGAATCCGGAGCCACTACATGGGAGGAATCTGCGATGAGCAATCGCATACGCGCACTTGCGCTCGGCCTCGTCTCTGCCACCGCTATGGCAGTGCCGGCATTCGCCGTTGATCTAGAAATCACCTGCCGCTGCGTCATCGGCGGCGTTAATAGCGCCACCGCGCAATGGATCGAAGAGAGCGTTATTCCTGGCTTCACGGCTGCCAATCCGGGCATCAATGTGACGCTGAACCAGTTTGGTGGCGAAGACGCCCAGCTCACCCAGCAGCTAGCTCTCGACTTCTCGACCGGCGCAGGCCCAGACATCTCGGGCTTCGACGGCTTCCTGATCCCCTCATTTGCTGAAGGCGGCCTCCTAAAATCTCTCGATGAGCTGATTGGCGAAGATTACGCCAATTGGGAAGGCTGGGACCACATTTCGCCCGGCATTCGCTCCATCCTCTCCTATGGCGGCGAAACCTATGGCGTCGGCCTTGGGACTGACGTGCGCATGGTCTTTGTCCGCAAAGACCTTTTCGACAAGGCTGGCATCGACACCGCGACGTGGAACCCCACCTCTTGGGCCGATCTGATCGACGCTGCCAAGAAGCTCAAGGAAGCCGGTGTCGAAGCCCCACTGCAGCTGAACGCTGGTGTGGCCATGGGCGAAGCGACCACCATGCAGGGCTATTGGATGGCACTGCTGGGCACGGGCGAAGGCGTCACCAATGACGACGGCAAGTTCATCGTTGGCTCCCAAGCCATTCTCGACACGCTCAACCTCTACAAGACCATCTATGTTGATGACGGCCTAGGCGATCAGCGCGCGCAGCTTCTGGCAGACGGTCGCAACCGCACCTTTGCCAATTTCCGCGATGGCAAGACCGCCATGCTGGTGGAAGGCGACTGGTTCTATCGCTCTGTCACCGCGCCCGGTGCAGAGTTCGAAGTCAAAGACCGCGACAACGTCATGACTTGGAAGAAGATGCCCGCTCAAGAACCGGGTAAGGGCATTCGCGGACAAGATGCTGTCTCGATCTCCGGTGGTACGGGCTATGTGATCAACCCGAATACCGACAGCCCGAAGGAAGCCTGGCAGTTCTTGTCGTTCATGATGAGCCAAGAACAGATGACGGCGTTCCAAGGGTTCTCACCGGGCATTCGCTCGCGTGATGACGTGGCGATCCCGGACAATGCGTTCTTGACGGAAACCAGCCAGGCCCTGCTGCCAATCACCACCGCGCGTCCGAACAATGCGCACTACAACGCAGTCAGCCAAGAAATCCAGCGCATGACCGAAGCCGTGGTTTCGGGTGAACTATCGCCTGAAGATGCAATGGCTCAGTACCGCTCGGCAGTCATCGCCATTGTTGGCGAAGAGAACACTGTCTCCACGCTTTAGAACTCCCTAGTGCCCGGCGTCTTTCCTCGACGCCGGGCACACCAGCACATTTCACACTCCTCGCCTTGCCCCTAGGCGTTTTTATCCGTGCCTCGATCCATCGATGGCGGCCGTTTCTTGCCGTCCGCGCGAGGTATTTTACTTAGCCTCACTCACCTGAGTAGGACCTAAATGACCACCGACGTCAGCGCATCACCACCTAAATCGAAGGGCAAAAACTTCGCCCTACTTTCCAATAGAACCGGAGCGGCATTTTTCGTCCCGGCGGGCCTTTTGGTGTCGGTCTTCGTCATCATCCCGTTTTTTTGGGTGATATTTGTTTCCTTTACCAACCGGACCCTGCTGGGCAAAACCGCCCTCAGTCCAGAGTTCGTTGGCCTTGCCAATTATTTGACGCTGTTCGATCCGGCGTCCTTTTTCCAGCGTGGTCAGTTCGGCTTCTCGCTGATCCTGACCACGCAATTTGTTCTCTGCTCCGCCCTCCTCGGCCAAGCACTGATCGGCCTCATTCTGGCCTGGCTCATCCAGACCGTTCCTCCGGCCGTCAAGCGCATGGTCGAAACCTTTGTCATCGGCGCGTGGATCTTGCCTGAGGTTGTCATCGGCTTTGCTTGGTTTGCCTTTCTCGACTACGACAATGGCACGCTGAACATGATCCTCACGAACCTTGGCCTGCCCAAGGGCGACTTCCTGTTACAGCAGCCATTCTGGGTCATCGTCATCTTCAACACCTGGCGCGGCGCGGCATTCTCGATGATGCTGTTCAACTCGGCTTTTGCCTCTATCCCGCCCAGTTATTTCCAAGCTGCTGACGTTGCGGGTGCAAGTTCGTTCCAGAAATTCCGGGACATTGGCCTCCCGCTGATCAAGGGTCACATCGTCACCGATTTGATCCTGATCACTATGTGGACGTTCAACGTGTTCACGCCGTTCCTGCTGACCAATGGCGGGCTGAGCTACAAGACCGAACTTGTTTCCATCTACAATTACCGCGTTGCCTTCCAAGACTTCCAGTTCGGCAAGGGCGCGGCCGTTGGCGTGATCATGATGCTCATCAACCTTGCCTTTGCGCTGATCTATCTCAGCATCGGCAAGAAAAAGACGCCGAAGACGTGAGGAAAGCCACCATGAAAAACCTTCCGTTCCACGCAGTTCTGAGCCGTATCGCCTTCTCGGGCCTCGCCACGATCATCGGCATTGTCTTTGCTCTGCCGCTGGTCTGGTTCATCTTCTCGCCCTTCAACGCGAGGGCGGAACTGGGTCTCGAAATTCCAGATCCTTGGACGCTCTCGAACTTTTTCACCGTCTTTGGCAATGGCTTTGCCATGCAGGCGCTCTGGAACAGCTTTATTCAGGCCGTCGGTGGCGTGATCCTCGTCGGTTCCGCGGCAACGCTGGCTGCCTATGCGCTGTCGCGCTCCTCGATCCCCGGCAAGGGCGCAGTCACCTATATTCTGCTGCTGTTCTCGTCAGTCGTATCGGGAACCGCAGCCATGGTGCCGATCTTCCTGATCGTTTCGGCCGCTGGATTGATGGACACCCATCTTGCCGTGATCCTCACCTTCGCTGGTGGCCTGCTGCCAACGGCCATGTTCATCCTGCGCGACTTCATCGATGGCATTCCAAAATCCTATGAGGAAAGCGCCATGGTGGCCGGAGCCTCGCCCGTGCAGGCCTTCTTTGACGTGGCTTTGCCAGTCATTCGTCCGGGCATTGTGGTTGTGGTCGTCTGGGCCTTCGTCAACATCTGGGGCTCGTTCCTCATCCCCTTCATTCTGCTGCGTTCGAGCGAGAACATGCCTGCGTCTGTGGCCATCTATTCCTTCTACTCCGAAGCGGGCACGCCGGTCGTGACCCTGTTGGCGGCCTATTCGCTGATCTACTCGCTCCCCGTTATCGCGCTCTACCTCTTCGTCAGCTGGAAGTTCGGCTTCCGGTTCTTCGGCGGCATCAAGGCTTAACTCCCATGGCATCTGTACAATTCAAGAACATCTTCAAGAGCTTTGGCAGCTTCAGCGCGGTCGAAGACGTCAGCTTTGACATTGCCGATGGTGAGTTCGTCTGTCTCTTGGGCCCCTCGGGCTGCGGCAAGACCACATCGCTGCGCATGATCGCAGGACTCGAAACGCCGACCTCCGGCCAGATCTTTATCGACGGCAAAGAGGTGACCCACCTCCACCCGAAAGATCGCAACATCGCCATGGTGTTTCAGGACTATGCGCTCTACCCGCATATGAACCTAGCCGATAACATCGCCTACCCGCTCAAAGTGCGCGGCGAAGCGGTCGAAAAACGCCATGCCCGTGCCAAGGAAGTGGCCGATGTGCTCAAGATCGGTCATTTGATGAACCGCGTCCCGAGCCAGATTTCAGGCGGCCAGCAGCAGCGTACTTCGCTTGCTCGCGCCCTCGTCTATCCAGCCAAGGTTTATCTCTTTGACGAACCGCTCTCCAACCTCGACGCCAAGCTGCGACTTGAAGCGCGTGGCTTCCTCAACCACCTGCAACGCGACATGGGCATCACCGCCGTTTACGTGACACACGATCAGGCCGAAGCCATGGCGCTGGCCTCACGCATAGCTGTGATGGATGCGGGCAAGATCGTGCAGTTCGCCTCGCCCATCGAAATCTATCGTCGCCCAGCCACCACCTTTGTCGCGAACTTCGTCGGCAACCCGCCGATGAACCTTGTCGAAGTCGAAGGCGCGCAGGTCGATGGTCAATTGCGCCTCAAGGCCAGCGATCTCAAAATCGTCGATCTGCCAATGACCGACGCGATTGCCAGTGCCCTCAGCACCAGCCCCAAGCTTACCCTCGGCATCCGCCCTGAGCATCTCCACATCGCCAAGGCCGGTGACGAAAACACTGTGACGGCAAAGCTCTTTGCCAATGAGAACATGGGCCCCGAAAGCCTTGTGACCTTGGATCGCGGCGATAGCGCGCGCATCACTGCGCGCATTTTCATCGATGATCACCTCGAGCTGAGTGACACGGTGAGCCTGAGCTTTGGCGTAGAACACACCCATTTGTTCGACAGCAGCGGCAAGCGTATTCCGGCCGTTGGGGAATAAGATGCTGACGATCACGCACCACATCACCCGCGCCGACCAAGAGCGGAACCCCTATTACTACATCCCCTATGAGGTGCCCGCAGCCACCTCACGCATCGACGTCACTTTGGCTTACGCCAAGGCGGAAGATGCCATTATTGATCTGGGCGCTTTCGACCCACGCGACACGGGCTATCCCACCGCAGCAGGGTTTCGCGGCTGGAGCGGCGGCGCGCGAGACACGTATTTCATCGCTACGGACGATGCGACGCCCGGCTATATTCACGGGACCATCCAACCCGGCACTTGGACTGTCGTTCTCGGGCTCTATAAGGTTCCGCTTGCTGGCCTTGATGTGACTGTAACGATCACACTCGACAGCAGTGCCCGTCCGCACGCACCCCAACCGGCTCGCAGTTTCCCGGTGCGCCAAGGCGCTGGCTGGTATCGTGGCGATCTGCACTGCCACACATTTCATTCTGATGCGCGCGGCGCGCCAGAACTGCTGCATGCTGCGGCCAAGCAGGCGGGGCTCGATTTCCTCGCCATCGCCGACCACAACACCATTACCCAGCGCCGCTATTTCCACCCTCAGTCCTCACCGGAATTGGTGTTCATCCGCGGCATGGAGATCACCACGGCCGTCGGCCATGCCAATGTTTTTGGCGTCGACGAGTGGATCGACTTCCGGATGACCAAGCCAAGCGACGCCCATGTTCTGGCAAAGCTGGTGCATGACAAAGGCGGCCTGCTGTCCATCAATCACGACAAGCCGACAATCCCTTGGGACTATGATTTTCCGGCAGCCGACTGTCAGGAAGTTTGGCAATCCACCTGGCTGGCGTGGAATTGGGTCGCCCTCGAAAAGTACCAGAAGCGCCTCGCCTCCGGGCTAAAACTCTCGGCCATTGGCGGCTCGGATTTCCACCAGCCGGATCGTTTGATGCCGGAAGGCCCGCTGGTTTTGGCGCGCCCAACGACCGTGTTTTACCTGCCGGAACTCTCAGAAAATGCGGTTCTAGCGGCGATGAAGTCCGGATACGGATATGTTACCGAAAGCCCAACAGGCCCACATCTCGAACTTCGCGCTGGCGACAGCGTCATGGGCGGCACGTGCGATGCCATCTCGGAGATTGAGGTGACCATCCGCGGCGCGGCAGGCGACACTCTCTCGCTCATCGACGCCAGCGGCGAAATCGCTTCCGTCACCATTGAGAGCGACGCGTGGAACGCTACGCTGTCTGTCTCACCCAAGATGTTTATCCGTGCCGAAATCATCGCCAAGGCGAGCCGCGCCGATCTGATCGAGACTTTCAAAGCGGCGCTCGATGGCAAGGAATTGCCTTGGCAACTCAAGGGCACCGACCTTGAGAGCCAGCCCATTCGCCGCGCGCTCTCTAACCCCATTTATCTCGCCCGCTAATTCCGGACCCAATCCATGCTTATCGGCAACGCGCCCTGCTCTTGGGGCATCGCCTATCCAACGGGCAATTCATACACTTGGGCGACCTATCTCGATGAAGTGGCCGCCGCAGGCTATCGCGGCACCGAACTCGGCCCATTTGGCTTTCTACCCAAGGACGCCGATGTCTTGCGCGAAGAATTGGCCAAGCGCGATCTGACACTGATTGGCGCAACCCATGTTCATACGTTTGGCGACGCCAAGTCAGCTCCCCAACTTGTGGCGACTTTGCGTGAGCTGGCACCTCTGCTCAAAACCCTGGGCGCAAAACATCTCGTCATTATGGACGAGAGCAATTCTTATCCGGCGGGCCAGGAAGGCGTGCTGGATGAGGCAGGTTGGCAAGGGCTCGTGGGCATGGTGCGCGATGCTATTGCGGTGGTCGAGGGCGACTATGGCCTAAAACTCAGCTTCCATCCGCACATCGGCACTGCTGTCGAAAAAGAAGCCCAGATTGATCGCCTCTTGGATGAGACCAGTATCGACCTCTGTTTTGATACCGGCCACCACGCCTTTTGGGACCAAGATGCCCTCGCCTATATGGAGCGCCGGTTCGACCGTATCGCCTATATGCATCTCAAGAACGTCGACCCCAAAGTGCGCGCTCGCGTCCTTTCTGGCGAGCTCTCAATAGCGGCGTCTTATGGCGCTGGGGTCATGTGCCCCTTGCCGGATGGAGCCGTAGATATTCAGGCGGTGATGCGCCTGCTGCAAACGCGGGGCTTTACCGGCCCGATCGTCGTGGAACAGGACGTCGCCACCGACGCCAAAGAAACGCCGCTGCAGCTGGCAAGGCGCAACCTGATCTTTATGAACGAGATCAAGTGACGACCATGCCCCGCAACGGCCACGCGACGAGATCAGTGGCCCTTGACGGGGCGCAGCGACTTAGACCAAATCCTCCCCCTCGATAGGGTGGATGCGATGTCCGGCAAAAAGCGTAGCTTTGTGAGTGCTCAGATGGTTGCCGACCGTGCCGGGGTCTCGCGATCAGCCGTATCACGCACATTCACCGACGGCGCCAGCGTATCCGAACCAACGCGTCGGAAAGTTCTCGAGGCAGCGGCAACGCTCGGCTACCACGTCAACCATCTCGCCCGCGGATTGCGCGAAGACAGCAATATTGTCTGTCTTGTGGTCGCGGATATGACCACACCCATCCGCGCGCTGATGGTTGATGAACTGACACGAAAACTCCAAGCGGCCGGTAAGATCACCATGGTGATCAACACCGAGACGGATACTGCAAGCCTGACCAAGGCGCTGCATCAGACGCTGAACTATCGCGCCGACGCCACGGTGGTGTTGTCGGGAACACCCCCATCATCCTTGATTGAAACCTGTCTCAGCAACGGCCAGCAGGTCATCTTGATCAATCGCGACGAGCGGCTGTCCGGCTCGAGCAATCTGGGCGTCGACAACGCCTTTGCGGGGCGCGAGGCGCTGTTCCTGCTCCGCCGTGCCGGCTGCGAACGGATGGGACTGGTGACCTCGACGGCCCGCACGGCCAGCCTTGTCGAACGCGAACGCTTTTTCATAGCGGCAGCAGAGGACGCCGGTCTGGCTGTCACAGCCATTGCCGGCGGGCCAACCAGCTATGCTTCAGGGCAAGACGCTGCCCGCCGCATGTTCGGTCGATCCAACGCACCGGACGGCGTATTCTGCGTCACCGACTTGCTGGCGCTTGGGTTCATGGACGCTGCTCGGCGCGAGTTCGGGCTCGATATTCCGCGCGATCTTTGCGTCGTCGGTTTCGACAATATTGAGCAATCGAGTTGGGATTCGTACCAGCTGACCACTTTTGCACAGCCTCTGGACGAGTTGAGCACCAAAGTGGTGGAATTGCTCGGCGCTGCGACCCCAAGCAGCTCTGCACGCACCGTGATCGAGCCTATTCCCGTGTGGCGCAAGTCGGTCCGCCCCGGCAAAATCTAAGCTCTTTAAAAACAATACCTTAGCTCGCGAGAACTCTTAAACGCTGAAGACACCAGCGATTGCACAGCTGTGCACTAAAGAACTGTCATATGAGCGTTATGAAGCCACAATATCCCTATCCGCACTTCGTAAGCAAATATGCACTTGTGTGCATTGGCTATTAGGTGTTGTCTGTTCTGTGTGAAGAGTGCGCTCTTGGACAGACCCACCATCGAAGAGTGGGCGTCCTTCCGCAATTCACAAGGGAGGAGGCCCATGAGGCGCGTCGTTGAGAGCCGATCTCAACGACTGACCGACATTGATCGGACGCCGCCTCCGCACATCGGCAGTTTTTGCGCAATGACTTCGACAGTCATTTGGGATGGGAGATTTGAATGAAACGTCGTGCATTTATGCTTTCGGTCGCGGGTCTGGCGGCCGGCATTTCGATGTTGCCACAGGTCAGCTTGGCTGCTGAGGGGACCATTGATTGGTACACCAGCTCGGACAGCAATATTCTCGATTTCTGGACCAACACGGTTAAGCCCGCATTTGAAGCGGCGCATCCAGAATACAAGCTGAACCTTGTGGACGCCGGTGACGGCGCGGGCATCATCGCCATTGGTGAGCGCGCGGTAGCCGCTAAGGCGACCAATACTGATCCACAGGCAGACTTCTTTGAATCGGCTGACCCGCTGCTACCAGCTGGTGCAATCGAAGCTGGCATTTTCGTAAACATCAAGGAAGCTGGCCTATCGAACTACGACAAGGTCAATCCTGCCGGCATTCAGTCCGACTATTCCTTGCCTTATCGCGGCAGCCAAGTGCTCTTGGCCTATGATACCACCAAGCTTGACCCAGCCAACGCCCCGAAAACTTGGGATGAGCTAGTCACATGGATCAAGGCAAACCCCGGCCAGTTCGTTTACAACCGTCCTGACAAGGGCGGCTCAGGTGGCAACTTCGTCCGTCGCGCCATTCACCAAGCCAACGGCCTCGACCCATCCAAGTTCACCGTCGATAATTACGACGAGACTTTCGGCAATGAAGCGCTCGGCAATGCGTGGGCTATTCTGTCGGACATCGCACCGTCCCTTTATGACAACGGCGCGTATTCCTCGGGCAACACCCAGTCGATCCAGCTTCTGGCACAGGGCGTTGTGACCATGACCCCGGTTTGGTCGGATCAGATCCTGCAGGCAATCGATCAGGGCGTTCTGCCAGAAACGACCGGCCTCGTGCAGCTACAGGACCTTGCCCTGGTTGGTGGTTTCACGCGCTCCGTCGTACTTGAAACCGGTACCAACCGTGATGCAGCGCTCAAGCTCGCGGACTTCATGCTTTCCGAAGAAATCCAGAGCGCCATTCTGACCGAGCTCGGTGGCTTCCCGGGCGTAAGCTGGGACCATATCTCTCCAGAACTGCGCGAAAAGTTTGCTGACATCATTCCGCAGCAGATCCCAACCTTCCCGGGCGGCGCGTGGGAAGCAGCGATCAATGATGGCTGGTATCGTAACGTCGCTCCAAACGTCGATCGCACCCAGTGACCAACGTCGTGGAAGGGGGAGCACGCCCTCTCATGGAAAAGACCGACAGCAGGAGGCCAACTGGCCTTCTGCTCGTCGCCGTGCCTGTTCTTCTCATGGCTTGGCTGATTATTTGGCCGATCTTTAGCGCGATTGGGCGCACCATCTGGCGCCCTGACGCCAATGGCGAAACCGGATTTACGCTTTCAAGCTATGTGTTCTTTTTCTCAGATCAGTACAGCATCAACAATTTGATGATCACGCTGTGGACGACGGGCGTTTGCGCCCTGTTCCTGCTGCTCATTTGCTTGCCCATCGCCATATACCTGCGCTTCTCAACCGGCAAAATCCCGGCCTATGTGCAGGCCCTCGCGATTTTCCCGATGTTCGTCCCATCGATCATTCTGGCCTACGCGTTCATCCGCGTTTTGGGGCCGAATGGCATGGTCGACATTCTGCTCAATTCGGTTGGTCTTCCCAAAATCCGCACGCCATATCTGACCCCGTGGGGTCCGGTCATCGGCATGGTTTGGGATAATATTCCGCTCACCGTTCTGATCTTGCTTTCCGGCCTTGGCAGCGTTTCCAACCAGTCCATTGAAGCCGCGCGCGATGTTGGGGCCAAGCGCTTGCAAGTGCTTTGGTACATCATTCTGCCACGCATTTCGAATTCGGTCTTGGTCGCGATTTCCTTCGCAGTGCTAGGCATTTTCTCAAGCTTCACCCTGCCCTATTTGCTGGGTCCCGCTTCGCCAGAAATGATGGGCCCGTTCATGAACCGCACCTTCCGCGAAGTGAACGACCCCATCAACGCCATCACGCAGGCAGTCATCACCTTCTGCTTCTGTATCGCCTTCGGGCTGTTCTACGTGCGCTCCGTCGCGCGCAATCAGGGGAAGTGACATGACCACCATCGCTCCCACGCGCCCTCGCCTTGACTGGACCGGGATCGTTTTCGCGGCCGTTCTGTCGATTGCGATCATCTTTCCGCTGCTCGTTGTCGGCACCTGGGCTTTCACCGAGGTCTGGCGGTATCCGAACGTCATCCCGCAACAATTTGGTTTCCGTTTCTGGGGCCAGACGTTAGGGCGTCCCGACGTTTGGGCCGCGCTGACGCTGAGCCTACAGCTCTCGACAGTCGTCACCCTGTTGTCTGCCGCAATATGTCTACCCGCTGCCTATGCATTTGCGCGGCTGGACTTTCCGGGTCGCTCGATCCTGTTTTTCTCGTTTCTCGCCGGTCATGCCTTCCCAAAATTTGGTCTGCTGATCGCCATTGCAGCGATCTTCCTCCAACTTAATCTCATTGGCACCTTCTGGGGCGTGGTGCTGATCCAGCTCGTCGGCACATTGCTGTTCATGATCTGGATTCCGGTGGCGGCGTTCCAATCGGTAGACCGGCGCATGGAAGAAGCGGCACGCGACGTTGGCGCTGGCCCATTCCGCGTGTTCTGGTCCGTCACGCTCCCGCAGGCGGGTCCGACGATCGCCGCTGCGGTGCTGTTGAGTTTTGTCGGTACCTTCTACGAAACCGAAGGCGCTTGGCTCATCGGCGCACCAGGCATCCGAACCATGCCGGTTCTGATGATTTCCTTCATCAACAATCAGATGGTCATCCAGTTTGGCGCGGTACTGTCCGTGCTGCTGTGGGTACCCTCGTTTATCGCTCTTATCTTTGCCCGCCGGGTTATCGGCGGCGGCGCCTTCGCGCGCGGCTTCGGGGGCTAGGAAACCATATGTCCGTTCTCAAGATCACTGATGTCACCAAGCTCTTTGGCTCCTCCATTGTGGCGGTCGACAAATTTTCGCTCGATGTTGCCGATGGCGAACTGGTGTGTCTCCTCGGCCCTTCTGGGTCGGGTAAATCAACTCTGTTGCGCATGGTTGGCGGGTTCGAACGCGCCTCCTCAGGCGTCATCTCCATCGACGGCGAAGACATCACCTACCTCGCGCCTGAAAAGCGCCCGACAGGCATGGTATTCCAGAGCCACGCCCTGTGGACGCATATGAATGTGTTCAACAATCTCGCCTTTGGCCTCAAACTGCGCAAAACCCCTTCCAAAGAGATCAAAGAGCGCGTTGAAGGCATTTTGGAGCTCGTTGGCCTGCCGGGCTATGGCACGCGCGGCGTGGGCCAGCTTTCGGGTGGCCAACAGCAGCGCGTGGCGCTGGCGCGTTCGCTCGTCCTCGAGCCAAAGATCCTCTTGCTCGACGAACCGTTCGCCAGCCTCGACCAGCATCTGCGCGAGCGCCTTCGTGAAGAAGTGCGCGATATTCAGCAGCGCCTCAAAATCACAACGCTTTTCGTCACCCACGGCCAGGACGAAGCCCTTGCCATGGCGGATCGCATTGTCGTCATGCGCGATGGCCGGACTGAGCAGATTGATCGGCCAGAAACGGTCTATCGCGAGCCACTGACGCCTTTTGTGGCTGGCTTTATCGGCCAGATGAACCTCGTGGACGGCAGTGTAACCAACGGTCAATTTGAGCGCTCTGGCTTCACAGTCGCTCTGCCCATCCCCGATGGCGCGGCAACCCTGGCTATGCGTCCTGAAGCGCTGGATCTCGAAGTTTCAGAAACTGACTGCGCCGTCGTCCATCGCGTCACCGATTTTGGCACGCACGGGCTCGTTGACGTCCATTTGAGCGACAACACGCGGATCAAATCCATGGTCAACCATCCGGACCTCTTCAGCAACGGCCAACGCGTCACCCTCAAGCCCAAAGCCATCGCGGCCTATCGCGACAATGCGCGGGTGTATCGAAGCTAAATGACCTTCCCGCTTTACATCGAAACAAACGGCCACCGGACGTGGCTGAAATGGCACCGAGGGCGACGCAAGGCGGATGATCCCGTCTTTGGCGCGAGCCGCATCATCGAAGCCATGCGGATTGGGGCGAGTGTCGAAATCGACCTCGTCATCCACGCCGATCACGGCTGCGCTGTGTTGCACAATTTTGAACTATCGGAAGAAACCACGGGCCGCGGCTTAGTTCGCGAGACGTCAGCTGACGTTCTGCGCCAACTCAATCTGCGCGACAACAGCGGCGTGGTTCTGCCGGAAAAAGTGCTTTTGCTCGAAGACCTTTGCGCCCTCCTCGACACAGAGCCCGCTCACCCAGAGGCCTTACTGCAACTTGATTTCAAAGAAGGGCGTGCGGCGCTCGACGAGGAAACGGTGCGCAGCGTCGCCGCAACGATCAAAAATCATGTTGGAGCAATGATCCTCTCCGGCGGCGACTTTGCGGCGATCGATCTGCTCGCCAATGCAACTCCGGGTCTCAAGATTGGCTATGACCCCTGCCACGGCGACAGCCTTGAGCAACTTAAACAGAGCGGCGACTACGATGGCTTCATCCAGGATGCCCTCGCCACGGCACCCGACGCCGAATTGATCTATCTGCATCACGAAATCGTCCTTCAGGCCGACCGCGAAGGCTTCGACATGATCGCTGCTGTCCACGCTGACAACCGCCGTGTCGATGCTTGGACCCTCAACAAGGTCGACGCACCATCGCTCGAGAAGGCCCGTCTCCTCATCGCTCTTCGCGTTGACCAAATCACCACCGATGACCCGGAGGGGCTGCATTCAGCCCTCACATCATGACCCTCAACTACGACGCTATTTTGGACCGTATGGTCGACGCTGCCCGCGAAGCCGGCGTGCTTACCCAAGGTCATTTTAAGAATTTTCGCGATATTGAGATCGGTGTGAAGGGTCCTGGCGATTTCGTCTCCGACGCTGACCGCCAGTCCGAAACGCTTATTCGCGAACGACTTTTCGCTATCGATCCGAGTTGGAGTCTTACCGGGGAAGAGTTCGCACCCGTCGATGGCGCCGATCCTGAACACCGTTGGCTCGTCGACCCGATTGACGGCACAACGAACTTCCTCTTCGGCCAACACTACACCATCACAATCTCCCTGCGTCGCGGCAGTGAGACGGTATGCGGGCTCGTCTACAATCCCGTCTCCGACGAGATGTTTACGGCAATGAAGGGCGGCGGCGCCTTTCTCAACGGCGCAAAACTCGACGTCAGCAAACACGCCGATGTCGGCATGATGTGCATCGGCACGGGCCTCGCGCAACCGAGCCACAGCCTCTACCCCGGCGCCTATGAGCGCCTTGACCACGTCCGTAACCAAGTGGGCGCGGTTCGCGTCGTGGGGAGCGCTGCAAACTCCTGTGCCTATGTGGCTTGCGGACGGTTGACCGGCTATTACGAGGAGACCGGATTTGTCGATACCGCGGCGGGCATTCTACTGGTGCAAGAAGCGGGCGGGATCGTCACCGACTGGTGGGGCCGCGGGGAAGAGCACTATGCGAAAACAGGCGCTCTAATCGTCGCCAACCCCGCAACGCATGCCTTCCTGCTGAACGAATTCGCAGCAGTACCACCCAAAAACGCTTAAGCAAACCGCACCACCATAACCCAGCGCGCCTCCCATGGCCGCTGGGCAATTGGCGTATGGAGCACGCATTTGAAGTGCCCCGCATGGGCTCCAAAGCATCAAACCATCGTACGACCGAATACATTCAGTACGTACGAAGCGAACGTTTTCAAATCAGCGATGTCATGAAAGAAAATGGCGCGAGAGACGGGGCTCGAACCCGCGACCTCCGGCGTGACAGGCCGGCGCTCTAACCAACTGAGCTACTCCCGCAGCGCTTGCGAACTCTCGTTCGGCGCAACGTGGGGCTGTTTAGGGTGACCTGCTTGGGTGTCAAGCGAGCGAGTTTGAGGATGATGGTTTTACACAAACCCTTGGCAAACCATTAGAAACAAACCCCGCCCGTGTCCGAGTTCAAAACTGAACTCCAGACCCACGACGTGTAGTGGTGTCATGTCGAGAGACGCTTTTTGACCCGCAGGATAAGGCGTGGTCGGAGGCAGAGATTTCGATCCGCACCTGTCGGCCAGTTGTCCTGCGCCAGATTTTGTAGGTCTACAGGCAATTTAATTTATAGTGAGAGCCCTGCCTGCCGCGTCGAACAGATGTACTGCGTCAGGCGGGATTTTGGCCGAGAGTGTTTGGTGCAATTCCAGCTCTGGCGCGCCATCAATTTTGAGCGTGACCAGATCGCCGTTTGCAAGCTCGACATAAGCAAGAGCGTATTCGCCAAATTGCTCGATCACAGTCAACCTACCTGAGAGGTCTCCCTGCCCTTCGGCGGCGACCTGCAAATGCTCTGGCCGGATGCCAAATGTTTTGGCTTCGCCGAGCTTGGGATGATCGAGGCGTACCGTTCCGCCCCCCGGCAAGCTAAACCCGCCAGATGTCGGGGTGATCTCGATAAAATTCATTCGCTGGCTGGCGATAAAGCCGGCGACGAAAGTGTTGACCGGATGGCGATAGAGCTCAAGTGGCGAACCAACCTGTTCGATCTTTCCGGCATTAAGCACGACGATGCGATCGGCCAAGGTCATGGCCTCAACCTGATCATGGGTGACATAAATCATCGTCGCATCGAGCGCATCGTGCAGCTTGGCAATCTCAATGCGCGTTTGAGCGCGTAATGAAGCGTCGAGATTGCTCAGCGGCTCATCAAAGAGAAAGACCTTGGGGTTGCGGACAATGGCGCGCCCGATGGCCACACGTTGGCGTTGCCCACCGGACAGCGCTTTAGGCATACGATCGAGATAGGGCTCGATTTGCAGAATACGCGCCGCTTCGCGCACCCTTTGCTCGATCTCTGCCTTCGGCGTTTTGGCCAGTTTCAGGCCAAAAGCCATGTTGTCGAAGACGCTCATATGCGGATAGAGCGCGTAGGACTGGAACACCATGGAAATGCCACGCTGCGGCGATGGCACATCGTTGACGACTTTCCCACCAATAGAAATTTCGCCACCCGAAATCGGCTCGAGCCCCGCGATCATGCGCAACAGCGTGGACTTACCGCACCCAGAGGGGCCGACGAACACGACGAACTCACCGGACTTAATATCGAGATCGACGCCGTGGATGACCTCGAGACTCCCATAAGATTTCCGTACATTCCGTAGCGTAACGTCAGCCATATCGGCCTCCTTAAACTTCGATCAGCAGTGTTGCGATCTCGAAAGGTCGCAAGGCCAGTTTGACGCTATTGTTTGCGAGCGGCAGAGGCTTGGTGGGGCCTTCTTCCATAAGATTGACCGTGCGGACAGATTTCACCGGCAGGCCAAAACTGATGGTTGCATCGGCCCGGATATTGGCGTGCTCAAACAGCCGCAAGACCAAGCGATTAGACGCCTCGGCCTTTTTGACAGTTTCAAGCGCAACATTGGGCACGTCGACCGAGGCAAAACTAAAGCTGTCCAATCCCTGCGCCGGCGCAGACGCAATGGTTCGGGTGCCAACGACAGCCAGAGGATTGTTGAAGCGTTCGGCGGCGCGGTGGACTTCGTGCAAATCAGCCACGCCATCATGCACGAGAAGTCCATAGCGCAGGCGATGTTCGCCCAGATCCGCATCGGGCGCGGGGAAGGTTGACCCGCGCACCAGCGTCAGCCGCACCGATTGCTCGTGGCAATCATAGGCATATTTGCAGTCATTGATCAGCGCCACGCCGAAGTCGGTTTCGCTGATATCCACCCACCGGTGCATGGAGGCTTCAAAGCGCGCGCGGTCCCAAGTGGTGTTGCGATGGGTCGGGCGTTTAACGTGGCCGAACTGAATTTCCGAGCGAATTTCGGAGATATTGAGATCAAATGGGAACTGCGCCTTGAGAACCGTCTGCCGCTCCAGCCAATCGATATAAGTATCGAACTCGATCTGCCGCTCGCCGGCAACAAGGGAGATTACTTGCACAATGGTCGAGCTTTGATACTTGCGCTCGATGCGAAGGGCGGCGCGATGAGGACCGGTTTCCGCGACGGAAATCGTCGCAGCCGTATCGGCCAATGGCCAGAACTGCTCTTCAAAATAACGGTCTATGTCCCAAGCATCCCACTCCATCGGCTTGTCTTCATAGGCGATGAGGCGGTTGGCTTTTTCTCCAGCGGCCAGGGTTTCGCGCTGACGAGCCTTGTCGAAGATTGAAGTAATTTCGCCGGACTTGTCGAAAGTCACACGCAGAAGCTCATTTTCAAGGTGTGTCTTTGTGGCTGAAACAGCCGAACGGACAGCGCCTTGCTGAGCAACAAGCTGCGTCCGTGTCCAGCCAAGCGCAGCCACGTTCGAGACCGGTGCGGCAAAGCTGGATGTGCCATCGGCACGACTGATTTTCTGAAGAGGTGCGGAGCCAGAGGCTGAAGTGACAGCCGCACCGGCAAGCTGCGCATCGGAACCGAAATCAACGAGATCGTTACGGGTCTGCCCGGTAAAGTTGAAAATAGAGAGCGCACCGTCGCCCGACTTTGCAAGGGTTTTGGCAGCGGTGTGCCAAGGCCCATTCTGCGAATTGAGCGTCGAGAAAATCTCGGCATATTCGCGGTCGCTGTCGACATAGACTTCCGGGATCGAGGTGCCGGGCAGAATGTCGTGGAACTGATTGATCAACACCAGTTCCCAGAATTTGGCCAAAGTCTCGCTTGGATAGGCGTGGCCAGACTGACTGAGGGCCAACGCGCCCAAAAACTCCAGCTCGCGCAGCATGCGTTCGGCGCGGCGGTTGTTGGCCTTATTTTTGGCGACCGAGGTCAGCGTGCCCCGGTGGTATTGCAGGTAGAGTTCGCCATTCCAGGTCGGAAACTTGCTACCAGGCTTATCCATGGCCGCGCCGAGGCGGTCGAGATAGGGCACAATGCCTTCCAGCTTGACCCGTGGCGCACCCGGAATACCGCGTTCTAGGCGAATACCGCGCTCGATCATCGCCCGTGTCGGACCGCCACCACCATCGCCATAGCCATAGGACATAACGACTTCATTGTGCACCGCCTTGGGCTCGTAACGCTTCCACGCACCCATGGTCTCGCTCACGGACAGATCGCCATTATAGGTCGTGAAAATCTGCTCGCTTTCGTATTTTTGAGCGGTGATCAGCTGGGCTTTGGTGACAGTGCCGTCGATCCCGCGCCAATGGAAACTGTCGTAGGGGTGGCGATCTGTGTCGTTCCAGCTCAGCTTGGAAGTGACAAAATATTTGAGCCCGGATTTATCCATGATTTGCGGGAGGTTGGCCGAATAACCAAAGGTATCGGGTAACCAAACGGTTTTCGGATCGACGTCGAAATGATCGAGGTGGAAGCGCCGCCCGCGCATGATCTGGCGCACCAGACTTTCACCCGAAACAATATTGACGTCTGGCTCCACCCACATGGCGCCTTCGATCTCAAACTGGCCCGATTTCACGCGCTTGATCATTCGTGCCCAGAGCTCTGGATAATCCTGCTTGAGGAAATCGAAGAGCACGGACTGATTGTACATGAAGATGAACTCAGGATACTCCTCCATGAGGTTCAACACTGTCGCGAAAGACCGACCAGTCTTGTCCCGCGTGTGCATGACCCGCCAGAGCCAGCCCACATCAAGGTGGGTAGAGCCAACGGCCGTGATCTGGGGCTGTACCTCAGTGTCGACGAGCGCATAAATCTCGGCAGCAATCTTCTCGGCGGCGCCCAGCGACGCCTCAAATTCGGGGGTAAATCCGGCGCGGCGATCCAGTGCCCGCAAAGCCCTGTCGACAATGTTGAGAATGGCTTGGCGGCGCGCGTCGTTTTGATAGAGCCGAATGGCGACGTCGAGTGGTGTTTTTAGGTCCCAATAGAGTTTTTCGGCACGCTCGCTACGGGTAAAAAACTCGACGGTAAACCCAACGAGCGGGCGGTCGAAAAACGTAAAGGCATTGACCAGCAGCGTGTGCTTTTTACCCGGTTTGGCTTTGCGCTCGATAACCAGTTCTGTGTGGTTGCCGTCGAGCGCCTGCGCTATGTGGCCATCAATATAGGCGAGGCACTGCGGATCAGTGGACCCCGGCCGATCCTGCCACTGGCTCTTGAATTTGAGCACGAAGGTTTTCCCGGCCGCCGCCTCGGGCACAGTTACCTCAGCGGCGAACCACGTGTGGCCCTGCTTTTTCGCCCAGACGGAATGGGAGCCAAAGGTCTCCCATGATCGCCAATCTGCAGAAAGGGCGTCCCCCGCCGAAATATCTGCGCGCTGGATGTGCCACTGCCAACCGACATCGGAAACGGGCGTCAGAATTTTGGCTTCAAGATCTGCGCAGAGGCGGATGAGCTTGCCCTCCATTTTGAGGTCATCATCCAACAAGCCCAGCTTGGTCGATTGGGGATTGGAATAGGTCATCCTTTAACTCCGACACCGGCGAACCCTGTGTTCATGTTCCGCCTGAGAAGAAAATACACGCCGATCGCCGGCGCCGCGTAGATGATTGAAAACGCTGTAAGAAAACCGTAGTTGATCGCGCCCTGCTGGCCGAAGGCAGCGTAAAGGCCGACGGACATTGGGAAAGCATCCTGCACGCGAGCGAAGATGAGCGGCAGCAGGAACTCATTCCATGCACCTGTGAAACTATAGAACCAGACCACTGCAATGCCCGCGCGAGACATGGGCAGAACAATTTTGGTGACGATCTGGAGGAGGCTCGCGCCCTCGACATAGGCAGCTTCTTCCAATTCAATCGGCACTGTGTCGAAGAAGTTTTTGAGCAGCAGCAGCGTGAACGGTAAGTTCAAAATCGTCAGGGATATGATGACACCGAGCTGGTTGAGCAGGCCAGAGCGCTGAGCGGCAAAATAGAGCGGCACCAGCACGCCAACAGACGGCAACATGCGCAACAGCACGAGGGTCCACAAAAAGGCGTTGCGCCCCGGGATGCGGAGCCGCGACAGCGGATATGCCGCCGCAATGCCGACGAGAACGCTCAGCGTTGCAGTACCCGCAGCGATGATTAAGGAATTGAGGAACTGTCGTCCGGCGTCCCCACTCACCGCCTCTGCGAAATTATCGAGCCCAACGGACTTTGGAATTTCCAGAAGGCCGCTGGCATCCGGATTAAAAGCATTCAGGATTAGCCAGGAAAACGGGCTGACCCAGATGACCGCCATAAAGCTCAGTGCGATGGCCGTCATGCGCGAGGTTGTGGCGTTGGACTCCATTATTTCGGCTCCCGCAGCAGGCGCAGATAGAACAGCGAGAGCACGCCAACAATAATCAACATGGCGACAGAAATGGCGCTGCCGAAGCCCAAGTTCCCGCGCGAAAAACTCTGATTATAGAGGAATAGCGCAAGGGTCTGGGTCTGTGTGCCAGGCCCGCCTCCCGTCATCGCGTAGATGAGCGGGAAATAGGTGAAGGTCCAAATGGTGATGAACAGCATATTGGTCGCAATGTGCGGTCGGATAATCGGCAATTGCACAAGCAAGACACGCTGAAGCGGTGTCGCCCCATCGACTTTGGCCGCTTCCACCACTTCGCGGCTGACGCTATCGAGCGCGGCAGAAAAGAGCAGATAGGACCACGCCGTGCCTTTCCACACATTGGCGATAGTGACGATGGGCAGCGCGTATTCATTGATGAAATTGATCGGCTTAAAGCCAAGCGGCACGACGATCAGCTGATTGATGAGGCCAGTCTGACTTGTGGTGGCGGACCAGAGAAAGGCCGCCACAATGTCTGGCAGCAACCAGCCCAGCATGATCGACACTTCAATGATGGTGCGCAGTTGCGAACGCGTACCACGCAGGACGGCCGCCAGCATAAATCCGAGGACGGACTGCCCCACGATGGCTGAGAAAAACACAAAGACAACGGTGGTCCAGAGAGATTCAAGAAAGCCGCGACGGGTAAACAGCCGCTCAAAGTTTTGTAGACCAACCCAGCTCCACTCGACAGATTTGCGCCCGACGAGGGCCAGATCCGTGAAGCTGAAGGCGATGGCCCAAGCCGTAAAATAGAGCAAAGCGCCAATCAGGAGAGCGGCTGGTAATAGCGCTAGCCCGAGCACCCAAATATTGCTCGTCAGCCAGGGATTGGATTGGTTGGTCATGCAGACACCAGCCCATGTCTAGGACGGAACTAAAGGGAAGTGCGACGGCATCCGGAGGTCAGGTGGATGCCGTCGTCTCGGGAAAAGATTATTCGTAGGTAATCACATTCTCAGCGCCAAATTCATCGACGAGAGCATCATGATAGGTCGTGATCACCTCATCGACGCTTGCCCCATCGAGAATGTCAGATGTGGCCTGCTGGATAAGTGCGGATACGGTCTGATAACCCGGAATAGTGTCGCGACCTGTGGTGTCCGCTGCCAGCTTTGTGGCTTCGGCCAAGAACGGATCGGCTGTGTATTCGGGCGATTCAGACACGTCGGTTCGCACCGCCATACGGTGGGTCGTTAGCGTCCACGCCTTAAAGTTTGCCTGATCAAAGATGGTGGTCAGGAGCTTGAAGGCGAGTTCTTTGTCAGCGGCCTTAGAGCTGATGCCCATGGCCCAGCCACCGGAAATATTGGTAGTGGCTTTGGTGCCCGGCTCGCCAGAACCCGGCCATGGCGTCCAAGCCACGAGCGCATCACGTTCTTCGCGGCTAGGCGGATTGTTGCAGTCCCAGATACAGGCATCTTCCCAAGAACCAGAAGCCATAATGCCCATATTGCCGTCACGCAGTGCCTGACGCACGGCGACACCAATGTCGGTCGCGTAGTTCAAGTCTGCAGGCTGGAGTTGTTTTTCGACGAATATCTGATGGTAGAGATCGAATGTGCGGCGCAGGGCCGGACTATCGCCAATCCATTGATTAGTTTCCCGGTTCAGAAGTCGATTGCGATCCCCCTCGGGGACGTCGGCACCCAGTAGGGCCATATAGACGCCCTGCATAGTGGTGGCTTCGCCCTGCTTTATCCCTGCCGGTATCTGAAACGGATACTGTACGCCTGCGTCTTTGAGTTTTTGTGCTGCATCGAGAATGTCGGCCCAGCTCTTAGGCTGCCACGGCAGGGCAATGCCCGCCTTTTCGAAATTACCCTTGTGATACCAGAGCATGCGCACGTCGGTATCGGTCGGGAATGCGAATAGCTTGCCCTGGTAAGAAGAGACTTCCAACAGGCCGGGCATGTAATACTGATATTGGTCCCACGTCTTGGCGAGATCATCCAACGGTTCGAGATAGCCAGCTGCAGCCAATTCGGACACCATAAAGCTGTCCATCAGATTGACGTCAGCGGCGGTGCCAGCAGCAAGATCGAGCGCGATACGCTGATCATAACCCTGCCCCGGCAGTTTGATGGCGTTCACCGTCTCGCCGGTGGCCTCCTCAAATGCCTTGATGCCCGGCTCGACGAGTGCGCTGGTCCATTCTGCATACATGAAAGATACTTCCGCCTGTGCCGGCAAAACCGAGGCGGCCAGCAGTGACGCAGCGGCCACCGTGGTCAGAAACCTAGTCCTTAGCATCTACTCCTCCTCAGAAGCTGTCATCTCGTTGGACGACCGTGGACCAGGCCTCACCCAGCCACAGGCCCAGCAAAGCACAAGTATTGCAACGTTGCAATTTCTATTAACGATTTTTTAATTACACTCTATCGGGCGAGTTTTCCTCCTTTAACCTAAGGTCATTAGCGACACATCTTGAATGTATGTTTGGCATCAGCTCTGTTATATCGTTGCAAAACGCAGGTTGTTTTCAGGTCCCCTGCCCTAGACGTTTCGGATCTCACCTATGGCACCGCGCAAACCAACAACGCCCCCGCAGAGCGCCTCCCGCGTGACGCTCAAAACTATTGCCGAAATGACAGGATTAAGCCTGTCGACGGTGTCCCTGTCGCTGCGCGATGGCAGCAAACTCAAACAAGAGACGCGCGACAAGGTCGCGGAGGCAGCCAAGGCGCTCGGCTACGTGCCCGATCGCGCCGGGGTAAGACTGCGCACCGGCAAAACCAATGTCATAGCGCTGGTTCTTGATAGCGCTGAAGACTCAATCGATTTCGCCCGGCAAATGATCCAGGGCATCGGACAAGGCATTAGGGGTACTCGCTACCACCTGACCGTTATCCCTGAATTTGAGCGCTCGAACTCAGACGAAACCATACGCTATGTTCTGGAAAACAGAACAGCGGACGGCGTTATCATCACCCACACTCGGCCCCGCGACCGGCGCGTTCAAATGATGATGGACGCCAATTTTCCGTTTGTCAGCCACGGGCGGACGGAGTTTTATGCGCCTCATCCCTACCACGATTTTGACTCCCATAGCTTCACGGTGATGGCCGTCGAGCGGCTTGTCGCCAAGGGCTGCCGCTGCATTCGTCTGGCCATGGGGGATGATCGTACGACCTACTTTCACACCGTTCAGACGGCATTTTTGCAGGCAACGGCGAAGGCGGGCGTTGAAGCTTTCGTCCATGAAAGCCTCATGGGACGATCGCCGAACGAGACGCGCGCAATTGGCTCGGCTCTGGCCAAAGAATGCAAGACGCCCTTCGGGATTATCTGTGACAGCGAAATGCGCACAATTGCGCTTGTCGGGGGAATGCAGGAAGCCGGCGCTGTGATGGGCCGCGATTTCCACGTTGTCTATAAGCAGACATCGGGCATTTTACCTGCCTTTTTCCCGAATATGGACAGCCTACGCGAAGATGTTTTCAGCGCCGGCCAAGAGCTAACGCGCATCCTGCTTGAACGGATAAATGGCGAAAAACCGTCTCAGCTGCAAACTCTCGCAAGTCCTCAACCCCATTGGCGGCCACAGCCAGCAGAAGACCTCAGCACTCACGATCCATTGTGAGAGCATTTCTGCTGTACCGATCCCGATATGCGTCACAAGAATTGGTTTGCCCGTTCAACCTCTTACCGACGACCTAATTTCCCGAACACCGCCGCACTCCCACGCTGCAACTACGCTGCACTCTCCACACCGCGTTCAAAATCACAGAACGGAGTAATCGATTAAATAGCAGCGCCGCAACACACCCAAACCCAGTTCATACAAAGTTCAAAGATCAAAAATTCTATCGAAAATAATTATCAAGAATATAGGCACAACTAATACCGACCCCATGATCCGATATAAACTTACCGACGCAAATCGGACCGCTCATCTACTCAAATGAATACGCTCTGCATCGTTCATTTCCCAGATATTCCAGAGACTTGAACACGGCGCCAACCCACCATGCGGCAGGTTGACGCACTGCCATACAAGACTTAGGCTACTGCTGTTAGGACCGATTTTATTGCAAATATTCAAGCAGAATACGGACCGGTTCAGCAAACTGAGGAGGAGTGCTGATCATGAAGCGTGGTTTACGGCTTACTTTACTCGCGACACTAGCAACGACATTAACGTCGAGTTTCGCAATTCAGGCTGCAGTGGCGCAGTCCCCAATCGACTCCATCACCCCCGTCACGGACGAAATGCTGCTCAACCCGCCGGATGGCGACTGGCTGATGTGGCGCCGTACCTATGACGGCTGGGGCTATAGCCCGCTTGATGAAATTACCAAGGAAAACGTTGGTAAGCTGCAGCTGGCGTGGTCTTGGGGCATGTCTCCAGGTGGCCGCACCCAGGAAACACCATTGGTGCACGACGGCGTGATGTTCATCCAGAACTCCAATCACGTCATTCAGGCGCTCAATGCTGCGACCGGTGAATTGATCTGGGAATATGAGCATCCGCTGCCAGATGGCGTTGCCCCGAACGGCGAACGCAACAAGGCGATCTACGGCGACAAGCTGATCTTCGCGACCCGCGATGCCCATCTCGTTGCCGTCGACATCAAAACCGGCCAGCTCGCTTGGGATCAGCAGGTTGCTGACCACAAGAAGGGTTACGCATTCACCTCCGGCCCTCTCGTGGCTGAAGGCGTTGTCATCCAAGGCATGACCAACTGCTCGAACGCTCAGCCGGGCGGTTGCTTCTACACCGGTCACGATGCTGACACAGGTGAAGAGCTGTGGCGCTTCCAGACAATCGCCCGTGGCGATACACCTGAAGGCAACAGCTGGAACGGCCTGCCGCTCGAAAGCCGTCACGGCGGTTCGGCGTGGATTTCTGGTTCATACGATCCAGCACAGGGTCTGTTCTTTGCCGGCGTTGGTCAGCCTTATCCATGGCCAGCAGTGGTCAACGGCCTGCTGCCGAAGAGTGATGATCCAAACGTCACCAATGACGCTCTCTACACCAACGCCACCCTCGCGCTTGATCCTAAGACAGGCGATCTGAAGTGGCACTTCCAGCACATGCCAAATGACTCGCTGGATCTGGACTATGTCTATGAGCGCTTGATCATTGACGGCAATGTCGATGGCGAAGACCGCCAGATGGTCATCACCACCGGCAAGACTGGCATTATCGAAGCACTGGACCGCACCACCGGTGAATGGCTCTGGCACAAGGAAACGGTTCCACAGAACGTCGTTCTCGAAATCGATCCTGAAACCGGCAAGAAGACCATCAACCCAGACGTTATCCCGCAGATTGGTGAAACCACCTTCAACTGCCCGGCTGACCCTGGTGGCAAGGCATGGCAGGCAACGTCCTACAGCCCACGCACCGAAACCATCTATCTGCCGCTGGTTGAGTTCTGCTCGAACACCACCCCGCAGCCGATCGATCCAGGCACCATCTACACCAGCGGTGGCCGCGCGATCTTCTCGCGTGTTCCAACCCCTGAAAGCGATGGCAACTACGGTCGTCTGGACGCTGTGAAGGTCGCCGATCAGTCGACCACTTGGTCGCACCGTCGTTATGCTCCACTGACCACCTCGACCCTGCCAACCGCTGGCGGCCTGGTGTTCGCTGGTACGCTGGATCGTAAGATGATGGCGTTTGACGACGAAACCGGTGACGTGCTCTGGGAATCCAGCACTCTGAGCAACGCTCTTGAATCCTTCCCGATCTCCTATGAAGCCGATGGCAAGCAGTACATTGCCGTGGTCTCTAACTGGGCATCGGGTCTGGGCCGTCTGCAGTCGCTCACTCCAGACATCAAGCTGCCTGCGCACAACCCGGCCACCGTCTACGTCTTTGCTCTGCCAAACGAATAAGACCTGACGACACGATCTCCGTTTGGGCGGACTTGGCACACGCTAGGTCCGCCCAGACCACCTCAAGAGGTCCGGAACATGACTAAGACTAAATTGGCTTCGCACCTCGCATCAGCCGTCTCCAAACTCCCCCGCATCGCTGCGTTGCTTTTCGTATGCTGCACGCCTGTTGCCGCTCAACCCGAACCTGAGTTTTTTGATAGGCCTTACGTCTACGGCCAGTGGGAAATCGGCCGCAAAACCGATGAATCCAAACTGCGTTACTGCGTTGATCCACGAGACGGCGAATGGCAAGTCGCTGCGGCCATTGGCGAGGCTATCGCCAACGCGCTTCTGCTAGAACCCGTCGAAATCGTGGTCGAAAGCGATTTCGAAACCGAAGACATCACCCGCGTCTATCGCCATTTGCTGGAACAATGCAGCCTCTACATGGGCTTCAAACTCCTGCCCGAAGGCTATGATCCGTGGTCCATGCCAACGCGCGGCTTCTACGATGCAAAATATGCCTTCGTCACCGACGACCCGAACATAAAAAGCCTTCAAGATCTCGCGCCTAAGCAGATCATTGGCGCGGCCCTTGGCACAACGGGCCACGTCCGCTTAGCTAATTACAACAACGCGCAGGCCTCAGAGCGCCGCTGGCGAATTTTCCCAATCGGCACCAACCCTCTAGCGCTCGACGCTGTACTGTCTGGCTCCGTCGATGTCGCTCTCGTCTGGGAGCCATCCTTGTGGGCACTCCAGCACGCCGATGACAAATATAAAGCGCTCAGCGTACTCTCGTCTGCCCCCCTGCCCGAGACCTCACTGCCGGTCGGCGCACTCATGCTGTCGAACGAAACTTTCCTGCGCAATTCCATCGACGAAGCCGTAGCGGCCCTCGTCAGCGATGGGACAATCGATGCCATTTTGGCTGAGTTCAATTTCCCCGGTCAAGGTTCGCGCTAATGACATCATCTCAAGAGGGCATTCGCGTTGCCGACGTGAGCAAACGTTATGGCCGCACGCTGGCGCTTGACGGCGTCAGTTTCGAGGTGAAGCCACGCGAGCTCTTTGCGCTGCTTGGCCCCAATGGCGCTGGCAAAACCACGCTCATGCATATTTTAAGCACGGTTCTGCGCCCCGATAGCGGCACAGCGGAACTGGCAGGCCACAATGTGGTCACCGCACCGCTCGAAGCTCGCGACGCACTCGGCATCATCTTTCAGGAACCAAGCCTGGATGATCGCCTGACCCTGCGCGAAAACCTCAATTTGCACGGCTTGGTCTTTGGCATTCCCCGCCGACATAGGCTCAACCGCATCAACGAAATGCTCGCACTGGTGGAGCTGACAGAATGGGCCGACAAGCCCGCCCGTGCACTCTCATCAGGCATGAAGCGACGCTTGGAAATTGCGCGCGCACTCATGCATGATTCAAAAATCCTACTGCTGGACGAACCCACAGTGGGGCTTGATGCGCAAACGCGCGAGCGCATCTGGGGCTATATCCGCAAACTACAGGCCGATCGTGGCCTGACCGTTCTGGTTACAACCCACTATATTGAGGAAGTTGAGGCCTGCGACCGGGTCTGCATCATCGATCATGGCAAAGTGCTTGCGCTAGACACGCCCGATGCGCTGCGCGCGGCGCATGGCCAGCAAGTGCTGCATGTCACACCACGGTCCGAGGCGGATCGTGCCGCCATCCTGAGTCAATATGCGGACCGGTTGATCTCCCAAACCCCCGTCGACGTGACGCTGCGGTCCGACGAGGCCTTTGTTGAGACCTTCCTTGGCGCCTACGGCACGAGAGTGTCAAACTTCGTCAATGCCATCCCAAGCCTTGAAACAGTGTTTTTGACTCTCACCGGACGCGAGTTGCGCGACCGGGCGGCGACCGCGCGTGAGCGCACAGCCGCCTTTGGCAAACGCGGCGGGGAGCACACACGATGAGCATGCAAGAAAAGTCACTGCCAACACGCTACTCCTCGCGCTTCCTGATCCAGCTCAATGGGCTTTACGGCCTCTGGATGCGCGAGGTCATGCGCGCCTTTCGCGATAAGGGACAATTGATCGGTGGCGTCAGTCGCCCGATCTTGTGGGTGCTGATCCTCGGCATTGGCCTCAACCCCTATTTCCGCGGTGAAGTGTATGGCTCGGTTACGTTTGTCGTACCCTTCACCTATCTCCAATTTATCTTTCCTGCCGTGGTCGCATTGAACATCATGTTCACCTCGGTCCAATCAGCTGTCTCGGTCATTTGGGACCGGGAGTTCGGCTATCTTCGCGAAGTGATGGTGTCGCCACTCTCTCGTGCCACCGTGCTCTTGGGCAAAATCCTCGGTGGGGCAACGGTTGCCGTTCTTCATGGCTGCCTTGTGCTCATTCTCGCGCGCTTTGCCGACGTGACTCTTACCTTTCAGCAAACACTCCATGCCCTTGGTTTAATGTGTCTTTTAGCTTTCACATTAACAACACTTGGGGTTGTCATCGCCAATCGCATCCGCACCTTTGAAGGCTTCGGCATCTTCTCAAATGCGGTGATCTTGCCGCTGTATTTCCTCTCCAGCTCGATCTTCCCGCTCGACCCGGCCCTCTCCCAGGCACAAACCAAAATCACCTATCCTGAGTGGCTCGTGACCTTGGTGCAGTGGAACCCACTCACCTATGCGGTGGACGCTTTGCGTGGCGCGCTGATCAATTACAACCAGTTCGACCCGCTGATCGGCATTTCGATCCTTGTTGGCAGCGGCGCTGTGCTCTTCGCTATCGCACTCTATGACTTCAGCCGGAACTAGCCGCCATGTCTCGCTATAAGCGTGCGCTGCAAACATTCGGCCCAGTCACCGCAGTGGTCGCTCTTCTTGTCGGCGTATCAACGCTACCGCCAGACACCTCTCTGCGCGACATTCAAAACGTCGGCACCCTAAGAGCCTGCGTTCCCACCAACTATCCGCCGCTGGTCACGAATGATCCAGCTGCGCCCGGCGTCGATATTGAAATCCTCAGCGCCGTGTCGGCGAAGCTAAATGTAACGCTGGTCTTGAGTCCCAGCGCTGAGATGGGCCGTGACTTCAATCCACTGAATTGGAACCTCAACCGCGCGAAGTGCCAGATCGTAGCGGGCGGCGTGGTTGCGTCTAGCCAAACACGGTCCTTCCTCGAAACTTCGCCCTCTTATGCGCAAACCGGTTGGGCGATCGTTTCCAAGGAGCCACTGCCTACGCTTGAGGGCAAAACCCTTGGTGCCCTAACCCTGGTCTCTGGCCTCAACCGCATCGAGTTGGCAGGCTATCTCCGCAATCAGCAAAGCACTGTGCGCGTTGTTCCCACCGAGGCGGCCTTCGCGGACAACATCAATAGTGGCACTTTTGATGGCGGTGTCACTGAGGCACTTCTCGCCAGCCAACTGGCGACCGAAAACAATTGGCATGTGGCACCAGTCTCAGATGCGCTCGCCAGCTACCCGATCGTTCTCGGCTTGTGGAAGGGTGATCTCACGCTCAAGCATCAGGTCGATGCAGCGATCTTGGATATGAAGGCCGATGGCACGATGGATGCCATTTTGGCCAAATATGGCGTCAATCAACAAACCACCGGTGCGTCTCTCTAAAACGAGACGCTCCGGTCACGTCCCCACAACAAAACTGACGACGGCGTTCCACGCTGGAGACAGCAGAAAACGCGTCACCCCGAGGGCCGTGATAGCAAACAGCACCCAACTGCTGATCAGCGTCATGCGGTCAGAAAGCTGCGCCCCAAAAATCTGGAGGAGAAATCGCCCGGCCAAGCTCGGCAGCGGGAGAAGCGCCAGAACAGCCATCGCCAAATAAATCCGTGCCGCAGTGCGCAAAAACGCTGCAATCGTAATGCCGGCCGTGTGAGGCAATGAGAGCAAGACCGGGGTGATTAGCTGCATCGCCAGCCAAGCCAGCGCCACCATGGTCAGACTGCCGCACAGTGTCAGCAGGACCAAAGCAAACTTGCCGGATTTGAGCTCGTGCCCATTGACGACAACGGGCTTGGACCACCCAAACCCCGTCAAGACGAGCGCTAACAGGCCCGGCAAATCCGTATGCACAGCGGGGTTGAGCGTAGTACGCCCGTCATAGCGCGGACCCTTGTCGCCCAATTTGACGGCAAGATAGGCGACCGCAAATCCTTGGATTGGAAATGCGATCAGCGCAGCGATAATCCGCACAGCAATGAGCTGCAGGTTCAGTTCCCAAGCAATCATATTCTGGTCTGCCTACAGCCCAAGGATCGTCGCGGTCTTGGCTTACTTCTGCATCACCAGTTCATATAGCGCGTCGCTATTTGCTGGCAGGTCCATGCCATCCTTATAGCCATTCACCTTGAGGATATAGGCCATTAGATCAGCATAGATTGCTGGCGCATAACGCCCGGGCGAGCTTGGCGGCATCGTGCCGACCATGACGTCGAACAGTGCGCCGGCAGGACCGCCGTCCGCATATTTCTCGTCAAAGCTTGGGCCACGCAGGACCGGACCACCGAGGAGACCGCCCTTGAGATCGTCGCCGTGGCACTCGGCGCAATCTGCTTCATACTTCTTCTTACCGCGCGTTGCCTGCGCTTCAGAATAGCTAACGGGGCGCTCTGCTTGCGCAACGAGAATACGGTCAACGCTCACTTCGGTTGTAGCCGGGGCTGGCTTCAGGCTGGCGGGGGACCAGGCTGTAAGCAGTACGGCAGCGGAAGCGGCGATCCCAACGCCGACAACTCGACGCAAAATGCTTGATGATCCAATAGTCAAAACAACCTCCCTAGTCTGTGCAACCCGTCCTGACGAAGCGCTGCCCGGTTAGACTAGAATGGTAGTTTGCCTATGTCGAGCAATGTTTTAGCGAATTCTTTCTGCTGCGCCACAGGCATTTGAATTTATCACCCCCCCGTCCCGGCCGATTAATATGAACCCCATGGGCAAGGCCGATTGAACGAGGATCATCGATCCGAGTTAGGAGGTTCTTACTGCCGCGGGCGACCCGACCCAGCCCGAAATCGCCGCAACCGACCACTCGGCCTCCCTATCGCCCTGCCCCTATTCAATTACCGGGATCGATGACTTTATAAAGCCCGGAGTGGTCCTTTTCTCCCAGCCCTTGCGCAATGGCGCTGTTCATCAGCTGATGTAGGCTCGCGGAATGCGGCAGGAACAGATCAAGCGCTTTGGCGACGTCCAGAGCCAGGCCAATGTCCTTGCGATGCAGCCGAATACGGAAACCGGGGTCAAAGGCTTCCCTAATCATCCGGTCGCCATGCACCTCCAATATGCGCGACGAGGCAAACCCGCCCATGAGAGCGTCGCGGACCTTTGCGGGATCAGCCCCCGCAGCCTTTGCAAGCGCAAGCCCTTCTGCAACGGCCTCGATCGTGAGGCCAACAATGATTTGGTTGGCGACTTTAGCGGTCTGGCCGGAGCCGACGTCGCCGATATGGGTGATGTTTTTGCCCATAAGCTCAAACAAAGGACGGGCGCGCGCGAAATCGCTGGTCGTGCCACCGACCATGATCGTCAACGAAGCCGCCTTCGCGCCGACTTCGCCGCCTGACACTGGCGCATCAAGATAGCCTGCTCCAAGAGCGGCGATCCGTGAGGCAAATTCCTTGGTTGCCACCGGTGAAATCGAGCTCATATCAATGACGAGCTTGCCCGGCGACAGAGACGACGCCACGCCATCTTCGCCAAACAGAACCGCTTCAACATCTGGCGTATCCGGCAGCATCAGGATGACAGTGTCGGAAGCGGCAGCCACTGCTGAAGCGCTTTGCAAGGCGATTGCACCGGCCTCCACAAGATGCTCCGACACCTCTTTCACCCTATGGAGATAGAGCGTGTGACCCGCAGCAATGAGGTGCCCAGCCATGGGCCGCCCCATGACCCCAAGACCAATAAAACCGATCTTCATACTCTGCTGCTCCACTCTGTAAACCATCCCAAACCGGCGCTCGTACCTGCTTTGGGCTTGTATTCAGCACCAACCCAGCCGCTGTAACCTGCATCGTCTAGCGCTCTGAAAATATTGGGGTAATTGATCTCGCCCGTACCGGGTTCATGGCGGCCCGGATTGTCGGCTACCTGGACGTGAGCAATCCGGGACTGCAAGCGCTTAAAGCCCGGGATCAAATCCCCCTGCACGATCTGCATGTGATAGAAATCATACTGTAGATAGAGGTTGTCATGCCCAACGGCATTGGCGATCCTCTCATAGTCAACGGTGGAGTTGATGAGAAAACCGGGAATGTCGCGGGTATTGATCGGCTCGAGTAGGAGCTTGATACCGGCGGACGAAAGGCGCGGTGCTGCGTAGCGGAGATTGTCGATGAGCACGGCTTCCAGCTCGTCCCGCGCCATGCCAGTCGGCGCAATCCCAGCCAAGCAATTGAGCTGCGTGCAGCCCGTCGCCTGTGCGTAGATAATGGCCCGATCAACGCCCTCGCGGAACTCTGCAATTCGGTCTGGGTGGCAGCCGATACCGCGTTCGCCTCCGCCCCAATCGCCCGCTGGCAAATTGAACAGCGCCTGCGTTAAACCATGGGCTTCCAGCTGAGCCTTGATGTCTTCCGGCTTGTGCTCATAAGCCCCCACATATTCGACCGCTTCAAAGCCATCAGTCGCCGACGCCGCAAATCGCTCCATAAATGGCAATTCGCCATAGAGCATCGACAGGTTTGCAGAAAATCTTGGCATGTTAGGCGTCCTTCAACGGCCCTGGATAAGGGATAAACTCGCCGCCACGGCAAGATTTCAAATAGTTCAAAGCGTGGACCTGACCGACCATTTCCAACTCGTCGCGATAGACCGGATCGTGCCAACCTTCGATATCGATTGCGCCTGTGTAGCCCGCCAGACGCAGCTCGGAGATGACATCGCTCCAATTGGTGTCACCAAAGCCCGGCGTCCGCATCCAGACCGCTTTTTCTTTGCCGCCAAAGCCGTGCTTTTTGATCACATCCCAGCGAATGGTCGCGTCCTTGCCATGGACATGGAAGAACTTGTGGCCCCACTCGCGGATCTGCGGGATTGGATCAATGAGATAGGCCATCTGGTGGCACGGTTCCCATTCGAGCCCCAGATTGTCTTCCGGCAACTCATTGAACATCATCGACCAAGCATCGAGATTATGGGCGATGTTCCAATCCCCGGTCTGCCAATTGCCGCCATTCATAGCGCAGTTCTCAAAGGCAATCCGGACACCCTTGTCCGCAGCGCGTTTAGACAGCTCCCCCCAGACTTTCTTAAACTGAGGCAAGCTCTCCTCGATTGGTCTGCCGCGAACACGACCGGTGAAGCCTGCGATGCAGGTCGCGCCGAAATGGTGCGCGTTATCAATCAGCATTTCCCAGCCGCGCAGCGTTTCGACATCCTTCTCGCGATCTTCGAGCGGATTGCCGAACATGCCCAAGGTCGAAATGGTAACATCACGATCACCGATGACATCCTTGAGGCGCTTTGCCAGCTCCGGCAAATCCTTATTCACGGTCTGCCAGAAATAGGGCTCGATGCTCTCAAAACCATGCGGCAGGATTTTTTGCAGATAGCCAGCGGGATCGGGCTCATGGCCGCGGATCATGGTGCCGATACGAATTGCTTTGGGGTCAATAGCCATAGTGAATTCCTCTAAATATGTATTTCGACGCGACGGCCAAGCGTCGAGCTATCGATGGCACCGAGCACCATGGCGAGGCTTTTGATATTCTCGCTGCCGACGGTTTCGGGCAAAGGCCCGCCGCGGGTGGCGGCTAGGAAATCTGTAATGACCCCAAGGTGCCCACCGATACGATCCGCAGGATCAAGCGCCGGGATTTCAAGCATGGCCGTGTCTGGCAGCAACTGCCCACTCACATGCGCGTTCGAGCGTGCCGCGCGAATATCATCGGCACCATCCCAGACAATGCTGCCCTCGGTTCCGGTTATGCGCCAGTAGCTCTCCCAAGATGTCCTTAACCCCGGCGCCGCCCATGAGCCGCGATAGGTCATGACCGCCCCACCAGCGAAATGAAAACTGGCGAAGGCAGAGGCATCACGCTCATACCATGAGCCCGCCGGGTTCCACTCTTCGGCATAGGCCGAGGAGGCAATGTCACCGATGACGTAGCGCGCCGCATCAAATGTGTGGACCGCCATGTCGAGCAGCAGAACGTGAGGCATTTGCTCGCGGAAACCACCGAAATGGGGATCAAGGAAGAAGTCACAATGCACCCCCGTCACCTCCCCAATAGCCCCCGAAGCCACGAGGCGATGAATGCGGCGGAGCTGTGCGAGATAGCGGCGGTTTTGAATAACGACGTGCAGCCGATCTGCGGCCTTGGCGCGCGCCACCAGATCCCTCGCCTGCTCTAGCGTTTCAGCCATCGGCTTTTCAGACAAGACATGGGCCCCGGCGGCGAGCGCAGCACTGACGATGTCGTGACGAACCGCGGGAATGGCGACGTCAAAAACAATCTCCGGCGCCAATCTGGACAACATGGCGGGAAGATCCGTCCCGATTTCGGGATTGATATTGCGCTCTTTGGCACGCGCTTCCGCATTGGCGGGATTGATGTCGACAATGCCGACGATGTCAACACCGCCAACGGTTTTGATGGCTTCGAGCCACTTGCGGCTCATTGCGCCAGCGCCAGTAAGGACAGCGCGTTGATTGATGGTCATGAAACTAGCCAACTGCAGAGGGGGACAGAGACGACAGACGCGTGCGGTGCAACATGCGCTTGTCACGAGGATCCGGATTGGGCACCGCCGAAATCAGCGCGCGCGTGTATTCCTGGTCTGGCTGAGTGCATATCTTTTCTGCATCGCCCACTTCCACCAACCGTCCGCGATGCATCACGGCCACCCGGTCGCAGAAATAGCGAACCACGGAAATATCGTGGGAAATGAAGATGAAAGACAGATCAAGCCGCTCCTGAATCTCCAGCAGCAGATCCAGAATTTGGCTACGGATCGACACGTCCAGCGCTGACGTCGCCTCATCAGCGATAACAATGCGGGGGTCGAGCGCCAAAGCACGCGCAATGCCAATGCGCTGGCGCTGTCCGCCGGAAAAGGCGTGCGGATATCGCTCCATGACGTCCGGCGACAGCCCGACGAGGCGAAGGAGTTCGGCAGTTTTATGCTCAATCTCCTGAGCGCCCAACTTGCCCTCAACGATCAGCGGATCCGCAATGATCTGCCGGACCGTCATGCGGGGATTGAGGGAGGCAAAGGGGTCTTGGAAAATCAGACGTACATCTGCATGGAACTTGCGCAGCTCAGCCTTGGACAAGCTGGTGACGTCAATTTCAGAACCGTCGCGCTGGCGGTACAGCACTTGACCAGCGGTTGGCTCCACAACACGCAGAATGAGGCGTCCGAGCGTGGTTTTGCCCGATCCGCTCTCGCCAACTATGCCGAGGTTCTCGCCGGCATGGAGCACAAGATTGACGTCGTCGACGGCCTTTAGAGCAAAAGATTTGCTTCCCAAAAAACCCTTGGCCCCGCCATAGACCTTGGTGAGGCCATTGATGGTAAGGATGGGCTGAGGCGCAACGACCGCTTCGGCGCGCGCGGCGGCAGGCTGTTCAAGCTTCACGGTCGAAGCCAGTAGCCGCTTTGTATAGGGGTGTTGGGCCGCATGGAAAATGGCATCCACCGTCCCCTTTTCGACGATCCGCCCAAAACGCATCACGGCCACATCGTCCGCAACTTCCGCCACGACGCCCATGTCATGGGTAATCAGCAGCATGGCCATGCCACGCTCGATTTGCAGGCGTTTGATTAGGTCCAGGATTTCAGCCTGAGTGGTGACGTCTAGGGCAGTTGTCGGCTCGTCCGCGATTAGTACATCCGGATTGCAGGCCAGAGCCATGGCAATCATGGCGCGCTGACGCATTCCTCCAGAAAACTCAAACGTGTAACGGTCCGCCATCTCTGCGGGGTTTGGAATTTCCACCTGACGCAAGAGTTCAACGGTGCGGTCCCGCGCCGCGCGCTTACTGAGTTTGACGTGAAGGCGTAAAACCTCGTCGATTTGGCTGCCAATGGTGTGGACCGGCGACAGCGAAGACATTGGCTCCTGAAAAATCAGGCCAATGCGGGCGCCCCGAACGGCTCGCACTTCCTTGCTGCTCGATGACAGCTGAGCAAGATCGGTTTCTGTCCCATCAGAGCTCAAGATGATCTTACCACCAACCATCACTCCGGGCTTATCAACGATGCGCATGAGTGACCGCGCCGTTACCGATTTTCCGGACCCGCTCTCGCCAACGAGCGCCAGCGTGCGTCCCCGATAGAGATCAAAGCTTACGTCCCGCACCGCATGCAGAATGTGTGTTCGAAGGTGAAAATCGAGCGATAGGTTTTGAACGCTCAGAACAGGCTTTTCCATTCCGCGCTCCTCAGCTCTCATAGGGGTCGGCAGCATCGCGAAGTCCGTCACCGAAAAAGTTGAAGGATAGAACCGCAATCACCACCGCCAGACTGGGCCAGATCAGTAGCCAAGGTGCCGTCGAGATCGACCGGATGTTTTGCGCGTCTTGGAGCAGCACGCCCCAGCTCACGACCGGCGCCTTGAGCCCCACGCCCAAGAAGGACAGTGACGTTTCGGCGATAATCATCGAGGGGACCGCAAGCGTCGTCACCGCCAATATGTGGCTGGTGAGAGAGGGAAGAATATGCCGGAAAATGACGCGGGGCTCGCTCGATCCATCGAGCTTGGCTGCCGTGACAAAATCCTCATTGCGAAGCGAAAAGAAGCGTCCTCGGACCTCGCGGGCCAACCCGGTCCAGCCCAATAGTGATACGATGACCGTTATGACGAAATAGACATGCAGCGGCGACCAGGTGAGCGGGATTGCAGCCGCCAGGCCAAGCCAGAGCGGAATGGTCGGCATGGCGCTGACGACCTCAATGATGCGTTGGATCACAGTGTCGACGATGCCACCGAAATAGCCTGAGACCGAGCCAAGCACGACGCCCAGCACGAGCGACATGCACACCCCGATTAGCCCGATCGACATGGAAATACGCGTGCCATAGACCAGCCGGCTCAGCAAATCGCGCCCTAGGCGATCCGCCCCAAGCAAGTAGACGGTCTCGTTGGGATCAATAGGACCAAAAAAGTGTCGATTGGATTCAAATAGGTTCCAGAACTTGTAAGTTGGTCCCTCCACGAAGAAGCCAACGGGAACAATCACGCTGTCGTCGACAACGAAAGTGCGCCTGAGTGCCTCCTTGTCGATGGTGACCGAATAGCCCTTTGCATGGATCTGGAATTCACCTTCGGGAGTGAAGAGCGCCAAAGTTTGCGGGGGGGCATAAGTGTATTGAGCGCGACTGGTGTCCGGCAGGCCTGGCGCGAGAAACTCTGCCAGTGCACTGACCAGATAGAGGGCCAAGATCACGCCGCCGCAAAAAACGGCGACTTTCTGCGCGAGGAACTTGCGCCAGATCAGTGTCCATTGCCCAGCACCGGCATCCGAGATTGGTGCCATTCCCGGCGCGAGTCCGGAGATTGCCGGACCATCATCAACGCTTGTCGGATCGAAGACAGGTGTCATTGTCATGCCAGCACCTCAATTATACCGAATGCGCGGATCGAGAAGCGCGAGCAAGATGTCTGAAATGAGCATGCCCACGAGGGTCAGAACGCTCAACAACAAGATGAAACTGCCCGCCAAATACATGTCCTGTGCCACTAGCGCCCGCAGCAGCAGTGGCCCGGCGGTCGGCAAATTCAGAACAATCGCCGTGATGGTGACGCCTGACACCAATTCCGGTAGCACCCAGCCAATGGCGGAGATGAACGGGTTCAGCGCTATCCGCACGGGATATTTGACGATGACCTTGTATTCCGGCAGCCCTTTGGCGCGCGCTGTGGTGACATAGGGCTTGGAGAGCTCATCGGTCAGATTGGCCCGCAAAATGCGGATCATGGACGCCGTGCCTGAAAGGCCGATGACGAGTATGGGTATCCACAGGTGCAGGATGAGATCCCAGACCTTGCCCCAGCTCCAGGGCGCGTCAACATATTCGGGCGAGAACAAGCCACCAACAGACTGCCCAAACACCCTGAACGACACATACATCAGCGTCAGCGCCAAGATGAAATTTGGCACTGCCAAGCCGATGAAACCAAGGAAGGTGAAAACGTGATCGCCAATGGAATTGCGGCGCACTGCCGAATAGATCCCGATTGGCAATGAGATCGCCCACACCAGCAGGAGCGCCGCGAATGAAATGGCCAGCGTCGACCCCATCCGGCCCCAGATAACTTCAGAAACCGGTTGGTTCCATTCGAAGGAAAAACCGAAATCCCCTCGAGTCAGAATGCCGGTCATCCATTTGCCGTACTGTACCCAAACAGGCTGATCGAGCCCGTATTGCGTTTGTAAACGCGCAATGGTTGCCGCGTCGACGGGTGAGCCGCCGTCGGCCAATGTCGACAAGAGAGAGGTGAGATAATCACCCGGTGGCAGTTGGATGATGGCGAACGAGATCACCGACATCCCGAACAATGTCGGGATCATGTAGACCAGCCGCTTCAGAATATAGTTTAGCATTGCCGCTCCTCTTTCGGCATTGCGGGTGGCTGGCAGCGTTTCCGCCGCCAACCGAGATGATATGCTCGTCAAACCCCGTTCAAACGACGCCTTGGTCCTACTCCCTGGACAGCACGTCACTCACTGGGGCTATCGGTCTTGCGTCATTCCCAGCGCAGATGGACCACCTCCATGGTCTCGATCTCACTGACCTCCACAGTCGCTCGGTTACCTTCTACTTGGACCGACACATTCTGACCGGACACCAAGAGACTGGCAGATTTAACTTTTTTGCCAAGCGGGATTTCGATGTCTACCGTTAAAGGGCCAATAGGCCAGGTATCGCGCAGGGGCCCCTTCATCATCATCGGGTTTGTCAGATTAAGCAGGCACAGCACCCGGCCGTTTTCGCTTTGATGAAGGCCGACATCCAGCACGCCTTTGCCACTCACGCGAACTTCGGGCTCTTTCCCGAGGGCCCATTTGACCGCATTAGCGATAAGCAACCCTTGGTCTGCTGCCATATATGTCCAAAACACTTCCCCGATATTCCACGGGATGTAGACCACGCGCCCGCCCGCTTCGGTTTCGCGAGCGGCAACGCCCACGCCCTGCGGGGCGAGACGCGGATAGACCTCTTCCATCGGCAGGTCAGGAAAATCTGGAATTTTCAGGAAAGGCTGTTCAAGGTCGGCGATAGGCTCGACGCCGATGTCTTCCGTACCACCAATAATGCGCGTTGCGCCGGCAAAGCCTGCATTGATTGGGTGATCGCCATTGAGTGCAACATAAGAATTGCGAACGTTTCCGCGCGGCGGCGCCGTCATCCTCACGCCGAACACGTCAGCCAAGCCGAAGTCAGCCCGTGCGGCGCCTTTTTCGTCAAATAGCGACGTTTGGTGTGCCGCCACAACGCTGCCACCGGCTGCAACATAGGCGCGAATTGCGGCGCATTGCTCGTCCGACAGATAGGTCGCATTGGCCAGAATGATCAGCTTATAGGCGCTCAGCGTTTCTGCCGTCATGATCTGGTCAGAGAGAAACTCAAACGGCAACCGCGCTTCGACCAGAGCATGGTAAAACCCCATGTCGTTAAGCTCGGCCAAATGACGCTTATCGGGGTCCCAATTGCGTAGAGTTGTCGCCGGGTCGATGACTGCAATTTCTGCAGTCGGCAACATGTCTCCAAGGACCGGCTCTATCTTAGCATGCAAGTTGAAAGCGTTTGCCGTCGGCTGCACCCAGCGATCATCGGGGACACAGGCGTTGAACTTGGTGAACCACGGAAAGAGGCCCTGCGTGATCCCTGCATGGACCCATTGCTCAATTTCCGGGCCGGTCTGCACAGAGTCTTTCCAGCGCGGAATTTCCTCTGGGCCGATTGAGGTAATGAGCCCCACCGGCCGATCGCGGAAAGTGGCGCGGATACGTTTGCCATTGCGACCAGCCGACCAGGCCGGCTCAACATTGCGTCGACCCTGATGGTCGACAAACAAGATCGGGCAGTGTTTTTTGATGACCGATAGGTCAAATTCCATGAGCGAGGAGCCGCTCATATTGGGAATGAAACTGGCGTGTGGTTTGACCTTCTTAACTTCCGTGTCCCAATGCGCCACGAGACGTGTCAGCGTGGTGCGACGCCACGCAGCCCAAGCCTGCCAGACAGGATCTGAGGCGCTGGTCGTTTCAGGCAGTTCAAATCCACTGGCAGCGCGGAAATTATCTTCGCATGCCTTGCAATAGCAAACACCGTGCCCCTGCCAACGATTGCCGAACAAGGCATCGATGTCATACTTCTCCGCGATTTCGACAATGACCTTGGTCATGAAGTCGAAATTGTAGCTAGAATAGGCGCAGGTGACATAAATTCCGGGCATCGCCCAGTGTTCACGAGGCTTCCGATCGACAGTCAGTGACACCCATTCAGGATGCGCCTCTGCCGCATCCGCATGGATGGCATGGGGGTCGACGCGCGCCATAACATGCATGTTCAGTTTGCGCGCTTCGTCCACCAATCGGCCGAACGGATCACTATCGCCAATAAATTTGGACACGTAGTGGAGCGGAATCTCGCTCGGGTAATAGGCAATATACCCCCCTGCGGAGAGGCAAATGGCGTTCGATTTCGTGCGCTTGAATACGTCCACCCAGAACTCAGGATCGTACCTCTGCGGGTCATCCTCGACAAAAGTGAGCTGGGTCCACCGCGTAGCACTCTTGTACCATTCAGGTGTTCTTAGTCCGGCGGTGGAAAGGCTGTCTTCTGTCATGAGCATCAAGTCGGTCCGAAGCATGGGCGTGAAAAAGGGAGCCCCGGCGGCGGGGGTAACCGCCGAGGCCAAGCGCTGACATTTAGGGATGTCAGCTGATGTAGTATTGTTCCGGGTTAGTCGGCGCTGGCGTCGGGTAACCCCAGCTGCTTGGCATGGTCGGACGGACGTTTTTGAGCCTGTTTGCGACAACGCCATAGCCATCAAGCGGCAGCGTTATACCGAAAACGTAAAACTCATCCGCCGCGATTTGCAGGATTTCCTTCATCAGCTCCTGCTGACGCGCCGGATCACCCGTCTGCCGAAGCTCATCATAGGCAATATACTGCCGCTGCGTTGCCGCTGGAGGTTCGACCGCGTCGGGGGATGTCTTGTCATTGTACCAGATCTGCCACCCCTTGGCGTACATGGCCTCGGTCGTGTTGGGGAAGAAATAGCGCGGATCCAACACAGCGACGATGCCACCATTGCCACCGAACTTGTGAACCGTTGCATCATACTCCCCACCCTGGCGCACTCGGACTTCCCAAAGCGAGCGATCCATGGAGCGCATCTGAGCGTCGACACCAACACCACGGAACATCGGCAAAACGAGCTGGAACGCGTCAACAAAAGTCTGCCGAACCTGATCGATCTCGAAGATGATCGACACGCGCTGGCCATTCTCGTCTAGGCGGAAGCCCTCACCATCCTTGTTCGGGATGATTTTGTCCAAATACTCGTTCGCCTTAGCGACATCATAGGCGACATATTGGGTCGCCAGCTGTTCATTATACAGCGGATCTTCCGGACGCACCGACGGCTGGGCCGGAGCCCCCTGCCCGATAAAGATCGTATCAATGACGGCCTGACGATCCAGAGAATGGCTCAAACCGGCACGGAACTCCTTGTTCTGATACAGGGCGCGCTTGATCGGATCGGGATGGGTCAAGTTGAGCTGGAACACCATCTCGTTGGGTTCCGTTGAGGTCGTCGTATAGAAGCCGTATTTACCCGCCTCCTGGCCGTCATAGAGCACGGCACGATTGGCTGGGGTACAAATCCACTGGTCAATCATGTCGATTTCGCCCTGCAGCGCCTTAAGAAGCAAGACTTCATTGTCGGCGGCGATGGCATAGGTAACCCGGTCGATGTAGGGCAGTTGGTTCCCTGCCGTATCAACCTTGAAATAGTACGGGTTGCGCTCAGCTATCGAGTATTCCGCAGACTCGCCAACCGGCTGCACGATCTTCCAGCCGTACAGCGTCGGGATGTCCTTATTCTTGAAAATTTCACCGTCGACGGAAATCCCGCTCTTGATCTGGAACAGCTGGACCCAGCCGGTGAGCCCCTGTTCCACAGCCAACTTATCCGCGTCTGGGTTGTACTTGATGTGGAACTGGCTGAGGTAGTGCTTAGGCAACCGTGTCGTACGATCGTCATTAGCCCAAGCCATGCGCAATGGGAGCAGACCATGCGGCTGGCTGAAGGAAATCGTAAAGGTCGTCGCATCGACCTTAGCGAAAACACCGGCATCGCCATTCGGCGTCCGCAGATAGCCTTGCACCGAAGGCGTCAGGTCCAAATTCTGCATGACATCTTCATAGAAGAACATGACGTCATCGGTGGTGAAGGGCTGACCATCAGACCACTTATGACCCTCGCGAAGCTTGACCGTATAGACAGTCGCATCAGCATTGGCTTCGAAGCTTTCGGCAACGTTCGGAATAACTCCGCCAAAGTCCGGCGTATACCGCAGCAGACCTTCGTAACCCTGGTAGCGGTGCATCATATTGAGGGAGCCGCCGCCGACCAGCGCCGCCCGCAGATCGCCGCCGTATTTGCCAACGGCTTCAAACGGCTCAACCACCATGGGGTTCTTGGGCAAGCGCTCAGCGACCGGCGGCAATGTCCCCGCCGCGACGGCATCCGCCAAGCTTGGCGCCTCCGTCATCGCTCCTTGGGCGAACGCAGGAATTACAGGCAGTAGCAGAGCAGCACTAGACGCAGCTAGGAACGCCCTCCGAGAAATATTGGTCATTTTTTCTCCTCCTCAGCCCGGATGACTTATCTATCAATCTTCGGACTAACATCAGCTTTTCACTGCCTAATTGTTAGGTCAATTTGTTTTTCGGACATTGAGCACCTCAACACCTAAACCTTGTAAATACCTGTTACGACTAGCCTTGACTGATCATTGAGCGCCATTGTTGCACCTAACTTTCATTATGCTACAACCTAAAAAAGATGGAGGTGATGAATTGAAGAAAGTGACTCTAGACAGCATCGCCGACCAACTTGGTGTGTCCAAATTCGCGGTGTCCCGCGCGCTGGCCGGCAAGGATGGGGTCGGTGATGAGCTGCGTTTGCGCATCATCACCAAGGCGCATGAAATGGGCTATCAGCGCAGTTCGGCGACAGTGCCAACGCAGCCTATCATTCATGTCATTTTCGCTGAGCATGACCCGGTTAATAGTGAGCTGTGGATGCAGATGCAGAATGGCATCGAGCAAGAGGCTTCAGCGGCTGGGTTTCAACTGCAGACCATTTGGGCGCCGTCTTCGGACAAAGTCAGCGGCATGGTCGCGAACAGCAATGGGGTGGTTTTGGTTGGCCCCCATGAACAGCCATTGATTGAAGCCATAGCCGCAACTGGCCGCACCACGGTCCGGCTGGGCTGGGTTCGCCCACTCGAGAACACCGATCAAATCGGTGGTGCCGACCACGAAGCAGGCAAAGCCGTGGGGGAGTATCTTCTGGCCCGCGGGCATCGCAAAATTACCTTCGTCCACGGCACGCGAAAATTGCGCGGCCGTATGGAACGCCTTTTTGGACTGAGAGAAGCCACCGTCTACTGCCCTGACGCTACCATTAGCGAAATTCAGTTCAGCACCGAAAAAACCTTTGCCCAGCACATAACTGAAATGGCTGACCTAGGGGTCCGACCAACAGCGCTGTTCTGTTCACACGACAGCCTGGCCGTTTTTGTTATCGCTGAGCTCCATCGGATCGGCTATCGCGTTCCGGAAGATATCTCGGTGATGGGCTATGGCGATTTTACGGCCGCGACACAGATCTCGCCCGCGCTCACAACACTGCGTCTACCCGGCACAGACATGGGCATTGCCGCATTTCGCCTGCTCATGGACCGTATGAACACACGCAAGCGCCAGCTACCGCCGCAGCGTGTCATGTTGGTTCCAACTTTGATCGAACGAGAGTCGGTCCGTGATCTCATGGTCCTGTCGGACTAAACATCACGGACCGGGATTTCTGCTTTCCCGCAGACGAGCACTCTATTGCTCAGAGGAGCGAATTCTTTCCGCAAGAGACTGTAGGTCGACAAATGCGCCATAGCGCTTCTGATGGAAAGATTGATGGGTCACACTCGGTGAGATCACGTCTTGCGTACTCGCCATTTGAGCCATTGCTTCACTCAGCGCTTGATATGCACCGGCAGCAGTTGCGCCCAACATAGCGGAGCCGAGCAGCACAGGCTCAGGCGAACTGGTGACGGCCACAGGCACACCGACGCTGTCGGCGAGAAGTTGGCGCACGAGCTTTGACTTACCAGCCCCGCCGCTAATGTAGAGTGCTTCGAGATTGATACCGGACCCTGAGGACGCTTCAATGATCTGTCGTAGACCGTAACCGAGGCCCAAAAGTCCGGCGACATAGAGCGCCACAAGGCTCGCCTCAGTACTGTCCATACCGATGCCTGCGATGACCCCCTTCGCCAATGGATTGGCATGCGGCGCCCGATTGCCCAAAAACTCAGGAACAACATGAAGGCCCTGCGCCAGCTGCGCAATTTCTGACAGTGTGGCTCCCGTGGCTTCGGCCAATTGACCGAGATAGGCAGGCACGGACAGTCCTGCTGCACTTGCCCGGTCACGCGCCTCAGCACCAAAAGGATGCAGAGTGACAAGATGGTCGAGCGCTGCACCGGCGGCAGATTGACCGCCTTCACTCAACCATAAGCCCGGTACCATGGCGTCGTAATATGGGCCCCATACACCAGCAACGGGCTTTGCCGTTTCGGTGGATGCCATGGTGCAAGCAGAAGTCCCAAAGACATAGGCCATGCGCGAGGTTATCGTCCCTGGCCCGCCTGCGGCTCCCAGCGTCCCAATGCCTCCGGCATGTGCGTCGATCAAAGCCGCGCCAACCGAAGTACCAGCAACAAGGCCCAGTTCTCCAGCCGCCTCTGCGGTCAGCCCGTTGCCCAATGGCGAACCGGGCGAGACAATGTCAGTGCCAATACGCTCAAAGCTTTCATCGGCGAGTGCACCCAAGCCAATGGCGCGGAAATAGCTCCCATCCCAACGCTGCTCGTGAGCCAAATAGGTCCACTTGCAGGTCACCGTGCAGGAAGACCGAGCAAGGCTTCCTGTTGCCTTCCAGGTCAGAAAATCGGGCAGATCGAAAAACTGCCAAGCACCAACAAATACTTCCGGCTTGTTCTCCGCCAGCCACAGCAGTTTTGGCGTCTGCATTTCCGGAGAAATCCGCCCGCCAACGTAAGCCAGAACAGCATGATCACCGGCATTGATCCGCTCGGCCTGCTCCAGCGCACGGTGGTCCATCCATACAATGATATCGCGGCTTGGATCGGTGCTGTCACTGATAGACAGTGGCTTCCCGCCCTCGCCCAACACCACCAAGGAACAGGTCGCGTCAAACCCAATGCCCCGCACATTTGCGGGAGTAACGCCGGCAAGGGCAACAGCCTCGCGGACCGTTTTGCAGACGGCCCGCCAGATATCTGCGCTTGAACTTTCCGCCCGTTCGCCGGGCTCTAAACAGAGTTTTATCGGATCAACCGCCGAGGCGAGCATTGTTCCTTGAGCATCGAACACCCCGGCGCGTGCGCTCGCAGTCCCAACATCGACGCCGATAAAATACTGTTTTGTCATGGCTTAAAGATCGTTGCGCTGCGGAAGAATGACGAGATCACGGATGGTAACGCCACGCTTACGCGTGAGCATAAAGACAACCGCGTCAGCGACCTCTTCTGGCTCCATCAGGTCACCTGCCGCCAAAGCGGCTTCCAGCTTTTCCTTTGGCCAATCAGCAATCAGCGCCGTCCGCACCGGGCCGGGACACACAGCGCCGACGCGAATGCCTGCCGGAGCCACCTGACGGCGAACCGTATGTACGAAAGCCTGCACGGCAAATTTGGAAGCGGTGTAAATCGGCTCCCATGCAACCGGGACAACGCCAGCAATCGAGCTGGTCATGATGATGTCGCCGGTTTTGCGCTCGGTCATATAGGGCAATACGGCATGAACGGTGCGGAAGGCGGCATTGACGTTCAAGTTTAACATTCGGTCCCAATGGTCCGGATTGCCCTCAACAATTGGCCCGCCGATATAGGCGCCCGCATTGGCGTGGAAAATATCGAGCTTACCTGCACGATCAAGAATTGCGGGCAGCATGGTCGCAACGCTGTCGGGCGAGAGGAGATCGACTTCGACGGCAAAAGCACCCTGCCCCAATTCTGCGCAGGCCGACGCCAGTGCAGCGGCATCGCGGTCAACTAGGGCGACTTGCGCTCCGGCCTCCGCAAGCGCCTTGGCACAGGCGAAACCGATGCCAGAGGCCGCCCCAGTAATCGCTGCAACTTGGCCCTTCAAAGACAGGCTCATTCGGTGGTCCTTTGTATAGTCGTAACGAATTGCCCCGCGTTCTGTAGACACCTTCGGGGTCAGTTTTTGTGTAACCGGTCGAACTCGATCGGTGAGAGCATGCTGTTTCGGGCATGCTTCGGGGTCAGGTTGTAGAACATCTCGATGTAGTCGAACACATTTTTGCGAGCTTCGTCTCGTGCTCGATTGGTCCCGCACCCGCTCCATTCGCTTTCGAGAAGGTTGCAGAATCTCTAGGCAGTCCGACAGCAAATTCAACCTTGTGCACAGTTAGGCGCCCCTCACCTTCGGCTGAAATACAGACGAATGCGCATTTGCGATCTCGGTGGCCTCCACCATTCTAGGGTTCAAAGTTGCACAGCGGACATATTCGGTCGGCGATAGCCCTACGTGTTATGTTGCGAACAGCGTATTCGCCGCAGGACATAATTGCAGTTATTTTGTCTTTAAGCCGCTTGGTGTGCACATTACACAAACGGCGTCACACTCAATCTAATCTCGCGAATATTTCAGTTCCAAGGGCAATGTAATTGTTCGTCTTCAGATGCTTTGGCACAGATCGGTGTTTTGAATAGCGATGAGCGCTGCTCGTTGCTTGGTTGATGCTATGCGGCAAGCCTATGGTGCATCAAACCCATGCCGGATGACCGAAATGGGGCGGTTGACGCCTCACATTTCAGACTTTGGCGTTGCCTCTTAAAACACCGAAGACCAGACAAAATCTGTTGTGTCACCGTCTGAGCCGATAACCTATGCCCGGTTCAGTGACGATGTAGACTGGCGCGGCGGGTTCAGCCTCCAGCTTCTGACGCAATTGGCCGATGGCGACACGCAGATACTGGGTATCTTCCGTGTGCGCGATGCCCCAGACCGCCACCAGCAGTTCCTTGTGAGCAAGCACCTTGCCATTGCCTGAAATCAGTCGTGTGAGCAGAGCATATTCTTTGGGTGCCAGATGCACCCGCGCGCCACTGCGGGTCACGTAGCGCATGTCGAGATCCACCTCGACGTCTCCGAAACGCACGATTGATGCTGGCGACTGCACAATAGTCTTCGGGCGCAGCGCCACTTTTATGCGCGCCAGCAGCTCGCCAATGCCGAAGGGCTTTTCGATATAGTCGTTGGCGCCACTGTCCAAGGCTTCGATCTTCTCGCCTTCCTTGTCACGCGCCGAGAGGATCAGAATGGGCCCCTCGTAAAAGACCCGTGCCCGCGTCAGCACATCCTTACCGTCCATATCCGGCAGGCCAAGGTCAAGGATCACCACATCTGGGCTCCATTGGGCAATTTCCCGCAGCCCCTGCGCACCGTTGTCAGCACGACGGTGGTGGTAGCCCACGGCTTCCAGCGCTGGTCCCAGAAAGCGATGGATTTGCGGCTCATCGTCGATAACCAGAATACGTGCGAGCGCTTGTGTCACTTACTTTTCCAAATGTCTGCTGCAGACTTTTTGAGGGCGATCAGCATGCGCGTTCCCTTGTCGCCATGGATGGGACTCGCGGCGACGATTGATCCGCCAATAGCCTCAATGAAACCTTTTGAAATTGATAGTCCCAACCCCACGCCCTTGCTGCGATCCGTTGGTTCCTCGAGCCGCCGGAACTTGTCGAACACGCGCTCCAGCTCGTCGGTGGGAATGCCCTTGCCCTCATCCTCGATGCTAACGATGATCTTCTTGCGGTCCTCATAAGCGGCAATGCTGATTTCGGTATTGTCGGGTGAGTATGCAATCGCATTTTCAAGGATGTTGACGATCGCCTGTTCCAACAGCCCCGGATCAATGGTGACCTTGGGCAGTTCTACGGGAAAGTCATAGGTGATCGAGTGCTCTCCCAGCCTGCGGCTCAACCGGGCCGTCGCGGCGCGCAGCACTGTCTCAATGTCACTATCCTCAAGCCGCAGTGTCACCCCGCCACCTTCGAGCCGGGTCATGTCCAGCAAATTGCGGATATGATGATTGAGCCGCTCGGCCTCCTCGCGGATGGAAAGAAGCAAGTCCTGTTGGACGGCTGGCGCTAGCTTGTCACCCAACTCAAGTAGCGTCGAGGACGATCCCAACACGGTGGACAAAGGCGTCCGCAGATCATGGCTCACCGAATTGAGCAGCGCCGTCCGGAAGCGATCCACCCGCCGCAGCGTCTCAGCTTCCACCGCATGCATTGCAAACTCCGCCCGTTCGATTGCAATGCCGCCGCCATCAGCCACTGCCGTCAGCAGCTTTTCCTGATCCGACCCCGGCACCGTCGCCACGCGCTCAATGCCAACCACGCCCGTGCGGTTCTGCACCCCACGTAGCGGTCGGAATGCCCAATTGCTCTGCGGCAGCGTGCCCGTGTTGTACCCTGCCGGATCACCCCGCTCCCACGTCCAACGGGCCGCCGCCATCGCCCCTGCGCCCAGCTCCTGCGCTTCCGGCGCACCAGCGACGGCCACCAATTCTCCATTTTCGGGCAGTAGCACGATCGACTTAGCGCCAGTCGCCGCTGTCGTCTGCTCGGCGAGCGCCCTCGCGGCCTCGGCCTTGGTCGGCGCGCGCGAAAACGCCCGTGTGGCCACCAACAGCGACGTTACATCGCTCGCCCGCCGTTGGGCATCCCGCGCCCGATCCCGAGAGCGGCCAGCCAGAACACCCGTCGCCAGCGCCACCGCGAGAAAGACCATCAGCGTCAGCAGATCGGTTGGCGACCCGATAGCAAAGCTATAGCGCGGGCTCAAAAACAGCACATTGTAGATGGCAAAGGCGCACACCGCGGCCACCAAGCCCGGCGCCAGTCCATGCACCACCGCCGCCGCCAGAATAGCGGCCAGAAAGATCATGCCCAGATCGGCCCGCTCGAACTGCAGATCCAGCACATAGGCCAGTGCCGTTGCCACGCCGACATAGCCCAGTCCAATGGCATATGGCGCCCAGCCCCGCTTTACCAATTGCTGCCAGGCACGTCGCGGCCGTAGTTCAGTTTCGCCCGGTTCAGTGACCACATGAATGGACACACCCCGCGCCGCACGCAGCAATTCGGCCGCCAGCGAGAGACCGAACATTTCCCGCAAACGGCTGTCCCGTCCTTTGCCAATGACAATCTGTGTCACGTTGTTCTGGCCCGCATAGGCAAGCGCCGCAGCCACCAGATCAGCGCCATTCAGCACCACCGTGGTCGCGCCCAGCTGCTCCGAAAGCTTGAGCGCATCCATCAGCTTGGAGCTGGTCCCTGCGTCCCCATCCTCCGCCCCTCCCCGCGTAATATGCGCCACGATCCAAGGCGCATCTTTCATTGTGTCTGACAGCCGCCGCCCTTGGCGCACCAGCGCGCTCGCCATACCATCATCGGCCACCAGCACCAGAATGCGGTCTCCCGCCGCCCACGGCCCCTCAAGCCCCTTCACCCGCATCGCCGCGTTGAGCTGATCGTCCACCGTCTGCGCCGCGCGCCGCAGTGCCAATTCGCGCAGCGCCGTTAAGTTCTCGGGTTTGAAGAAATTGTCAGCGGCCAGCCGCGCCGTCTCGGGCACGTAGACTTTCCCTGCCGCCATGCGTTCACGCAGTTCGGCCGGGGTAATATCAATGACCTCGATATCATCGGCCCGCGATAGCGCGCCGTCCGGGACGGTCTCGCGCTGCCGCACCCCCGTGATTTTGAGCACGACGTCGACGAGACTTTCGAGGTGCTGAACATTGAGGGTCGTCCACACGTCTATCCCAGCAACCAGCAATTCCTCGACGTCCTGCCAGCGCTTTGGATGGCGCGAACCCGAGGCATTGGTGTGAGCATATTCATCGACGATCAGCAGCTCGGGTTTTCGCGACAGCGCCGCGTCGATATCGAATTCGAGCTGCGTCCGCCCGCGATGTTCGATGGGCCTCCGCGGCAGCACGTCCATGCCCCGCAGCAGGCTCTCGGTTTCCTTGCGCCCATGCGTCTCGACGAGCCCGACAACAACATCGAGCCCGTCCATCTTGCGTCGTCGCGCCTGCCGCAGCATTTCGTAGGTCTTGCCGACACCCGGCGCCATGCCCAGAAAAACCTTGAGCTTGCCCCGATGCGCCTTCTGCGTTTCAGCGAGGAGTGCTTCGGGATCGGGACGCCGGATGTCTTGCACGTCGTTACTCTGCAGCAGGTTGGAGCGGATAGGCGCTGTCCAGCGCCAGATTGGTCATCAACACATTCACGCGCGTTTGGCCGATAAATCCTAAGATGGGTGCCGCCGTATTCTCGGCGACAACGGCCTCCACCTCAGACGGTTCTATACCGCGCGCTGCCGCAATGCGATCCACTTGCAGTGCCGCAAATTCCGGCGATATTTCGGGATCAAGCCCCGAACCAGATGTGGTCACCGCGTCTGGCGGGATCGCCCCAACCGGCGCGTAGGCCCGAATTGCAGCGACGTCGGCCGCGACCCGCTCGATAAGGACAGGATTGAGTGGGCCAAGGTTGGACCCGGAGGAGCCAGCGGCGTTGTAGCCATCGCCAGCCGCCGAAGGCCGTGGCCAAAGATAAGCTGGCCCTGTCGTCACCTGCCCGATGAGTTTTGAGCCGACGACTACCCCCTCCGCGTTTCTCACGAGCGAGCCCTCGGCCTGCTGGGGGAACAGCGCCCCGCCCGCCGCCGTGACGAGGGCCGGATAGGCCCCTCCGAGAATGGCCGAGAACAAGAGCATAGAGGCTATAGCTGGTCTTGCTTGGTTCAGCATTGTGGTTGCTCCTTATGCGAACCCGACTGCGGTGATGGCAATGTCGATGATCTTGATGCCGATAAAGGGGGCGATAAGACCTCCGAGCCCATAGATGCCCAAGTTGCGCGACAGCAGCGCACCGGCCCCAATGGCGCGGTATTTGACGCCGCGAAGGGCAAGCGGAATGAGAGCGACAATGATCAGCGCGTTGAAAATGACCGCTGAGAGGATCGCGCTTTCCGGGCTGGCCAGTCCCATGACATTGAGCGCTTGCAGCTCGGGCAACACTACCACAAACAGCGCTGGAATGATGGCAAAATACTTCGCGACATCATTGGCAATGGAGAAGGTCGTCAGCGCACCACGCGTGATGAGCATCTGCTTACCGACTTGAACAATCTCGATGACCTTGGTCGGATCGCTATCGAGATCAACCATATTGCCCGCTTCACGGGCCGCCTGTGCCCCAGTCTGCATGGCCACACCCACATCGGCCTGAGCAAGAGCGGGGGCGTCATTGGCGCCATCGCCACACATGGCCACGAGACGCCCCTTACCCTGTTCCTCTCGGATGAGGCGCAGCTTGTCCTCGGGCGTCGCCTCCGCGAGGAAATCGTCAACACCCGCCTCTGCCGCGATGGCCGCAGCCGTTACTGGATTGTCGCCCGTAATCATCACTGTGCGCAGGCCCATCTTCCGAAGATCGGCAAAACGCGCGGCAACGCCGGGTTTGACCACATCCTTGAGATGAATGACGCCGATCAGCGTCTTCCCTTCGGCAATGGCGAGCGGCGTGCCACCACTGCGCGCGATCCGATCCACCACCTGGCGGAACTGGGCTGGAGCGTCGGTATCGCTCTTGCCCGTCAGCTTCAAGATCGCGTCGACCGCCCCCTTGCGCCAGAGTTTGCCGTCCGTATCAATGCCCGATAGGCGGGTCGACGCCGTGAACGGAATGATCTTACCGTCAGCAGGCGCGTCAAGGCTGATGCCCTTATTGCGCGCCAGTTCGATGATCGAGCGGCCCTCAGGCGTCTCATCTCCGAGTGAGGTCATGACCGCAGCCCGGAACGCCAGGTCTTCCCTGATCCCCGGAGCCGGAATGACTTCGGTCGCCATGCGATTGCCGAAAGTGATCGTGCCGGTCTTGTCGAGCAGCAGCGTATCGACGTCACCCGCCGCTTCCACGGCACGACCGGACGTCGCCAACACATTGACCTTGAGCAGGAGATCCATGCCAGCAATGCCGACAGCCGAGAGCAGGCCGCCAATGGTGGTGGGGATCAGGCAGACAAAGAGCGCGCCAAGCACAACAGGATCAAGATCGATGCCTGAATAGGCGGCGAAAGCCAGAAGCGTGACGACGGCGATCAGAAAGATCAGTGTCAGTCCCGCCAGCAACACAGCCAGTGCAATTTCATTCGGTGTTTTGCGCCGATCGGCGCCTTCTACCATGGCGATCATCCGATCAAGGAAGGTCGAGCCGGGGCGCGCCGTCACGCGAACCTTGATCCAGTCCGAGACCACCGTTGTTCCGCCCGTAACGGCAGAACGGTCGCCACCAGACTCGCGGATGACGGGGGCGCTTTCCCCCGTAATCGCCGCTTCGTTGACCGAGGCCACCCCTTCAATGATTTCCCCATCGACCGGAATGACGTCGCCTGCTTCGACCAGAATAGTCTGGCCCAGGCCCAGTTCATGGGCCGGCGTCGGCACCACAAGTCCCTGCTTTTCATCGACGATCAGTTTGGCCTTGGTTGTCGTGCGCGTTGCCCGCAGGGAGTCGGCGGCGGCTTTGCCCCGCCCCTCGGCAATGCTCTCGGCAAAATTGGCAAAGAGCACGGTTGCCCAAAGCCACAGGGCAATGGCGACGGCAAAGCCGCCATTGGTCCCACTGCCAATCGCAATCGCAGCCGAAACTGTCGCGAGAACCGCGACGAGTTCGGTGGCAAGGATCACCGGATTGCCATAAAGCTTTCGGGGGTCGAGTTTCATAAAGGCGTCGCCCAATGCACGGGCCAGCGTCGCGGCATTGAGACCACCGGCAAGCCGGGTGTGTCCTTTGCCTTCAATTCCAAATTCCATCGTAGACATGTGACGAGACCTTAGTTTGCCGCGACCGCTTCAAGCACTTGGAAGTGCTCTACGATCGGGCCAAGGGCGAGCGCCGGGAAATACTGCAGCGCACCGAGAATGATGATGACCCCGACGAGCAGGCCAATGAACAGCGCGCCCGTCGTCGGCAGAGTGCCAGTGCTCGGGGCCAGTTTCGGCTTGGCGACAATGCTCCCAGCAATGGCGAGCACAGCCACGATCGGAATGAAGCGACCAAGGAGCATGGCGAGGCCAAGTGTGGTGTTCCACCAAGGCACATTGGCCGAGATGCCGCCAAAAGCTGAGCCGTTATTGGCCGTGGCTGACGTGAAGGCATAGAGCAGTTCGCTGAGGCCATGCGCGCCGGGGTTGAAGAGGCTGGAGAGCCCACCCGGCCAAACCACGGTGAGCGCCGAAAAGCCCAGCGTCGAGAGCGGCGCGACCAGCAGGGCCACCATGGCAAACTGGATCTCACGCGCCTCAATCTTCTTACCCAGATATTCTGGCGTGCGCCCAACCATGAGACCGGCCACGAACACAGACAGCATGGCCATGACCACCATGATGGCAATGCCCGAACCAATGCCTCCAGGCAGGATCTCTCCCAGCATCATCAACAGCATCGCCATTCCACCGCCAAGCGGCATCAAACTGTCATGCATGCCATTGACCGAGCCATTGGAAGCCCCTGTCGTCTGCGCGGCCCACGCGGCAGTGCCAGCAATGCCGAAACGGGTCTCTTTCCCTTCCATGTTCGCCGGGCTTTCGATCCCTGCCGCCGCGAGAGCCGGAGCGGGCTGGGCTTCAGCGGTATAGATCGCAGCACCGCCTGCACCGAGGATCAGAATGGCCGCAGTCGCCAGAGCCCGAATTTCCTTGCGCGCAAAAGCCGAGCGGCCAAAGGCAAAGAATGCTGCCCAGCCCAACGTATTGATCGCCACGGCGGTCATCAGATTGGTCAACGGGGTGGGGTTTTCGAACGGATGAGCCGAATTGGCGTTGAAGATACCGCCGCCATTGATGCCCAACTGCTTTATGGCCAACTGGCTCGCAGTTGGTGCCACTGAAATGGTTTGGCTCGCGCCGTCGAGCGTTGTCGCCGATAGTGTGGCGGCAAAGTTCTGGACCACGCCAAGGCCGATCAGGGCCACAGCGAGAACAATCGAGAGGGGTAGCAGCACATAGAGGGTTGTGCGCACGAGGTCGGCCCAGAAATTGCCCAGCCCGGTCTCGCGATTGCCTATAAATGCCCGCGCCAGCGCAGCTGCGATTGCGGCACCCGTCGCTGCAGACACAAAATTCTGCGTCGTCAGGCCAACCATCTGGGTAAAGTGGCTCATAGTGGTTTCCCCACCATAGCTCTGCCAATTGGTATTGGTCACAAAGCTCACCGCCGTGTTGAACGCCAGGTCCGGTGAGGCGCCCGCAAACCCCTGCGGATTGAAGGGCAAAATGCCCTGCAGGCGCAGCATGGCGTAGAGCAGGACCAAGCCGAAGAGATTGAAGGCGATTAGCGACGCGCCATAGCCGAGCCAGCCCTGCGACTTGTTAGGGTCGATGCCGGAGGCCGCATAGAACACGCGCTCAACGGGTTTCAGCACCGGATCAAGCCAGGTGCTTTCCCTATTCCAGACGCGCGACATGAAAATACCCAGTGGCCAGCCCAAAGCGAGGGCGAGACCAAGGGTCAGGGCGATTTCCGCCCAGCCTTGCCAGTTCATTTTGAAAAGTTTCCGCTAAAGTTTGTCGGGCCGAAACAGGGCGATGACCATGTAGCCGGCAATCGCGAGGGCACCGAGCCCCCAAAGCCAGGTCAGCATGGCGCTACACCCGCGACAAAAGCCGCGCGAGGGCGAATGTGAGGACGAAAAACCCCACCCCAAGCGCCAGATAGATGATGTCCAACATACGTACGTCCTCCGTTGAGAGGCCCGCACATTCGATTATCGTCGCGTAAAAATTCCATGTGGAACCACGCGATCCGCATAAAGCCTGCATAAATTTTTAGAACGCGGGAGTGAGCAAGAGGGCGTACGTCTATGGGCCTCTGGGAAGATCGCGCTTATCCGTCGCTCAGGCGGGTTTTGGCTCCTTGGCATTTCACGTCGAAGCCAGCACCCCTACCCGACCGTCAGCTTACTGCCCCTCTTTCAGACGCTGGTGCCGCTCTAGCGAGTTCCCAAGAGCAGACCAAGCCACTCAAACCGATCTCAAATCTCGCGACATCAATGCTGCGGCCCCTTCTCAAGTACCGTCAACCATTTTGACAGCTAACGCCCCATTTCGGTCATCAGATGCCCTTCAACGCCCCCCAAAGCCGCCATCAGGCAGGGATGGATGGCACAAATGGGGTGGATTGCGGACTGGCAGGTTTTGTTCGCGAATTCAAGATATGCTGACTTCGTTCTTTACAGCAGTTGGCCTAGGTGACGTCGATGCGGGGTAGGAAGATTGTGATAACTGGAGCGGGCCGAGGACTTGGCCGAGCTCTATCCATCGTGGCTGCGTCTCAAGGTGCAATTCCCATACTACTCGGCCGCTCCTCCGACATGTTGCGAGAGGTCGCTGCTGTCATTGTTGGCAACGGCGGGCCACAGGTCGATAGCTTTGTCTGTGACCTGTCGCAATCTCAGTCCATCCAGGCTGCGGCGAACCAAATAGTCACGTTTCATCCTGACATCGACATATTGGTCAACAACGGGGCGCAGTTCACATCTGGCCGTTTGGAAGATCACACCGACGAGCAAATCGCGGCCGTTGTGAACTCGACAGTCACAGGGACGATGACGTTGACCAGACAGCTTCTGCCCTTGTTGAAGGTTCGACCGCACGCGGATATCCATAACGTCGTTTCGATGTCGGGTTTGCAGTATGCTAGGTTTGTTGGGGCCTCGCTTCCGTTCAGGGCAGCAAAGGCCGCGCAAGATGGGTTTACGCAAGGCTTGGTAGAGGAACTGGCAGGAACCTCGGTGCGGATTACATCGGTATATCCGGGTGTCATTGAGGACGTATCGCCCACTACAGCGGAATGGAACAGGACACGTGCAGCAGAGGAAGGCCTATCCAACAAGGACGTGGTTGAAACGATCCTCTACGCCCTATCCGCACCTGCAAACGTATCGCTGCGGCAAATCGTGATCGAGCGTAGCCGTTCTGATTTTCTGCTGTAGTTCTGGTTGCAAACCCAATCGACAGCGTCCGTTTACCACGACTGATCATCGTCCGCTTTCGAGGCCTTCGAATACGGGATAGATGACCGCACTTGCGTCGATGGTAGACCGGCGCGTCAGGCATGGAAACCGGCTTAGCTCAAATGGGATCGTGCGCGGGTTGGCCGCCTTTCCGCAGGGCATACCGAACTTTCGATGAGAAGGATCCAGAATATCCCGACAAAACCCCAGGCCAAAACCAGCCGCTAAAAAGCCGTTTTTGCTGGCGACCGTTCCGCGGGGTTCAGGCAGGAGCATTGTGGTGGCGTTGAAAACTGTTTCGGCGGAAGAATGGCTTGCTGAAGTTGCGCGGCGCACCGCATTGCTGCCGGCAGGTCTTGGCGACTATATAGGGCGCTTCGAGCTTACCCCGGCGGGCATGCCGCTGGCCGATATCGCGGCGGGCTACCAGGCGGGCGACTTGCGGGTAGACGGTGATTTTCAGCCGCAGAGCCTGATCACCGCCGTGGATGGGCACCTTACTGTCGACGGTCTGGTGTCTACGCAAGGCGGCGACGGTGCAGATGGCAATGCGACCCTGATTGTCTTTGGCGATGTGCGCTGCAAGACGCTGATCAATGAATGGTCCAGCATCATCATTGTGACCGGCGACTTGATCGTGGAGGATTGGGTTTATGCGGGGCGAGCGGATTCGGCGCTGCTTGTCGGAGGGGATTTTAGGACGCCGATTTATATCGGCGCCGATATCGGGGTGACCGTCGGCGGCACGATCGCTGTAGACTATGCCTATGGCTATGCCACGGATTTGCCCGAACCGGGGCAGACCTATGGGGCGCGCAAGGCGCTGGAAAACAGAAGCTGGCGCGAGATTGCAGCTCGGCTGGGCCTTGGCCGCGAGGTCACGGCGGAGGAATATCTCATGGAGGCACTGGATATGCGGGTGATCACGACAGGCAGTTTGCTACCGGGTTAAAACTCGCACGCGGCCGCTCACAGGGTCGCGCTCCAACAGAACGACACCCACCTCGGCTTTTGGGTCGAGGAGCGACCCGTTCAATTGCGTTAAGCCCGGCGCCCTTTTTCCTCAACCTCAGGCAACGCAAACCAGTCCAATCGCTGAAGAACAATCTTGGTCCATGAGCACGCTCGCTCGAAAAATCCTCGCCGCGCATCGTTGGATTGGAGCGGCGAGAATATCTTGGTCCCTTTGCCTGCTAGATCTTGCGGACCACGTATTTGAACAGCTCGTCCCGCGGTTCAACGCCGATCCCTGCCCCGGTTGGCACAGTGTAAGCACCATTGGCGCAGCCCATGTCACCCACCGTATGCGCAAGGTTCCGGTCGAAGATTGAGTGCTGATACTCGTGATAAGGCACATTCTGCAGAGTGGAGGCGACCTGCAAACTTGCCGCCATGAAAATGCCGACGCTGATCGAGGCGTGCGGAATGACGTTCATGTGGAATGACTGCGCCATACGACCGATCTGAACGAACTCGGTAATGCCGGTATGCCCCATTTCCGGCTGCACAATGCTCATGGCCCGAGCTTCAAAGCGCGGACGGAACTCATAAGTGGTGCGAAGCTCTTCGCCGAGAGCAAGGGGCACACCAATGCCCTTGGCGACCCACGCCTGACCTTCAAGATTTTCAGGCTGTACCGGAGCCTCCGCAAAGTAGAGGTTATGCGACTCTAGACGACGAATGAGCCGCACGGCCTCGGCGGCTTCAAACTTCCAGTGCAGGTCGACCATGATGTCGATATCAGGACCGACCGCCTCCCGAAGGGCTGCCATTTCAGCAGCGATCCCTTCGTCAGATACAGCTGCCGCAAACTTGATGCCTTTGTAGCCTTTGCTGACCCACTCAACCGCGAGATCGCAACGTTCCTTGATCGTGGCTTTGGGCAAGCCGGAAACATAGGCGGGAATAGTATTGTGACGACGGCCACCTAGTAGGCTCGATACCGATACATTGAGCACCTTACCGGCCAAATCGTAGAGGGCGATGTCTACGCCAGCCAAAGCATCAAGATAAAAGCCTCCGAAGAAGCCGCGCACCCGCATAAGATCATATAGATCCTCGTGAATGACGACAGCGTCCGCCGGGTCTCGGCCGATGATCACTGGCCCCAGAACATCATCAATGATGGCTTTTGTCGCCTCAGGAGCGACGATGCCATAACACTCTCCCCAGCCAACCACACCGCTCTCGCCAGTCACTTTGACCAGCAGTGTCATATCCGTTGACGGGTAGATTGTGCGGTTCCCTTTCCGAACGAGGTAGCCCCGTTCGTTGATCGCTTCTCCCGACTTGAGGGGGCCGAGATACGGCACCTCTCGCGGAATGGAGATGATGAAGGTCTCAACCTTGACGATAGCGTCGACGTGTTTGAGCATCACACAATCTTATGGTTGGTGAACGGCAGATCAGCGTCGTCCAGAAGATTTCCCAGTTCGATGAGATCGTCGGCGTCGAACTTTGGTCCCTTGGCGCGCACAAATACATTCTTGATCACGCCACGGCGGCGTAACACTTCCTTGGTGAGATGCATACGGAAGATCGCCTGGTAATTTAGCAAGGGCAGCGAAATATTGTAGAGGCGGCGCGTGGTCTCGCGATCGCCCTTCTGCCAAGCGTGGATCATCATAGCGTGAATGTCTGCAATCTCTGATGCAGGCATCGTGCCAGCTGCGCCGCGGGCGAGTTCGTCCGTCACGTAGCGCCCACCTGCCCCACCAAAGACAGCATCGACAGAGTCACCAGCGGCGTTTTTAATGCGCGTCAGATTTTGGCCAAATGGCGCCGTTTCTTCCTTCACATAGCGGATTTCAGGAACGGCCTTGACGATCTCTGCAACTTCTTCGGGCAACAAGCCCGCGCCAATCGGCTTGGGCTGGTTTTGGAGCATAATCGGCACCGGAGCACCCGCCGAAACCGCCTTGAAATACGCGATCTGAGCCGCAACATCATTGCCGATCGCCAAAGGGGCGATCACCATGGCGGCCGCAGCGCCAATCTCACCGCCCTGCGCCACGTGCTTAACCGCGACGGCAGGATCAGGATCACTCGCACCGATAATGATCGGCAAGCGACCAGCCAATCGTTCGGCAAGGAACAACATCTGGCTGCGACGTTCATCAGAAGTGAGAGTTTCCACTTCACTGGCAACCCCGGGATAAACCACCCCGTCCACATTACTCTCAACAACGAAGTCGATGATCGAGGCAAAGTCGGCTTTGTCGATCTGGCCATCGGCGGCGAATGGCGTTGGAAGCACCGGAAAAGCGCCGGCAAGTGTCTTAGTCATTTTACAGCTCCGGCTGTCACGCCTTGGATGAAGAAGCGCTGGAGAAACATGAATGCGATAACGATGGGGGCAGAGGCGATGAGCGAAGCGGCCATAGCGCCACCCCAATCGGAATTGACCTCATTGAGATAGGTCAGAAGCAGGCCCGGCCCGATGGTGCGCTTGTCGTCAGACACGATGAGCGTCATCGAGTAGAGAAGGTCGTTCCAACTCCACATGAAGGAGTAGAGGAACACCGTCACAATCGGCGGGATAGAGATCGGAATGACGATCGTATGGAAAATGCGCAAGTCGCTCGCCCCATCGGCGCGAGCCGCGTCAATCAACTCATCAGGCACTTGCGAGAAGTAGCTATAGAGCATGTAGGTCGACACTGGCAGTGCGAAGACGATGTAGCTCAAGACCAAGCCGAGCTGAGTGTCCAAAAGATTGAGGCTACTCATCATCGGATAGAGCGAGATCAGCAGAAGGCCAAATGGGAACATCTGCGCGCTCAACATGAAGAGCATAACCGGCTGACGGCCAAAATACTTGTACTTGGCAAAGCTATAGCCAGCATAAATGGCCAGTACCGAAACCAAGAGAGCACTGGCACCAGACGTCACCAGGGAGTTCCACAAGTACATCGGCAGCTTGCCGCGGGTGATCGCCGCAACGAAATGGTCGAGCGTCGGCATAACCGGGAAGGCTGTCGGGACGACCTGATAGAGTTCAGCATTGCCCTTGAGTGAAGAGATCACCAGCCAATACAGCGGGAAGAACAGGAAGAACCCAATGAATGCTAAGGCGAGGCCAAAAACGACCTTGGCCGTAGTTGAGGACAGGTCAAACATCAGTTGTTCCCTTTGACCAGCATGCGCAGATAGAGGAAGGCCGGTGGCAGGAGTGTAGCGACCCACAGCACGCCAATTGCGGAAGCGATGCCGATATCCCACTGCTCGAAAGCACGGCGGTAGACTTCGACTGAGAGCACTGCTGTTGCACGAACAGGACCGCCACCGGTGAGCGCATAAATGGTGTCGAATTGCTGCAGATTGCCGATAACACCGAGCACGACCACGATGATTAGAACCGGCCGCAGGTGCGGCAGAATATGGTCGCGCAGGATGGCGAAATTGCCAGCACCATCGACACGGGCCGCATCAATCTGCTCCCGATCAAGGTTCTGCAGACCAGCCAGGAAGAAGGCCATGAACAGCGGTATAGACAGCCAGACCTTGGTCAACACCACAGCCATCATTGCCCCTTGGGGCGTCGACAACCAGGCCTGCGGATAGTGAATCACGCCGATCTGCATCAGAAAGGCATTGAGCACGCCATATCGCGAATTGAAGATCCAGCCCCAAATAAAGGCGGATACGGTCGAGGGTAGAACCCAGGGCAAGAGCGAGAGCGAGCGCAATACGGCGCGACCGCGGAATGGCTGGTTGACGATAAGCGCCCAACCGAGCCCCATAATCAAAGTGCCAACAGTAGTCAACGTCACATACACTGCTGTCGTTGCGAATGCATTCCACACCGCAGGATCCGCGAGCAGCTTGGCAAAATTGCCAAGGCCGTTCCAGCGGGGAGACATCATCTCCACGGTGTACTGGAACATCGATAGTCCCAGCGCCTGCAAGAATGGATAAAGAATGATCGCTGAGAAGGCCAATGCTGCAGGCAGAAGCATCAGCAGGCCAACGCGGGACTGCCCGCCTTTCAGACCCCGCCGATTGGCAAGGGGTGAAACGGGATAGTCAGATAAAGTGTCATCCGAAGTGGCCATGAATGTCCTCAGCATCAGGCACCGGCCGCCTGTGGCGACCGGCTCAGAGATAGAGTTTCGAATTAGTTGGCAGGCGTAGCGTTGGCCATGGATTCAGCCAGACGGGACTGCATCGCCACGATCGCATCGTCGACTGACTTCTGGCCGAGCAACGCGCCCTGCACTTCTTCGCCCACGATGGTGGTGAGGTCTGCGGCGTTGGACCAGATGCCGACTTCGTTCTGACGCGACGCACCTGTCGCAGCGGCCCAAGCCGAGAGATACGCATCGTCAGCAACAGCGGCACGCGCCGAATTGGTGACCGGAAGCGCACTCATCTTGAGCGGGAAGCTGGTCTGAACCGCATCGGAGGTCAGATAGCTCAGGAACTTGGCAGCAGGAGCCTCTGCAGTCGAGGTCGCGCCCGGCGCAAACTGCACCAAGAGATGGCCCCACTGAACTGATGTCGACTGGTCGCCTTCGGCCAGAACTGGCGTCGTAACCGGCAGCACGTTGACGTCAAAGGCTTCGCCCTGACCGGAGAAGTCGCGCAAGAAGGTGCGCGTCTGCGGCGCGTCGAAATAGAAGGCCGAAGCACCTTGCGCCAACAAACGGCGGCTATCTGGACGGTCAATTTCTGGAGCTGCAAGGCGCTCGGTCATGAGATCGACCATAAATTGCAGAGCCGCGCGGCTTTCGGCAGTGTCGACGACAGCCTGTCCATCGGCGTTAATGATGGCACCACCGTGGACCCAATTCCAGATCATGAAGTCGATCAGGATCGAGCCATTGTTCTTCGTCGCCATTGTATATGGAACGGAGTTCGGGACGTTGTCGCGCACAGCAATCAGCGCATCCTTGAACTCGGCCACGGTCTTCGGTGCCTCAACGCCAGCCTGTTCCAGCACCGCCTTGTTGGCCACGAGGCCAATCGAGCCCGAGATCAGCGGCAGCGCCAGCTGCTTACCATTCACATTGCCCATCGCCAGCGCGTCAGCGGCGAAAGTCGCTTCGAGCGTTTCCTTGCCGTAAACGGTGTTCAGGTCGACCAAAGCTTCAAGGCTGGCGAAGGTCGGCAACCAACGTTCCGACAGCTGGGCGATATCTGGCAACGTGCCAGAACGTGCGCGCAAGAAAATGTTCTTCTGCATGTCGCCCCAGGCAAAGCCCAACGGCTCGACAGTGAGGTTTTCGGCGGCACTGAACTCATCCAACATAGCCTGTACGGTGGTGGTATTGGCCTCTTCCGCAAAGGTGAAGCTCATAAAGCTTACGTCGGCGGCGTAAGCCGAAGACATCAGCAGCCCCGTGCTCATAGCGACCGCGCCAATGGCACTCTTAAAATTCTTCATAAAACGTCCCTCCCTTTGGAACTTAGTTTCATTCAAGAAAACACGTAGACGAGGCCCTCCAACGGCCTCGTAGCCGTTACACAGCACCACCATCGACGATGAAGGTTTGCGCCGTAATGAGCCTTGAGTCATCCGCAGCCAAAAACAGGGCCATGCGGGCGATATCAGGTGGCAGGAGATGTTCCTTCAAACATTGAACCTGCAGATATTCTTGAAACTTTCCCTGATAGATCGCTTTTGCGCGAACAACTTGCCTCTCAGTCAACACCCAGCCGGGTGCAATTGAGTTCACGCGAATGTTGCGCTCCCCCAATTCTCTTGCGAGCGACTTCGTCATTCCCATCACCGCAGACTTGGCTGTGGTGTAGAAAACGAGCCCCGCGGCACCGCGCATCCACGAGATCGAGCCCATGTTGATGATCGTGCCACCACCAAGCTTCACCATGCCGTCAATCACAGCTTGAACGGCGAAAAACTGGTGTCGCAAATTCGTGTTCTGCCGATCGTCCCAATAGTCGGGAGTGATCTCTTCGATCACCAGTCGATCGTCGTTACCGGCATTGTTCACCAATACCGAAATCGTCCCGATCTTCTCGCTCAAGGCCAGAATAGATCGGCGCATTGCCTCGATATCGCGGAGGTCACAAACCGCGTAGTCAGGCCGCGTGCCCGTCTTCTGCTCGACCGACACGGCGCAATTTTCTGCAACTGCTGCATCGAGCTCAATGAAGCCAACCTTGCATCCTTGCGCTGCAAAGTGTTCGACCAACGAAGCCCCGATACCCGACCCGCCGCCCGTAATTAGGACGGCTTTTCCGGCCAAGCTCGGATAACGCGCAACCTCGACATCAACCTTTGCGATAAGCTCTTCGTGCACCATCACGCGGCCTCCAAAGCCACCGGGCGCGCCGACGCTAAAGTGCGCCCATCAGCGCCGAAGACATGCAGGAGCGTGGCATCGAAACTGACACCGATGGTTTCATTTTTACGCACGGCACGCTCGCCAGCGACACGAACGACGAGCACGTCATCGCTGCCTGTCAGCGCCACGTAAGCATATGTGTCACTGCCCAAATGCTCGGTCATTGTCACCGTGCCGGAGAGCGCATGTGGCTTCGAAAGATCTACAAGATCAATGTGTTCCGGGCGAATACCAACTTCAGTTGGAATATCTCGGAGCGCTGCAGGCACCGTAACAATGCCGCCCGACACCTCATGCCGCCCGTCACCAGTCTTGCTGCCCAATTGCAAGAAATTCATCTTGGGACTGCCGATAAAGCCCGCGACAAAGCGGTTCTGCGGCGCATTGTACAGCTCAAGCGGCGAGCCAATCTGCTCAACCACGCCGCCATGCAGTACGACAATCTTGTCCGCAAGCGTCATCGCTTCAACCTGGTCGTGGGTCACATACACCATGGTCGTGCCCAGACGTTCTTTCATACGTGCGATTTCAATCCGCATCTCGACGCGTAAGGAAGCATCCAGGTTCGAAAGCGGCTCGTCGAACAGAAAAATCCTCGGCTCGCGAACGATTGCACGTCCGATGGCTACACGCTGGCGCTGACCACCAGACAACTGGCGCGGCTTACGATCCAGATAGTGATCAATACGCAGAACCTTGGCCGCCTTTTCAACGCGTGCCTTGATTTCATCCTTGCTTACACCCGCGAGGCGAAGCGCGTAGCCCATGTTTTCTGCGACGGACATGTGCGGATACAAGGCATAGCTCTGGAAGACCATGGCGATACCGCGCTTTGCCGGGGCGACATCATTCACGATCTCCCCATCAATCGCTATTTTGCCGGCGGTGATTTCGTCCAAGCCACAAATCAACCGCAGCAAGGTTGATTTACCGCATCCCGACGGGCCAACGAAAGCGACGAACTCACCGTCCTCTACGGTAAGATCGATCCCCTTGAGCACCTCGGTTGCGCCGAAGGATTTTTTAATGCCGCTAAGTTCAAGCTTTGCCATTTTAGTGCTTTCGTTCAGCCCGCAAACATGTTGCTCGGCAGGCCTTTAATGCCCGTATCAATCGCAAACACGCTTCCGGAGAGAGGGGCGTCCGCAAGCTGGGCAGCGGACAAACGAATTCGAGCGGTGGTAACAAATAAGGTTTGCAGATCCTCGCCACCGAAAACGCATGATGTTGGTCGTGGAACGGGGAGGTTGATGACACGCTCAACCTTGCCTTCTGGGTCATAGCGCGTGACACACCACCCATCCCAATGGGCAACCCAAAGGAAACCTTCAGCATCGACAGTTAGCCCGTCCGGCTTGCCTTCAGATTCAGGCACAACAACGAAGGGCCGTCGGCCTGAAATCGAACCGGATTCCAGATCGAAATCATAGGCGTAGATCGTCTGCTTGGCTGTGTCGGTAAAGTAGAACGTCTTGTCATCCGGGCTCCAATCAAGCCCGTTTGAAACATGGATTCCACGATCCATCTCATAGGCTTTGCCATCGGGGTCCAAACGCCAAAGGCGACCCTGATCCGGTGATGTGTCGATGGCCAAAGTACCGCCCCAAAGACGCCCCTTGCGATCGCATTTGCCGTCGTTAAACCGGTTGCCCGGACGATCTGCCTCCAACCGCGCCAGTGTTGTGACACTGCCTGTGGGCATATCGATGCCGCGAATATCGCCGTGCATACCGGCGACAAAACCGCCACGCGTCCGTGGCACCATAAAGCCAACCAGCTCCGGAACGGTGACACTTGTATAGGTGCCCTTTTCTGGGTCACCCGCATGCACCGACGGCGCCAGAATATCGACGAAATAAAGCTTCTTGTCCTCGGCAGACCAATACGGCCCCTCCCCTAGGAAGGAGCTTGCCGGGATCACACACCGCACGTCGGCGCGATCAACCCCAAGTGGACGGGGTTGGATGCCTAGCGACATAGCGAACTCTCCGAAGTTACCAGATGTGCGACGTCCAGCCTCAATCACATCACGCCCAAGAGCATGGAGGCGATCAAGCGGGAGCCGGAATGTAGGTGCGATTATGCCAATGGCGCCAATAGGTTCGCCACGATGGTTCAAAACTGGTGCAGCGACCGAGGAAATGCCGACATGCTGCTCATCCACCGACACAGCATAGCCACGCGCTTTGATCAGATCGAGCTGGCGCGCCAGTTCTTCCGGATCGGTAATTGTACTGTCGGTAAAGCGCTCAAGATTTGAATCTGCCAACAGCGCCCGGCGCTTCTCAAGTGGCAAATGGGCAAGAATGGCTTTCCCCAGACCACTCGCGTGAACCGCCGCCCGACTGCCAACCCCATTGTTTAGACGCAATGGCTGCGGCACTTCACGCTGGTCAATGTAGAGTATGCTTTGGCCATCCATGACCCCAAGCCGAATGGCCTCGCCGGTCATATCGCGAAGGCGCTCGAGCTCTGGCTCAGCAGCACCACGCAGGTCAAAGTCATCCCAGACCTTGTGCGCCCATTGAAACAACCGCGCGCCCAAACGGTATTTTTGATGACGGCTATCGAAGGTGAGCAGGTTCTCTTCGACCAAAGCCTGCAGCAGCCGATGCAGCGTACCCTTCGGCATCGCCGTTTGTTCGAGCAATTCGGTAAACCGCAGCCCTACTGCCGCATTGGCGACGATATCCAATATCTGGACGCCGCGCGTTAAAGCCTGGACGCCAGGGGTGGACGGCACATCGCCATCACCCTCTTTGCCAATGCTCACCGCATGTTCTTGCGCGTTCGCCATAACCTCTCCCGGAACCGTCAGTTGCTGACGATCTATACAGCGATTGCTTTGCTGTGTTGTCATTTGGATATCTTGGAACTAAGTTCCATGTCAATCATGCATCGGACAGTTTGTCCTAGGGAGTGAAGATGCACATCCGTAAAATTGACCATTGGCTCGTCCGCATGCCCTTCACAGAAGACATCTTGTGGGGCTCAGGACGCCGCATCGGCACAACGCGCCTTGTCTGCCGTATAGAGACGGACACCAGCATTATCGGCTATGGAGAAACCATCTCTCTCATCGCCAATGTTCCCGCAGTTTTTGCCGATATCGTTGCACCACTTGCCATCGGCTATCCGGTTGCAGATGTGGAACGCTTACATCGCCACGTGCTGGGCGCTGGGTTCTATCACCACAAACGCGCCGCGGTTATGGCCATTGCCGCCCTTGAAATGGCAATGTGGGATGCCCTTGGCAAACAAGCGCAATTGCCACTTTATGCTCTCTGGGGCGGCAAGTGGCGCAAAGATGTTGAGGCCGCGGCGTATCTGTTCACCAGTGACACAAACAGCTTATCGGAACGCCTGCAGCGCTTTCTGGATGCGGGCTATGAGACATTCAAAGTCAAAATTGGCTTCGATGAAAAGACCGACCTCACCCTCGCTGAGGCCGCTCGTAAAGTTATCGGGGATCGCCCCCTCCGCCTCGACGTAAACGGCGCCTGGACTCCCGGGACGGCAAAGCGTCAGCTTGAGAAACTTCGCCAGTTCGACCCAGCCTATGTCGAGCAACCCCTAGAACTCGACGACCTGCATGGCCATGCCGCATTGGTCGCCAATCAGCCAGTTCCCATCGCCCTAGACGAGAGCGCCTATACGCTTGCCGATGTCGGCAATATCGTCCGCGCGAGCGCCGCCGACGTGGTGCTGCTTGATCCTCATGAAGCCGGCGGGCTTTGGCAGACCATTAAAGCTGCTGCAATCTGCGAGGCTGTGGGCATCCCTGTCACCTTACATTCCGGGGCGGAGCTGGCTCTCTCTCAGTCGGCTTATATACATTTGGCAGCGTCATTGCCGAATATGACTTTGGCGATAGACACTGAGCGCGCCTATCTCGGCGACGACATCAGCCCCAATGCACCAAAACTGAGCAACGGCCGATTTGCCATCCCAGAAGCCCCAGGCTTGGGCGTCGACATCGATGAGGCTGCCTTAGAACGCTACCGTGTCGACGGCATTGTCGGGGCCTATCTCGATACTGAGCGCAAAGACTGGTTCCCTGTTAAACCTGCATATTGATTGACATGTTTTTAGCAATCGAATGGACATCCACGAATTTTCATGCGTGGCTTCTCGACCAATCCGGCACAATCCAAGGCGAGCATCAGTGCCCGCGCGGGGTAAATAGCGTCACCAACAAAGACTTTGCCGGCGTCGTGCGCGAGGAACTCGCGCATTGGCTCACCAAGGTGGACGCCATCTATATTTCCGGCATGGCAACCAGCCGCACAGGCTGGCTCGAGTCTCCGTTTGCAACCCTACCCGCACGACCGCAGGACCTCATCAAGGCCGCGGTAGAAGCACGTCCTGACGGCCTACCGACTGTCTTCTTTCTTCCAGGCCTCGCCCGAACACTCCCCTTGCCGGATGTGATGCGCGGTGAGGAGATGGCCATTTTTGGCATCGAAGGCAGCTTGCCCAAAGCCATTATTCTGCCCGGAGCCCATAGCAAGTGGGTCACGACAGATGGCGAGGCGATCACCGACCTGACGACCTATATGTCCGGCGAAGTGTTCAATCTGCTGCGGAAAGACTCCCTAGTCTCCAAGCTTATTCCCGCGGACTACACCCCTTCGCCGGAAGGCTTCGACAAAGGCTTAGCAATTGCCCGCGACAAGCGAGCTCTGCCCGGCGGCGTCCTACAACGCATTTTCTCCGCCCGGTCACTTGTTCTTTTTGACCAACTCCCCGCTGCGGGGATTGCAGACTACCTGCAAGGCCTCATCATCGGCTGCGAGATCGTTGAAGCGCTCAGTGGCAAGTCGCAACCAAGCGAGATCGTTGTCCTCGGACAGTCACCAATCGCCGACGCATACCGGACAGCCCTAGCCGCTTTTGGAATTGCTTCACCAACGCGCGCTGCAAACGCCGCTTATGGCTTTGCCAAAATTCTAAAGCAGTAAGCGGCCATGGCAAACATCACCCTCGAAACGAGCACAAGTCGTCTTGTGGCAACCCTCGACGGTGGTGGCTTGCTAGAGTTCGCAGCGCGCACCAACATTGGCTGGCAGGACGTTCTGCGCCCCGCCAGTGCCGCCCCACAGTCACCCCTCGACAGAGCCCTCATCATCATGGCGCCTTGGTGCAATCGCATCGGCGATGGTGGTTTTGAAGCAAATGGCCGTTTCTACCCTGTCCGCCCCAATCTCCCCGACTTCCCCCTGCCGCTGCACGGCACTGCGTTTCAATCACACTGGACAGAGGAGCGCCGTACCACCGACAGACTAGTGCTCTCCCGAAGCTCCACCACCGAAGCGCCTTTTCACTACCACCCCCAAGTCACCTACGCGTTGACCAACAATGGCTTGGACGCAAAACTTGAGGTGACAAATACCGGACCCGAAGGCATGCCCTTCGGTATCGGACTGCACCCTTGGTTCGTCGCGACCAGCCACGCAACCCTGCAGTTCGATGCCCAAAGCAAGGTGGTCATCGATACTGCTGGACTGCCTACACACACCACAGATGCCGAAAATGCATTTTCGATAGCGACCGAGCTTCCTCAAAATCGGATCGACAATAGTTTTCTAAATTGGAACGGGACTGCGGTCCTGAACCTCGGCGAGCGCACGGTTACCCTGCAATCCGACGCCCCAATTCTTCATCTGTTCTCACCGTCGAGCACGGCCGGGTTTTGTTGCCTCGAGCCAACAACAGCTGCCCCAAATCACTCGAATTTCAAAGCGAGCACGACCCCGCTCCTGATGCCACAGCAGCGCGTCGCCGTGATGATGAGCATCAATATCCACCGCAACTGACGTTCATTCCTCCAGCCGTCACCCTCGGGCTTGACCCGAGGGCTCTGCACTTACCGGAGCAATCCAAAGAACAGTCGCCTCAGGCCAATATCTCGACCCGTGAGCTCTCAGCCACGCGGCGCATGTTCACGTTTTTAGCTCTGAGCCCGTGGCACGCCACGCAATATTGCTATGCCCCAAACAGAGGCATAGGCTGCTCGCCAAGGAGGACAACACGATGGATACCGCGAGCAAATTTGGGGGCGTCACGCCCTACCTCAGCGTCGATGGCGCACGCAAAGCGATCGAGTTCTATAAGGCCGCCTTTGGCGCGATAGAGCGCCACGCCTTGCCAAGCGACGACGGCAAGCTGATCATGCATGCCCATATCGACATCAACGGAACGCCGATCTTCCTCAGCGACTTCTTTCCCGACTACGGCTATCCCGCCGTCCCGCCGCAGGCCTTCAACCTGCACATTCACGTCGACAACGCTCAGATGTGGTGGGACCGCGCCTTGGCGGCAGGATGCACAGTTGGCCAGCCGCTCGAAAAGCAATTTTGGGGTGATATCTATGGTCAGCTAAAAGACCCCTTCGGCGTCACCTGGGCCATCGGCCAAGAGACCGCAGACTCATAAGACACTCTGCCCGTCGGGATCAGCCGAACCTCAGCCGCATGTCTCCAAGACTTTGCCGATCATCGTCTTGGAGCCACGCGCACCAAACACATGCGTATCAAGCTGATCAAAAGCCCCTCCGCCTTTCGTACGCACAAAGGCAACCCGCATACTGTCCCGCGCCTGTTGCGCAATCCGCGCCCACTGCCGCGCCACGGGCCCCCGCACGATCACCGAACTCCCCTCCAGATGCACCAGCGGCATATCCTGCGCAAAGCTAGTTCCACCCCCAGAGGACACCCGGCTTCCAGTAGCCGCGTCCGGGGTAATCGCTACGCTGATCGAACTCGCACCCACCACAGCCTTGTCCGGTGACTTCACCCAAAAACCCATGGTGAGCGTTCCGCCGCGACACGCAAACTGAAACTGGGCCTTGTCTGTCTCGAACCACGCAATGGGCGTCGCACCGCCCTCATAGCGCCAAAGCTCATCGGCCATGAGCGGCGCGGTGAAAGCCAAAGAAAGAACTGCGGCAGCAAAAATACGCATGGCAAACCAGTGAGTGATCAACAGGTTCACTGGCCCCCAAAACCGCTAAAATTCTCTTTCAATTTTCGCGAGCCAACAAAAGGTGATGACCCAGTCGCACACGGCGCCTGTTGCGCCGATCAAATAATTTCAGAGCACTTGCCAAGAGTTCGAGAGCAGAACACTCTCCTTCTCATCAAAGGACAAGCTTGGCTTGAGGACGAGTCTCATATGACCGAAGAACACTCCAATATCGGACTTAATCGTCGCCATGTTCTGTTTGGCGCAGCGTCGTTAGCGGCCCTGACGCTGGCCGGGTGCACGAGCATGGGCGGTGGCATGTCTCACGAGGAAGCTCTGCTCGCCTATGGTCCTCTGCCCAAAGAACGTTTTCCGGTCCCGGCCGTCAATCTGAACAAGGTCGACCCACGGTATTTGCGCCGCACGGTCGCCTATAAATCCAGTGAAGCGCCGGGAACGATCATCGTCGACCCGGGAAAATTTTATGTCTATCGCATCGAGGGGAACGGCATGGCAACGCGCTACGGCGCCAATGTTGGCCGCGCAGGCTTTCTCTGGAATGGCGACGCTTACATCGGCCGCAAGGCCGAGTGGCCGGTCTGGACGCCGCCCCGCGAAATGATCGCCCGCCAACCTGAAGTGGCAAAATATGCAGGCGGCATGGCCCCCGGCCTCTATAATCCACTCGGGGCACGGGTGCTCTATCTGTACCAAGATGGGCGCTACACGCTCTACACCATCTATAGCACCATCATGCCGGAGACGATCGGCAAGAACATCACCAGTGGCTGCGTCGGCCTGCTCACGCAAGACGCCAAGCATCTGTTCGACCAAACCCCGGTCGGCACCAAGGTTGTGGTGCTCAAGGCCTAGTCGCCAAAACACAAAAGGCCCCTGCGGGGGCCTTTTAGCAGTCTATCGACGATTGGGCCTCAGCGGTCCTGCTCGTCGCTCCAGCCTTTGGCCCACATCATGCCAATGATCGCCCCTTTGATGGGCGGCATCACCGCGAGCGAGCCGAAAAGCGTCACCGGCACCAAAATATAGAGATAGAACATCGGGTCATTCGCTCCCCGCAGTTCCATATCCAGCATCAACACAGCGACAACATGAACAATGAGCGTGATGACCACGAGGCTGGTAAACAACCCGGCCTTAAACTCGCCGATTGGTTCATTGCAGTTGGCGCAGACATCCACCTGTTCGAGATAGTGATGGAATAGCCATCCCTTCCCACAATTTGGGCACTTGCACTTGAGGCCACGCTTCATCGCTGGCCATACGCGCTTCTGGTTAGAGACTGGCTCTTGCATCTGCCTTCCCCTCTTTCGGATTGCGGCCCTCTAGGGCTAGGTCCGCATACCGCCTGGGTCAAAGTGGCGATTTGTATCACCCTGACCAAATTTTACGCATCAGGCGACTATAGTAGCCAAATCCCAAGGAGATCGGCCACGGAACAATTTTTACGCGTGTGCGGTGCCTTAAGGGAGAAACACGCATATGGGTTCCACACTCTTGACCTTACCCCTTGGGAAGGCCGTACCTACCGTGCCGGTCCCGCCAACCATCGGTCAATCCGGCCAATTGCGGCCCACTTAAGCCGACTCAGCGGCTTTCAAATAGCGCTCGAAAAACCATAAAACGCTGTCCCGCATCTGGGGCGTTTCCATATGGCCAACACCGGGCTCTATCAGCAAGTCGAGCGCTTCCGGTTTGCCCAGATAGGCCGCTTCAAGCTCCAGCCAAGCAGCCTTAAACGCATCGGGCGGCGTCAGGCTATCGTCTTCACCGATGCAGACCATTTGCGGGCGCGGCGCGATTAAGGCTGCCACCTGCCCAGCGTCAAACTCTTCGAGCAAGCCCGGCACGACCATATAGATGCCGTGACCATCATGCGCCCCGGAGGCGATCATCTCCCTCTGATTGGCAAAGCAACAGAGGTGTGCCACCACGGCAATGCGCTCGTCCAAGGCGGCATGAAAATAGCTCAGCGTCGACCCCATGGACATGCCCAGCGCACCGATGCGACCGGGATCAACATCGTCTCGGCTAGCGAGATAACTCAATGCGGCAGCTTCTTCATTGAGCATTTTGCCGAGCAGGGATTTCCCATACCAAAGCAAGGCCTTAGACGCGCTCGCTTCAGTAACGGTGTTACGTCGACCAAAACAGGGCATGTCGATGCACAGGGTGACATAGCCCGCTTTCGCCAAGGCCGGCCCAGGCCCATCGAGCAAATACTCCCGCCCCCGGATCAACTCCTCGGCGCCAATATCGTAATTGCCACCATGCGAATGTGCATAAAGGATCGCCGGTCCTTGTCCGTTCTGGTTGAGGGGCTTGGTCAGAAGCCCCCGCACCTGCTCTGCGCCGATTTGAAGCGTTAGAACTTCAAGAACATAGCCGTCACGTCTAGTTTCGAGGCTATCGATGACTGCTGCCTCGGGAACCTGCCAGCGAATGAGCTCAGCAAGCCGAGCGCGTGTCTTCGTCATGGTCCCCTCCAAGCCCAAAACCTAAGCGTCAAACAATCATACTTTTGAGAAAGTTCAAACTCCTTCCGCCACGTATAATTACCGCGCAGCAAGGCGATAGCGGCTCACCCGGCGTTCCAGAACCTGCAACAGATCGTTGATAATAATAGCCAACAGCGCAACGACCAGCGCCCCCTGAGCGATGAAGGCAATGTTGGAGTTGATCAATCCTGCGATGATCGTCTCCCCCAAGGTCGAGGCGGCAACTGTCGAACCAATCGTTGCCGTTCCCAGCGAAATAATCGCCGAAATCCGAATGCCTGCCAAAATCGCAGGCATAGCAATAGGCAATTCCACCTGCGTCAGCTTCTGCCATCCGGTCATGCCGACACCCTCTGCGGCTTCCGCAACTTGGGGTGGCACCGAGCTTAGCCCCGTTAGCGCATTCTCAAAGATCGGCAGCAAGCCATAGAGAAACAGCGCCAGAAGCGTCGGTGCTGTACCAAACCCCAGGATGGGCACCGCAAGGGCCAGAACCGCCACAGGCGGAAAGGTCTGTCCGACGTTGGCCAGCGTGCGCGACAGCGGCAGGAATTCCCGACCGAAAGGTCGCGTCACCAAAATCGCCAGTCCCACAGCCAATACAGCGCCCGCAAGTGTCGCCGCCAGCACCAGACCTAAATGGCTCAGCACCAGATTCAACACCGTGTTCTGCGTATAAATCACCGGCTGGCCCTCCTTGGCGAGAGGCGCGAACACAGGCTCAAACCACTGCGGCTGCGCAATGAATGCGACAAGGATGGCCAGCACAACTATATTGATCAGCGCGCCCCACCTCATTGTGGCCTCGCCGCTTGCCGGATGGCCGTGTCGAGCGTCACACGTCCAATGATTGCCCCTTGCGCGTCAGCCACGGGCACGGCCTTGCGCCCGCTCCACAATGCCTCCTCCAGCGCATCGCGCAGTGTTACGTGCTGGCCCAGTGGCAGCCCGCTGGCCTCACCCGCCTCAATGAAGGTGCCAATGGGTTGCAACGCAAGGCGTCGGAACGCCCGCTCCCCACTCCCCAGCAAGGCCCCAACAAATGGCGTTGCAGGTTTGACAACAATCTCGAGCGGCACGTCATATTGAACCAGCCTGCCCTGGTCCATAACCGCGATCTTATCCCCCAGATCTATGGCCTCAGCCATGTCATGGGTCACGAGCACCACAGTCGTCCCTAGGCGTCGCTGAATGTGTTTGAGGTCTTCCTGCGCCCGCGATCGAATAATGGGATCGAGCGCGCCGAAGGGCTCATCCATAAGCAAGACTTTTGGCTCCGCCGCGAGCGCGCGGGCAACGCCAACGCGCTGTTGCTGCCCGCCAGAAAGTTCACTGGGATAGCGCTCCGCAAAATCCTGTTCAGGCAACTGAAACAGCTCAAGCAGTTCATGAACACGGCGCGCTATCTGACTCTGTTCCCAGCCCAAAAGACTGGGCACAGTCGCAATATTCTGCGCAACAGTGCGATGCGGAAAAAGGCCATGCCCTTGAATGGCGTAGCCAATCTCCCGCCGCAGCGTATGGGGTGGGACTGTCGAAATATCGCGTCCATCAATGCGGATTGCGCCGGAACTGGGCTCAACCAGCCGATTGATCATCCGCAAGAGCGTGGTTTTCCCCGACCCAGATGTCCCCACGATAGCAGCGATCTCGCCATCCGCCACGGTGAAGCTGACGTCATCGACAACGCATTTGTCGCCGAAGTGCTTAAAAACATGGTCAATTTCGATCATGTGCGCCCCTTCGTGGAAACACCTTCAACCAAAGCATCAAGAACAACGGCGGAGGCAAAGGCCAGCGCCACCGTCGGCACGGCACCGAGCAGGACCAGATCCATCGCCGTCTGACCAACGCCTTGAAACACAAAGACCCCTAAGCCTCCGCCGCCGATCAGCGAGGCAATGGTCGCAAGGCCAATGTTTTGGACCAGCACCACGCGGATTGCTGTGAGGAGCGAAGGAAAGGCGAGCGGAAGCTGGATGCGCAACATCCGCTGCCATGTGGTCATACCCATGCCTTTGGCAGCTTCGTTGGCAGCGGCTGGCACCGCAGCAAGGCCAGAAAGAGTGTTGGCTACGACCGGCATCAAAGAATAGAGAAATAGCGCGACCATGGCAGGCGCGGGACCGATCCCTGCTATGCCCAGATTGGCCGCTCCGGGGATATTCGCCGAGACCCAGGCCAAGGGCGCAATCAGTAGACCGAACAGCGCAATGGAGGGCACGGTCTGGATCGCACTCAATACGCCGACGACGCCGGCCCGGATCGGCTTTGCTTTATGCAAAACAATGCCGAGAGGAATGCCAACGACAACTGCCGCTGCCAGCGAGCCAAGCGCGAGGATAATATGGGTGCCAAGCTCACGCCAGAATACCTCAGCCTGATTGGCATATTCGCGCAGCACCGAGACATTTTCCCAGAGCCCGAACCAGAGAGCGGCCCCCGCGAGACCCGCAATCAGCACCACGAGTGCGACCCGTGCAATCGGACCGAGCCTGAGCTTAACGACGCTATCCGTCGCCAAAAGCCCGAAAGCCAGCGCTGCAATCCACAGCCCACTGGCAGGCGCAGTTCGGGAAATCTTGTCGCCCTCTGTGGTTGCCATGTCCGCCGCAAAACCCAGTGCGACGGCTAGGCCAATAAGGGACGCCAAGGCCAGAACAAGCCGCCAACGCGGGTCAAACCTCAGCAGAGCGAGAGCGCCGACGCTCCCAAACATGACCATGGCCACAAGGCCCAAGGGCGCAGGGAGCGCATCGACCCAGCCCAAGGCTTGGCCGGGCACGATACGGTTGGCTTTGAAAACGACCAATGGCGACCACAAGGCAAACGCAACCAGCCCGGCGATAATCACGCCGAGCCGATCACACCACGCGTGCCCCATAGGTGCAGCTTGGCTTTCAACCACGCTCATCGCCAAGACAGCGACGGGCTAATTAGAGATAGCCCTGCTCAGTGAGCCAACTCACAGCCACATCCTTGGCTGCCTCGCCATTGACCTGAACCCGACCGTTCAGCTGTTGTAGAGTTGCCAGATCAAGCCCTTCGAAGATCGGACCCAAAATGTGCTCCAAATGCGGGTGCTCGTCGATAATCTCCTGACGGACGATTGCCGCTGGCTGGTACACAGGCTGCACGCCCTTGTCATCCTCCAGAACGACAAGATCGGAAGCCGAGATTGCGCCGTCAGTGCCATAGACCATGGCAACATTCACGCCATCCGTTTGCTGAGCGGCCGCAGCAATAGTGGCCGCCGTATCGCCACCAGCGAGCGTCACCAATTGTTCAGGCTTGAGGGTAAACCCATAGACCTCCTGAAATTTAGGCAAGGCTGCGGGCGAACTGACAAACTCTGCAGAAGCCGCCAGTTTCACCTCGCCGCCTCCGGCAACAAACTTACCAAAGTCAGAAAAGGTCACGAGCCCATTGGCTTCGGCGACGTCTCTGCGGAGCGCAACTGCCCAGGTGTTATTGGCAGGCGCAGGGGCAAGCCAGACGATCTTGTTGGCCTCCAGGTCCAGCTTCGCCGCCTCCGCATAGGCCTGTTCGGCATTGGTCCAGAGCGGATCATCGGCCTTATTGAAGAAGAAAGCCGCATTGCCGGTGTATTCTGGATAGATGTCGATCTGACCGGCCAGAATGGCCTCACGCACCACCGATGTTGCGCCCAACTGAATTTTCTCTGTCACTGCAATGTCATTGGCTTGCAGCACCTGCGAGATGATGTTGCCGAGCACCCCGCCTTCCGTATCAATTTTAGAGGCAACCACGACCTGTGCTTGGGTCATGGTGGTCGTCATTGCTAGCGCAATGGCAATGCTCGAAATTTTGGTCACGAAACGCATAGTTGAAAACTCTCCATGTCGTCTGGCCAAATCCAGCCCGGCAAAAGTCTCGCCGCGCTGAGTGACAGAACTTGTCAGGGTAAAATCCTGTCACACCGATGGGGTTCCCAAATTGCAGTCGTCCTAATCGCCGCGAGTCCTATGCGGCTTTCCGCTCCGCGCGGATCGCCACGAGGGCCGCGACAAGCGCAGCGAGCGCCGTGGCGAGCATGATGAGCAATAGCGAATAGCGCGCGTTCTCGGGCGTAATGATCACGCCGACCAATCCTGAGATAACGGCCGCCCCGCCCACGGAAATCGCGCTGGCAAGTCCCGCGGCACTCCCAATCAGCTGCGGCTTGACCGAAATCGCCCCCGCATTTGCGCTCGGCTGCGTAAAGCCATTGGCAAAGCCGACAAACATGCACGGCACAAAAAGCATCAGCACATGGTCTGCCCCTGCCCACACGACGAGCAGCCCACCCAAGAGCCCGCCGATGGCCAAAAGCCGCCCGAGCAGAAGCAATCGAGACAGCTCGAGCTTGCCCGACAAACGCCCGGCAAAAAAACTACCCAGCATGAAGCCGACCGTGATTGTCCCCAAGAGCAGGCCGAGGGTTGCGGGCGAAACGTTATAGAGTGCGTGCGCTGCCAGAGGCGCGCCAGCCAGGAACGCATAAAATCCGCCCATGGAGAAAGACATGCAAAGCGCATAGGCCCAGAATTTCTGCGACGACAGCAACTCCGGATAGGCCCGCATTTGCGACAGCACAGAGGTCGACCGCTTATAGTTGGTTTCGCGGAAATCAGACCAGCACAGAACCAGCACCAGAACCGCCAACACAGCCAGTAGCGCGAAACCGACGCGCCACCCGAACACTTGATCTATGACCCCACTGATGCTTGGCCCGAGCAAAGGGGCAATGCCCCAAGCCGTCGCGATATAGCCAATCTTGCTCGCGGCCTCTTCGCGCGTATGGACGTCGCGAATTGAGGCCAAAGACACCGCATAAACCGGCGCAATCACCGCCTGCACCATACGGAAAGCGAGGAAGCTGGTCGCGTCTTGCGCCAAGGCCGCGCCGAGCGTGGCGAAAAGAAAAACCGCGAGGGCGGCGAGAATGACCGGGCGTCGGCCAAAACGATCAGAAAGTGGCCCAAGCACCAGCTGCAAACACGCCGATACGCCAGCATACCCAGCCAGCGCCAAGCCGATAACGCCGTAATCAACCTCAAACTCCAGCGCCAAAGCCGAAAGCGACGGCACGATGAAATTTAACGGCAAGACAGCAAGTGCAGCCAGCAAAATCAGGGTTATGACGCGCGGCGCGCGAACTTCTGTCGTCATTGGGAAACCGCCTTTGCCAGCCGGAGATGGAAGTCGAAACTGAGCCTCAGCCCAGTTCCTTCCATTTCAGCTTAACCTATGCAGCACGACAAAAATCGCCAACTCTGTTCATCATGTGAGAGACAGCTCGCAACGGGCGTCTATTCGCCCGACCATGGCCCACTTGAGCCGCGGTGGACCAATGACACCGGCACAACACGATCTTCGCGGCTGATCCCCGGCGCCTTAATGCGTTGGATGAGCAGATCGACGGCCCCTTCGCCCAATCTGTCCAGTGGCTGACGCACGGTGGACAGGTCAATCAGCGGCCAGCTGCTCATCTGCATATCGTCGAAGCCGATGACAGAAACATCTTGCGGAACACGAAGTCCGAATGTTTTCAACGCGCTGAGTGCTGCAATCGCAACCAAATCATTCACGCAGGCAATAGCTGTCACCGCGCGCCGACCAATGGCCTCTATGGCGCTTTCTGGCAGCTGAGGAATGAGATCAACCTCGTGCTCCCATACAATCTCAAGCCGCCCATAGGCTGTGGCGAGAAATCCCGCCCGCCGACTTTCCGAGGAGAAAAGCTCCTGTCGTCCGCGCAAATAGCCAACGCGCTTATGACCCAGAGCGATGAGGTGCTCTGCCATCAGCCGCCCACCGACGAAATGATCAGACATGATGCTGTCTAGGCCGAGATGAGGAGAGTCCAAGGCAACGAGCGGGAAGTGTTCAATGCCGTCCATATCGAAGCCGGGATGAAGGAGGGCGACGGCCCCGTCGACTCCATGGTTGATCAGCGTCTGGATCAAATTCTCCTCGCGCTCAATCTCGGTTCCAGAATCAACAACAACGGTAGCGAAGCCATGCGCTTCAGCGCGCCTCTGAACTGCCTGTGCGATTTCGGGAAAGATCGGACTGGTCAAGCTAGGCAAGAGGCAACCAATAGTATTGTTGCGCCCGGTCTTGAGCGCACGAGCCGCGTTATTGCGCGTATAGCCCAACTCGGCCGCGACCCTGCGGACCAACTTATCCACCTCGGACGAGACTTTATTAAGATCGTTCAACACGTAAGAGACTGTAGCGGACGATACGCCCGCAGCTCTTGCGACGTCTTTGATGGTCGGACCGCGCCCTTTAATCATTCCGATCAAATCCCCCGTTCATCCGCCCCTTCATTGCTGAAAACTCCTCCGCCGCCAAGGAAATACTAGTCCCTGCCCGCTCCATCTTGACGCCCGCCAATAAATGCCTTTAAAAGTTTACACGATTAAACGCCGCTCATCAGGCGGTTTGCGAGCGCTCCGGCTTCCGCAGCGTGACGAAGGACTATTGCTATGAAAGCTTGGGAACTCACCCGAGATCTACTGCGCGACACCAAGCCTGTCGTGCGGACCGCTGAAGAACAGACCTGGGACGCGACCGATGTCATGGCCGGGACGGACTTCAACCTCAAGCTCTTTTGGTCCAGCAATGTTCCGGGCTCCGCGGCCCCAGAAAGCCTGATGGCTGGCGCGCTGCAGTCGCTTGAAAACAAGGGCTACATCCTCGCGCCTTACGCTGACTTGCTCCAGCAAGGTCTCGATGCCGTTGCCGCTGGCGACTACGAAAACCTCTACATGATCGACATGCGCCTGCGCGCCATCATGCAGGCCGCCAAGCCCGATCCAGAACACAAGTCGCAGAAGACCCTGCGCTACCAGTCTTGGGAAGAGTTCGACGCGGCCGTAACGTGGCCAGCTGACGACGCTGTCGACACCACCAGCGAAGATTTCGCCGATCAGACCCGCGCCGCTTGGCTCGGTCAGCTCGTTGGCGCCGCTGCCGGCACCGCGCTCGAAGGCTACACCGCTGACAATATTGCCGAAGTGTTCGGCCCGATCACCAGCTACCCGCGCGAACCCAACACCTATAACGACGATATCACCTTCGAGATCGCCTTCCTCGAAGCCTATCGCGAAAAGGGTTCGGCTGTGACCGGTGAAGACATCGCCGCTCGTTGGACTGGCATGATCCCGCTCGGCTGGTCGGCAGAAGCTATCGCGCTCAACAATATCCGTCGTGGCATTCTCCCGCCCGTCTCCGGTTCGCTCGACAACCCATTCGACGAATGGATCGGCGGCCAGATGCGCGGCACCATTTGCGGCATGGTCGTTCCCGGCCAGGCTCGTGAAGCCGCACGCCTTGCTTATATGGACGCTGAAATCTCTGCAGCCGGTAACGGCATTTTGGGCGAAGTGTTCAATGCCGTTCTCGCGGCCCGCGCTTACACGCTCACCGACACGCGTGAGCTGCTGAACTCGACTATCGATCTCATCTCCACCGAAACCGAATACGGTGCCGTTCTGGCTTTCGCGCGCAATGCTTGCGAAACCTCGCCAGATTGGCGCTCGGCTTGGGCCAAGTGCGATGAAGAATACGTCGAATACAACTGGATCCACGTGTACCCCAACGCTGCCGCTCAGGTCGTGGCGCTGTGGTTTGGTGAAGGCGACTTCGACAAGACCCTCGAAATCATCTGCGGCATTGGTCACGACGTTGACTGCAACGCCGCTCAAATCCTGTGCGTCATCGGCATTCAGAAGCGCAGCGGCGTGATCGCAGAGAGCTGGTACAAGCCGCTGATCGCAGACGATATCGTCACCTACATGCGCCGACCGGCTAAAATCGCCTTCGCAGACCTCGTTGCCCAGACAATTGAGGGCGCGCAGAAGGCGTGACGAACACAGAGCATGGCGGTGCCCCACTGCCGTGCTCTGCCCACCTTACGCCCGTCAAGAGGCGTAGAAACGCAAGGCCCTTCCCCCGAGGGCCTTGCAACCTCTAGCGGCTAGTCTTTCAGCCGCACCCAGCGACCATCAGAATGGCTTTTCGCCATGGCATGGATAGCGCGCTCAATCTCCAGCCCCTTGGCAAAATCAATCACATGCCCCTGCCCGCTCTTGATCGTGCGGATAAGCTCGTGCGCCTCGATCGCCTTGAGGTCGTTGAAACCCAGGCCATGGCCTGCTGCCGGAACAAATAGATTATAGGGAGGATGGTCGGGCCCAGCCAAAATGGTCCTGAACCCTTGATCGGCCGGCTTGCCGCTGCGCGTGAAGAGCTGCAACTCATTCATCCGCTCCTGATCATAGGCAATCGTGCCGTCAGAGCCAAAGAGTTGTATGGCAATGCGCCCCTTACGCCCCCAGGCGGCGCGGGACAGCTGAATGGCTCCAGAAGTACCGTCCGTCAGACGGAGGAGGACATGGGCGACGTCAAAGTTCTCAACATCGCGGGCCGTGCCGTCCGCGGTCACCCGGCTTGCATAGGGCTTCCCGAGATCGGCAAAAACCGCCTCAACAGGCTCGAGCATGGTCGAGAGAATGGACAGTGGATGCACGCCGAAATCATCGACCACGCCATAGCCGGACTTGGCCTCGCTGCGCCACGAGAAAGGCGCGTTCGCATCCGCCATAAAATCCTCATCCATCTCCACACGGAACGAATGCACCTGACCAATCGCGCCGGATTTGACCAGCTTGGCCATGTGCCGGACCATTGGATTTTGGATGTAATTATAGCCCAACACCGCCTTGCGGCCGCTCGCCTTGGCCGCCGCCAACATACGCTCGGCATCAGCAAAACTTGGCGACATCGGCTTTTCGCACCAAACATGCTTGCCAGCCTCAAGGGCCGCAATCGCCATTTCAGCATGCAGAGCATTGGGCGTCGTGATGGAGATGACCTGAACTTCGGGGTCCAGCAGCAGATCCCGCCAATTGCCGGTCGCGCGTTTAAACCCAAGCTTATGCGCCTGATCGTCGGCCAGTTCGCGGTTCCACTCGGCCAGATGGATCAGCCGTGGCCGCTCAACATCGCCGAATATGGACGCCACACTGTTCCAAGCCAGCGCGTGGCACTTCCCCATATAGCCTGTGCCGATAAGGCCAACACCTAAGCCCGCCATGCTTCTCTCCCAGACATGCAGACGGCGCCCATAAAGAGCGCCGTCGTTTCGTTTGTTAAGTCCGCTTACTTGTATTCAGCAGCATTGGACGCATCGACCAGCACGGTGCCGGTATCGACCCAAGCGTCGACAGTTTCGCCCTTCTTGAGCTTGATCAGGCTTTCAATGCCGAACTTGCCCATATTGGTTGGTGCCTGAGCAATCGAAGCTTCCATGTCACCAGCGATGATGGCATTGGCAGCATCTGGGTTGGCGTCAAAACCAACGATGGTGATCTTGTCGAGAAGCGCTGCCTGTTTGACAGCTTCAACAGCACCGAGCGCCATATTGTCGTTCGAGCCGAAGATACCAGCAAGGTTTGGATTACCAGCCAGAATGGTTTCGGTCACAGAAATACCGGTCGCACGATCCCAGTTTGCTGGCTGTTCGGCCACGATCTTGAGGCCGCAACCTTCAAGACCACCCTTAGCACCATTGTACCGTTCCTGACCGGTCGACTGGCTGATCAGGCCCTGCAGAATGGCGACTTCAGCGCCGCTCGGCAGGTTGTCACAAAGATACTTGGCGGCAAGTGCAGCGCCGACTTCGTTGTTGGTGCCGATGAAGGAAACGCCTTCATTGGTGCCACGGGTGTCGACGAACACCACTGGAATGCCCTGAGCCTTAGCTGCCTCCACAACCGGGGCCAGAGCGTTTGGATCGGTTGGAGCCAGCGCAATGCCGTCAACCTTCTGTGCGATCAAGTCTTCGATCTGGTTGATCTGAGCCTGAACGTCGGATTCCTGTGGCGGAGCCACAACAATCACTTCAACGCCATGCTCAGCACCGGCCGCCTTGGCACCGGCTTCAACAGCGGCCCAGAACGGGTTGCCCGCGCCGGGGCCCTTCATACCGAGCACATAGGTTTCTGCCTGTGCGCCGATTGCCATGGTTGCGAAAGCAACGCTAGCGAGTAGTACAGCTTTCATCACGGTCCTCCCTAAGAACCACTCCACTTGAAACTACGGTTCGGTCCGGCTGGAGTGCACCGGACCGACCTGTTGGTAAAATCCTAGCGGCGAACCGATGCCCGACGACGGACCACGTCGATCCAGACCGCGAAGATAATGACGGCACCAATAAGAACCATCTGCCAGAACGGGCTGACATTGTTGATGTTTAGGCCGTTCCTCAAAAGCCCCATGATCAACACACCAGCCAGAACGCCGATCACCGTGCCACGCCCACCAAAGAAGGACGCACCGCCAATGATAACCGCCGCAATGGCGTCAAGTTCAAGCCCGATCCCCGCATTGGGGAAACCAGAGTCCGTACGACCAGCGAGCAACAACCCGCCAAGACCAGCAAAGAACCCCGAGATAACGTAGACCAAGACCAGCACGCGGTCGACGTTGACCCCGGACACACGAGCCGCCTGCGGATTGCCGCCAATGGCATAGATATGACGACCCACATTGGTCTTCTCGAGGAAGAACCACAGGCCCACGGCACAGACCGCAACCAGAAGGAGCGAGGCCGGAATACCTGCCGGTGGCGCAAAAATGCCAAGGTCATAATAGGCCTGCCCGATGTACCGTACTTCAGGCTGCAGACCCGAAACCGGCGCGCCATTGGTGGCGAGATAGGTCAGACCGCGAGCGATATTGAGCGTGCCGAGCGTCATGATGAACGGGTGCGGTAGCTTCAGCCACGTCAGGCCAATGCCGTTGACGAGACCCACTGCGATCCCAACGAGCGGCCCAATCAGAATAACGACCGGCCACGGCAGCCCCATCTTGCTGGCGACCGCCAGACACACCATTCCCAAGGCCATGGTTGAACCGACCGACAAGTCGATACCGGCGGTAACGATGACGACGAACATGCCGAGCGCCAACAGCGCCAAGGTCGCGTTCTGCTTGAGAATATTGGTCAGGTTCTGCGGTGTCAGGAACACGTCAGGACGCGACAGCGCAATCACAAAGGCCATCACCAGAACGACGATGATAATGCCGTAGGACTCAAGGAATTTGGAGAGCTTGGGGTTATACATCTCAGGCTCCTACAGACGGTCATGAGCAAGGGCTTCATTGTGCCCCTTGGTGCCCATGATCCAACCGATCACTTCGTTACGATGCGTTTGATCCAGCGGCGCTTCAGCGAAATTCGTGCCCTGATAGAGCGCCATGACGCGGTCGCAGCAGTAGAAGATATCGTCCATACGGTGCGAGATGATGATCACCGCCACACCGTGGTCCTTCAGCCGTTTGATCAAGTCGAGCACCTTGCCCACTTCCTTGATCGCCAAGGCGGCAGTCGGCTCATCCATGATAACCAGACGCGCATCAAACGCCGTCGCACGGGCAATTGCCACAGCCTGACGCTGCCCACCGGAGAGATCTTCGGTGTTCTGGTCGACCGACTTCACATGAATGTGGAGGTTATCGAGATGCTTCTTAGCCATCTCTCGGGACTTGCTGTGGTCAATGACAGTCAGCGGCCCGAACTTCACACCCGGCTCGCGCCCCATATAGATGTTTTCGTAAATGGGCATGTTTCCGGCGAGCGCGAAGTCCTGATAGACCATCTCAATGCCTTGAGCACGAGCGTCCTTGGGGCTAGAAAACCGCACCGGCTTGCCGTCGAGCACCAATTCGCCTTCAGAAGGCTGAAACAGGCCCGACAGAATTTTCATCAAGGTCGACTTGCCCGCGCCATTGTCACCAACAACGCCCAGCACTTCACCTTTGCCAACATGGAAGTTCACATCATGCAGAGCGGTGATCGCCCCGAAATGCTTTGCTACTCCCCGCGCCTCCAACAGAGGCACCTGCGTATGAGCCATGTCTGTTCCTCCCAGTCACAGCAGCAAATAGAACGCCTGTTCATATTTGCGAGTTAGTAGAACATTCATTCCATCTATGTTAGAAAGCGTCAACAGTATTCTTCAAACAAATTGCTCGCCTTTTGAGCCAAACAGCGAAGACCACTGACACCATTGAATAATCTTCTCCCTCGCAGGGATCGCTCTGGAGTATTTTAGAATGACCAACTCAAAACACACTCCAGAATCCAACAACAAGCTAGCCCCGCCCCGCGATTATTCTGCCTTGCGCGACATGGTTGTTGCGCGCTGGGAAGACCTCCCCAAGCGCCTAACCGAAGTTGCTCGCTACGCACTAGATAATCCTGATGAAATTGCTTTTGGAACGGCAGCCTCGATCGCCGCCAAGGCCAATGTTCAACCATCGACCCTGGTTCGCTTTTCCCAGTCGCTCGGCTACCAAGGCTTTTCCGATCTGCAGGATGTGTTCCGCTCCCGTCTGCGCGATCAGGTGATTGGCTATGACCAACGCCTCGCCAAGTTCGGCGAGAATGCGGACGGCAAGTCCCGCTCCACTTTGATTCTGGAAGGGGTCACCGAAGCTGCCAGCACCTCGCTCGCGGCGCTGCAGAGCCGTACTCAGCCTGACCAGCTCGACAAGGCCCTCGACATCCTTACCCCCGCCGAGACCATTTATTTGGTCGGCCTGCGCCGCTCGTTCCCGGCCACGTCTTATCTGGCTTATGTCTTGGGCAAGCTCGGAATTAAGTCCATGCTGATCGATGCGGTCGGCGGGCTCGCTCCAGAGCAAGCCAGCTTCATCACCCCGCAGGACGCCGCCATCACCATCTCCTTCACACCCTATGCGAGCGAGACGGTCGCCCTCACCCAGCAAGTGCGGGAGCGCGGGGCAAAAGTGGTGGCCATTACGGATTCAGTCTTCTCGCCACTGACAGCGCAGTCGGACCTCTGGTTTGAATTGGCCGAGGCTGACTTTGAAGGGTTCCGCACCCTTAACGCAACGATCACCCTCGCAATGGCAATCGCAGTTGGAATTGCCGACCGCCGCAAAGCGACGGCCGGCTAAATTATTGCCCAAAGGCAGACGTCAGAGCTTGATGACCGAACCGGTCTTCAGGCTCTCGGTTGCAGCTTCCGCCAGCTTCTGCGCCATCAGACCATCATGGCCAGACGCACGCGGAGCCTCACCCTTTTCCAGATAATCCAGGAATTTATGGATCTCGGCTGTGTAAGCTGCCTGGTATCGTTCAACGAAGGAGAACGGGATGGCGTCTTCGGTCCAACCGTTTTCATTCGCCAATTCCACAGTGGTGTTGTGAATATTGGCAGCGCGCAGCAGGCCCTTAGAGCCATGCACTTCAATGCGCTGATCATGCCCATAGGTGGCGCGACGCGAATTGGTGATGACAACCATTTTCCCTGAAGCAGTCTGCATATGCACCGCCGCGGTGTCGATGTCGCCCGCCTTGCCAATGGCCGGATCAGTCATCACGCCACCCAGGGCATGAACCGTCGCCACTTCTTCGCCGCCGAGCAGGAAGCGCGCCATGTCAAAGTCATGGATCATCATATCGCGGTAGAGGCCACCCGAGCGCTCGATATAAGAGACTGGCGGCGCCGAAGGATCGCGGCAGGTGATGGTAATGATTTCTGGGTCACCAATTTCACCAGCGCGCAAACGCTTTTCAAGCACCGAAAAATTCGGATCGTAACGACGGTGGAAGCCGATCATCAGCGGCACACCGGCCGCATCGACAACCTTCAAGCATTCTTCAATGCGCGACACTGAAAGCGACACTGGCTTTTCGCAAAGGATCGCCTTACCCGCACGCGCCGCCATCTCAATCAGATCGGCATGGGTATCGGTCGGTGTCGCGATCAGAATGGCATCCACGTCGGACGCGGCAATAACCTCCTCCAGCGGAGCGGTTTTCGCGCCAACAACCTCGGCCAGCTTGCTCGCAGCGTCAGGCATCGCGTCAGCAATATAGCTGACCTTCGCACGGCCTGAGCTCGCAATAGAACGAGCGTGCACATTGCCAATACGCCCTGCCCCAAGAATACCGAAACGCAACATGAGTTTGCCTCCTAACAATCTCGCCGCGCATGTAGCGTTGCACGGACCTCACGCCAAGTCATAGTGATTTGCGTCATTCCGAAAAGAATTTCAACATCAAAATAGAACGTACATTCCAGATTGACGAAGTGGCGGAATTGATGTTTCACTCAAAACAACACATCCGCGAGCTCTGGACAGCGCGCGCATCGAGATTCTGAGGAGGCAATCGATGAGTGAGGTACACCCCACGCTCGACATTATTACTCTAGGCCGCGCCTCGGTCGACCTCTATGGCCAACAGATTGGCACACGACTCGAAGACACTGTCAGCTTCGCCAAGTCGGTTGGCGGTTGCCCGGCCAACATAGCCATTGGTTCGGCCCGTCTGGGCCTGAAATCGGCATGGCTTGGCCGCGTCGGTAACGAACAATTCGGTCGCTACATCACCGAACAAATGGCCCGCGAAGGCGCATCGACCGACGGGATCACCATCGACCCGACCCGCCTCACCGCCCTCGCTATTCTCGGCATTGAAGACGACAAGAAATTCCCACTCCTGTTTTATCGCGAAAACTGCGCCGACATGGCACTGAGCGAAGACGATGTGGACGAGACATTCATTCTGAGCGCGGGTGCCATCCTCGTCACCGGCACCCACTTCTCCCGCGCCAATACGGCTGCGGCCCAGTTCAAGGCGATCAAAATCGCCCGCGAAAACGGCATGAAGGTCGTTTTCGACATTGATTACCGCCCAAACCTGTGGGGCCTTGCTGGCCACAATGCAGGCGAAGAGCGCTACATCGCCTCCGACACTGTCTCGCAAAAGCTGCGCGACGTGCTACCCCATTGCGATCTCATCGTCGGCACTGAAGAAGAAGTGCTCATTGGCTCCGGCGCTGATGATCTGCACGAAGCCCTCCGCACCATTCGCGCCCACTCCAGCGCCACCATCGTTCTCAAGCGCGGCCCCATGGGCTGCATCGTTTACGAAGGCGACATTCCAAACGATTTGGAAGACGGCATTATCGGCCAGGGTTTTCCAATCGAGGTCTACAATACGCTGGGTGCTGGCGATGCTTTCATGAGCGGGTTCCTCCGCGGCTGGCTGCGCAACGAGCCGCTCGACACTTGCGCCACTTGGGCCAATGCCTGCGGTGCCTTCGCTGTCTCCCGCCTCCTCTGCTCTGCCGAAATCCCGAGCTTTGTTGAGCTGCAGGATTTCCTCGCCAAGGGAAGCTCTGAACGCGCCCTGCGCAAAGACGCGCGCATCAATCACATCCACTGGGCGACCACGGCCCGCCGCCGCGATTATCCGACCCTCAAGGCTTTCGCGATTGACCATCGCATCCAGCTCGAAGACGTCGCTGACCGACTTGGCGCGCCGCGCGAAAAGATCTCCGAATTCAAGGTGCTCGCTGTGCAGGCTGCCGCCCGCGTTGCCGATGGCCGCAATGGCTTTGGCATGCTGCTCGACGACAAATACGGCCGCGACGCGCTGTTTGCCGCCTCGAAAGTACCAGACTTCTGGATTTCCAAGCCTTTGGAAGAGCCCGGCTCGCGCCCGCTGCGCTTCGAGTTCAGCCAGGACGTGGGCTCGCGTCTCGTCGAATGGCCGATTGATCACTGCATCAAATGCCTCTGCTTCTACCATCCAGACGACCCGGCCGATCTGCGCGCCACCCAGATCGACAAGCTCAAAACCCTGCACGAAGCCGCTCGCAAAATCGGCCGCGAACTTCTGGTCGAAATCATCGCGGGCAAACACGGCAAACTTGACGCCAACACCATCGCTCGTGCCCTTCAGGACGTCTACGACGCCGGAATAAAGCCCGATTGGTGGAAGCTCGAACCACAAGCCTCGCCCGAGGCTTGGGTCGCCATTGACGACACCATTGAACGCAACGATCCGCTCTGCCGCGGCGTCGTGCTCCTCGGCCTAGAAGCGCCCCGCGCCGAGCTCGAAGCAGCGTTCAAAGCCACCACTGCCTCGCGCACCGTAAAAGGCTTCGCTGTCGGCAGAACACTCTTTGCCAGCGCCGCCGAAAAATGGTTGGCTGGCACCATCACCGACGCTGAAGCCGTGGAGGATATGGCCCAGCGTTTCGCCGAACTCGTTTCGGCTTGGGAGCAGAGGGGGAACGCATGACCCAAACTATTCGCCTCACCATGGCTCAAGCCGTGGCGCAATTCCTCGCGGCTCAACGCACCATTATCGACGGCAAGAACGTTCCGATTTTTGAAGGCGTCTGGGCAATCTTTGGCCACGGCAATGTCGCGGCCATGGGCGAGGCGCTGTATTCGGTCAAAGACAAATTGCCGACATATCGCGCTCACAATGAGCAAGGCATGGCTCACGCCGCCATTGCTTATGCCAAGGCCAATTTCCGCCAGCGCTTCATGGCCTGCACCACCTCCATCGGCCCCGGCGCGACCAATATGGTCACCGCCGCCGCTCTGGCCCATGTGAACCGCCTGCCCGTGCTTTTCCTGCCCGGCGACGTGTTCGCCAATCGCCGCCCCGACCCTGTGTTGCAGCAGGTCGAAAACTTTGCCGACGGCACTGTCTCGGCCAATGACTGCTTCCGCCCGGTATCGCGCTATTTCGACCGCATCACCCGCCCTGAGCAGATCATCTCCGCTCTCCGCCGCGCCATGCAGGTGCTCACCGATCCCGTCGATTGCGGCCCAGTCACCCTTGCACTGTGCCAAGACACGCAGGCCGAGGCTTACGACTACCCAAGCTCATTCTTCGATGAAACCATTTGGTCGCTCCGCCGCCAGGGTCCGGACGAGAATGAACTCGCTGCCGCTGTCGCAGCACTTCAGAACGCCAAGCAACCGGTGATCATCTCCGGCGGTGGCGTGCTCTATTCCGGGGCCACAGAGGCATTGCGCAGCTTTGCCGAAACCCACGGCATCCCCGTTCTCGAAACTCAGGCCGGAAAATCCTCCCTGCCCCATTCGCACCCGCTTAACATGGGTTCGGTTGGTGTTACGGGTTCCTCGGCCTCCAATCAGCTGGCAGAAGCCGCTGACGTGGTCCTCGCCGTCGGCACCCGCCTTCAGGATTTCACAACCGGCTCCTGGGCCCTATTCAAAAACCCGAACGTTAAATTCATCGGCCTCAACGTCGCCGCCCCCGACGCTGCCAAGCACCGCGCCTTGCCGCTCGTCTCCGATGCAAAGCTGGGCCTTAAGGCTCTCAGCGCCGCTCTGAGCACGACCAAAGCTCCGGCGACATGGATCGACAAAGCTGCATCCGGCAAAGCCGAATGGCTCAAGGCCGCGAATGCCGCGACCGCTTCGTCAAATGCGCAACTTCCATCCGACGCTCAGGTGATCGGAGCTGTTCAGCGCGCCATCCCCGACGCCATTGCCGTCTGCGCGGCAGGTGGTCTGCCCGGCGAATTGCACAAGCTCTGGCAGGCCGAAAAGCCGGGCCATTACCACCTTGAATACGGCTTCTCCTGCATGGGCTACGAGATCGCTGGCGGTCTCGGCGTCAAGCTGGCGCGGCCCGACGAAGACGTCGTCGTCATGGTCGGCGATGGCTCTTACATGATGATGAATTCCGAGCTCTCGACCTCGGTCATGATGCGCAAAAAGCTCATCGTCGTGCTGTTGGACAATCGCGGCTACGGTTGCATCAATCGCCTACAAATGGGCACCGGCGGAGCCAACTTCAACAATCTGCTTGAAGACGCCAATATCGAAATCATGCCCGATATCGACTTCGCCCTCCATGCCCGCGCTCAGGGCGCGCATTCGGAAAAAGTCGCCTCCATCGCCGAACTCGAAACCGCCCTCGCCGCTGCCAAATCCCGCGACATGACCTCGGTCATCGTCATCGACACCGATCCGCTGATCACCACGCAAGCGGGCGGTCACTGGTGGGATGTGGCTGTGCCGGAAGTGTCAGACCGCGCCGAAGTCCGCACCAAGCGCGCCGAATACGAAACCAATATTACTCGCCAGACCATCGGCTAAGTCTTTTCTAGGGAACACGAAGAATGATCCGCATCGGTGCAAACCCCATAGGCTGGTCCAATGATGACATGATCGAGATTGGTGGCGAAACCAGTCTCGAAACCTGTCTGACCGAAGCGCGCGAAGCTGGCTTCACCGGCATGGAGCTTGGCAACAAGTTCCCGCGCGTCGCCAGCCAACTCCGCCCGATCCTTGAGGCCCACGGCCACAACCTCGTCTCCGGCTGGTATTCGGTTGAATTGCTCACGCGCGACGTCGCCGCCGAACTCAAGGCCGCCGAAGCCCACGCCACGCTCCTGCGCGACATGGGCTGCAAAGTCTTCATCGTCTGCGAAACGTCCAACGCCATCCATGGCCAGATCAACACCCCGCTCTCGGCGCGTCCGGTCTTGGGCAAAGCGGATTGGAAGCAGTTCGGTGAGCGCCTCACAGCCTTCGCCGAAGCGATCAAGGCGCAGTACGGTCTGACGCTGGTCTATCACCACCACATGGGCTCCATCGTCCAGACCGAAGCCGAAATCGACCGCCTGATGGCCGTCACCGGCCCGGCCGTGCATCTCCTGCTCGACACCGGCCACATCACTTGGGGCGGCGGCAATCCGGCCCGCGTCGCGCGCAATCACCGTGCACGCATTGGCCACGTCCATTGCAAGGACGTCCGCGCCGAGGTCATGAAACAGTCGAACTCGGAAGACTGGTCCTTCCTCAATTCAGTCCTCGCAGGTGTCTACACCGTCCCCGGCGATGGCGTGGTCGATTACCCCGCCGTCTTTGCCGAAATCTCGGGCTACGAAGGCTGGGTGGTCGTGGAAGCCGAACAGGACCCGAAAAAGGCCAATCCGCTGCAATACGCCAAGCTCGGCTACAAAAACCTACGTGGCTACCTTGAAGCCGCTGGTTTCACCGTCACCGAATAAAGCGAGAAACCGACATGTCTAAACTGCTCGTCAAACCAAACGGCACCTCCGGCAAAGTCATCGACGTTACGCCGGAAAGTGCAGGCTGGACCTATGTCGGCTTCACCCTCCACAAGCTCAGTCCCGGCCAGTCGGTCAGCGCCCCAACAGGCGACCGCGAGGTCTGTCTCGTCCTCGTCTCCGGCACAGCCGACATCACCGCCGGGTCCGAAAACTTCCCATCTGTCGGCAAGCGCACCTCGCCTTTCGAAGGCAAGCCCGAAGCCGTCTACGTCCCCGGCCATTCCAACTGGTCGGCAAAAGCCGTAACCCAAGTCGAACTGGCCGTCTGCTCCGCACCAGCGCTCACCGAGAAAAAGGCCCGCTTTATCTCGTCGGACGACATGAGCCAGGAGGTTCGTGGCAAAGGCACCAATGTGCGCCACGTCACCAATATCCTACCCGAGACCGACCCAACCGCGGACTCGCTCCTTGTGGTGGAAGTCATCACCCCCGGTGGCCACACCTCGTCCTATCCGCCCCACAAGCACGACAAGGACAATCTGCCCGCCGAGAGCTTTTTGGAAGAAACCTATTATCACCGTCTCAACCCGCCGCACGGCTATGCCTTCCAGCGCGTTTACACCGATGATCGCTCGCTGGACGAAACCATGCTCATCGAAGACGGCGTCACCGCGCTGGTGCCCAAGGGCTACCACCCCTGCGCCACCATCCACGGCTACGACCTTTACTACCTAAACGTCATGGCCGGCCCGACCCGCATCTGGAAGTTCCACAACCAGGCCGAACACGAGTGGCTGCTTAAAAAGTAGCGCCAAAAACACAAAAGCCGGGGTCATGCCCCGGCTTTTTCATTGTCGCAGTTCATGGCAAGCGGCTCCGCCACTCGGCTCGACCAAGACGGCAAGTGAGCCCGGCCTTAAGAAGATGCGGCACGCTGCTCAGATAGCAACCCTGACAAAATCGCTTTCATATCCGCGACTTCCTGCGCTGTGACCGCCACCGTCAAATCACCATGCACGAACTTGTTCCGCTTAGCGGCCATTCCCCGCATTTGAGCAGCTTGCCCCGGCAGAATATCACCCCGCCCCGCCAATAGCTCAACCAGCCGCCCAGGAGACTGTGGGCGCTGAGTATGATCGGGATAGATGTGCCGCACCAAAGCCTCGGCTAAAGACCAAAGCTTAATCAGCGCCAACCTCGTATCGACAGACCCAATGTCATCGACCGCCTGCAACTCAGATTGGAGCTGATAAAGAGCGAGTTTCGGCAATTCGTCCTGCGCCTGCCCATAATAGACAACCTGAAATTTCCAATCCGGGTGGCGCTGAAACAGTGACCGCACGCGCTCCAAGTTCTGCTCAGCACTTGGATTACTTTTCACACCTTTAGATTTGACCTCAATGGCAAATTTCTCATTACCCTTGGTCGCAATCATATCCGGTTGATAGTACCGGAAGACGTCTTCTAACCCAGCGAAACTGCGGGGTTCGACCTGCACGTCAAAGCCACGCGCTTGCCACTCTATAGCAAGTTGTTCGGTCATTTCATTCGCGGCACTAGATACAGCGCTCATAGCGAAACTCCGACAGCGGAAACCTCATCAACGCATATGTAGAGCACAGGATCCTCCACAGCCATAGCGCTGAGCAGAACTTCGCTAGGTGCAACAAATGCGGCTGCATCGCGCACATTGAACCTTTGCACCAGCACTCGATCGACAATGGCATCATCAGTGTAAACTCTAGGTACCAGTGCATCCATCGTCAATTTCACGATGTTATCTATGTCCCCGAGCATCGGGCTTGCCGGAAAATAGAACATCGTGAAGGACAGCCTAGGCCAATCATGAAACGCCCATAGTTTAGCATCAATTTCGTTCTCCGCATCGCGGAGTGCGGCTTCCGCTGCCTCAAGCACCAAACGCTGCCAAGCTGCCCGAGCCCGAGCCCGGCTATTGCCTGACTGCAAAGTCACCGGCGTACCAACCACTAGAAATTCTATCGGTAGTGATGGCCACATTGCTTGAAGCTCTCGATTGTGACTTCTGTTCTGAAACTGGCGAACGTGCCTAACAGGGTGTCATTCAATAAAAGCAGATTAGGCGGAACAGCGAAACGCGGGAGAAATCCCAGCCCAAAACTCCCCCGCCCCAAGCCCGCCGCAACTGCGCATTAAGTCAATCTCCACAGCCTCCCAAAGCTGCGCCAAAAACCATTGCCTTGCGCCCATTCCGCACTATGGTCACGGCGAAATAACCCGAGATTGAGCGACATGTCCGAAATCGACACCCGCATTGCCAAACAGATCGCCACCGAAATTGCGGCACGCCCTGAACAGGTGCGCTCCGCCGTGGAATTGCTCGATGGTGGCGCGACGGTTCCGTTCATTGCCCGTTACCGTAAGGAAGTCACCGGGGGCCTCGACGACACCCAGCTGCGCAACCTTGCCGAGCGCCTGACCTATCTGCGCGAGCTCGAAGCCCGCCGCGCGTCCATCATCAAATCCATCGATGAAAAAGGCCAGCTCACCCCCGAGCTGACCGCCTCGCTCGTCGGCGCGACCACCAAGGCCGAGTTGGAAGATCTCTATCTTCCCTATAAGCCGAAGCGCCGTACCAAGGCCGAAATCGCCCGCGAACGCGGCCTTGCGCCCCTCGCCGAAGCCATTCTGGCCAACCACGCTGCCGACCCCTACAAACTCGCCGAAGCCTACATGACCGACGAGGTCCCGGGCACGAAGGAGGCGCTCGAAGGCGCGCGCGATATCGTCGTGGAAGGCCTCACGGAAAATGCCGCCCTCCTCGGCCAACTGCGCGCCTATATGCGCGACAAGGCCATGCTTGTCTCCTCCGTCCTCAAGGGCAAGGAAGCCGAAGGCCAAAAATTCTCGGACTATTTTGAGCATTCCGAACGCTGGAACAAAACCGCTGGCCACCGTGCTCTGGCGATGATGCGCGGCCGCGACGAAGGCTTTCTGGGTCTCGACATTACCATCGATGCCGACCTAACCGATCCAGTAAAACCTGTCGAACGCATGGTTGGCGCAGCGCTGTCCGCACAAGGCTCTGGCGCTGGCGACATCTGGCTGCGCGAAGTCGCCGCTTGGGCATGGCGCGCCCGCCTCTCCGTCTCGCTTTCGGTCGATCTCATGGTCGAACTGCGCGAACGCGCCGAGGCCGAAGCCATCACCGTTTTCGCCCGCAATTTGAAAGATCTGCTACTCGCCGCCCCCGCTGGCGCCCGCACCACCATCGGCCTCGATCCGGGCATTCGCACCGGCGTAAAAGTGGCCGTTATCGACAAGACCGGTAAAGTCTTGGATACCGATACCATCTACCCCTTCCAGCCACGCAATGACGTGATGGGTGCGCAAGCAGCCCTCGGCCTGCTCATTAAAAAGCATGGCGTTGAACTCATCGCTATCGGCAATGGCACCGGCTCCCGCGAGACCGAAAAGCTCGTCGCCGATCTGATTGAGCGCCTCCCCGCGCCAAAACCCACCAAGGTCATCGTCTCGGAAGCTGGCGCGTCGGTCTATTCCGCCTCCCAGCTTGCAGCCAATGAATTCCCCGATCTCGACGTTTCGCTGCGCGGCGCGGTTTCCATCGCCCGTCGCCTGCAAGACCCGCTGGCCGAACTGGTCAAGATTGAGCCCAAGGCCATTGGCGTCGGCCAATATCAGCACGACGTCGATCAGGGCCGCTTGGGCCGCCAGTTGGACGCCGTTGTTGAAGACGCTGTGAACGCCGTCGGCGTTGATCTCAACACCGCTTCCGCCCCGCTCCTCGCGCGCATCTCGGGCCTCTCCTCCTCGGTTGCCGACGCCATTGTGTTGCACCGCAACGAAAACGGCCCCTTCGCCAATCGGAAAGCACTGCTCAAGGTCGCACGCCTCGGCCAGCGCACCTTTGAGCAAGCTGCGGGCTTCCTCCGCATCACCGATGGCGACGAGCCGCTGGACGCCTCCGCCGTGCACCCGGAGGCCTATGGCGTCGCCCGTAAAATCGTCAAATCCTGTGGCCGCGATCTGCGCACGCTGCAAAACGATAAAACCGCGCTCGCCAACATCGACCCGCGCCAGTTCGTTGACGACCGTTTTGGTCTGCCGACGGTCAAGGACATCCTCGCCGAACTCGAAAAGCCCGGCCGCGACCCGCGCCCTGCCTTCAAAACCGCCACCTTCGCCGAAGGCATTGACGAGATCAAACATCTCGTCCCCGGCATGTTGCTCGAAGGTACCGTCACCAATGTCGCCGCCTTCGGCGCTTTCGTCGACATTGGCGTCCATCAGGACGGTCTTGTCCACGTCTCGGCCCTTGCCGACAAATTCGTCAAAGACCCGCATGAAGTGGTCAAGGCGGGTGATGTGGTAAAAGTGCGCGTGGTCGAAGTCGACGTCGCCCGTAAACGCATTGCGCTCTCTATGCGCAAGGACGACACCCCCATCCAGCGCGAGCGCGGCAATGAACGCCCGAATGAGCGTCCAAGCGGCAATGCTCGGCCGAACAATGCGCGCCCGCCCAACCAGCGCCCAGCCCAGTCCAACTCTGGTGGCGCCTTTGGCTCTCTCGGTGACCGTCTCAACGACGCCTTCAAAAAGCGCACATAACAGCAAAAAGTGGGGCGACACTGTCGCCCCACTTGTCTTTTGACACCGCCTTCAAGGCAGACGCACCGTATGGTTTGGCTCAAACTCGGCCTTGCCAAAAGTGGCGCGCAGATTGTTGTCGGTCCATTCAAACGGATAGCCCAGCTTGAGCGGCATAGCCTCGGTCAGCTGGCGCTGAATTTCATTCGGCAGGTTGAAATCGCCCGCATGGAGGTTCTCCTCCACCTGCTCCACCTTGCGCGCCCCAATGATCGCAGCGGTAACCTGATGATTACCGAGTAGCCAGCTTAAGGCCACTTGGCTTGGGGTTTTGCCGAGCTGCTTGGCCACCGCGACCAGCACATCAATGGCCTTGAGAGCATCGTCGAACCAATAGCGCGGCAGAGCAATCGACGCCTGAATGCCCATGCGCGTATCGGCGTCGGGCTTATCCTTGCCCTGGTATTTTCCCGAAAGCATCCCCGCCGCCAGCGGGCTCCAGCAGATCATCCCCACACCCGCATCCTCACATGCGGGCAGGATTTCGCGTTCCACATCGCGACGAATGAGATTGTAGAGATGCTGTGCCGATATCAGCTTCTCATAGCCCTTAGCCTCCGCCAGCGTATTCGCCTTGGAGATTTGCCAGCCGTAGAAATTGGAGCACCCAAGGTAACGCACCTTGCCTGAGCGCACCAAATCCTCCGCCGCCCGCATGCTTTCCTCAATCGGCGTATAGGGGTCTGGCCCGTGGAACTGGTAGAGATCGATATAGTCGAGCCCCATGCGTTTGAGGCTCTTCTCGCACGCCTCAATGATATGTTTTCGCGACAGCCCGCGCGAGGTCACGGCGCTATTGGTCGGAAACCAGCACTTCGTTGCCACGACCAGATCGTCGCGGACAAAATCCTTGAGCGCGACCCCGAGCATGCGCTCGCTATCTCCCCCCGAATAGCCGTCCGCCGTATCAATGAAATTGCCACCGCCCTCGACAAAGGCACGCACGATGGCCGTCGACCCCTCCTGGTCGCAGCCCCACTGTTTATTGCCAAAGGTCATAGTGCCGAGGCAGAGGCGTGAGACCAAAAGGCCCGACTGTCCCAAATAGCGATATTTCATAATCCCCTCCTCCTTGGACTAATCAAAGAAACCGGCGTCTTCCTCCGCGAGATATTTTTTGGCCCCTTCAGCATCAATGTCCAGCCCAAGGCCAGGCGCTTCGAGCAGATCGACATGGCTATTGGTGACGATCTTCTTGGGCAGGCCAATGACTATATCCGTCCACCATGGGTCAGAGGCGCTCGGATATTCAAAGGCGATGAAATTGGCGGGCAGCGTGGCGCAGACATTGATCAATGCGCCCAAGCCCAGCAGACCGTTGGCCGTGCCATGCGGGGCCATCATGATCGAGTGCATATAGGCGTGCTCCGCCACCCACTTCAGCTCGGCGATCCCGCCAATATCCGCCGGGTCCGGCCCGACGACGCGCACGGCCTGCGTTTCAATCAGCTCTTTGAAATTATGCCGGAGATAAATCTGCTCGCCCGTGTGGATCGGCGTTGAGGTAGACACGGTCAGCTCGCGATAGGCTTGCGGATTGACCCAGGGAACATAGTCCCCCGTCAGCATATCCTCGAGCCACATGAGGTCATATTTCTCTACCGCCCGCGCAAAGCGGATGGCATCGTTGAGAAACCACCCCGGCCCACAATCGAGCGCAAGGGATACCTTATCCCCCAGCACCTCCTTCATGGCCGAGACGCAATCGAGCATGTGATTGAACCCACGCTCAGAGATCTGCCCCTGATCCATCGCCCCATGATAGCCCGCCTTGGTCTGGCGCGGCCCATAGTGGAAGTCGTCTATGCTGTCCTTCATGTTGGAGTGGAAGCTGATCCCCTGCTTCACCATGAAGAAGTTCTCGTCGCGCTCCATCATCCATTTCACATCCGCCGCATAATCCTCAGGCCGATCGCCGGTGCGCTTCTGCCGGATGGAACCGTTGTAGACGCGCACACTATCGCGCACCTTCCCGCCCAGCAGCTTATAGGCGGGCACACCTGCCGCTTTACCGGCAATATCCCAGAGCGCGTGCTCAATGGCACTAACAGCCGCCCCATAAGGCTTGAACGACCCGCGCTGGCGGATTTTCATCATGCAGCGCTCGACGTCTGTCGGGTCCTCCCCAATCAGAGCCTCTTTGAAATGCAATACGAAGGGCTTGAGATAGGTCTTGGTGAATTCCACCTCACCTAAGCCATAAAGCCCTTCATCGGTCACAATGCGAACAATAGGGTGACGCCCGATAACGGCGCAGCGCAGATCAGTAATCTTCATGGGTCCCCTCCCGAAAAAAGATAAGACCTAGGCGCTTGCACTCCCTGGTGCTTTGAGACGCGCTAGGCGCATTTGCTCGATAATATGGCGCCCAGAACCCTCCACGTGCTGGGCAACAATAGCTGCGGCCTTCTCCGCGTCTTGCTTGCGGATCGCCTCAATCAGCTCTCTATGTTCCCGCACCACCGTCTGGCGACGGCTCAAGGATGTCGGGAATTTTCGCGCGATAGAGCGCAAAATCTCTCTGTGCCGCCACCAAAGGTCCGCCGCGTGGCGATTATAGTGCCGACCATAAATGACCATGTGAAATTGCGTATCGAGCTGGCCGTGCTTTTCCGGATCACCGAAGTTCAAACTCTCGATCTGATCCTGAATGCGTTCCAGTTCGGCGATATCCGGATCACTGGCAATCGTGCAAAACCACCGCGTCAGCGAGGGCTCAATGAGCATCTCGATCTCGCAAATGTCGCGCACGAAATCCTCGTCAATGCGCACCACCCGTGCCCCACGATTGGGCTCGATCGTCACCAGCCCTTCGCCACGCAAAACCTGTAACGCTTCGCGCACCGGATTGGTCGATGTGCCATAGGTCGCGGCCAGTTCGCCGATCTTCAATCGCGCCAATGGAGCCAGTCGGCCCGAGACAATATCGTCGCGGATCCTCTGGTAAATCGTGCTGTGTGAAACGTCGAAATCAGGCGCGGTCATGATGCTTTTTGCGCAACCAACATGCCCCATCTGTAGCGCCAGAACATCGACAAGCCAAGAGCGATCATCACATAATCAGATTCAGATAATGTACGATCTAATTGCCATTGACACACAGGTTAACGTCTGTAACGTTTTCGACAGCAACAAAACGTTCATCGAAAGAACGATTGCCAGCAAGCAGGCAGTACGTCCCGTCAGGCCCCGCATGGTCTGGACTGCCACCTAAGGAGGCGCAGCTGAGATTACTCGCTGCGGGGAGGACAAACCTCGGCCGAGGGGGCTGAGAGTTTCTCCCATGATGAGGAGGACTACCAATGACACATTCGCAAGGCCGCTTCACGCGGTCGGGCTGGGCTTGTGCACGGCGTGTTTCTGCTTACGCCCTAGCCACAGCCACCACCGCATCCATGCTTTCACTTCCTGCCATGGCGCAGACGGTCGACCTCAGCAAATGGTCGCCCGAATACGTCAAATCCATTGCGGGCACCCACACATTTGACACCAATGGCGATTGCGCCGCTGTCGTCCCCGCCGACTACAAGGGCAAGGTCAGCTATTGGTACACTGGCCCCTTTGAAGCCGATCCCGAAATCGCCCACAAGGTCGACAAAGACTTCTGGGAAGCCTTCAAAGCCGCCTACCCCAATATCGAAACCGACGTTCAGTCGATCACTTATAACGAGCTCCTCGACAAGTTCCGCACCTCCCTGCTCGGCAATGCCGCGCCAATGGTCGTGCGCTTGCAAATTCTCGGTGGCGTCGAGTTCTCCGCCAAGGGCTATTTGAACCCACTCAAGCCCGAAGATGTCGGCTATTCCAGCTCCGATTTCTGGCCAGGCGCGATGAAATCCGTCACCTATGACGGCGTCCCCTACGGCATTCCGACCAATAACGAGACCATGGCGCTCATATGGAACGCCAAGATCTTCAAGGACGCCGGTCTCGATCCTGAAAACCCACCGGCCACTTGGGACGATCTCGTCACTTACTCGAAAACCATCAAAGACAAGCTCGGCATCTCTGGCTATGGCCTCGTCGCTAAGCAAAACGCGGGCAACACCCCGTTCCGCTTCATGCCTCAGCTCTGGGCCTATGGTGGTGGCGCGCTCGACGAAGCCGCTGACAGCCCGTCCTACACCGATGTCTGGGTGAACAACGATGGCTCCAAGGCGGCGCTGCAAGCCGCTGTGCAGATGTATGTGACCGATAAATCGGCTCCGACATCGGCCCTGACCAATACTCAGGCCGAAAATCAGGCGCCGTTCATTGCTGGCCAACTGGCCATGATGATCGCACACCCGTCTGAATACGCCCGCATGGTCGATCTTTCGAGCAAAGCCACCGGCGCTGATAAAGCCGTGGCCGACGAAGTGATTGAGAACATGCGTTATGGCCTCATTCCAGAAGGCCCAGCCCGTCGTGCTGTGGTGTTCGGTGGCTCCAACATCCACGTGGTCAAACCCGAATATGTCAACGGCGGTGCCTATGACGAACAGGCCGTAAAGGCGCTCGTCTGCATGTGGACCAGCCCGGAATGGTCAACCAAGCTCGCTTGGACAGGCTCCAACCCGGGTCACCTTGGTGGCTTCACCACCGAATGGATGAAAGAGCGTCTCGACACCATCAAATTCCTCGACGTCACCACCTCCATGCTGCCCAACGGCATTCCCTTCCCGGTTCTGCCCGAAAGCCCGGAAATCATGAACATCGTCATTCCGGACATGATGCAGAACGCGCTGACCGGAGCCATGACGGTTGATGAGGCGGTCAATGACGCCGCGGCCAAGATCGAAGAGATCATCGGCGGCTTCTAACCCGGTTTTCGCTCCCGAAACGCTGATCGGCGGTCGCAGGCCACCCGCCACCGCCGGTCACTCTCAAGCCTATAGGGACGTCTCTAATGACCAATATTTCAGGGCAGCCCGCCATGCGTGGGCGGCAGTTAGACGAGGTTTATCGTAAACCCAATGTCGCCGAACGGGCCTGGCAGAGCCGTGCAGACTATCTCTACGTCATGCCAGCCATTGTGGTGATGTTGGTGGTGATCGCTTACCCGGTCTACTACACCATTGAACTGAGCTTTTTCAAAACGCCGCCGAGCCTCCAGCTCAAAGACAAGATTTTCATCGGCTTTGACAACTACACCACCATTCTGGGCCAGGCCTCGTTTTGGAAGGTCACCGTCAACACGCTGATCTGGACCTTCTTCTCCACGCTCTTCGCTTTTGTGCTCGGCTTGGGCGCAGCCCTCGCCCTCCACCGCGAATTCGTCGGCCGGGCATTCCTGCGCGCCATTTTGCTGATTCCGTGGGTCGTCAGCGCCGTTGCAGCCTCTTACGTCTGGAAGTGGATGTACCACTCCGACTTTGGCGCCATTGGCGCGCTCATGGTGCAACTGGGCGTCACCGATCAGCCCATAAACTTCATCGACAACACCACCACCGCGCTGCCCTCGCTCATTGTCATCAACGTCTGGAAGGAATTTTCCTTCGCCATGATCATGCTCATGGCTGGCCTGCAGACCGTGCCCGAGCAATTGCTGCGCGCCGCCAAGGTCGATGGCGCCAATGCCTGGCAGCGCTTCTGGCATGTGACCTTCCCGCATTTGGCGGGCGTCTCCACCGTCACCATTCTTCTCTTGCTGGTGACAAACTTCAATTCCTTCATCATCCCTTGGCTCACCACCGGCGGCGGACCCGCTGGCGCGACCGACATCTGGATCACCCAGATTTATCAGCTCGCCTTTGGCCGCCAACGCTGGGGCGTGGCAGCGGCCTACTCGGTCCTGCTGTTCCTCATCATGATGACGCTAGGCTATTTCTATGTCCGCGCGCTCTCTCGCGGCGATGACAAGAGGGAAGTCGCATGAGCACTCTCACCGCATCGCAAGACCGCGCCGTTGCCAGAACCAGCTTTGACGGCTGGCGCTGGGGTGGCCGCTTGTTCTTGGTCTTTCTCGTCGGCTTCACCGTCATGCCTATGGCGTGGATGCTGATCACATCGCTCAAGACCGGCTTTGCCGCCATGCAATATCCACCGCAATGGTGGCCGACCGAGCCAACCCTCGACAATTACTGGCGGCTCCTCGATCCACGCGGGCAAGTGGGGCAGGATTTCCTGCGCTACTTCGGCAATAGCGTCTGGGTTTCCGTCGCCACCACAGTTCTCGCCGTGGTCGTCGCCGTCCCCGCGGCTTATGCCTTCTCCCGCTTCCGCTTTCCGGGCCGGACATTCCTCTTTTTCGCGGTTCTGCTGCGCAACATGTTCCCGGCGGTCATCTTCCTCGTCCCACTGTTCATCCTGATGCGCTGGCTGGGGCTGGTGAACACCCACGGATCGCTGATCCTCACCTATCTCACCTTCGGCCTCCCGCTCGCCATTTGGCTGCTCAAAGGCTTTTACGACAATATCCCGATCCAGCTGGAGCAAGCCGCCCGTATCGATGGCGCCACCCGCTTCCAAGCCTTCTTCTACATTGTCATGCCCCTCTCAACGCCGGGGATCATTGCCACCTCGATCTATTCCTTCATCGGCGCATGGAACGAATACATCTACGCCTACACCTTCCTGACCCGTCACGATCAGATGACGCTTCCGGTCGGCATTCAGCGCTTCTTCTCTGAAAACGCCACCGACTGGCCCGGCCTCATGGCCGCGACCTTCCTCATGAGCGTGCCCGTCGTGGTGCTGTTCCTTGTCCTTCAACGCTATTTCGTGCGGGCCCTCGCTGAGGGCGCCGTCAAGCACTAGGGAGCACTCCCATGGCTGAAGTCGTCCTCCAAAACATCATGAAGCGCTACGGCGATCTCTATGCCGTCAATGATGTGTCCTTCACCGTCAACGATGGCGAGTTCGTCGCCCTCGTTGGCCCCTCGGGTTGCGGCAAAACCACGACCCTAAACCTCATCGCCGGGCTCCTCCCTATCACGTCAGGGAACATCTCCATCGGTGATCGTAACGTTACCCGTCTTGATCCCAAAGACCGCGACATTGCCATGGTTTTTCAAAACTATGCGCTCTACCCGCAAAAGACGGTCTTTCAAAATCTGGCCTTTCCTTTGCAGATGCGAAAGCTGCCCAAGGACCAGATTGAGACCAAGGTGAAAGAGGCCGCCCGCGTCCTCGACATCACCCACCTGTTGGAGCGTCGCCCCCGCGAACTCTCAGGCGGTCAGCAACAGCGCGTTGCCTTGGGCCGGGCTCTGGTGCGCGATCCGCTGGTCTTTCTCATGGACGAGCCGCTCTCCAATCTCGACGCCAAGCTGCGCGTGCAGATGCGCTCCGAGATCAAACGCTTCCACCACAACCTCAACGCCACCATTGTCTACGTCACCCATGACCAGCTTGAAGCTGTCACCATGTCCGACAAAATGGCGGTGATGAACGGCGGCCTGCTCCAGCAATACGACGCTCCAGAGAAAGTCTTCGCCGATCCGGTGAACATGTTTGTCGCCAGCTTCGTCGGCTCTCCGGCCATGAGCCTTATTCCGCTCGAAGCCGTCACCCAAGGCGCCGATACTGTTCTGCGCTCTCCCGAAGGCTGGGACTTTACCCTGTCTCCGGAGAACGCCCGTAAAGCGCAACGCTCGACAACCGTCAAAGTCGTCCTCGGCGCGCGCCACTCAACCCTGAAACTGCACCACAGCGCCCAACCGGGCACCGTCCCCGGCAAAGTCTATACCGTTGAACCTACAGGCGACATCACCTTCGCCCAGGTCTTCATCTCCGGCGCAGTGGTCAACATCAGCCTCGATCCATCGGTCCACATCCGGCCCGACGACTTGGTCCATATCGAGTTCGACCAATCCCGCATCCATCTCTTCGACGAAAACACCACTATGGCCCTCAAGGCCGATTGAACCGAGTTTTGCCATGAACCTGCACGACGCTGCACTCAATCACGTCAATACAAACTCCCGTCCATCGGAACTGCGCATCACCGACATGCGGGTCGCCGAAATCCAGGGTGCCCCCTTCTATTCGGCCATTCTCAAGATCTACACCAACCAAGGCATTGTCGGCCTTGGCGAGGTCCGCGACGGCGCCAGCGCCACTTTCGCGCTCATGCTCAAAAGCCGACTCTTGGGCGAAAACCCCTGCGATGTGGATCGCCTCTTCCGCCGCATCAAACAGTTCGGTGGCCATGGCCGCCAGGGCGGCGGTGTCTCCGCCATTGAAATCGCCCTGTGGGACATCGCCGGCAAAGCCTACGGCGTGCCGATCTACCAGATGCTCGGCGGCAAATTCCGCGACAAGGTCCGCATGTATTGCGATACCGACGCCACCGTCCCAAGCGGCACCGAAACTGGCAAGCGCCTCAAAGAACGCATGGATCTGGGCTTTACCTTCCTCAAGATGGATCTGGGCCTCATGCAGATCGTCGACACGCCCGGAGCCGTCGTCTCACCCTCCGGCTCGCTGGAAGGATTTAAAACCCACCCGTCGCGCGGTGCTGTTCGCTCGATGGAAGATCGGCGCGCCCGCAATGCAGTCTACGACGTCCACAATGTTCGCCACCCCTTCACCGGCCTCAACTTCACCGAACGGGGTCTCGAGCTGCTCGAGCAATATATCTACGAGGTGCGCGAGGTCATCGGCTACGAAATCCCGCTCGCCATCGACCATGTTGGTCACATCTCGCTGCAGTCGGGCATTCGCCTTGCCAAGCGCATTGAAAAATACGCCCCGGCATGGCTCGAAGACGTGATCCCTTGGCAATACGCCGACCAATATCGCACGCTGCAACAGGCGACCACGGTGCCAATCTGCACGGGCGAAGACATCTACCTCAGGGAAGGCTTTGAGCCGCTCCTCAATTCCGGCATCGCCATTATCCACCCCGATCTTCTGACTTCGGGCGGCATTCTCGAAACCAAGAAAATCGGCGATGCGGCGCAGGAAAAGGGCATCGCTATGGCCATCCATATGGCCGAAAGCCCGGTCGCGTGTATGGCCGCCGCCCACATGGCAATCGCCACCGAGAACTTCATGGCCCTCGAATACCACTCGGTCGACGTCGACTGGTGGGACGACATCGCCGTCGGCATTGATGGCCCCATTGTCAAAGACGGCTTCATCACCGTCTCCGACAAACCCGGTCTCGGCATTGATGACATCAACGACGAAGTCATCAGCCAACACATGGGCCCCGGCGTCACCGGCATCTGGCAGCCGACCGATCAGTGGGACGATGAATACAGCTGGGATCGCACTTGGAGCTAAGGCGGCCACAGGGGGAATGTACCGATGAAAATCACAGCAATCATTCCCTACCCCGCCTGGGCTGGGATCAGAAACCAACTCATCGTCAAAGTGGAAACCGATGAGGGCATCTACGGCTGGGGAGAGTCAGGTCTCTCCGGCCGCGAGAAGGCCGTCATCGGGGCCATCGAGCATTTTCGCGAGTTCCTGCTGGGCAAAAACCCAATGGCCATTGGTGCGATCTGGCAGGAAATCTATCGCTCGCAATATTTCGAGGGTGGACGCGTGCTCACAGCCGCCATGTCTGCCATCGACATCGCCCTGCATGATCTAAAAGGCAAAGCCCTCGGCGTGCCGGTCTATGAATTGCTCGGCGGCAAGCAGCGCGACTTCATCCCCACCTTCGCCACCGTTCGGGGCCCCTGTGGCGAGATCATGGTGCGGCAAGCCGAAGAACTGGTTGAGCTGGGCTGGCGCGCCATTCGCCTCTTTCCGCACGGCCATGAAAACCCTCGGATTTTCGAGCCCCGCGAAAGCCTCGCCGAGACGGCAAACTGGTGCACAAAAACGCGGGATGCCGTGGGCCATGAGATCGTTCTCGGCATCGATTATCACCATCGCCTCTCGGTCGCCGAAGCGGCCAGCTTTTGCCAGAAAATGCCCCCGGGAACCCTCGACTTCCTCGAAGAACCCATCCGCGATGAAACGCCCGAGGCCTATGAGGCCCTGCGCCGTCTCACTGACATTCCCTTTGCCATTGGCGAGGAGTTCGCCAGCAAATGGCAATTCCTGCCCTACATCGAACGGGACATTCATCAGTTCAATCGCATCGACGTCTGCAATGTCGGTGGGCTGACTGAGGCGATGAAAGTGGCCGGATGGAGCGAGGCTCACTACGTCGATGTCATGCCCCACAATCCCCTGGGGCCCATCTGCACCGCCGCCACCGTCCATTTCGGCGCGGCCGTACCCAATTTCTCGTGGCTCGAAACCCGCGCATCGCCGGGCGAGCTGTACCACGGCTTCGACAACCCTGAGTTGTTCCCAAGCCAGATCAGCCTCAACGGCACCGTCTATGACGTGCCCGATACACCCGGCCTTGGCGTCGAGGTGGATGAAGAGCGCCTCAAAGCCCAAAGCTTCAAATTCTGGGAAGCGCCTCATCTCATCCGCCGCGACGGCTCTGTCACCAATTGGTAATTTTGGATTTTTCAACGATGACCCATACGCCTGATATTACCCGCCCTTCCCAGACCCTTGTTGACGCCGTCCTACACATTGGTGCTGCCGCTGCCTCGTCAACCTTGGCCAAACTCGGCGTCCGCAATTGTCATATTCGTGGCCCGGTCGCGCAGCAGTCGGGCAAGGCCATTGCGGGTCCTGCTTTGACGCTCCAATTCATGCCCAAGCGTGAAGACATTTACGGCGAGGACGAATATTCCGACCCAGAAAAGCAGCTCCACCGCCACGTGCTCTACCATGTGCAAGCGGGCGATATTGTCGTGGTAGATGCGCGGGGCGACATGAGTTCCGGCGTGTTCGGGGATATGATGTCGACCTACTTCAAGGGCCGTGGCGGCGCGGGCATGGTCATTGACGGCGTCTTGCGCGACCGTCCCAATCTTTCCAAGCTCGACATCCCACTGTGGATCAAAGGCTGGACGCCGAACTTCCACACCCAGACCGACCTGATGCCCTTTGCCGTCAACGTTCCCATCGCCTGCGGCGGCGTCACCGTCATGCCGGGCGACATGATCGTTGCCGATGACGACGGCGCGGTCTGCGTCCCCGTCGCCTTGGCTGCGCAAGTGGTTGAATTCGCCAACAATCATCACGAGTGGGAGGACTATTCCCGCATGATGCTCAAGCGCGGCGAACCGCTTCAGCGCTATTATCCCCTGCACAACGATGCGCGTGAAGAATACGAAGCTTGGCGCAAGCTTAACCCGCTACAGCTCTAGCGTCCCTAAAGGGTCTCCCTCCCGGAGGAAGGGTGGCATGCGGATGCCACCCTTCTTTTTAGCTGATCCTTTGGGGGCCTTCGTCGGACCCGGCTTCCCAGCGCCGCAGCGCATCGCGACCGCGCGACAAGCGAGACATGACCGTCCCCGGGCGAACACCGAGCACCCTGCCCGCCTCGTCGTAACTCAGCCCTTCCATCGCCACCAGGCGCACAGCGTCCTGCTGCTCAGGCGGCAAAAGGTCAAACGCCCGCCGCAGCTGGCTCAGCCGAACGCTGTCTAATTGATTGGGCGCCAGCATATGGCTGTTCTGCTCAACGAAATCCCGCTCGCGCGCTCTGCCACTATGGCCCGAACGCAGCTGGTCGATGTGTAGATTATGGAGGATGGCGAGCAGCCACTGTTTTAGATTGCGCGAAGGGTCGTAGGTGGCGCGTCGCTCGATGGCACGGAGCAAAGTATCATGCACCAGATCGTCAGCATCAATCGGATGTCGCGTGAGCCTCAGCGCATAGCGCCTCAAAATCGGCACAGCACTTAATATCTCAAAATCGCTTGTGTCTAACCGCCCCATCAGCCCCCCAGCTTATCCAAGCGCATAGTCTAAGCTGGAGACGGACAACTAGGCAAACGCCTTTTCGCGGCACTCGCCTCCGCTAGACCTGCAGAGACTCCAGACGTAGCGGCGCATTGTCGAGAAATTCTTGGACAAGCGCTTGGCGCGGCAACACAAAATCTATGATCTTCTGTTGCCGCGCTTTTCTATATAGGTCTAGAACTTAGACAACTTTGGAGATGTCCGGCACCGCATCGAGCAGCATCTTGGTATAGTCCGCCTGCGGGCTATCAAAGATCGCGTCGGTCGGCCCCTTCTCCACCAACACACCATTGTGTAATACGCCAACGGCGGTCGACATCTGCCGCACAACAGCAAGGTTGTGGCTGATGAGCAGATAGGTCAGCCCAAATTCGGCTTGCAATTCGCTCATCAAATCCAAGACTTGCGCTTGCACAGAAACGTCCAGCGCCGAAGTCGGCTCATCGCACACGATAAATTCCGGCTGGCTGGAAAGCGCACGCGCTATGGCGATGCGCTGCCGCTGACCACCCGAAAACTCATGCGGGAATTTCCGCATAACCGACGGATCAAGACGCACCTTGGTGAGGAGATCAGCAACGCGTTGCTCGACTTCGCTGCCATTGCGCGCAATGCCCAGCGTCCGCATGGGTTCAGCGATAATGTCCTTCACCCGCCAGCGCGGATTAAGGCTCGCATAGGGGTCTTGGAAAATCATCTGAACGCGCTTGCGCCGCTCTTGATGCCCCGCGCCACCAGCCCAAATGTCGTGACCGGCCACAGTGATGTGGCCCGAAGTTGGGCGCAGCAACCCGACAATCATCTTGGCGCACGTGGATTTACCCGAACCGGATTCCCCCACAAGGCCAAAGGTCGTGCCCTTCTCGATCGAGAAGCTGACATCGTTGACCGCGCGGAATTTTTCCACTTTGCCCGGCAACAGCTTGAAGAAGCCGCCACCGCCAATTTCAAAGTCACGGTGAAGGTTTTTCACCTGCACATAGGCTTTGTCGTCAGCGACAGTGGGCGCAATCGCCGCTGCCCCGTCCTTGCGTTCAATCGTCGGAATCGAGTTGATCAGCTTGATCGTATAGGGCTCGCGCGGACGACGAATAATGTCCCCGACCGTCCCAGTCTCCACCACCGTACCCTGATGCATCACCACCATGCGGTCAGCGGTTTGCGCAATCACGCCCATGTCGTGGGTGATCAGCATCACCGCAGCACCACGGCTCGAACAGAGCTTTTTCAGCACCTTGATGATCTGGGCCTGCACGGACACGTCAAGCGCCGAAGTCGGCTCGTCCGCAATGATCAGCTCCGGCTCAGCCGCGATAGCCAGCGCGATAACCACACGCTGGCGCATCCCGCCCGAAAACTGATGCGGATAGGAGTCGATGCGTTCCGCAGCGCGCGGAATGCCCGCTTCCGTCAGCAGATCAATTGCCTTCTGCCGCGCTTCCGCTTCGGAAAGCGGCAAGTGCGTGCGGATGGTTTCGATCAGCTGCTGACCCACCGTGTAGAGCGGGTTGAGGCTCGTCAGCGGGTCTTGGAAGACCATGCCGATACGCTTGCCACGCAGCGCATCACGCTGTTCGGTCGGCAGATTGTCGATGCGCTCACCATTGAGGAGGATTTGGCCTCCCGCAATATGCCCAGGACGATCGATGAGCCCAATAACGGCGGAGCCGGTCATCGACTTGCCCGCACCGGACTCCCCGACGACGCCGACAATTTCGCCCGGCATGATATCAAACGACACGCCGTTTACGGCACGGAACACGTCGTCGCGGAATGGAAACTCAACAACGAGGTCGCGAATAGAAAGAACGGGTTCAGGCATTAGCGCAACTTCGGATTGAGAGCATCACGCAGCCAGTCACCAAGGAGGTTGACCGACAGAGCGAGAAGGATGAGCGTCAGTGCGGGGAACGCAAGAATCCACCATTCGCCAGAGAACAGGAACTGCTGGCCGATACGGATCAGCGTCCCAAGCGAAGGCTGGGTCGGAGGCACGCCCACACCGAGGTAAGACAATGTCGCCTCTTCGATGATGGCGAGTGCCAGCCCGATCGTGCCGATCACCAAAACCGGACCAACCACATTGGGCAGCACATGGCGGAAGATGATGAAAATCGGATGCACGCCAAGAATGCGCGCCGCCGAAACATAATCCTTCTGCCGCTCAACCAAGGTTGCCCCACGCACCGTGCGCGCGAACTGCGCCCAGTTGGCCAGACCAATGGCAATAATAAGCACCCAGACCGCTGCGCCTTCCTGCTGATTGGGCGGAATAACGCCGCGCGCAATGCCGAAGATCAGCAGCGCAATGAGAATGGCCGGGAAGCTGAGCTGCACGTCGCAGACACGCATGATGATCGCATCCACCACGCCGCCGACATAGCCTGACACAAGGCCGAGGCCGACACCCATCACCATAGCGAACAACGTCGCCATAATGCCCACGAACAGCGACACGCGCGATCCGTACATAATGGTCGAGAGCACATCGCGCCCCTGACTATCCGTACCCAGCGAGAAATACTTGCCGGACATCGAGGTCGAATTGGGCGGCGTAAAGCCGTCCATCAAATTCAGCGTCGCTGGATTGAACGGATTATAAGGCGCAAGCAATGGCGCAAAAACCGCCATCAGAATAAGCGCCAGCGCGATAATCGAGGCAACGATCGCCACGGGTGAATGGCGATAGGACCAAACAACGTCTGACTTGATAAAGCTCTGCCAACGCGACGGCGCGGCCGCTGGTGCGTCTGGTGTTTGAGGGAGGTCTGTCACGAGTTACTTCCCCGTTCTTGCGCCGTCGCGCAGGCGCGGATCGACGATAAAGTAAAGAATATCAACGATGAGGTTGATAATAACGAACACCAGCGCCACGAAGACGAGGTATGCAGCCATGACCGGCACGTCGACGGCGGCGACCGAATTGACGAAGAGCGAACCCACGCCCGGCCACTGGAACACCGTCTCGGTGATAATTGCGAAAGCGATCACCGAACCCAGCTGAAGCCCCGTGATGGTAATCACCGGCACCATGGTGTTTTTGAGCGCATGGCCAAAGTTGATGGCACGCTTGGAAAGGCCCCGAGCGCGCGCAAACCGGATGTAGTCCGTGCGCATCACTTCCAGCATTTCCGCGCGTACAAGGCGCATGATCAGCGTCAATTGGAACAGCGACAGCGTAATCGCCGGCAGAATAATTGAGCGCAGGCCCGATTGGGTCAGCAGCCCGGTTTTCCACCAACCGAGCTCGACAACTTCGCCACGACCGAACGAAGGCAGCCATTTGAGCTCGACCGCGAACACATAGATCAGGCCAATACCAATAAGGAAGGTCGGCAAGGATACGCCCACCAGCGACAGCGTCATGATCACGCCGGTCGAAAACGCCTTTTGGCGCAGGGCGGTGTAGATGCCGAGCACAACACCACCCACCAGAGCGATGATGGACGAGGCGAAAGCCAATTCGATGGTTGCGGGCAAGCGATCGAGGATGAGCTGGCTGACCGGCTGCTGCAGCCGATAGGAAATGCCAAACTGCCCCTGAAGTGCGTTCACCACGAAATGGAAAAACTGGACATAGAAGGGCTCGTTTAGACCAAGCCGTTCACGAGCCGCGTCATAATCCGCTTGTTTTGCGTCCTGGCTCAGCAAAGCTGCGAGCGGGTCGCCGACGTAACGGAAGACGAGGAAGGCAATAAACGCCACGACGAGCATGACGAGGACGGATTGCAGAAGTCGTCGGGCAATAAAGGCGAGCATGTGGCTCCCTCAAAATACGAACCGCCGCGGAAGAACTCTCTTCACGCGGCGGCCTTGGATTGCAGGAAGTTAGTCGAAGGTGACCGTAGTCATGTTCGGCTGGTTTTCCGGCTGAACAGCCAGGGTCACGCCATCACGCATTGCGTATGCGAGCACCTGGTTGTGGATCGGCATGAGCACGCGATCTTCCTTCACGACCTTCCAGATTTCGGCAATGGTCGCATCGCGCTGTTCGATGTTGTCCATGGTGCCGAGCGCGATGATCTTCTCATCGAGTTCTGGGTTGGTGTAGAGGCCGACGTTATAGGTGCCGTGCAGATCAGTCTTGGAGTGGACGAGGTCGTTGAAGACATAGGCCGAGTCAAATGTCGGAACGCCCCAACCGAGCAGGTAGAAGTCCGACTTGTTCGCCAAGATGATCGGGCTGTGTTCAGCCACTGGACGCGATGCCAGCGTCACCTTGATGCCGATCTGGCCGAGCATGCCTACATAAGCGGTCGAGATCGCTTCGTCGTTCACGTAACGGTTGTTTGGCGTATCGAGCGTCACGGTAAAGCCGTTCGGGTAGCCAGCTTCAGCCATAAGGGCCTTCGCCTTTTCCACGTCTGGCTTCGGATAAGCGTCGAGTTCTGGCGTCCAACCGTTCACGAACGGAGGGTTCGGGATACCGGTCGGGATCGACTGGCCGCGCATCACAACCTGCTTGATCGCATCACGATCGAGCGCAAGCTCCATCGCTTCACGAACCTTCGGATTGTTGAAGGGGTTGCTGTCCTTGATGTCGGACGAAGCCAGTGGCTCTTCACCAAAGCGATAGCCGAAATAGATGAAGCGGTTTTCTGGGCCGATTTCGACCTTAAAACCTTCGGTATTGCTCAGACGATCGATGTCTTGTGGCGGAACGTCCTGAACGATATCGACTTCACCCGAGAGCAGTGCCGAAACGCGGGTCTGCGCGTCAGCGATCACCAGATATTCGATCTTGTCGACCGCAGACTTTTCGCCCCACCAGCCGGCGTTGTAATCAAGCACGGTCTTCACGTCGACTTCGCGCGAAGCGAGCGTGTATGGACCGGTACCATTGGTGTTGAGCACCGAGTAGTTGCTCGCGCCAGCGGCAAAGTCCTGCACCACAGCCAGATCATGTTCATCGGACCAGGTCTTGTCCATGATGAAGGTGTTGGTGAGGTTGTTTGGGTAGATCAGGGCTGGGCCCTTCATCTGGAATTCGACGGTGTAATCGTCGACCGCAGCAACCGAAACCACTTCGGCATGCAGCTGCTTCATGTTCGAGAACTCGCTCTTGGCGCGTTCAATCGAGTAGATCACGTCTTCAGCGGTGAAGTCGTTGCCGTTGTGGAATTTGACGCCTTCACGCAGCTTGAACACCCAAACTGTTGGGTCGCCTTCCTTGAGGGCCCACTCTGTCGCCAAACGTGGCGTCAGAGCGCCGTCATTGGCGCGGCCGAGCAGCGTTTCATAGATGTGGTGGGAAAGAGTGTGGGTATTCCCTTGGTTCTGCGAGTGCGGATCCATAGTCAGCGAGTCCGAGGAACGCGCCCAGCGAATGGTTTCCGCGCTGGCCACACTAACGAGCATAGTGGATGCAGCGAGCACCGCAGCAATGCGGGTGAGTGAAGTGTTCATTAAGTCCTCTCCATTTCCTGAATACTTGCTCTCTCTCGAATGAACTGGAGAGCTTTGAAGACAGCAAAGCCGAAAACAAACGCCAGTGCAATTGCAGGCAATGGGCAACAATATTCAGGAATGTCGGGAAAACTAACCCACATAACCCCATTCGCCCGGATTCGGGAGGGTTATCTTTCGATAGCAGGCCCTAAGATGAAACACATACAAAGCTTGCAACGCATGCTTTGTATACGGAGCCAAGTCCGCTTTTCTTCCAATCGTCCTCAAAAAATAATCATTCGTCTGATTTCGCCGCTTTGAGACCAGTTCAACACAGCACGACCGCAGAGAATCTTTAAATTTTTCAAGTGTGACGCCAGTTCAGCCCCTCTGTCCTGCCTCTTCCATCTGCCCAAATCTCTGTCATGATCAGAAGAAGAGATTGAGGATTCCGGAGGAGACACGAATGACAGAACAAGGCCTCTACACTGTCGTAGATACGCGCTTCTCAGGGCTAATTTTGGGCAATGCCAAGCTCGAAACAATCTACACCGGCTGCCGCTGGGCCGAAGGCCCGGTCTGGTTCAAAGATGGCAATTATCTCCTGTGGAGCGACATCCCAAACCATCGGATGCTGCGCTACATCCCCGATGTCGGCACCCATGTGTTCCGCGCCGATAGCCACTACTCCAACGGCAACACCAGAGATCGCTCTGGCCGCCTGCTCTCCTGCCACCACGGTACCCGCAGCGTCACCCGTACGGAGCATGACGGCACCATCACCACGCTGGCCGACAGTTTTGAAGGCAAGCGCCTCAACTCGCCCAATGACCTTGTCGTCCATTCCAATGGCAGCGTCTGGTTCACCGACCCGACCTACGGCATTCTCTCGGACTATGAAGGTTTCATGGCCACCCCGGAGCAGGCCAAACACAATGTCTTCCGCCTTGATCCGTCAGGCGAATTACAATCTGTTTCCGGCGACTTCACCCAGCCCAATGGCCTCGCCTTCTCGCCCGACGAAAAGCTGCTTTATGTCGCCGATAGCGGCTCCAGCCACGATGAAAACGTGCCGCGCCGCATCACCATCTTTGACGTCATCGACGGCCGCCTCTTGGCCAATGGCCGCAAATTCTGTGATTTGAAATTCGGCATTCCCGACGGCCTGCGCACCGACACTTTTGGCAATGTCTGGACCAGCGGCGGCAACGCCGTGCACTGCTACTCCCCCGACGGCACGCTCCTGGGGCGCATCAACATCCCCGAGACCGTGTCCAACCTCACCTTCGGCGGCCCGCGCGGCAATCAGCTCTTCATCACGGCCACGACCTCGGTCTACGCAATCTTCGTCAACGCCAAAGGCGCACAGGTGCCTTAAGCTCCGCGCCCCACCACACCGTCAGTGCTCGTCCTGATGGGGCAATCCAGCCCAACGCCGCCACGCTCTGGATCACCCGGACAAGCCGGGTGATGACGACGGGAGAGAGTGTGCTCAGAAGAGCAACGGCCGTTGTCTGAGCAATAGCTCGCCACACCACAGGGCCAACTCCTCCCCCTTTCCAGGGGGAAGCTGGGTGGAGGTACTCCTCGCCAGCCAGCCTGTCACCCTCGCCAAAGCGAGGGCCTCTGTTTCGCTTCCGCATACACCAGCGCAACGAACGAACACCACTGCCCCGTCATTGCCCGACTTGATCGGGCAATCCAGCCCAACGCTGGCCATACTCTGGATCACCCGGACAAGCCGGGTGATGACGCTGCGAAGAGCCAACACTCAAAAGGCCCCGGCTTCCATTGCCGCACAGCCCCTTCGCCTCCCTCCCCCTTGCGGGGAGGGACTGAGGGTGGGGGTCGGCGTGCGCCACACCCCGGCACCCTCGGGCCCGACCCGAGGTCTCAACACTTTGCCCCACCACCAGCCTGTCACCCTCGCGAAAGCGAGGGCCTCTGCGTCCCCTCAGCAATCACCGGCCCAGCCCCTCCCCCCCAACAGGGGGACGTTGGGTGGGGTAACACTCCGCAAAAACAGGCCCACCGCCTGCGCCCCGTCATTGCCCGACTTGATCGGGCAATCCAGCCCAACGCCGCCACGCTCTGGATTACCCGGTCAAGCCGGGTGATCGGGCGAAGAAATTACGCCTAGAACAGCCATCTTGCGCTAGCCCCCCTTTCTCGGCCAAACCAGCGGCCTACGCTGGTACCGGGCGAACTCCTCGACACCCAATAGGGACGCCGCATCCTTGGCGTCGCGACGTGCCTTGATGGCTCGGTATTCGCCGAGGAACGCGCCCACCAAGCGAGCCATTCTGTCATCTACTCGATCAAAAAGGGCATCATCGTTACAGAAGCGATAGTGCTTGCCCCATCCGCGAATTATGCTGTCGGTTCTGCTGATAGTTGCAATTAGGGAATATTTTCGCGGAATAGCTTCGCCTTTTTTCGTCTCCCGCATCACCTTCGCGCTTTCGTTAAAGCGTTTCTGCACATTTTGCTCAAGCCTCGTGATTGCCTTCGCTGACGGGCGTATGAATCCGTTGTTGAACTCGATTCCGAGCCATTCAAACTTGTCTGAAACTCGAAGAGGCTCCTTTGAAGACTTTTCCTCAGAAAGGGTCATCCCGAAATCGTGCAAGATGCCGATGGCCAGCCGCATACGGGCATTTGCTGCGGCGGCTGAAGGCGCGAGAATAATAAAGTCGTCGATATATCGGACGCATACACAGTCACCCTCGTTCATGCGCCGATCAAAGTCATGAAGCAGGATATTGCCGAGCAAAGGTGACAAAGAATTGCCCTGAGCAACCCCGATGGACTCAATTGGGAAGGCTTGCGCTTTTTCCTTGAGATCTGCCATGTTTGAGAGTTCGAGCCTAATCGCATCCTCAAACAGAACAACGAACTCAGGATCTTCCGTGACCTTCGAAATGATGTCCGTCACGTGGGGTTTGGGTATCTTTGTGAAGAAGGCACGTATGTCAGCAAATGCCACATGGGTAGCACCATTGCCTATGGCCATTAGCACTGCCTGAACGGCGGCGGGGACTGCTGCGAGTCCATCCTTCTGCTTCTTTATTCCGCCGAAGCTGTTGGGATTTTGAAAATAACAACTGAGTCCAGGCACTGTTTCCAATGCCTCGAGTACCGCTCTCTGGACAATACGCGAACGTAGCGGCGCTAACACAAGCGGACGGAACTTGGCACTTTTACTTCCGTCTGCATTTGTGGCGCGGCGGGACCGCCCGGCCCGTGAAATAAATGGGTCCAGCCGCCAAACAGGAACCTGAAACTGAAAGGGTTACGGCTAACTTCATCTCATCGGAACGGTCGGGCCTGACCACTGCAGAGGTACGTTGCCGCCCATTCTGCGCGGATGAGACCGTGACCTGCGCCACCGCCTCGCCGCCGCACTCCAAATCGAACGCACTGGATAAACCAGCCGCAGAAATGAAGGCGAATGCTCAGAATCAAAGTATCTCACAAGTCACAGATGCTCTTCAAGTATTCTTGTGAAAACATATCATTATCTACAAACTCAAGAGAACTTAGCCTGAATTTGCTTTGGTCTATACCTACCCACCGCTAACATGACCGAAACTAGATCGTAAACCACCGCAACAAACAAAGCGCGGCAGCCCTCGAACTAATGCCTCACGCACGCGCGTTCCAGTACGCAAATGCTACGCCTCCCCCTCGTCGTTATACCCCTCACCCAATCCGCAAAATCTCCACCTCACCACCCGCCACGCTCACCACATCGCCTTCCCCCTTCCCCATCAGCGCCCGCGCGACGGGTGAGCTGAACGAGATCGTGCCCGCCTTTGGGTCCGCCTCGTCCTCGCCAACAATGCGATAGGTCTGCACGCGGCCGTCTTCGCGCTCAAAGGTCACTGTCGTACCGAAGGCCACGACAGAGCAATCTACGGAATATTCCACCACCTGCGCCGTGCGAATGCGTTCTGAATAATAGCGAATGTCCCGATAAGGCGACGCCGCTTGCCGACGACGCTCATTGATATCCTCGATCACCATCGCCGTGTCATAAGCGTGTTTGGCCGCCAGCAGCTGCGCCTCCAGCGCCTCCAGCCCCGCTGCCGTCACCAGATTGGGACCATCCGGGATCGGACGATCCGGCAGCATGGTTTCCGATGCCGTTTCAGCACTGTCTTCTTTTGTAAAAGCCACGCTCATCGCGGAAACCTCAGTGAAATATCAGGAACTTCGCACGCCCTAAGGCCCCGCCGCGCCCATACGGCGCCAAGCCAGAGGCCAAACAATGCCAGCCATATGCCCATAATTGGCCAAAAAAAAGCGGACCGAAGCCCGCCCTTTCTCTCTGCTGTATGAGCAGGTCTTAAAATTCCCAGTCTTCGTCTTCGGTGGCGACAGCCTTGCCGATGACATAGCTCGAACCCGAGCCCGAGAAGAAGTCGTGGTTCTCGTCAGCGTTCGGCGATAGCGCCGACAGGATCGCCGCGTTGACCTGGCACGCTTCGGGCGGGAACAAAGCCTCGTAGCCGAGGTTCATCAGCGCCTTGTTCGCGTTGTAGTGGAGGAACTTCTTGACGTCTTCCGAAAGGCCAACGTCGTCATAGAGTTCTTCGGTGTAGCGGATTTCGTTGTCGTAAAGCTCGAGCAGAAGATCGTAGGCGAAATCCTTGATTTCCTGCTTCTTTTCAGCCGACAGCGTTTCGATTTCGCGCTGGAATTTGTAGCCGATATAATAGCCATGCACCGCTTCGTCGCGGATGATGAGGCGGATCAAATCGGCTGTATTGGTGAGCTTGGCGCGGCTCGACCAGAACATCGGCAGATAAAAGCCCGAGTAGAACAGGAAGCTTTCGAGGAAGACCGAGGCGACCTTCTTCTTGAGGCTATCCCCGCTCTCATACTGATCAAGGATCAGCTTGGCCTTGTGCTGCAGGAACTGGTTTTCTTCCGACCAGCGATAGGCATCGTCCACGTCTGGCGTCGAGCAGAGCGTTGAAAAGATTGACGAATACGAACGTGCGTGCACCGCCTCCATGAAGGAGATGTTCGACAGAACAGCCTCTTCGTGCTGGGTCTGCGCATCGCCCATCAGGCGGATCGAGCCGACACCATTCTGGATGGTGTCGAGCAGGGTCAGGCCCGTGAACACGCGGATCGTCAGCTTCTGCTCATGTGGGGTCAGCGTCGCCCAAGACGGTATGTCATTGGAAAGCGGCACTTTTTCCGGGAGCCAGAAGTTCGACGTCAGGCGGTTCCAGACCTCAAGGTCCTTCTCGTCCTGAATACGGTTCCAGTTGATCGCACGGGCAGCAACGATGGGGCGGAATGGTACGTTCATTGTTCTAAAATCCCGGTCAGAGCGCGCAGGAGACGCAACCCTGCACCTCCGTGCCTTCTAGCGCCAGCTGACGCAGGCGGATGTAATAGATTGTTTTAATGCCCTTTTTCCACGCATAGATCTGCGCCTTGTTGATATCGCGAGTGGTCGCGGTATCGCGGAAGAAGAGTGTCAACGACAGGCCCTGATCGACGTGCTGCGTTGCGGCAGCATAGGTGTCGATGATCTTTTCAGGGCCGATTTCATAGGCGTCCTGATAGTACTCAAGGTTGTCGTTCGTCATGAACGCAGCCGGGTAGTACACGCGACCAATCTTACCTTCCTTACGGATTTCAATCTTGGACACGATCGGGTGGATCGAGGAGGTCGAGTGATTGATGTAAGAGATTGATCCCGTTGGCGGAACGGCCTGCAGGTTCTGGTTGTAAAGGCCGGTCAGACGCACCTTAGCTTCCAGATCCTTCCAGTCTTCCTGGGTCGGAATGTGAATGCCAGCGTCTTCAAAGAGCTTTGCCACACGTTCGGTCGCAGGCGTCCATTCCTGGGTCGTGTACTTGGTAAAGTACTCGCCCGAAGCATATTTCGAGTTCTCAAAACCCTTGAAGGTTTCGTTCCGCTCAGTCGCAATCTGGTTAGACGCGCGAATGGCGTGATAGGTCACGGTGTAGAAGTAGATATTGGTGAAATCCACACCCTCTTCCGAACCGTAGAAAATGCGTTCACGAGCCAGATAGCCGTGCAGGTTCATCTGGCCAAGGCCGATGGCATGGCTTTCAGCATTGCCCTTGGCAACCGATGGAACCGAGCTGATATTGCTCATGTCAGACACAGCCGAGAGGCCACGGATCGCGGTTTCAATCGTCGTGCCAAAGTCCGGAGAATCCATTGCCGCAGCAATGTTTAGCGAACCGAGGTTGCACGAAATGTCCTTGCCCATGTGCTCATAGGACAGGTCTTCGTTGAACACCGAAGCGTCGCTCACCTGCAGAATTTCCGAGCACAGGTTCGACATGGTGATGCGACCGGCAATCGGGTTCGCCTTGTTCACCGTGTCTTCGTACATGATGTACGGATAGCCGGATTCAAATTGAATTTCGGCGATCACCTGGAAGAATTCACGAGCCTTGATCTTCTTCTTGCGAATGCGCTTGTCGGCCACCATTTCGCGGTACTTTTCAGTGACCGAGATTTCGGTGAACGGCACGCCATAGACGCGTTCCACGTCATAAGGCGAGAAGAGATACATATCTTCGTTGTCGCGCGCGAGCTCGAAGGTAATATCGGGAATAACCACGCCCAGCGACAGCGTCTTGATACGGACCTTTTCGTCCGCATTTTCGCGCTTGGTGTCGAGGAAGCGCATGATGTCTGGGTGGTGGGCATGCAGATACACTGCGCCCGCGCCCTGACGCGCACCGAGCTGGTTTGCATAGGAGAAGCTGTCTTCGAGCAGCTTCATCACGGGCAGCACGCCCGAAGACTGGTTTTCGATATGCTTGATCGGCGCGCCCATCTCACGAATGTTCGTGAGGCTCAGCGCCACGCCGCCGCCGCGCTTCGAGAGCTGCAGCGCCGAATTGATCGAGCGACCGATGGATTCCATATTGTCTTCAACGCGTAGCAGGAAGCACGACACGAGTTCGCCGCGCTGCTTCTTGCCAGCATTGAGGAAAGTTGGGGTTGCTGGCTGGAAACGGCCGGAGATGATTTCATCAACCAGCGACGTCGCCAGCTTTTCATCGCCGCGCGCCAGGGCCAGCGCCACCATGCAAACGCGATCTTCGTAGCGCTCGAGATAGCGCTTACCGTCGAAGGTCTTGAGCGTATAGCTGGTGTAATATTTGAACGCGCCGAGGAAGGTCGGGAAACGGAACTTCTTGTCGAAGGCGTGGTCAAACAGATCGCGCACGAAGTTGAACGCGTACTGATCGAGCACTTCCTGCTCGTAGTAGCCCTCTTCGCACAGATAGGTCAGCTTCTCGCGCAGATTGTGGAAGAACACTGTGTTCTGGTTCACATGCTGCAAGAAGAATTGATGCGCCGCTTGACGGTCCTTATCGAACTGAATGTGGCCCTCTTCGTCATAGAGGTTCAGCATGGCGTTCAGCGCATGGTAATCCAGCGACTGATCTTGCGCCTGCGACGGACGTTCTAGTGTGAGCTGGTCCAAAACCGTTCGAGTCCCTGTATGACGTTGGCGACATCCTCATCCGTTCCGAGCAATTCGAAACGATAGAGGAGCGGTACGGAGCATTTCTGCGAGACGATATCGCCCGCCAAACAATAACCCGTACCAAAGTTCGTATTCCCCGCGCCGATCACGCCACGGATAAGGCCACGATTACTGGCCACATTGAGAAACCGGATAACCGGTTTCGGCACAGCCCCCTTCCCGTCCCCGCTGCCATATGTCGGCAGCACCAGTACGAAGGGCTCGCTCACCACGGGTGGGTCGCTCGCGGCATCCACCGGCAATCGTACGCTTGGTAAACCGAGCTTGACGACGAAGCGGTGAGTGTTTTCCGAAGTACTGGAATAGTAGACGAGAGAAGCCATGCCCGGGGCGCGGCTTAAGCGAGAGCGCCGATCATATCCGGACGGAAACCAGCCCAGTGCTGATCACCAGCCACCACCACTGGAACCTGACGGTAGCCCATCTGTTCAACGCGAGCGTAGGCATCTGCATCTTCAGAGATGTCGACGATAGTGTAATCAAGACCCTTACGGTCCAACGCACGCGTGGTCGCGGTGCACTGTACACATGCTGGCTTGCTGTAAACTGTAATGCTCATCGATAAACCTCGACAGGTTGTATGACGGGTAGTGAGCAGTTCGGCGAGATCGTCATCGCCCTATTCCGCCCCAGCCCCCGCCGGTGGACAATTGGCGCCTAAGCGATCTCAACCGGCATCCAAATTTGCGCCCGAATTTGTCCTCCCCAACCTCACGGCTCGGTGACAAACGCGACGCAAACTCAACGCTTACAGTTGCGGAATTTCGGTAGGTCTGAATAGTCAGCTTACCGTCCTTCCCTCACTCCAACTCTAGGCGAGCAGGAGTGTCTCAGACGCTATATATAGTATGCCGATACGCTGGCGCTTCAACCGTTCTTCGCACACGACAAGGGCTAATTCGGGCTTGACGGCATTTCGTGATCGGACCCGTTCGAATCGCGGTTCCGTGAAACACCCGGAAGCCCTCGGCTCTTGCCACCGTGAAGCAAAAACATCGCTCTTGATGTATACCAAAACTGTCTCGATAACCTGCCGTATAGCGATACATTTTGAGGGGATGAACTATGGGGAATACGCGCAAACTTCGCTGGGGGATTCTCTCCACAGCCAACATCGGCATGCAAAAAGTCACCCCCGCGATTATGAAATCGGCGCATTCCGAAGTCGTCGCCATTGGATCGCGAAATCTGGACCAAGCGCAGCGCGCGGCCAATAAACTGGGCATTCCTAAGGCTTTTGGGTCCTATGAAGAGCTCATAAGCTCCCCAGATATCGACGCAATTTACAATCCGCTGCCCAATCACCTGCATGTCGAGATGACGCTCGCCGCCAACGCAGCGGGCAAGCATGTGCTCTGCGAAAAGCCGGTTGCGATCACTGCTGAAGACGCAAAGCGCCTGCGTACGGCGCGTCCAGACCGACTCATCTTGGAAGCCTTCATGGTGCGCTTCCATAAGCAATGGCTCCGCGCCCGCGAAATCATGCGCTCGGGCGAATTGGGCGAAGTGCGCGCCGTTCGCTCGGTCTTCACCTATTACAATGCCGACCCAAACAACGTCCGCAACAAGGCCGACATCGGTGGCGGAGGCCTACTAGATATAGGGTGCTACCCCATCACGGGCGGTCGCTTCTTCTTCGAGAGCGAACCACTACAGGTAGTATCCCTCGTGGATCGCGACGCCAATTTCGGCACAGACCGTCAGGCGTCCGTCATTGCCGATTTCGGCAATGGTCGTCAGCTTACCTTCCTCGTTTCAACCCAGTTGGCGCCCAATCAATCGCTTGAACTTCTGGGCACTAAGGGCCGCGTCGAACTGATCATTCCGTTCAATGCGCCAGCCGATACGCCAACAGCTGTATTGGTTGATGAAGGCAAGGCTCTTGATGGATCGATGGCCCGCCGCGAGATCATGTCGGCCTGTGACCAGTATACGGAAATGGCCGAGGCCTTCGCCTTGGCGGCTTTGGGAGAAGGCACCCTGCCCTATGGCGTTGAGGACGCGATCCGCTCGATGCACATCCTCGACGCTATCTTCGAAAGTGAAAAGACCGGTGCCTGGGCACCGGTCAAGAAAGACTAATTAGCGCTTTGGTGGACGGGGTTGGCTTGGGCCGCCCCGTCGATCTGCCCCCGGACGAGCCGCTGGCTTGCCCGGGGTCGGGCGGCCAGACGTTGGGCGACCCGCAGTGGGCTTGCCCCCGACCGGCTTACCTGCTGCACCACGCCCTGCACTGGGCTTGCCCGCTGGCTTCCCTGCACCCTTAAAGCCAAGCTTGCCACCGCCCTTGCCGACTTTGCCTGCCGCAAGGCGCTCGGCGCGACGCGAGCCTTCGGCCCGGCGTTCTGCCAAACGTGTTGGCGAATTGCGCTTGTCCTGCAAAGCACGCGCACCACCAGTTGGGCGCTTCGCCTCACCATCGTCAAAACGCGCGCCGCCAGCGCGAGCCGGTTTCTTGCCTTCAAACTTACGGCCTTCCGGGCGCTTGAAGCCGCCCCCTGCCGGACGACCGGCGCCTTCCGTCCGTGGCGCACGCTCGCGCTCAACAAAACCTTCGGGCATCGGCGCATCGCGCCATTCGCCCGGCGCCAGTCCGTCCACCGTCCAATCGCCAATAGCCCAGCGCACCAAACGCAGGGTTGGGAAGCCGATAGCTGCCGTCATGCGACGGACCTGACGGTTGCGTCCCTCGGTAATGGTCAGCTTCAACCAAGTATCGGGCACACTTTTACGGAAACGAACGGGCGGATTGCGCTCCCAAAGCTCTGGCGGATCAATCCGCTCGACCTTGGCCGGACGGGTCTTGCCGTCATTGAGTTCAACCCCGCGCGCCAGCTTACGCAGCACGTCGTCACTCGGGTTGCCCTCGACCTGCACCAGATAGGTCTTTTCTTTTTTGAACTTCGGCGAGGAGATTTGGGCATGCATCGTGCCGCTGTCGGTCAAGATCAGCAGCCCTTCGCTATCCTTATCGAGGCGACCAGCCGCATAGACATCGGGCACGTCCACGAAGTCGGATAGGGTCTGCTCCCCGTCGCCATTGGTGAATTGGGTAAGCACCCCATAGGGCTTGTTGAGGAGTATAAGACGCGCCATCGACCTGACCAATAATGAATTGCCCCCTTAGTGCGGGTCCTGCGCCACAAATGGAAGCAAAATTCTTCTCATTCACACGCTAGACAGGTCCAAATAACGAGCGCTTGATCGCCACCGGCGCCAGAAAGCTTTTGGGAGGGGCAAAAATGGAACGTCATTACGGTTGGGTCATCGTTGCGGCGGGGGCCGTAATTACCTGCCTCGCAATGGGTGCCATGTTCGCCCTGCCCGTATATCTCCAACCTATGGCAGACGAAACCGGCTGGTCTCGAGCGGGGATTTCCGGCGCCATGACTGTTGGCTTTATCGTCATGGGTATCGCTGGCTTTGTCTGGGGCACCATCACCGATCGCATTGGCGCTCGACCCGTTATCGTCACCGCTGCGGTCATTCTCGGACTAGGCCTCTTCATCGCCAGCCTCACAGAAAATCTACTCGTCTTTCAATTCGCTTACGGCGGACTTGTCGGCGCCGCAGGTGGCGCTTTCTTTGCGCCCTTGATCGCCACCACATTGGGCTGGTTCGACAAAAACCGCAGCCTTGCTGTGTCGCTCGTCACCCTGGGCGCAGGGGTCGCGCCCATGACCATGACGCCGCTCGCCACCATATTGATAGAAGCAATTGGCTGGCGGCAGTCGATGGCCGTCATCGGTCTGACCGCCGTGGCCGTCATCATTCCCTTAGGATTTCTCATCCGCAGCGCACCGCACGTGCAGTTGCAACCATCGAGCAGCGACATTGCTCCGGCTGCAAAAGAACCCAGCCGTATTGGCGAAATCTTCCGCACACCGCAGTTCATCATTCTCGCAGGCGTGTTCTTTCTCTGCTGCGCCGCTCATTCTGGCCCGATCTTTCACACGGTCAGCTACGCCATATTGTGCGGGGCGACGCCTTTAGCGGCGGCAAGCATCTATAGTGTTGAGGGCCTGGCCGGGCTCGGCGGGCGCGTTCTCTTTGGCCTTATGGGAGACAAGCTCGGCGTGCGTCGCGTTATCGTCGGCGGCCTAGCGCTACAAGCGATCGGCATCTATTGCTATATTTACGTCACCGAGCTGCAGCACTTCTACATGCTGGCCGTCGTTCTCGGCCTCGTCTACGGCGGCGTGATGCCGCTCTATTCCGTTCTGGCGCGCGACTATTTCGGCCCCAAAGTTATGGGCACCGTGCTAGGCGGCATAACCATGACCTCCTCTATAGGCATGGCTTTCGGCCCGGTCGGCGGCGGGTATCTCTACGACACCTATGGCAGCTACCACTGGCTCTATATCGCCTCGGCTGCTGTTGGTGTTGGCGCAGCTCTGCTGGCTCTGGTGTTCCCGCCTAAATCAACCAATGACGATTTGGCAACGCCGCAACCGGCCTGATCACCAGCTCGGCGGCCAATAGACATTGTCGGCAAAATCACTCGGAATGGGCGACATGCGCGAAAGTGCATTCGCCGCGAGATCGATCTCCTTGCACTGCCGCTGCACCCGCATGGGCATCGGATTGCCCGAGACATATTCTTCCATCTGCCATTGCTCGATATTCAGTACCGCTTTGCGACGCCGCGCTTCGGCAAAAACCTCTTCTATGCCGATAAGCCGATTAGCAGCGACAAATTGGCCGTTCTCGGTCCACTCGCGCCTATTCACGAAGTCAGTATAACGCATAACAAACACCCCAGTACGAAGGTGATTTCACGCCGAAAGTCTTACTGAATACCAAACGATCCTTGCTTCGTGATCACAACTGCGCTTAGGCAAGGGCATGACTATTCTCTATCTCATGGCCGCGCCTGCAGAATATGGCCCACACCTGCAAAAGCGTATTTCACCTGTCATGATCGGCATTGGTCCGGTCGAGGCGGCCGTGGGCACCATGCGTGCTCTCGCCGAACGCGCGACCAATCTTCCGACGCTGGTCGTTTCTTTGGGCTCTGCCGGGTCGCAGCGCCTTAATCAATGTGAAGTGTATCAAGCGACCTCGGTCGCTTATCGCGATATGGACGCCACAGCGCTAGGCTTTGAAAAGGGCCTAACACCCCTCGCCGATATCCCGATCACCATGCCCTTGGCACCACACGTGCCGGGCCTGAAGCCCGCCACGCTTTCGACAGGGGCAAATGTTGTGTCGGGTGCCGCTTATGACCGCGTAGCTGAAGATATGGTCGATATGGAGACCTTCGCCGTCCTGCGAGCTTGCCAGAGTTTTAGCGTGCCGCTGATCGCCTTGCGCGGCATCTCAGATGGCAAGTCAGACGTCACCGAACTCGCTCACTGGACGCAATATCTCCATATCGTAGACGAGAAACTGGCCGAGGCCGTCGATATCATCCAGGCCTATTGGGCCAACCGCGCCTAGACCTCTGGATCTTGGTCTTTCTCGCGCTCCGCCTTTTTATCGCGGCGCGAGCGGCTCCAGTTGTTGTACCAGCGATTACCGCGCAAAACCGTGTAGTTCACCGGCTTCTGCAGGAAGATCAGATCAAGCGCCAGCAGCAGCAACCCGAGCGGCAACATCCACACGCCGAGCACCGGCAGGAAACTAAAAATCCCGCCGAAGACGAGGAGAATGCCCAAGGGGACGCGGATAATCCGCGCCTCTGGGCGACGCACGCGCGCCAACCATCGCGCCGCGAACGGCGGTATGCTCCGCTCCAGCCTATCAAACAGACGGTTCAGTCGCTGCGCACTCTTGTTCATTTGAGCACCTCTCATCTTCTTCTAAATGGCGCTGCACTGTGTTCGTTCAAGGGCAAGTCGGAACCTGCAGCCATTCTATCTCGTTGATTGGCAAAACGAGGATGACCATGACCATTGACGACATCTTACTCCGCCTCGGCGTTCGCCCAAAGAAGCGTGGACTTGAAGCCCAGCTCGAAAACCTGCGCCGCGACATCCGCAAACTGAGCCATAGTGCGACAAATCACGCCGGGCATTTGGCCGGTTCGGTTTCTCACAGGGCATCCCATGTCAGCGATGAATGGGGCGACAGCCTTGCCGATCTCACCAGAGAAGCCGCACGCTATGGCACCCAAATCGCTGAGACCGCAGGAGAACAATCGCGTCGCGCCGTACGCGCCGTCAAAAACGATCCGCTACCGGTTATCGCTGTCATCGGCACGATCGTATTGCTGAGCACCCTGCTTCGCAGCAAGTAATTGGATTTTAACCACATCTCTGAGGCTTTTCTTAAGCGTAACCGGGCAATTTCTGCCCAAGAGCTGCTTATGCACTAGTCTCGGAGATGGTCCATGCCCCGCCTGTCCAGCGCCCTATTGCGCCTCACCGCTGTCGCTATCACAGCGTCGACCCTTGGCGGGTGTTCTTTCCTCGGCATGAATTTCGCTTGGAACCAGATGAGCGAAAAAGAATGCATGATGCGCGCGATGTATTTCGAATCCAATCGCTCCAGCGCCGAGGGCATGCTTGCGGTCGGTACTGTTGTGGCCAATCGCGTAAACGATCCGCGCTATCCTAAATCCGTATGCGGCGTTGTCGGGCAGAAGAACCAGTTCGCTCAGGGCGTACTCACCAAGCCGATGACGGACAGCGGCGCTGTGCTCGCCTCACAGGTTGCAGACTCGGTGATGCGCGGCGATCGTCACCCCGGCGTGCAAAATGCCCAGCACTTCCACACCGCAGGGCTCAGCTTCCCGTACAACAACATGCACTACGTGCTCGAAGCGGGCGGCAACGCCTTCTATGAGAAGCGCTCGACCCGCTAAAACCCTTTGCTCTGGCGCAGCACGTAGCCAATGACCACGGCCATGGCCTCATAAAGCTCAACGGGAATTTCCTCGTCGAGGTCGACCCCGCTCAGCGCCTCTGCCAGTATCGGGTTGGTTTCCACGAGCACGCCGTGCTCTTCGGCCAGCTCGATAATCTTCTCAGCGACAAAGCCACGGCCCTTAGCAACAACGCGCGGGGCCTCGAGTGCCCCCTCCTCATATTGCAGAGCGACCGCGATCCGCGGCTTGGTGGGCATTGCGTCATCGCTCATGTCGTCGCATCCACATAGCTATGGCCGGCAGCGCGTTCCGGGCTGGCTGGAGCCCCGACACGCACAATCACCGCGCCCGGTTGTAGTCCGACGCTCTCAAGCCCCGTTTGCAGCTGTTCAATGTGCTCTTTAAGCGCCTGCCCCGTCGCTTCTTGATCGGCCCAGATCAATACGTTGGTCCGCTTGCCACGCAGAGACAACTGCGCGCCGACTTCGCCCTGCTCGGCCAAATGGATTGCGAAACGAACCTGCCATCCGCGGTCGGCGGTTGGTGTCTCCTCTTCGGGCGCTTCCCCCTGAATTTGAAGGCTCAGCACCGTGTGGTGCCCGGCGTATTGCACCGGGATATCAAGGCTCCACGATTGATCCTGCCGCCCCACAGTTTGGCTTTGGTCCGGCATGGAAGCCCCTTGATGCAAGCGCAAGCGCGCCAGACTGGCCTCAGTCCGATCGAAAAGGATCTTGCCGATCTCGGTCGGATCGCGCGGTAGGCCATTGGCATCCTCACGATGCTGCCGCACCCGTGGATTGAGCCCCTTGAGCGGCGGAGGCAATTGCGACAATTGCTGCACCATCTCCGCATTACTCCCGAGCCATGCGCCGAGGGCGCGCTGCAGGCCCAGAAGTGATCCTTTGAGGTCGCCATTTGCGCTTTGCGCCTGACCAGCCCCTAGGAGTGTCTCATGGAAAATGCCCGATTGTTTGACGGCATTTTTGAGCACGAGCGGATCGATTGCGCCACCATCCAGATTCATCTGCTGGCCGAACACGCCCTGCGCCGCTTTCAGCACATCAGGCGGCAGAGGCACGCGGCCAGCGACCGCCGAAATGACCGAATTCAACGCCGCAACACTGTTCTGCTTTGGCAACGCTTGCGACACCATTTGCGCCACTGCCGCTTGCGCATTGGCAGTGGCCTGTGCGCTCGCGCTCAGCGGCGTCGCTGCGGAGGCCGCAGGATTGGCCGGCACCCCATCAGCACGCGCTGGCGAGCCTAGATTCGCCTGCCCAAACGGCTGCCCCGACGACGACATCCCATAAGGCGGGCGGTCACCCAGTTGTGCCGCCCCACCAGCATCAACCGCTGCGATAACGGGCATCGGCGCAGGCTGGTAGGCCACCGTCCCCTTCACAAAGGGCGGAACGGCAGTGGCAATAGGCAGCTGTGGCGGCGCATCAGAGCGCGCTCCTGCCTGGGGATTGGAATATTGCTGGTGCGTCGGTGCGTAAGTCTGTGCTGGCGGCGTCGGCGGCGGCAGCGGAGCACCCGGGGGCAAGGCCTGCGGCGTCACCGGAGCGCCACCATTGCTCGGCCCTGGCGGCGGCAAGGTCACATGCTGCGCCAAGGGCGAAAGCTGCACCTGCGTCGCGGGCGGATTAACCGGCAAAATGGGGGAGCCTGCTGGCGAACTGGTCGGCGGCGCCAGCGTATTTGTCACGGCCGGGGTGACCGAGAGCAGCGAAACCCGAACCTGCCCTTCAACTTGCTGAACCGCTAAAGTGAGCGTCGTACCAACCGGCTGGGCCGCGGGCAGTTGCAGTGTCATGGTCTGCCGCCCGACCTGAACTTCCGTCGAGCCATTGGGCAGCTGGCCAACCACGCGCGCTTCCACAGTCTGCCCCTGTTGACGGGCCAGAGCCTGAACGGCTGCTACACTTGGAAGATCAGTAGTGACACTCATAGATGGACTGCCTCCAACCGCGCCTGCGGTTGCATCAGTCTAACCTATCATTATCAGATTGAGAGTCCGCGAATTTTAATCGCGGATATCTTTATATTCCTTAGTGACAGGCTTGCCGCGGAACGTCACCCAAAAGAAATTTAGCGTGTAAGTTCCAGCAGTTGCGAAGACGCCTTCCTTCTCCAGACGACGACCCGAGGTCTTCATCCGCAGCTTATAGGTCCACTTAACATTGCCAACACGCGACAGGCGCACCGCCACGTCGGTGTCTTCACCGAAGAATTCGATTTCGCGATTATAACCGCCGACATCGGCCCAAGCCTGACGCTTGAACACGAAATTGCCGCCCTGCACCACAGAACCGACGCGCAGGATGTAGCGGTTGAGGATATAAATCAGCTTGGTCAGCAGATAAAAACCGCCAATCATCGCACGGTTGTGCCACGCCATATCGTAATAGATATAGGGGCCGGAAACGCACACCAGCTTTGGATCTGCCGCGTATTCGCGCATCACCACATCCAGCCAGCCTTCGGGCACGATGGTATCGCTGTCGATATTGGCGACGAGATCATAGCCCTCGCTCGCGGCAAAGCCCGCGTCGCGCGCATTGACCAGCCCCTTCTTGGGCTCATCAACCACGGTGACACCATCGAAACTGCGCGCAATCTCGCCGGTCCGGTCGGTCGAAGCGTTATTGACCACAATCACGTCGGCAGGAATGCCAGCGCGCTTAATTTCAGCCAGCACAGATTGGAGGCACTGACCAATCAGCACTTCTTCATTGTAGGCCGGAATAACAAAAGCAAGCTTCATAAGGCACCCTTGCCGCAGACAGTGCGGCGTTTATTAGGTTAACGCACATACAGTGATGCGCCCGTATCGGCAACACCGAGCATGTCATCAAATGGCGCTTTTGGAACCGATATTGCGTTGAGGCTTTTGCAAGTGGTGGCGTGATACGCCGAGAATGCAACAAAACCCGCCGGGGACCATGGCACATAGCGACGACACTTCACCGCGGGAAAAGCGTGTCCCGGCCCACCCATTTACCCGGTTCCGATCTCTCCTGCGCATCCTCTACCACGGCCAGTCGCCTCTGGCCGTGCGGTTTCAGGCAACGATTCTGGTCGTCGACCTTGCCATCATCGGCTTCTTTATCGCCACTCCATTCCTGCGCGAATCCAGCACCTATATCTGGCTCGACTATTCCATCGCGGCGCTTTTGGGTCTCGATCTCGTCGCGCGAGGCCTCGCGTCAACGCATCCATTGCGTTGGGCGCGGCAGCTGCCGGTTGTGATCGACATCTTTATTCTGATCACCCTTTTGGCGCCAACCTGGCTCTTCAACTTCGGCTTCTTGCGCATACTGCGCCTATGGACCCTCTCGAAGTCCAACTTCTTCTGGCGTGATTTGGAAAAGCACGGGCTTTCGGACTATCGCGAGACCATTCAGGCGATCATCAACCTTCTGGTCTTCATCTTCGTGGTCACGGGGTTCGTCTATACCGCCTTCGCCAAGCGCGATTCCGACATCAATGGCTATATCGACGCGCTCTACTTCACCGTCACCACCATGACGACGACAGGATTTGGCGACATTACCTTGCCCGGCCCCTTCGGAAAGCTGGTGTCGATCGTCATTATGATCATCGGCATTTCGCTGTTCGTGCGCCTCGCGCAGCTGGTGTTCCGCCCGCACAAGGTCGCCTTCCCCTGCCCGCAATGCGGCTTGCGTCGGCACGAGCCCGACGCCATCCACTGCAAGGCCTGCGGCCACATCCTCGCCATTCCCGACGACGGCCACGACTGAGCTATTTGATCACCGGCAGGCGAATGCGGAAACTTGCGCCGGGTAACACGCCCGGCACAAGCTCCAATGTGCCGTTCATCCGCGTCACGATCTGGCGGCTAATGGCAAGCCCCAGACCCGCGCCACCTTGATCCCCGCTTCCCTCCACACCGCGCCAGAATTTCTGGAACACGAGCTTGCGGTTATGCTTGGAGATCCCCGGGCCGTTGTCAGAGATTTCGACCACATATTTGCCCGCGCGCACCGAAGAGGAAATCCGCACCAGCGGCTCCTCCGCATCGTTGTATTTCACGGCGTTGGAAATGAGATTGATGAACACCTGACACAGACGGTCAGCGTCCCCCTCGATCATGGTCACATGTGCGCGCTCACCCAGTTCGAGCCGCATCCCCCGCTGCCGCAACAGCGCATCGCAAACAGTGATGGCACGATCGAGCGCAATTTCCGCATCAACGGGCTGGTTTTGCCAACTCCGCTCCCCACGCTCCAGCGCACTCAAATCCAAGATTTCATCCAGCAATCGCGTTAAGCGCAGGCTCTCTTGATGGATGGTGGTGGTGAACTTGCGCCTTTGCCCATCGTCCAAATCGCCCGCTTCCAGCAGGATTTCAGAGAACGAACGGATGGAGGTCATCGGCGTGCGCACCTCATGGCTCACCTGGCTTAGGAACTCGTCCTTCTGACTATCCAGCTCGCGCAACTGCGCATTGGCATCCTCCAGCTTGCGCGCCGTCACCCGCAACTCCGCCGAGGTTTTCTCCAATTGCTGCGAATATTCAATGACTTGCTGCGTTTCATCAGCCATCTGCATCATCTCTTCGAGCGACACGTCACCACCGGCCACAACCTTAGACAGCATAACGTGGGCCGACGATGCGCCAATCGAACCCGCCAGTTCGCGCTCAAGTCGCCCGATAAACTCCGGCGTTGGCTCAAGCAGCGCTGGCTCCACCCCACTCTCGCGCGCCGCGCTTTCAAAAAGTGCCGCAGCCCGCCGATCCCCCAGCACCCGCTCTGCCACAAAGTAGAGATCATTTGCGGTCGCCGACCCGCGCATAAAATTATGCTGCAGGAGATTGCCGCGCTTGAACACATCGACAAACGCCGTCGCCTGAATGCGCTCCAAGGTTGAAGGGGTCGTGATCAGAGACCCAATGATCAGCACAGCGATGTTGACCGACAGGCTCCAGAAGGTGGCATGAGCAAGGGAGTCCCAGCCTTCAAGCCCAAACATGGCTTCCGGTCGCAACCAGCTTATGCCCCAAGGCCCAGCCTGCAACAGCGCCGAAACCGAAGGCGAGACGCTCTCAAAAGAGGGCAGGAAGCAGCACCATGCCCAAACAATAAAGCCAGTGAGAATGGCCGTCGTCACCGCCTTAAGCGATGCGTCCTTCCAAAAGATCGCCGCCAGAAGCGACGGGAAAAACTGCGCAATTGCGGCGAATGAAATCAGCCCAATCGGCGCCAGCGCATCGCTGTCCCGCGTGAAGAAATAATAGAAGAAACCGAGCGACAGGATCAGAACGATTGACAATCGACGGGCTGGCAGCAGCACATGGCTCACCCCTTGCCCGTCTGAGTTTTGCCCCGCCGCAGTGAAGCGGAGCACCAGCGGCATAATGATATGGTTCGAGACCATGATCGAGAGCGCGATCGACTCCAGAATGATCATCGACGTCGCCGACGAGAACCCGCCGATAAAGGCAAACAGCGCCAAACCTGTCTGCCCCGATTGCAGCGGAATAGTCAGCGCGAACATATCCGGATTTGCGCCCGGCTCCGACACCGTCAGCCCATAGATTGCGATGGGCAGAATAAAGACGCTCATCAGCATCATATAGGCCGGGAACACCCAGCCAGCGACGCGCAGATGATCCTCATTGGAGTTCTCAACCACCGTTACCTGAAACTGTCGCGGCAGGCAGACAATCGCTGCCACCGACAAGATCATGGTCGTGATCCAACGACTATCAAAGCTGTGCCGCGTATCGAGCACGATGCCACTCTCAGCAGCGCGGGTGAAAATACCCTCAAAGCCGCCCCCGATGTAGACCACAAAGAGCCCCACCGCGACCAAGGCGACGAGTTTGACAACCGCTTCAAAGGCAATAGCGGCAACAACCCCGTGGTGCTGCTCCTTGGCGTCGACATGCCGTGTGCCAAAGAGAATTGTGAACAGCGCCATCCCGGCGGCAATGCCGAAGGCGAGGCCTATGTCGTCAATCCCCTTCAAACTGCCTTGACCGAATTCAGACGCGCCAGCAACGGCCTGAATAGACGATGTCACCGCCTTCAATTGCAGCGCGATGTAAGGCGCAATCCCCACCACGGCGATGCAAGTGACCAAAACGCCCAAGCGGCTCGACTTGCCGAAGCGCGACGACAAAAGGTCGGCGACCGAGGTGATGCGATGGATATGACCAATCCGCACCAATCGCCTCAAAAGGAAATACCAGCCGACGAACACCAGCGTTGGCCCGAGGTAAATCGTCAGGAATTCCAATCCACTACGGGCCGCGTTTCCCACCGCACCATAAAAGGTCCAACTGGTGCAATAGACCGAAATGGAGAGCGTGTAGACCAGCGAGGAGTTAAGCCAGGATTTTTGCCCCTGCCGCGCGCGCCGATCCCCGACATAGGCCAAAAGGAAAAGCAGGCCGACATACGCTATAGCTGTCGCGATGACGAAATCAGCTGACAGCATTGCCCTACCCGCCTTCGCCCTTGCGCCCGCGCTTGCGGCCCACAGCTGCGTTCAAAACAGCCGTCGCAGCTATCATCAGCGCCCATACCGCAAAGAGATAGGCGACAATGTTGGGAATGCCGAAGATATGGGCTGGATGATTGAACAGATGCACAAACGGTGGCAGCACCAGCAGCGCTGAGCCAATCGTCAGCACAAAAAGACCCGCAACCAGTTTGCGGCGTCCCTCAACCATCTTCGCCCAACAATTGCCGAACCACGCCCACCACCTCAGCATTGGCATAGGGCTTGGTTACAAAGGCATCTGCGCCCAGATCTTCGGCAATGCGTCGATCCTGCTGCTGGCCTTTTGCAGTCAAAATGAGCACGGGCAGGTCCCGCGTACTCGCTTCGCTGCGCAGCTGTTTGAGCACATCAAAGCCACTGCGCTTCGGCAGCATAACGTCGAGCACCAAAATGCGAGGGCGATTGAATCGCACTCTTTCCAAGACGGCGTCGCCATCGGTCACTGATTCAATATTCCACCCCGCACGGCGCAGAATAAAGTCGAGCGAATCCAATATGCTTGGCTCATCTTCGGCAATCAAAACATCGATAGCCAATTTCCCCCCTTGCCCGCAGTCTCCCCTCCGCAGGCAGGACTAGTTACGCATAATCAAGGCGCGGAGCCAAGGGTAAATCCATCAGGCACCAGCGCGGTCCGCATGGCTGGCACACTCCCAGAGGGGCCCATCGCTTCCTCTTGGCGGCTGGTGCAATCGGCCCGCGTACACAATCGGCAGCTTGGCCCAACTGGCACGTCGGCCGCGCTATCGGCCAAATTCATACCCCTGCCATAAACGGTGCGATCCACATGCAGCACGTCACACGCCAGCATCACCGAGGCCATGACCGGCACTTCATGAAACGCCGCAGACCGCCGCTGCACAGTGCGCGCCAGAAACAAATATCGCCCTCCGTCCGAGAACTGCACCAACTGCCGCACCGGCACGTCGGGCGTACGGAAAGCCCCATAGATCGCCCAAAGCGGACACGCATGTCCCGAATATGGCAGCAGCAAGCCCGGCAATGGAAAGTGCTTGGTGAGCCGCCCTGCAGGATCGGACCGCAAAAAGCCGAAGGGTATGCCTTCCTCACCGTGCCGTCTCAACGTCACGAGGCGATGCGCCACCTGCTCATAGCTGGCGTTAAAATGCTGGCGCAGCGCGTCAATATCATAGGCCGCCGCTTCCGCCGCCGCCAGAAACTGAGAATAGGGAAACACGATCGCCCCGGCGAGATAGGACCCAAGCGCCCGACGCGCGAGACGCAACGCCTCTTCTGTCGTTAGCTTGAAACTGGCCATCTCGCGATCGATCACATCCGCGGCTGTCATTTCCCCAAAGAGCCGCGCCAGCTGAAACTGCCGCGTCGCAAGCGTGCTCGCCCCTTGCAGCCAGAGAATGTTGCTCGGCGGATCAAACCGATACTGCCCGGGGAAATCCGTCCCGCGCCCCGGCGCTTTCCCGCCCACGACAACGCGCACCCCGAATTTATCTTCCAGCAGCCGCGTCAGCGTGGTCATGCCAAAGCCCCCGCCCGCCTCGATCTGCAAGCGCAAACCCATCGCCGCGTCTTCCAGCGACTGGAAATAATTCTCTCGCTCGATAAGAAGATCGTCGATCTCGCGCGCCGGCGAAACACTGCGCCGCGCATCGCTGGCGTTTTCAAAGTGACCGATGAGATTGCGCGCCAGATCGCTTAAACTGCGGGTTTCACGCCCAATTGCATCAACAAACCGCCTGCGCTCCGCTTCTCCCAAATCTGGCACATCTTCGAGAATTTCCGCCCCAGAGCGCACAGCGGTAATGCTCGACAACACTTGGTGCAGCAATTGCGCCAGCAAGGGGTCGGATCGCAAACGGTCTGCATAGCTGTCAGCGTGCTCAAGGGCCTGCGCATAGGCTCGATGAACCCGTGCGATTGCCATAGCGCTGGCCGGATATTGCGCGACAAGATTGCGTTGCTCATCCGGCTGGAACGGCAGTGAATCAAGCAGCGGATCGGCGTAAATTTCTTCGAGGTCTGAGAGCAGTTTGCTTTCCGCCTCGCCGGTCAGATCATCAATATTGATGTTCAGCTCATGGGCAATGCGCTGCAGGAGCGCCCCCGCAACGTCGCGCTTATTGTTCTCGATCAAATTCAGATAGCTGGGTGAGATCCCAATTTTACGCGCCAGATCCGCCTGAGAAATCTTCAAAGATTTCCGCGCATTACTGACCCTAAACCCAATCGGCGCACGCATTTTCCGCCCCCATCACAACAGCGATCAGTAAATGAATTTACAAATACCAGGCACCACAAGGTCAAGTCTTTACAAAATATTCGAGCTTTTACAATGACCTATTGTCGAGATTTTCTAATCGCGTGAATACTGCGGTGTGCGGTGAGCCATTGGCAAAGTATCAATTGCCCCGCGCGCAAAGGAGGAGATCAATGACACTACTCACGCGTGGATTGAACCGACGCAGGGTTTTGCAGACTGGCATGGCGGGCATCATCGGTACCGGTGTTGCTCCTATGGTGTTCACCCAGGGGGCTTGGGCTCAAGAGTTCTGCAACAACCCGACTGGTGACACTGTTACCATCGGCCTCAACCTGCCCCTGACCGGCGCTTACGCCGAAGAAGGTGCTGACGAACAGAAAGCTTATGAGCTGGCAATTGCGCACCTGAACGGTGAAGGCGATGGCGGTCTGCTCAATGTGCTCACCCCGACTGCCCTCAAGGGCAACGGCATCCTCGGCAAGAAGGTCGGCTATGTGTCGTCCGACAGCCAGACCAAATCCGACGTGGCGCGTGCTGGTGCCACCCGCATGATCGAACGCGACGGCGCAATCATGATCACCGGCGGTTCGTCCTCTGGTGAAGCGATTGCGGTGCAGAGCCTGTGTCAGGAACTCGGCATCATCTTCATGGCCGGTCTAACGCACTCCAACGACACCACCGGCAAGGACAAGCGTCGTTATGGCTTCCGCCATTTCTTCAACGCTTACCAGTCCGGTATCGCTCTTGGTCCAGTTCTTGGCGAGCAGTATGGCAAGGCCCGTCGCGCCTACCACCTCACCGCCGACTACACTTGGGGCTGGACCCAGGAAGAATCGATCAAGGCTGCTACCGAAGCACTCGGTTGGGAAACCGTTGCCGCCGTTCGCACCCCGCTCGGCTCGTCCGACTACTCTCAGTACCTCACCCCAATTCTGAACTCGGGCGCGGACGTACTGATCCTCAACCACTACGGCCTCGACATGGTGAACTCGCTGCCACAGGCAGTTCAGTTCGGCTTGCGTGACCGTCAGGCAAACGGTCACCAGTTCGAAATCGTCACTCCGCTCATCTCCGAGTTGATGGCGAAGGGCGCTGGCGAAGCTGTTCGTGGCGTCTTCGGCACCTCGAACTGGCACTGGAACCTGCAAGACCCAGGCTCTATCGCCTTCACCAAGTCGTTCGGCGCTGCATACGGCTCGCCGCCGTCACAGGCCGCGCATACGGCCTATGTGCAGATGCTGCTTTACGCAGATGCCGTTGAACGTGCTGGCACCTTCTATCCGCCAGAAGTCATCAAGGCCCTCGAAGGCCATGAGTTCGACGGCATGGGTAACGGCAAGACGCTCTACCGCGCTGAAGACCACCAGTGCATGAAGTCCGTTCTTGTGGTGCAGGGTAACGCCGCTCCGACCAGCGAATTCGACGTTCTCAACGTCGTTCAGGAAGTCGATCGCGAAACCTCGACCTACGACGCCTCGATCTTTGGCGGCGAACTCGGCCCGGCAGAACCCGCGCCTATGTGCGCGTAAGAGGCCTCTGGCCTCTTCTGACACACCGGTCAGCACTGTGATCAGCCCTCTCCCTTCGCGGGGAGAGGGCAAGCTCTCAATGACCACACGGCGCATCGGTCAAAGCGTAGGACGCTCCTCATGTTCGAAGTTATCTTTCTGCAATTTCTCAATGGGCTTGATAAGGGCGCGGCATACGCGCTGATCGCCCTTGGGCTCACCCTGGTGTTCGGCACCCTCGGCGTGGTCAATTTCGCCCACGGCGCCCTGTTCATGCTCGGCGCATTCATCGCCGTCACCGTGCGCATGTTCCTCACCCTGGAAACAGTCACGCTTGATCCAGAAAAACTCTCCCCCTGGGGTGCGCCGCTGGAAATCCGTGAGCCGCTGGTACAGGCCTGGCTTGGCGATTTCGGTGCCGTGCTGGTGAACTATTCCGTGCCAGTTTCCATCATCGTTGCCATCCCGATCATGCTGGTCATTGGCATCGCGCTCGAACGCGGCATCATCAAGCATTTTTACAAGCGTCCTCATGCCGAACAGATCCTTGTCACCTTCGGCCTCGCCATTGTGGCGCAGGAAGTGATCAAGTCGATCTTCGGCCCCAATCCAATGCCACAGCCCATGCCTATCGAGCTGCGTGGTGCCGCCGATATCGGCGCTTGGCTTGGCATGCAGGCCAATATCATCACCTACCCCATCTGGCGTTTGGTCTACTTCCTCTTCGCCGCAGTGATCATCGGTGGCGTGTTCGCCTTCCTCCAGTTCACCACCTTCGGCATGGTCGTTCGTGCTGGCATGGCTGATCGCGAAACCGTTGGCCTTCTGGGCATCAACATCGACCGTCGCTTCACCATCATGTTCGGGCTCGCCGCCGTCGTCGCGGGCCTGGCAGGTGTCATGTATACGCCGCTGCTGCCGCCCAACTATCACATCGGCATGGACTTCCTCGTCCTCTCCTTCGTGGTCGTGGTTGTGGGTGGCATGGGGTCTCTGCCTGGCGCGGTTGCCGCTGGCTTTATGCTCGGCATCCTCCAGTCCTTCGCTTCCATGAACCAGGTGAAGGCCGTCTTCCCCGGCATCGACCAGATCATCATCTATCTGATTGCCGTTGTTATTCTACTCGTGCGTCCACGTGGTCTGATGGGCCGCCGCGGCGTCATGGAGAGCTAAGATGAACCTATCCATGTCCCGTCAGGACCTCACCCTCTTCCTCGGTTTTACCGCCGTCGTCCTGCTCATGCCGATCTGGCTGGCGCCCTTCGGCGCGTCCTACCCGGATTTGATGCAGCGCTTCATGATCTTCGGCATCATGGCCGTTGGTTTCAACATCCTCTTCGGCCTCACCGGCTACCTCAGCTTTGGCCACGCCGCCTTCTTTGGCGTGGGCTCCTACACTGCCGTCTGGTCTTTCAAATTGCTCACGCTCGACGTGATCCCGGCGATTATCTTTGCCATCATCGTCTCGGGCCTGTTTGCTCTGGTCATCGGCTTCCTCTGCCTCCGTCGTTCGGGGATCTATTTCTCGATCCTGACCCTCGCTTTTGCGCAGATGAGCTACAACCTCGCCTATTCGGTACTGACCCCGATCACCAATGGTGAAACCGGGCTGCAACTCACCCTTGGCGACACCCGTGTCGTCGACGCAATGGTTGGCCATACCTATGTCGGCCAGCCGGTTCCGACCTTCCTCGGTTCGCAAATGGGCGGCCTCGGCGGCTTTTACTTCTGCGCCGTCTTCCTGATCGTCGCTTTCTTCATCGCCCAGCGCATTGCTGGCTCGCCATTTGGCATGATGCTGAAATCGATCAAGTCCAACCAGACGCGCATGCAGTTCACCGGCTTTAACACCCGCCCCTATGCGCTATCGGCTTTCGTCATCTCGGGCATGTATGCCGGTCTCGCCGGTGCACTCCTCGCCGTAACCGACCCACTGGCAGGCGCTGAACGCATGCAGTGGACCGCATCGGGCGAAATCGTGCTCATGACCATCCTTGGTGGTGTTGGCACGCTCGTTGGCCCAGTCATCGGCGCTTGGGTGATCAAGTATTTTGAAAACATCTTGTCGGCACTCAACGACAACGTTCTCAAAGCCTTCTGGAGCTTCTTGCCCGATGGTGTGGCCGATGTGGTCGTCACCATCACCAGCAAGTTCGTTGGCGACGGTTGGCACCTCACCTTGGGCCTTGTCTTCGTGATCATCGTGATCTTCCTGCCTGGTGGCATCATGGAAGGCGCTCGCCGCGTCAACAATGCCATCACGAAACGCCGTGGCGGTCAGCGCCGCGCCGCACCACAAGCTGCTGAATAGGAGAACGTATAATGAGCACTCCAAACGTCGTTCTCCACGTTGCCGACGTCCACAAGCGCTTCGGTGGCCTGCACGCTCTGGCCGACATCGACCTTGCGGTTGAGGAAGGCAAGACCCACGCGATTATCGGCCCCAATGGGGCCGGTAAATCCACCCTGCTCAACGTCATCATCGGCAAGCTCGCCCCCACATCCGGGCAAGTGGTCTTCGATGGTGCCAATCTCACCGGCAGAAAACCCTATGAGATCAATCAGCTGGGCATCGCCCGCGTGTTTCAGACGCCCGAAATCTTCGCCGATTTGAGTGTTCTGCATAACGTCATGATCCCGGCCTTCGCCAAGCGCGATGGCCAGTTCACCCTCAACATGCTGCGTTCACTCGATAGCGAAACCATCATTCGCCAAGAGGCCGAGCACATGCTGGAGGATGTGGGCATGCTCAATCGCCAGCATATGCAGGCGGGCAGTCTCAGCCGTGGCGACAAGCGTCGTATGGAATTGGCCATGTGCCTTATCCAGCACCCACGCCTGCTGCTGCTCGATGAGCCAACCGCTGGCATGAGCCGCCACGATACCAACACCACGATCGAGCTCCTCAAGAAGATCAAAAGCCGTGGCATGACCAAGGTGATCATCGAGCACGACATGCATGTGGTGTTCTCGCTAGCCGACAAGATCTCCGTGCTCGCGCAGGGGCGTATCATCGCTGATGGCACCCCTGACGAAGTGCGCGGCAATCCCAAGGTGCAAGAAGCCTATCTCGGAGGAACCCACTGATGAGCGCGGTTGCAATGCAAATGGACACAACAACCTCACACGCCGCGGCCATGGAAACGTCCCGCCCGTTTTTCTCCGTGCGCGACATCCACGCCTACTACGGTGAAAGCTACATCGTTCAGGGCGTTAGCCTCGACATCCGCAAGGGCGAAATCCTCGCCCTGCTCGGACGCAACGGCGCTGGCAAATCTTCAACACTGCGCACCATCGCCCGCACCGCCAATCCGCACATGCGACAAGGGGAAATCTGGCTCGACGGTGAACCCGTCCATGCCATGAAAAACTTTGAGGCGGCGCGCGCGGGCATTCAGCTGGTGCAGGAAGATCGCCGCATCATCCAGGGACTCACCGTCGAAGAAAACATCAAGCTGGCTAAGGTCGCGCCCGGCAACGGCTGGAGCCTTGAACAGATCTATGAGAGTTTTCCGCGCCTTGCTGAGCGTCGCATGCAGGAAGGCGTCACGCTTTCCGGTGGCGAACAGCAGATGCTGGCCATTGCCCGCGCTCTGGCCCGCAATCTCAAGCTGCTGCTCCTTGACGAGCCCTACGAAGGCTTGGCCCCGGTGATCGTCCACGAAATCGAGCGCATTCTGCATTCGATCAAGCCTTTGGGCATCACCACCATCATCGTTGAACAAAACGCCGTTGCAGCGCTCAAGCTGGCCGACCGCGCCGTCATTCTCGACACGGGTGAAGTGGCGTTCGCCGGCACCGCCAAGGAAGTCCTCGATAACACCGAACTCCGCCACGAATATCTGGCGATCTGATCTTTCTCTCTCGGCCTTCGCGTCGAGAGAGAAGCGAGCTACCCTGGGTCTTTCGGGTTCAAAGGCATAATGCCGATATCACCCTCTCCCAACCCGTGGTCCCAGGGTAATTCCACTTCCGGCTGTGATGCCGCAATCGTAATCCCCTCACCCTCCAGCGCGTCACGAACCTCCCGTGCCAGATCAACGGCTCCGGGGGTGTCTCCGTGTAGACAAATCGAACGCGCTTTCGACTTCAGAACGCTGCCATCAATGGCGACAATCTCTCCCGCTTGCGCCAGCCGCAAACAACGGGCGATGACGGCATCAACATCATGAATAACCGCACCGTCTTGGCTGCGCGGCACCAATAGTCCCTCAGCTGTGTAAGCCCGGTCGGCATAGGCTTCTCGAATGAGCGGCAGACCCACGGCCATGGCCGCCCGCACCTGTTCGCTATTGTCGAGCGCCAACACCGCCATTTTCTTATCCATGGCCTGAATGCTGGCGAACACGCCGATAGCAAAGGTCAGCTCTTCCGCCGTTTGGTTCGCCAAAGCGCCGTGCAGTTTGACATAGGACAGTGGATAGTCGACCTCATCGGCAATATGCCGAACCAGAAACATCTGCTCGCGAATTTGCGAGAGCAATTGGTCCAGCGGCATAACCAAGCGAAAACGACCGAACCGCACCGGATCGGCGTAACCGGGATGAGCGCCCGCACGCACGCCGCGAAGCTTACAAATCTTGAGCACACGCCGGATGGTGCCCGCATCTCCCGCATGACCACCACAGGCAATGGACGCGCTCGACACAATTTCGAGCAGATCATCGTCTGTGCCCATGCCCTCACCGAGGTCGGCATTGAGGTCAATACTGGTCATTTTTGTCGGCTCCGCCACAAGGCCTGCGCATGCTCAACTGTTACGGACGTGAACGCAAGCTCGGTTCCGGGTCGCATTTGTGCCAAACGATCAAGATCGGCGCGAATGACTGTCGCGATACGAGGGTAGCCGCCCGTCGGCTGATGATCCCGCATCAACACAATCGGCGTGCCATCGCCAAGGATCTGCACATCACCGGGCAGAACCGGCTCAGACACCAGCGACAGCGAACTTTTCCCCTCAAAAACATTGCCCGCGTCTTTGAGACGAAACCCCATCCTATCCATCGCCGCAGTGACAAAAAACGATGAATTTACAAAGCGCTGCCGCACGTCCTTCGTAAATTGCTCAGCGTGAATACCCCAGATGAACCGAACCGGCGACAGATCTTGGTCGACTGCATCGACCGTCTGCCGCTCCAGCCCGGCGCCAACAATGGTCAGCTCATCCTCTTGTCTCAAAGCCCGCCCGTCGAGCCCACCGATACGCGCCCGCATACTGGTCGCGCGACTGCCCATAAGAGCCGGTACATCAATCTCGCCAGAAAAGCGCAGATAGCCAAAATTGCCCCAAGCCCCCGCCGCGATCTCCAAAACGCTCCCGGGCTGTAAATCCGCACCGGAAGACCACGGCACAGCCACACCATCGACGGCTGCGCGGAAATCGCCCCCACTCCAGCCGATGCGCACCGTGCCCTCGACACTTTTCAGCGCTATACCCCCGGTGGTGAATTCGATCCCCGTCGTCCCAGATGTGCCCGCCAAAATCCCGGCCCGTGCAAAGGCTCCGGCATCCATCGGCCCTGAAGCGCTGACGCCGTGGCGCAGGCCATTGTAGCGACCAGCGTCCTGAATGGTCGTCAGCGGCCCGCAGCGCAGCAACTTTAACCGCGCGCTCATAGGGCCGAAAACACCAGGTTATCGCCCGCGCTCAACACAGTGGGCGGATTGGCAAAAGCGTTGAAATTACAAAACTCTGTGCGCCCGATCACATGCCAACCCGTCGGTACTTCGGTAGCCGTAATGGCCGTCTGCCCCGCAGCAAACAAAACACTGCCCACCGGAACCCGTGCCCGCACGCTGGAGCGGCGCGGCACTGTCATTTCTTGGCTATGAAAGCCGCAATAGACGAACCCCGGCGCGAAGCCAGTCGTCAGAACACGCAGAGGTTGCGCGTTATGCTGGGCTATAAATTCGCTCGGTGTCAGCCCCGATTGCGCGGCGACCTCCAAGAGATCGGGGCCATCCTCCCCGCCAAAACGCACAGCAATATCGTGGATCTTTGCGGCGCTCGGTGCAGCCTCACTGCTCAGCCGAAGCCCGATCTCGCCAGAAAGGCGCACCAAATCAATGACGTCGCTGTCATATCGGACCAGTACCGATACGAGACTGGGGGCGATTTCGAGCACACCGGTAATCGGGCTTCTTTCAAGTGCATCGGCCAAAGCCAGAGCTGCGCGGTTCGCCTGATCGTCTAGCCGATCCGCAAAGCGAACCAGCGCGGCGGCGTCGCCGAGAGGCACAATACAAGCCCGCTGCACATCTGCGGCAGAAGTGCCAATCATGGACCGCTCCATGTTGTCAAAAGAGAACGCGAGAGTGCATGTCCCGCGCCCTCCAATTTTGTCAGTCTAAATTGAAAATTCTGTATGAGACGCTGGTTTCACTGTCAGTTTGGGTCGCGCCCCTCCTGTTCAATCACCGCCTCGAACAAAAGCTTGGTTTGTTCCGTCCCAATCGTCTCAACCGCTACTTCCACAATAGCTGCGAAAAGCTCAGCGATTTCTTGGGGATCGGTGATTTCGGCATCGTCGTCTTCGGCATCGGCGTTGATCAAAGAATACATGGAACGCGCCTCCTGTCGGTGAGCCTACCGTTCCAGTGTGGTTGATTCCGCCGCGCCGTGAAACTGCACTTTCGCCTCGCCTTGGGCAGAGAGAGTCTTGCCCAACTTAGCCAGCCGTCTTATTCTTCGCCCGCTTCCAGATTTTCGATATAGGCTTCAACTTCGTCGAACGTCGCCGAAAATGGCTTCGGCACGTCGCCAAAGATGATCTTGTAGCTTTCGTCTTCGCGGATCTGGTGGCCGCCGTGACCGCCCAAAATCTTCATCTTTTCAGCCGTCATAATGGTCAAACCATAGCGGGCAGCAATGCGCTTCATGCGGCGCATACGCGAAGCGTCAAATTCCTTGCGGCTCATCAAGACCACTCCAAAGTCAATTCCGCCCCTTTTGCCTACAGTCAGCGCATCTGTCCAGCCTTGTGCCCTAAAGGGGCGATCAAGCCCCCTGCCGTGCTGACGCATATGCGCCCCAGCTCAGCAGACAGTCACATTCGCCGCCAGCCCCGCAAGGCTCGTTTCCTTGTAGCGTTCGCTCATATCCAAGCCCGTCTGCCGCATGGTTTCAACGCAAGCATCGAGGGACACAACGTGCTCGCCGTCCCCCCGCAACGCCAGCGACGCGGCCGTAATCGCCTTCACCGCGCCAAACGCATTGCGCTCAATGCACGGAATCTGCACCAGACCTTTGACCGGGTCGCAGGTCATGCCGAGGTGGTGTTCGAGCGCGATCTCGGCCGCATTCTCAACCTGCCGGGGCGTGCCGCCCATTACGGCGCATATCGCCGCCGCCGCCATAGCAGAGGCCGAACCCACCTCACCTTGGCACCCGACCTCCGCGCCTGAAATCGAAGCATTGTGCTTGATCAGCCCGCCAACAGCGGCAGCGGTAAGAAGGAAGTCATGGATTTGGCTCCGCCCCATGCCGGGCAGGAACTGCTCGGTATACTTCAACACGGCCGGAACCACGCCCGCCGCGCCATTGGTCGGGGCAGTCACCACCCGCCCTTCAGCCGCATTCTCTTCATTCACCGCCATGGCATAGAGGCAAAGCCAATCATTGGCGGCCGTTGGTGAGGGCATGTTTTGGCGCTGCGACGCCTGCAATTGCTCATGGAGCTTTTTCGCCCGCCGATGGACTTTAAGTCCGCCGGGTAAGGTCCCATCCTGCTCCATCCCGCGCAGAATACAGCCGTTCATCGCCGCCCAAATCGCGTCGAGCCCTCGGTCCAATTCCAACCGGCTCATCTGCCGCTCTTCATTCGCCCGCTTCATCTGCGCGATGGATAGGCCCGATTGCTCCGCCATAGACAGCATGGTCTGCGCATTTTCGAACGGAAACGGCACATCAACCAGCCGGGGGTCGGCGCTTGGCCCAGCAGCCAGCTCATCGGCGCTCAGCACAAAGCCGCCCCCGACAGAGAAATAGCGTTGCCGATAGACCACCTGCCCGCCCTGATCGCGCGCCACAAACTCCATGCCATTGGGATGCCCGGGCAAGGGCGTTTTCATATCAAAAATCAGATCGACCGCCGGCCTAAAGCGATACGCCGGATGCCCCTCGGGCCGCACTTCGCCAGTCGCCTCGACCTCGGCAATCATGGCGTCCATCTGGTCCGGGTCGACACTCGCTGGCAACTGACCACAAAGGCCCAGAATAACCGCGCGCCCGGTGCCGTGCCCGACGCCCGTAAATGCGAGAGAGCCATGCATCGTCGCCACTATCGAAGCGGGACGCGCACCCACCGCTCGCGGACGATCGAGACGCTTGAGTTCTGCAAGGAACCGTCCAGCCGCCGACATAGGTCCCATCGTATGGGAGCTTGAGGGGCCAACACCAATTTTGAAAACGTCAAAAACCGACAGAAACATGCGCAAATCTAAGCATGTTCTGCGCCGAATTCAAAACGCAGCAGAACTGCTTCTCACGCCACGATATTCGGGCCGGACGGCCAATAAAAAAGCGGCGCGATTGTGTCGCGCCGCTCCAAATCGATCATCAGTGAAAAGCGATTACGCTTCCTGAATAGCCGACAACTGCCAGGTGCCACCGACTGGACGAACGAAGGTCCAGAGTTCGGTGCTTTCGCTTGGCTCGTTCTCGTCGCCCTCAACAACGCGACCGCTCGAACGTTCACGCACGAAGTCGATAGCCGAATAGCGCATCGCAACGGTTGCGTATTCAGTCTGGCCTTCGCGCCAGCTTTCGGCCATGTCACCCTGCAGCAGGGTCACATCGGTCACTTCGTTCTTCACGCCGTTGGTGGCGTTGGTCGCGAGTTCTTCCGAAAGATAACCCATGATTTCTGGCGTGGTGAGCGCGCGCAGAGCAGCATAGTTTTCGTTCGAGAACGCCGCCTGAACGCGGGTCAGCATGCTTTCGAAGATTTCGAGGTCTTCCATGCCAATGCCGAGCTCGTTCGGATCAGCCGGGGCCTTTGCCGAACCACCGCGACCGAAGTTGCCCAAAAGGCCTTCGAGACGGTTTTCGCCCTGACGTGCAGTGGTGTGCTGCTGCGCTTCTGGCTGTGGAACCTCATACTGTGGTGCTGCATAGCCGTTTGCCGCGGCAGCCTGTGGCTGACGACGACGACCGAAAATACGCATAGCCAGCCAGATCACGCCACCGATAACGGCGATCTGCACGATCATGGCCATGATGCCACCCATCCCGCCGAGACCGCCGCCCATGAGCAAGCCGATCAGACCGCCGAGCATGAGACCGCGCATAAGCGAGCCACCGAAACCGCTCATAAAGCCGCCCGGACGCGCTGCGCTCTGGGCCGCGCCAGCGGCAGGGTTATTCGCCTGCTGGTTCGGGGTCATCGAGCGCTGAACGGGAGCCGCAGCATTTGGCGCGGTCTGCGTTACAGCAGGCTGTTGGAAGGTGCGGCCACCACGGCTACCAAAACTGCCACCCTTACGGGCCTCAGCTTCGCCAACGGCTACCATGGAGAACGCCATAACCAATACGGCGAAGACACTAGCGAACCGGAAGCTCCGGGAAGCGAACATAGGTTTGATCCAGATTAAATATAGTTGAGTGGGAATATAGGGAACCACAACGCTGATTTGAAGGATCACACACCATAAAATCGGCAAAAATACCTAAGTGCGTGTCGCCGGACCGACAACCGACCTAAAAATCGCCCGGAGATCGGCCTTACCGATAAATCATACAAATCAACTTGCCCACCAACCATACAAGAAGTACAACCGGATTAGCTGATACAAATCAGATAACCGGTATCTTTGGGAGGAAGCGGTGAAGGCCAGTGTTGTGGCGAATAAGGATTACACGATCTCCAAAATTGATGATCGTGTCTATGGCGCATTTTTGGAGCATTTGGGCCGCGCGATCTACGAAGGCATTTACGAGCCCGATCATCCAACCGCTGACAAAGATGGCATGCGCGGCGACGTGGCCGATCTGGTCAAAAAGCTCGACGTCCCCTTCGTTCGCTACCCAGGTGGCAATTTCGTCTCTGCCTATAACTGGGAAGACGGCATTGGCCCGCGCGAAAACCGCCCTACCCGCCTCGACCTTGCTTGGCACACCTCCGAGAGCAATGCTGTCGGCATTCACGAATTCGCTGATTGGTGCGCCACGGTAAACACCGAAATGATGCTGGCGGTGAACCTGGGTTCACGCGGCGTCGATGAAGCTCGCAACTTCCTAGAATACGTCAACCATCCGGGCGGCTCCTATTGGAGCGATCTGCGTATCAAGAACGGCCGTAAAGAGCCGTGGAACGTAAAGCTCTGGTGCCTCGGCAACGAAATGGACGGCCCTTGGCAGGTCGGCCACAAGGATGCCGATGAATATGGCAAACTCGCCGCCAACACGGCCCGCGCCATGCGCATGTTCGACAAGAACCTTGAGCTGATCGTCTGCGGTTCGTCCAATGCTGATATGCCGAGCTATCCCGATTGGGAACGCATTGTGCTCGAACATACCTATGAGCATGTCGATCACATCAGCCTGCACATGTACTTCGCCAACCGCGACGACAACACGCCGAACTTCCTCGGCCTCGCGGAAAAGCTCGACACCTATATCGAGACCGTCGCGGCGACCATTCGCCAAGTCAAATCCAAGAAGCGCTCGAAGAAAGATGTCACCATCTCCTTCGACGAATGGAACGTTTGGTACCACTCCAACAAGAAGGATCGCGAGATCCTCGAGGGCAATGGCGGCTGGCCACACGCGCCGGGCCTGTTGGAGGACATGTACAATTTTGAAGACGTGCTGATGGTGGGCCTGATCCTCAACACCTTCATTCGCCGTTCCGATGTCGTCAAAATCGCCTGCATCGCGCAGCTGGTGAACGTCATTGCCCCGATCATGACCGAAAAGGGCGGCCCCGCTTGGGCCCAGACCATCTATTATCCTTATTACTTCGCCTCGGTTTACGGTCGCGGCACCGCGCTTCAGCTGGTCACCACTTCGCCGACCTACGAAACCCCACACTCGGCTGAAACCAAGTTTGTCGACGTATCGGGCGTGCACAACGAAGACGAAGGCGTTCTGACCTTCTTCCTCGTCAACCGCAATCCGAGCGAAACCGTCGATACCTCGGTTAGCCTCCAGGGCTTCAATGGGGTTGAAGTCATCGACCATCAGGTCATGACACATCAGAACCTTAAGGCGATCAACACCAGCGCCAAGCAGAACGAAGTCGCCCCCCGTAAGGGCGAAGGCGCCAAGCTTGCCAATGGCAATATCTCGGTCAGCCTGCCGCCATACTCTTATCAGATGGTGCGCGTCCGCCTCGGCTAATCACCCCCATGCGCGCCCGGGCTCTGGTTCGGACGCGCTTCTGTCATCTCTTGCATAACCCTGCACGCCGTCTACAAAAGAGCCAGCCGTTCTCTTTTCCGGTAGTGTTGTGAAACCTGTCGATCCACAAGCGCCGCCACCGAAGGGGCACAAAAAACTGTCCAGCACCGGTCGTCGGGTCACCATGACAGATATTGCGCGAGCGGCAGGCTGCTCGCAGGCCACCGTGTCCTTTGTGCTGAACAATACAGCAGGCATGAAGCTCTCCGCCGAAACGCGCCAGCGCGTATTCGAAACCGCTTCCGCACTTGGCTATGCCATTCCCGAAGCCGCCACCGCACCAATAGCCGCCGAAATGCCCAACCGCATCGGCATTATCGTCGATCAGATCGCCACCAGCCCCGAAGCCGTTCAGGCCATTGATGGGCTCAGCGCCGCCATCCAAGAGCGCGGCGGCCTCGTCTACGTTGGTCAAAGCCGTGGCGACAGCGATGTCGAAGCCCGGCTCATCGACGATTTTCTCCAGCAGGGAATTTCGGCGCTCGTCTATCTGACCATCTTCACGCGCGAAGTGACGCCGACCACCGCCCTGCGCAATGCGCCAGTGCCGGTCTACCTTCTCAATTGCTACACCGCCAATCAGGCGACGCCGTCTGCCGTTCCCAGTGAAATCGCGGGCGGTCAGCGCTCCACCCATCACCTCATCACCCAGGGCCACCGCCGTATCGCCACCATCACCGGCGAAATCTGGATGGAAGCCGCGCAAGACCGCCTAAAAGGCTACCGCCGCGCCCTTGCCACCGCCGACATCCCCTTCGAGCAATATCTGGTTTTTGAGGGCGATTGGTCGACCAGCGCTGGCTATGAAGCCACCCGCAAAATCCTCGCCCTCCCCGACCGACCCACCGCGGTCTTCTGTCAAAATGATCGCATGGCGGTCGGCTGTTATCAGGCACTCAAAGAGGCAGGCCTGTCCATTCCGCAGGATATGTCGGTGGTGGGCTATGACGACGAAGAGATCGCGCGCCATTTACACCCACAGCTCACAACTTCGGTTCTCCCCCACCGTGCAATGGGTCAGTGGGCTGCCGAGCAAATCCTCGGTGGCACTGAAGCGCGTGCCTCCGGCATGACCAAGGTCGAATGCCCGCTTATTATCCGCGCTTCCGTTGCCCCACCACGCCCTTAGAGTTTTGGCGTACCCACCGATTGCCGCTCAACAAGCTCACACTCGATCTTGAGCTTTTGCAGCCGCTCGTCGTCGTCTACGCCCTCAAAACTCTCGAGCAATTGCCCCACCGCCCAGCGCGCCATTTCATTGTGCGGCAGCACCAGCGTTGTGAGGGGCGGCAAGAGGTTTGCGGCAATGTCCTCATCATCAAACCCAATGATGGAAATGTCCTCTGGGATCGAAAGCCCCAGGATACGCGCCGCATCATAACAGCCGACCGCCATCCGATCACAGAAGCAAAATATGGCCGTGGGTCGATCCGGCCGCGACAGCAGCGCCATCGCCCGCTCCCGCCCCTCGCGCACATTCCAGCCACCCTGCGTTACGAGGCTTTCCTCAATGCCAACACCATATTTCTCCATCGCCATCCGGAACCCCTGATAGCGATCGGTCGACGCTGCGATAATGTCCTCACCGGCCAAATGCGCGATCCGGCGATGCCCCGCCTTGATCAGCGCTTCCGTCGCAACATAGCCGCCAACCACGTCGCCCGGCACAACGGAGGGGTATCGCAACTCGCCCTCGTAGCAATTGAGCAGAACCAGCGGCAGCTGCGCAAAATGCTCTGGCACCACCACCTCGCGCGTAATCAGCGTCGTATACACCGCGCCAATCGCGTTCTGCGCCACCAGCATGTCTATGGCCGTCTTCTCCAGCAGCGGATCGCCCCCGGTAAAAAACACTGCCACAGCGACGTCCTGTAAGGCCCCTTCTTCCATCGCTCCTTCGAGAAACGGTCCAAGCATGGGCGTCGTCGTCACTTCGTCGACAAACAAGCCGATGACCTTAGCGCGTCCTGCGGGCACCGGACGCTGCGGCCCCCGTCGATACCCCAGCTCATCGGCGGCATCTTGCACACGCCGCCGCGTTGCTGCGGACACGCGCGCATTCGCAACGCCATTGAGCACGAGCGACACTGTCGCCTGCGAAACGCCTGCCTTTTCAGCCACATCCTGCATGGTCGCGCGCTTATCCATACTCATTCAATCCTTTGGCGAGCGCCCTGCTCCCATGCGCGCTGAAACTGTTTTCCTATCCAGCACACTTCGCTCTTGTATGTAAGTTGGATTCGATCCTATGCTGATAAAAATATAACTAATATTGCCTACGGAGGGATTATGAACTTGGGCCGCGCTGTTGACGCCGACCACCACAACGCGACGCGACAGACTGTGTCGCTCGATGGTGTCTGGCAGTTCCGCTTTGAAGATGGGGATTGGCGCGAGGCGCACGTCCCCCAGCCTTGGCAGGCTGAGTTCGATGATCTCTTCGATAGTTTCGGCCACGCCGTTTATAAGCGCAGCTTCACTGTCCCAGCCAATTTCGCTGGCAAGGATCTCGCTCTGCGCTTTGCCGCTGTTGCCTATGCCTGCGAGGTTTACCTCAACGGCACCAAGATCGGCGATCACGAGGGGGCCTATCTCCCCTTTGAATGCGCCATTGATCCGGCTCTGCTCCGCGCGGAAAACGAAGTTGAAGTGCGCGTCACCACGCCTTCTGCCGATCAGCATGCCTTCCCCGAATACCCCTTCAGCGAAGTGCCCCATGGCAAGATGAGCTGGTATGGGCGCATGGGCGGCCTTTGGCAGTCTGTGTCGCTGGAAGCGCGCAACAAGAAGCGCCTGACCAGCCTCACCATCACCGCCAATATGCACGGCACCCTCGTCGCCAACCTTGGCTTCACCCCTGCCGCGTCTGGCCTTGAGGCCAAGATTGTCGTGCGCGATGATGCAGGCAAAGCCGTCGCCGAAAGCGCCGCCGCAGCCTCCGAGGCGGTTGATGTCGCCCTGGCTGTGGCTAATGCCAAGCTCTGGGATGTCTTCCAGCCCAATCTCTATACGCTCACCGTCACCTTGGGGAACGGCGAGGACGAAGTCACCGAGACTTTCGGCTTCCGCACCGTCACCACAGAAAACGGCTCTATCCTCCTGAACGGCAAGCCCGTTTACATGCGCGGCGCGCTCGATCAGGACTATTACCCTGAAGGCATCTACACCGCCCCTTCGTTGGAATTCCTCGAAGACCAAGCGCAAAAAGCCATTGAGCTTGGCCTCAATACCCTCCGCTGCCACATCAAAATCCCAGATCCGCGCTATTATGATGTCGCCGACCGCTTCGGCCTCCTCGTCTGGACCGAAGTCCCCAACGTTGCGATCTTCACCACGGATTCCGCGCGCCGCATGCGCGAAACCATGGAAGGCATTCTCCAGCGCGACCGCAATCACCCCTCCATTATCGCTTGGACCCTCATCAATGAAGATTGGGGCACGCGTCTGGTCGAAAACGCCGAACACCGTCAGTGGCTCAAAGACAGCTATGAATGGCTCAAGGCCGAAGACCCAACCCGTCTCGTCGTCGACAACTCGGCTTGCTTCCCGAACTGGCACGTCAAAACCGACCTCAACGATTTCCACTACTACCGCTCCGTTCCAGAACGCCGTCAGGAATGGGATGATCTCACCGCCCAGTTCGCAGCCGGTGCCGATTGGACCTATTCGCCACTCGGCGACGCCGAACGCCGTGGCGACGAACCGCTGATCGTTTCCGAGTTTGGTGTTTGGGGCCTCCCCAATCCAAAACTGCTCCGGGGCGAAAACGGCAAAGAACCAACATGGTTTGAAACCGGCTCACTCTGGGGCGATGGTGTTGGCCTGCCACACGGCATCGAGCAGCGCTTTGCCGCCCTCGACCTTTACCGCACCTTTGGTGATTTCGATCAGTTCATCGACAAGGTGCAGTGGTACCAGTTCATGAACCTGCGCTACGAAATCGAAGAAATGCGCCGCTATTCTTCGATCCAGGGCTATGTCATCACCGAGCTGACCGACGTTCACTGGGAGGCCAACGGCCTCTTGGATATTGAGCGCAATCCGCGCGTCTTCCATGATGTGTTCGGAACCATCAACGCCGACATCGTCATCGTTCCGCGCCCAGAACGCTACTCGGCCTATTCCGGCCAGCAGCTCGCACTTGAACTGCGTGTCGCCACCGGCGGCCTCTCCATCCCAGCGGGCGCAGTCCTTCACTGGAGCGGCGACATCTCCGACTCGATCAACGTACCAGCCACTGGCCCGGTCTCAGTTGCTGACCTTGGCAACACCATGCTGACCATGCCGAAGGTTTCGACCAATAAGGAGCTGACCCTCTCCTTCTCGCTGGAAGCTGGCGGCTCAGTTCTGGCCACCAACACCTGCACCATCGCGCTCTATGCCGAGCGCAAAACCGCCGATCGCCCAACCATCGCAGTCAATGACGCGGCTCTGGGTGATTATGCCCGCGGCCTAGGCTATGAGGTTGTCGACAAGAAAAAGGCCGATATCGTGCTCGTCCACGCCGTCAATGGCGAAGACGTCGACGCCATGAAGGCTGGTGCGAAATACCTGATCCTGGCCGACGGCTCGGTCAAGACCAACCACAATCTGCGCACCGACATGCCCGATGGCGAGCTGCCCCACCGTTCCATCGTCGCCGATGGCAAGCAGTTCAAGCCCGCCTATGACCACCACCTGCCCAACATCAATCTGGTTGAGCGTGACGGCACCATCTGGCGCGGCGATTGGATCGCTGGCTTCTCTTGGCTCCGCCGCGATGGTGTCTTCGCCGATATTCCGGGTGGCCCGATCTTTGATCTCAGCTTCTCCGGCGTGGTCCCGCTCAGCCTTCTGACCGGCTTCAAGCCTTGGGAATTCGGCAACAATGTCCAGTCTGGCATCGTCTGCGGATGGGTTCACAAGCCCGCTGCCATCATCGGCAAAAAGCAGATTGGCCGGGGTGGCGTCGTCGCCACGACCTTCCGCCTGACTCGTGAAGCACCCGGCGCGGACCCTGTTGCAGCAGCCCTTCTCGACCGTCTGATCTCGGCAACTGCCGGGCTCAGCCAAGACGTCTAAGGCAAACCGCTTGGGTAGTGAGAAAATCGCGCTCAAATCACGACTTAGGGATTGACGCGACAGACGTTTCGAGACTGAATAGTATGATAAATAGAGCGGCGAATGAGGAGATTTTCCGCTCTACAAAAATAGGCCGGAACGCAGTTCTGGCGCGGGAGGAAATATGGCCGATATCGTTCTCAAGGACGTCAGCAAGTCCTATGGTGTGGTGAGCGTTCTTGACCACGTGTCGATGCACATCCACTCAGGCGAGTTCATCGTCTTTCTCGGCCCGTCCGGCTGCGGAAAGTCGACCCTACTGCGCATGATCGCCGGACTTGAAGAGGTCAACGGCGGCGAGATCTATATCGGCAATGAACGCGTCGATCAGAAGCCGCCAAACCAGCGCGGCGTCGCCATGGTTTTCCAGAACTACGCGCTCTATCCGCACATGACCGTGCGGGACAACATGTCCTTCGGCCTCCAAAACATCGGCACCCCAAAGGCAGAAATCACCCGCCTCGTTGATGATGCCGCTCGCATGCTGGAAATCACCCAGCTCTTGGATCGCAAGCCCGCGCAGCTCTCTGGCGGTCAACGCCAGCGCGTCGCCATTGGCCGGGCCATTGTGCGCGACCCAAAGGCTTTCCTGCTCGACGAACCGCTGTCCAACCTCGACGCTGGCCTGCGCGTGCGCACCCGTCTCGAGCTGGCGCAGCTGCACAATCGCATCAAGGCGACGATGATTTTCGTGACCCACGATCAGACCGAAGCCATGACCTTAGCCTCGCGTATCGTCGTCATGAACAATCGCAAGATTGAGCAGATCGGCACGCCTATGGAGATCTACACCCGCCCAGCGACCCGTTTCGTTGCCGGGTTCGTCGGCTCGCCGGGCATGAACTTCCTGCCTGTCACGGGTTCAGTCGACAGCGTCGGCACAGCCAAAGTCACCATCGGCTCGGGCGACGTGATTGCCACCGCAGTACCAAGTGCAGGCCTAGCCCAAAGCGGGCTCACCCTGGGCATCCGTGCCGAAGCCGTTCGCGTCAGCAAGAGTGATGAGGGCGTAACCGGTACGGTGGATGTCGTGGAACGCCTCGGCGAACGCACCCTCGTTTACACGCGCCTCACCGATGGCTCGATTGTTGTTGCTGAAGACGCTGGCCTCAGCACGGTCAGCGCGGGCGACACGATCAAGCTCACCTTTGATGGCGCCACTGCCATCCTGTTCGACGAAGCAGGAAAAGCCTACCACGCTGTCCAATAAGGCAGCGCCATAGACGCAGGGAGCCAGCGCACAGCGCCCGTCACGAAGACACCCCTGTGAACAGAGTTCAGGATCGCGAGGAGCGTTCTGAAGTTAGGCGCGGACCGTTTCGCCAGCGGTTCGTATGCCGGAGGAAAGGCGACGGGGCTCTGCCCCATGGGAGGAATAGTCGTGAAGAAATTCATCAAGATTGCCCTGCTTACAACCACAGCAGCCATGCTGTCGTTCGGCGCACAAGCAAAAGAAACTGTCGTCTGGTGGGACTTCCTCAGCGGCGGCGACGGCGTCCGCATGAAGGCGCTGATCGAAAAGTTCAACGCTGAACACGCAGACACCATCGAAATCCAGCCAACCACTCTCGAGTGGGGCGTGCCCTTCTACTCCAAGGCGCAGACCTCTGCTGCCATTGGCGAAGGCCCAGATGTGATGACCTATCACCTCTCGCGCATGCCGCTCGGCATTTCGACCGGCACCTTGGCTGAAATCACCGCCGACGATCTGGCTGGTGTTGGCCTCTCGGGCGACAACTTCGCTGCTTCGAACTGGCAGGCTGCTCAGGCCGATGGCAAGCAGTATGCTGTTCCATTCGATATCCACTCTGTCATTCTGTACTACAACAAGGACAAGCTGGCCGAAGCTGGTCTGATCGGCGACAACGGCCTGCCAACCGGTCTCGATGGCGTCGACAACTTCAACGCTGCACTTGAAAAGCTCCAGGCTGCCGGCACTCAGTACGGCGTCTCGATCCACTCTGCAGCGGCCGATAGCCAGTGGCGTATCTTCCTCGGCCTGCTGGCTCAGCAGGGCGGCGAGTTCATGGACGCGAACGGCGAGTTCCTCTCCGGCGACAACCTCGACAAGGCCGTCAACGTAACCGAACTGGTTGCCTCTTGGGTTGCCAATGGCCAGGCTCCAGAGCAGACCGACTACGCAGCGTCCATCGCGCTCTTCACCTCGGGCGAAGCCGCAATGCACATCAACGGCGTGTGGGAAGTTCCTACCATGACCGACCTGCATGCCAAGGGCGAACTGTTCGAATGGGGCGCTATCCAGCTCCCAACCTTCTACGACAAGCCAGGCACTTGGGCTGACTCCCACTCCTTCGTCATCCCGAACAACGTTGGCAAGGAACAGACCGCTGAGAAGCGTAAGGCTGTGATGGAAGTCATCGCTTGGATGAACAAGAACTCGATCTCTTGGGCCAATGCTGGCCACATCCCAGCTTACACCGCCGTCCGTGAAAGCGAAGAATTCAAGAACATGCAGCCAAACGCTGTGTATTCGACCCTCGCTGACACTGCAGTCTTTGATCCACAGTCCAAGCTCGCTGGCGTTGCCTCCCCAGTCTATGACGCGGTTGGCAACTACATGGTCCCCGCCATCAACGGCGAAATGGAAGCCCGTCAGGCTATCGAAGAAATGCGCGACGATCTGAACGATCAGCGCGACTAATCCCAAACCTCTCGCCGGCCGGGGCAACCCGGCCGGTCCTATTGTCTAGCAAGCGCGCGCAAAGACCGCGCTCTATCGGGGAGCCTTGGGATGATTAGAAGCAGACGTTCCGAGATCACGTGGGCCTTGATACTGGTCGCGCCATTTGTCGCCGCCTACCTTGTGCTCTTCATCTGGCCAACCATCCAAATGGTGTTGCTCAGCTTCACCGACGCGCCGCTCATCGGCCCCGGAAACTGGATCGGTTTGGACAATTATTTCGAAATGTTCGAAGATCGCCGCTTCAAAACGGCAGTGGTCAATACCGGCTATTTCGTTCTGCTCACCGTCATTCCCAACACGCTCGTGGGCCTGCTCATCGCCATTGGCGTCAATCGTCTCAAAGGCTGGCAGCAGTCTCTCGTCCTCGCGCTGTTCTTCCTGCCCTATATCCTGCCCGTGTCCGTGGTCTATCTGATGTGGAATTGGATGTTCGACACCCAGTTCGGCATCATGCAGGGCCCGCTGACCATGATCTTCGGCAAGCCCACCCACGTCTTCCGTACCACTTGGCTGTTCATGCCTGCGGTGGCGCTCGTCACCATCTGGTGGACCTGCGGCTTCAATATCCTGCTGTTCTTGGCTGGCCTGCGCTCGATCTCCCCCGAGATCTATGAAGCCGCCTCCCTCGACAATGCTGGCCGCTTCAAGCAGTTCTTCCGCATCACTTGGCCGCTGATCTGGCCGGTGACGGCGCTGGTCCTCACCATCCAGCTCATCCTGCAGCTCAAAATCTTCGATCAGGTCTATCTCTTCGTCCAGGGCGGACGCGCTGACCCCTCGATGGTTCTGGTGCAGTACATCTACAATCAGGCCTTCCAGAAGAGCGAAGGCGGATACGCCGCCACGATCTCTGTCGCGCTCTTCGTCATCATCATCACCGTTTCGGTTCTGCAATACACGGCGCTGCGCGCACGAGGTGCAAAATGACCGCTATGACCTCGAGCCTTCCTGAAAAGACCGTTTCGACGCGAAAACTCAACATCATCAAGACCGTCGACAAAGTGGGTCTGGTGATTTCGCTGCTGACCATCATCTGCGCCGTGGTTTGGGCCTTCCCGCTCTATTGGGCGATCATCACCAGCCTCAAGCCCGAAAGCCAGGTGGTTGAGCCCGGCTTCGCCCCATGGCCCCGCACGTTCACGCTGGATGCCTATACGGCGGTGCTCTTCAACACCAAGATTGGCCTTTGGTATTTCAACTCCATCGCCATAGCACTGCTGACCACGGTCATCGTGGTGCTGATGTCGGCCTGCTGCGGCTATGCCATCAGCCAGCTGAACTTCCCCGGCCGTAAGGTCCTGTGGTTCGTCATTCTCGCCAGCTTCATGGTGCCTATTCAGGCCCTGATCGTGAACCACTACATTCTCGCCGCGCAGTTCAAGCTTATCAACACTTGGGCAGGCATCATCATGCCTTCGCTGATCGCGCCAATGTCCACCATGATCTACAAGCAGTTCTTCGATGGCGTTCCCAAGGAATTCCGCGAAGCCGCGATCATGGACAACACCAATGAATTCCGCATGTTGTTCCGCATCTTCCTGCCGATGAACTGGGGTGTCACCACCGCGCTCGCCATCATCACCTTCATCGGCGCATGGAACTCCTTCCTCTGGCCATTCTTGGCCGTCACCAAGGAAGAAGCCATGACCGTCGCTGTCGGGATCACGCAGGTCAACGATGCCTTCGGCGTTGCCTATGCCCGCGAGCTCGCCTCTGCGGTCATGACCGGCCTGCCCGTCGCCATCGTCTACCTCATCTTCCAGCGCCGCGTGACCCAGGCGATCATGCTCTCGGCTGGCGTGAAGGGCTAACACCCCCAAAAAACTCCGCCTCCAAAACCCCGCTCCGGCGGGGTTTTTCTTTGCCAATTCATCACGTCAAAACAAAAGACCGGCAACAGTTTCGTTGCCGGTCTTGATGTGTGAGGTGAAGAGTTTTCTTAGGCGTTGCGCATCCAGACCAACATTTCGCCCGGCGCGCGATTGTCCCATAGATGATAGGGCACGAGCCTTGCGCTGACAGCTTCGGTCGCGGCTTCAGCTTCCGCGTAAAGCGCATTCCCCCAGGCCCCAGCGCTCTCCTTGAGCACCGGCAGATCGATGGCAATGGCCCCGCGCAGATCGGGAATAACGGCAGTCTGCGCCTTGCCCAAGCCATTCCCCAACAGAACGGAATTGAGCCCCACGCCATTGTCAGCGCCTTCCATGCAATAGACCAGTGGCCCGCGCATAATCGCCACCCTGCCCGCATTCTGGCGCACATAGGGATGGGCCCGGACCGCACGCGGCTCCAGCGGCAACGTCAGCTGGATCACATCGCCCTTCGCCCATTCGCGCTCAATGCGCACATAGCCATCGGCACCCAAGTCAAACAGCACAATAGGCTGCCCGTTGACGCAGAGCTTTGCGGCCCGCGCCCACTGAGGGATACGCAGCGACACCGCGAAAGTTGCGCTTTGCTCTGGCGCAATCTCAATGGCGATATCGCCCGACCACGGATAGTCCGTCTTCTGCGTCAGCGTGAACTTTGCGCCATTGGCCAGCTCCACCCGCGCTTCGCTCTGCGCATAAAGGTGAACGGCGATTTCATCATCCGCCACCTGATAGACGTACGAGCCCAGCGACGTCACTAGCCGCGCAATGTTCGGCGGGCAGCATGGGCACGGATGCCAAATCCAGCGGTGGTGCTTGCCGGTCGACTCGAGCGGGTTGTCATAAAAGAACGTCTTGCCATCCATCGATAGGCCAGTGATCGCCCCGTTATAAAGCGCCTGCTCCATCGTATCCGCATAGAGCCGCTTCGGCCCACGCCCCAACATGCGCGACGCCCAGAACACCAGCCCAACCGATGCGCAAGTCTCCGCATAGGCCGTGTCATTGGGCAGGTCGTAATAGTCAGTAAAACCTTCATTGGAATGCGCCGGGCCGATACCGCCGGTCACATACATCTGCTTTTGCGTCAGGTCCGCCCACAGCGTTTCCAGCGTCGCTGTCAGGCTGTCATCATTATACTCGGTCGCAAGGTCCGCCATGGCCGAATAGAGATACATCGCTCGAACGGCGTGCCCCACCACCTTGCTCTGCTCCCGCACAGGAACATGCGACTGCGAATACTCCAGAATATTCTTCTGCCAGCCCTTCGGGTCGCGACCGAACGCCTTCGCTTCTTCCATAAAGAAGTTCGGCGCTTGCCCGCGCTCATCCACGAAGAATTTGGCTAGATCCATGTAGGATTGGTTACCGGTCTCGCGTGCGAGGCGCACCAGCGCCAGCTCGATCTCCTCGTGCCCACAATAGCCGCGCATCTGCCCCGGCCCATAGCCAAACTTGGCGACGCAATAATCCGCCATCCGGCTCATGACATCCATGAACTTGCGCTTGCCGGTTGCCTGATAATAGGCCACCGCCGCCTCAATCATATGCCCGGCACAATAGAGCTCATGGAAGTCGCGCAGATTGCTCCACTTCCACTCCGGCTTAATCCGCTGGAAGAAGGAGTTGAGATACCCGTCCTCGTCCTGGAGCTTGGCGTACATGTCGATAATCTCATCGGCCCGCCGTTCCAGCTCTGCATTCGGCTTGTGATAAAGCGAATAGGCAATGGTCTCGATCGACTTTGCCATGTCGCTATCCCAGAACATCTGGGTGGTCCCGCCCCAATTCATAATGGGAAGAACAACGCCCGGGCTCGGAACATCCGGGTTAATCTGCTCCAGCATCCGCGCCGAGACACAGCGATCCAAAAGCGTCTTGGCAGTCTCGTCACAAACAGCGTCCTGCCAATCCCCCCAATACCCACCAATCGAGACGGATGGCACAGGCAATGGCCTGAACTGACGGTTCTCAGACATAGTCATTTTCGTTCCCATAGATAGTCAGCGCGCCAGCCCCTCGGCCGCGCCCTCCTCTTGACTAGTCTATAGAGATTCACCCCTCTGCCATACATGATTTCCACTCATGCAGCAGCTCGTAACGCAAGGCGCGAAAACAAAAAAGGCAGGCCAAAGCCTGCCCTCTCGCACTGTGTCCGCACGCCTAGCCGCCGGCGACCATCAGCATCACCCGACGGCCATCTTCGGCCTTGAGTTCCAGCCCTTCAGGCGAGGTCTCTGCGTATGACACCTGCTCCAGCGCATTCAACAGCGCGATGGTGTTTTTATACGCCGGACAGCTGTCCTCATAAAAACCCTCTACCTCGCTGAAACTCAACTTCGGCAGTGCAATCTCAACTTTCGCAGTCCAATCGGTTTCACAACCCGTTTGCCCGCCCACATGACCGAACTCTCTATCTGAAACGACAAGAGTGGTTGGCGCCAGATCAACGCCTTCGATCTTGCCTTCATATTCGATAGCGACCCAATGGAGGTCAAAGAGCTCGTCGGTCAGCGGCACCGCCTCTTGCGCCGACACGGCGCCACAGGCGCCCACCAGGCCCAAAGCGAGTACGATATTGCGAAGCCCAGCAGCGTTAAATGACATCTATGAAAATCACCTTCTTTGAATAGCTTAGTATCTTAGTCCTGCGCACTGCATACCAAGATCAAGCAAACAATGGTGCTTTTATGGTGACGCCATCATTCAACAGGGCCAATTGCCCTGCGAATGCGCGTCCCGCTCGGAAAAGAGCACGCCACAAGGCCCCGGCAAAACCGGTTTTCTCTCAGCTACAATTTTGGAGATTTATGGCGGGCAGGGAGGGATTCGAATTCACTCAATAAACACTGTTTTTTCAGTAGGTTAGAAACACATACCGCACAGTAGGTAACACAGTTTGTTACACAGTAAGGCCGAATATGCTGGTAGGACCGCCTGACCATTTGGGGCAAGCTGTGACTGCAAAACGGACTGCAGGGCCTGTTCGACTTGTGGTTTGGGGGCCTGCAGCACTAAGTGCAAGCTGCTCACGGCCGCTACCAGAGTTTCTTCGCTTGTGGCGGTTGGCAAGTTAAGAGCCGGCACATCGTTTGCGTGGGTTTCATCGATCACCAGCCGACCAACCGCCATCGAATTGGCAATGAGTTCGGCGGCGTCATTGACCCGATAAGGTCCGCGCCCGTCATTGGTGAGAATTTCGCCGACTGGCAAAAGGTGCACCCACTCGGGCGCGCCGGGTTCGGCGGTGCTAAAATCCAGCGCCGAACATAAAGCGACCTCGCCACCTTGATCGGCGGCGTGTCGGGAAATCTGGTGAGAGTTGACGCGGTTTTTCATGCAAGGCAGTCTGCACTTGCGACCCGCGTTTAGTGCCCCCGACAGATGTCGGGGGCTGATAGATACGCTATTCGGGCAACAACGTTGTCAAACGTCCGGCAGTGTTTATAAGTGCACCATAAATGCTCGGGCTTAGCGTTTTCACGCCACTCTGCTGTTCCTTCAACGCGCACTTGCGTGACCACTCCGCGAGTTCCGTTTCCTCCCCACGTGGCTGGCCTAAATTTTCCTGCCTTATATCCAAGTGTGCCCTGAGAGTGACGAATATTTGAGAGGTACTTGCCGTCTGATCTGGAACAGTGGATCGGATGATGCTTCCGGTGTATTCGTGTCGAGATATCCCGGCAAATTTCATAATTGAAGGCATATTTCTTCGCCCACTCTCTTCAAATGACTTTGCAAAAGTGGGCGTAAACTCAACCGTTTCGCCGCGTTGATGAGCGATTATCATCGGCATTAAAACTTGTAGCAGAAGGGGGTAAGGACGATCCCACATTGTCATGATGGTTTCGAGTAGGTCGATACATTGCTCAATTGACCTTAATCCGACCTCTGCCCTTTCAAAGATGTAGGTGAGATAGCTCACTTCATCCAGGTTCGGCATCAGTCCCAAATTGCGCTGATGATTAGTATCCCAGCGATTTTGGATAAATTGGCGTATGGAAGGGGCCGGTAACCGATACGTGCGGTCGAAGAACCTATCGAGATATCGTTTTCCGTCGAACTGTGGCCCATAGACGGCTTGAACAGCTTTTGAGAGTTCGTTGGTGTTCGTTCCGAAAATGAAAACAACATTATTTACCGCGAACAAATGCTTCACGCGCTCCAAAAGTGCGATAGCATAACTCGGTCGACAGCGATCCAGCTCATCCACGATCACGAACAGCGGCGCAAACGTGTCTTTCTTCTTTACAGATTGCTCCACCAGCTTCTCGATAGACCGACCAAAGCTCTCGATTGCCGAGCGTGATGCGCGAAAATCGTTGACTTGCTGATTGACGGTTCTTGAAAAGAGCGAATGAAGTTCAGGGCTGGCGTCGGATAATGCCTCGCTCGCGATTTCTGCGATATCGTCGCCGAGTGCGTCATTTTTGGTTGCTGTATCGATCACCTCATTTAGGCCCAAACCTGTTACTTTGTTTAGGCCCTTGGTAACTGCGCCAAGGGCAACCCGGCTTACCAGTTTGCCCCCATTGCGCTTCATGTCCCCGAAAAATTCTTTGGCCTTTTGGGGCGAAAGGAATGCGCGGGTCGCGTCTTCAATTGCGGCCATAAAGGCAACTAGCGGATCGGCGGTAAAATCATCTCTCCACGCATTCACAAACGCGACTGGATGGCCTTCACTCTTGAGATAGCGTTCCATTCCCTCAAGAAAAAAAGACTTACCGCTTCCCCAGTCGCCATCGACATTCAAGACGTACGAACGCTTTTTCTTCTGCAATTCACGTTGCCACAACCTGCCTTTTATGAAGGCTAGGATGAACTCGCCATCTTCGTGTCGTTCGAAATCATCGTTCCCCCACGATGAGTTTGGTTTTTCTGCCGTATCTTGTTCGCTCAATGCAGCCCCCTAGCACCAATTCTCCCTACGCCCGGCCCATGGGCGGGCGATGCCCTCTGAAATCATGATTTCGCCGATGTCTTCACCGGCACTATTTTGGATGGTCGCCAACGTACGCCCGAAGGCTTCGCTTTTCGCTTGGCGCGTAATGTTGAATGCCCCTTGGTTGAGCAATTTCATCAGCCGTTGCGTTGCGCGAACACCGATGCCCAGTTCTGCGACACAGGTTGCGCTGGCAATTTCCGGCGTGTCGATATTGGCGATGCGGTATTTCTCGCCTTCAAACCAGAAGGTGTCGCCGTCAACGACACAAGTCGTGCGCTTTTCGCGCCCGCATAGATCGAAGCTTCCTTCTTCGGCTTGAACGCCTATGCAGCCGCTCCCAAGGGCCAAAATCACGCCCAAGGCAGCCAAAATGCGAACGGCCATCCTCCCCCCATTCTTCGAAGCCATTTCGAAGCCCCTCAAAGGGGGCTTCAGAGCCTTTTTCATGGTCAAGCCTAGAGTCGCCAATGTGCCAGAGCAAATCGCGTCACAGCGCGGCATCGCTCATGCCGCTTTTGGCGTTGGCAACTGAACCTTAATCGCTTCGACCACGGGGTGGGGTTTCGTTTCCTGCATAATTCGCAGCACCCAGTCTTTAAAGCTCGATAGGGTTGTGTCCCGCGCTAATGCTGCAACAGACAATACGCCCTTGTTGTCATACCAACGCAGCAGCGCGGCCGCGTCACCTGCGGTGACCGCGTTTGCCATTTGGGTTTCGGCTTCCGCGATCAAAGCGCGTACGTCTATTTTGGCGACTTCAGACTCAAAGGATGAGACAATCTCATCAGCAGATTTTCCAGCCGAGAGATCGACGAGTTTCAAATGCCGATCTATCCGACGACGACAGTACTCGAGTGCACAATCTCTTCGGTTAGTTTCGGTAGCATGGTCGACTAATTTGCGCGTCACCGCATGAACTTTCTTATCGAGTTCATCGCCTTTGAAATGATTATCTTCAGCCATTGCGCGCACTACCGTGGGTAATAGCAGCAGGTTTTCGATTTCTGAGACAGGCAAAACCTCAATTCCATGACCCTGCAATTCTGCAATTTGGCTCTGATTGCGCCCGTCGGCGTCAACTATTCCAGCACATGTAATGCGTGTGAACGACGAATTTGCCCGCATCGTTTTGACGGCGTGAATAACATTCTCGCAAGAACCGCGTGGGATAACGAGCCAATCTGGATAGCACGCCCTATAGAATTGGAGGTCAAAGCTCGATTGCTCGCCTTCAACAAACAAAACAGGTCGGCGACTGCCTAGGATCTGCGTTGCGAGTTCTTCGCTGAAACCGCTACCTTCGGGTACCGCCTCGATATCCCACTTATCTGGATGCTCATAACTTTTGACCACCCATTTGGGGCCGTTACGACTGGCCACAAAGTCCAAATCATGGGAGATCATAACGAATGGACAATCGGGCCTAGCCGCTTCTAGTTGGTCCCATAGTCTCGCTAGTATGGCCTTATGGATATGCAGCTCAGGCTCATCGAAAATCAGGACGGTTCCGGGCTTAGCCGCGAGAACCTGACCGATTAGATAAAAAACTGATCGCTCACCGTCGCTCATAGCGGATGCCGCGTAAGGCACCCCGGTCGAAGCAGCGACAGTTATCTTGTCAGCAGAAAAAAACAACTTTCTGTCAGGTAAGACCTTATCCCATACTCTTATGACGCCATCGATGATGGTTCCCGGCTTTTCTTTCTCTCGAAAATTCTTATCGCTGAGGAATTGCTGATTTTTGTTATTCTGTTCAGCAAACATCAATTGAACGAGGTATTGAAAATCGCTGGACATTGCCGTCGCCCAACTGATGTCATCATAACCCCAGCGACTGTGCTTACCGTGGTTCGGATTTTCCTGCCCGGATATCAGGTGTGCCCGCGCTCGGTCTTCCCCCCAAAGGTCAACAACTTCATTTAGGCCGATAGAGCGATGGGCTGATATCCGATGACAATCGAATTGCAGTTGGCGCTCGATATACACGGCTAACCGGGTTTTGCCGCCACCGTTTGCACCGACGATGTAATTGGTTACACCATCCTCAAGTACTAAATCAAAGGTGCCAGAGCCTTCAAAGCTAGCATTGCCTCGAACAACCTGTATTGTAATATTTCGTGTCATGCGGCGCTCTAGAATCTGTCATACGAAGCCAGTTCGACAGATAATCTCCAGTAACGCAAGTTAGTTAAGTTGCCTGCAACTTCGCCCAAGCCATGCCAACATTATTATCAAAACCCGCGTCGGGCGGAATGCGCAAGCGTTTGTCGTCGTCGGGGGTGATCGTCCATTTGTAGCGGGCAAGCGTTACCCGCGAAACGATCTGCGGAAGGCATCGGCAATTGAAGCCGTTCGGGGGAAAGTGCGTGAGCCAAAACGGGTGATCGACCGGCAAAATCACGCCATGCCATTGCGCATGGTTATGGCGCACCCGATCATCGCCTGCCGTCACATAGCGGAAGCAATAGCCCATCTGCGGGGCTTCCCGATGCAATTTCATGGCTTGTTCCCAACGCCCCGCAGCGCGCGCGCCGAAAACTTCCATTCGCCAGATCAGTTCGGAATGCCAACCGGCCATTTCAGGGCTGGTGCCTTTCCAGCCCGTGCGCCGGGCAATGGCTTCGTATTGGTCTTGGAAGTCGCGCAGGGTGCCGCCCGCTTCAAAGATGCCCGTTAAAGCTGACAGCAGATCGCCGCGCATCTTGTCGGCCGTGTCGTCGACAATCTCTTCGGCGCGCTGATCGGCTGCGGTCAGTATCTGCAGCCAATCGGTTTGCGAAAGGGTCAGACGGCCGCGCAAATATTCGATGGCTTCGACAAAGGCGTCCCCGAGCAGATCAGACATTGAGGCGACCTGTTAGTTGCGCGACCACCAGTGCCCGCGCGATCAGCGCTTTAAGCGGTCCGGTCGGTAGGTTTGGCCATGCCTCTTCGATGGCTGCCAGCCGCGCTTCGTCGCTGTCGTGCGCCGCGATGATTTCGGCAAGTCTATCGATCAGCGCCGCTTCTGCAGCCGCTGCCACGGCTGCGCGTTCGTCGATCAACTGGTTAAAGTCGGGCGCAGCCTGCGCTTGATGGCGGCTTGGTTGGCGCACAGGTTCGACTTGGGCCGGCTCAATTGGCGCATTTGGGCCGGGTCACCGTCTGCGGTCGTCTTGGGGGCAACCAAGATTGCGTGGCCTTCGGCCGGATCGGCAGCGCCGATCAGATCGCGCATTTCAGATGCCGAAACACGCAGTCAGCTCGCATCCTTCGTGTCGTACTCATTGTACTGAGCACTTAGTGAATTCATCCTCGCACCCCATTGACCATTAATCGGCGATCAGACATGAGAAATTATGTCCAAACCAATTAAAGCCTCGGCACTGCGTCTGAGTAGCCCTCTGCTCGCTGCGACGGCAGGCGTTCTAATTGGCGTCTCGATCGCGGTATTTACCCTGCTGCCATACCTGACAGCACTTAACCAAGGCCTGTCCTGCACTACGACAGATTGCGATCCAGATCTACTTGCCCAGCGCAGCATGGCGTTGGCTGCTTGGGCGATGTTTGCGGCAACACTCGCCTCGATCGCTATCGGGGGAATTAGCGTCTATCTCATTTGGCGTACGCTGCATTCCACCAACAAAACCGTCGAGCTTGCACAGGAAAGCACCGACCAAGCCCGGGCCGCTGCGCGTACGGCCGAACAGGCCCTTGCCCATCAGCAAGAATTGGGGCGCAGCCAGGTCAAATGTTACCCTATTGTGACAAATATCGATTTTGACTATAGAAAAGAACACCCCTTTCTTAAAGTAAGTGTGACGAACTCTGGTCAAACTCCTGCCCGAACGCCTTACATCTCGGTAAATGTAAACTTTTTCTTCTTGCGCGGCGATGGGTACCCACAGGGGCGAGCGAGTGCCATTACTCCAGCGCCAGACTTGGCAGCAGGTGGCACTGCTACTGTATTGGTGCCGCTTAACTATGAGTTCGATAGAGTTGTAAGAGCCTACATCACCACGAACCACTTGGCAGTTGATGTTTACGGCGAGCTAATGCACACTAGCATCTTCGGCACGGAAACGCCGTACAAGTTTCGGTATGAATGCGTCCCAATTGACACACACCACCGTGTGCCAATGACCCGTGAACTGGGCCATATCGTTTAGGGGGAAAATATTAGGTCCCCAACAAGTGATGAACTGCACCGTGCGCATGTTTGTAGCGCACGAGCACTAGCCCCCCAGCACCAAGCCACCACTACTAGAACGCACCATCATCCCTTCATGGTAGCGGTAACCTTTCCCAGGCGCATGCGGCATTGGATTGACAGCGATTTGCCGAAGACAGGCCAGCTTTTGATCTAACGCCGCGCCTAGCCCGTATTTTGGTCCTTTTCCAGAATGTCCCATGAGCGCGTCGATTAGCGCTGCATTCGCGCCAGTGTACTGAAGCCGATCTTTGAAGGTATGCCTCAAACCATAGACGGAATGCCGGTCACTCTCCATCAGCCCATTGTCGCGTAGATATTTATTGATCGTCGCAGAAAGAGTATCGGCTTTATGGCGATAGCGAGGGAAGCCCCTAGGAAACCGCATGCATGCCTCAAGAGCAATTCCCACAAGCGGTATCTCTCGCTGCGTAGTTCGAACCTTGAGCTGCCGATCTTCCGCGATGACTTTGACATGCGGGATAGGGTGATCGAGCACAATTGAGTTTTCTGTCAGATTTGTAGCCTCGCTAAGGCGCAGACCTGTTTCGCTAATGATGTGAAGTAATGCTCGTTGTTCCCCATTCATATTATCCAGCGCCCCTGGCGCCAGGATTACTCTTTCGAGGTGCATGGGTGAAAACGCTGGTCGCTGCCTCTTCTCCTCGCCCTTCAACTTCAAGTGCGCAACTAGGTGCTCGAGATCGAGCTGCTGCTCCCTGCAATAGGTCGCAAACATCACCATTATATGGCTGATATTCTTGTTTGCAGTGCCGATCTCCAACTCCTCTTCGATCACACGGTCAATCCACCAGTTACGGAAGGACAGCAGGTCCTCTCGACTTGTTTCGGTAAGCTGCTTGTCTCCAATCAGATCCACGAAATTGGAAATCGCCAACCTGCGGGGATTGAGCCACTTACGAACCTGATCCGGAGCCTTCGTCGAAAGATGAATTTTGTTCACCCTTTCGATCTCCGGAAGCAAATTACTCCAAGTTACGCTCGCCCGGGGTACGACACCAAGGACGGCCGCAACTTCGTCCATGTCGCGGACCGTTTTTCTCTGCTCGAGGACGTTAAAGCGCTCAATCATAGCAGCCAAACCCTGCGCCATCAGCTCGTCAGAGGTGTGGTACGCAAGGCCGAGCTTCCGCACCCTCTCTCGCGCCTGCGCGTACTTCTCTGCAGCCGTTAGATCTCCTTTGGCTAGCATTTCCCAGTACCCGTGCAGCTCCTTATCGAGCGCAACGACCCGCTGGGTCGCCAGGACTGCGCGAGGGTCAGAGGCCACCGCGATATTGGTACTAATGCGAACCAATCCACGCGCGTCGAGCAGCCTGAATCGCTTCGGCACTCTCCGCACGAGGTACCAAACACCGTCTCTATTTAGAGGTTTTGCAGGTTGTGATCGGCGCATTATCCAGCCCTCAAATACCTTGAGAAATCAGGTTGGTTACACAGTAAGTTACACAGTAAGTTACACAAGTAATCTCCCGATGTCCAAAAGAACGCAGGAAGCCTAGAAAATACAGTATGTTATGATTTTGACTTTGGCGGGCAGGGAGGGATTCGAACCCCCGGAAGGCTTGCACCTTCGCCGGTTTTCAAGACCGGAGCAATCAACCACTCTACCACCTGCCCGACGACAATGCGTTTAACGAGGGGGAGCGCACCTGTCCAGTAGCCCCCCTCGTTTTTTCGCTATGGCTTGAGGATAACTGATCCCGTCGTGCCCCGAGACTCAAGGGCGGAATGGGCTTTCGCAGCCTCCTCCAGCGCAAAGCGCTGGCTGATCTCGACTTTGATCGCCCCGCTAGCTATCGCGCCAAACAACGCCTCCGCCCCTTCGAGCAGTGCTGAGCGTTCCGCGAAATAATGCGCCCCCGTTGGCCGGGTCACATACAACGATCCCTTGCGCGCCAAAACGCCAAGGTCCGGGATAGCAACAACGCCCGAGGCATTGCCAAAGCTCACCATCAGTCCACGCGGACGCAGACAATCGAGCGAGGCGTCAAACGTCGCTTTGCCGACGCCGTCATAAACGACATCAACGCCCCTGCCCCCGGTCAACGCCTTCACGCGTGGCGCGAAGTCCTCCGCCTTATAGTCGATAACATGGTCACAAAACCGCTGCGCGCTCGCGACCTTTTCTGCTCCCCCGGCCGTGGCGATGACCGTTGCGCCTAGGGCCTTGGCCCATTGCGTCCCGATCATCCCCGTACCGCCCGCCGCCGCATGCCAGAGGATGGTCTCCCCCTCTGCCACCGGCCAGGTCTTGAACAGAAGATAGTAGGCCGTCAGCCCCTTGAGCAAAGCTGCCGCCGCCGTCTCATCATCGACCCCATCGGGGATCGGCACCACCCGATTGGCGGCGATAATCCGCTCCTCGGCATAGGCACCGACCGTACCCTGATAGGCGACGCGATCCCCTTCACGGAGTTCGCTGACGCCCTCGCCCACCGCTGTCACCACGCCGGCAGCTTCATTGCCCGCCACAAAGGGCCGCGGCACCGGGTACAACCCCGAGCGTTGATAGGTGTCGATGAAGTTGAGCCCGATGGCCGTCTGCCGGATTTTGACCTCTCCGGCTTTGGGCGCGCCGATGTCCCAATCTTCGACCTTCAGGACTTCAGTACCACCAGTTTCATGGACGACGACGACTTTACTCATTTAGGAGCCTTTGGCTTGCGGGGCGCTGATTTCGGGCGCGATTGTGCCCGCGAAATCGGCGTCGAACGCGGTAGAGATTTATCACTCACTGGCGCTGGGCGCGCCGGCATCACGCTGTGGGACTGTCCCATAGATGACAGAGCGTCATCGGTAGAAACACCGCCCACATTGCCGGTAAAGGGCGAAAACTTATGCCCGCCACTGCGCTTGGTTTTGCGCTGCTTGGCGAACACATTGAACGCCTCGACCAGCACCGAGAAGGCCATGGCCGAATAGATGTAACCCTTTGGAATATGGAAGCCCAAGCCGTCAGCCACCAGCGTCACACCGATCAACAGCAGGAAGGCCAGCGCCAGCATTTTCGTCGTCGGGTGATCGGCCACAAACTTGGCGATCGGGCCGGAGGCAAAAAACATGACCGCGACGGCCACCAGAACTGCCGCCACCATAACCGCCACCTGATCTGCCGGAACCATGCCGACCGCGGTGATGATCGAGTCGATCGAGAACACCATGTCGATGATCACGATCTGAACCAGAATGGCCTGCAGCGTAGCCGTTCCCGCACTCGCAGCGCTCACCTCATGGTCGCCCTCGATGGCGGCATGCATTTCGTGCGTCGCCTTGTAGATCAGGAACGCACCACCGGCGAGCAGGATGATATCCTTCCAGCTGAACGGCTGCCCGAAGGCTTCAAACACCGGATCTTTGAGCTGCACGATCCAAGAAATCAGGAACAGCAGGATGATGCGAAACACCAGGGCCAGCCCGATCCCGAGCTTTCGCGCAAATTCCGCCTGTTCGCGCGGTAGGCGCGAAACCAGCACAGAGATGAAAACGATATTGTCGATACCAAGCACGATCTCCATGACCGTGAGCGTACCAAATGCGATCCACACATTGGGATCGGAGAGGAGTTCCATCATGGCAGTGTCTCCCAAAGCCGACTCGGGCTCAATTGTCAGTGTATGGTGTGGGCAGCGAGTGGTGAAGCACCCGCCTCCGAACCGCGAAAATGGCCACGCTTGGGCTACCGCTCAGCCCCAAGCACTGCTATGGCCGGAACAGCAAACGCCCTGCGGCGGTTCCACCGTCGCAAAAGGCTTTTCGACCGACACCCAAGAGGATGCGCCATGAATAAGGATGCTGATGTCATCGTGGTGGGAGGCGGGCTTGCGGGCTCCGCCGCTGCTGTCGCCGTGGCGCGGCTCGGGTTTGACGTCATCCATCTGGCCCCTGCTGCCCCGCCAGACCGGCGCACCTCGGCCCTGATGATGCCAAGCGTCGAATTCCTCGTTGAAAGCGGCCTCGTCTCCGAACCAGCGACCCTAGGCCATCCGCTCACCGCCATTCGCATCATCGATGCCACGCCCCGCCTCTTCCGCGCGCCAGAAACCCTCTTTGAAGCGGTCGAAATCGGTCTTCCCGCTTTCGGGTGGAACTTTGGCAATGCGCGACTTCTTGAGCACTTTCAAAGCACTGCCCCAAAAACCGGATTCACTATCCGAACCGAAAGCGTGTCGGCCTATCGCCATGATGGCAAGCTGGGCACAGTCACACTGGCCGATGGTTCGACCCTCTGTGCGCCCCTCGTAGTCGGTGCCGATGGCAAAAAGTCTCTGCTGCGCAACGCCGTTGGCATTACCACGCGCGAGCATCAGTTCACCGAGGGTGCCCTCGTCTGTGATCTAGACTTGACCCGTAGCGTTGGTGGCACTTCCATCGAGTTCCACTACCCGCGTGGGCCCTTCACGCTGGTGCCGGCCGGTGAGAACCGCGCCAATCTCGTTTGGATCGATGATGAGGCCAAGTTGCGTGCTCTTCAGGCTGCCGGGCCAGAGGCCCTCCGAAACGCCATCCTAGAGACCTCACAGCGCCTGTTCGGCGATCTCAAGATTGTCTCCCCCAGCTTCGTCTTCCCACTCTCGACACTAACCGTTGATAAGGCCGGAGCATCTGGGGTGGCCTTGGTCGGCGAGTCTGCTCACGCCTTCCCACCCATTGGCGCACAGGGCCTCAATCTGGGTCTGCGGGATGTCGCCGATCTTATCGCCGCCCTGAAAGCCGCTGACACGACCCTGCCCGATTGGGGCGCCAAGGCCGCTGATGATTATGCGCGCCGCCGCGCAGCCGATCTGGCGCAAACCAGCACTATTGTCGACACGCTGTTCAAATCGCTTCTCGCCGACATGCTCCCCAGCCAAACCCTGCGGGCTGGCGGCTTGTGGGCACTCAAGCTGTCCCCGTTCTTGCGCAAGCAGGCTTTTGCCGTGGGCATGGGCCAACGCTAATCCCTGTCTTGCCTCTCACCTGCACAACAAAAAAGGCCCGGTTTCCCGGGCCTTTTTCAAATTCGTCTGCGTAGAGCTTACTGTGCAGCAGGTGCTGCTGGCGCTTCGCCTTCAGCTGGCGTTTCGCTCAGCTGCTTGCGGAGCTGCTCGGCACGATCCTGAAGAACCTGCTCAAGCGCGTTTTCGCCCGATTCCTGGCTCTGCAGCTGTTCGAACGTCAGGGCCGTATCGCTATCATAAGTCGCGGTGAAACCAGCGAGGTTGATATCGATGGTCAGGTCCTGGTTCTGACGGTTCTTAGCGGTCAGCTTCAGGGTCGAACCCTTCTTGAGCGAAGCGACATACTGCTCGTTGATCACGAGCTGAGTCGAGCACGACTGCTGATCACACAGCATGTACGGCACGCGAACTGGCTTTGCGTTGTCGATCTGCCAGGTCAGGCCGAACGGCAGCAGCACGCCAAGCGGGACGGCAGCAACAGCCAACAGGCGGCTTTCCTGGCCTGGATCGTCACGCAGCAGGAAGGAGCCGAGGAACTGGCCGTTTGCGAGCACCACTTGGCGCATCACGCAAGCCTTCTGGCCGTCGTCCAGCGGGTCACAAACCTTCAGCCAGTTCTGCGATGGCATATTGTCGACGGCAGCGCCGACTTCAGCGACAGCACCGCCCTCGGCCGCAGCTGGCGCTTCAGCAGCCGGTGCTGCAGGAGCCGCGTCCTGCGCGAAAGATACAGCCGGGGTCAGCAAAAACGCTGCCGCTGCGATTCCGGCCACGAGGGGTTTCTTGAACGTCATAAAATGTCCTTGTCTTCCTTGGCGGTCCGGGCAGCCCAAAGCTACCGAAATACCTGAACTGCCCTTCAAGGGCTCAAATCGGGCAATAACATGACCGATGAGAGTTGCCAAAAGATTATAGCGCCTCGTGTCCGAGACTTCAGTTAACTCTTATTCTCAGCCAAACGCGCCAGTTTACTCATAATTGCGGCTGCACCCTTGAGCCTTTGCTCCGGTGTTGGCCAATTGCGCACGAACACGAGCTTCTGATCAGGCTTGATCTTCACTTGGTTCGACAGGTCCGAAACCATGCGCACCAGACCAATCGGATTGGGGAACTCGTTGTTTCGCAACGTCACCACCGCGCCCTTCGGACCAGCATCGACCTTTTCGACATTGGCCTGACGGCAGAGTGCCTTCACCAGAATGACCTTGAGCAGCGATTCCACTTCTTCCGGCAGCGGCCCGAACCGATCGATCAGCTCCGCACCCGCAGCATCAATATCGCGAATATCGCTGAGATCACCCAAGCGACGATAGAGCTGCATGCGCAACTGCAGATCAGGCACATAGCTTTCCGGGATCATCACCGGCATGCCAAGCGAAATCTGCGGGCTCCACTCGTTCTTGTCGTCGTATTCCTCGTCGCCACCAGCGCGCAAGTTCGCCACGGCCTCTTCCAGCATCGACTGGTAAAGCTCGAAACCAACCTCGCGGATATGGCCCGACTGCTCGTCGCCGAGCAGATTCCCTGCCCCGCGAATATCCAAATCGTGGCTCGCCAGTTGGAAGCCAGCGCCAAGGCTTTCGAGCGACTGCAGCACGCCCAAACGACGCTCTGCGGTGTCGGTGAGCTTCTTGTCGGCAGGCACGGTGAACAGCGCATAGGCGCGCTGCTTGGCCCGGCCGATACGCCCACGGATCTGATAAAGCTGCGCCAGACCAAACTGGTCGGCACGATGTACGATCAGCGTATTGGCGTTCGGAATATCGAGCCCCGATTCCACAATGGTCGTCGCCAACAAAACGTCGAACTTGCCGTCGTAGAAATTGTTCATGATGTCGTCGAGTTCGCCCGGCGGCATCTGCCCATTGGCGATGACATAGGAAACTTCCGGCACCTGCACGCGCAAGAACTCGGCAATATCGGCCTGATCCTTGATGCGCGGCACCACATAGAAGCTCTGCCCGCCGCGATATTTTTCGCGCAGCAAAGCTTCGCGGATCGAGAGCGGATCGAAAGGCGAAATAAAGGTACGGATCGCCAAGCGGTCGACTGGCGGCGTCGCCAACAGCGACAGATCGCGAACGCCAGTCAGCGCCAGTTGCAGCGTGCGCGGGATCGGCGTTGCCGTCAGCGTCAGCACGTGAACATTGGCCTTGAGCTCCTTGAGACGCTCCTTGTGGCTCACGCCGAAGTGCTGTTCCTCGTCGATAATCAGCAGGCCCAAGTCCTTGAAACTGATCGACTTCGACAAGAGCGCGTGGGTGCCGATAACGATATCGACATGCCCATTGGCCAAGCCTTCCTTGGTCGCTTTCAATTCGGCCGCTGGCACCATGCGCGAGGCATGGCGCACATTGACCGGCAAGCCATGGAAACGTTCAGAGAAGTTCTTGAAATGCTGGCGCGCCAAGAGCGTTGTCGGTACAACCACCGCCACCTGCTTGCCCGAAAGCGCCACGGCGAAGGCCGCGCGGATCGCAACTTCGGTCTTCCCAAAGCCCACGTCACCGCAGACAAGGCGATCCATCACCTTGCCCGAGGTCAGATCGTCAAACACCGCCCCAATGGCGTTGAGCTGATCTTCCGTTTCCTCATAAGGGAAGCGCGCCACGAACTCATCGTAAGCGCCAGAATTGAGGTCCACCGCATCGGCGCGGACCAGCAAGCGCTGCGCCGCCAACTTGATAAGCTGTTCCGCCATTTCGCGGATGCGCTTCTTGAGCTTGCCCTTCTTAGCCTGCCAGGCCACGCCACCGAGTTTATCGAGCGTCACCGACGCATCGTCCGCCCCATAGCGGGTCAGCAGCTCGATGTTTTCGACCGGCAGGTAAAGCTTAGTCTCGCCGCCATATTCAAGCTCAACGCACTCATGCGGCGCGCCACCGGCCTGAATGACCTTCAGCCCCAAGAAGCGACCGATACCGTGGTCGACGTGCACCACGAGATCGCCTGCACTCAAGCTGGCCGCTTCCGTCAGCGCATCCGAAGCCTTCTTCTTGCGCTGCGGCCGCAAAATGCGCTCGCCCAAAATATCCTGCTCGGTCAGAACCAGCAGGTCTTTGGTTTCAAAGCCAGATTCGAGGGGTAACACGATCAACGAAGTGGTCGCCGCGCTCGTGGTTTCCGCGTCTTTCCAATTCTCGCCGAGGCGCGGATTGGTCAGCCCGTGATCCTTGAGCACCTGCGCCATGCGATCGCGCGTCCCCGCGCTCCAGCAGGCCACAATTGCGCGGCGACCATTGCGGCGCTCCGTAAGCAGCCGCTCCACCACCTTCTCAAAAAGGTTGACGTCATTCGCCAAACGGTCGGCTGCAAAGCTTGGCGCAATATGCCCACCGGCATCGTCACCCGATTTCGTCTGCGGCGACAGAAACGCCGAAAGCTGAATGACCGACGCCCCCGCCAACTGCGCTGGCGTCACATCAACATTATAAAGCAGTTCTGGCTTAATCGGCTTATAGGGCGCCCCTGCCCCCGCCACCTGCGGCGCCAAACGCGCCGTCTCGCGCGCGTCGTAATAATCGGCAATCTGCTCGACACGCTCGCCATAGGCTTCGTTCACCTGATCGTCGAAGACGAACGGGGCATCGCCCACATAATCCGCCAGACTATCGAGCTTTTCATAAAAGAACGGCAGCCAGTGCTCCGTGCCCGAATAGCGCGACCCGCCACTTACCGATGAATAGAGCGGGTCATCATGGGTGTTGCCACCAAAAGTCGCCGTATAGTTCTGACGGAAACGGCGAATGGTGTCTTCATTGAGCACCAGCTCGCTCATCGGCGTCAGATCAATCCGCTTGAGATTACCCGTCGTCCGCTGTGTATCGGGATCAAACGTCCGGATCGTTTCCAACTGGCTCCCAAAGAAGTCAAAGCGCAGCGGCGCGTCCGCATTGGCCGGGAACAGGTCAATCAACCCACCCCGGACTGCAAATTCGCCGCTTTCGCGCACCGTCGGCACGCGCAAATAGCCATTGTTCGCCGCCCAACCGATCAGCTTATCGCCATCGACCACCCGACCAACGGCCGCCGAAAACGACATGGTTTCGACCACAGCGCGCGGCGGCAGCTTTTGCACCAGCGCATTAACCGCCGTCAGCACAATCGCGCCCTTGGTGCCGCTGGTCAGCGCCGCCAGCGTTTTCATACGCGCCGCGATGGTCACATTGTTTGGCGACACACGGTCATATGGCAGGCTGTCCCAGGCAGGCAGTTGCAATATCGTGTGTCCGGGCAACATCGCCCCCAACACTTCCGCCATGCGCTGCAAGCGCCGTCCATCACGCGCCACGAACACCACAGCCGCCGCATCATCCGGCGCGTTTTTGAGGCGTTGTTCAACCAGCCGTGCCAACACCAATGGCTGCATGCCATCAGGTACGTTGGAGATGGTACGAACGGTGGGCGTGATGTCAGAAGAAGTCATCGGGCGACGCGGGCCTCGTGGTCGGCAATAAGAAGGTCGAGGAAAGAACGATCCACATGCGCTGGCGGCTCCTCCTGCCGGAGCACCCATTTCAGCAATGGCGGGTCTTCTTCGTTCATCAGCGCTTCGAGCTTGTCGAGCTGCGCCTCATCGTAGTTTTCCAGATGCGCATCCGCGAATGGACCGAGCACCAAGTCCATTTCCTTGGTCCCACGATGCCACGCGCGATAGCGGAGCCGTTTACGTCGAATAGCGATCTCTTCACCGGCCGTCATTTGCGACACCCATGATTGAATTTTGTTCTCGATTTGGACTTGTTCTTTACGCGTGTTAGCCAACAATGTCAGCCCTATTCCGTCATGCCCCTGAATGTCAGCAATTTGCCCCTTCAGAGGCCCAAAAGTGCCGGCCAAAGGCCACAGAAGTGCCAATAGATGCCCCTCGGTAAGGAGAATCATTCTTGTCCCGTCCCGATGAATTGCAGCCCCTGTTCCGCTCGCTCCACTCCATCAAAGGCGTGGGCGATAAGCTCGCAGCACTGCTGACCAAATTCTTCGGCGCCCCTGACGGACAAGAGGCCATCGTCCTCGACATTCTGATGCATATGCCCTCCGGCGTCGTCGATCGCCGCCGACAGGTCGGCATTGCAGACGCCTATTTAAATCAAATCGTTACGCTGAAACTCCACATCGACCGGCACCAACCGCCACCACGCGGAAAGCTACATGTGCCACATCGCGTTTTCACGCATGACGAGACCGGCGAACTGTCCTTGGTGTTCTTCCGCGCCCAAGGCGGCTGGGTCGAAAAAGCTCTCCCAGTCGGCGAAGAGCGCTATGTCTCTGGCAAGGTCGATTTCTTCAACGGCCAAAAGCAGATAACGCACCCGGACTATATCGTCGAAGCCGAAAAATTCGCAGAACTCCCCCTCGTCGAGCCGGTCTATCCCCTCACAAGTGGATTGAGTTCCAAAGCCTTAGCGAAACTCGTGCGCCAGTCCGTTGATATCATTCCCGAATTACCGGAATGGATCGACGCCGAAACCATGCGCCAACGCAAATGGCCAAACTTCGCCCAAGCCATGCGCGAAGTCCATTTGCCAGAGAATCCTGACCAGGGCCAACTCTGGTCCCCGGCCCGCCAACGCCTTGCTTATGATGAGTATTTAGCGGGCCAAATCACCCTACAATTGGTGCGTTCGACCATGGTCGCCCAAAAGGGAAAGTCCCGTACTTTCAACGGGAGTATCACCTCCCGCGTCGCCGCCGCGCTACCCTTCTCCCTGACCGATGGCCAAAACCAGGCCCTCGAAGAAATCCGCGCCGACCTCGCCAGCCCGGACCGCATGTCCCGCCTCCTGCAAGGCGACGTGGGCTCCGGCAAGACCGTTGTAGCTCTTATGTCCATGGCGGCAATGGCAGAAAGCGGCGCGCAATCGGCGTTGATGGCTCCGACCGAATTGCTGGCTTCACAGCATTTTAAAACCATTCAGCCTCTCGCTGAAGCGGCAGGCCTAGGCTGCGCATTGCTCACCGGAAAAATGCCCGCAGCCGAAAAACGCAAGATTCTAGCAGGACTTGCCGATGGCTCGATCCACATCGCCCTCGGCACCCACGCCCTCTTCCAATCCGGCGTCGCCTTCCACAATCTGGCCCTCACCGTCGTCGACGAACAACACCGTTTCGGCGTCCACCAGCGCCTCGCCCTCTCTGACAAAGGCCGCGACACTGACCTTCTCGTCATGACCGCCACGCCGATCCCGCGCACTTTAGTACTCACCCACTTCGGCGACATGGCCGTCTCTGTTCTCAAAGAAAAGCCGCGCGGCCGCCAACCCATTGATACGGCAGTGCTCTCGATCAATGACTACGGCCGCGTCATCAACCGTCTCATCGCCCGGTTAGGCGAAGGTGCGCAGGCCTATTGGGTCTGCCCGCTGGTTGAAGAAAGCGAATTTATCCAAGTCGTCAGCGCTGAAGATCGCTTCGCCGAACTGCAGAAAGTCTTCGGCGATCAGGTGGCCCTCGTCCACGGCCGCATGTCAGCCGCCGCCAAGCAAGAGGTTATGGCGCGCTTTAAAGCCAATGAAATCAAACTTCTCGTCGCCACAACGGTCATCGAAGTGGGCGTCGACGTCCCCAACGCCACGATCATGATCATCGAACACGCTGAACGTTTTGGCCTCGCTCAGCTCCATCAGCTGCGCGGTCGCGTCGGCCGTGGTTCGCAACGCTCTGCCTGCCTGCTTCTCTTCAAAGAACCGCTCAGCGAAACCGCTCAAGCGCGCCTCGAAACCATCAAATCCACCGAAGACGGTTTTGAGATTGCCGAACGCGACCTCGACCTACGCGGCCAAGGTGACGTCTTGGGCACGCGCCAATCCGGCATGCCCGGCTACCGCGTCGCCGTCCCAGACGTGCATCGGCACTTGCTTGAGTTCGCCCATGACGACGCCAAAGCCCTGATGCAACGCAACCCCGGCCTCACCGGCCCCGACGGCGAAGCCGCTCGTACGCTGTTGTATTTATTCCGAAAAGATCTGGCGATTCCACTGATCAGGGCGGGCTAATCAGGCCGGCACTGGCGCGTCCCCTCCCCCTACCAGGGGGAGGTTGGGGGGGGGTACTGCGCACCCCACGGCCCCTCGGCGCAAACACCAGGGGACAAAAATTACTCCACCGTCACCGACTTGGCCAAATTCCGCGGCTGGTCCACGTCCGTGCCCATAAATACCGCCGTGTGATAGGCCAACAACTGCACTGGGATCAGTGCCAAAATCGGCGCCACAAACGGATGCACGTGCGGAATTTCGATAATATCCGCAACGCCATGCCCGACGTGCTGTGCCCCTTCAGCATCGGTAATAAGAATAATCTTACCCCCGCGTGCCGCGACCTCCTGCATATTGGACAGCGTTTTATCGACCAATTCATCAGAAGGAGCGACGACAATCACCGGCATGGCTTCATCCACCAGCGCAATCGGCCCATGCTTCAGTTCACCTGCTGCATAACCTTCGGCGTGGATATAGCTGATCTCTTTGAGCTTCAGCGCACCTTCCATGGCGACCGGGAACATCGGGCCACGGCCGAGATAGAGCACGTCCTTAGCCTTGGAGAGGCGTTTGGCGATGTCCATGATCACAGCCTCGGTGCCCAAGGCCGCCGAAACAGCACTCGGCAGCGCCGTCAACGCCCGAACCATCTCCGCCTCTTGCTCGGCGCTCAATGCGCCGCGAGCACGGCCAGCGGCGATGGCAAGGCTTGCCAAAGCGGTCAACTGCGCCGTCAGCGCCTTCGTGGAGGCAACGCCGATTTCCGGCCCGCAAAGGATCGGGAAAACCACACCCGATTCACGTGCGATGGTCGATTCCAGCGTATTGACCAGCGACGCCACATGTTGCCCCTGCCCGGCGCAATAGCGCAGAGCGGCCAAAGTATCAGCCGTCTCGCCGGACTGCGAAATGAAGAACGACAGCCCGTTCTTTTCCAGCGGCGGCTCGCGATAGCGGAATTCTGACGCGACATCGATATCAACCGGCAAGCGCGCATAGCGCTCAAACCAATATTTCGCGATGGCACCGGCATAATAAGCCGTACCACACGCAGACATCGCCAAACGAGAAAGCTCAGCAAAATCAAATGGTAAGCTCTCGCGGATAGAAGCCTTTTCAGCCCCCATATCCACATAGTGGCTCAGCGTGTGCGATATGGTTTCAGGCTGCTCGTAGATTTCCTTAGCCATAAAATGACGATGATTGCCCTTGTCGACCAAGAGAGCCGACGCCTGCGACACCATCTTAGCACGCTCAACGAGAGCATCCTTGCCATCGCGGATGGTGACGCCCTTCGGCGTCATCACCGCCCAGTCGCCATCTTCGAGATAGGTCAAGCGCGAGGTAAAGGGAGCGAGCGCCATTGCGTCTGAGCCAAGATACATCTCCGTCTCGCCATAGCCCACAGCCAGTGGCGCGCCGTGACGCGCGGCAATCAGCAAATCGCCCTGCCCCTTGAACATAAAGGCGAGTGCAAACGCGCCCTTAAGCGCTTTCAACGTACGCGCGACGGCCAGTTCAGGGTCGGCGCCATGATCCAGCTCGCGCGTCATCCACAGGGCAACACTTTCGGTATCGGTCTGGCTTGTTGGCACATAGCCATCTTTAGCGAGATCTGCGAGCAACTCGCGAAAATTCTCGATAATGCCGTTGTGCACCACAGCAACGCGCTTGGTGGCATGCGGGTGGGCATTGGCCTCTGTAGGCGCACCATGGGTCGCCCAGCGGGTGTGGCCAATGCCAATCGTGCCCCCCAGCGGCTCCATGCCAAGCTTGGTCGCCAGATTGCCCAGCTTCCCCTCAGCGCGGCGGCGAGCAATCTCGCCGCCTTCCAGCGTCGCTACGCCAGCACTGTCATATCCGCGGTATTCTAGGCGCTTGAGAGCATCCACCAATCGTCCGGCGACAGGCGCGTCACCGACAATACCGACAATACCGCACATCGTTACTTCCCTTTCGCGGCCTTCTTCGCGAGGGCCCGCTCGCGCAGCTTTGGCGCGTAATCAGCCTTGTTTTCCTGACGCGCGCGCCCGAAAGCTACAGCATCAGCCGGAACATCTTCGGTTATGACGCTTCCCGAAGCAGTATAGGCACCATCACCAATCACAACAGGCGCGACGAGCGACGCATTTGAGCCAATAAAGGCATTTGCACCAATAACGGTTTTATCCTTGTTAACGCCATCGTAATTACACGTAATCGTGCCTGCGCCAATATTTGTTTTGGCGCCAATCTCCGCGTCACCCAAATAGCTGAGATGTCCCGCTTTTACGCCATCGGCGAGCTTTGACTTCTTCACCTCAACAAAATTTCCGACGTGAACATCTTTGCCCAACTCCGCGCCGCCACGAACACGCGCAAAGGGACCAATACTGGCGCCATCACCGATCACGACATCTTCGAGATCACAGAACGCACGAATTTCGACATTGTCGGCAATCTTAACGCCGGGGCCGAAAACCACATTGGGGAAGATGGTCACGTCACGCCCGCATTCCGTATCCCAGGAGAAGAACACGCTCTGCGGATCACGCAGCGTTACCCCGTTTTCCATCATCTCAGCGCGCTTGAACTGCTGGAAAGTCGCCTCGGCCTCAGCCAGCTTGGTGCGATTATCCACGCCAACCAATTCGCTGGCATCGGCTTCGATATAGTCGATCTGGCGCTTATCTGCGACCGCGAGCTCTACCGCGTCAGTCAGATAGTATTCGCCCTTGGCGTTCTTGTTATCAATGCGATCAATAACTGCGCGAAGCGTATCGGCATTAAACGCGATAATGCCGGAATTACAAAGGCCTACGCGGCGCTCCTCATCGCTCGCATCCTTATGCTCGCGAATAGCCAAGAGCCGATTGCCGTCCGTGAGAAGGCGACCATATCCGGTGGGATTGTGTGGCCTGAAACCAACCACAACCATATCTGCGCCCGCATCAAGTCTTCCGACGATCTGGCCGATTGTTTTCTCGGTCACGAGCGGGGTGTCGGCGTATAGTACGAGAACGTTGCCAGTTTCGTTTTGAAACGCTTCGCGTGCTTGCTGAACAGCATGGCCTGTCCCAAGACGTTCTAGCTGGCGCGCAATAAAAGCATTGCTCTCGAACCGCGTTACTGCCTGCTCAACTGCCTCATGACCAGGCCCCACAACAACAGCAATGCGCGACCCAAAAGATTTTGCTGTCCGCAAAACATGGCTTACCACGGGCAATCCACCCACGGGGTGTAATACCTTAGGCAAAGCGGATTTCATTCGCGTCCCTTCGCCAGCCGCGAGGATAATCGAAAGCAAATCAGCCATAACGCTCACTCCAATACCGAAAATCACTCGGCTTATGGTAAATAAATAGCCAACAACTATTGGCGAAGCCACAACAACAGGCCAATCCTCATTTCAAACATAAGGCTCGATTCGGGCCGAACATTTGAGGTCAGCGATTGGCTAGAGCATCGGACCATTTTCGGCAATCCGACGTGACATTTTGGGGCCTAATTGCCCTCGCCGCGGCGGCACTTGCAGTCATCAGCTCCAATGTTTCCGCAATCTTACCATACGATTTTATCAAAGCGTTACATACGCCCCGCATCAACTCTACTTCTGTAGAAGGTCTGCGCGAACAGGTCAGCGGCCTGCAAGGTGATCTGCAAAAACTCAATCAGGACTATCAGTCCCTACAGTCGCAGACCCAGCTCCAAGACCAATCGGGCAAAGACGTGTTGCGCCGGGTAAGTGCCTTAGAAGTTACCATACCCAATATTGTCGAAGCGATCCCGCGACCAACCGTCGACGTCACCAGTTTGACCGCGACTGTCGACCAGACCTCCAAACCGATTGAAATGGCTGCACTTGGTGGGAGCGTTGCTATCCGCCAATCCCCCTTGCCCGGCGCCCAATCCGTTCCGGTCACATTACCACAAGCCATGCCTGCGCCGCTCAGTGACGCGCCCAATTCGGTGCCACCGAACCCGATCCCCTATGGTGTTGCCATTGGCGGATTCGTTGCGCCACAAAATGCCGAAGCCACTTGGCGAGACCTTCAAATGAAGCTGGGACCACTCCTTCTGGAGTTTTCCCCAGTCCTGAGTGCGCAGACTGACCAGGGTAGCCGCATCCTTGTTGGGCCCATGGAAACCCTAGCAGAAGCTAGGCAAATGTGCGAACGACTTGAACGAATTGCCTTTTCCTGCCTGCCAGTGAGCTATGAAGGCCGCCAATTGTTTGCACAGGAACCGCATGAGGGCGGTTGACTTGGCGCGAACTCTAGCTATGTTCCGCCCCAACGCCGCAGGGCGTACATAGCGGGCGCCGGTAGCTCAGTGGTAGAGCATTCGACTTTTAATCGAATGGTCGCGGGTTCGACCCCCGCCCGGCGTACCACTTCCTTTTTATTCCCAATCAGATTTCAATGCCTTGGGCGAATGGTGTACCTGAGCGGTTCAGCTTTATGACCCAGACAGATCTCGATCCTGATCCCTATGCAGAGTTGGAATATCGCGCAGACGCTTTCGAGCTCGCCGAGGACTTCCGCAAGCCTATTCGCGTGCAGCGTGGCGCCCGCAAAGGCCCGCCAAACTCTCTGAGTGGTGCACTGCGCCGTCGCTCGCTTTAGAATCAGCCCTGCCCCATGCTATGGGCAGACAAGCGACTTCTAAGGGGCACAAATGTCGAACGATCTGGCAGATCTCATCAAGGTCATGGCTGTAACCCTGCTGGTGACTGCGGTCTCCACCTTGGTCATGCTCTATACGATCTGGCTGGTTCGTCGCTACGTTGGCGACATCCCCGTCATCGGCCTCGTTGGTCAGGTCGGCGTGCCCGGCGTGGCCGCCATGCTAGCGGACAACCGCATCTTCAGCACCTTGATCACGCTCCACGTCATTGCAACGGGCGTTGCCCTGCTCTTAGCAAGCAATACCATAGACATGGCCCTCCTGATCACGGCAAAGGCCGCCACGGTCATCCTCTCGGCCCTTCTAGGCTATGCTGTGGGCTTTATGGGCTATTTGCAGATCAACAATGCCGGCGCATTCAATCTGAATGCCCTGCTCCCAGCCATTATCGCTCTGCTGATCTATTTGGTGCTGAGCACTTGGGCCAGCATGCCCAGCCTGCGCAGGCTCAATCACCTGCGCTTCCCTTTGGGCATTCTCGCGATCCTGTTCGGACCGCTTCTTCTTACCGTACTTTAAGCTGCGACGGTGACGACAAGCGGACCGTTCTTGGTCGCAACAATCGTGTGCTCATACTGAACGGTCGGAGCCATTGGCTCCGCGATGAGCGTCCACTCATCGTCTTCAGATTTTTGTTCAGCCCATTCGCCGCCGAGCGATAGGAATGGCTCAACCGTGAACACCAAACCCTCTTGGATAATGCGGCGCTCCGACTTATCCGGCCAGGTGGAAATCTGCCCCGGCTCATCGTGCAAGCTATCGCCAACACCGTGGCTGGCGAGGTTGCGGATCAGCGTATAGCCGCCCTTCTTGGCAAACTTGCCGATGGCGTCACCAATATCGGCAAGGCGCGCACCGGGCTTCACAACCCGGATACCAGCCCACATCGCCTTTTTGCCATCGCGACAGAGGTTTTGCAGGCGCGGGCTCCCGCCGCCTAATACCAGCGACATGCCGCAGTCGGCATAGACGCCGTCCTTTACGGCAGAGACGTCAATGTTGACGAGATCGCCTTCCAGCAAAATCCGATTACCGGGAATGCCGTGGGCGATCTCTTCATTGACCGAAATGCAGGTCTGACCTGGGAATTGATAAGTCACTACCGGGGCAGAAAGAGCGCCATGTTCCGCAAGGACTTTGGCGCCAATCTCATCCAGCTCGAGTGTCGTCATACCGGCTTGCAGTCCTTCCGCCATGGCGTCTCTCGCCAGTGCGCAAATTCGGCCGATAGCTTTCAGTTTAACGAGCTGGTCCTCGGTAGTGATAATCAATTCTTATGCCTTGTTGGCGAGGTAGTATTTGACGAGCCCCTGCGTGGAGCTGTCATGGTTTTCTGCTGCCTGTTCGCCCTGCACCTTTGTCAACAGAGCCTTAGCCAGCTGCTTGCCGAGCTCAACGCCCCACTGGTCGTAGGAATTCACATTCCAAATAACGCCCTGTACGAACACCTTGTGTTCGTAGAGCGCAACCAGCGCACCGAGCAATTCCGGCGTCAACTGCTTGTAGAACAGCGTGTTGGACGGACGATTGCCGGGGAACACCTTATGCGGGGTCAGTTCCTTGATCTCGTCCTTCGACAGGCCCTGAGCCTTAAGCTCTTCGACGACCTCAACTTCGGTCTTGCCAAGCATCAGCGCTTCAGACTGTGCCAACACATTGGCGACCAGCTTATCGTGATGCGGCGGCAGCTGTTCATGTGGCTGCGCAGCGATCAGGAAATCACACGGAATAACGTCCGTCCCCTGATGGATCAGCTGGTAGAATGCGTGCTGACCATTGGTGCCGGGTTCGCCCCAGACGATTGGCCCAGTCGACCAGCCAACGTTCTTGCCCGAAAGCGTCACGGACTTGCCGTTGCTTTCCATGTCCTGCTGCTGGAGATAGGCCGGGAAGCGGCTCAGGCGCTGGTCATAAGGCAGCACAGCATGGGTCGAGAAGTCCCAAGCGTTGCGGTACCACACGCCCAACATGCCCATGATCACCGGCAGGTTGTTTTCCAGTGGCGTTTCAAGGAAGTGGCGGTCCATAGCGTCGGCGCCAGCCAGGAACTTCTTGAAATTGTCAAAGCCGACGGCCAGTGCCACTGGCAGGCCGATCGCCGACCATACCGAATAACGGCCGCCGACCCAGTCCCAGAAACCGAAGATACGGTCTTCGCGGATACCAAACTTAGCGCAGGCAGCGATATTGGTCGAAACGGCGGCAAAGTGGTTCGGAACAGCGTCTTCGCCGAGCGCCGAAGCCAACCAATTGCGCGCCGTATGCGCATTGGTCATGGTTTCGTCGGTGGTGAAGGTCTTGGACGCGACGATGAACAGCGTCTTGGCCGGATCAAGCCCCTTGAGCGTGTCATGCATATGCGCGCCATCGACGTTCGACACATAATGCGCGCGCAGGTCGGCACGGGTGTATGGCGCAAGGCCCAGTGTGACCATTACCGGACCAAGGTCCGAGCCACCGATACCGATGTTGACGATGTCGGTGAACTGCTCGCCGCCATGGCCGCGAATGTCGCCCGAACGCACAGCGTTGGTATAGGCCTCAATGGCTGAAAGGACCTCACGAACGTCTGGCATGACGTCCTTGCCATCAACTTCCACCGGCTTGTCGCCCTGATAGCGCAGCGCCATGTGCATGACGGCGCGATCTTCGGTGATGTTGATGTGTTCGCCTTCGCACATCTGCGCACGGCGTTCTTCGACGCCCGCTGCACGTGCCATCTCAAACAGAGCGGCCATGACCTCTTCATCGATGCGGTTCTTCGAATAATCGAGAAGAATACCAGCACCTTCCGCCGAGAAGCGCTTGAAACGGTTTGGGTCTTCAGCGAACAGCAGACGCATTGGGCGCTCTGCCATCACATCGACCATCTCGCTCAGCGCTTCGAAACCTGCCTTACGACCAGACTTACCCATGTGTTCCAACCCTTCTTCGACCATTAGAGTGGCGCAATATCACCAGCGGCCCACTGGGCGCGAGTTTCTGCAGCGAAATCGTTCATGCGCCCGGCCGAAATAGCCGCGCGAGCAGCTGCCGTAAGCTCTTGATAGTAAGCCAGATTGATCTGCGACAAGATCATCGCACCCAGGATTTCCTCGGTACGGATGAGGTGGTGCAGATAGGCTCGGCTCCAACGACGGCAATTTGGATTTGGCGAAGCCTCATCGAGCGGGCGATGATCTTCCTTATGGCGTGCATTCTTCAAATTAATGACGCCAAAACGCGTATAGGCGTGACCGTGTCGGCCAGCACGGGTCGGATGAACGCAATCGAACATGTCGATACCGCGCTCAATACCGCCCAAAATATCATCCGGCTTACCAACGCCCATCAAATAGCGAGGACGCTCGGTCGGCAGTTCTGGGGTAATGTCAGAAAGCACGCGGAACATGACTTCCTGCGGCTCACCCACAGCCAGACCACCCACAGCATAGCCATCAAAGCCAATCGACTTCAGGCCCGCAGCTGAACGGGCACGCAGCTCTGGGTCATCCCCGCCCTGCACGATGCCGAACAGCGCACGGTTCTGCTGGTTGTTGAACGCAACCTTAGAGCGGTCAGCCCAACGGAGCGACAGCTCCATTGCGCGCTCGATTTCCTTACGCGGCGCTGGCAGCGAAATACATTCGTCCAGCTGCATAATGATATCGCTATCGAGCAGCGTCTGAATTTCGATCGACCGCTCTGGGGTCAATTCGTGGCTCGAACCGTCGATATGCGACTTGAAGGTCACACCCTTCTCGGTGAGCTTGCGGAGCTTCGCCAGCGACATAACCTGGAACCCGCCACTGTCGGTCAGGATCGGGCGCTGCCAGTCCATAAAGTCATGCAGGCCACCCAGTTTGGCGACGCGTTCCGCACCCGGACGCAGCATGAGGTGATAGGTATTCCCAAGCAGAATATCCGCACCGGTCTCGCGGACCTGTTCAGGATACATAGCCTTGACCGTACCAACGGTACCAACAGGCATAAATGCGGGCGTATTAATCTCACCGCGCGGCGTGTCGATACGACCGCGACGGGCCATGCCGTCCGTGGCGAGAAGCGAGAAGTTGACTTGTTTCATGGCCTGCGTTCTAGCCGTTTGTTTGCCGTCGGACAATGGAGCTTATCCCGTAGCGGTTACCCATATTCAGCGCATTACCCATGCGTTCTACGAAGACCGGGAAAACAAACATATCAAAACAGAAAACACAGAACTTGTTTGCGCCTCAATTATTCCGCCAAAATATCAGAACCATATGGAGGATTCTTGCATGCGCCTTGCCCCTTTAGCGCTTTCGATTGTGGTCGGTATGGCCGCGCCAGCCTACGCAGATATTGCAGGGAAGTGGAGCGGCGAAGGTGAAGGCGACCTGTCTGCCGAAATCACCCATATCGAGGCCGACCGCTATGGCGTTTCGCTCTCAACAATTGTTCCGATTGGCGACACTGGTGGCTGTGCGGGTGGCATTGATGGTGAAGCGCTGTTCACCGCAGAGGGCGGCAACTTCTTCGTAGAAAACGAAGACTACAATCCGTCCGAGCCACAATCTTACTACAACATCCGCATGTGCGAGATTTCCTTCAAGCTCACACCCGATGGCAAACTCATCACCGAAGAAGTCGAAGGCTGTGGTTACTATCACGGCGCCGCATGCGGGTTCTCGGGCGAACTGACCAGGATCGACTAATCCGCCTTAAGCCAGCGCCCCAACGGCCGCGGCTCCCAGCTGGAAAACACCATAAACAAGCGCCAAAGCCACAGCGAGCCCAATTGCTGTGGCAATCAATCCGATGATCAACGCAACGCCATCGCGGTTCAGCATGGCGAAAGCCACGATACACAACCCAACATTGGGAATGGCGTTGATCAGCGGGATGGGAACAACCATCACCAGCCCCACTACCACGACCAATACCGCATAAGGAATGGTCATCACCGCGCCGGTCATCCAGCGCAGGCGCGGCCGCGAAAACCGCGCCACGATGGCCGAGACCCGCGCCACGATTTCGCTCCCCTTCAGCAGAGGAGCAACCGGAAGCCGCCGATCCCCGATAATTCCCGGCAATCGGATTGTCCGACCCAAAAGCATGGCAACCGCGACAGCGATCATCGTCCAGGCGATAACACCGCCAAACCCTGGCGGACCGGGCACCATATTGAGCAGGCTCAGCAGCAAAAGGATAAGGCGATGGGACTTTTGCCCCATCGCCTCAATCAGTTCAGCAAACGTCAGCTTCGGCGAACCGCTCTCCGCCAGACGGCGCAAGACGGAAACGATGCGGTTTGAATAACCGACGATCGGCGCCGAAATATCACTCACGCAGCATCCTCAGCATGTGGCGCGCGATGCAGCAGCGAAGAGTCGCCGTAGGAATAGAACCGATAGCCATTAGCGATGGCGTGGGCATAAGCCTCGTGCATTTTCTCAAAGCCTGCAAAGGCCGACACCAGCATGAACAGCGTCGACTTGGGCAGGTGGAAGTTCGTCATCAGCACATCAACCGTGTTGAAGCGATAACCCGGCGTAATGAAAATATCGGTGTCGCCGACGAAGGCCTCTAGCTTGCCCGTCGGACGCGACGCAGACTCGAGCAAGCGCAAGCTCGTCGTTCCCACGGCAACCACACGACCACCAGCGGCGCGACGCGCATTGATGCGATCGACCGTTGCCTGCTCCAACTCACCCCACTCGGCATGCATCTTGTGGTCGTCGGTGTCTTCCGCCTTCATCGGCAGGAAGGTCCCCGCGCCCACATGCAGCGTCACGCGCTCGATTGTGACACCCATAGCTTCAATCTTGGCCAGCAGCGCATCGGTAAAGTGCAGGCCAGCGGTCGGCGCAGCCACCGCACCATCTTCAGCCGCATAGACAGTCTGATAGTCGGTCTTGTCACGTTCCTCGATGCCACGCTTCGCGCCGATATAGGGCGGCAAAGGCATCGCGCCATTGGCCTTAATAGCCTCGTCGAGCTGCGCGCCCGAGAGTTCAAACTTGATCGTCACCTCGCCAGCGTCACCTTTTTCGGTGATTTGAGCCCGCAATGCCTCGCCCTCATGCCCGAGTTCGAGCATATCGCCTTCAGCAAGCTTCTTGGCGCCCCGCGCAAAAGCGCGCCACGTATTGGCGTCATCGCGCTTATGCAGGTTGAAAGACACCCCTGCCCGGTTCTCACCCCGAATACGCTGCCCCTTGAGCTCCGCAGGCAAAACGCGGGTGTCATTGACCACCAACACGTCGCCCGCACGCAGCAGATTAAGCAAATCAGGAATATGGCTATCCACGAGCGCCTCGCCCGGACGCACAACCAACAAGCGCGCACTATCGCGCGGCTCAGCCGGATGCAGGGCAATCAGGTCTTCGGGAAGTTCAAAGTCGAAATCGGAAACACGCATGACGGCTCGTTACCATGTTCACGCCGCAACACAAACACGGCTCTAGCAAACACTGTCTAAAGCACCCGGATCATCACCGCGCCAATGATCAAAAGCGCCGCACCAGTGATGCGCCCGACACTAAGTTCACGCACCGCCATGCCCATAAACCCGATTTTATCGAGCCACAGCCCAGCCATAAGCTGTCCGGTCACGGCCAGCGCCATCACTGCCCCTGCCCCAATCATCGGCGTCAAAGTGATATTGGAGAACACATAGACCGCGCCCAGCAGCCCGCCGGCGATCAGCGTCCACCAGGCCGGTGCTGCAAAATTGATCGGGGTGGCGGTGACATTGCTAAACAAAAACGCCAACGCCCAGAGCACAATCCCGCCCGCCAGAAACGACACAGCCGCCGCCGCGATTGGGACTTCGAGGGCTTTACCCAGATTGGCATTGATTGGCGCTTGAACAGCGATACACGCGCCAGCGACGACGCCCACGAGCGCCCAAAGAATTGCATCCATTTTCAAAGCAGCGACCCTAGAAGACCCGACGGGGATGAACCATCAACCCATCGGCAATTACGCTCTTCCATTCCAGAGTCGGTCAACACGGTTTGAACTGTGTCGCCAAAAACAAACTGGCGACCCGAAGGCCGCCAGTCTGAAGAGGATTATTCGGTGATGTCTGCAGCGACCTTGACCGAAACCATGTGATCCGGGTTGATCACTGGCTCGCCGCGCTTGATCTGATCGACGAATTCCATGCCTTCGATCACATTGCCCCAAACGGTGTACTGCTTGTCGAGGAAGCGAGCATCGCCGAAGCAGATGAAGAACTGCGAATTAGCCGAGTTCGGGTCCTGAGCGCGGGCCATCGACGCAGTGCCACGAACGTGTGGCTCAGCGTTGAATTCAGCCTTGATGTTCGGGTACTTCGAACCACCGGTACCAGCGCGAGCTGGGTTGAATTCTGGCAAATTGGTGTTGCCGAACTTCACGTCGCCGGTCTGCGCCATGAAGCCTTCGATCACACGGTGGAACACTACGCCATCATACGCGCCTTCACGAGCAAGCGTCTTGATGTGCGCAACGTGGCCAGGAGCCACTTCTGGCTTCATGGCGATAACCACTTTGCCCTTGGTGGTTTCGATGACGAGGGTGTTTTCCGGATCGGCGTAGGCCATGTGACTGCCTCTTGATTTAAAATTTGTTGGGCGGGTTTAGGCGGTATGGGCAGCAAGCGCAAGCGCTTCGGCACTTCCCACAGTCATGACAAAGCCCCCAGACGCTCCGGGGGCTTTGACTGAGCTCTTACTTATATTCGATTTCAGCGTCGATGATCTTGTCGGGGTTAGCGACCGAACCATTGTTGGACTGGTTGCCCTTTTCGAGCGCATCGACAAGTTCCATGCCCGACGCAACCTTACCGAAAACGGTGTACTGGTTGTCGAGGAAGCTCGCGTCAGCGTAAGTGATAAAGAACTGCGAGTTAAACGAATTCGGGTCAGACGAGCGCGCTGCGCCGACGATACCGCGCTGGAAGCTTTCCTTGTTGAATTCAGCTTCTACGTCTGGGAGATCCGAACCACCCATGCCCGCACGGCCGAGGTTAAACTCAGCGCCCTCAGTCTTGCCGAACTGCACGTCGCCGGTCTGGGCCATAAAGCCATCAATCACACGGTGGAAAACAACACCGTCATAATCACCACGCTTGGTCAGCTCGACAATGCGCTCGACATGCTTTGGTGCCAATTCAGGCAGCAGTTCAATATCGACCACGCCGTCTTCCAGCGTCAGGATGAGGTGCGGCTTACCTTCTTGGGCGAATGCGGGAGCGGCAACCAGCGAAACACTCAGCGCAAGCGCAGCGAAAGTACGGCGAGTAATCATGGTCATTTCTTTTGAAGAGCCTTGAGAACGATTGAAGGTACAAAAGCGGAAATATCGCCGCCCATTTCAGCGATCTGACGCACTAATGTGGCCGAGATGTGCCGAACAGGCGGGCTTGATGGCAGAAACACAGTTTGTAGGTCCGGCGCCATTTGCGCATTCATACCCACCATCTGCATTTCATAATTATAGTCGGTCGTATCCCGCAGCCCGCGAATGATCAGCTTGGCGCCATGTTCGCGCGCCACATTGACCATGAGCCCCGAGAAATCGACGAATTTGAATTCGGTCTGCGTGCGCACGCCGATTGGGCCGAGCACCTGTCGCAGAATTTCTGTGCGATCTTCGTGTGTGAACAGAGGGTTCTTTTTGGTGGCACTCACGCCAACACCGACAACAAGCATATCCACGAGCTTGCAGGCCCGCTCAATAACATCGAGATGACCATTGGTCAGCGGATCGAACGAGCCAGGATAGAACCCAACAAGATTAGCCACAAAAACCTCCCTGTACGTTAGCTCGTTTTGTCATGTGAACTGGACAGAGGCAAGTCTCTGGAAAAGATGATCAAAAGCTCGAGTCCAACGTTCTGCTCAATAATCTGCCAGCCAAGTCTCTCGTAAAAAGCCTGCAACGGCGGTTTCGCGGAGAGATAGACTGTGTGATGTTCGAGCTGTCGCAGGCGCATGGTCACCTCAGCAACCAGCGCTCGGGCCACGCCCTTACCTCTCGCCCAGTCCTCGACCCATAATGCCGCCAGACATGGGGATAGTTCCGGGCGCTCGAAAATATCGCTGTCGATTGCCGTAACAGTCCCTGCGAACTGACCTTCGAGAAGTGCGACGAGCGTAAAAGGAAACTCCTTCGCGTCCAAAACCGCAGAGAGCGCCGATTGCACGCTCTCTAACGTCTCTCCATATGGCTGCCACCAAGTGCGCCACAGCCGGTCAGTAACAACATCCAAATGTGTCCGTGCGTTCTGCAACCTACAAATGGTGAGCGTGGAAATCTGCAGCCCCCTCAAGCCTTCTGCATGAAAGCGAGCCACACGGCTCCGAGCATCAAGATCACCCCGGAAACTCGGGACACCAACTGCACGCGTTGTGCGCTGATCAACTCGCGAGCTCGCCCGGCGACTAACGCATACAGCGCGTCCGTAGAACCCGCGACCAGCATGAAAAATATCCCCAAGGCCATAACTTGCGGAAACGCCGGCTGATTGAGGTCAACAAACTGCGGCAGGAAAGCGCCAAGGAAAATCAGCACCTTAGGATTACTCAGAATGACGAGAAACCCTTCCACCGCGATGCGAAAAGTTGAGCGCTCAGTCTTCACCGCGCCCTGCCCCAGCTCGCCTTTGGAGCGCAACATGTTCCAGCCCAGATATACCAAGTAGCCAGCGCCAATCAGCTTGATGATGTCGAAGGCCCAGCCCATAAACGCAACGAGCGCCTCCATGCCGAGGGCGACGACAAATGTCATTGCCAGAAACCCGGCCTGCGTACCGGCGACAATGGCCAGACCGGCCTTAGTGCCGCGTGCCAGCGAATTGGCAATGATCACCGTCACCGTCGGACCAGGGACGATGGCCAACAGGAAGCAAGCGACCAGATAAGGCAGAAGCGTAGACATGGAGACCATCCGTCATCCCCCAGCGCGTGTTCTCAAAGCCCCTATCGGGGGCGAGCCTAAAGCCTCACACGTGAACCTTGAACCCAAGTTCGATTTCGCTGGCCGGAAGGCCACCCAGCCCCCAGTTTTCTCGCGGAACCTCGTGCAAGATCACCTTGACGTCATGGGCTGCAACACCGAACGGCGCGAGCTCTGCCACCAGCGCAGCATAAAGACGACGCTTGGCCTCAATGCTCCGCCCGGTGAAGAGGCTGATCTCAATCACCACATAACCCGGGCCCTTCTCCTTGCCCGTGATGAAGGCTTCATCATCAATCTCGACAAGCCTGACGCAGCGATCATTTTCGGGGATCAGAATGCCCGTGATCAGCGCCCGTTGAACGGCTTCCAGAAACTCCCGTCGCCTCTCTCCCAACCAGCCACGTCGTGTTTCAATTCGCGTTGAAGGCATAGCTCTCTCAACTCATATTTCAGCACAAACAAAAGGGCCGTCCCAATGGAACGGCCCTTTCAATTATTTACTCTTGGTCGCCCTCTGGAGGCGTCTCGCCTGCATCAGGTTCGCTCGGCGGCGCTTCTGGCGCAGTCGGATCGGCCGGAGCCTCACCGTCAGCTGCAGTCACGACCACGCCTTCATCATCTTCCGGCTCGGAGATGTGCTCGACCGAAACGACCTTCTCGCCGTCAGCTGTGTTGAACACAATCACACCCTGCGAGCCACGGCTCACGATGCGGATTGGCTTATCACCGCCCACTGGCAGACGAATGGTCTGGCCGCCATCCGAGATCAGCATGATCTGGTCAGCGTCTTCGACCGGGAAGGACGCAACGAGATTGCCGTTACGCTTGTTCACCGCCATGGCCACGATGCCCTTACCACCGCGACCGGTGATACGATATTCGTGGCTCGAGGTGCGCTTGCCATAGCCGTTTTCGGAAATGGTCAAGATGAACTGCTCGACAGCACTCATCTCAGCGTAGCGTTCCTGGCTCAACTCGCCAGCAGCGACTTCACCTTCGTCCGAACCGCCCTCTTCGCTTTCACCTTCGCCACGAACGGCTCGGCTCATCTTGAGGTAGGCAGCCCGTTCTTCCGCACTCGCGTCCGAGTGGTTGATGATCGTCATTGATATGACCGTGTCGCCTTCGGCAAGCGCGATACCACGCACGCCCATAGAGTCACGGCCCTTGAACAGACGGACGTCATCAACGCGGAAGCGGATCGCCTGACCCAGTGCCGTCGTCATCAGCACGTCGTTGTTCACGGTGCAGGTATCGACGCCGACGATGGAATCGCCCTCATCGAGCTTCATCGCGATCTTGCCGTTCTGACGCACTTCGACAAAGTCGGACAGCGAGTTACGGCGAACCGTACCGCGCGTTGTCGCGAACATGATGTCGAGGTTGCTCCAGGTGGTTTCATCCTCTGGCAGCGGCATGATCGAGGTGATGCGCTCACCCTGCTCAAGTGGCAGGATGTTGATCAGCGCCTTGCCCTTGCCGTTAACCGCAGCGAGCGGCAGGCGCCAGACCTTGAGCTTGTAGGCGATACCACGGTTGGTGAAGAACAGAACCGGCGTATGCGTATTGGCTACAAACAGACGCGAAACGAAATCTTCCTCACGCGTCGCCATCCCGGAGCGGCCCTTGCCGCCACGGTTCTGCGCTCGATAGGTCGAGAGCGGAACGCGCTTGATGTAGCCCGCATGCGACACGGTCACGACCATGTCTTCGCGCGCCATCAGGTCTTCGTCATCGAAGTCTGCAGCGTGGTCGGTGATCTCAGTGCGACGCGGCTTGCCGAACTCTTCGCGGATCGCTTCAAGTTCTTCGCGAATGATCGCACGAATACGAGTGATCGAACGCAGAATGTCGAGATAGTCCTCGATTTCCGTGCCAAGACCATTCAGTTCTTCGCCGATTTCGTCACGACCGAGAGCGGTCAAACGAGCCAGACGCAGTTCGAGAATAGCGCGAGCCTGTTCTTCCGAAAGATTGAACGTCTCGTCGTCATTCATACGGTGACGCGGATCGTCGATCAGCTTGATCAGCGGCGCAACATCAGCCGCAGGCCAGCGACGTGTCATCAACTGCTCACGCGCTGTCGCCGGATCGGGCGCGGTACGAATGAGCGCAATAACTTCGTCGATATTCGCCACCGCAACAGCCAAGCCGACCAAGATATGCGCGCGGTCACGCGCCTTGTTCAGCAGGAAGCGTGCGCGACGCGTTACGACTTCTTCGCGGAACTGCACGAAAGCCGACAAAATCTGCTTGAGATTCATCAGCTCTGGCTTACCGCCGTTCAGCGCAACAAAGTTGCAGCCAAACGAGCTTTGCAGCTGGGTGTAGCGATAGAGCTGGTTGAGCACGACCTCAGGAAGCGCATCGCGCTTCACTTCGATTACAATGCGCATGCCTTCGCGGCTGGATTCGTCGCGCAGGTCGGAAATGCCCTCGACGCGCTTTTCGCGCACGAGTTCAGCAATCTTTTCAACGAGATGCGCCTTGTTCACCGAATATGGGATTTCGGTGATGACGATGGCTTCACGGTCCTTGCGAACCTCTTCCACCGTCGAGCGACCACGCACCATGATCGAGCCACGGCCGGTCTCATAAGCCTGACGGATGCCCGCACGACCCAGAATAATGCCGCCTGTCGGGAAGTCAGGACCGGGTAGATGCTCGATCAGCTCTTCGACGGTGATGTCTGGATTGTCCAGCACAGCCAAAGCGGCATTGATCGTTTCGCTCAGATTGTGAGTCGGGATATTGGTGGCCATGCCCACCGCGATCCCCGTCCCGCCGTTGACCAGCATGTTCGGGAAGCGTGCAGGCAACACAGTCGGCTCACGTTCAGAGCCGTCATAGTTGTCGCGGAAGTCGACCGTGTCCTTGTCGAGGTCGTCGAGCAAGGAGTTGGTGATCTTCTGCATGCGCACTTCGGTGTAACGCATAGCGGCCGGCATATCGCCGTCCACAGAGCCGAAGTTCCCTTGGCCCTGAGCCAGCATCTCGCCCATGGCGAAATCCTGAGCCATACGGACCAAGGCCATATAGATCGAGGAGTCACCGTGAGGGTGATACTTACCGATAACGTCACCGACCACACGCGCCGATTTACGGAACGGCTTGTTGTACTCGTAACCGTTCTCGCTCATCGAGAATAGGATACGACGGTGAACAGGTTTTAGGCCGTCACGGACGTCTGGCAGAGCACGGCTCACAATCACGCTCATCGCGTAATCGAGGTAGCTCGTGCGCATTTCGTCGGTGATGTAGATCGGTTCGATGTCTGAGGTTGGCGAAGCGCCGGCCCCATCTTCTGGCGTGTCTGTCACTGTGTGATTCTACATTGATGCAGTTAGCCTAATTGATAGGCGATTCCACCGGAAATTACCAATTTTGCACCTCCCCACCCTGTGGACGGGGCTTTTCACAGGATTTCACGGCTTCAAGGCTCTGGAACGAGAAGCAGAAGTTTGAAACGGCGCTCTGTCGCTAGACGGGCCTAGGGTGGTTTCATACAAATCCGGCAATCTATTTCCGACACCGGGGAGTCCGTCGCAAGTGTCTCAGCCGTCCATATTCAAACGCGCGCTCGACCGCGTCACGCACAAGCGCTCTATCGGCTTTGGGCTGGAACACATCGGGCTGACGACCCTACGCCACCCCAAAATCGTGGCGCTCCTCGTCGTACTTTTGTCGATTGCCACCTTCAGCCAGCTCCCCAAAGCCAATGTCGACGGCGATCTTCTTCGCGTCTTCGCCCATTCTGGCGATCACTATGACGCCTATGAAGACCTCTCTCGCACCTTCGGAACCTTCGAAAATGACATCTATGTCATGGTCACAGCCGATCGGCTGGTCGAGCCCGAGGTCCTTGAAGAAATCCGCAGTCTCGCCTTTGAGCTAGAACTCAACGAGTTCGTCACCGGCACCATGTCCCCCTTCACCATGCGCACGCCGACTTGGGACGGCTCTTCCGTTCCCGCTGTGCCAGAGGACATGCTGACGCCCGACGAAGTGGCGATGACGCTCATGGATCTGCAGCAATTTGATCCCATGATGCGCAATCTGATCACGCCGGACCTAGATGGCGTTGTCCTCATCGTCTTCACCGATAAGGATATGGTGTCAGAGCATGGCGCCCCCGCCATGATTGCCTCCTTGCGCGAGAGCCTCGCGCTCTACGAAAGCGCCGACATTCAGACAGAGGTTACAGGCCCGCCGATTTGGACCGGCGAAATGGTCAATGCCTCAGTGTCGGACCAGATCAAGTTCACCATCTGGGGCTTTGCCCTTGGTGCCGTCATTGCCTTTGCCACGCTGCGTAGTTTCTGGGGCGCACTGCTCGTCGCCGCCACCCCATTCGTGGCTGTCTCGTGGACCATGGGCGCGGCGCTGTATTTCTTCGGCTCCTTCACCTTCCTGACCATTATCGTGACGACACTGGTGCTGGTGATCTCCTTTGCCGAAGCCATGTTCTTCATCTTCAACTGGCTTGGCTATTGGCGCGACGGCATGGAGCCCAACGAGGCCGTAGACGCCACTGTCAAACTGGTCGGTCCGGCCGCAGCGCTGACCATGCTCACAACCTTTGTCAGCTTCGCCTCGCTCTCCCTCACGCCGGGTCAGGGCATTCGCGAATTCTCTATCGCCGGCGCCATGGGCACTTTCCTGCTCTTTGTGTGCCTGATGACCTTCCTGCCGCTGCTGCTGAAGCTGGCGATCAAGCTCGGCTTTACTCCGCCCAAGCGCTATTCCCGCGCCCTCACCGCCCCACTGCCCTTGAGCTGGAAACTCGCCAACAAATTCGGTCGGCCAATTTCTGTGGCAGCGATTGTCGTCACCCTCCTGCTGCTCATTCCTTATGCGCTGATCAAGCCGCACTTCTCCTTTGAAGATTTCATGGCCAAAGACTCGATGGCCCTGGCCACCGCCGAAAGCATCGACGAAGGTGTTGGTGGCGTTGCCCCGCTCTATGTCCGCATCGGCCTAGCGGATCCCGGAGACGGCCTGAGTGATCGCGACTTTACGAAAATCCAAACAGTCCACGCGATTACCGAAAAACACGTCGGTGAAAACAAGGTCATCTCTGCCGCGAGCGTCACCGAATATGCTGCCGCCGGGCTAACCCATGACGAGCTCTTTGAATCCGTCGGGCCCTTCATGCAGCGCCGTTTCATCAATGAAGAAGGCTCGCAGGCACTCGTGACGGGTTTTATCCCCACGATCATTCAATCCGACGCTTTGCAGGACATGGTCGACGCCATGCAGGCAGACCTTCGTGCAGCCGGTATTGACGATGCCACTGTTGGCGGCTTCCGCGTCTTAGCCACTCTGGCCACCGATGACATCGTCCGCGGGCTCCAGCTTGATCTCACCCTATCGGTCCTTATCAACCTAGCGCTCATTGGCTTTGCCTTCCAAAGCTTCCGCGTCGCGCTGGCCTCGGCGATCCCCAATCTCTTCCCAATTTTAGCAACCGAAGCCTGGCTCTATTTCAGCGGCGCAGGCCTTCAACTGACCACCGTCATCGCCCTCACCATCGCCTTCGGCATCGCCGTCGACGACACCGTCCACTTCCTCTCACACTATCTCCATGCTCGCCGAGCCCAGGGCCTAGAGCATAAGGAAGCGGTCAAGCACACCATCGACCGCATTGGCGGCGCCATCATCGCCACCACCATCATCCTGTGCGCGGGCGTGTTCATCGTCGTGTTCTCGGACCTGCCACAGGTTGCCCTGTTCGGCACTCTGTTCGTCGGCACACTCGCTTTTGCGCTCATAGGGGATCTTTTCATTCTCCCGGCCCTGCTGGTTGCTGGCGGAAAGTTCTTCCAGCCCTTGGGAAAAATCAGTGTTCAACTCGGTGAAGAAGCTGGGAGCAACATGGACGCCCACGCGCCGGATCTAAAATCGGCAACAAATCCGAAACCGTGATAGCGGATTATGCTGAGCGAGCTTGCCGCTCAGTTTGAGCTCCGCCTAGAGTCGCATGACGATTCTCAGTAGGCATGACGCCGACAAAGTAAAAGTTTTTGCGTCCTAAAGAGAGACGCAACGCATACACCGGGGGGCTTCGGCCGTGACATTCTTTAAGACTTTCGTGCGCTTGGCTGCACTGGCCGCAGTTTTTGTCGGCGCACCGACGAGCCTTTCGCCGGTCATTGCGGCGCCAGCGGATGTCGCCCTGATCAAGTCCTACATTGGGGAATGGCGCGGTCGTGGAACGCTTTATGGCGCAACCACAGAAAGTGTGGTCTGCCGCCTCACCATGTCCCAGGGGAATGGCGACAAGGTGAACTACAATGGCCGATGCACTCTGGCAGGCACCACCATGTCGCTCGCCGGCACCGTTGCATTCAACGAGCAAACGCGCCGCTACGAAGCCGCCCTCACCACGAACGCCACCTTCCACGCCACGGCCATTGGTCAGAAGCGCGGTCGAAATCTGATCTTCAACCTGCGCGAACGCGAGCAGGACGAGAAGGGTAAAGACCTCAACATCTCGGCTCAGATCCAGCTCACAGGCGAGAGCATCGGCATCGTTTTTGAAGCCATTTACATCGAGTCCGGCGATAGCCTGCGCGCTGAAGTTCCGCTGACGCGAAACTAAACCATCGCGCTAACGCGCCGCACAATGAACACGCCGTCAATTTAAGGAATATGATCGTGTCTCAGTCCCAGCCGCTCATCTCGGCACTGCATCGCTTGCAGTCCGACGAAGAATGGCTGGACACTGTTCGCATGGCCATTGGCTGGGAAGGCGCGGGCTTACAGTCGGCCGACGGCGCATGGCATATGCAGCTCGGTCTTGCCCTAGCCAATTTCAATTATTCCCCGATCCGGTCCGACGAGGGCACGGTACACACTTTACCAAATGGCATGAGCCTGATTGGCGTGCCATTCCTGTCGGCCTACGCCACTGAAGCCAGCTGGTGCTTGTTCTGGACCTATGAGCGGCGCTCCCCCGCAGACCTCTATCGGGCCCTCGCCAAGGCGACAGCGCTTCTAGCCAAAAGCGCACTTGGCCAACATCGCAAAGCCGCCGATCATCACGCCGAGCTCGTCGAGCGCGCCGCAGCCACAGCGCGAATAGGCGTCTGGGGCTGTACTTTGCCCGACGAAACTCTGTCTTGGAGCGATGGCGTCTACGATCTTTTCGAATTGCCACGTCGCACGATCGTTTCGCGCGATGAAGTGTTGCGCCTGTACAGAGCTGAGTCAGCCGCCGAGCTTGAACAGCGCCGGGCCCGTGCCATCGAAACCTTGACCGGGTTTTCTATGGACGCTGACATCACTACGGCGAAGGGCAATAAGCGCATTCTGCGCATTACCGCCGCCATTGATCACATCAATGGCGTCCCGACGCAGATTTATGGCGTCAAGCAGGACATCACGGCAGAACACGCACTCGTCGAACAAACCCGCCTACTGGCCGAAACCGACCCACTGACAGGCATCGCCAACCGCATCCGCTTCCAATCCTGCCTCGATGATCTGCATGGCCGTACCAAGCCTCAGGTTGTCGGCGCCCTCCTGCTCGTCGACCTCGACAATTTCAAGACCATCAACGACACATTCGGCCACCTTGCAGGAGACGCCTGCCTCATTGAGACGGCGCGCCGCCTTAAAGCTGTCGTCCCTCCCTCGGCACTCGTGGCCCGTTTGGGTGGCGACGAGTTCGCTATTGTGACGGATGCTTCCGAGCCCTTTGATCACGCTCTACCAAGCACCATTTTGGAGGCCTTCGCCGCCCCCATGATGTTCGGCGACAAATCGTGTCGGATTGGGATTTCGATTGGCGTCGCCGTGCGTCAGGCCGACGATGTGGCAGACACACTTTATCACAGCGCCGATCTGGCCCTCTATCAGGCCAAGGAAAGCGGCCGCGGAACGTGGCGCCTGTTCCGCGACAGCTAATTCACGCGTACCAGTTGCGCATGCGCAGCTCGATCCCTTCACCCAACCCTGTTTCCAGTGGACTGAGGTCACTTTTCCCAAAGTGATAGGGATAAACAATCTTGGGCTTGAATGTATTGATCGCTTCAAGCGCTTGGTCAGGCGTCATCGTATACGGCAGGTTCATTGGCACGAAGGCCACGGTGATATTCGTTAGCGCCAGCATGTCGTCAGTGGGCTCTGTATCGCCGGCCACATAGACAGTCACATCGCCAAAGCTCAATACGTAGCCATTGCCAACGCCCACCGGATGGTAATTCATCCTGTCTGCCGTGATGTTGTGCGCCGCAATAGCACGCACCGGAATATCGAGCAGGCTCCCCTCTGCTCCATTGGCCAGAGCAGTTGCATTGGCTTTCAGTGCTGGAGGCAAAAGGTCGAACACTTCCTGATTGGTAATCAGCTTGGCATCCCCAGCGATGGCCATGAGCGTTTGCAGATGGAAGTGGTCCTGGTGACCATGTGTGATCACGATAGCATCGGCTGGCGGCAAGTCTGCATAGAGCTCAGCCCCGCCAACAGGGTCGACATAGATCGCTTTGCCACCCCACTCCAACACGAGGCTGGCGTGGTTTACTGGGTGAATGAGCAGATCGCCCCCGCTGGTTGGAATTGTGTCTGCGCTTGCCTCCTGCGCCATAACCAACCCTCCACTCGTGGCCGCACCCAAAGGCAGCAGTGCCATGCCAAACAAAACTGAACGTCGTTGTACCATTTCTTCCTCCAAGAAAATTCCCACGTTTGCCGAGTGTAAAGCGCTCTACCAAACCTATGCTTTGCATCAATATTGCAAAACTCTAACGCGCATCCCCCCTCGCACCAACCCAAATCTCATCTTCTGGCCAGTCGCAAACGCAAAAGGGCCGCTCTCGCGAGCAGCCCTTCAAAAATTCTATGCCTGCTAAAGCGACATCAGAACGGGATATCATCATCCATGCCGCCTGGCTCAAACACTGGCGCATTGGAAGAAGGACGACGCGATGCGCCACCTTGGTTGCCGTAGCCACCGCCGCCGCCACCGCCCTGGTTGCTGACGCCACGGAAACCACCGTCGTCCTGCTGACCACGGAAACCGCCGCCGCCACCGCCGCCTTCACCCTCGCCACGGCCATCTAGCAGCACCATGGACGAGTTGAAGTTCTGCAGCACGATCTCAGTAGAATACTTGTCCTGACCGGACTGGTCCTGCCACTTGCGGGTCTGCAACTGACCTTCGATGTAAACCTTCGAACCCTTGCGCAGATACTGCTCAGCAACACGAGCCAGACCTTCCGAGAAGATCACCACGCGATGCCATTCAGTCTTCTCGCGCTGTTCACCGCTGTTGCGGTCCTTCCAGCGTTCAGAAGTCGCGATAGAAAGGTTCACAACTTTACCGCCATTCGGCAGGTTGCGGACTTCGGGCTCATTGCCCAGATTGCCCACGAGAATAACCTTGTTCACACTGCCAGCCATGGCAAATCCTTCCGAATTCAGTCCCGGTCTGCACCGTTACGGGACGCTCCAAGGAGGTGAGGCCATCCCCGGTGCGGGACACTCACCTAAGTCAGCCACCTTAAACCAGTCCGCCTCGCGGTGCAGGCGCGCATTTCAGGTTCTTAACAACTGACTAATGTTCTCAAAATGTTCCACACCAAAGCCCGCCGGTCAAGCCCCTGCTGACACGGTCTGTCAGCAGGCTTGATGCAAGCAGACTTCCGAAGTCGCGCAGTATTCGGGGCTTGCTCAAATAAAATGTTCCCTTTACGTTCACAAAACATTTGAACCGGACTCGAAAACCTTTGCGTTGACGATCGCGTTAGCATTTCTTGCGCGCAACCCAACGCGAGCCTATGTGATGGCTTTCGCCAAATCCGTATAACTCCCATGGTGCAGCAGCCGCTGCGCCATTTGAAGCATGGACGACCAGATGAAGAACCCGCCGAGCCAAAACCGCGAAATCATCGTCCGCGGGGCGCGCGAACACAATCTCAAGGGCATTGACGTCAAGCTCCCGCGCGACAGCCTCATTGTGATGACCGGCCTTTCCGGCTCGGGAAAATCCTCTCTCGCCTTCGATACCATCTATGCTGAGGGCCAGCGCCGCTATGTGGAGTCCCTCTCCGCTTACGCCCGCCAGTTCCTCGAGATGATGCAGAAACCCGATGTGGAACACATCGAAGGCCTGTCTCCCGCGATTTCGATTGAGCAAAAGACCACCTCGCGCAATCCGCGCTCGACGGTGGGTACTGTCACCGAAATCTACGACTATCTGCGCCTTCTCTACGCCCGCGTTGGCATTCCCTATTCACCAGCGACCGGCCTGCCGATTGAAAGCCAAACCGTCACCCAGATGGTGGATCGCCTGCTTGAGCTCCCGGAAGGTACACGCCTTTATCTGCTCGCGCCGATCGCTCGTGGCCGCAAGGGGGAGTTCAAGAAGGAACTCGCCGAGCTGATGCGCCGCGGCTTCCAGCGCGTCAAAATCGATGGCGAATACCACGAGATCGAAGACGCTCCGGCCCTCGATAAAAAGTTCAAGCATGACATTGAAGTCGTGGTTGATCGGCTTGTTGTTTCACCCGATATCTCCGGCCGCCTCGCCGAAAGTTTTGAAACGGCGCTTGGTCTTGCAGAAGGCATTGCCTTTGCCGAATTCGCCGATGAGAAGGACGACAAGGGCAATCCGCGTCGCCTGACCTTCTCCGAGAAATTCGCCTGCCCTGTTTCCGGCTTCACCATCGCCGAGATCGAGCCGCGCCTGTTCTCCTTCAACAATCCCTTCGGCGCTTGCCCAGTTTGTGACGGCATCGGCACCGAGCAAGGCATCGATGGCGATCAGATCGTCCCCGATACCGAGCTTTCGCTTAAGGACGGGGCCATTCTACCTTGGGCCAAGACCAGCGCGCCCTATTACCAGCAGACCCTCGCGGCCGTTGCGTCCCACTACGGCGCGGCCATGACCACGCCGTGGAAAGACCTGCCGTTCGAAGTTCAGCACGCCGTTCTCTTCGGCACCGGCCGCACTGCTATCGACTTCGTCTATGACGATGGCCTGCGCCAATACAAAACGTCAAAAGCGTTTGAGGGCGTCATCGGCAATTTGCAGCGTCGCTACAAGGAAACCGAAAGCGCTGGCACGCGCGAGGAAATCGAAAAATACATGTCGGCCAAGCCATGCCTGTCCTGCGGCGGTTATCGCCTCAAGCCAGAATCCTTGGCAGTCAAGATCGATGGTCTACACATTGGTCAGGTGACGGAGAAGTCGATCCGCAATGCCGCTGAGTGGTTCAATGACCTCACCGACAAGCTGAGCCCGACCCAAAAGCAGATTGGCGAGCGCATCCTCAAGGAAATCCGCGAACGCATCAATTTCCTGATCGATGTGGGCCTCGACTATCTCTCCATGTCCCGCAATTCCGGCACATTGTCGGGCGGCGAAAGCCAGCGTATTCGTCTTGCCAGCCAGATTGGCTCGGGCCTGACCGGCGTGCTCTATGTTCTGGACGAGCCATCTATCGGCTTGCACCAGCGCGACAACGCCCGCCTTCTCGAAACCCTGCAACGCCTCCGCGATCTCGGCAATACCGTCATCGTCGTTGAACACGACGAGGACGCGATCCTGACCGCCGATTATGTTCTCGACATTGGCCCCGGCGCTGGCGTCAACGGCGGCAATATTGTTGCCGAAGGCACGCCGCAGGACATTCTAGACCACCCGGATTCTCTAACCGGCAAATACCTCTCCGGCCGCATGGGGATCGCTATCCCTGCCGAACGCCGCGAAGGTAAAACGGGCAAATCGCTCTCGCTTAGGGGTGCCACAGGCAACAATCTCAAGAATGTCGATGTCGACATTCCTTTGGGAATGTTCGTCGCCATCACCGGGGTTTCCGGTGGCGGCAAGTCGACGCTGATGATCGACACCATGTACAGTGCGATTGCGCGTCGCCTGAATGGTGCACGCGTGGTCCCCGCCCCGCACCAAAGCCTCACTGGTCTCGAGTATCTCGACAAGGTCATCGACATCGACCAATCCCCGATTGGCCGCACGCCGCGCTCCAACCCCGCCACTTACACCGGCGCGTTCACGCCGCTGCGCGAGTGGTTCGCGGGCCTACCCGAAGCCAAGGCACGTGGCTACGGCCCGGGCCGCTTCAGCTTCAACGTTAAGGGCGGCCGTTGCGAGAAATGCGAAGGCGACGGCGTTCTCAAGATCGAGATGCACTTCCTGCCCGACGTTTACGTCACCTGCGACGTTTGCAAGGGCAAGCGCTACAATCGCGAAACGCTGGAAGTCCAGTTCAAGGGCAAGTCGATCTCCGACGTTCTCGACATGACCATCGAAGAAGCCGTCGAGTTTTTCGCGGCCGTCCCCGTCATTCGCGACAAGTTCGCCACCCTCCAGCGCGTCGGCCTCGGCTACGTCAAGGTTGGCCAACCGGCAACGACCCTCTCGGGCGGCGAAGCGCAACGCGTGAAACTGTCGAAGGAACTGTCGAAACGCGCCACTGGCCGCACGCTCTACATGCTCGACGAGCCAACCACGGGCCTTCACTTCCACGACGTCGCCAAGCTCTTAGAAGTGCTTCAGGAACTGGTCGATGGCGGCAATACCGTTGTCGTCATTGAACACAATTTGGAAGTCATCAAGACCGCCGATTGGGTGATCGATCTAGGCCCTGAGGGCGGCGATGGTGGTGGTGAAGTCGTCGCCGCAGGCACGCCAGAAACCGTTGCGGCGAATAAGCGATCCTATACGGGCAAGTACCTCAAGGAGGTCATCGAACGACGTCCTCAATATGCGACCCGCGCAGCCGAATAGATTCAAACTCTCAACAGGGGCCACTAGGCCCCTGTTTTATATACACTTCCCCATCACAAACTGAGCACAGCCAGCCCCGCAAAGCGAAAGCCTGCGCTCACCCTGTGGTGCAGACCCATCGCCCCTGCGCCCCCGGGGGACGGATCGAGGGTGGGGTTCAGCGCCCCGTCAGATCAGCCCCATCCGTGCCAATTCAGCGGCGATCTCCATCGAGTTATCGCTATCGTCATTCGCCCCGACGCCCAGATCAGGCGGAGCATCCTCTGGCCGAAGATAGCGCCAGCCTTGGAAAGGACGCTTGGGATAGGGCACGGTCCGGACAATCTCTGGATCAAGGATCAAATCGCAATAGTTGATCCCCTCTTCACTGGTGTGCGAGCCAAACCGCAGGATCTTCTGACGGCAACCGATAGACCCTGCGATGACCCAATAGATCGACGCCTTGCCTTCCATCTCGTCGCCGCGTTTGGGCGTCATACGCGTCCGGTGAACGTGCACGTCCTCGCCATAATCAGCGCCCCACCAATGAGCGCGCTCATAGCGGTAGCTTTCGAGTTCCTCCACGCTGGAAATCCCAACGCAGAGTTTAACCATATGAATCATGCCAAATTTCCCGGAGCGACACGCCCCTGAATAACGTCGATCTCATCGTCGTCAACGATCCAGGGTTCCTGTAACGCCAAATTGCGCCAAGCCTGAAAGGCGGGCAGCGCATAAATCGCCTCGACATAGCGACCAGCCAAATCCGACACTGGCAATTCATAGGTGCGAATGCGCGTCGCGACAGGGGCAAACATCGCATCAGCCGCCGAGAATGCGCCAAAGAGATAGGGCCCGCCCGATTTCTGCAGAAAATTCCCCCACAGCGCTTCGAGGCGCGACAAATCGGTACGCACCACATCCGCATCCACCCTACCTGGGTGCGAAGCCCTTAGGTTCATCGGGGCGTGATTGCGCAATGCCGAGAACCCACCATGCATTTCGGCTGCTGCGGCACGGGCCAATGCGCGCTCCGCCCGATCACGCGGCCAGATTGCATGCTCCGGAAATGTCTCGGCAAGATACTCGATGATGGCGATTGATTCCGGGATCAGCAGCTCCCCATCGATCAGCAGCGGCACACGCCCGGTGGGCGAATGTTGCGCTAGGACATCACGGAAATTCGGGCCAGAAAGTTGTAGAACTTCATCCTCGAAAGCGATGTCAAAATGCTTGAGTACGAGCCAAGGACGCAAAGACCACGTCGAATAATTGCGATTCCCGATCAATAGCTTCACCGCAGTCTCCTCAACCAAAAAAGCAGGGCGCCCGGTGGCCAGGCGCCCTTCCTGAACTCTTGGGAGAGACTAGTCCCGGCGTTTAAGCAACGCCAGCTACAATCGAAAAAACCAGTGCCATGGACACAAGGCACACCAGTGCCCAACTCATGGTCATCCACAGATTAGGCTTCGGTTGACTGCGCATGAGATCGCTCCTTGTCAGTCGTCCACACCAAGCCGCCACCGCGCGGCAGATGGTAAATGAAACGCTAATGACAATAGAGACGGGATGCAAGCGACCATTCTGCAACAGTCACGCGGATGCGTTCGCATGACTGTTTGTTAGAATAGTCCGAACCACAGCCCGGCAATTCCCAAAAATGCAAAGAAGCCAACCACATCGGTAATCGTCGTCACGAAAACTGCCGATGCAATCGCCGGATCCGCTTTCAAACGATCCAGCGTTAATGGAATGAGCACACCGAATGTACCGGCAACGATCATGTTGATCACCATGGCCAAGGCGATCACCACACCCAGTTCTGGATTGCTATAGCGGAACCAGGTCACAAGCCCGATTAGAATGGCGAAGAGCACCCCATTGGCGACGCCCACCACCATTTCGCGGCGAATAAGCCGGCGCAATCGTCCACCATCCAGCTCACGCATGGCCAGCGCACGCACCGTAACAGTCATCGTCTGCGCCCCGGCGTTCCCGCCCATAGAAGCAACAATCGGCATCAACGCGGCGAGCGCCACCATTTGCTCGATGGTGGCGTCGAAGAGCCCAATGACCAACGATACGAACAGCGCCGTGAACAGGTTCACCACCAGCCATGGCGTACGGCTCTTCACCGTGTCGACCGTGGTGTCAGAAACGTCTTCGTCGCCCACGCCTGCCATCAGGCGAATGTCTTCTTCGGCTTCTTCCTGAATAACGTCGACAATGTCGTCGATGGTCAACACGCCCACAAGACGGTCGCCATTATCGACCACGCCAACCTCGACATAGTCATAGCGTTCGAAAATGCGCGCGGCTTCTTCTTGGTCGTCTTCCGCTTTTATGAGCGTCAGCTGCGTGTTCATGATCGTATCGACCTTGGCCGCACGCTGCGTCCGCAAGAACCGATCGAGCGGCAAAACGCCAAGCACCTTATAGCCCGCATCAACTACGTAGAGCTGATAGAACTCTTCCGGCAATTCGGGCTCGGCGCGCAGGTAGTCGATCGCCTGCCCCACCGTCCAAAATGGCGGAATGGCGATGAATTCCGTCTGCATCCGGCGTCCGGCCGAATCTTCAGGGAAATCAAGGCTTCGCTTCAACGCCAGCCGTTCGAACGTGGGCATAGCCCGCAGAATTTCGTCTTGGTCTTTTTGCTCCAGATCTTCGAGCAAATACACCGCGTCGTCATGATCGAGTTCGGCCACGGCGCGGGCGATTTCCGTATTCGGAATCGCGTCCATGATCTCGACACGGATGCTTTCGTCGACCTCGGTCAGGGCCGAGAAGTCGAACAAATCACCGAGTAGTCGAACCAGATGGATACGCTCTTCAGCTTCCAGCTGTTCGAGCAGGTCGCCAACGTCCCCCGCATGCAGCGGCTCTAAGAGCGCGACTAGCGCCTCAAGCTGCTCGCGTTCGAGCAGCGCCCGAACCTCGCCTACCCAAGCAAGGCTGATCCGCCCCTCCGCATCGCGGAAGGTGCTGTCGACACGGCCCAGGTCTTCACCGGACATGATTGTGGATTCGTCGCTCATAGGGAGCCCTTTTCGTGTCCTGGGGGTTTCAGGGGCGTGGCAAGCTGTACCTGTTCAATCTGCGCCGCGCCAGTGACCTGCAAAAGCTTTTCTCTTCTCTAATGTCGAGGCTATGAAAATGTCTGAGCCAATCGCCGCCCGCACCGACTTTTCTCGGGTTTACACCCTAGCTCAAGCTGCTCTGAGTGATGAGATTATGGTCAAAGAGGGCATAGCGGGGCCCTGCATCGCTTACCACGACCAGATCATCGCCGAGCTGCGTGAAACCGGCCTACTGTGGCTAAAATGCCCTGCAGATCAAAAGGTTCTCCTGCTCGACATCTCGCCCGACATATATTTTGAAACCGACGAGCTCGTCGGCCAAGACGGCGTTTTCATCCGCATGACAACAATAACAGATCAAGAACTAGCACTTCGCCTAAGTGATGCGCTGGCCTCCAGTCGCAGGCCACTTTCGCGCGAATAACAAAAACACTATGACTACTTTGAGATCAGTCCCACCTCTGGAGTAGGAATGGACGTTACGACCACACTCGTGTGCCAATGCGGGCAATTTCACATGGAAGTTGTTGGCAGTCCGCTGTTGAGCGCACAGTGCCACTGCGCCTCCTGCCGAAAGGCTGCACGGGAGTTGGCGAACTTTGGCCCAGCACGCGCGCTAACCGAAGATAATGGGGGCACCAACTACACGCTCTATCGCAAGGATCGCGTGCGCTTCCCCCATGGACTCGATGGCCTACACGCCTATCGCCTATCAGCAACAGCCCCGACACGGCGCGTTCTCACGGCTTGCTGCAATTCGCCCGTCTTCGTTGAATTCACGGGTGGCCACTGGCTGAGCATCTACACAAGCATGTGGCCCATGGCCGAGCGTCAACGCCCTGACCTGCGCACGCAAATTGCCGATGCACCGGCGCAGACAAAGTTCGACCACTCGATTCCAGCCAGCAAGTGGCACACCACAAAATTCTATGCGCGCTTGGCAGCCGCGTGGGCAGCCATGGGCTTCCGCACGCCAAAATTGAAAATCTCTGACTGGCCCCCGATCAGTCCTGCGCTTCCGGCCACAGAAGTTTCAACGCAATCAGCCACATCACCACGGCAATAGCACCCTCTAGCCAACGCCATGACGCAGGATTGGCGAACGCAGGACGCAGCAATCTTGCGCCAAATCCGAGGGCAAAGAAGAACACAAAAGACCCGGTGATGGCCCCTGCAGCAAACAGCACCTGTGCGCCGGGGAACTGGGTCGAGATCGATCCAAGCAAAACCACCGTATCAAGGTAAACATGTGGGTTGAGCCAGGTGAGCGCCAAACAGGTCAGCAAAGTCGCGCCTAGGCTAGCACTTGGCTTTTGCTCGTCCACCACCAGTGCCCCAGTCGATTGCAACGCTGACCGCAAGCTTTTCAGCCCGTACCAGATGAGAAAGGCCGCGCCCGCAAAGCGCATGCCGGTCTCCAGCCACGGCAAAATCGCGGCCACATGACCAAAGCTCGTCACCCCGAGCGCGATAAGCAGTGCATCCGATATGGCACAGGTCAGCACCACCGCGAGCACATGCTCCCCGCGCAAGCCTTGCCGCAACACGAAGGCGTTCTGCGCGCCGATGGCCAAAATCAAAGTGAGGCCAGTCGCCAAGCCTATGCCGAACACGTCCATTGCGATTCCTTCAGTCAGCACCCGGCCCTTGCCTAACGACCGTGCAATCAATTAGGCCAATTAAAGAAATTGCATCACCATTAGGAGGGCTAATGCCATGATTGACTATCCTGCAGCACACGCCGTTGCCATGGTGGTTCAAACTGGCAGTTTCGAGCGCGCCGCGCAAAAGCTCAATATCACGCAGTCAGCCGTCTCCCAACGGGTGCGCCAGCTCGAAGAGCGTCTCGGCGCTGTTCTCATCGAACGCGGCACACCCTGCATTGCGACAGAAAAGGGCGCTTGGCTCTGCCGCCATATGGAATTGGTTGGCTCCCTCGAAAACGACCTGCTGACCCACCTGCCCTCACTTGGGGACACCGCCAAGCCGCTCACGCTAGACATCGCCGTGAATGCCGATAGCCTTGCGACCTGGTTCATGCCCGCTGCCGCTGCATTTGCGGCGACCAGCTCCAACGTCCTGAACATCATTATAGACGATCAGGATTTCACGCATGATTGGCTGCGCCGAGGCCGCGTGCTCGCCGCAGTGACATCAAAAGCAGAGCCGATCATTGGTTGCGATGTCATCAGGCTGGGCAAGCTCCGCTACCACGCCACGGCGAGCCCGCAGTTTTATCAGCGCCATTTCTCACAAGGCGTAACCGCTGCAGCCCTCGCACACGCCCCAGTCGTGACCTTCAATCAGAAGGATCAGCTGCAAAGGGACTGGCTGGTGACCAACTTCGGCACAACGGTTTCGGGGCCGACGCACTTCATCCCGTCCAGTCATGGTTTTGTGAAAGCCTCCCTCGCCCACATGGGCTGGTGCCTTAACCCCACCGCGTTGGTGCACGATCATCTGGCCAGTGGTCGCTTGGTAGAACTGATCCCCGGAGCGACGCTCGACGTCGATCTCTATTGGCAAGTTGGTCGCCTCGCCGCCAAACAGTTTGCAGGCCTCACTGAAGCGGTCAAACAGGCGGCGCAAATTGGACTGGTGAGGTAAGTGGACCACTCGATGGGAGCATTATTGACGGAGCGGGATGTCCGAAATCTCTATTCGTGAAAGAGGATCGGGCACCCCCTTCGCTTCTAACACCGTCGCAAAAGCCTCGCTCTGCACCAAAGGAAACGCTGTCGGACCAATTATAATTTTTTCGACGAAATCTTTAACCGCTAAGCCGCGAATACCAAGGTCTGGCGCGTCCCGTAAATCCAACTTTATCACGGGTTGAACGACCCCACGCACGACTTCAACATTCTTGGAAATCAGTGGGCTGCTGGGGCTCTCAGGTGAATAGATAACCCTCCATTCCCGCTCTTCCCGGAACCCCTTATGCTTTGTGCCAAGAATAAACTGCCGAAAACACCAACTCAGCCACTCCCGGACTGCAGCTATTTGTAATTTACGAAGTTCAGGCAATGCGCTCATAAAGCGATAAACGAACTTCTGGAAATTTTTCTGGAAACCCATTGGGTCCAAATAGGAAACAGGCAGCGAATATAGGGGTAACGCCGGATTTGCGTTTTCCATGAACGCGGTGGGCTGGACTACGATTGCTACGTTGCCGTATGCACGCCACATTGAGAGACGGCCCAAGCCATTCTCAAATTTCCGGTGTTCGGAAATGCACACCATATAGGTATCAAGACGCATTTTTCGGACCGCCGCATCCAGATCAGCAGCTACCCAAGCAGCGCTCCCATCAAAATCCCGATCCAATATATTTTTGAGTTTTGTGCCAGCATCTGAATGCCATGCCGCAACTAGCAGGCGATTGCCGTACTCGATTTCAGAAAAATCGTTCATGACCGCAGATTTACGCAGCCATACACTTTCATTGCGCAAAATCTGCAACGCCGCCTCGGCGCTAGTATAGTGCACGAATTGGACGCCGGACGTTATGGCCTTTTGCCGCCTATCGACCGCTTGAAATGCGAATATTCTCTGGAGTGCGTCGATATCCACCATACGCTCCGCGCACGAATGTACATACGCCACTAACCTAGCGCTGATAGATACTTAGGCAAGACCTAAAAATTCAAAACCCCGCCGATCCGAAGATCGCCGGGGTTTTTGAATAATGGTGCGGTCGAGAAGACTCGAACTTCCACGCCCTTTCGGGCACAGCGACCTCAACGCTGCGCGTCTACCAATTCCGCCACGACCGCACATTCTGGTAGAAGTTGAACCGCATCTGCGCTTCAACGAGGAGGGGTTTAGCAAAGGCTTTTGGCCTTAACAAGCACCCCGAGCCTCTGATCACGACCTATTTCAATCTTTCCACAACGGAAGTCGAAAATGGAAAAAGATAGGAAAATCAGAGCCCTGAAAACTCAAAACCCCGCCGATCCGAAGATCGCCGGGGTTTTTGAATAATGGTGCGGTCGAGAAGACTCGAACTTCCACGCCCTTTCGGGCACAGCGACCTCAACGCTGCGCGTCTACCAATTCCGCCACGACCGCACATTCTGGTAGAAGTTGAACCGCATCTGCGCTTCAACGAGGGGGGATGTAGCAAACGGTTCTGGGGACCACAAGCGTTTAAATTCGAAAATCCTCAGCCTGTGGAAGTTTCCCACTACCCTGCTTTAAAAGTCTTTTCCTTGACGAAAACGCGGAGGCGCCCGTCTTCTACATTCACCTCGCCTTTAGCCACGAGCGTATTATTGGCATAAATGCGCAGGGGATCATGTTCAGTGGTGTCGAGTTCGATCACAGCACCGCGACCCATGCGCAGCAAATGGTGGATCGGCAACGTGGACGCGCCGAGTTCCACGGTGATGTCCACTTCAATATTGTCCAGAGTGCTCATAAATAGGTCTTAGGCTCGATCTGTTAGTGTCGCGCAGCTTCTACCTTAAATTCGGCCCAGCATGGTTATGAAAGTGTTAACAACTAACAACGAAGCGTGTCAGATCAAGTCAAAGCTCCTGCGCTCGGATGATCAGGCTGTCGAATGGACCATCTTCGATGCGCCACTGGATTATCCAGAGGCTCTGCGCATGATGGATGAGCGCGTGGCGGCGATTGCATCAGGCGAGGCTTCTGAGGCCGTCTGGCTCTTGGAGCACCCTCCCCTTTACACCTCTGGCACCTCAGCGCGCGCTGAGGATCTGCTCACAGCGCGGTTCCCGGTCTATCCCGCGGGCCGAGGCGGTCAGTACACCTATCATGGCCCCGGCCAACGCGTTGCCTATGTCATGCTCGACCTCACCCAACGCGGGCGCGACATTCGCTGCCTCGTCCAAGGGCTAGAGCAATGGGTCATCGACACGCTCGAAAGCCATAATGTGAAAGGTGAGCGCCGCGAAGGGCGCGTCGGCGTATGGGTGCAGCGACCTGAAAAAGGTTTAGGGCGTGAAGATAAAATCTCAGCCATCGGTGTTCGCGTGCGCAAATGGGTGACGTTCCACGGCATCGCGCTCAACGTTTCGCCTGATCTCAGCCACTATAACGGCATTGTGCCATGCGGAATCACCGACCAAGGCGTCACTAGTTTTGAGGACTTGGGGCTTCTGTTGAGCATGCCTGAAGTAGATTCGGTTCTACGCACCCGGTTTGAAGCTATTTTCGGCGCAACAACAGTGGCGTAAAACCTTGCCATAGGGCACTTGGACGAACACCTTTAGACCGTCCGCGAATCGAGGAGCTGACTTATGAAATTGGACGATATTAAACGCCTACTCACCCGTCAGACCCTGTTCCGGCTGGACGCGATTCTGTCGCCCAAGCTCATGCCGATTTTCTACGCCCTTGGCCTAGCCGGTATTCTGCTCTGGATTGTGAGCCACTTCTTCTTCCGCTTCTCGCAGGGCTTTGGGAACGGCCTGTGGGGCATTCTGGAAATCGCGGTCTTCGGTCTATTGGCCTTCGTGGCGCTGCGCATCCTTTGTGAAGCTCTTCTCGTCTGGTTCAAGAATCACGAAACCGCTGGCGACACGGTCCAGCGCTCGCGGTACTCGGCATCCCTGCTCGATGAAGTCCGCGACGCTATTCGCGATCTTGCCGAAGAAGGCGAAGACGACCGCGATTATGCTGAAGCTGCTGAATATATGACGCCAGCCACCGAGCCCGCGCCCTATACGCCGCCAGCATCGACCCCGCTGAACCCGGAAGACGCTGTTCGTTCGCCCTCCACCAAACCCGGCCAGACACACGGAAGCTAACCTTAGCGCCCCCCCTCCCGCGCCTTACAAAGAGAGCCCCATAGGCTCTCTTTTTTTATTGGTCGCACCGCCACACGCTCCCAACAGCAGACAAAAAAAGACCCCCGGCCGAAGCCGAGGGTCTCTATCAGCACCGAGGGAGGCACTTATTTCTTGTTAACGCTCCAAGCGCCAGGACCTGCAAATACCAGGTAGAGGAACACGAAGCAGAACAGGATTGCCGCGTCACCACCGTTGTTGACCGGGAAGAAGTTCTGCGGCGCGTGGCCCATGAAGTAAGCGAAAGCCATGGTACCCGAAGCGATGAATGCCGCTGGACGGGTGAAGAAACCAATTGCGATTAGGATACCGGTGACGATCTCGATAACGCCTGCCCAGAAGAAAATCGTATCAGCGCCTGGCTGGAAACCGCCAGCAGGAAACGCCATGAGCTTCTGTGTGCCGTGAGCGAGAAACAGCAATGCTGTCATAATGCGCAGCACAGCGAGGGCCTGCGGCGCGTATGCGGAGAGACGGTCGAACATGGGAACTCCAATAATGCTGCGCCAATTCGGCGCGCCAGTCGCTAAAAGGTAATCGAACAACGCTGTTCTAATAAACCACACTGTTACAGACGCACTGTTCACGCATTAATTCCATTCACGAGCCCGTGATCCGCGTTCGCTGCACAGCTGATCATCGGTAAGTGACGGCCAGTCACATTGCGTAACCGTGCAGAATTCTGTATGACGCGCCATTCTCTTACTTAGCGGAATTCTGCACGCGCATGACTCAGGCGCCAAAAATCGGACTCGTCAGCCTCGGCTGCCCCAAGGCGCTTGTGGACAGCGAGCGCATCATGACCACGCTTCGGGCGCAGGGCTATTCGTTTAGCCGCGACTATGCAGGCGCGGACATTGTTCTCGTCAACACTTGCGGCTTTCTCGATAGCGCCAAGCAGGAAAGCTTGGAAGCGATTGGTGAAGCTCTCAACGAAAACGGCCGCGTGATCGTCACCGGCTGCCTCGGCGTTGAAGAAGGCCTCATCCGCGAAACCCATCCGAACGTGCTGGCCATCACCGGCCCGCACCAGTACGAAAACGTGGTTTCGGCGGTTCATGAGCACCTGCCCCCAGTACCAAATCGCTTTGTCGATCTGGTCCCGGAGAGCGGTCTCAAGCTCACGCCTCGCCACTATGCCTATCTGAAGATTTCGGAAGGCTGCAACAATCGTTGCTCCTTCTGCATCATCCCTCAGATTCGCGGCGATCTCGTCTCGCGCCCTGCCGCCGGAATTCTCGGCGAAGCCGAGGGCCTCATCCGCGCTGGCGTCAAGGAACTGCTGGTTATCTCGCAGGACACCTCGGCTTACGGCGTCGACCTGAAATACGCGACATCCAAGTACCGTGGCCGCGACGTGAAGGCGAAGTTCTATGACCTCGCCAAGGAACTCGGCGAGCTCGGCGCATGGGTGCGCATGCACTATGTCTACCCATACCCACATGTCGATCAGGTGATTGAACTGATGGCCGAAGGCCTCGTTCTGCCCTACCTCGACATTCCGTTCCAGCACGCTTCGCCAACCGTTCTGCGCGCTATGAAGCGCCCAGCGAACCACGAAAAGACCCTCGACCGGATCAAGAAGTGGCGCGAAATCTGCCCAGATTTGACCATCCGCTCGAACTTCATCGTGGGTCACCCTGGTGAAACCGAAGAAGATTTTGAATTCCTTCTCGACTGGATCGAAGAAGCCGAAATCGATCGTGCTGGCTGCTTCAAGTACGAACCAGTGACAGGTGCTCCTGCCAACGATCTGCCGGGCATTGTTCCGGAAGAAGTGAAGGAAGAGCGCTTCGCCCAGCTCATGGAAGTGGCACAGGACATTTCCTACCACCAGCTGAGCAAGAAGGTCGGTCGCACCATCGACGTGATCGTTGATGACGTTCAGCCCGAGCAGAACCGCGTTATCGCGCGCTCTAAGTGGGATGCTCCGGAGATCGACGGTCAGGTCTATGTCGACAATGCTGACGGCATCAAGATCGGCGACATTGTTTCGGTCACCGTGACCGACAATGACGAATACGATCTCTTCGCAGTCCCTGCCGCAAAATAGTCAAACGGCTATCAGCAGTAATAAAAATTCAAAATGCCGGCACAATATGTGTCGGCATTTTTGTTTATTGCAGCAATTTTAGGCAGTTCTTGCCTTTTCTCCGTAGTGTGCCACGCTAAGCCCGTACAGACTCACTTCGCGAGGAGGCGAAAACATGGGTTTTGACGGTGTTGGAATTATTGGTGCGATCATTATTGGCGGCATCGCCGGATGGCTTGCCAGCATGTTCATGAATGCCGGTGGCGGCGTTCTCAAGAACATCCTGCTCGGCATCGTTGGTGCCATTATCGCCAGCGTTCTGTTTGGCCTGCTGGGAATTTCCTTCGGTGGCTGGATTGGTTATCTCGTCGCGGGCTTTATTGGCGCCTGCATAATTATCGGCATCGGACGCGCCGTGGCGAAATGAACTTGCGCTGGTCGCCACTGGCGGCCAGCACCTTTAGAATAAAATTCGCGCGGTCTTGAAGTCAGACGCAATGGATTTGCGACTAAGTTTCATCGCGTAAATTACTCATCCAGTTCAGTCTTTTGGACCTTTACGACGCACCGCAAGCCGTTTCATCTCCATCTCAATTGCTCAAACCGATGGACTTGCGCCGTTATGAATAAGCTCCTTGTTTCCACTTTGGCTGCACTGACCGTTTCTGCTGCGCCGGTCTACGCTCAGCCCACCGACATCTTGAACGCCTCATACGATATTGCACGCGAGCTCTTCGCCGCCATCAACGAGGCCTACACAGCCTCCGGCGCGACCGTCACGGTCAACCAGTCCCATGCCGGCTCCTCCGCTCAGGCCCGCGCCATTCTAGAAGGCCTGGCAGCAGACGTCGTGACCTTCAATCAGGTTACGGACGTTCAACGCCTCGTGGACGGCGAATTCGTCTCGGCCGATTGGGCAACTGAGTTCCCGAACAACGCCACCCCCTTCTATTCCTTCCCGTCCTTCCTCGTCCGCGCTGGCAACCCAAAGAACCTCAACGATTGGGGTGATCTGGTGACCGAGGGCGTGCAGATCATCTTCCCGAACCCCAAAACCTCAGGCAACGGTCGCTACACCTATCTCGCAGCCCGCGCTTGGGCGACCGAGGAATACGCAGGCGACACCGCCAAGGTCGAAGAGTTCCTCACCAAGCTCTTCAACAACGTGCCCGTTTTTGAAACCGGTGGCCGCGCTGCAACCACCGCCTTCACTGAGCGCCAGCTTGGCGACGTTCTGATCACCTTTGAGGCCGAAGCGCTCGCAGTCGCCAACGAATTTGGCACCGACAAGTACCAGCCGGTCACGCCGTCTGTGTCGTTCCTGTCCGAGTTCCCGGTTGCCATTGTCGATAAGGTCGTGGACGCCCGTGGCAGCCGCGATGTGGCCAAGGCCTATCTCGACTTCCTCTTCTCGCCCGAAGGTCAGGAAGTTGCAGCCGCAAACTTCCATCGCCCTACAAACGAAGAAGTCTTGGCCAAGCACGCAGATCGCTTCCCAGAAGTTCGCCTCGTGACCGTCGAAGAAGAGTTTGGCGGCTGGCAAAAGGCTGCTGAGGAACACTTTGCCGACGGCGGCCTGCTCGACAAGGTCTTCCTGAACCAATAACCCCTTCTGCCATACCTATTCTATCCGGCGGCGCAGCTTTTGTTGCGCCGCCAAGTCTATGAGAACACCCCATGGCAAAACCGCATTCTAAGCACTTGCTGCCCGGCTTCGGCCTCACCATGGGCGTATCTGTTTTTTACATCTCCCTCATCGTCCTCCTGCCCATCGCCGCCATGTTGCTCAAAGTCACGGGCATGGGTTGGGGCGAGTTCTGGCGCATTATCTCGTCCAACCGCGCCTTGGCCGCCTATCGCATCACCTTCAGCTCTGCCTTCTATGCCACCATCATCAATGGCATTGTCGGCATGCTCTTCGCCTGGGTTCTCACCCGCTATCGTTTCCCCGGTCGCCGTATTCTCGACGCTCTGGTCGACCTCCCCTTTGCCCTGCCGACAGCTGTCGCGGGCCTGGTCTTGGTGACGCTTTTCTCGGGAACCGGTTGGTACGGGCAATTCCTCGAGCCCAACAACATTAAGGTCAATTACACCCAGCTCGGCATCATCGCCGCCATGACCTTCACCTCCATTCCTTTCGTTGTTCGTTCTGTGCAGCCGGTGCTGGAAGATCTCGACGAAAGCTATGAGGCGGCAGCGCAGACCCTGGGCGCGAGCCGCTGGCAGATTTTCACCCGCGTCATCTGGCCCACCATCCTCCCCGCCTTCATCTCCGGATGTGTGCTCTCCTTCGCCCGCTCGCTCGGTGAGTTCGGAGCGGTCGTCTTCATTGCAGGCAATCTACCGGGCATGACCGAAATCGTATCGCTGCTGATCTATATCCGCCTCGACGAGTACAATTACGAAGGCGCAGCGGCCCTCGCGACGGTCCTCCTTCTCGTCGCCTTCCTCACGCTCGTCGCCACCAACGCCCTTGCCGCTTGGCAAACGCGCTATGCCGAGAGAAATGGGTAAGACAATGTCCGGAATCAAAACGCAAAGCATGACCGCCAACGCGTTGATTGCGCTAGCCTTTGCCTTCGCCGCACTCATCCTGGTCGTGCCGGTCGCGCTGATCTTCACCTTCGCCTTGCGCGAAGGGATTGCCGTCTACCTCGCCAATATCATTGAACCCGGTACGCTCCACGCGATCTGGCTGACAGTGCTCGTCGCGCTCATCGCCGTTCCGGTCAATATCGTCGTCGGCACCTCTCTGGCATGGCTTGTCACGCGCTTCCGCTTCCGTGGTCGCCAACTGCTCATCAGCTTTATTGAGCTCCCAGCAGCCATGAGCCCCATCGTCGCCGGTGTCGCCTATCTCTTCCTTTACGGTGGACAGGGCCTCTTCGGCCCGGCCCTCAAGGCCGCGAACATCCAAATCATGTTCACACCCCTCGCCATTGTTCTTGTCAGTCTCTTCGTCACCGCCCCCTTTGTGGCGCGTGAGTTGATTCCCTTGATGAGCCAGCAAGGCACTGAAGATGAAGAAGCTGCCCTCTCGCTTGGCGCCAGTGGCTGGCAGATGTTCTGGTTCGTCACCCTGCCCAACATCCGCTGGGCGCTGATCTATGGCGCAATCCTGACCAACGCCCGCGTCATGGGCGAATATGGCGCGGTCTCCGTTGTCTCTGGCGCCATCCGAGGCCAAACGAACACCCTGCCCCTGCAGATCAATCTCTTGTTCAACGATTTTAACATCACCGGCTCCTTCGCCGCCGCCTCGACCCTGACCTTCATCGCCGTGCTGACCTTGATCCTAAAAACCCTCGTCGAAACCCGCGAAGGCAAATAGCGCTCCACAGCTTCCGTGGCACGAACCATGACCCCGCCGCGTTTCTACGCTATGGGATGAGGGTCATTTCACGCGGAGCATTAGATGCACACGCACCACGCCTACACGCTGCGCAGCGGCCAAAAGCTCATTGCTGGGCCGCGCGCGCTTGTCATGGGCATTCTCAACGTCACCCCGGATAGTTTTTCCGATGGCGGCACCCACGACAGTGTCGAGACCGCCCTCGCCCACGCGCAAGCCATGGTCGCCGAAGGCGTGGACATCATCGACATTGGCGGCGAAAGCACGCGCCCCGGCCACGCACCTGTCTCGGTTCAGGAAGAGCTCGATCGCGTGATCCCTGCGATTGACGCCATACGCACCGCTGGCATCACCACGCCCATCTCCATCGATACGATGAAGCCCCTCGTCGCCGATCAGGCCATTCAGGCCGGCGCTGACATCATCAACGATGTGAACGGGCTGCAGGCTGATCCCTATATGGCCGACGTCGCCGCCCTCTACGGCGTGCCGACCATTGCCATGCATTGGGACCGCAGCTGGACCGCCGAAACGGACGTCATCCCCGCCATGATCGCCTTCTTCAACCAAACATTGAAGATCGCCGCCGACGCGGGCCTTGCGCGCGAAAACCTCATTCTGGATCCAGGCTTAGGCTTCTCCAAAACCCTGAATCAAAATTACAGCATCCTGCGCCAACTCTCTGAATTGATTCGCGCTTTCCCAGACCTCGCCACACTCGTCGGCACCTCACGAAAGTCGATGATCGGCAAAGTGCTGGGCAACGAACCGAGCGAGCGCTTGGCAGGAACTTTGGCCACCACGGTTGCAGGTTACGAGCGCGGGGGCCATATCTTCCGCGTCCACGATGTTCGCGCCAATTCTGATGCGCTGCGCATCGCCCAAGCTACGCTCTACGGCCCCGAGGAGACCGCTCCATGACCACCCCATTCACCGGCGACCGTATCATCCTCAATGATCTAGGCTTTTTCGGCTATCACGGCCTCTTTGAGGAAGAAGCCAAGCTGGGCCAACGCTTCTTCATCGATTTGCAGTGCGGCGTCGATCTCAGCCCGTCCGGCGAAACCGACACCATCACCTCAACCGTCAGCTACGCCTCGATCTATGACGTAGTGAAAGCCGCCTTTGAGGCCAAGCGCTTCAACCTGATTGAAGCCGTCGCCCACACCATCACCACTGCCCTCTTCGCTGAGTTTCCTGACATCAACTGGATCATTTTGCGCCTGCGCAAACCCTCGGCCCCCATCGCTATGGTGTCGGGCGAAGCGGCAATTGAAATTCATCGCGTGAGACCAAACTAATGGCAAAAGCCTGGCTCAGCCTTGGCGCCAATATCGGCGACCCAGCCGCCCAACTCGAGCAAGCCATCGCGCTACTCGATGCGCACGACCACATCACCATCACCAAGCAATCAAGCGTCATTCGCACGAAGGCTTGGGGCAAGACCGATCAGCCCGACTTCGCCAATATGGCCGCAGAAGTCGAGACCGACCTATCGCCCGTCGATCTGCTCCACGCTTGCCTCGACATCGAGCGCGACATGGGGCGCGTGCGCCACGAAGTCTGGGGCCCACGGCTCATTGATATTGATGTTGTGGCTTACGAGCGCGTGGTGATGGATACGACCAAGCTCATCTTGCCGCATCGTTTTGCCCATGAGCGGGACTTTGTTCTCGACCCGCTCACGGAGATTTCGCCAGAAACGGCGCAGTGGATTGTGGAACGCACGCGTTAACGCAGCGCGTCCACCACAGCGATAGCCACGTCGAATTCGACGCGGCGTTTGGCCCGGCGTTCCATCGCTTCATCATCTTCGCCCCAAAGGCGATTCTGGTGATCTTCGTCGACATGCGCCGCGTCCCACACATCATTGGCTGTCAGCAGCTGATGAAGGTAAGCGATAGCCAGAAGACCGGAGCCGGTAATGCCGGTGATCGATACAAGCGCGGTCAGCGTCAGCAGCCCCTGCCCTTCAAGACCTGCATCGAGCTTTTCAAGCGTCGCCTTGGGCTGATCCTGATGCAGAATGCCAACTGTCGGCTGGAAGGCAACGTCGAAGTGCCGTGCCAGCTTCACCAGCGCACCGTCCCAGAGCTTGTCCTGCTCTTCTACCAATTCCTGCGGAGCATCGGCACGATAGAGCAACAAATCACCAGCTGCGAACTTGACCACTTCAGCGCGGAAGGCCGGAGCCATGTCGTCGCCGCTCTCGATCGCCGAATTGATCAGGCGAACTGTCGGCATGGTCGCCGGGTCGATAAACTCGCCCTGCGCCGCCCATTCTTCAGCCATCGCCTGAGCCATGGACTGAACCGGTACGACAATCGGCTTTTTGTGGCCGGGGGTTTTGGTCTGCTTGCCGTCAAGCGTGACGACAAAGCCGTCCTCAACCCGCGCCACGTCCACTTCCTTATAGAAGCGCTTCGGCAGTTCGGTCTGCTGCAAATGCTGTGCGCGACCGTAGCCGTCCTCCATGTGCTTGTGGGCTTCTTCAAGCTGGTCGCGCATGTCAGTTCTCCAATACTTGGTCGATAGCGGCCGGCAGGTCTTCGTATCTCTCGATAAGAATGTCCGCGCCAGCTCGGATCAGATCATCCGGCTCATGATAGCCCCACAGCACGCCAATAGCCTTGGTGCCTGCGGCCTTGCCCATTTCGATATCGAATGTGGTGTCGCCGATGATCACAGTCTGATGCGGCTGAGCGCCCGTTTCCGCCATAGCGGTCAACATCATGCTGGGATGCGGCTTGGATGGGTTATTGTCCGGCGTCTGCAGCGTCGAAAAATAGTGTTCGATACCATGCATCTGCGTAATGCGATGCACACCACGCAAGCCCTTACCAGTGGCAATGCCAAGCAGCGTTTCCTGCTGCGCATGCAAAAGGTCCAGCGTTTCGCGCGCGCCGGGATAAAACCCCTCGCGCTCCGCGCCGGTCGTCAGCATCGCCCGATAGCGGCTGCGATAGTCTTCGGCCATCTGCTCAGCCAATACCATATCGTCCGAGCCCATAAGGGTAGCGATAGCATTGGGGAGCGACAGGCCAATCACACGACGCGACTGCGCGGGCGTCGGAGGCGTTAGCCCCGCGCCCACGAAGGTTTGCGTCATATGTTCAGAAATCAAGGACTGGGTGTCGATCAACGTCCCGTCCATGTCGAACATGACGAGCCTCAAATGTCCGTCTCCGGATCATTCTTCTGCACGTCATAGCGGTCAGCATCGAAGCCAAGCGCTTCCCAGCTCTGACGCATATGGTCCGGCAGAGGCGCCGAGATATCGAGCTTCTTGCCGTTACGCAGTGGGATCGCTAGGCGACGCGCATGCAGGTGCAGGCCTTCGCCGAGCCCCGGCGCTTCCTGCCAGTTCTCAATATTGAAATAGCGCGGATCGCCGATGATCGGCGTACCGTTCTGCGCCATGTGGACGCGCAACTGGTGCGTACGCCCAGTCACTGGCTTCAGCGTCACCCAAGCAAAGCGGCGGCTTGCCGTTTCTGTGGTCGAGAAATAGGTCGAGGAGTGAACAGCGCCCGGCGCACCATTACGCACCACAACCATCTGTTCCCCGTCCTCAGTCGCCTGCTTGGCGAGGAAGCACGAGATTTCGCCCTGACGTGGGGTCGGATTGCCCGCCACCAGCGCCCAATAAATTTTGCGCGCCGAACGCGAGCGGAACACGGCACCAAAGTGCTTGGCCGCCTGAGCCGTCTTGGCCACAACGAGACACCCGGAGGTATCGCGGTCGAGACGGTGCACGAGGCGCGGCGCTTCACCGAGCTTGTTCGGCAGGTTCTTCAGCAGACCATCGAGGTGACGAGTGGTGTTGGTACCGCCCTGCACGGCAAGGCCTGCAGGCTTGTTGAAGACGTAGATATCGTCATCTTCATAAATGATGATGTCTTCCAGGAACCGCACATCGTCTTCATTCACCTTGAAGGCACGAACGGTATCCGGATCATCGATCGGCGGAATGCGCACGGTCTGACCTTCGGAAAGGCGCGTGCTGGTCTCGACCTTCTTTTTGTCGACCTTCACTTCGCCATTACGAATGATCTTCTGCAGCCGCGCGAAACCCAACTGGGGGAAATGCCGAGCGAACCACCGGTCCAGACGCATACCATCGTCGTCTGCTGTTACTTCACGATGTTGTACGCCGCTCATGCTGTTCCACCTTTGGTCATTAGAAGCCCGAGATATAGCCCTATGAGACAAACCACAACCGACAAGGCGACATAGATCACCGCCTGCGCCAGCGCGCCGCGCTCAATCAACGAAATTGTATCCAGAGAGAACGACGAAAACGTCGTAAAGCCGCCCAAAACGCCGACAGCGAGAAACAATCTGATGTCTTCGGCATGGGGCGGCAAGAATCGCGCGAGCAGCCCAACCAGCACGCCCATCGCCAATGATCCCGAAACATTAGCGACAAGTGTTGCCACCGGGAAGGTGCCGAACCAAAATCGTCCGACACCAAGCGCTAGGCCATAGCGGGCCATAGCGCCCAACGCTCCACCGATCCCGACAAGCGCAAAGTGCTGGATCATGATTTCTTATCACGTTCACGTTTAGCCGCGCGCAAACGGTCAAAATAGTCGACGCGCTTTTTCAGATCGCGCTCAAACCCGCGCTCCACCGGCTCGTAGAATCTCTGCCGACCAATCTTTTCCGGGAAATATTCCTGCCCCGAGAACGCCTCTGGCGTGTCGTGGTCATAAATATACCCCTCCCCATAGCCCTCGCCCTTCATCATCTTGGTCGGGGCATTGAGGATCACCATCGGCGGCGTTGGCGATCCCGAGGTTTTCGCAAGCGCACGCGAGGCCTTATAGGCGGTGTAGATCGCGTTCGACTTGGGCGCGAGCGCCAAATAGACCACGCAATTGGCCAGAGATAGCTCACCTTCGGGCGAACCGAGCATCTGATAAGCGTCTCTCGCCGCCACGGCGTGAACAAGCGCCTGCGGGTCCGCTAGGCCAATATCCTCCGAGGCCATGCGAATAAGACGCCGCGCGAGGAACAGCGGGTCCTCCCCCGCCTCCAGCATGCGATTGAAATAATACAGCGCCGCATCCGGGTCCGACCCCCGAATGGTTTTGTGCAGCGCCGAGATCAGATTGTAATGCCCGTCCTGCGCCTTGTCATAGACCGGCGCACGCCGCTGCACGACCGTCAGCATGCTCGTTGGGTCGAGCACTTCGCCGTCCTGTGCCGAAGCGAGCAGCTCCTCCACCAGCCCGAGCATAGCGCGTCCATCGCCATCCGCGAGCGTCAGCAGCGTCTCACGCGCTTCTGGCGTCAGCGGCAGCGCAATCCCAAGATGCGTTTCGGCCCGCTGCAGCAGCTTTTCCAGATCCCCCGCATCAAGCGACTGGAACCGAAGCACTTGGCTCCGCGAGTTCACCGCCGCATTGAGTTCAAACGAGGGGTTTTCTGTCGTCGCCCCAACCAGCACCACCGTGCCGTCTTCCATCACCGGCAGAAAACTATCCTGCTGGGCCCTGTTGAAGCGGTGAATCTCATCGACAAACAACAGCGTGCGGTGCCCCGTCTGCCGTTCAAATCGCGCCGTCTCAAAAACCTTTTTAAGGTCCGCGACCCCCGAAAAGATCGCGGAAATCTGCACGAACTTATAGCCGATCTGATCGGCCAAGAGACGCGCCACAGTGGTCTTGCCCGTGCCGGGAGGCCCCCACAAAATCAGCGAGCCAAGTCGCCCCGAGGCTAACATGCGGCGCAGTGTGCCGCCCTCACCCAACAGATGCGTTTGTCCGATGACCTCATCGAGGTTTTGCGGACGCAACTGGTCGGCGAGAGGCCGGGCTCTATCAGTATCAGCAGGATCTGCAGCGAATAGATCAGACATGCCCGACCATTAGCAGGTTCCCTTCAAGCTTTCACTAGCCGCTCACGATGAAACGGCTGACCCGACCATCACGCTGAAGAATAATCTGCCATGTCCGCGTCCGCTGCGATGCCATTTGCGCAAAGCTGGCCGCATCCGTCATCTGAACCTCATTGAGCTCCAGAATAATGTCGTCAACTTGCAAGCCCATGGCGTCAGCAGGCGAGCCGCGAACCACCTCGGTCACCATGATCCCCTGCGCGTCATAGGCAAGCCCCTTGGCTTCCGCCAATGCCGGGTCGAGCTGACGCACAGTAATGCCTGAGAAGCGGCTATTGGCGTCGATCGTTGCCACGCTATTGGCATCGGTCTGCGGCGCACTCTCAACCAAGAAGTTCACCGTCTCACTCACCCCGCCGCGCAACCGCTCCAGCTGCACAGTCTCGCCGAGGGGCCGCGTCGCCAACCGGAAATTAAATGCTGCAGGGTCCTCAACGCGCAACCCGTCGATAGACAGGATAACATCGCCCGGACGGAAGTCCGCGCGCGCCGCCGGACCGCTCGGCGCCGTCTCCGTAATCATCGCACCATACGGCGTATCCATAGCCAGGCTCTGCGCAATATCGGCGGTCACCTTCTGCAGTTTTGCACCGAACCAGGGCCGGATAATCTCCCCACCCACAGCCCCCGCGTCAGCCACCACGCGCGCCATATTCGCTGGAATGGCAAAGCCGATACCCACCGAACCACCCGAGCGCGTGTAGATCGCCGTATTGATCCCCACCAGACGCCCATCCATATCGACCAGCGCCCCGCCGGAGTTCCCCGGATTGATCGCCGCATCCGTCTGGATGAAAAACTCATAGTCCGACACATCAACGCCGGTCCGCGCCAAGCCAGAAACAATACCGCTCGTCACCGTCTGCCCAACGCCAAACGGGTTCCCGATGGCCAGCACCAGATCCCCAACGAGCAGATCGTCGCTGTCTGCAAACTCAAGCGCTGGGAATTCCACCCCAGCCGTATCCCGCACCTTCAGCACAGCAAGGTCCGTCTGTTCGTCCTGAACCACAACATCAACCGCGAACTCGCGCCCATCGCTGAGTGAAATCCGCACGTCGGTCGCGCCTTTGATGACGTGAACATTCGTCAGGATCACCCCGCCCTCGCCCACGATCACACCCGAACCGAGCGATTGAGATTCGCGGGGCCGTGTCTCGAAGAAATTTTGCCCGAAGAAACGCGAGAAAAACGGATCGGACGCAAAAGGCGAAGCCAATTGCTGCTCAATGCGCGTCGCATAAACGTTCACCACCGAGGGTGATGCAGCCTGAACAATCGGCGCAAACGACAATTGCACTGCCGCTTGCGACTGCGGCACCGCCCGAAGTGTGGCCCCGCTTTCTTGCGCCACACTGGGCGCACCATTGTGCAAACCCGCAAAACCAAGGCTTGCCGCGACCGCAACGCCGACCACAGCGACTGACGAAAACATGAGATTGCGCAATGACATACCGGATACCTCGGAATCAAAACTCAAGGTCAAACCTGAGCTAATCTATCCCCCTAAAAGGCCTCGTAATTCTGTCATGAAAATGACCTTTAAACATTGTTGTTTCGAGGACGAAATTATCGTTTGCGCCCGGGGGCAAGCGGTCCTATATGCAGCGCTCATTTCATAAGTTTCCATCGAGGAAACCGGGAGCTTTACCACCCTCGGAAACGTTGTGACCCTTTCATAACTCCAGCCCCGAAAGGCCTGTTGTCCAATGACCGACGAGCCGAAGACCGTGTACGCCAACACCTCCGCACTGATTGCGGCTGAGGCACCGGATTATCCCTCATTTCTTTTCTCGGAGCGGGAGTTCCACAAGGCCGTAAAGGTCTTCAAGAAGGGCTTTGACGGCCTTCTCACCTATGCCGTTAAGTGCAACCCTTCCCCACACATCATTGCCCAGCTGCATGCTGAAGGCCTGAAGGCGTTCGACGTTGCCTCGAACACCGAAATGGAACTCGTGCGCGATTACGCGCCGGGTGCCGTCATGCACTACAACAACCCGATCAAGAACAAGCGCGAAATCGCCCGCGCTTATGAAGAGTTCGGCGTTCGCTCTTTCACCATCGACCACCCACAGCAGCTCGACCAGCTCGCCTCCGTCGTCGGCCCAAGCCGCGACGTTGAAGTGACCACTCGTTTCAAGGCCGGCAAGGCGCTGAAGTCCTATGACTTCGGCATCAAGTTCGGCGTCATGGAACAGGGCGCAGCGGAAATCGTGCAGGCCGTCGAAAAGATGGGCTACACACCAAGCCTGTGCTTCCACGTCGGCAGCCAGTGTGAAGACGCTTACGCCTATGAGCGCCACATTGCAGCAGCATCGCGGATCGTCGAAGAAGCTGGCATCGAACTCAAGCGCCTCAATATCGGCGGCGGCTACCCAGCCCCCTACCCGACCAGCGAAGCGCCTCCGATGAGCCACTACTTCGACACCATCAGCCAGGCCGTCTCCGATCACTTCGGCAAGACCAAACCTGAGCTGATCATCGAACCCGGTCGCGCTCTCGTCACTTCCTCGACCTCGCTACTGCTGCGCGTAAAACATCAGCGCGGCGGTCAGGCTGTCTACGTCAACGACGGTGCCTATGGCTCGCTGATGGAAGTGAAGTTCATGCACTTCACCCCACCACTGCGCGTCTGGCGCGGCCCACGTGTCCACGACAACAATGGCGAATTCTCCGAATTCACCATCTGGGGCCCAACCTGCGACAGCTATGACGTTCTCCCACAGGTCTTCACCTTGCCGGCGGATATCGATGAAGACGATTGGATCGAATTCGGTCTGATGGGCGCCTACACCCAGGCCTCCCTCACCCCGTTCAACGGCTTCGATCGCCGCGACCAATACTGGGTCGACGAAATCTACACCGGCAAGGACATGGCTCCCGCCGAGTAAGGATTTTTATCCTACGCCAAATTACAAAACGCCCTTGGGAAACCGAGGGCGTTTTGCTTAGCACGTCCTACCCCCCACCAGCCGCCACCCCGGGCTCGGCCCCAGATCTCTCTGCGCCGACCTGCCGTCGCTTTATGGAACTCCTCACTCGCCAGTGGCGCTCATCCCACTGACCCGCTACCCTATCCGCTCAAAAGTCGCGAGAGCACCGATGCACATCCCGCCCCTATCCGATTTCGGAAACCGCATCATGATCCTTGGCCCCACCAACGCGGGCAAATCGACCTTCACCATCGCGCTCGCAAACAAGCTCGGCGTGCCAGCCATCCACCTCGACCGCTATCGGCATTTGCCCAACACCATGTATGAGCAACGCCCCGACGCCGACTTCAAAGCGCTCCATGACGAAGCGGCCGCTCTCGACGGCTGGGTCATGGACGGCAGCTACTCCGCTCACTTCCCGGTCCGCCTCCCCCGCACCACAGGCATCATCGTTTTGGATGCAAACCTGCAGAAGCGCGTCAGCCGCTACATTTGGCGCACGATGTTCCAGAAGGACCGCCCCGGCGGTCTCGAAGGCAATCAGGACAAACTGACGCTCGAAATGTTTCGATGGTTATGGACAACCCGTGACCGCACCGTCGCCGTCCGGGACTGGGTGAAACTGAGCGGCAAGCCCTATGTCTTTACGCGCAACCCGCAAGAAACAGCGGCGCTCTACGCCGCCTGGAACCTCAAAAACCCGCATGCTTAAATCCGGACAACAAAAAACCGACCCCAGTTTCCTGAGGTCGGTTTCAAAGAGCTTATTCGCTGAGCCTAAGGCTCAATGAATTATGCTGCTTCCGATTCATCAGATGCGAAGGATGGACCGGAGTCCAGGCCCTTTGCATTGACGTCGCGGTCAACGAATTCGATGACTGCGAGCGGAGCATTGTCGCCGTAGCGGAAGCCAGCCTTCAGAATGCGGATGTAACCGCCCTGACGCTCAGCATAACGTGGGCCGAGGGTCGAGAAGAGCTTCTGAACCTGACCTTCGTCACGGATCTGAGCGATTGCCTGACGACGAGCGTGCAGGTCACCGCGCTTGCCGAGGGTGATCAGCTTTTCTACGATCGGACGCAGATCCTTCGCCTTTGGAAGGGTGGTGACGATCTGTTCGTGCTTGATCAACGCAGCAGCCATGTTTGCGAACATGGCCTTACGGTGAGAAGAAGTGCGGCTAAACTTGCGGCCGGAATTACCGTGGCGCATGGTGGTCTCCTAAAAATCGTGGCAGCGCCGGATCAATAATGATCTTCGTAGCGCTTAGCGAGGTCATCGATATTCTCGGGCGGCCAATTTGGCACGTCCATCCCGAGATGAAGCCCCATCTGTGCCAGGACTTCCTTGATTTCATTGAGCGACTTACGACCGAAGTTCGGCGTACGAAGCATTTCGGCTTCCGTCTTCTGGATGAGGTCGCCGATATAAACGATGTTGTCGTTCTTGAGGCAGTTTGCCGAACGAACCGACAGCTCGAGCTCGTCGACCTTCTTGAGCAATGCAGGGTTGAAGGCGAGTTCCGGAACAGTGTCCTGGGCCTTTTCCTTGCTTGGCTCTTCGAAGTTGACGAAGACCGAGAGCTGGTCCTGGAGAATGCGGGCGGCATAAGCCACTGCATCTTCCGGCGACACTGCACCATTGGTTTCGACCTGCAGGGTCAGCTTGTCCTTGTCGAGGCTTTCGCCCGCACGGGTAGCATCAACCTTATAGCTCACACGGCGAACCGGCGAGAAGAGAGCGTCAACTGGGATGTACCCAATTGGAGCGTCTTCAGGACGATTCTTGTCGGCTGGGACATAGCCCTTGCCGGTGTTAACGGTGAACTCGATGTTGATCTCAGCGCCGTCGTCGAGATGGCAAATAACCAGCTCTGGGTTCAGCACTTCGATATCACCGGATACCTTGATATCACCTGCGGTAACAGCACCCGGGCCCTGACGTGTGAGAGTGAGGCGCTTAGGGCCTTCACCACCCATCTTCAGGGCGATTTCCTTGACGTTGAGCACGAGGTCAGTGATGTCCTCACGCACGCCCGGCAAGGACGAGAATTCGTGCAGGATGCCGTCGATCTGGATGGCGGTAACAGCCGCACCCTGAAGAGACGACAGCAGCACGCGACGCAGAGCATTGCCAAGGGTGAGGCCGTAACCGCGCTCAAGCGGCTCGGCAACTACCGAGGCCACGCGCGCGTTGTCGCTGCCCGAAACAATGTCCAGCTTGGTCGGCTTGATCAGTTCCTGCCAGTTCCTCTGGATCGTCACGGTATGGTCCTTTCAAATTAGCGGCCGCTAGAGCCGCTCCGCCGCAAACACAATAGAACTGCCGACCCGAAAAGGCCGGCAGCTTTCCAATGGTGTAATTAGACGCGACGACGCTTACGCGGACGGCAGCCGTTGTGCGGGATCGACGTTACGTCGCGGATCGACGTTACGTTGAAGCCAGCAGCCTGCAGAGCGCGCAGGGCCGATTCACGGCCTGAACCTGGACCACGAACTTCGACCTCAAGGGTCTTCATGCCGTGTTCCTGAGCCTTCTTTGCAGCGTCTTCTGCAGCTACCTGAGCAGCATATGGGGTCGACTTACGCGAACCCTTGAAACCCATCACGCCCGAGGAGGACCACGAAATCGTGTTACCCTGCATGTCAGCGATGGTAACCATCGTGTTATTGAACGAGGCGTTCACGTGAGCGACGCCAGAGGTGATGTTCTTGCGCTCTTTGCGACGGACGCGCGCGACTTCAGCTTTTGCCATAAAGGTCCTCTTGGGTATCGGCGCTGCCGTAATACCAGCAGCTCCACCATGGAAGTAGCGGCCCAAACCTCCCAGGTTTGCCCGCCCCTCCAAATTCCAACACCGTTCCGCTTATGCGGACGCGGTAATTACTTCTTCTTGCCTGCGATCGGCTTCGCTGGACCCTTACGGGTACGAGCGTTGGTGTGGGTGCGCTGACCACGGACCGGGAGGCCACGACGGTGACGCAGACCACGGTAGTTACCAAGGTCCATAAGACGCTTGATGTTCATCGCTACGGAACGGCGAAGGTCGCCTTCCACGATGTACTCGCGATCGATAGCTTCACGAATCTGAATTACTTCAGCGTCGCTCAGCTCATTAACACGGCGTTCAGCCGGGATATTAACCGACGTGCAGATATCGGTAGCGAACTTAGCGCCAATACCGTGAATATACTGCAGCGCGATAACAACGCGCTTGTTGGTCGGGATATTGACGCCAGCAATACGAGCCACGTCTGCTCTCCTTCATTCACACGCGCCGTCACGGCGGGTGCCTTTAAACAACAAGGGACCGGATTTCGACCCCCAACGATTGCGAGGAACCGAATCCAGCCCATTGATCCATGAGACTGATGCGGTTCTTTAAGGATAAGACCGGCCAGAGTCAACTGCCCTGCCCGGCCTTAGGAATTACTTACCGAGTGCCGTTTTAATGGCTCCGGTGACCTGGTCAACCGGTTCCATACCATCGACAGCCTTCAGCAGACCCTTAGCGGTGTAATACTTCACCAAAGGGGCTGTCTGTTCAGCATAGACGCCCAGACGATTGCGAAGAACCTCTTCGTTGTCGTCTGCACGGGCGCCGCCCGATTCCTTAGCGCGATTGATAACACGCTTTACCAGTTCGTCAGCCTCTGCCTTGATCTCAACAACAGCATCAAGAGCAATACCCTTGTCTGCCAGCATCTGATCAAGCGCTTCAGCCTGAGCAATCGTGCGCGGGAAGCCATCGAGGACGAACCCCGACTTGCAGTCCTCTGCATCGATACGCTCGGAAACAATACCGTTCACAATCGCATCAGAGACGAGATCACCACGGTCAACCACTGCTTTAGCTTCGAGGCCAAGAGGGGTTTGCGCGGCAATAGCCGCGCGCAGGATGTCGCCAGTAGAGAGCTGAGGGATACCGTAAGATTCTACGAGAATCTTAGCCTGTGTCCCCTTCCCTGCTCCCGGCGGCCCCAGAAGAATCAATCTCATCGACGCTTACCTCCGAGACGGGACTTTTTCAAAAGCCCTTCATATTGCTGGGCAACCAAATGGCTCTGGATTTGGGTAACCGTATCCAAAGTCACCGTGACCATGATCAGAAGCGATGTTCCGCCGATGAACTGGCTGACGGCCAGCTGGCTGAAGAACACTTCTGGCAAGAGGGCCACGAAGGTTAAGTACAGTGCGCCAGCCACGGTAATGCGGGTCAACACATAGTCGATGTGAGCCGCAGTCCGTTCACCCGGACGAATGCCCGGAATGAAGCCACCAGAACGCTTGAGGTTGTCAGCCGTCTCGGTGGGGTTGAACACTATCGCCGTGTAGAAGAAAGCGAAGAAGATGATCAAGAAGGCAAATAGCGCCATATACAGCGGTTGCCCGCGGCCTAGTAGCGCAGTGACGGTTGTCAGCCACCCTGGAGCGTCGCCCTGAGCCGCAAACGACGCGATTGTCGTCGGCAGAAGCAGCAGCGAAGAACCGAAGATCACGGGAATCACACCAGCGGTGTTGAGCTTAAGCGGCAGGTGCGAGGTATCGCCCTGGAACAGCTTATTGCCAACCTGACGCTTGGGATACTGGATCAGCAAGCGGCGCTGAGCGCGTTCAAAGAACACGATGATTGCGATCACGACGAGAGCCAGAAGCAGCATGCCGATGCCTGCGAAGGCTGGCAGAGCGCCTGTACGGCTCAACTCGAGGGTCTGAGCGATAGTCGAAGGCAAGTTTGCCACGATACCAGCAAAGATGATCAGCGAAATGCCGTTACCGACACCGCGCGAGGTCATCTGCTCGCCCAGCCACATCAGGAACATAGTACCACCGACGAGGGTGATCACGGTCGAAATACGGAAGAACCAGCCTGGATTGAGAACCACGCCCTGGCTGCCTTCCAGACCAACGGCAAGGCCGTATGCCTGAACCGCGCAGAACAACACCGCCAAATAGCGGGTGTACTGGTTCATCTTGCGGCGACCCGCCTCCCCTTCCTTCTTCAGCGCTTCGAGACGCGGCGAAGCGGTCGCAACCACCTGCACAACGATCGAAGCAGTGATGTAAGGAATCAGGTTGAGGGCGAAAATTGCCATACGCTCAACAGCACCACCGGAGAACATGTTGAACATGCCGATGATGCCCTGCTGCGACTGTTCAAAAGTCGCGCGGAAAGCGTCAGGGTCAATACCTGGAACAGGAATGAAGGTGCCCAAACGATAAATAAGCAGCGCTCCCAGTGTGAACCAGATGCGCTGCTGCAGGGCCTTGGCCTTCGAAAAGGTCGAGAAACTTAAATTACGTGCCAGCTGTTCGGCTGCGGACGCCATATACCGCTCCTATGGCTTGAATGCCAAGTGCGCTCGGAGCGCCTAAGGAGCATACTAAATTGCCGCCCAGACGCAACAAACCAAAAAAGCGCACCCGGCCTCACGACCGGGTGCGCTCACTGACTGGATTAGACAGTGCGTGCTGGCTTCTTCCAGGTTTCCTTCACTGGGATCAGCTCAATCTTGCCACCAGCAGCTTCGATAGCTGCGGCAGCGCCCTTGGTTGCATAATCCACCTTGAAGGTAGCCTTGGAAGCCTTGAAGCCTTCTGCGCCGATCAGACGTACACCGTCCTTAGCGCGGCGGATAACGCCAGCAGCAATCAGAGCTGCCGAGTCGATAACTGCCTTGGCATCAAGCTTGCCAGAGTCGATGTAAGCCTGGATGCGGTCAATGCGAACTTCGTTGAAATCCGAAGGATTCCAAGCATTGAAGCCACGCTTTGGCATACGCATGTGAAGGGGCATCTGGCCGCCTTCAAAGCCGTTGATCGCAACACCAGAACGTGCAGTCTGGCCCTTGCCGCCACGGCCGCCGGTCTTACCAACGCCCGAACCGATGCCACGGCCCACGCGAACGCGGACCTTGTTTGCACCTGGGTTGTCGCGAAGTTCGTTCAAACGAGTCATTGTTCTACCGACCTTCTCTTACTCGCCGACGACGCGGACGAGGTGCCCGACCTTATTGATCATGCCACGTACTTCTGGCGTATCAATGAGCTCGCGCTGCTTGTTCATCTTGTTCAGCCCGAGACCGATAAGGGTCGCGCGCTGGCTCTTTTCGCGGCGGATTGGCGAACCAACCTGCTTCACGATAATGGTCTTTTGATTGGCCATAGTTGTGTCTCCTGGCCGGTCTTACGCTTCGACCGAAGCTTCGCCGCGGCGAGCTTGCAGTTCCGAAACCTTAAGGCCGCGACGGGCAGCCACGGAACGTGGGCTATCAACGCGCTTGAGCGCATCGAAAGTAGCACGAACCATGTTGTACGGGTTAGCCGTACCCTGCGACTTAGCAACGATGTCGTTGATACCAAGCGTTTCGAAAACCGCACGCATTGGACCACCGGCGATGATACCAGTACCCGGAACGGCTGCACGCAGGATCACCTTACCAGCGCCGTGGCGACCGGTAACATCGTGATGGAGCGTACGTGCGTCGCGGAGCGGCACGCGGATCATCTGGCGCTTAGCCTGTTCGGTTGCCTTACGGATCGCTTCAGGAACTTCACGGGCCTTACCGTGACCGAACCCAACGCGACCCTTCTGGTCACCAACTACGACGAGGGCAGCGAAACCGAAGCGACGGCCGCCCTTCACTACCTTAGCCACACGGTTGATGTGGACCAGGCGATCGACGAACTCGCTTTCGCGTTCTTGAACGTCTCTGCTCATAATCTTCTCTTCCTCGCCGTATTAGAACTGCAGACCGCCCTCACGGGCAGCGTCTGCAAGGGCCTTAACACGGCCGTGATAGATGTAGGCGCCGCGGTCGAACACCACTTCGGTCACGCCAGCCTTCGAACCGCGCTCAGCAATCAGCTTGCCAATTGCAGCAGCGGCTTCGGCTGTACCACCGTTGGTGATGGTTGCACGAACGTCCTTGTCGAGCGTCGAAGCGGCAGCGAGTGTGCGGCCAGCTGCGTCGTCGATGATCTGTGCGTACATATTCTTGCCTGAACGGAAAACCGACAGACGTGGGCGACCGAAGGCACGAGCCTTGAGCGCCTTGCGGACACGAGCCTTGCGGCGGTCCGCACCCTTTGCAGAAATAGCCATAGGTGGCGCTCCTTACTTCTTCTTGCCTTCTTTGCGGAAGACCTGCTCGCCAGCGTAACGCACGCCCTTGCCCTTGTAGGGCTCAGGGGGACGCCAGCTGCGGATCTCAGCCGCAACCTGGCCAACAGCCTGCTTATCGATGCCAGTTACGACGATTTCCGTCGGAACCGGCACCGCAAGCGTGATGCCTTCAGGAGCGTTATAAATCACTTCGTGGCTGAAACCGAGCGAGAGCTTAACGTCCTTGCCCTGCATCGCGGCGCGGTAACCCACGCCCTGAATTGCCAACTTCTTTTCGAAGCCTGCGCTCACACCGGTGACCATGTTCTGGATCAGCGCGCGTGTGGTGCCCCAGGCAGCGCGAGCAAAACGGCTATCATTTGCAGGAACAACGGAGATACCGTCGTCGCCCTGCTCTACGTTGACGATATCCATGAGCTGGAGGCTCAGTTCGCCCTTCGGGCCCTTTGCGGACACGGTACGACCATCGATCGTTACCGTAACACCGCTAACCGGGGCCACCGGTTTCTTGCCAGTACGTGACATATTCTTTCCTTGAGTAATCGTCTTACCGTACTTCTAAGCCAAATGGCTTAGAAGACGCGGCAGAGTACCTCGCCACCCACATTGGCAGCCTTAGCTTCGTGGTCGGCCATCACACCCTTAGGGGTGGAGAGGATCGACACGCCGAGGCCATTAGCAACCTGTGGAATATTCTTGACGGAGGCGTAAACGCGACGGCCCGGACGCGACACGCGTTCGATGGTGCGGATAACGCCTTCATTGTCAGAATACTTCAGTTCAATTTCGTATTCGGCAGCGCCGTTTTCGAACTTGGTTTCCGAGTAGCCGCGAATAAAGCCCTCGGACTGAAGAACGTCCAGCACACGACCACGGAGGGTCGACGCTGGGGTCGTTACGGTGTTCCGGCGACGCATTTGTGCGTTCCGGATACGGGTCAGCATATCGCCGATTGGATCGGAAAAGCTCATCTTAGTTTCTCCTTACCAGCTCGACTTTACCAGACCCGGGATGAGACCCAAGTTGCCCAGCTGACGCAGGGCAATACGGCTCATCTTGAGCTTGCGGTAGTAAGCGCGCGGACGGCCCGACACTTCACAACGGTTGCGAACGCGGATCTGAGCCGAGTTGCGTGGAAGTTCAGCGAGCTTCAAGCTTGCCTTGAAGCGTTCTTCAATCGGCGTTTCCTGGTTCATCACAGTTGCCTTCAGCGCAGCGCGCTTATCGGCATACTGAGCGGCCAGAACTGCGCGCTTCTTGTTCTTTTCAATGGAACTGGTCTTTGCCATATCCTGATCCTCTATCCCTTCCCTATCCGCTTACGCGCGGAATGGGAAGTTGAAAGCCTTAAGAAGCGCACGCGCTTCATCATCTGTACGGGCTGTGGTGCAAACCACGATATCCATACCCCAAACCTGATCGATCTGATCATAGTTAATTTCTGGGAAGATGATGTGTTCCTTGATACCCATGGCGTAGTTGCCACGGCCATCAAAGGCGTTCGGGTTGAGGCCACGGAAGTCGCGCACGCGAGGCAAAGCGATGTTTACTAGGCGGTCCATGAATTCATACATGCGGACGCCACGAAGGGTAACCTTCACGCCCAGCGGCATGTTTTCACGTACCTTGAAGCCTGCAATCGACTTGCGAGCGTAGGTGATGATTGGCTTCTGACCAGCGATGAGTTCCATCTGCTCAGCAGCGGACTTCACCTTCTTGGTGTCAGCAACGGCTTCACCAACGCCCATGTTCAGGACGATCTTTTCCAGGCGCGGAAGCTGCATGACGTTCTTGTACTCGAACTGCTTGAGCAGCTCGGGCTTGATCGATTCGTCATACTGGGTGCGCAGGCGCGGAACGTAAACGGTCTCAGCCATTGATCGCATCTCCGGTGGTCTTAGCAACGCGGGTCTTCACGCCATCGGTGATCTGGAAACCAACACGGGTTGGCTTACCATTCGCGTCTGCAACTGCAAGGTTCGACAGGTGGATCGGTGCTTCTTTCGAGAAGATACCGGAGTCCTGCGTAGCAGTCTGCTTCTGGTGGCGACGTACAAGGTTGATACCCTGTACGAGCGCACGGTTTTCGGTCGGGAAGATCTGCAAGACCGAACCGGTCTTACCCTTATCCTTACCTGCAAGGACGACTACCTTGTCGCCCTTCTTAATCTTGGCGGCCATTACAGCACCTCTGGGGCGAGCGAGATGATCTTCATTTGGTTCTTAGCGCGAAGTTCACGCGGAACTGGTCCGAAGATACGGGTGCCGATTGGTTCTTTCTGATTGTTCAGAAGAACTGCGGCGTTCTTGTCGAAACGGATGACGGTGCCATCTGGGCGACGGATGTCGGTTGCGGTGCGAACGACCACAGCCTTCATTACCTGGCCCTTCTTAACGCGGCCACGCGGAATAGCGTCCTTGACCGAAACGACAATAATGTCGCCGACCGAGGCGTACTTGCGATGCGAACCGCCCAGCACCTTGATGCACATTACTCGCTTGGCGCCGGAATTATCGGCGACGTCGAGGTTGGACTGCATCTGGATCATGACTGGATGCCTTCTAGTTTGTCGGCAGCACCGCTAAACGGTGCGCCGACCTATTGTTTCTCTTACGCAGACACGGAAGAAGAAGCGTTATCCTGGACCAGAGCCCAACGCTTGTTCTTGCTGATCGGCGCAGTTTCTTCGATCCAAACGATCTGACCGATTTTCGCGACGTTATTTTCGTCGTGAGCATGGTACTTCTTGGAACGACGCACGGTCTTTTTCATAACCGGGTGCGTGAAACGGCGCTCGACACGAACCACGATGGTCTTGTCATTGGCGTCGGAGACCACAGTCCCCTGCAAAACGCGCTTTGGCATGGGTTTTATTCCTTACTTAGCTGCGTTCTTTTCGGCGAGGATGGTTTTGATCCGCGCGATATCGCGACGGACTTCCTTCACCCGAGCCGGCTTTTCCAGTTGCTGGGTAGCACGCTGGAAACGCAGGTTGAACTGTTCTTTCTTAAGGTCGACGAGCTGGTCTTTCAGTTCGTCTGCGGTTTTGGCCCGCACATCACTGGAATTCATCACTCGTGTTCCTTAGTCAGCAATACGCGTAACGATACGCGTGGTGATCGGCAGCTTCATTGCACCGAGGCGAAGTGCCTCCTTTGCAACGTCTTCTGGTACGCCGTCAATCTCAAAAACGATACGACCAGGTTTTACACGTGCAGCCCAGTACTCCACGGAGCCCTTACCCTTACCCATACGGACTTCGGTAGGCTTCTTGGAAACAGGCAGATCCGGGAAAATACGGATCCAAACACGACCCTGACGCTTCATTTCGCGAGTGATCGCGCGACGCGCAGCTTCGATCTGACGGGCAGTAACACGTTCTGGCTCAGTGGCCTTCAGTGCGTACTGACCGAATGCGAGGGTGGTACCGCCCTTGGCTTCGCCATGGATACGGCCCTTGTGGGCCTTGCGGAACTTAGTTCTCTTTGGTTGCAGCATAATGAACTAACCTTCTTATGCGCGTTCGCGATCGCGGTCGCCACGCTCATGGCGTGGAGAACGCTGACCAGCACCTTCGCCACCTTCGGTAGCGCGACGCTCGTGAGCCGACGGATCATGCTCAAGGACTTCGCCCTTGAAGACCCAGACCTTGATACCGATGATGCCGTAAGTGGTTGCGGCTTCTGCAGTACCGTAGTCGATGTCAGCACGGAGGGTGTGCAGTGGAACACGGCCTTCGCGGTACCATTCGGTACGAGCGATATCGGCGCCACCAAGACGACCACCAACGTTAACGCGGATACCACCAGCGCCCATACGGATCGCTGTCTGAACCGCACGCTTCATAGCGCGACGGAATGCCACACGGCGTTCCAGCTGCTGGGCAATGCCCTGAGCAACCAGAGTCGCGTCGGTTTCCGGCTTGCGCACTTCAACGATGTTGATGTGCACTTCGCTATCGGTGAACTTCTTCACCTTGGCGCGGATCTTGTCGATGTCTGCGCCCTTCTTGCCGATCACAATGCCTGGACGGGCAGTGTGGATCGACACGCGGCACTTACGGTGCGGGCGTTCGATAACGATCTTGGAAACCGCAGCTGCCTTGAGCTCTTCCATGAGCATGGAACGAATCTTCAGGTCTTCCTGAAGAAGCGTGCCGTACTCACCACGGTTTGCGTACCAGCGGCTGTCCCAAGTGCGGTTGATACCGAGGCGGAAGCCGATTGGATTGATCTTCTGACCCATTATGCGGCCTCCTCAACTTGACGGACGACGATCGTCAGGTGCGAGAATGGCTTCTCAACACGAGCCGACTTGCCGCGACCACGAGCGTGGAAGCGCTTCATAACCAGCGAGTTACCGACGAAGGCTTCGGCAACAACGAGAGCGTCGCTGTCGAGACCGTGGTTGTTTTCAGCGTTGGCGATGGCGCTTTCCAGCACCTTCTTCACCTGGCCGGCGATACGCTTGTGGCTGAACTCGAGGTCGGACAGAGCACGCTCTACCTTCTTACCACGGATCAACTGCGCGACGAGGTTCAGCTTCTGAGGGCTGATACGCAGCATGCGCAGTACAGCCTTAGCCTCGTTATCCTTGAGAGCGCGCTCAGTCTTTGGCTTGCTCATCTTACTTCCTCTTGGCCTTCTTGTCGGCCGCGTGACCGTAGTAGGTACGGGTCGGCGCGAATTCACCGAACTTGTGGCCAATCATGTCTTCAGTCACGAGGACTGGGACGTGCTTCTGACCATTGTGAACGCCGAACGTGATACCCACGAACTGCGGCAGGATCGTCGAGCGACGCGACCAAATCTTCACCACTTCGTGGCGACCAGATGACGCAGCCTTCTCGGCCTTCTTGAGCAGGTAACCGTCTACGAACGGCCCCTTCCAAATCGAACGGGTCATGTTGTTACCTGCCCTTCTTCACGTGACGGCTACGAACGATAAACTGGTCCGTTGCCTTGTTGGTACGCGTACGCTTGCCCTTAGTTGGCTTGCCCCACGGAGAAACCGGGTGACGGCCACCAGAGGTACGGCCTTCACCACCACCATGTGGGTGGTCGACCGGGTTCATGGTAACACCACGGTTGACTGGCTTGCGGCCGAGCCAACGGTTGCGACCTGCCTTACCGAGCGAGGTGTTAGCGTGGTCCTGGTTGGACACAGCACCAACAGTCGCAAGGCAAGTGCCGTGAACGCGACGCTGTTCACCCGAGTTCAGGCGAAGGATCGCCCAACCGGAGTCACGGCCAACGTACTGAGCATAGGCGCCAGCAGAACGAGCGACCTGACCACCCTTGCGAGGCTTCAGTTCGATGTTGTGCACAATGGTGCCGACCGGCATGCGCTCGAGCGGCATTGCATTGCCTGGCTTCACGTCGACTGCGTTCATGGACGATACAACCTTGTCGCCAGCAGCAAGACGCTGTGGAGCAACGATGTAAGCCAGTTCGCCGTCTTCGTACTTAATCAGAGCGATCCAAGCGGTACGGTTCGGATCGTATTCGAGACGTTCTACGGTCCCGACTGCGTCGAACTTAACGCGCTTGAAATCGATCAAACGGTACGAGCGCTTGTGACCACCACCACGGTGGAAAGCAGTGATGCGGCCGGTGTTATTACGACCACCGGATTTGCTGAGGCCTTCGGTCAAAGCCTTGACCGGTGCACCCTTCCACAGTTCCGAACGATCAGTCGTAACAAGCGTACGACGGCCTTCAGAGGTGGGATTGTAAGTCTTTAGAGCCATTTTTGTCTCTTATCCCTTAGAGGCCGGTCGAGATGTCGATCGACTGACCTTCGGCCAGGGTCACAACTGCCTTCTTGACGTCGTTGCGAACACCAACACGACCACGGAAGCGCTTTACCTTGCCCTTGCGGACCAAAGTGTTAACAGCCTTCACCTTGACCGAGAAAAGCTGTTCAACAGCTGCCTTGATCTCAGTCTTGTTCGCGTCAATAGCAACATCGAAAACGACCTGGTTGGCTTCAGAAGCCATGGTCGACTTTTCCGTCACGACTGGGTTGCGGATAATGTCGTAAGCGGCAAGCTTGTTCATGCGAACCTCGCTTCGAGCGCTTCAAGCGCTGCCTTGGTGAGGACGAGCTTGTCACGCTTCAGGATCGAAACAACGTTGATCCCCTGCACCGGCAGCACGTCGATATTTGGGATGTTGCGAGCAGCAAGAGCGAAGTTCTGGTCAACGGTTGCACCGTCGATGATCAGAGCGTTAAGCCATTCCAGCTTGCCGAAAGTGGTGCGCAGAGCAGCAGTCTTAGCCTGAGCCTGTGCAACGCTGTCGAGAACGATCAGCGAGCCTGCAGCAGCCTTAGCCGAGAGAGCATGCTTGAGAGCCAAAGCACGGACCTTCTTTGGAAGATCGATAGCATGGCTACGCGGAGTTGGACCGAATGCACGGCCGCCACCACGGAACTGAGGAGCCTTACGGTCGCCGTGACGAGCGCCGCCAGAACCCTTCTGCTTTACAAACTTCTTACCGGTCAGTGCACCTTCAGAGCGGTTCTTGACGTCGTGGGTGCCAGCCATAGCCTTAAGCTGCTGGTAGCGAACCATACGGTGAAGAAGGTCAGCACGGACTTCAAGGCCGAACACGGCGTCCTGAAGTTCAACCTTGCCTGCGGACTTACCGTCGAGAGTGGTTACCTGGAGTTCCATTTACTTCGATTCCCCCGCAGCAGCGGCTTCGAACGAACCCGGAAGGGCAACGTTCGCGGGAGCCGGCTTCTTGACGGCGTCCTTGACCATGATCCAAGCACCCTTGGAGCCCGGAACAGAACCCTGAACCATGATCAGACCACGTTCTACGTCGGTCTTCACAACAGTGAGGTTCTGAGTGGTGATGCGACGGTCGCCCATGTGGCCCGGCATCTTCTTGTTCTTGAAGGTACGGCCTGGGTCCTGACGCTGACCGGTCGAACCGATCGAGCGGTGAGAGACAGACACACCGTGCGACGCACGAAGACCGCCAAAATTCCAGCGCTTCATACCGCCGGCAAAGCCCTTACCGATAGAGGTACCGGTCACGTCGACCAGCTGACCTTCGGCAAAGTGATCGGCCTTAAGAGTTGCACCAACCTCGATGAGGTTATCAGCGTCAACGCGGAATTCCGCGACGCGACGCTTCGGCTCAACCTTAGCGACAGCATACTGGCCACGTTCGGCCTTGCTGACGTTCTTGGCCTTTGCCTGGCCGGCGCCGAGCTGCAGGGCTACGTAGCCATCCTTCTCGGCGGTCCGCTGAGCTACCACCTGGCAGTTTTGCAGGCTCAGCACCGTTACAGGGACGTGGGATCCGTCCTCTGCAAAGATGCGGGTCATGCCCAGCTTCTGTGCGATCAATCCAGAACGCATAGGTTCTTACCTTTTCAATTGGCGCGCTGCCGGGTCATGGTTTCAGAGGACCCTTTTAACGGCAGGCGCGGAAACTTGTATGCTTTAGAGCTTGATTTCGACGTCGACGCCGGCGGCGAGGTCAAGCTTCATCAACGCATCGACCGTTTGAGGGGTCGGATCCACAATGTCAAGCAAACGCTTGTGGGTACGAATCTCAAACTGCTCACGCGACTTCTTATCGATGTGCGGCGAGCGGTTCACGGTGAACTTGTCGATGTGGGTCGGCAGCGGGATTGGACCGCGAACCTGAGCACCCGTACGCTTGGCGGTGTTGACGATTTCACGAGTCGACGTATCGAGCACGCGATGGTCAAACGCCTTGAGGCGAATGCGAATATTCTGACCGTTCATCTTTTAAATCCTGACAAAAAGGATCGCGGCGCGCAACAAAGCACGCGCCGCGAGTGTCAAATTGTTCTTACTTCAGGATCGTAGCTACGACGCCCGAACCAACAGTACGGCCGCCTTCACGGATAGCGAAGCGGAGCTTCTCTTCCATAGCGATCGGAACGATAAGCTGAACGTTGATATTCAGGTTATCCCCAGGCATCACCATTTCGGTGCCTTCTGGAAGGGTAACAATGCCGGTCACGTCGGTTGTACGGAAGTAGAACTGAGGACGGTAGTTACCGAAGAACGGAGTGTGGCGACCGCCTTCTTCCTTGGTGAGGATGTAAACCTCAGCAGTGAAGTCGGTGTGTGGCTGTACGGAACCTGGCTTGCAGAGAACCTGGCCGCGCTCAACCTGAGTGCGGTCGATACCACGGATCAGCGCGCCAACGTTGTCGCCTGCCTGACCGGAGTCGAGCAGCTTGCGGAACATTTCAACGCCGGTAACGGTGGTCTTCTGGGTTGCCTTGATGCCGACGATTTCGACTTCTTCGCCAACCTTGACGATACCACGTTCAACACGACCGGTCACAACAGTACCGCGACCCGAGATCGAGAACACGTCTTCGATCGGGAGCAGGAACGGCTGGTCAACTGGACGTTCTGGCTGTGGGATGTACGCATCAACAGCGGCCATCAGTTCGAGAACAGCGTCATGGCCGAGAGCCTTGTTGCTGTCTTCGAGAGCTGCGAGAGCCGAGCCCTTGATGACTGGGATGTCGTCGCCTGGGAATTCGTACGAAGACAGAAGTTCACGAACTTCCATTTCGACGAGTTCGAGCAGTTCAGCGTCGTCAACCATGTCGCACTTGTTCAGGAACACGACCAGTGCTGGAACGCCAACCTGGCGAGCGAGCAGGATGTGTTCGCGAGTCTGTGGCATTGGGCCGTCAGCAGCCGACACAACCAGGATCGCGCCGTCCATCTGAGCAGCGCCGGTGATCATGTTCTTAACATAGTCAGCGTGGCCTGGGCAGTCGACGTGTGCGTAGTGGCGGTTCGCGGTTTCGTATTCAACGTGCGAAGTGTTGATGGTGATACCGCGTGCCTTTTCTTCTGGCGCGCTGTCGATCGACGCATAGTCCTTGAACGCTGCGCCGCCGGATTCAGCCAAAACCTTGGTGATCGCTGCGGTCAGCGAGGTCTTGCCGTGGTCAACGTGACCAATGGTGCCGATGTTGCAATGCGGCTTGGAGCGGGAAAATTTTTCCTTACCCATCGATTTTCTCCAAAATTGTCAGCGCAATCGCCGACTTAAAGTTGAGATTAGTTAGCTTGCGCTGGTTTTAGGCGTACTTGGCCTGGACTTCGTCGGCAACCGCCTGCGGAACCTGTTCGTAGTGATCGAACACCATGCTGTACTGTGCACGACCCTGGCTCATAGAGCGCAGCGAGTTCACATAGCCGAACATATTCGCGAGCGGAACAAACGCGTTCACGACCTGGACGACACCACGGCTTTCAGTGCCCTGGATCTGACCACGACGAGAATTCAAGTCGCCGATTACGTCACCCATGTAGTCGTCTGGCGTGACAACTTCAACCTTCATGATTGGTTCGAGAATCTTCGGACCAGCTTCACGAAGCGCTTCACGCAGACCTGCACGGCCGGCGATTTCGAAGGCGAGAACAGACGAGTCAACGTCGTGGTATGCGCCGTCGGTCAGAGTGACCTTAACGTCAACCACTGGGAAGCCGATCAGCGGACCTGCGCCCATGACCGATTCCATGCCCTTCTGAACGCCTGGGATGTATTCGCGAGGAATAGCACCACCGACGATCGAGTTCACGAACTCGAAGCCCTTGCCAACTTCACCGGGTTCAACAGTGAACTTGATACGAGCGAACTGACCCGAACCACCAGACTGCTTCTTGTGGCTGTAGTCCTTGTCCGACTTGCGCGTGATCGTTTCACGATACGCAACCTGCGGCTGACCGATGTTCGCTTCGACCTTGAATTCACGCTTCATACGATCGACGAGAATATCAAGGTGAAGTTCACCCATACCCGAAATGATCGTCTGGCCCGATTCTTCGTCGGTCTTAACGCGGAACGATGGATCTTCAGCTGCCAGGCGGTTCAGGGCGAGGCCCATCTTTTCCTGGTCGGCCTTGGACTTTGGCTCGACGGAGATGTCGATAACCGGATCCGGGAAGATCATACGTTCAAGGATAACCTGTGCGTTCGCTGGGGTCAGGGTATCACCAGTGGTGGTGTCCTTGAGACCAACGATAGCAACGATATCGCCTGCGTAAGCTTCAGTGATCTGCTCGCGGCTGTTTGCGTGCATCTGGAACATGCGGCCAACGCGTTCGCGCTTGCCCTTCACGGTGTTTTCCAGCTGAATGCCAGCTTCGAGGTGACCCGAGTAGATGCGGCAGAAAGTCAGCGAACCCATGTGTGGGTCGTTGGCGATCTTGAACGCCAGCATGGAGAGCGGCTCGTTGTCGTCAGCGTGACGTTCGATTGGCTCTTCAGTCTTCGCGTCGATACCCTGGATAGCAGGAACGTCGGTCGGAGCTGGCAGGAAGTCGATAACGCCATCGAGGAGCGGCTGAACGCCCTTATTCTTGAAGGCAGAGCCAGCAAAAACGAGGAAGAACTTCGCATCAATAACGCCACGGCGAAGCAGACGACGGATGGTATCGTTGTCCGGTGTTTCACCGTTCAGATACGCTTCCATTGCTGCATCGTCCATTTCGACGGCAGCTTCGATCAGCTTTTCGCGGTATTCGACAGCCTTGTCCTTCAGATCCGCTGGGATCTCAAGAACGTCCCAGGCAGCGCCGAGTTCTTCGTTCTGCCAGACGAGTGCCTTCATCTCGATGAGATCGACAACGCCCTTGAACTCGGTTTCAGCGCCGATTGGCAGCTGAGCCGCGACGCCCTTGGCACCGAGACGCGAACCGATCATTTCGAGGCAGCGGTAGAAGTCTGCGCCGATCTTGTCCATCTTATTGACGAAGATGAGACGTGGAACGTTGTACTTGTCAGCCTGGCGCCAAACGGTTTCAGTCTGAGGTTCAACACCAGCGTTCGCATCGAGCAGAGCCACAGCACCGTCGAGCACGCGCAGCGAACGTTCTACTTCAATGGTGAAGTCAACGTGGCCGGGGGTGTCGATGATGTTGAAGCGGTGCTGCACGCCATCACGCGAGGTCCACGAAGTCGTGGTCGCTGCGGAAGTGATGGTGATGCCGCGTTCCTGCTCCTGCTCCATCCAGTCCATGGTCGAAGCGCCATCGTGGGTTTCACCCATCTTATGGTTCTTGCCAGTGTAATACAGGATGCGTTCAGTCGTAGTGGTCTTGCCAGCATCGATGTGAGCCATGATGCCGAAGTTACGGTACAGATTGATCGGAGTGGTACGTGCCATAATCGGTTCCTACTACCAGCGGTAGTGCGAGAATGCACGGTTGGCGTCAGCCATACGGTGCGTGTCTTCGCGCTTCTTAACGGCCTGACCACGGCCGTTCATAGCATCCATGAGTTCGCCGGAAAGACGCTCACGCATGGTGTTTTCGCCGCGCTTACGAGCGGACTCGATGAGCCAACGAATGGCCAGAGCCTGCTGACGGTCAGCACGAACTTCGACAGGAACCTGGTACGTAGCACCGCCAACGCGACGCGAACGAACTTCAACAGCCGGACGGATGTTGTCCAGAGCGCCGTGGAACACGGTGACTGGATCCTGCTTGGTCTTGGTTTCTACGATGTCAAAAGCACCGTAGACGATGGATTCGGCGGCGGACTTCTTGCCGTCGAGCATCAGGTAATTCATGAACTTGGAGACGACGAGATCACCGAACTTTGGGTCCGGAATAACGTCACGCTTCTCTGCACGGTGGCGACGGGACATGACTCAAATACTCCTTACTTCGGACGCTTCGCGCCGTACTTCGAACGGCGTTGCTTACGATCCTTGACACTCTGCGTATCAAGAACACCGCGAAGCACGTGGTAACGAACACCTGGCAAGTCGCGTACGCGGCCGCCACGGATCAGAACAACAGAGTGCTCCTGCAGGTTGTGACCTTCGCCCGGAATGTAGGAGATCACTTCGCGCTGGTTGGTGAGACGTACCTTGGCAACCTTACGCAGTGCCGAGTTCGGCTTCTTTGGGGTCGTCGTGTACACACGGGAGCAAACGCCACGCTTCTGCGGGTTCGCTTCCATGGCGGGAACTTTGTTCCGCTTTGGCTTGCTGGCGCGTGGCTTGCGGATCAGCTGATTAATGGTGGGCATTGCGCTCTTTCCATTGGTCCAAATTTATAAACGGTCAACACAAGCAAACCAAAGCGACGCCCACCTCACCCCATTAAGGATGCGGCAGCGCCTCAGTTGCAGAGGACCACCCGCCCTATTACAGGCAGCAGTCATGCGCACAAGGATTTACTTCGTCTAATACCCGACAGTGTGTTTGATTGCCCTGGATTCCCGCGCTAGGTGGCAGGGACCCGGTGTGACAATCACGACCGACCGCTAAGGTAGGGGCTGTTTAGAGCCGATGACTCGCTCCGTCAAGGATTCTTTCTTGAACAACTCGAAGGGAAGCTATGCGTTTCCAGGGGTTCAGCGGGTCAAGAGGCTTTTCAGGAACCGGACGGATTAAGTAAAAACCGTTCGGCAACAAACACGAAATTGCATTAACGATTTTTTCGCTAGGGTTAACAACTCCACAATTCCCGCGCACTTCCCATCTGTTCACACCTGGTTGAGGCGTTACCTCGAGGTGAAAGTTGACACGCAAAATGGATCAACCCACTCGCGTTCTCAAATCATTTGCGCTCAAATGTCGCTATGATCGCTCCCCTGCCCCGCAGCCCGAATACGGCCCTAAAAACAAACATTGTCATCATCGGCGCTGGGCAGGCTGGACTCAGTGCTGCTTATCATCTCACCCGCATGGGCTATGTGGCGCGTCGCGACTTCTATGTTTTAGACGCCAACCCCAACCCTGGCGGCGCTTGGCAACACCGTTGGCCCTCACTCACCCTCTCGACGGTCAATCGGGTTCACGACTTGCCGGGCATGCAGTTCGGCGCTTTCGCCAGTGGCCCAACGGTTCAAGCTGCACAAGCCGTACCCGCATATTACACGGCTTACGAAGCCCGTTTTGATCTTGAGGTTGTGCGTCCCATACGAGTGCAAGTGGTCTGCGACCGCGGCGAGCGCTTTCGTGTCGAAACCGACAAAGGCCTACTCTCCGCCCGGGGCATCATCAACGCCACCGGCACCTGGGAAAAGCCCTATATCCCGCCCTACCCCGGTGCTGACACCTTTTTAGGCACCCAACTCCACACCAAGGACTATAAAACCGCTGAGCGCTTTATCGGCCAGCATGTTCTTATCGTCGGCGGCGGCATTTCAGCGATCCAGTTGCTCGACGAGATATCGCAAGTCACCCAAACCACATGGGTTACCCGCACATCGCCTCGCTTCCTTACAAGACCGTTTGATGAAGCCGCAGGCCGCGCTGCGGTCGCCATGGTCGAGGATCGCGTGCGTCAGGGTCTTCCTCCCAAGGCCGTCGTATCGGTGACTGGCTTACCCGTCACCCCCGCCGTCGAAGCCCTGCAGCGGCGCGGCGTACTCAACCGCCTTCCCATGTTCTCTGAGATTACCCCCACCGGCGTCCGCTGGGCGGACGGGCAAGAGCGCGCTGTCGATACCATCCTATGGTGCACCGGTTTCCAGTCAGCGCTTGATCATCTCGCGCCCCTGAACCTGCGCGAACAATCCGGCGGCATTGTCATGACCGGCCGTCTCGCCACCCAAGTGGCCAAAGATCCCCGTATTCATTTGGTTGGCTATGGCCCTTCGGCGTCAACCGTAGGGGCCAACCGCGCCGGCGCCGCAGCCACGCGCGAGCTTATCGACTACCTCGGCTTGCAGCCTCCCACCCCCTGAGTTCAAACGGCAGAGACAAAAAAAGGGGCCCCGAAGGGCCCCTTTCCTATTCAATGTCTTGTCGCTTAGCGGCGCGGAGCAGCAATTGCTGCTGTCTCTGCCTGACGACGGCGTTCTTCCAGGATCAGCTCGTCGCGCTTCTGCGCAATAAGCTTCGCCTTGGTCTGGCCTGCGCCGGTACCGGCTGGGATCAGACGGCCAACGATCACGTTTTCCTTCAGGCCTTCGAGAAGGTCGGCCTTGCCGGAAACGGCAGCTTCGGTCAGCACGCGGGTCGTTTCCTGGAAGGAAGCGGCCGAGATGAACGAACGGGTCTGCAGCGATGCCTTGGTGATACCGAGCAGAACTGGGTTAGCAGTCGCTGGCTTCTTGCCATCGGCAACGAGCGCGTCGTTGAGTTCATCAAAGTCGAGCTTGTCGAGCTGTTCATCCTTCAGGAGACCGGAGTCGCCTGGGGTGACGATTTCGACCTTCTGCAGCATCTGACGAACAATCACTTCGATGTGCTTGTCGTTAATCAGAACGCCCTGCAGACGATACACTTCCTGAATTTCGTTCACGAGGTAACGAGCCAGTTCTTCAACACCCTTGATCGCAAGGATGTCGTGTGGAGCTGGGTTGCCGTCCAGGATGTATTCGCCCTTTTCGATGGTGTCGCCTTCCTGGAGGTGGAATGGCTTGCCCTTCGGGATCAGGTACTCAACGGCTTCTGCACCGTCTTCGTTTGGCTCGATGATGATGCGACGCTTGTTCTTGTAGTCGCGGCCAAAGCGGATCGTACCATCGATTTCGGCGATGATAGCGTGGTCCTTTGGACGACGAGCTTCAAAGAGTTCAGCAACGCGTGGCAGACCGCCGGTGATGTCCTTGGTCTTCGCGCTTTCGAGCGGGATACGAGCAAGAATGTCACCTGGCGAGACCTTTTCACCTGGCTCAACGTTGATAACAGCATCAACGGAAAGCAGGTAACGAGCGTCACCACCACGTTCAACCTTAGCGACCGAACCGCCACGGTTAATCACGAGTGCAGGCTTGAGGCCTTCACCACGCTGATTGCCGCGCCAGTCGATAACAACGCGCTTGGTGAAGCCTGTTGCTTCGTCGGTGTTTTCCGCAACGGAAACGCCGTCGTTCAGGTCTTCAAACTGCGCTTCGCCTTCAACTTCAGCTAGGATCGGACGGGTGTACGGATCCCATTCAGCCAGACGCTGGCCGCGACGAACATTGTCGCCAGCCTTAACCAGAAGCTTGGAGCCGTAAGCAACCTTATGGACTGCGCGTTCCTTGCCTTCGCCATCAACGATAACGAGAGCAACGTTACGAGCCATAACCACCTGCTTGCCGTCTGCGACGTTAGCAAGGTTGGAGTTACGAACTTCGATCTTACCTTCAGCGCCGGACTCGAGGAACGAGCTGTCAACAACCTGTGCCGTACCACCAATGTGGAACGTACGCATGGTCAGCTGAGTGCCTGGTTCACCGATCGACTGTGCAGCGATAACGCCGACAGCTTCACCCATGTTGACCGGAGTGCCGCGTGCAAGGTCACGACCATAGCAGGCCGCGCAGCAACCCTGACGCATTTCGCAAGTCAGTGGCGAACGGATACGGATCGACTGAATACGCGCGTCTTCGATGATCTCGATGTGCTTTTCGTCGAGCAGAATGCCCTTCGGAGCAATGAGGTCACCGGTGAGCGGGTGGAACACGTCATCCGCAGTCGTACGACCAAGGATACGCTGACCGATCGAAGCAACGACCTGACCGGCGTCCACGATGGGCTCCATGGTCAGACCCTTTTCGGTGCCGCAGTCGTCGACCACAATGATCGCATCCTGAGCAACGTCCACGAGACGACGGGTCAAGTAACCCGAGTTCGCGGTCTTCAACGCGGTATCAGCAAGACCCTTACGAGCACCGTGCGAGGAGTTGAAGTACTCAAGAACGTTGAGGCCTTCCTTGAAGTTCGCGGTGATCGGCGTCTCAATGATCGAGCCGTCTGGACGAGCCATAAGGCCGCGCATACCAGCAAGCTGCTTCATCTGTGCTGGTGAACCACGAGCACCCGAGTGGCTCATCATGTAAACCGAGTTGATCGGCTTCTGACGACCGGTTTCCTTGTCGACCTGAACGGCAGCAATGCCCTTCATCATCTCTTCGGCAACCTTGTCACCGCACTTTGCCCAGGCGTCGACAACCTTGTTGTACTTTTCGCCCTGGGTGATGAGACCGTCGTTGTACTGCTGCTCGAATTCTTCGACCAGCTTACGGGTTTCATCAACCATGGTGTACTTCGCGGCCGGGATAACCATGTCATCCTTACCGAACGAAATACCGGCGTCACATGCGTTCTTGAAACCAAGCTGCATGACGCGGTCACAGAAAATGACGGTCTCCTTCTGACCGCAACCGCGATACACGGTGTCGATCATCTTCGAGATCATCTTCTTCGTCATCAACTGGTTTGCAGTCGAGTACGGAACGGTTGGGTGCTTCGGCAGGATCTGACCGATGAGCATACGGCCCGGGGTCGTGTCCACGATCTCGGTGATTTCCTTGCCATTCTCGTCCCAAGCCGGCACGCGGGCCTTGATCTTGGTGTGGAGCGTGACAACGTCATTGTCGAGCGCGTGTTCGAGTTCAGCATAAGAGCCGAACGCCATGCCCTCACCTGGCTCACCGTCGTTAGCGAGCGAGAGGTAGTAGAGGCCCAGAACAATGTCCTGCGACGGCACGATGATCGGCTGACCATTCGCTGGGTGCAGAATGTTGTTGGTCGACATCATCAGAACGCGTGCTTCCAGCTGCGCTTCAAGCGACAGCGGAACGTGCACAGCCATCTGGTCACCGTCAAAGTCAGCGTTAAACGCCGAGCAAACGAGTGGGTGCAGACGGATTGCCTTGCCTTCGATCAGGATCGGCTCGAATGCCTGAATGCCCAGACGGTGAAGGGTCGGAGCGCGGTTCAGCAGAACCGGGTGCTCGCGGATCACTTCTTCCAGGATATCCCAGACTTCTGGCTTTTCCTTCTCAACAAGCTTCTTGGCCTGCTTGACGGTCGAGCTAAAGCCCTTGGCTTCAAGGCGCGAGTAGATGAACGGCTTGAACAGTTCCAGAGCCATCTTCTTTGGAAGACCGCACTGGTGCAGCTTGAGGTATGGACCAACGGTAATAACCGAACGACCCGAATAGTCGACGCGCTTACCGAGCAAGTTCTGACGGAAGCGGCCCTGCTTGCCCTTGAGCATGTCAGAGAGCGACTTGAGCGGACGCTTGTTCGCACCGGTGATGGTACGACCGCGACGGCCGTTATCGAACAGCGCGTCAACAGCTTCCTGAAGCATACGCTTTTCGTTACGGATAATGATGTCCGGCGCACGCAGCTCGATCAGGCGCTTGAGGCGGTTGTTACGGTTGATCACGCGACGATACAGATCGTTCAGATCCGAAGTCGCGAAACGACCACCATCCAATGGCACAAGCGGACGCAGTTCCGGTGGGATCACCGGAATAACGGTCATGATCATCCATTCTGGCTTGTTGCCAGAAACGATGAACTGCTCAACGATCTTAAGACGCTTTGCGAGCTTCTTTGGCTTCAGTTCGGTGGTGGATTCCGCGATTTCTACACGCAGATCACCAGCGATCTTTTCCAGATCGAGCGCCAGCAGAATGTCACGGATAGCTTCCGCGCCGATCTTGGCGGTGAAGCTGTCAGCACCGTACTCGTCCTGTGCGTCGAGGTACTGTTCTTCTGTAAGAAGTTCGTTCAGCGTGAACGGGGTCAGACCCGGATCGAGAACGACATAGTTTTCGAAGTACAGAATACGTTCGATGTCTTTCAGAGTCATATCGAGCAGAAGCGCGATACGGCTTGGAAGCGACTTCAGGAACCAGATGTGCGCAACTGGAGCTGCCAGCTCGATGTGGCCCATGCGCTCGCGACGAACGCGGCTCAGGGTAACTTCAACACCGCACTTCTCGCAGATGACGCCCTTGAACTTCATACGCTTGTACTTGCCGCACAAGCATTCGTAGTCCTTTACGGGGCCAAAGATACGCGCACAGAACAGACCATCGCGTTCAGGCTTGAACGTACGATAGTTGATGGTTTCTGGCTTTTTGATTTCGCCGTACGACCAGGACAGGATTTTTTCCGGCGACGCGATCGAGATTTTCATCTGATCAAATGTCTGCACGGGGAGCCCTGGGTTGAACGGGTCCATAACGTGGGAATGATGGTTCATCAGTTCTCTCCTCTATCCGCCCAGGCAGCGTTTTAACGCGCCTGAACGGAAGGTGATTAGGATTGGAAGTGCCGGATTATTCCGCCGCTTCCTGAGGAGGCGCGAGCTCCGCTTCTGCCTGGTTTTCCAGGTCCTTGTCCCGCATGTCGAGTTCGACATTGAGACCGAGGGACCGGATTTCCTTAACCAGAACGTTGAAGCTTTCCGGAATGCCCGCTTCGAAGGTATCGTCACCACGGACAATGGCTTCGTAGACCTTGGTACGACCGGCCACGTCGTCCGACTTGATGGTGAGCATTTCCTGCAGCGTGTAGGCGGCGCCATACGCTTCAAGAGCCCAAACTTCCATCTCACCGAAGCGCTGACCACCGAACTGTGCCTTACCACCAAGCGGCTGCTGGGTGACGAGGGAGTACGGCCCAATCGAGCGCGCGTGGATCTTGTTGTCGACCAAGTGGTCGAGCTTCAGCATGTAGATGTAGCCAACAGTAACCTGACGGTCGAACTGTTCACCGGTACGGCCGTCAAAGACGGTCGACTGGCCAGAGGCCTTCAGACCTGCACGCTCCAGCATCTCAACGATGTTGTGTTCCTTCGCGCCGTCAAACACTGGCGTTGCGATGGAAACACCCTTCGAGAGGTGCTCGCCGAGACGAACCAGACCGTCGTCATCGAGATCGCGAAGCTGTTCGTCGTTCGAGAACAGTTCCTTGATTTCGCTGCGCAGTGGCTGGAGATCGCCCTTGGAGTGATATTCGCGAACCATCTTGTCGATGCGCTTCCCAAGACCGGCACAAGCCCAACCAAGGTGCGTTTCGAGAATCTGACCCACGTTCATACGCGACGGAACACCGAGTGGGTTCAGCACGATATCAACCGAGGTACCATCTTCAAGGTATGGCATGTCTTCGACTGGAACGATGCGCGAAACCACGCCCTTGTTCCCGTGACGACCGGCCATCTTGTCACCTGGCTGGATCTTACGCTTGGTCGCGATAAAGACCTTGACCATCTTCATCACGCCAGGAGGCAGTTCGTCGCCACGCTGGAGTTTGTCGACCTTGTCGATGAAGCGCTGTTCGAGCAGACGGCGGCTTTCTTCATACTGAGCATGAAGCGCTTCCATCTCGGTCATGACCTTGTCGTCATCAACCGCGAACTGCCACCACTTCGCGCGCGGCTGCGCTTCGAAGATGGAGTCGTTCAGGCGCGTACCAACTACATAGCCCTTTGGACCAGCAGTTGCGGCCTTACCGAACAGCATTTCCTTGAGACGCGCGTAGACGTTACGGTCGAGGATCGACTGTTCGTCGTCACGGTCCTTAGCCAGACGTTCGATTTCTTCGCGCTCGATAGCCATCGCGCGCTCGTCCTTGTCGATACCATGACGGTTAAAGACGCGAACTTCCACGACAGTACCGGCGTCGCCTGGTGGCACGCGCAGCGATGTATCACGAACGTCAGAAGCCTTTTCACCGAAGATAGCGCGCAGGAGCTTTTCTTCTGGCGTCATTGGCGATTCACCCTTCGGGGTGATCTTGCCAACCAGAATGTCGCCCGGCTGAACTTCAGCACCGATGTGAACGATACCCGCTTCGTCGAGGCTCTTCAGCGCTTCTTCCGAAACGTTCGGAATGTCGCGCGTGATTTCTTCTGGGCCAAGCTTGGTGTCGCGAGCCATAACTTCATATTCTTCGATGTGGATCGAAGTGAAGACGTCCTGCATCGCAATCTTTTCAGACAGAAGGATGGAGTCTTCGTAGTTATAGCCGTTCCACGGCATGAACGCGACGAGCACGTTACGGCCGAGAGCCAGATCACCGAGTTCGGTCGAAGGACCGTCTGCAATGATGTCGCCAGAGTTAATGTGGTCGCCAACAACAACCAGCGGACGCTGATTGATACAGGTCGACTGGTTCGAACGCTGGAACTTCATCAGATTGTAGATGTCGACGCCCGAACGCGACGCATCGGTTTCTTCCGTTGCACGGATAACGATACGGGTCGCGTCAACCTGGTCGACGATACCGGTACGCTTGGCAACGATAGCAGCGCCCGAGTCACGAGCAACGATTGGCTCCATGCCGGTGCCGACAAACGGTGCTTCTGCGCGCAGCAGAGGCACAGCCTGACGCTGCATGTTCGAGCCCATCAGAGCGCGGTTAGCGTCGTCGTTTTCAAGGAACGGAATAAGCGATGCCGCAACCGAAACCATCTGCTTCGGGGAAACGTCCATAAGGTCGACGTTTTCCTTCGGTGTCAGGCCGTTGTCACCGGCGTGGCGAGCCACAACCAGATCATGCATCAGCGTGCCGTCTGGATTGAACTCAGCATTCGCCTGCGCGACGTAGTGCTTAGCCTCTTCCATAGCGGAGAGGTAGACAACGTCTTCGGTCAGCTTGCCGTCAACGATCTTGCGGTAAGGGGTTTCGATGAAACCGTACTTGTTGACGCGCGCGAAGGTCGAGAGCGAGTTGATCAGACCGATGTTCGGGCCTTCTGGCGTTTCAATCGGGCAGATACGGCCGTAGTGGGTCGGGTGAACGTCACGGACTTCAAAGCCTGCGCGTTCACGGGTCAGACCACCAGGTCCAAGTGCCGAAAGACGACGCTTGTGGGTGATTTCCGAAAGCGGGTTGGTCTGGTCCATGAACTGCGACAGCTGCGAGGAGCCGAAGAATTCACGAACTGCAGCAGCAGCCGGCTTAGCGTTGATCAGATCCTGCGGCATCACGGTGTCGATTTCGACAGAGCTCATACGCTCCTTGATCGCGCGTTCCATACGCAGCAGACCGAGGCGGTAGGAGTTTTCCATCAATTCGCCAACAGAGCGAACGCGACGGTTGCCGAGGTTGTCGATGTCGTCGATTTCACCGCGACCATCGCGCAGATCAACCAGCGTACGAACAACTTCAACAATGTCTTCCTTGCGCAGGGTGCGCATGGTGTCTGGAGCATCGAGCTCAAGACGCATGTTCATCTTGACGCGACCAACGGCCGAAAGGTCGTAGCGCTCGCTATCGAAGAACAGCGACTGGAACATCGCTTCTGCAGTTTCGACGGTTGGTGGTTCACCCGGACGCATCACGCGGTAGATGTCGAACAGCGCGTCTTCACGCGACTCGTTCTTGTCCACGGCAAGGGTGTTACGGATGTAAGCACCGATGGTGATGTGGTCGATGTCGAGGATCGGCAGATCGTGATAGCCGAGGTCAACCAGCTTAACGAGAAGCTTCTCGTCCAGCTCGTCGCCAGCTTCAGCGTAGATTTCACCGGTCTTAAGGTTGACGATGTCCTCGGCCAGATACATGCCGTAGAGGTCTTCGTCGGTCGCCAGCAAGTGGGTCAGACCGTTTTCAGCCAGCTTCTTAGCCTGACGCGCAGACAGCTTCTTGCCGCCTTCGTGCACGACGTCGCCAGTTGCCGCGTCGATGAGGTCGTGGGTTGGCTTTGCGCCCTTCCACTTTTCCGCATCGTAAGGAACGCGCCAGCCGCTCTCGGTCTTTTCGTACTCAAGCTTGGTGTAATAGGTGTCGAGGATTTCCTCGGCATCCATGCCAAGCGCCTTGAGCAGCGAAGTAACCGGGATCTTACGACGACGGTCGATACGTGCGTAGACGATATCCTTGGCGTCGAATTCGATATCGAGCCAGGAACCGCGGTATGGAATGATACGGCCAGCAAACAGCAGCTTGCCAGACGAGTGGGTCTTGCCCTTGTCGTGATCGAAGAACACGCCCGGCGAACGGTGCATCTGCGAGACGATAACGCGCTCAGTACCGTTGACGATAAAGGTACCGTTGGACGTCATGAACGGCATATCGCCCATGTAAACGTCCTGCTCCTTGATGTCCTTAACGGAACGAGCATTGGTTTCTTCGTCGACTTCAAAAACGATCAGACGCAGCGTGACCTTGAGCGGGGCAGCGAAAGTGATATCGCGCGCACGGCACTCATCAATGTCATACTTTGGCTGCTCGAATTCGTAACGAACGAATTCAAGGCTTGCCGTATTGGCAAAATCGGTGATCGGGAAGACCGAACGAAAGACCGACTGAAGGCCCTCGTCTGGACGACCAGCCTTAGGCTCATCAACGAGAAGAAACTGATCATAAGAAGCCTTTTGGACTTCGATCAGGTTTGGCATCTCCGTGACTTCGCGGATCGAGCCGAAGGACTTGCGTACCTTACGGCGGCCGTTGAACGTGGTAGCCATGAACGCTCCTGTTTATGTTTTGGGGCACCAATCCGGATCGCAAAATTCCGGTAGACGCCCTCGCTTGTCTCGGAGGCAGATATCCAAAGACCCGACTATCAGCCGTCGGCGCTCGGGATATATGCCTTGGTAGTCAAAAATTTTGGGCCGCAGACATCTCAAAATCCACTTTCGACCCGAAAAGTAGATCAATTGCTCGTTACAAACGCCAATCCCCCGCTCGTGGAGAAATCCACGGCGAGGTCTTCAAAGGCTTAAAACGCGCCTGAGACATCCAAATTCGTCATATATTTCCGCAAATTAGCGCTGAAACCCATCCAATCGGCTCAGCGAATCGTCCCTATTAGAAACGACAAAGGCGAGATGGCACATATAGCGCCACCCCGCCAAATACAAGGGGTAAACTCAGATTACTTGAGTTCGACCTTTGCGCCAGCTTCTTCAAGCTTCTTCTTGATGTCTTCAGCTTCAGCCTTCGACACGCCTTCCTTGAGGGCCTTTGGAGCGCCTTCAACGAGTGCCTTAGCTTCGCCGAGACCGAGACCGGTGATCGCGCGAACTTCCTTGATCACGTTGATCTTGTTGTCGCCGAACGATGCCAGGATGACGTCGAATTCGGTCTTTTCTTCAGCAGCAGCAGCTGGAGCGCCGCCAGCGGCAGCAACAGCAACTGGAGCAGCAGCAGAAACGCCCCACTTTTCTTCGAGAAGCTTGGAAAGCTCGGAAGCTTCCAGAACGGTCAAAGCGGAAAGTTCGTCTACGATTTTGGCGAGATCAGCCATTTGAGAATCTCTCTTTATTAGGTGTTAGTTCAAACCAGTCCCATAAGGGACAATGGGGTTACGCTGCTTCGTTGCTCTTTTCCGCATGAGCGGCCAACACGCGCGCGATACCACCAGCCGGCGCCACGATAACCGACGCGATACGGGTTGCTGGCTGCTTGAGCATACCAGCGAGCGTTGCGCGCAGTTCGTTGAGCGAAGGCATAGTCGCCAGCGCCTTGACGTTATTCGCGTCAAGAGCGGTCGGGCCCATCACGCCACCAAGAACGACAAACTTTGCGTTCTTGTCAGCGAACTTCTGCGCCAGCTTTGGCGCAACCATGGGATCTTCCGCATAAGCGATGACGATCGGACCTGTGAACAGGGCCGAAATGTCCGCGTGATCGGTTTCTTTAAGAGCAAGCTTGGCAAGACGGTTCTTCGCGACCTTCACGTAGCCACCTGCAGTCTTCACCTCACGGCGAAGCGACTCCAGATTAGCTACGGTCAGACCGGTGTTCTGCGCGAGTACGATCGACCCAGCGCCCGAAAGGGCTGACTGAAGCGATGCGACAAGCTCACGCTTTTCCGTTCTGTCCACGGCTAGTCTCCACATAAAGCTCAGCAGATAAATGCTGAGCCATTGCCAATTGCTGCCCTCCCCCAAAAGGGAGGAGCAACGGTTAAACGCCTGTCAACCGCGCTGCCCGGCAGGGCAACTGGCCTGGTTCGAACACACCCTGCCCTTTCGGACCGAATATTGTTCTCACCCCATCTATGCTGGCATCTTTCGATATTAAGCGGACCCAAATTGGTCAGCACCGGCAGTCTCGGACAGGACTTAACGTCCCCAGGAGGGACGATACTGGGCGGCGTACCGCCCAGAATTCTTATTACTTGATTGCCGAAGCTGGCTCAACATGGACGCCTGGGCCCATGGTCGAGGAAACTGCAACCTTCTTGACGTAGGTGCCCTTAGCGCCAGCTGGCTTGGACTTCACAACTGCGTCGGTGAAAGCCTTGATGTTCTGGAGAAGTGCTTCTTCCGAGAACGAGACCTTACCAATACCTGCGTGGATGATACCGGCCTTTTCGACGCGGTACTCAACAGCACCGCCCTTGGCAGCGCCGACAGCACCCTTAACGTCCATGGTCACGGTGCCAACCTTAGGGTTTGGCATCAAGTTGCGTGGGCCGAGGATCTTACCAAGACGACCAACGAGTGGCATCATGTCTGGGGTAGCGATACAACGGTCGAAGTCGAGCTTACCGCCCTGGATGATTTCCAGGAGGTCTTCTGCGCCAACGATGTCTGCACCAGCAGCCTTAGCTTCGTCAGCCTTAGCGCCACGTGCGAAAACAGCAACGCGAACAGTCTTACCGGTGCCGTTTGGCAGGGTAACAACGCCACGAACCATCTGGTCAGCGTGACGTGGGTCAACACCGAGGTTCATTGCGATTTCGACGGTTTCGTCAAACTTAGCCGAAGCCTTGGACTTTACCAGAGTGATGGCTTCTTCGAGACCATACAGCTTGGTACGGTCGATACCTTCACGGCCAGCAGCGACCTTCTTAGCGATCTTTGCCATAGTGATTAGCCCTCGACCTGAATGCCCATGGAACGGGCAGAGCCAGCAATCATCGAAACAGCAGCTTCGATGTTGTCAGCGTTAAGATCCTTCATCTTCTTCTCAGCAATTTCACGAAGCTGAGCTTCAGTGATCTTGCCAGCCGATTCCTTGCCTGGAAGCTTGGAGCCAGCCTTGAGGCCAACGGCCTTCTTGATGAAGTAGGTTACCGGCGGCTGCTTCATTTCGAAGGTGAAGCTCTTGTCGGCATAGGCGGTGATCACGACTGGAATCGGGGAACCCTTTTCCATTTCCTGCGTAGCCGCGTTGAAGGCCTTGCAGAATTCCATGATGTTCAGACCGCGCTGGCCGAGTGCCGGGCCAATCGGTGGGGAAGGTGTTGCCGAACCGGCAGCAACCTGCAGCTTTACGTAGCCAACGATTTTCTTTGCCATGTATCGTCCTTTCAAAAGCTCACCGGAGTGAGCGATGACGCCGTGGTCGGAACCTTAGTGAGTGGCTGGCAACCACTCGGCACTCCCACGGGTTTGGATCAGACCTTTTCGACCTGACCGTATTCGAGCTCTACCGGAGTAGGACGCCCAAAAATCGAAACTTCGACCTTGAGGCGCGAACGTTCTTCGTCCACTTCCTCAACGACGCCGCTAAAGCTGGCAAACGGACCATCCGTAACACGGACGTTCTGACCAACTTCGAAAATGATAGAAGACTTCGGATGTTCGACGCCTTCCTGCACCTGCTGCAGGATCGACATCGCTTCCTTTTCCGAAATCGGCGAAGGGCGATTATCAGAACCGAGGAAGCCTGTCACCTTCGGCGTGTTCTTAATCAGATGGAATGCCTCATCGGTCATGTCCATCTTCACCAGAACGTAGCCCGGGAAGAACTTGCGCTCGGTGTCAACCTTGCGACCACGGCGGATCTCAACGACCTTCTCAGTCGGCACGATCACGTCTTCAAACAGGTGCTCGAGCTTCTTCTGCGCAACCTTTTGACGGATATCTTCCGCCACTTTGCGCTCAAAATTCGAGTAAGCCTGAACGATGTACCAGCGCTTGGCCATAAAGCGTCACCGCTCCCAAATAGCTAATGAATGAACCGCTTAACGGATCGACAGCAACATAGAGACGAGCCAGGAGATGACCTGGTCGGCCAGCAGGAAGAACAAGCTAGCCAAGATAACCATGATCAGAACCATGATCGTAGAGATCACAACTTCGTTCCGACCAGGCCACGTGACCTTACTAACTTCCGAGCGAACCTGCTGGAAAAACTGGACTGGGTTCGTGCGGGCCATGGGCATACAACTCGTCAAACTTGGTGCAAAACCAAACGCCGCGCAGGAATCCCCCGCACGGCTAGAGATCGGTTGTCTAGAGCTTTTATCCAGCAAATGCAACAGGGGCATCATCAAGAATTGGCCAACACCATAAGCCAGGCCCTCAACCGCGCGTAAACCATAAGTGCAAAACCCTGCCAAAGCCCCTTGCGGCGGGCGATTGGTTGAAATTGAATTAATTTCTGTTGGTAGTCGGCATTTCGACACTCTGGGGGGAGAGACCGATGTCATTTGACGTAATCAGTTGCCAGTTGCTGCACGCATCACCGCACCGAGTCATTGCCGGGCGAGTCACCGGCAAGGTGCGGGTTCGTATCCGCGAGTCGTTCATGGGCAACGACACCGAATATGGGCTCGACCTGCCCGTTAAAGCCGATTGCGCCAACGCCTCGTCCGAAATCGTCCGCACAGCCCTTTTGGGTCATGCCGCCCGTCAACTGAACAAACTCAAATCCCGCCACCAAAGCAATCAGCGCATGGCGGCGGAATAGTTTTTACCGTCCCTGCCCGTCCGCGCCGGCAAATGGAATCGCCTTCCGGAACAATCCGTTTTTCCGATTAGCGAAATGATCGCGCGCGTTGCGATAACCATCAACCAGGCCATCGCGGAATCGCATCCAGCGGAATTGGATGGGGTGTTTGAATTTAAACGCGTGCCGCTCTTCGACATGGGCAATGTCACTCTTGCCCACCGAACGCATAACCGGATGCTCCTGCCCCAGCTGGCACACCATCCCCGGCAGCGTCTGCAAACGAGACAATGACTTCGCCGGCGCCTCAAACGGATTGTAGAGAACCAAATCCGTCTGCAACACACGAAACGCCGGATGCCCGAGCAGAGCCTTTGCCGCACGCGCATTCACTATATAGCCCGCCGCACCCATAGGGGTGGACCGGAAGGGATGGAGATCAACACCACCAGCCGTGGTTTGCACCTTAGGCAGAAGCCGCAAACGACGCCCCGTCGCCTCAAGGCGCAGGATATCAATGTCGATTCCATCCAACTCGGCGAGCAGGCGCGGCAGCATGCTGGACAGCTCAGCATCATCTTCCAAGATCAGCGCGCGCTCATCGCCATTGGCCAGCATTGCCGCCCAAGCGCGCTCATGGCTCATCGTGCAAGCCAGCTCACGCGGCCGCAGATATTTTGGCTTCTCACTATTACAATAGAGCGCCAGCTGCTCAGCCGTCAGATCATCAGGCGTCGCCGATTCAATGCGCGTCCCAACCAGGCCAAGGCCGGCCAGTTGATGCTCCATGAACTCCCGACGATCCGGACGAGAGGCCAAATTGATATAATAGATGGAAACCACGCTAAAACTCCGCTGCCGCCCGTCGATAAGACAGCGATCAAAGCGAGGCAAGCGCAATGGCGCTTCAAATCATTGAACGATGTTGGTGAGATAAAAAGACTGGATCACTCGACAGTCAATTTAGTGCCTGGCAGGGGCTGGGGGACTCGAACCCACGACCCTCGGTTTTGGAGACCGATGCTCTACCAACTGAGCTAAACCCCTTCAGGCAAGGAGGTGTTTACTGAAAGGCTTCGCGGGATGCAAGGGGCTCAACGCGTCTTGCACAATCTGTTGAGGAAAACTCAATAGGATTGAGGCACATAATAGCCCAGAAACCCAAGCCTGCCGGGCGTTACAGCGTGTTGTGGAGAACTCTAATGCGTGCCATCGGATTGTCTTTGTTGATGTTTTCCCTCGCCACCCCAGTGCTGGCAGGCTCGCCTTCCTGGTCATTCTCTCGCTCCTACAGCGACCAAACCTGCATTGCCGAGCTCAAAACCGGCTCAATGCGCGTCGGCATCATTGCCAATGTCGATGGTACTTATAGCGGCTTTATGCGCTCTCCCACGCTCCCACATACCACAGCAGTCACTTGGCAAGTGAAAGGTCACCCTTGGCAGAAGACTGACGGCTATTTTGATCGCGCCAACCGCGCTGTCATTCTCCCGGGCCTCAATCCACGCCTTCTGACTGAGCTCGCCCGTGGCAACCGCTTCGATCTTTATGTGCATGGCACCGGCGCGCGCCAGAACGCACTCGCCATCGGCACAACCAATCTGAGCCTCAAGGGCTCAGGCCGCGCTATTGCCCAACTGGCCTCCTGCGCCACTTGGAACACCTATGGCGTACCAACCACAGTGCTTTATTCTGGTTCAGTTTCAAGACAATAAGCATACTTGCCGGAATGGTGCTAAAGAAGTATCGGGACCACGAAGAAGTTCCGAGGAATTGAATTTTGAGCACCACGACGCGTCGCACCCGATTTTTCTGGGAAGTCACGACCACCGAAGATCAAGATGCTGCACGCGCCGCGCTCACGACAATTATCAAGGCAAACACAGATCGCCTTGTTTCTATCTTCTACGACATCTTCCTAGAGGACGAGACCGCGTCAGCGTTCCTCTCGCACGGCGTTGTTCAGCAAAGGCTTAGCCCATCGCTGCGCGCGTGGATGCTCGATTTGATGTCTGCACAGCCGACAGGCGATTTGACTGCCTTCAATGCGCGCCAGATCAAGATCGGCGAAATCCATGCCCGCCTGAAAATTCCAGTACAACTGGTCCTCGCTGGCGGCAGCGTGCTGAAAACGGAAATCGGCTTCAAGTTGATCGAGGCAGGTTACCCCGAACGCACAGCCACCAACGCCATCATGATGGTCGATGATCTTATCGATTATGCGATGCGCCTTATGAGTGCGGCCTATTTCAAAGACACCAAGCGCCACGTGCGCAACGACGAGGCCTTCCGCCTGTTTTCACTTGGTCAGGACATCAATTTGGAGCGCGAAACGCAGCGCGCCGCATTGATGGAATGGAGCCAGACAGTCCTCTTTGGCCTGTTCGGCAATCGTGGCAGCGAGGCAGCAGGCACCCTGAGTTCCTCCACATTCGGCCTCTGGATTCGTCACCGTGCCGGCGTGCTGTTCCACGGCTCACCCATCCTGCCGACAATTGAAGAATTGATGCTGGCCGTCGATAAAATCGCCCTGCCCCGCCTCAACACTGCCGATCCCAACACCGTGGCAGATCTTCAGCGTCGCGTGGACGAGATCAAATACCTCATCAATGACCTTTTCCAGTCCGCCTCTTCGGTTGAAAACGGCCGCGATCCGCTAACGCGCACGCTCAACCGACGCTTCTTGCCCTCGGTCCTGAGCCGAGAACTGTCGATGGCGCAGCAAGACCAAACGCCGCTCTCAGTGCTCATGGTCGATATCGATCATTTTAAGACGATCAACGACCAATACAGCCACTCTATCGGCGACTTGGTCCTCAGCCACACCGCCGAGACCCTATTGAGCTCCGTTCGCTCGAGCGATTTTGTGTTCCGCTACGGTGGCGAAGAATTCTTGATCGTGCTGGTGGAAACTGGCGCCGAGGAAGCCGCACTGATCGCCGAGCGCATTCGCAACGACATTCAGTCCCATGCGGTCAATGTGCCGGGTCATGGCCCCCTGCTCACCAGTGTCTCGATTGGCGTCGCGACCCACGGGGGGCATCCGGATTACGAATATCTTATCAACAGTGCCGACCGCGCGCTCTACACTGCCAAAAACTCCGGCCGTAACCGCATAAGTCTTGCGCCATCCGCGCCAAATCCTTGATCAGCCTAAAAAGCTGATCAATCCTATTGGGCACAAAGACCTCTAGAAAGGCGTGTACGCACCAGATAACCGCATCTGTCCGTGTCCGGCTCTCCATTTTTTGGATTTCCGAACCCACTCATTTGCATGGCCTTGGCCATTACGGTTTTCTCGTTAGTCGCGCCTTTCAAATGGCCACTCATTTTCAGGACTGCGCAGCGCCGCACTGATCGTCGCTGACAATGATATTTGCAGAGTCATCCACGACGGTTGCAACACCAGCTAAGGCGGCAAATTCTCCATCTATTGGAACGACGCACCGAGCCTGGGCATAGAGCACCTAGCTCCGGCTCGCCCCAAAAAGCCCAGGCTGCGCCCATCCAGCGGCCAACAAGTGCCAGCCAAAAGCCAATAAAACGCCAATTTTTGGGGAGGATTGGAGCGGGTAACGGGAATCGAACCCGTGTATTCAGCTTGGAAGGCTGCTGCTCTACCATTGAGCTATACCCGCCCGAAGGCATGTGGCATTCGATTAGCGCGAAGGACCCAATCAGCGCAAGAGTTCTCAAACGCAATGCCCAGAATTTCCTGCAATTAGAATTTCTTCCACAGCCTCTATTCCTAGCCTGTTGACACCAAAACCACTTTTGACGATAAGCCACACAACGAAGCGCGAAAGCGGTTCGCTTCCATCTCAGAAATGTGGAGGGATGGGAGAGTGGTTAAATCCATCAGACTGTAAATCTGACGCCTCAGGCTACACTGGTTCGAATCCAGTTCCCTCCACCACCCCCTCTCAGAGAACGCAAGTTCTCTTGTTAGGGCCTAAGTTCCAAAGACTTAGCTGATTAGGAAAAAGTTCGGAGCGAGATCCTCGCACGATGCCTACCCGTTATGTGGAGGGGTGGGAGAGTGGTTAAATCCATCAGACTGTAAATCTGACGCCTCAGGCTACACTGGTTCGAATCCAGTCCCCTCCACCATCGGGACGCGCGAAAGCGCACTGTTTCTCATCCATCTTCGCAAATGTGTTAGCGGAAACCATCCCGCCCACCAGTCTGCGCTTGCTCCTTGGCCTGCGAAGCGATACCGCTCAGCCATGAGCCGCAATAAATTTCCGCCTAAGCCAAAATACGATCCAGATACCGGCCCGGTATACCTTTATGGCCTGCACACTGTGCGCGCTGCATTGGAGAATCCCGGCCGCATTAAAAAGGCTTTGCTTGCAACGCCTAACGCCCTCAACCGACTCAAAGAGACGGGTGAGATCGGTAATGTGAAGGTCACTGAAACCACCCCAAAGGACCTCGACCGCCTTCTCGGTGGCGAAGCCGTCCACCAGGGCGTGGCGCTTGAAGTTGACCCCGTCAGCCGCTTCGGCCTCAATGATATCAAGAACCTACGCCTCGTCGTTGTGCTCGATCAGCTGACCGACCCACACAATGTCGGCGCGATTCTGCGTACAGCCTGTGCTTTTGGTGCAGACGCCGTCATCACCACGGCTCGCCACTCGCCACGCGAAACTGGCGTCATGGCGAAAGCGGCCTCAGGCGCACTCGACCTGGTGCCGATGATCGAAGTCCGCAATCTGGCCGACACGCTCGAAGCCCTCAAAGAACGCGGCCTAACCGTGCTTGGCTTTGATTCTGATGCAGAAACACAGCTGAAGCCGCGCACCGACGACACCCCGCTTGCGGTTGTCATGGGCGCCGAAGGCAAAGGCCTGCGCCAGCGCACACGCGAACTCTGCGATGAAATGGTCCGCCTCGACATGCCGGGCCCAATCAAGTCGCTGAACGTGTCCAACGCCGCAGCTATTGCTCTGTTCGCTGCTACTGCCGGTCGCGCTTAATGAGCACTTTTGAGCCATTCGCAGCAGCCCTACGCCTGTCTGGCGTAGCGGTTTCGCAAAAAGATCTCGACGCTGCGCTGAAGCAGTCGTCCACACGCTTTGAGCCTGAAGACGCTGACACTAGCCACTACGCGCAGATCGACTTGGATGTAACCAATCCGGTTCGCGCGATTCTCGATCTGGCAGAGACCTCCGGAGCGGCTATTGCCGCCATGCTGGATGATCGTCGTATCGGCAAGGCCGTGCTTGATATCGCTTTCGACTATCCGCCAGAAGGCGAAGCCATGTCGGCCCGCCTGCCTGCGCATGCAGCGGCAGCGATCGCAAGCCACGGAATTGACATCGAAATTTCTGTCTACCTCACAGACGTGGAAGACGACGAAGAGTAAATTCTAAATGGCAGGGGGAGAGCCATGAAGAACTGGGCAGGAAACATCACTTTCAACGCGGCCAAGATTGAACGGCCAACACGCGTGGAAGAGATCCAAGACATCGTGCGACGCGCAGACAAACTGCGCGTCGTCGGCTCTGGTCACTCGTTCAATACGATTGCCGACACAGATGGCACACTGATCACGCTGGCAGATATGCCCCGCGCCATCCGAGTTGACCCAACCACCAAAACCATCACGACCGGCGGCGGCATCACCTACGCGCGAATCCTGCCAGCGCTGGCAGAAAGCGGCCTTGGCCTCGCCACGGGGGCATCCCTGCCCCACATCACCATTGCGGGCGCTACAGCCACTTCTACGCACGGCTCTGGCGACGCCAATCAAAACCTATCCGCAGCCGTCAGCGCCCTGACCTTTGTTCGCGCAGACGGCGAGATCGTAAAGCTCCAGCGAGGTGATGCGGATTTTGATGGCGCAGTTGTCAATCTTGGCGCACTCGGCGTGGTCGTCGATATCACCCTCGACACAGTTCCCGCCTACGACATTGCTCAGACCGTGTTCACCGGCCTACCCGTAAGCACCGCACTGGCCGAGTTCGATGCGATCACCAGCTCCGCCTATAGCGTAAGCATGTTCACGCGCTGGAACAGCACCAATGTCGACCAGCTCTGGCAGAAGGCACTGAGCGCCACCTACACACCTGCGCAGCACGCTTTCGGCGCTTCGTTGGCCGCGCACGCTCTTCATCCTATTGCCGAATTTGACGGAACAACCTGCACCCAACAAGGCGGCATCGCCGGATCATGGGGCGAGCGGATCTTCCACTTCCCCGCCTCCGCCACCCCATCTGCAGGCAATGAGCTGCAGTCGGAGTTTTACGTCGACCGGAAAAACGCGGTCGCCGCCTTTGCCGCGCTTTACGCCATCCAACAGCAATTCAACCACACACTTTACGTGTCCGAAATCCGCACCATGGCGGCAGACACGCTCTGGATGAGCGGCGCCTACGGCCGCGACACTGTCGGTTTCCACTTCACATGGAAGCCGGACGCCGCAGCCGTCTCAACCGCCGTCGACATCATAGAAGCAACTCTCGCGCCGTTCGAGCCACGCCCGCACTGGGCGAAAGTGTTCAACATGGCCCCGACCGTGGTGCAATCGCGCTACCCGAAGCTTGCCGAGTTTAAGCAGCTCGCCAATCGCTTCGATCCAGACGGAAAGTTCCGTAATTCCTACCTGACTAAGCTCCTCTTCTAAGACAGCAAAAAGCCCGGCAAGATCATCTCTTGCCGGGCAATTTATTTGCGCCTGAGGCGATAGCGGCTAAAACTGATTGGCGTTCGTTTCGCGGTCGGCGGTGATCACCGGACGCCCAAATACGCCAGGCTTGCTCGGCTCAAGATGGACCACGGAATACCCACGTGCCGCCAGTTCCGACAGGAACTCGGGCAGCATATCCACCGTGCGCTGGTGAATATCATGGAACAGGATCACACCACTCCCCCGCGCATCGAGGCGATCGAGCGTCCGCTGAGCCACGACCGCTGGCGTATCCTTGTAGTAGTCCTTGGAGTCGATATCGACGTCCAGAACGACCATATCGCCACCCATGAGAGCTGTGCGCAGGAAACCGTCTTGCGCCAGATAAGGGAAGCGGAAGAATGGGGCTAGACCATTGCCCGCGCCACGCAGCGCATCAGACACCGCCTGCTCACCCCGCGTAATTTCCGCGTAGGCAGCCTGGCGGCTCAACGTCGTCAAATCGACATGCTCAAAGGTGTGGCTACCGACACTATGGCCGCGCGTTGCCACCATCCGCGCAATCTCCGGATGCGCCTGCGCTGAAGCGCCAAGCATCAAGAACGTCGCTTTCACGCCGAACTGGTCTAGCGTGTCAAGAATGGCCGGTGTCTTGCCGGGGCGTGGACCATCATCAAAAGTGATGATCACTTCGCCGGGGTTAAGTATGATGTCGGTGGTCGCCGCAACGGTCAGCACACGCCCCGCGATATTGCTGGCGGCAAAAATACGCGGCGGCATCGCCTGCTCCAAACGAATATCAGCTGGAAGATATGCACTCACACTGGCCGTGGTTTCCACAGTAGGGATTGGCTGTGAGATCAGGTCCGTCTGCTTGGGCGGCTTGGCGCAGCCAGCAAGAGCACTTGCCACAATTCCGGTAACACAAAGCGCACCCAACAACCGCACCACAACACCCGACGCAAAGCTTTCAACTAAGCCCTACACTTGGCGATTATGGTTAATATTGTTCTACTCAGCGCGCAGAATTACTGTATCGACCGCGACTTCGCTTTACGCGCTAAAGTATCGAGAGCGCTCAAAAAAGCAGAGCGATCGGCCGCCCGGAAGCTTGCGTTAAAGCTCTGCATCTCCCCGGTTTCGCGCAAATGGGCCCGCAAATCGCGCATCGCCAATGCCATGCCAATAGACGCTGGAGTGAACTCTTTGCCGGTGAAGCCCAGCACATGACAACCCTTGTCGATTGCGCGACTGGCCAGAGGAATATCGGCGGTCAAAACGATGTCATTCGAGGTGGCATTTTCGACAATCCAATCATCTGCCGCATCAGCGCCAGCGGGGACGATAACCACCTGCACCATCGGATCACGCGACGGACGCACTCCGCCGTTCGAAACATAGACCACGACCAATTCAAGGCGCTCAGCGACACGCTTCGCCTCTTCCTTGACTGGACACGCATCAGCATCAACGAAGATTTTTGGATTAGCCAAACTACATCACCTGAAACACATTCATTACGAATTTGCAGCGCAACGCACTGGATTCACTCATCTTTAAAACAGGAAGGCCGGGAGGTTTAGCTCCCGGACTTCCAATTGCATCAAGCCGCCTTAGTAAACGACCACAGAGCGAATGCTTTCGCCCTTATGCATCAGCTCAAAGCCCTTGTTGATGTCTTCGAGACGCAGCGTGTGGGTAATCATCGGATCGATTTCGATCTTGCCGTCGAGGTACCAATCAACAATCTTCGGCACATCCGTACGGCCCTTTGCACCACCGAAGGCAGTGCCCATCCAAGTGCGGCCTGTGACCAGCTGGAATGGACGGGTGGAAATTTCCTGACCTGCGCCAGCCACACCGATAACGACCGACTTACCCCAACCTCGATGGCTGCACTCGAGCGCCTGACGCATAACCTTGGTGTTACCCGTGCAGTCAAAAGTGTAGTCAGCGCCACCAATGAGATCGCCACGGCGCTTGGTCAAATTGGTGATGTAGGGAACAACATCTTCGCCAATCTCAAGCGGATTGACGAAGTGGGTCATGCCGAAGCGCTCACCCCATTCCTTCTTGGAATTGTTGATATCGACGCCAATGATCATATCCGCACCAGCAAGGCGTAGACCCTGGATCACATTGAGGCCGATACCGCCGAGACCGAACACAACAGCCGTCGCGCCGATCTCAACCTTAGCGGTATTGATCACCGCACCAATGCCAGTGGTCACACCGCAACCGACGTAGCAAACCTTATCGAAGGCCGCCGAGGAGTCGATCTTCGCCACCGCGATTTCTGGCATGACGGTGTAGTTCGAGAACGTCGAACACCCCATGTAGTGATAGATCGGCTTGCCTTCGAAGGAGAAGCGCGAGGTACCATCTGGCATCAAGCCCTGACCCTGGGTCGAACGGATCGAAGTGCAGAGATTGGTCTTACCCGAACGGCAAGCGTAACACTCACGGCATTCTGGCGTGTACAGCGGGATGACGTGGTCGCCCTTCTTGAGCGAAGTCACACCCGGACCAACGTCAACAACAACGCCTGCGCCTTCATGGCCAAGGATCGACGGGAAAATGCCTTCTGGGTCAGCGCCGCTCAGCGTGAAATCGTCAGTATGGCAAAGGCCAGTCGCCTTAATTTCGATGAGAACTTCGCCAGCCTTGGGGCCTTCGAGATCAACCTCGACAATTTCCAAGGGTTTGCCAGCGGCAAAGGCAACGGCTGCACGCGTCTTCATGTGAAGGGCCTCCAAAGATCGTTCGGCACATATAAGAACCGCATAGCTAGCAGCGACCGCCCCCAGCAACAAGTTCAAGCAGAACAAAAGCGCTCCCAGACCAACAGGCAAATACCACAAACGTCCGCAACCAAAACGTTACGCACAGTCAGCACAAGGCAGGTGCTGCTTAGATTTTTCCGAGGGCGATGACGATATTGACGGTGGCGGCAAACAGCGTGGTGTTGAAGAAATATGAAAAAACAGAATGACGCATCACCATCCGCCGCATCCCGTTGGACGTCACCTTTATGTCCGAGACCGCGAAGGCCGTAGCCAGCACATAAGAGAAATAGAGAAAGGTTGAAATGTCCGGCTCATCATCGCCGGGCACCTGCATATGCCGCTCACCTTCTCCATCATCATTCGGCCGATAATATTCATAGGCATAATGCAGCGCCGCCATAGTGTGGATGGTGAACCACCCCAAAACGACAGAACTCACGCTCGCCGCGACACCCCAAATGTCCGGCTCGTCGCCACCGTGCAGCGCCAGAAAAATCGACACGACTGACGCGACAACGACGATAAGCGTAACCAAGAAGATACCAGCAACAGGGGTATCCTCAGCGCTCGCGTGCGTCCGCAAATAGTGCCCGGTGAGATGCGGAATGCGCAACAAGGTCAGCAGCAGAAACACTGAGAACATGGCGATCGCCGCCAAGCTAAAGGCAAATGACGGCATCAGAAAAAGCGTAACAACAAGAACACCTATTCCGACCAAAAGGCTCACACTGAACGCCATATGGCGCGGCATTATCCGCTCAATAAAGGGTTTGGCCGCGCGCTGTGGCATTGGCAAATACAGTCCCACAAAATGAGAAGGCGCCGACCTGTGTCGACGCCCTTGTATAACGCGCTTAGCTCTTTAAGGCTCCCGGCCCCGGCGTCGCTCCGGGGGGTACCTTGCCCATGATGATCATGCCCAGGACTTCGTCCTTTGTCACATCTTCAGTCCGTGCTTCTCCGACCACCTGACCATTCTTCATGACCACCAGACGATCCGCCAAATCGAAGACATCGTGGATATCGTGACTGATAAGGAAAATCCCGATGCCGTCCGATTTGAGCTGTTTGATCAGCTCCCCCACCTGTGCCGTTTCTTGCGGCCCGAGTGCAGCGGTCGGCTCATCCATGATCAGAATGCGGGCGTTAAACAGAATAGCGCGAGCAATGGCCACCGATTGACGCTGACCACCGGACAGCGCCTTCACTGGCTCTTTAAAGCGACGGAAATTCGGATTGAGCCGCCCCATCACTTCACGCGCTTTGGATTCCATCGCCGCATCGTCAAGCGTACCGAGCGCAGTGGTAATCTCACGACCGAGGAAAAGATTGGCCGCAGCATCGACGTTATCTGCCACCGCTAGCTGCTGGTAGATGGTCTCGATGCCATAAGCTTTTGCATCGCGAGGATTGTTGATGCTGGCGCTTTGGCCTTTGATCTTAATCTCGCCGCTGTCGCGCTTATAGGCGCCGGACAAGATCTTGATCAGTGTCGACTTCCCCGCTCCGTTGTGACCAAGCAGCCCGACAACTTCGCCTTCATGGAGCGTCACCGAGGCCTGATCAACAGCGCGGATGCCGCCGAACGAGATAGAGATATCGGTCATTTCGACCAGTGGAGTTTTTGCATCCAACATGACCGCAACTCCTAAAGCTTGTTCCGGCGGTACAGCGTGTCGAGCCACACTGCGAACACCAAAACGATACCAACAACGATGGATTGCAGCGGGCTATCCATGCCCATAAGCACCATGCCGGACTGTAACGACTGCATTACCAATGCACCCAGCAAAGCACCGGCAATCGTGCCCACCCCACCTGCGAGGGACGTTCCGCCAATCACGGCAGCCGCAATGACATAGAGTTCATCGAGCGTACCAAGTGCATTGGTTGCGGCGTTCAGTCGGGCCGAGGAAATCGCCGCTGCAATGGCGCAGAGGCCACCCATCAGCATGAAAATCTTCACCGTCACCCAACGGGTATTGATCCCGGCGAGTTCCGCCGCTTCCGGATTGCCACCCATGGCATAGACGTAGCGACCAAAGCGCGTGCGAGTGGCAAGGAATGTCATCACCACGCCCACACCCAAAGCGATCAGCACTGGAATGGCGATGCCATGGGAAATGAACAACCCGCCTTCTGGTACAGTAATCCCATTCGCCTGCGCATAATTGGCGGCGATGCGTGTCGGCCACGGATAGCCATTGGCCACCAAAACTGCACCAATAGTTAGGCCGCAACCGATGACTGCCAAGGCAACTTCAGCCCAAATTGGCCGCTGTGGGAACTGGAACCGATGGCGCTGACGGCGACCAAGATAAAGCCCACCGACAATAGCCGCACAGGCCGCAAGACCGATCACCCAGCTCCAAAACGCCCCGACAGACCCAGAAGGGCCGCCGCCGATGAGCTGGAAAGTGGAATCCATCGGAGCCACAGTGCGCCCCGCCGTGACCCACCATGCAGCGCCCCGCCAGACGAGGTAGCCACCCAAGGTGACAATAAAGGCCGGCACACGCAGATAAGCGATAATTGCGCCCTGAATGGCCCCAATGCCAACACCACAGGCGAGGCCGATAACCAGCGAAAGCGACCAAATCATCGGATGGCCCAAGCCAAGACCGAGGTTGATCGGCAGGAACTGGGTCTGCGTCACGCCCATAATCATGCCGACCACACCAAGTATGGAGCCGACGGACAGATCAATATTGCGCGTCACGATCACCAGCACCATGCCAGTGACCATCACTGCCACAGACGCAGTTTGGACTGAGAGATTCCAAAGATTGCGCGGGGTCAGAAACAGACCACCTGAGAAAATATGAAAGCCGATCCAAATGATCGCCAAAGCGCCGACCATGCCCAGCAGACGCGTATCGATCTCCGTAGCCAGCAAGAACCTCTGAAGCGGGTTCTGCACATTGCTACTCGGATGTGAAATATTCGATGTGGCTGGTAAAACGGCCATCAACTTCCCCCATTAAGATGCGCCCCGGCGGACCGGGGCGCAACAGAGCGGTGATTGGAGGCGAATGCACCGCGCCTCCAACTCCGAGATGTAAGTAGATCAGCAGGCAGAGACCGAACCGGCAGCTACACCCTGACAAACAACGTCCTTAGAGACCCAGCCAGCGTCGATCACAACGTTGAGGTTGTCTTTGGTGATGGCGACAGGCGCGATGAAGAACGCGTTCATTTCGACGCCCTTTGGACCGCCGGAGAACGGCACAACGCCAGTCACTTCGTTCAGCGCCTTCCCACCAGCCAACTCGAGCGCCACTTCAGCGGCTTTCTTGCCAAGCTCACGTGCGTCTTTCCAAACCGAAACGGTCTGAGTGCCGAGCGCAATGCGATTGAGCGCAGCATGATCGCCGTCCTGCCCGGACACTGGTACAGAACCAGCGAGCCCCTGGGCGGCAAGAGCTGCAATCGCGCCACCGGCAGTGCCGTCATTCGAAGCGACAACGGCGTCGACTTCATTGTTATTGGCGGTCAGGAACTGCTCCATGTTCGCCTGAGCGACTTCCGGGTTCCAGTTGTCGGTATAGGCCTCGCCGACATTCTTGATCTTGCCAGCATCGATACCAGCCTTCAGCACTTCCATCTGGCCTTCGAACAGGAAGTCCGCGTTGGGGTCAGCCGAGTTGCCCTTGATGAAGACAAAATTGCCTTCCGCGACGACGGCAGCAACACCTGAAGCCTGTAGGCGGCCCACTTCCTTGTTATCGAAGGTGAGGTAAAAAGCGTCTGGATTTTCGATCAGACGGTCATAACCAACGACTGGAATGCCTTCAGCTACTGCTGCTGCCACCGCCGGCCCAACAGCTTCGCTGTCCTGCGCCAGAACGATGATAGCGTCAGCGCCCTGGCTGATCAGGCTTTCGATATCGGTGAGCTGCTTGGAAGCCGACGACTGCGCGTCAGCAGAAATATACTTCGCACCAGCGGCATCCAAGATACCCTTGATAGCGGCTTCGTCGGTTTTCCAGCGTTCTTCCTGGAAGTTATTCCAAGACACGCCAACGGTAATCTCATCCTGCGCAATGGCCGATCCGGCAAGCACAGTCGATGCAAGCAGAACTGCTGCAAACTTGTTCATATCTGTCCTCCCAATGGGCAGTTTTCTGCCCGTCTGCAGGCTGGCGGCATAACCCCAACCAGGCGCCGCTCCCTGCGCCATGAGCAATATTTTTACTGCTCGAAAAAACCTGTCGCATGCGACAACGTGACGTGTCAATCTGGAATCGGAGGGCGACACCTTTCCCCGGTCAAACAACGAATCGGGGTATGTCAGAAAGAATAAACAGGGAGAACTGTGCGTGGCGCGGACCGTCAGCGATAGCGATAGCCTGCGTCGGCAGAACCGCAGCCTGCTGCTTGGCGCACTGCGCGATCGCGGCCCTCAATCCCGCACGGTCCTAGCGACCACTACTGGCCTCAGCCACGCCAGCGTCACCGCCATCATGCAGGATCTGCTAGCGCAGAAGATTGTTACCGAATTGGTCAGCCAGAGCAGCAATGACAGCCGCTCGCGTGGTCGCCCTTCGACACTAGTCGGTTTTAAGCGCGATGCAGCCTATGGCGCGCTCTTTGAGATTGACGTCAATCGCTGCCGCCTGTCGCTCGTTGACTATAGTGGCGTACTCGTTGATCGGATCGAGACCGAACTTGGCCCCGCCAGTTTCAAGGACGCCCCGCCAGTACAGTTTATCGCAGAACGGTTGGCCGCACTCGAAAAACGCAATCCAAGCGCCTATGCCGCGCTACGCCGGATAGCCATATCGGTCCAAGGTATTCTGGTCCGCGATGGGACTGGACTTAAATGGTCACCGATAAAGCACTTCACTGGCAATGATATCACCACTGAACTCACTGGCTTAACCGGCCTGCCAGTGTCGCTACACAAGCGCGGTAGCCTGTTGGCCGAAGGCACACGTTGGGTTGATGAGCGTCTACAGGACGCAAGCATCGCAACGGTATTCATCGGCTCCACCGTTGCCATTGGGCTCAGCCTAGATCCCCATGCCACAGGACAAAGCAGTAACGGCGCCACCGAGTTCGGCCATATGAACCACAGCCCTGGCGGTGCCCTTTGCCGCTGTGGTGCCCGTGGGTGCATTGAGGCCTATGCCGCCGACTATGGCGTACTGCGCTCGGCTTTCTCGGTCCCCGACACTACGCCCCCGGCCCACTCTGTGCCTACGGCTCAATACGAGGCGCTGATTTCTCGGGCGCAACACGGTGATCGTGAAGCCATACACGCATTTGCCGTCGCCGGTCGCGCCATTGGCTACGGGCTCGCTCGCATGCTTTCCATGCACGACCCTAGCCACATCGTCATCGTCGGCCCGGGCGCACGCGCCTTGCCCTTGATGCAACATGAGATAGAAAACGCCCTACAAAGCGCCCTCGTCTGCCGCATAAATGGCATTCCTGAGCTGATCGTCCACATGGACGAAAAAGAACCCATCTTCCGCGGTCTGCAAATGAAAACGCTCCGCGACATCGATCACCTCGACTTCGCCCCACTCTCGACTTCCGATAGAATATTGGGCAAATAGTTGAGGCTTGCGAATAAAACGAACAAATCACTGCCATCGCGCAGAAAGTACTGAGGCGAAACTGGTGAACCATCCCGTTATTCCTGTCATTCTCGCTGGCGGTCAGGGCACACGTCTATGGCCGATGTCCCGCGCGGCACGCCCAAAGCAGTTTCTGCCGCTCACCGGAGAGAAAAGCCTCTATCAACTCACGCTTGAGCGCGTTGCACGGCCCGACGTTTATGCAGCGCCGATCGTCATCACCAATAGCGAGTATCGCTTCATCGTGGCCGAGCAGGCCGCGGAATGTCATCAGTCGCTTGCCGCAATTTTGCTTGAACCAGTGGCCCGAAACACAGCTGTCGCTATCGCGAGCGCCGCCGTTTATGCACGACAGAAGTTCGGTGAGGATGCAATCCTTCACATTCTGGCATCAGATCACGACATCGACGCATCGGCCGACTACTATAGCGCCGTGACGCGCGCGGCCAATGCTGCGCGTGCGGGCAAGCTCGTCACCTTTGGCATTGCCCCCACACATCCTGAAACGGGCTATGGCTATATCCAATCAGCAGCGAGTGTCGGTGCGGAAGCGCAGCCGGTTGACCGCTTTGTTGAAAAGCCAAACCTAGATCGTGCAACGGAAATGCTGGCAACAGGCGGATATCTTTGGAACTCCGGAATGTTCATGCTGGCCGCTCAAGCAATCCTTGAGGAGTGTGAAGCGCTAGCTCCTGAGACCTATAGAGCGGCCACAGACGCCGTGGCTTCTGCCAAGAGCGATCTCGATTTTGTTCGTCTCGATGAGGCTAGCTTCGCCCAAGCGCCGAACATTTCCATAGACTACGCTATCTTCGAGAAAACCAAAAAAGCGGCGGTCATAGCCGTAGATTTCGCATGGTCAGATCTCGGCAGCTGGGACGCCGTCTGGAAGAACAGTTCTCGTGACGCGTCTGGAAACCTTGTGCAAGGAAAAGCGACGCTCGAAAACGTATCGCAGTCCCTCGTTATTTCCGACCACGCCCACGTTGCGGTCAACGGCCTCGACAATGTCGCTGTAATCGCGACAAACGACGCCGTCTATGTCGGAAAACTATCCGAGGCGCAAAAGGTCGGCGACATCGTTAAACGCCTCCGCAAGGACGAGGCCACTGCTCCGCTCACTGAAATCCACCGAACGGCATACCGGCCTTGGGGTGGATATTCGTCGATCCTTAGCGGCGACCGTTTCCAAGTGAAGCGCCTGTTCGTTAAGCCGGGTAAAAAGCTGAGCTTGCAGAAGCATCACCACCGCGCTGAACATTGGATTGTGGTGCGCGGAACTGCGCTCGTCACCATCGACGGCACAGTCACGGAAATTTCGGAAAACCAGTCGATCTACTTGCCCCTCGGTTGCGTCCATCGCCTGGCGAACCCCGGCAAGATTCTATTGGAGTTGATCGAAGTTCAAACGGGCTCTTATTTAGGCGAGGATGACATCATCCGCATCGAAGACGAATTCGGTCGTAGCTAAAAATAAGGGGCGCCCAGGAGGTGCCCCTTATTTTAGAGCTTGAGGAAGATGTGAAGCTGATCCGCCAGCTCGACTGTCTCCCCTTCCGCTCCGTGCAATACCAATTCTGGCTGCCTCGGCACTTCAAATGGCGAGTCTATGCCGGTAAAATTCTTGATCTCCCCAGCCCGCGCCTTCTTGTAGAGACCCTTCGGGTCCCGTGCCTCACAGACCTCAATCGGCGTATCGACATAGACTTCGGTAAACTCGATATCGCCCGCTATCTCACGCGCCAACCGCCGTTCATTCTCAAAGGGTGAGATAAACGACACGAGTACAATCAGCCCGGCGTCCGCCATAAGCTTAGCCACTTCCGACACACGTCGGATGTTTTCTACTCGCGCCGCCTCAGTGAACCCAAGGTCCTTGTTGAGCCCGTGGCGAACATTGTCACCGTCCAAGATATAGGCGTGTCGGCCTTCGGCCGTCAGGCGTTTCTCCAGCAAATTGGCAATGGACGACTTTCCAGAGCCGGATAGCCCGGTGAACCAGATGATCCGCGGCTCCTGGCCCTTTAGACGCGCCCGCACCTCCCGGTTAACGTCAAAACTTTGATACGTCAGGTTTTGGGCTCGGCGAAGGCCAAAGTCGATCGTCCCCGCGGCCAGCGTCGCATTGCTCAAACGATCAATCAGAATAAACCCGCCCGTCACCGCGTTCGTCCCATACGGATCAAACGCAATCGCCTTATCCGTCGCCAGCGTCACCGTCGCGACTTCGTTGAGATCAACCTTTGTCGCTGCGGCGTGCTCCAGCGTATTGACGTTGGTGCGGTATTTGATGTCGGTAATCGTCGCAGGGACCAGCTGCCCACCGATTTTCAGCAAATAGGAACGCCCAGCAAAAGCGGGCTCTTCATGCATCCAGACCAGCCGCGCCTGAAACTGATTGGAAAACTCCGGTGTTTCCCCGGGCCGAGACAAGACCTCGCCACGCGACACCTCTACTTCACGATCCAGCACCAGCGTCACCGCCTGTCCGGCGCCTGCCTGGGAGAGGTCGCCATCCATAGTGACAATCCGGTTGATCACTGCGGGCTTACGCGATGAGGCAACCAAAACCTCGTCCCCCACCGCGATACTGCCCGTCGCTATCGTGCCTGAGAACCCGCGAAAATCGAGATTGGGCCGGTTCACCCATTGCACGGGAAATCGAAACTGGTCTGCACTCCGGTCCGACGAAACATTAATCGTCTCCAGATACGGCACCAGCGGCAGGCCCGTATACCAGGGCGTCTGCCCAATCGTGGTCACGATATTATCCCCTCGCAGTGCCGACACAGGAATGGCGGCCAGCGTCTTAAAGCCCAGAGTCTCAGCAAAGGCCCCGTATTCAGACACGATCCGATCAAACACCCCTTGGTCGTAATCCACCAAGTCGATCTTATTGACCACCAGCACCACGTGCTTCACGCCGATGAGCGAGAGAATAAAACTGTGGCGGCGCGTCTGAGTCAGCACGCCCTTGCGCGCATCGATCAGCACCAGCGCCAGATCCGCGTTCGAAGCCCCCGTCGCCATGTTGCGGGTATATTGCTCGTGCCCCGGCGTATCGGCGACAATGAACTTGCGCTTGTCGGTCGAGAAAAACCGATAGGCTACGTCAATAGTAATGCCTTGCTCCCGCTCAGCACCCAGCCCATCAACCAAGAGCGAAAAATCAATTCCCTCATCACCAACGCTGCGATTGCGCGACTCTTTCTTTAAGCTCGCCAACTGATCGTCCAAGATCTGCTGGCTGTCATAGAGCAACCGCCCAATCAGCGTCGATTTACCGTCATCCACGCTCCCACAGGTGAGGAAGCGCAGCAGCGATTTCTCCTTCTGCTGACCGAGCCAGATATCGAGATCATTCTCCGCAAGAGCCATAACAGCAGACATCAGAAATACCCTTCCTGCTTTTTCTTCTCCATCGACCCCACAGAGTCGCTGTCGATCAACCGCCCCTCACGTTCCGAGGTCCGGCTCGCCTGCATTTCCATGATGATACTGGGAAGGTCTGAGGCCGAAGATCGAATGGCGCCGGTGAGCGGATAGCAACCAAGCGTTCGGAACCGCACCACCTCTTCTTTCGGCGTCTCACCGGGCAACAATGGCAGGCGCTCATCATCGACCATGATCAGCGTGCCAGAGCGTTCCACCACCGGGCGCGCCTTAGCGAAATAGAGCGGCACAATTGGAATGTTCTCAGCGTAGATATAGGTCCACACGTCCAACTCGGTCCAATTGGAGATCGGAAATACGCGCATGCTCTCACCGGGATTGAGCCGCGTATTAAACGTCCGCCACAGCTCTGGTCGCTGGTTCTTCGGATCCCAAGCATGGGAAGCATTGCGATGCGAGAACACACGCTCCTTGGCACGCGATTTTTCTTCATCTCGCCGTGCCCCGCCAATCGCCGCATCATACTGCCCAGCAGTGAGCGCCTGACGCAGCGCCGCGGTTTTCATAATGTCAGTATAGCGCGACGAACCGTGATCGAAGGGATTGATCCCATCCCGGACACCATCCTGATTGGTGTGGCGGATCAGATCAAAGCCATAGTCCTCAGCCGTCTGATCTCGAAACGCGATCATTTCGCGGAACTTGAAAGTCGTATCGACGTGTAGGAGCGGGAAAGGAATCTTGCTTGGATAGAAAGCCTTGCGCGCCAAATGTAGCAGCACACTAGAATCCTTACCGATGGAGTACATCATCACGGGACGCTCGAAGCTCGCCGCAACCTCCCGCAGGATCTCAATACTTTCGGCTTCCAGGGCCTGCAGATGGGTTAGTCGTGTCGTCGTCACGTCGCATCCACTCCAAACTAATTACTGCCAACTCCAAGGCAGTAAACTTGGCCGGAAACTAGTGCCGAAACACCTCCATAGACAAGCCATCAACTCGCCCAAACCCTTTCATTACAATAGGTTGGAGCAAATTTGTGCAACACTTACTCAAGCCACAACAATCCAGTGCGGAACGCACCACAGTTAGATTACTCTTGATGCGCGATAGGCCCAGCGAACGAAAAAAAAGTTCTACCCAGCAAAAACGTGGACAGTGCGCGCATGCTATTGCCCTCACCAAAGCGAGGTGCTAATTCGCTGCCTGTGTGCCGGTATAGCTCAGTTGGTAGAGCACCTGATTTGTAATCAGGGGGTCAGGGGTTCGAAGCCTCTTGCCGGCACCAAAAATCCCAATGAAATCAATGGCCGATGCCACGCCCGACTGGGACGACTTGGCATTGGGACGACATTGGGACGACCGTCCGAGAATCAAGAATGGCCGCATCGATCCTTCTGTGGACAACCAAGCACCTGTGGCCGCTCACGAATTAGAGGAATTGCTATCCTGAGTAGTAATTTCTCGATCACTCCAGATCAGGAGCATTTTGGCAACTTCCGGTCACCTCTTGCGGTCAATGAATAGGACGTGCGCTGGACAAGCCGGAATTCCCGACTATTGATGAGGCCAGTCGTAATTCTGGGGGGGGACCACATGGACAAGATCCAAGAGATCGAATTCAAGCTCGACAACAAAACAGTGGTGCTATGCCACTTAATCGAGCGCGGCTACGTGTTCGACGTGGACATCATCTACCCTCCGCATGGCCAATGGGTAACGAAGACGTTGCATGAGAAGGCCATCAAGTTGGTGGCCGACAGGGCCTTTGAGGCGGCCGTGGCCGATGTGCTGAGCTACACTGCCGCCAATGGTCACGCCCTGATCGAAATCGACAACCCTTGCAACACTGAGTTCCTACAGAAACAGGATCAGATCGCGGTGCTGCAAACCCTTGGCCAGTCACTTCCGGTCAAGGTCAATGGACTTTGACGATCTCGTCGAGGCCGTAGCAGCTCCGGAAAAGCGAGCGGGGAAGGTCCCCGACGGCATCGAGCACAAGATGCACGAAGGCGCGGTTATGGTGGCCTATGCCATGCACTTGCTACGGACTTCGGGTGCAGACCACGTCCGAATCCATCCCGACGGCGAACATGGCAAGCGCTTCGATTTCACCGGCTGGCTAGCCCGCCGCGGCTTCGAGAAGGCCACGTCGACGGGGACGACCAGTTACGGTGGTGAATATCGGCACCCTGACGGCTGGCGCATTACGATCCACCCTTCCTCGGGCAAAGGCGATGTCGTGGCTGAGGTCGGCAACCACGTCATCTCCGCGGAGTGCAAAGGCGGTACTATCAACACCAGACACTCGGGCCAGGTATCTCGGCTCTACAAGGGGCTGTGCGAGACAGTGGGTCTCCTGATGGCCAGCGAAAGCCCTGGGCGCCAGGTAGCCGTCGTGCCATACACGGAGAGTACGCTACGCTTAGCGAAACGGATGGCCCCCAGATGTGCCCTGGCCGGCATAGAGCTGTCGCTGGTCGGCAGTCGGGGTGAGGTCATCGACGTGACGCCCGACTAGCACCAGAACTCGCGCCCGTTGGGCCAGCGCCGCGCCAGCCCCTCGGCGATCAGGATGTCCCCGACATCCGTGCCACCGATGCGAATCGTTGCCAGCACCCGCCCGTAGCGATCCTCGCCGCCGGCATCGACGGTGAACGAGTTGCCATTCAGGAGCTGCAGCAGCCGAGCACTGGCCCGATGCGCCAGCGCCACCTCGGCCTGGCCGCCGCAAATATCATTATAGGGCTCGGGCGTGTCGTAGCTCTCGAGCCGCAGGTTGACGCCCCGGAGCCAGATCGTGTCGCCATCGACGACGCACGTGATGCGCTCGCGACCGCACATGCGGAAGTTCTCGCGGAATTCCTGGCCGGACACCGGCAGCGTGCCGAGGGTGGTGGCGAACAGGGTGATGGCGGCGATGATGCGGGTACTGATCATGCTGGTGGGATAGCACAAATCCCAGTGTTGCTCACCACCCCCCATCGCCATCGGATTGAACCGAACGGGACGATGTCGCTTTGAACCACATAAGCATGGGCGCAAACGCCCCGGACGCGGTCGTCAAGGCCGATCCCGGTCGCTTAAACCGTATTAGCGCCCGTAGCCGTCGTCTTCGCCGCGCAGCGCAGCCTGGCGGCGCTCGACGAGCCCCCTGATGGCTGTGAGCATGCGCTCGAGCTCTTCGTCGACGTCGGGGCCCGTGTGCCGCACGACAGTTCGAATCGATGGCGAGCCGAGCAGCCGGCGCAGCTCCCCAGCATCGCCGGCGCGGATGACATAGACGCCAGCGCGCTGCTCGAGGTCGACGACGACAAGATTTTCTGCCAGCGGCAGCGCCTCCGGGATGATGTGCCGATCGCCATCGAGGGTGATCGCGAAGCTCCACTTCATCGTCCGTATCTATCGTCTTTATCGGCGTCTTCGGTGACCTCCGGCGGCGACCAGAACGGCGGCAGCGTGGCCAAGCGGGCTTGGATCTCGGGGAAACTGACAGGCATATACCCCCATGCATCGACCCCGACATCGAGCTGCTGGGAATTTCCCGGCATCTGATTGTGCGAGTGCCCGAACAACTGGATCGCCCCGTGGAACGACTTGTTCCAGGTCTTGCCGGCGTAGTGGTCGAGCACGATGCTGATGCCGTCGATCTTCAAGAAAGCACGGTGGTCCTTCGACGCCCACGGTAGATCGATGGTCGCTTCGTGGTCGTGGTTTCCGATGACGAGGCACTTGTCGCCGTTCAACGCGTCGAAGTACTCGCGGATCTGCGGTCCCTTCAGCCGCCAGTGAGCGAAGTCACCGACGACGTAGATCGTATCCTTCGGCGCGACGACACTGTTCCATGCGTCGATCATGAAGCGATCCATTTCGCCGACGGATGAGAACGGCCGGTTGCAGGTCTTGATGATGTTAGCATGGCCGAAGTGCGGATCGGCCGTGAACAGTGTCCTTCCGTGGGGCTTGGCATGCTTGTCGTGGCGCTTCGACATCGTGGGTTCTCCGGGGCTTGCAATCGATTATCAAAGCGAAGGATGAAACCTACCAGCGATTTCGCGTTCGCGGCGCTCAAGCTCGATACCGGCGGACGGTCGTTATGCTGACTTCCTCTGCTCGACGGGCTCGGCCAGGCTCTTGCGATATCTGACGAGGCCCAGCTGCCATGCGTGGATGCGCTGCCATGTCAGCTCTTCGAGATCGTCGGTGTTGAAGAACACCTGCTCGCAGACGGCAACGATCATGTCCTCGTCGGAGAAAGTGCCGACACCCGGGTCGACGGATCCAAGTTCGAGCATGATGGCCCGAGCGCTGCCATGGTCCAGACGGAAGCGGGGCTCACAGCTCAACGAGTAGTGCAAGCCGCGGGCGACGTGCTCGAGTATCCAGCGCGGCGTCGTGAGATGACGATTGGCCATCAGCTCGCGCCAGCCGGCGGTATTGCAGAACTCGCCTGCGAAGCGGGCCTCGCCCTGGTGGCGACGCTCGGCCATGCACTCGGCGTAGACAGGCCGGTAGCCCAAATCCTTGGCATGGGCATCGAGCCATGGCGCATCATCGAAAGCCGGATGGATCGTGTAGACACGCCCATCCGTGTGCCGCTCGAGTGCGAACATGTGCATCCAGCTCCGAGCCGACAGGCCCGGCCACGGGCCGTAGTTCGCGAGCGGGAGCGACGGGCCCGGCGGTTTCGCGGCGACGGCCGGCGCCGGCATGGATGCGAAGAGGTCGAGCTGACGGGGGGCGGGCTTTGTCTTGGTACCCATATCAAACCTCCTGATAGAGCCGGCGCCCGGTGACCCGACGCAGCCCGATGGCGCGCAGGATCGCCGGCGGGCAAGGTTTCGGACCGGCCTGGGCGGCATAGACGGTCTGCCTGGTGACGCCCCATGCCCGGGCAGCAGCGGCGGCAGTGTACTCGGACTCGATCGCCCCGGAGAAGTAGAACGACAGCCCGAGGGCCTTCGCGACCTGCTCGGCCATGGTGGTCTTGCCGCTGCCGGCCGGGCCGATCAGGGCGACGTTCTGGCGCGCGGCGATGCACTGCAGCACCAGCGGGAAGCGCTCATGATACGGGCCGTCCTCAAGGAGGACCTGCGGACCGCCCTTCAAGTTCACCTCGACCTGCGCGATGCCGATCTGGGAATGCTGGCGGACCAGCTCGGGCAGCTCGGCCTGCGTCACCACGCCTTCGCGGGCACCGGCGACGAGGACCTGCAGGAGCTGCTGGATGGCGCCGACGTCGAGCTCAGGTGCAGTGGTGGCAGCAGCCGGCGGTGGTAGCTGGCGGGTCTGCTTGGCTCGGTGCAGAAAAAGTAGTGCTGCCAAGTTGGCCGCCAGATCGCCCCAACCCTCTCGGGCATAGATCCGCATCTGGAGATCTTTGTGGTCGGCTCCTGCGCCAGCTGCCACCCGGATCGCATCGAAATCATCGCTGTCGCGATCCTCGGTCCGGCGGGCATTGTTGGCGTCGTCCAGGATGTCCCATGCCTTGCCAGCGCCGTCGAAAGAACCGATCTCGCGCAGCTCACGAAGATCCTGCACCGCTTCGTCCAGCGCCGCGGCGTCGACACCTGTGTACTCGGGTGCCTGGATCTCGATGCCTTCGGTGACGTCTCCCTCTTGGTCCAAACGAGAGCAGAAATCGACCCACCAATCGTGGCCGACGGGGGTCGCTTCCCACGGCCATGCCTTGACCAGATTCTTGATGAGTGTGGCGCAGCGGCCGGGTCCGAAGTTCGTGATTGCCATTCTGATAGTCTCCTGCCGGCGTCGCGGCGTGTTGGGTCTAGGCCGCGACGAGGCGGCGGGGTCTTAGGGGGTCCAGGAATAGAGGCCGACGACGGGGCGATCCCAGCCGGCGGCACGGAGCATGGGGAGCACCTCGGTGGTGCGGCCCTGGAACTCGGGCATCTGCTCGCCGTGCTGGTCGAAAACCAGCGTCATGCCATTTGTGAAATGGTAGACCTCAGCGATCTCACGGGTCAGATGGACGACAGCGGCATCGGCGAACGCGATCTCGGCCGGCGTCATGAAGCGGGGCTCCTCGCAGCACTCGATCATGACGCAAACTTCTTGAGCTGGGTGTCCTGATAGGACGCCAGAATCTTGCGGGCGACGCCGACGGCGGCGTCGTGGTTTGCGCTGCCGAAGCTGGCGCAGCACCAGTGCCCCCAAGGACTGTCCTTGCCGTCCCAGCCAACATTGTTGGGCTCGCTGGAATGGTCCGCATCCAGGCCCGTCATGTGCCGGCATGCTGCGACGATCGTGTCCTCGGACCATTCCAACGGAGCCCTGTCGCGGACCACCTTCGCTACATCGCGAGCGAACCTGTTCGACTTGATCTCGACGCGGCGGAGCGTCTTCGTCATCTCGTCGACGTCGGTCTGGTAGATCGTCTCCTTGACCGAGAGGCGCTCGAGGATCAGACGGTCGGCCTCGGCCATGAACGAGCCGAGCGTTGCCAGTTGACGGTCGATGTTCCTGCGGGTCTCAATCACCGTCTTTGCCCAGAGCGCCTCGGCAGCAGCCCGCTTCTCCGCACGTTGGGCGTCGACGACGATATCGTACGCGTCCTGCCGGGCACGCTGGGCAATGGCATCGGCCATCGAGGCCTGCAGGGCATCGAGGCGGTCCTGGTAGTCCACGACTGCAGAGGCGGCGTTCCAGACGACGTCGTATCCGGTGCTGCGGACTTTGATCGAGATCCCGCACGGACGGAGCACCGGCTTCCCGGCCGGCGTCCACAGCAGCCAGAACTGCTGGGTTGCTGGAGCTGCAAGCACGCCCGGGACAGTCTCAATCCAAGTGAGGTCAACGAGTTTCGGTGCGGCTCCCATCACCGTACCTCGATTTCCTCATCGCCGCGGCGGATGATCACCGAGCGACGGTCGGAGCCAGGACCGCTGGCGGGGGTGCCATTGCACTTGCCCGGTGCCCACTCGAGGACATCGCAGTCCTCATCATCGACCTCGTCCTCGTCGCGCTGGGCAGAGGCAGCGGCGTAGGCAGTCTCGGTTTGGATCTCGCGGATCAGGGCCTCGTCATCGGGCGTCATGGTGTAAGCGGTGCCGATATGAAGGTTTTTGAACTGCCGGTCGGAGACGTTGGACCAGTTGCCAACGCCGGCGGCGGCCATGACATGGGCGGCATCCTCCTCGCTGGGCAGGTCCTCCTCGGCGATCAAACCGGCATCGAAGGCAGCCTTGCGGGCCAATAGCTCGCGCTTGCGGCGCATGCGGTCGATCTCGAGAGTCAGCCCAGCGACCGTCTCAGTATCGACGGCCTCGATCCGCTCGAGGAGCTTCTCTCGGTCGCGGATGAGATCATGGACGAAGCCAACAAGGTCGATGCCCTGGGAAGCGTCCTCGTCGTCGTCGGAGAGGTTCTCATACAGCTCAGCGATGGTGCCGGCGCCGTAGCCGGTGGACTCCCCGAGCAGCCACATATCGATCTCGAACCTGCGACGTCCTCCCGTCAGAGATGCCACGCCGATCTGGACGTCGATCGACGTGAGAACGTCGCGCAGCCCGTGCAGCGTGCGGGTCGTATCGGCCAGATGGTCGATCGTGAAGCGATCGACGGGATGGCCGCGCTCGGCGGAGCCGTCGAAGGCCTTCACGGCATTTTCTTCCTCGGCGACGAGGTAGCCCTCGACGGAAAGAAGATGGTCGATCATCTCGTCCAGGTTCTCCTTCGAGAACGGGACATCCAGACAAGGCTTCGCCGTGGCGCCCGAAGGCGCGGAATTTTTCGTCATGGTGTTTGAGCTCCCCTGAGCTGGTTTGGCCGTTAAGGCCGGATGTCGTCAGTCATCAAGAAGTCGGGCCAGTCGATGTCGTCGATGGTTTCGACGGGAATGGTCACGGCCGGAGATGGGGCTGCTGCCTTCGTGGGCGTGAAGGTAGTGAACCCGCGCTGGGCGGTCGCTGGCGTAGGCCTGGAAGGTGCCTGAGCTGCCGGTTGGGGCTTGCCAGTGAAGGGGGTGAACATTCTAATTTCTGGTCCGATTTCGTGTTGACTTTTCCAGGATGGGGACAGCCAAAGCGGCTGTCAACCACCCGAAATCGGCCCAAAACGACCCGTTTGGGTGTGGTAACAACAATCCTTGGTCGGGTAACACTTTTATAGAAGCGACCCATGGATCGTTGCTCGCAAACCATTGGATTGAAATGGCAATCCAGCGTTTTTTGAGCTGTGGGAAAAATGCATCGCATTTGATGCTCATCGTAGTAGTCGGATATTTTTTCGCTTCGGGCGACTCAAGGTGGGCGCCGGAGGCTCGAAATGGGTCTCTTGGAACGATTTTGCGTTGGTGCATCGATTCGTCCTGGTTCCATGCGTGGCCGTCGGGCAAATTCTGCGGCGGGCCATGGCGGCGAAGGAGAGAGACGATGAAGAGCATTTTGGCAGCGATCGCGCGCGTGATGCGTGCAATGCGGGCGACGGCCTGGCGGTGGGTGCAGGTCGGTGGTCGGTGGATTCAGGAGATGATCCCAGGCGGTGCGCCGGAACCGGTTGGACCGTCCGCCGACGTCGTGGCCGAGGTTGAAGCCGCCCAGGCCGAGCCGTCAGCTAGGGCGGTTGACGACATAGGACCCGTGAAGACCTTGGCGCGTCTGATGTGGGCCGGCGTCGCACTTCGTCCGGAGCACATGGAAGGCATCACGGAGCGAGAGCTCGACTGGCTTCGCGTTCTCGACCAGGGAATGCTGCACACACTGGCGGTTGCGGACAAAGAACAGATCGATGCTCACATGCGCGGCCGCGCTCCCATCAAGGGAATGCTGCCGTTCGATCCCGCAGCGGTCGAGGACATGAAGCGGGCTCAGGCCATGCCGGTGCCGACGGATGGCAGGCGCACGCTGCGCGAGATGCTCGAGGCCGAGGGCCTGCGCCCCTGACCGAACAAGATCATCGAAAAGGAAAAGGGCCCGTCGGCATCACCGGCGGGCCCTTTACATTGGGTATATCTCGATCAGCCGATCGGCGTGTCGAGCAAGCGGTTCAGGCGGTCGAGCTCGAGCTGCAGCGCCATGCGCTTGCGCGTCTCGTCGTCCAGCGCGATCTGGGTATGCGTGAGCTTGTTGCGGGTCTCGCGCAACGCCCGCGTCAGCAGCGTGACGTCGGCGGCCTGCTCGTTGATGATCCCCTGCGCGACGGCCGTGGACTGACGCAGCTCGCGGCGATGGGCGATGTCGAGGCCGATCAGTTCGTCTGAAAACATGTGTCGCTCCTTCAGAAGTCGATGCTGCCGTCGTCATTAACCCGGATCCCTTCAGAAATGACGGATCCGATTGACGGCATTCGATGCAATTTGCTGGGCATGCCGAATGCAGAGCGCAGCACGGTGACGTTGGTGGCGTCGGCGACGCCCCGCATCGGTGCTGCCACCTTCCGTGGCCTGCCCCTCTTCTTCGCCGGCGTGGCCTTGGTCCAGCCAGAGGCTTCATGAGCGTGCTGCGCCCTTATCGCGTCCTCGAGCGGCGTCGGCGACGGCATGACGAGCAGCATGAGCACGTCGCGATATTTCCCGTTCGGGTTCCGAATCGTCGCAGTGCGGCGGGCTTCGAACTGGAAGGTGATGCCGCAGGCCTCGAAGGCGTCATTGGCGACGGGTTCAAGGTATCTCTGGATCACGACCGACGGGCGCGAGGCATCCACGCCCAGGAACCGGCCGAGCTCCTCAAACGTGAGGCGAACGGCGATTCGATCGGGCGCCCAGGAGTAGGTGTTCCTAAACGTCGCCCCCATGGCATGCTGCGCCAGCATTCGCATGACGATATCGAGCGTGGACCGATACCGGGCAACGGCCAGGAGGCGCAGCGGCAGCGCGATGGACGGCTTGCCCGGGGAGAACAGGTCCACGACCCGTCGGTCGATCACCCATGTCATCTCGTCGTCCAGCGTGGCGCGGATCACCGAATCTTTGCGGTACATCGCCGTCGGCATCGGCAGCAGCTCGTCGATGCCCATGACGGAGTGGCGAAGGCGGTCGAACCGGGCGATCTCGACGTCGATGGTGCTGCGTCGGGTCCTGCCCAAGGCTTGACGGACGCGATTGTCGGGGATGCGATAATGGTCGTCGTCGCGCTTGTCGTCGGGCGACCGTGCCGCCAGCCACGCGGCGGCGATGGCATAGGACACGTCCCGGGCGGTCAATGCGTCCCCATCGAATACGAGCCTTGCGGCGGTCTCCAAAGGCACGTCCAAGTGCGGTGGCAAAATCGTCATGATGGTCTCCCCAGACCGGCGTAAAGGCACCCCTGAGCGTCGAGCGAATAAATCGAAACGCAGCGGCATAAACCAATATGAGGTCAAGTCACGGAAGAAACAAGCGTTTTCCGTTTTGGTTATGTTAACGCGCACACAAATGAAATATGCGCACCTACATCAAATACTTGTTTTTACTGACCTATTTGCCCTTCATTATGTTAGTGCGTCGTCCCCTATAGAAGAAAGAAGGAAAAGAGCTCTCTCACGCGTTTAGGAATCCGACTCCGAGAATAGGAATCGGATGTCGATATCGGTGACGGTCCACGGCTCCAGGAATCCGTCTCCTGGAGCAGGTATCGGGTGACGATCCAGGCATCCGACTCCCGGAGCAGATGCCCGTCCTCGAGCCCCGTAGTCGGTCCACGGGTCCAAGGTAACCGATTCCCATGTTCCCGTCGGCCCACCGCTCCACCCCGTTGACGACGACAGCACCCGTTCATCCACGTGATGGCATGTCCGATACCGCCTCTTCCGTCATCGAAATGCTTCCCCTTTCGACTCCTGGAACCCAGCGAAGCTTTCTCCCCGCCTCACCGGGGCGCCGGGCTCTTGCAGGGCTTTCTTTCCGCCCAAATTCGACGCCGGGGCTTGCCGAGCCTTTTCGATCCACGCCGGCGGTGGGGGGTTGTCCCATGCATGATGTCGTCACAAGATCCAGGCATGGTCAAAGACGTCACACAGCATGGATCGGCGAGAGCAGCGGAGCAGAAGCGACGCGCTGCCGATCGTGCACGGGCATACCGTTTGCGGAAGAAGGTCCGTGGCGTGCCGCTGGCCAGGGCCATCGATGAGGCGGTGGCAGAGGCGGTGGCGTTCCACATCGCCAAGGGTGGTGGTGTCAACATTGCGGGCAAGATGCTGCTCAAGACCGCTCGACTGATCCTCGAGCGGGATGGATACGACCCCGAGAAGGCGGCCGTGGCGGTCGCGGCCAGGATGGTGCTGACCCGGGACGAGTTCTCTTGGCCGGATCGCTTCCCGACGTTGAAGCCGGGCAAGGCCGAGCACTTCCGAGAGACCGAGGCCGGGGGTTGGACCACGCCGCTGCCGACGGTACTCAAGCACATGGCGTCGATCTGACCTTGTTCGTCGTCACGACCTCAATGCTGCGACACCCCCGTTACTGGATCAAATGTCGTCACCCATTCGGCGTTACGGCGTCACTTGTGCCTCGCCGACGGGTCGGTTAAAGTTCTCGGACCAATATAACCATTGACCTTCAAGGGGCTGGCTTCGCGCCAGCCCTCTTTTTTTGGTCGCTTCCCTTGACCTACGTGTTTCAGAAACCGCGTATTCTGTTCGATGCAGATCACCGCGGTTACTCAGCATGGCCAGATCCAGGAATTCGCCAGCGCCATGGCGGCGCTCGGTGCTGGGCATGAGCGCGGCGTCGCATTCGCGCTCAATGGCGTTGCCAAGGATGCGAAGGCCAAGCTGACCAAGGTGCTGCGCGAAAGCATCCGCAAGCGTGCGATCGAGCGCATTCGCTGCGTGGAGTTCGTGCTGACATACGTGCTCTACGAGACCACGACCGGGATCACCCTCAAGAATCGCGTCCGCGTCGAGATGCCATGGCACGACGGCACCACCAGGGCCGTCGTCGGCAAAGTCATCGGTACGAAGAAGAAGTGGGACGCCGAAGAAGGCGGCACGATGCAGATCACCATCGGCGTTTCCGTCGGCACCGGCACCGCCGGCAGCACGCCCCACGGCCATCGCGCGCCGTATGGGCCGACCAAGAACTATCTCTGGGACTACGTCGGCGTGGCCGATCCCGAGCCCGTCTACGGCGTCGAGGGCGACACGGAGTACGTCATCGATGCCGACGCGCTGCGGGTGCCCGTCGATGCCCGCCAGCTCTCGAACGCCGGCTATGCCGTCCTGGGCCCGGTCGTGAAGCTGAACGAGGCCGGCGACCAGATCCATGCCGCCAATGGCGCCGGGCTGTCGCAGCGCTCGCCGTCCAAGGAGATCCAGCGTCGGCCGACATACGTGCGCGTCCAGTTCCGCGACCTGGGTTCGGACGTCCCGTTCGAGCGGCAGATCTTCATCGCCGGCGAGATGCTCACGACGGACATGGGAATCGATCTGACTGGAGGGGACGATCTATGAGCGACAGGCTCACCAGACTGATCCGCATGACGGCCCGGAACGAGGACCAGCGCCGGTCCCGGTATCTCACCAAGCCGTCGCGCCTCATCCCCGTCGGCGGCCGCTTCGAGGCCATCGACGGCCGCGACCTCAAGCCCGGCAGCGAGCCCATCGCCACCGGCTATGGCATCACGCCCGGCGTCGTCACGGATGTCGGCGGCGTGCCCATGTCGATTCTGAACTTCCAGACCACGGCGTGGTGGACCGATGCCGACAACAACGAGATGGGCGCCGTGATCGGGGGCAAGCGCCCCGAGAGGACCGCCGCTCTCGACCCATTCTCCAACTTCAATCCCGAGGACTGACACCATGGACGCTCTCGACCTTCGGACGCCGGACAACACCGACGACTTCAACGCCGGCCACATCAATCTGAACTGGTCCGACATCCAGGAGCGGGTCAACTACCTTCTCACCCAGGAGGCCAATGGCGGCAACCGGCTCTCGGCCATCGCCGTGGACGACGACGGCCTGATGACGATGACGCTGTCCGACGGCACCATCCTCGGTCCAGTGCCCCTGCCGCGTGCTCCGCTCGGGCTCAAAGGCGACTGGGCTCCAGGCTTCCCGTACCGCATTGGCGACGTCGTCGCCCACGACGGCGGGAGCCTCGCATGCCGCTCGTCGCACGAATCGTCGGAGGACCTGCAGGACGACATGGACGCCGGCCGCTGGCAGGTGATCGCCGTGGGCGGTGGAAGCGGTTCCGGCGGGGGTGGCGGCGACGGCCTGGCGTATCGGCACATCTATCTCCCCGGGGAGGTCGTGACCTACACGCGCCAGCTCGGGACGATCCTGGTCGCCGAGGCCTGCCGCTTCGTCGCGTCCAAGCCGCTGAAGATGGAGATGCTCAGCTTCTCGTCCGGCAACGCCGTAACGATCGCCGTGCACCGATTCTTCGTCGACAACACGTACGAGGTTCTCGGCACACTGAGCTTCACGTCGTCGGAGCGCACCGGATCCCTCGAACTCGAGACCACTCTGGCGGTGGGCGAGAAGATCCGCTTCGTGCAGCTGCCGGTCGAAGGCACGCCGCCGTTCGGCGGGGACTATGCTGCGGCGTACGCGCTGAAGGCGGTCGTCTAGGCTGCCTTGCGGATCTTCACCTTCTGCATGTCCAGGTCCATCTCACGGGCCTCGGCCTCAGTGAAGGCGCCGTCGCGCACCCAAGGATCGGCAATCGCATCCATGGCGAGCCAGACGCCGAGCGGCAATGCCTTCGACGCCATTCCGCCGACTCCGGCGCGGTAGGTGCCCGGCGCCTTGACGGGTGCGCCGGCGTTGCGGCCGAAAGGATCGGTCCAGCTTTCCGTCGGGCGCCACTCGCCGCGCGACATGAGCAGCTCAACTAGCGATCTGAGTTTGCCGCTCTCGCCGCCGTAGGCGTCCATCTTCTCCAGCACCTCAAGGATCTCGTCCTGGGGGGCTTCCTCGGCGGCGATCGTCTGCGCCGCGCACTCCACAGGCTTGATCAGCCGACCGACCCATCCGATCGAACGCAACTGCGCTCCGAGGCGATGCCGCCAGCCCTGCTGATGCCCCGGGATGTAGAGCAGCTGCTCGGTGCCGTCGTCCAGCGCCGCGGTGACCTGATGATAGTGACCGACGATGAGGGGGTTGGACAAGAATTCGTCCTGAATCATGCGCTCGAACTGCTCGACTTCGCCCAAGTGCGGCGCAAACTTGGCAAGCACGGCGGCGTTGACGATACCGCTGGCGATGCGGACCGCATCCCAGAGCACGCCGCCCTGGGTCAGGTCCTTCAGGCCCACGATCTCGTCGGCCACGAGGTCCTCCGGCGGCGTCGAGCTGATGCCGAGCACCATGCCGGCGGTTTCGCGATAGACCGAGCGCAAGCGGCCGATGAACTGCATCTGCTCCATCTCGCGATACTGTCTCTGGATCCTGCGGGCGAGATCTCCCCGGTGCTGGTCGCGGTCCCAAGTCGCGCTGCCGCCGTCGCGGAGCGGATGGGAGAGCCGGACGGTGTTGTGCTCGATGTCCTCGCCGTCGGCGTCCATACCCGTGCCCAGCGGATCGATGGGGGCCTCAGGCTCCATCTGCCCGAAACCGAGCGCGGCGACGAGACCATCGATGGTGCGAACGGGAAGCTCCATGCGGGAGATGAACATTGCGGCCACGTGCTGGCGCGCGAAGTCGAGCCCGGCGGTTGCGCCATAGTGCAGGAAGTCGACATTCGCCGGCCGGGCCCAATCCTTCAAAATCGCGCGGCGGAGGCGCATCGTCGTCCCAATGAGGACGCGGCCATGGGCATGGGTACCAGCGAACATGCTGATAGAAGTCCGCAGTTCGTGAAGCAGCATCGCCGCTTCGATCTTGCGCTCGATCGGAGCGTCCTTGCCCGGGAACAGCGATTTGTTCGACAACCGCCTGTCGACGGAGAGGACGACGTGCTGGTTGAGGTTGACGGTCGTGCGGTGCACCACCACGTCTCGCCCCCCCATGGCGAGGCTGGTGATGACTTCGTCCGTAGAGGCGTCGAGCAGCAGCGTGGGGACATGCTTCCAATTGGGATCCGTCCGCCATGCCATCTGCAGCTCGGGGTCGAGGTCGGTGGTTGTGCCGTCCTCGGCAGTGGACGTGAGCTCGCCGAGGACGCGGATGCGGTGATCCGGCGCGACGACGACGGTACTGTCGAGGCGACGGTCGAGCAGCGTCTGCACCTGCTCCTCGAGGATGGACCAAAACCGATATTCTTCGCCGATCCTGGTGCCCTTCGGGGCGGCGCACAGGGCTCGGACTTCCTCTGCCGTGATATCCGGCGACAGGTCCGCCTGTGACGTCATGCCCGAGCCGCAAACACGGCGGGCGCTCTTGACCAGATAGATGCCGAGAACCTTCTTCCCGCCGCGATCTACGACCAGATCGGCAAAATGCCGGGCCAGATCGCCGCGCTGGCGCAGCACGGGCTTGGCGTGCCCCACAGCCTCCTCACGGTCCTGCAGCAGATCGGCCGGACGCAAGCCGAGGCCCCATTCTTTCTTGCCGAGGACGGGGTCGCGTCGGGCGGTGTCCAGCGTCGAGAGTGGCATGCTGGCTTCGTGGATGAGCAGATCGAACATCCGCTCGTCCATGATCACACCCGGTGGGTTCTGGAGTTCCTCTGGCAGCTTCAGTGTAAGGAAGTTCCTCACCATGAAGATCAGATGCTTGCCCTGGATCTCGGACTTCTGCCGGATCGCGGGACACTGGTGATAGAACTGGCAGAGCTGCTCCACGGGCTCACCCGTCGGCTTGCCGAAGGCATCCTTGAGCCTCGCCTTCGTCCGGCACATGGCGCTGGTTGGCACATTGGCCTTCTGCAGCAGCCGCATTTCCTCTGCACGCAGGCACCCCGCGGCGACCTTACCCTTGTAGACCATGAACTCAAGGCCGCTACCGACGGCAAACCGCTTGAGCTGCTCGAGATGGTCTTTGAGATCGCCCTCGGCTACGATGCCCAAAGCTGCCGCTGCGGCGATCAGATCGGCGTCGCTGGCGTCGCGGTCCAAGTGCAGCATCTTCGCTTTGGACCTCAAGTCCTCGACGTTGTTGTACGTCGGCACCAGCATGACGAGTGGCCCCATCCCCTCGGCGGCCCCTTCTTCGTCGTCGTGCTGCACGATGTTGGAGAAGATCTCGCCCATCATCTCGGCCAGACGCTTGATCGTCATCGACGACTTGCCGATGCCGGTAGCCCCGGAGAGGACGTGGACACGGTTCTGTCGCGCGATGACGTCACGGATGAAAGCATCGATTCCGGCAACGTTGCCCTCGGCAGCATCCTTCCCGACGAGGCCACGATCGGCCTGGATGGCACGCTGGGCAGAGAGCACCGGATCGGCCTTCGAGAACGACACGGCGATGTGGCTGCGCCGGCGCATCGGCAGGAAGGACAGCGGCGGCCCTTCGGTGCGGATCTCGGGCACGCGGCGTTCGATTGGCATGGTGACGTCGGCGACATCGACCTTGGGAGCGGCGTCCAACGACTTGCGGCGCCGGCGTGCCGGCGAGAGCCTGCCGGTCTCGACGGCGTGCAGCGCGCTGCGGACCTTCTCATGCGCCAGCTCCTGGGCCTTGCCAACGGACCATGCCCGGAGCGGGTGCTGGCGCTTGAGGAAGGCATCCACGACCATCGGCACGAGGACTGTCAGGGGTGCAGCCGGATTGTTCCGGGCGAATTCCCGGGCGGTCTTGTACATGAAGGCCTCGCGGCCATCGATAACGAGCCCGTCGCTCTCCTGCCACTCATTGCCGCCCCACGCCTTCACTTGTGGCACGCGGATTCCGTCCGAATCGACCATCGACAGGTCGACTTCTTCATATTGCGCGCGCGGCGGCACGTGCAGCGGCAGCAGCTCGGCGACGGCATTTAGGAACGAACGGATCTGAGCAGCAGTCACCAGCGTGATGCGCTCCTCGATCGCATGCATCTGCGGCAGACCGCCGTCGTGCTGGAAGAGATTCCCGGTTTCGTAGTGTACGCCGATCATTGTGACCATGCGCCCGTTGCCCAGGATCTCGACGAGCTCGCCATTGGGCTGGCCATCGTCGCCGGCGATGACGAACTTGCCGTACGCCGGCAAATCGGCGGCGTCCTCGACACGATAGAGCATCATGGCTTTGGGCTGGCGCCCGAAGCGGACCATCGTCTCCCCGAGGTGCTCGACGGCCAGCAGCTGCACGGCCATGGCCATCCTGGCATTCAGGATATCGATGTCGATGCCGAACGTGTTGCGCGACGGCTTGCCCAGCACGACGGCGATGTTGCAGTGGCGCGCTGCCGGATCCCGAGCCCAGTAGGCGACGGTGTCGCGAGACGCTCGCGCCTCGATGTACTTGCCCCACTGGAGCGTCGCGCCGTCGACCTTGCTGGGCATGCGCCTGCCGCCGAGGCGGGTCTGGGGGATGGGCATCCAGCCCCGGTCGTAGAGCTGGAGCGCGAAACTGTTGAAGAAGGGATGCTGATCCCGGAAATCCATTGGCTCCGACTTCGGCGCCGCGAGCTCGGCGGCCGTCAGTGGGACCTCATGATCGATCTGGATGATCGGGCGCCGGGAGGCGGCCCTCGCTACGGGATGCACGTCCGCTGCTTCGCGCTGACGCCCCGTCGATGCCGAGCGGAGCCCGGCTAGGAGATTCGTTTTCATCTACGCCACCAATGTAACCATCGTCTCGTCGAGGTTTTCCCCGATCGCCCCTGGATAGTGCGGTTAACAAAAGCGAATGTCCAACAAAAGATTCGAGAACCTTTCTCAAAGGTTTAGCTCTCCTCCAACCCCCCCGATTTCATTGACCTCCCGTACTCAGCATCGGATTTGCAGTCCGATGCTGACGGTCAATCCTTCGACTTTCGAACGTTCTCCATGAGTTCCTTACCTTGACGTAGTATTTGCAGGATGCGCCTTCTGGATTGGACATACGATCCTTGTCCCGAGCGCGAAATTGCACGACTATTCTACAAGCACCATCAATAAAAGGCATGACGTCGCGGCCCGAAAGGATGTGCTGCTCGAGTACATTTCCGAGCAGATCAAGCGCCACGGATTGATCACTCGCGACATCCGTCAAAGCTGCTCAGAGCAGCAGCCTGATGGACCCGGACGAGTGCCCAGAGGATTTTCGAAGTCCAGGACCTCGAGCCCTAGACCATGCCGCTAGGGGTCCATCGGCTGCCGTGAGCATGGATCGCTGCATGTTGCCCGCAACACGCCCGCAACACGCCACGACACGCAGAACCAGAACTCTGCGGAAAAGCTATCAATTTCAGAGCTCTACAGGAGCGCTCGAACCGCATCGGCGAGCTTGGTCTCTTCGTCCTGGATCGGGTGGGCCAAGAGATCGATTAGACCGTTGTAGACGGAGAATGTTCCGACATTGCCGATGTGCTGCACTGAAGGTTGGGTCGGCTGGCGCGCGGCATGGAGGAGCATCACCCGATTGCATCCGTAACGGGCGCCGTACGCGATCGCCTGCTCGGTGTCTTCGCGGTCGGGCAGCTTCCGCGCACCCTTGTACTTGGCGTCGATGACGAGGCGGGTGACGCCATCGACTTCGATGACGATGTCCGGCGTCATGTCGGGATTGGCCTTCCCGACCACGTGGAACGGCTCGAACAATTTCGTCGCGACACCGAGCGGTGGCCCTGGATTCCCGTCCTTGACCGCAATCCTCCCATCGACCTCAAGACGTTCGGCGAGAACGCGTTGCACGTAGGCCTCGAAGACCTTCGCCATATCGATCAGAATGGAGGGAAGGATCGTCGTCCCATTGCCGTCGCGAATGGACAGCCCAACATCATTGAGTATGAGCTGGGCGACCAGGAGTGCGTCCGCATAGTGCTCTTGATGGGCAGGCAGGTTGCTCAAATACCCTGCTATGGCGCCAGGGGCGATTTCGTGCGGCCGGGCCGACTGGACGTCCTGCAGCCTATCGATCGCGCGCTCCAAGCGGCCGATGCGGTGATGCATGGATTGATTGGCATCGCCGAGGTACCTGGCGAAAAGCTTCTCGAACGCAAAAAGCAGCATCCGATTTTGACCGAAATCCACCGTTCGCTGGAACGACGAGGACACGGCCGTGGGTTTCCCTGCCTTGGCAGTCCTCCACGCGCTTGCATAGGGATCGACGCGTCCTGATGGAGAACTGCCGATGCGCTCAACTCGGTTGTAGGCCTTCAGCAGACCGGCATCCCAGATCCTGTCAAAAGAATCGAGCAATTGGTCGCAGAGGAGCAGGAAGATGGATTCCGGCCGTTCGGTCGTCGTGGCGAAGTGACGAGTGTACTTTTGCAGGATCTGGGGGCTGTAGCCTGCCGCCATACCGACCAGGCGCTCGAGGTTCCGGATCGGGACTTTCGGGGTGACCTCGAGAGCAAAGCGGTCGTTCAGGGGGATGTAGCCTACCCAGCCGGTGCATTGGATCGCCGGGCGCCCGTTCTGGAATACGGGCCTGAAGAGCTTCTTCACGTCGTCGTACAAGTCGAGACTGCCGTCCGCCCTCAGGAAGCCGGAGGGCAGTTCGCGAATCTTGTTCTCCTCCCCGAGGAGTACCTCCCGCCCGACATGCCTTGCAGCTGCATAGCCACGGCCAGCAAGGGCATCGCCAACCGTCACCAGGTCTGCCATCCGCTAGCTCGCCTCAGGCGCCGCAGGTTGGGCGGGAGCCTCTGGCGGCGCTTCGGTGTTCTCGACCGCCGCGACAGCAGCGGGCGGCACGACCTTGAGCCAGAGCCGCGTGATGTCCGACATCATGTTCTTGTTCAGCCTGCAGGCCTTCTTGAAGAACGGCTGCAGTCGGAAATCCCAGGTGCGCTGCGCTTTGACTTCATCTGTGCATGAAAGCAGGTACGCATGGCCGAGACGGACCAGCTCGTTGTCGAGCGTCTGCACGGCCTCGAAGAACAGGACCACCCGGTCCACGAAGTCCGGGGCCGAACCCTTCTTCAGCAGCAGCTCGCGGAGAACGGCCGGATCCGGCAGCATGTCGATCTGGGCGAACCGGCGCTCAAGGGCCACGTCGAGCTCGTCCACGCCCTTGTCCCAAGGATTCATGGTGGCAATGACGATCAGGTTGTCCGGCACGACCAAAGTGCGGCCGGATGCGATCGAGAAGGATTGGTTTCGCTTGTCCGTCTCCAGGTACGTCAGGGCTTCGCCGAAGACCCGCGCGACGTCGCATCGGCTGATCTCGTCGATGAGGAGTACATGCTTGGTCGGATGCCGATTAATGGCCTCTTGGCAGATGAGGGCGAAGGTCTTCTTGGTGGGCTCGAACTTGCCTTCGGCGTTGGGCGCATAGCCTTCGATGAAATCTTCGTACTGGTAGCTGGCATGGAACTGCACCGTGCGGACGGCGCTGGAATCGCCGGCCAAGGTATACGCCAGCCGCTTGGCCATCACGCTCTTGCCCGTGCCCGGGGGACCGGAGAGGATCACGCCGGCGTAGCCCATATCGAGCGCAGCCTGCGCCTTCTCCAGCAGATCGTGCCCTGCCGGCAGTTCTTCCACAGGGGGCTCGGCCGATGCCGCCACGACCAACTCCAAGGCATCATCGGTGAGATCCAGGATGGACGTCTCCTCCTGGGGCACGATGCCCAGATCCTCGAGCTTGAGCGGACGCACCTTGTTGGCGGTGATCTTCTCGCTCATGGCTTGAGGCCCTCCAGCTGCACCAATTCCCTGACGTCGAAGCTTGACGAGTCGTCCACGAACAGCGTGTCGAAGATCGTCTTCTCCTCCGGAACGCTCTCGCGAAGACCGAACTCGTCTCGGAACAGTGTCACGACGCGAGGCATGACGGGGTGATCCAAGACGAAGCCAAAGTCCCGGTAGAGGAAGGCAGCCAACGATGCCGCCGGCGCCTTCGTGTTTTCGAGGAACAATTCGAGGGCAACTGCCGCATGGTTCTCACGAACGTCATAGGTGGCGTCGCGTCCGCTTCCCACAACTGCCACGACCTTGCCTATGGTGCCGTTGGCGCGGACAGAGCTGGGCGCATATGAGCCGGCCACGTTCCTGTTCATCTGCTGCAGCCCGTGGCCTTGGGTGAAGGGCCTAACGTACGGTGCCTCGTCGGGGGCATTGGCCGCTCGAAGATATCTGTCGTGGAACTCCACTATGTCCGACATGTGGACGGCCGTTGAACCAGGCCGCCGTTTCGCCCGCAGAATCGCGAGGTAACCGGCGAAGTGCTGGTGGATGAAACGATGTTCCAGGCGGGCGATCGCACCCCGAACGCTCTCGATCGTCAGAACATAGGTCTGCGCTGCTTCACTTGCGTCCACCACTCGATTTCACCCTCTTTGGTGTCTTCTCCGAACTATTTGCCAGATCTACACCAATAGAGCCACGGCCGGCAGCCTCTGCTGCCCGCAAAGTGGTTCCTGTCCCCATGAACGGATCTAGGACGATGCCGGGCCGGAATGGGCCATCGCACCCGCAGTCGGTCCAGCCATTGGACTTGCGCTTGGCGAACGTGAATTCACGGAAATACCCGCCAAGTGCTTGTTTTGCCTCGCCTGCGAGCTTCTTAACCGCAGCCGAGTTCCGGCCCGTGCCGGTCTGGACGCGCAGCGCCTTGCCCGCATCCGAGATGCCCGTGGCCTGGATGGCGGCGATGTGAGCGTCGGTGAGCCCATGCAATTTCGCCAGCTCGACCGCGCGCTTCGCCTGGGGTCGCGATTCGTCCAATTCTCCGGTGCGCTCGACGATGCGACGACGAGGCTTGCCGCAGCACGTGCAGACCTGCTCCGGGCATGCCAGCGTGATGATGCGGTCGACCAATTCAACTGGGTACGGCGCCAGGTGCGCGCTGGTGTCGCGCTTCAGCCCGATCTGCCAGACATCGCTGGGACCGGTCCCGTTCCCGTACTTCTCTGCATATCCGAACTGATCGTAGTAGTAGTCGCGGCGCTGCATCGTGAAATGGATGATGTACTCGTGCCGGCTCTTCAGGCGATCCTTCGCCGGATCCGGCATGCCCGCATCCTTTATCCAGATAATGCGATTGCGGACGGTCCAGCCATGTGCCGTGGCGGCCATTTCCAGCCGACCGGGCGTGTTGGCCAGCGAACCGTTGTGGTAGGTGTCGCCGATATTGACGAAAACGGAGCCCCACTTGGGGAGGAACGTCTTCCAGTTCTCCATGCAGTCGATGAGGCTGCCGACGAAGCCTTCAGCAGTGGCCTCCTGGCCGATCTGGCCTTCCACCCCATAGTCGCGCTTGAGCCAGTACGGAGGGGACGTGATCACCATATCGGCCTCGCCCGTCTTGAGCGGCACGTGACGCGCATCGCCATGCACCGACCGGCTGGTGGGCGCGAGCAATTGCCGTTCCTGACCCTCGGGCCCCTCCGAGGCCTCCGCGCTTGCGGCATCAGTATGGAAATGGTGGTTCATATTTGTTCTCGTTTTGATCACGTTTATTCGCCGGTGGGGCAGATGTCAAAATTGCCGGAAATGCTGGGCAGCAAGGCGCGATCTTCGGGAATTCTCGGACGTTTCGACCGATTCGCCGAGAGCGGCATAGTCACACCTCGATGGTTAAATCCTCGTTCCACCCTGTTTTCTCGCACCAGTCGTCGCGCACATACCCCCGCGGGTTCGAGACCACCCGCGTGGCACCGACGTGGTAGTCGCATGCGTGGTGCGTGTGCCCGTGCACCCATAAATCAGGCCCCCAGATCATCATCGTCTCCTCGAGATCCGACGCATACGCCGCCGCCTCAACGCCCCGTTCTTCGCCCGGTCGCAAGGACAGCGGGCTCGGAGCATGGTGCGTGACGACGACGCTTGGCCCCTCGTGCCGCCTCGATAGGACGCCCTCGATCGCTGCAAGGTGCATGTCGTGCGCGTCCGAGGTATGGACTGGCCACAGCGGTCCGTCGCCGGGCCGCGACACGGATTGATATTCGCGCATGTGCCGAGCAGCCCAAGCCTGCGATTGCCACTCTCGATCGCCGAGCTGCCAGTCTGTCCACAACGTGCCGCCGACGAAACGGACGTCGTCGATGACGATGCTCTGGCCCGATGACAGCACGTGAATGCCGCGGTCGAGCAGGTCCTCGTTGCCACGATCCCATGCGTCCATATCGCCGCCCATGACGTCGTGGTTTCCGGGCACGAAGATGATCGGCGTCGGAGCCCAGCGGGCGATCAGCAGCAGTGTCTGCTCCGTCTCGGCTGCCGATCCATCGACATCGCCGGCGATGATCATCACGTCGTGCGCGGGGATGCGGTCGGGCACCCAGTACGTGCTGTCCATGTGCAGGTCGGAGACGATCCAGAGCTTCATTCGTCATCCTCCTCCTGCGACCGGACCCACTTCCAGAGGCCCAAGTCCGCGACGTCGAGGTCGTCCTCATAGATGCTTGTGTCCTCCCAGCGCGCGTCCGCGGTGTACACGCGCGGGGCGTATTCGACGCCACCGTCCACGGCGAGCCGGCCGCAGGAACACCGGACGAAATCGTGATGGTGCGTGCTCACGATCTCGTCGTCGCAGTCGAGGCAATGTGCCGAATTTCGGACGAGCTTTCTCTCAGACATCGGCGATACTCCGTGCCCAGTAGACGAGCCTCTGCAGCCGCTCGTCGTCCATGCCGGCGACGATCCGTGCGAGCTCGCGTCGCAGCTGCCAGCGCCGATCGCGCACATCATCGAGCGGTAGCCGGACGCCGTTCAGCACGTCGCTGCAATGCGCGACCCCGATGTCGATCAGCTCGGACATCAAGAGCATGTGCATGTCGCGGCCGGGGACGGCCGCCATCAATGCGCGCATCGTCCCCGGCGTCGGGTCGAGGAGCAGGTCGGCCCACGCCAAGCGCTGGGCCTCGTCGCGTGAGTATGTCAGCGGGACGAGCGTTTGAAAGAAGGCGTCGCGCAAGTGGGTCAGTTCGTCATCGTTCAGCATGTCAGTACTCCAGCACATCTTCGGCAGCCGCCACGCCGACCTGCGCCAGCGCTTCCACTAGGCTCTGGAGCCACGGCTTCCCTTGCTCGGCTTCGAGCAGCGGCCGGATCGTCGCCGCGCACGGTCGGGCGAGCGCAGCGCGGGCGAGCTCCCTGGCTTCCGGATCGCGGTATTCGATCATGCCGGCCGCCATGCCCCAGGCGCTCACAGCAATTGCGCGTTCTCGTTCTTCAATAGACATTGCCGTCCTCCTGTTGTGTGGTGCCGAATGCCGGCGTTCCGAGCCGATAGAGCCGCGCCATCGTCATGATCCAGGCCCAGTTTTCGTCCATGGCAAAACACTCCGCCCCGAAATGCAGGCCGCCGTCGGGCACGGCCGGATGGCCGCTAATGATGCCGAAGACGACGGGAAGATCGTCCTCGTCGTCTTCGTCCTTCAGTAAGGCCCAGCCCTCGAGCAGGGGGGCTTCGGCCAGCTCCTCCGGCGTCGGCGGCTCATATTGATCGGCGCTGTTGACGAGGCGCTCGATGTCACGGAAATCGGTCATATCAGCACCTCCCCATCAGCTGGTCGCGACCGTCGATCAGCGTCGTGACGATCCGTGTGAGTTGCCGGATGCTGCCGCCTGGCCACGCGGCCCGCACCAAGTCCATCTCATCCTCGGCCAAGGGCGCGAACCAACGCTGATCGACGCCTCGTTCCCGCGCGATGCGATCTACGATCTGCTTCGTGAGCGTGCTCAAGTGCTGCCAGCCGGGCTCGGGCAGCGTCAGATCGCGGAACCGCTTGGCTTGATGGATCTCGAGCATCGGCAAGAGGGCATCCATGGCGCTGCCGTTGTGCTTGCCATCGTCGGCCTTCTCGACTTCATCCCAGATCACCGCCACCGACGCCATCTTCGACCGCTTGACGAGCTGCAAAGGCACGGACTCGCGGGCGGTGGACCACTGCGCGGACGTGCCGCCCAGGCTGCTGTCAGCCATCCCCGCCTTGCTGTAGAGCTCGGACGGCAGGCCCACCTGGTCGCAGATCGCTCGGGCAAGGCTGCTCTTGCCTGCGCCCGAGGGCCCGAGGAACATGGTCGGCTTGAAGCGGACCTCCTCGCGCGCGGCCAGGTCCGTCAGCACGACGTCGATCAGGTCGGCCGCGTGCGGCCATGCGGCAACTAGGGCACGACGATGGGCGGCGACATCGCCTCGTGCGACGATCGGCAGCGCCTCGCCGTCGAGGCCCTTCCACGACTTCTGTAGATCCTTCCGATGCCCGCTGGCGACATCTGGCAGCTTCGGCACGACGACGCGTTCGAGCGACGGTCGCCGCACGATCTCGGCACGGTCCTCGGGGACGAGGACTTCGAGCTCGGCGTCTGCCTGGGCGACGGCAGCCGTGGCCTTCTTCAGCTTCTCGATGTCGGCCTTGCCTGCGTCGGCGGCGGCAGCATCCCGCGCGGCTTCATACTTAACTAAGGCGGTGGCGTCGGACTTGATGATGCGGATGCCGAAGTCGCAGTACTTCGCCATGCTTGGACAGCTGCTGTAGATCATGCCGATGGCGGTCGCTGTGACGTGCAGCCGATCGAACTCGTCGTGCTCCCACCCGGCGCCGCGGCGTGAGCTCGTGACAAGCTCTGTCCGGGCATCGCTGTCGTGAGAGCATGCGAGATAGCAGAGCATGCGATCGGCATCGTCGTGATCGATCTTGCGAAGCACGTACTCGACGCACTTCATCGCGTCGATGCTGCCGGTATCGCGCAGGTTCTGGATGATAGGCCGCAGTAACAGGCCGTCATCGATGCGCGTCAGCACCTCCTGCCACTTAAGGATCTCGGTACCCAGCAGCCAGGAATCGCACCAGACCTGCATGTCACGCTTGATGTCGCCGCCGAAAAATGGGGCGCCGGCGAGGAGATGGTCGACGTCGGGAAGAAGCCCCTCACGGATGCGGGTATGCAGTGCTGCGCGGTCGGCATAGGCGATTGCAGCCCGCGGATCGGAGCCGCTTTCTTGTTCCTTCGATGTCATGATGGGATGTCTCTCGGGCACTGCCCGGTCCCGTAGACATACCGACACCGTCGGCGCTTCTCGGGCAGTGCCGGCGCTCCGCTCAAGCTGCGCTCATCGCGGCCGAGGCTCGTCGCCGTCACGACATACCGGCCTCTATAGCGGAGCGATCCGATCGTGTCCGGGGGAATATTCGATGGCAATTGCATCAATTTGTCGGGCTCGGGCGGCAGGCCAAATGTCCGCCGTAAAACCTTCACGAAACCATTTCAGGTATACATGGGAGGCCTTCATCGCAGGAGGCACCCCCAATGAAGACCATTATCGATCTCTACGACCCGGCTGTCATCGCAGCGTACGCCGAACGTCCGCACATCATCGAGCTGGCGCTCGCCGACCTGATCATCGAACGCATCGATCCGACCTGGCCCAATCTTGAGACCGAGCTCGAGAGCAGCGTCGAGCAGGCTGTCCTCGAAGCCTACGATCCATGGGACGAAGACGAGGAGATGCCGCTTCTGGTCAAGCTCTATGAGTCCGGCACGGTGGACGTTGATCGCGTCGTCGACCTCGCACTCGACATCATCTCCGAGAATAAGTCGGCCGCAAGCCACTGATCCGATTTCGCTTTTAGACATAGTGCAATCGGCAGTCTTCGGCTTATTGATGTACCCACATGGGTACGCTCTCTTTCAATCATCGGCAGCGCGCACAGCGGGGCCAACGACAACAAACCGGCCAGAGGGCCAGAAAAAGGGACGTTCAGAATGACCAAGACCATCACCGTGCTTGCCAAGGCCGACCTGCTCAACAAGAACGCCAAGGCAAGTAACGAGCTGACCGATGCCGTTTCCGAGGCCAACGGTCGCGCGTTCAAGTTCGTGTACAACGCGCAGGAAATCGTTGAGCTGGCACTCCGTGCCGAACGCCGTCTGGAGCGTTCGGGACTGCCGCAGGCCGATCGGGTCGGCTTCGAGGCGACGTTCAGCCATGAAGGCCCAGGAGCCAAGGCATACAAGTTCACTGCCACCGGTCGGAGCGTCACTCTCCGCCGCGCCACGAAGGGGTGGGTGCTGGTGAGCATCGACGAAATCAGCGTCTACCCGGCGCAGAGCGAACGTGTGTCGTACCGTGCCACGCCGAAGCAGATCGAAGAGATGCGGCGTCGCGCTGTGCTCGACCTGACCCCGATCTGTGCCGCGGCTTAGAGAATGACTGGCCCGGAGCTCAAGCAAATACGCCAACGCCTGGGGTTGTCCACGACAGCCCTGGGCCGGGCCTTCGGCTACGCGGGTGGAGACGTTTTTACCTCCGGAACGATCCGAAAATACGAATCCGGCCAGCGCCCGATCCCGCCCTGGCTAGGCCGGCTGGCGATCATGTTCGACCGACACGGCGTGCCCCCCGGATGGACGGCATCGCCCATCAAGACCGATGACAACACGAAACACGGAGATTTAATATGGTCTACATGCCCGCTCAGGACAAAAACGTCGAAGAGTGCAAAGCGGAGATCGAGCTCTTAACTCGGATCAACGATCGCCTCCTTGAAATCATCAAGGATTCCGCTACGCGGACCAGCCGCCGGGATGCTTGCTCCGATGAGCGAGAGCGGAATCAAGATTACATCAAGCGCCTTGAGAGCCGCTTTTGTGATCTTGAGACGCCGACACCCCGATGACTGGACCAGGAGCCCTTCGGGGCCCTTTCTTCATTCCGCTGCCTGACGTTCGTCCTCGTCGCCGTACCTTGCCGCCGCGATCACCGCTTTGATCTCGTCGATCGGCTCTAGTTTGGCAACAGCCGTTGCCAAATCGCCCTCGACCGCCGCGGCCCACTTCCGCATCACAGGCCACTTCCCATGACTGCCTTCGTGCAGGGCATAGTGCCTCCCCGTGACGTCGCTGCGGCTGCCTCCTTCGGCATGGTCGAGGATGAGCTTCGTCGTCGGCCTGGCGAAGCCAAGCACACGCTCTCCGTATGTGCCGAAGAAGGAACGCACACGGTGCGGGCTCGATGTCACGGCGGGCATGAAGCCCATGTTGTGCGTCAACGTCGAGGGGTGGATGTGGGTGACCGCCATGCGCCTCGCTCTGGGCCTCGTCTGGGGGAACAGATACTCGGGCTTTGACGCGCCAGGATCGGCATCGAGCCGCCGGTGGTAGTCCGCCTCCACGATGCCGCTTGCGGATCGGTCGCGCTGCGGGACCTTGATCGATCGACCAATCTCCACAGGGAATAGGAGGTTCTGAGGCAGCCACGATTCCATTTCGTAGAGATCGAGGCCTGTCTCGGCATACTTCTGCGCCCAGAACCACGCCAGCGCAGCGATGCTGTCGAGCCTTTCCTGGTTGATGCCCCTTAGGCTGTCGACGAAGCGCATTGCCTCCTCACGCTACATGAAGCTCCGACAGTTCCACCCTACGGCGATCGCCGCCGCTAAGGCATCGATCAGCCCGGCATCGGCTTGCCGCATCGAGAAGGATCCCAGATTGCCATCCGGCAAGCAGGTCCAACGTGAACGGCGACGGCCTGACCCGTTGGCGAGCATCTTCGATGACGAAGTCATTCCGCTGCTGCAGGCTTCACCGGGCATTCGTGCCGTCGCCATTTTTGAGGAGATGATCCGCCGGCATCCCGAACGGGATGGCAGAATCCGCCGAACGCTGGAGCGCCGTATTCGCTCATGGCGGGCGCTCCACGGCCTGGATCAGGAGGTAATTTTCCGGCAAGTCCACCAGCCTGGCCAACTTGGGCAGGCTGCCACGGATATCCGCGACATCCTCGGCGCCATCGGTCTGCAGTCATGGCCGCTAGTATCCGGCGGCAAACGCGTGCACGTCGTGGTGCCGCTGGTACCCGAGGCGAACTGGGACGACGTGAAATCTTTCTGTCACAACTTCGCCGAGCTCCTGGCGAAAACCGAGCCGCACAGGTTCATCGCCAACATGAGCAGGGCAAAGCGTAAGGGCCGCATGTTCCTCCACTACCTCCGGAACGGGCAGGGTTCTACTGCTATCTGCCCATGGTAGACCCGTGCCCGGGCGGGCGGCACCGTGGCGGTGCCGGTAACCTGGGAAGACCTAGACGGCCTCGATCGAGCGAACCGTTTCGACATCTTCGCGGCGGCTGAGCGAGCTCAGGGAGCGGATGCCTGGGAGGGATATTTCGGCGTAGAGCAGGTTTTGACGCAGCAAATGCAGGAAGTGATCCGCAGCCAGTGATGAGCAACGATTCTGGGGTGCCACCCTGCCCCACTTTCCTCATTTGGAAAGTCTGAAACGGGGTCGAGGCTGTGTGAAAACCCCTGAACATGGTATGGTTGGGCAATGCTTCGGAGGTGCCATATGGGACGTTTCGTTGAAGCTGCAGACCGTGATCAGGCGAGCTTTTTGCCGGCTCGTCTCCAAGACTATGTTGACCCCGACAACCCAGTCCGCGTGATCGACGCGTTCGTAGATGAGCTTGATCTTGCCCAGCTCGGCTTCGGGCGTGTCCAGCCCGCATCGACCGGCAGACCCGGTTACGCCCCGGGCACGATGCTCAAGCTCTACGTGTATGGTTATCTGCACCAGCTGACCTCAAACCGGAAGCTGGAGCGCGAGGCTGGCCGCAACATCGAACTGATGTGGCTGGTCGGCAAGCTGGTGCCCGACTTCAAGACCATCGCCGACCGCCATGACAATACCAGCGCGATCCAGATCGCGTGTCAGCGCTTTGTCGCTGTCTGTCGAGCTCTTGGCCTGGTCGGCGGCGGCATGGTTGCCATCGACGGCTCGCGCCTGCGCGCGGTGAACACCCACGAGAAGAACTACACCAAGGGTAAGTTGGCGAGCCGGAAAGCCCATGTCGAAGAGAGCATTGCGCGTTATCTGGCCGAGCTCGAAGAAGCCGACAGTGCCGTGACCGGCCCGGCGACCTCGCGGATCGATCATCTGACCGAGCGATTGGCGGCGCTTCGTGGGCGCCTTGGGGAACTTGAGGCGATAGGCCGGCAGCTGCAAGCGGCTCCCGATGAATAGATCTCGCTGACCGATCCAGATGCGCGCGCCATGGCGACTGGGAGCGACGATCGCGGTGTGGTCGGCTACAACGTCTAGGCTGCGGTCGACACAAAGCATCATATCGTGGTCGCCAATAAAGTGACGAACCGAGGCCATGATCGGTCGCACCTGCTGGAGATGGCCAAGGCCGCCCAAGCCGAGATTGGTGGCTCAGGAATGATCGCCCTGGCCGATCGTGGATATTATGAGGGCGAACAGATCCGCTCATGTGCCGAGGCCGGCATCATCCCGATGGTGCCCAAGCCCAACACGTCACCGGCCGAGGCTCGTGGCTTTTGGGGCAAGGCCATGTTCGTCCATGAGCCCGAGACCGATACCTATCGGTGGCCCGCCGGCGAGCAGCTTCAAAAGCGCTTTGCCCGGGTGGAGGGCCGCAAGCTCATCGGTGTCTACTTCAATCAGAAGGCTTGCGGTGCCTGTGCATCACGTCATCTATGCACCGCCGGCAAGGAGAAGCGCATCCGACGATGGGAGCACGAGGCAGTGCTCGACCAAATGGAGCGCCGCTTTGACACGATACCCGAGGCGATGGCGATCCGCCGTTGTACGGTCGAACACGTCTTTGGCACGATAAAAGGGTGGATGGGCGCCACCCACTTCCGAACGCGCGGCCTCAAGAATGTGACCACCGAAGCCAGCCTGACCATCCTGGCCTATAACATCAAGCGCGCCATCGCCGTCGCTGGCGTTACCTCGACCCTCAAGGTGATAAAAGGGTGAACCGAGCCGAGGCACGCTGCCCTCAAGCTACCCCTGAATGCTCAGCTCAGCGAGTTCTCACACAGCCTCAGGTGGATAGCGGACAGTTTGCTTCTGGATCAGCCTGTCGCAAAAGCAGACTTTCGAGGGACCAGCCATTCAAGCCTTCGCTCTGGGCGCAACGATTGCTATCAATAACAGGCTCGATCGGTCCAAACCAACACTCAGGACAGCGCCATGCCCTTTAGCGATGAGAACCACCCTCTCTGGGAAGTGAAGAATTTGAAGCGCGCCCTGCATGCCGCTGGTGTCGCGCTCTGGTCATGGACCGTCGAGACAGACTCCTTCGCCATGGACGAAAAGGCGTTTGAACTTTGGGGGCTGCCGCCGACCGGCACGGTCACCTTCGAAGATCTCTCTTCGCGCATCCACCCATCCGACCGTGACCGAGTGCGTGCGGCATTCAATGCGACGCGTGCTGTCATCGGTGCCTACGAAATCGACTTCCGCATCCTCATCGGTGAGAAAATCTGTTGGATATCAGCGCGGGGTCTCGGCAATGACGAGGGCTTGTATGCCGGCCAGATGTCGGGAGTGTTCCTGGACGTGACCGGCCGCAAACAGGCAGAGGAAGGCCATGAGCTACTGGCCGGCGAGATGAGCCACCGGGTGAAGAACCTACTGGCGATCGCTTCCGGCTTGACCAATTTGACATCGCGTTCGACGAATAGTGTCGAGGCAATGGCCAAGGAGCTGACCCAGAGGCTGACAGCCCTCGGACGTGCCCACGATCTGGTGCGCCCGCTGCCTGGCCACCACGGCAGTGCCGCTCTGCTCGGCGATCTCATTTCGGTGCTGCTGACGCCCTACGACGATGACGGAGCATTCAGCGGTCGCATTCGAGTGGCGGTCCCACGGATGGGGATCGGCGAACAATCGGCGACCATCTTGGCGCTTGTCGTCCACGAGCTGGCGACCAATTCCTTGAAGTACGGTGCCCTTTCGGTTTCGTCAGGACTGCTTGACATCTCGGGGACTGGCACCGACGACCAGGTCTGCATCGCCTGGACGGAACGCGGCGGTCCTTCGGTCGCCCCGCCTAGTGGAGAAGCCGGCTATGGCAGTAAGCTACTGAACCGTAGCGTAACTGGCCAGCTCGGCGGCACGATAAACTTCGACTGGTCCGGCGAGGGCGTCGTCATCACCTTAACGCTCGACCCAAAGAAACTTGCGACGTGAGAGTTATTGAAGGATTATGGACACTACTTTAATCAATATCTGGATCGCCTTGGGGTTGGCCGCGTTAGCAAATCGTCAGCTCTGCGCCGCTGGCATGTGCACCCTCGCACCGGGACAATACGATGGCTGCCAAACCAATTGCTGTGCTTGTCGTTGAAGATGAGCCCTTAGTTCGAATGGACATAGTTTCCGACCTCGAGGACCATGGGCTGTACGTGTTGGAAGCGGCCAACGCCCGAGAGGCCATTGCAATTCTCGAAGCGCAACCAGTCGTCGACGTTTTATTTACCGATGTCGACATGCCTGGTGGGCTCGACGGTCTGGAACTGGCAAAAATTGTCAAGCAGCGCTTTCCCGGGATTCAAGTGATCGTCACTTCAGGTCACCGAGAGTTTAGTGAGGCTGACCTTCCGGAAAATTGTAATTTCTTCCCAAAGCCTTACGCGTCCCCGAAGATAGTCCGGGCCATCCTAAATTTAGCCGCCAATGACCCAGCGTAGATCAAGGTAGCCCCATGCTCAAATAGCCAAAGTGAAGTTTCAGTGGGCGTACGTCGCATGTGGGTCGGATACCGGCTTACGCTAACCGGTTACTCTGCGCCCCATTCCAGACATTAATACGTATTCGTGCCGCCAAAAGCAGAAAAGCGCTTCGTCCCCCATGCCGAGTGCCCTATTGTTATTTCGCGTGTAGCCGTCATCCGGCTTGGCACGGCGGCTTCGCGCCATCACTGCACACATGGAAGCCTCGCTCCCGGCATCCCACATCCGGTCGTTCAGCTTAGAAGTCGCTCGTCGCGCTATGTTTTAGCGGAGCGTTCGGTTCGCATAGGATTCGAGAGCGATGACAGATTAGGGGCAGGTCGTAGCAAGGTCCGATGCGGCTATGGTGAATAAGCCTGCTATGACGACCGACGAGGCCTGTCCAGCCATGACTACGATCACATTCAGGAGCCGTGGCGGGATTGGTATTTTTGTTGTTGCTGCAACAGCTCTTCCGCCAAGGGCTGATAGATCACGCGGCCATTGCTAGCTCTCTCGTGCTCGAGCAAGCCGTTCTGGCATGGGCGTTCGTCGTCCCAGCCTAGATGGTTGAGGATGGGATAGAGGCAGAGGCCTTCTACCGGCACGCCTTTGGTTCGGGCTTGGTCGACTTCGCCCGCGACATAGGCGAGCCAGGATGGGCGGGCGTCGAACTCGATGCCGGTCTCGGCGATGACCAGTGGCCTGCCGTAGCGACCGTGGATTTCCATCAAAAGGCGATGGAGGGGACGATAGAGTGAATGCTTCCTGTTGAGCGTCGCACCGCCGTGGATCCACTGATTGTTCGAATAGTAATTCACTCCAACGATATCGAGGAGCCGCGGTTCACCGCCAAGTTGCGGCCAGGTCATGCCGGCCAACATATCCCAGCCCTGGTATTGCGCCTGACGGTGCCCTTCGGCGGCCCAGAAATCCTCTGGGCGCTCAGGCGCCGTCACCACATTGATCGCCGGGTCGGCGTGGACGAAGCGGGCACGAGGATCGACATCGAGAATGGCGCGCATAGCTGCGATGGAAGCCCGCGCCAATTGCACTTTGAGCTCAAAGCCACGGCCGCGGCCGAACGGGTTGAGATAGCTCGCATCTCCACCACCCCAAGCAGTGAAGGAGATTTCGTTGATGGGGCAATAGAAGGGTATCTGGTCACTGTGCTCGCGCACCAGGCGCGCTGCGGCACCTGCGAACTTGGCGAAACGGTCAACAAAATTCGGTTGCCAGATGTCGAGATCATCGGGCCAGCCATAGTGCATGAGGTCCCAGATCACCTGGGTTCCGATGTGCTGGGCGGCCTGAAGCATGGGCGTGATGCTGGACCAATCGTAGTGGCCGGGCGTTGTCTCAATGGTGTGCCAGCGAAAGCCGTCCCGGACGGTGCGTATGCCGAGACTACCTAGCTGCCTGTAGTCGGCATCGGCGTGCCGGTCATGCTCGCTTGAGGCAATTATATCGAGGCGTTTCCCATTCCTCAGCCGGTGGGTGGAGCACTCGAACCCGGCCTGAAAGTAGGACTGGAAGAGTTTCGCCGGGGACGCAGGCTGGCGTTCTGCAACAACTTCATCGATGAGGCGCTGCCATTGTGGCACCACGACTTCGGCGCTGTAGGTTGCGAATACCTTGGCGCGGAGGGCGCTTCCGAGAGCCTGCCGTTTATCAGGCGCATCGAGAAGAGTGAGCATGGCCTTGGCGACTTCATCCGGCTGCCGGTACCGAACAAAGAGGCCTGAAATCCCGGACTCAATCTGTTGGCGTGCCCCATTGTCGGGCGTGGCGATGACCGGGAGGCCCGCGGCACCGGCCTCGGCGATCACATGCGGCATACCCTCACCTTCTGAAAGCCAGACGAAGATATTGAGTGCTTGGAGCAAATCCGGCACATCGGTGCGATCACCGAGAAAGCGCAGCGCCGTTCCTAGCCCGGCTTGTTGCGCGAGATCGCGCAGGTGGTCGGCATATTCGGGCATGAAGGCATCTGGCCCGCCGATGACGAGGAAAACAGCATCTGGGCGCTGCCGATGCGTGATTGCCGCGGCCTCGATGAAATCTTCGACACGCTTCTTGGCGTCGAGGCGGCCCACCCAACCGATGACCGGCGTGGCAGAAGTCAGACCAAGAGCCGCTCGCGTTGCATGGCGGCGGTCCTGGTGGAACTCGCCAAGGTCTACCATTGAGGGGATTTCGAGGGCGTGAAGGCCGCGGTCGCCCATCTTGGAGGCTGCTGCGTCTCGAATGGAGCGGCAGACGCCGACATAGCGGTTCGTCAGATGCTTGGGCCCGGCAAGTGCCTCGGACACCAGACCTCCGTGTTCGATCAGCGGCGGGCGCAGGTGTGCGCGTTCGAGTGCGGGATAGATATCGGCGACATTCTGACATGAGATAACGAGGTCATATGTTGCCACTTTGCGAGATAGATAGGCGATGGTGTCCTCAAAACTCAGGCTGTAGGGCACTGTATCGACGTCGACGCCGAGCGCGCGCAATTGCGCGTGGGTCTGCTCCGGCATTCCCGGCTTATGGAAGCAGGCAACCGCATCGATGCGGTAGCGCTCCGGGTCGAGATGGCGCGCGAGAAGACGCACTTCGGTCTCTTCGCCACCGACCACGAGCCATGCAAAAACGAACAGGATGCGCGTCGGTTCGGACTTCAATCTGCCACCTTGAAGATGATCTGCAGGAATTCGGGGCGCGTTTCGACCAGTTCAGCGAGAAATGCAGGCGCGTCGTCAAAGGGGACAATGTGCGTGATCATCTCACGCTTGACGGTCTCACCGACTGCTTCTAGCAAACTCACCGTTTCCAGCGCCAGGCGGCGCCGGTCCCACTGGTGGGCAAGGCCGCGTGGCACGCGGTTGATCTGCGCGCACTTTATGGCGAGGCCATTATGGTGAAACTCCTCGCCAAGTCGCAGGCCCTCGGCGCCGCCCTGATAGAAAGCGAGATCGATGACGGTGCCTTGGGGTCTCAAGGCACGAAGGGCCGTATGGAGGCTTTGGGCATGTGCGCGGGTCTGGAAGACAAAATCGGCGCCACGATCGGAGCCGCTGTGCCAGTGGGTCTTGGCGTGGTTCCAAGCTGCGTCCTCATCCATGGACGCAATTCCCATGGCCTCGAGCCTACGGCGACGATACGGCGAAGGGTCAGCCACTATCAGTTCTGCCGCGCCCGCTTGCTGGGCGAAGAGAGCAGTCATCAGCCCGACCGGACCGGCGCCGATGACGATGACCGACCGGCCTGCAACCCCCTGCCCTAGCTGGCTCACTTGCTGGCCAAAGATTTCCGCATCGGCGTGGAGGATGCCATTGGCGGCGATCGGGCCCATCTGCCCGACAAGCACGCCTAGGATAGGGTCGAAGGTGTCAGGCAGCTGGATCAGAACATCCCGTGACGGGTCAGCGGTATGGCCGCTCTTGTGGCCATAGGTTGACGCGACGATGTTACCGTCGCGGAAGGCAGGGCTTTGGCTGTCTATTACCCTTGCGACCTCCATATAGCCGAGGAATGGCACCGGGTAATCGAGGCCCGATTCACCCGCAAGGAACACTCCCCGCTCGGCATCCCAGCGCGAGTGGAAATAGGGATTGGTGCGCTTCATGAAGGTGAGCTCCGTGCCGGCAGAAAACCCGGAATAGAGCGTTTGTAGCCGGACCTGACCCGGCCCGGGTGGGCCTTCGTCATAGGCAAATTGATAGGCCTGGCCAGGCCCTTCTATCCCAAGCGAGCGAATGAGGCGGGTGCTCATGCCTATTCCGCCGCTTGCAAAGAGACGGGCTGACCCGTGCGCACTGACTCGGTGATGGCGAGGGCAATGCGATGGGTCTTGAGCGCTTCGCTATAGGAACAGCGGATGCGATTGGTCCCACCCCGCACCGCATCGATGAAGTCGCGGTCCTCCCGCCAGACCGGATCTCCCTCCGCGTGGCGGACAGGGCGTCCGGCGCCCACATCGACCATGATGTCATGATCGGTCAGTTCAACTGCAATGCCATCGCCGAAGAGATGCAGACCGACGCGATGGCCCCAGCGCAGTAGGCAGGTGGAGCTGAAATTTGCGATGGCTCCGGATGCGAATTTGAGGCTAGCGGTGCTGACCGTGGGGACATCGAGGCCCGGAAAATCGGATCGTGCGGTGTGGCCGGCCAGACCATAAACCGACGTGACATCGCCGACAAGGTAGCGCGCTAAGTCGAAGATGTGCGTAGCTTGCTCCACCATCTGCCCGCCGGACTTGTCGGCATGCCACCACCATTCCGGCGGCGGGGTCTGGTCGAGCCAATAGCCGGACAGCAATTGCGCAGGCCGCTCGGAGAGGATGCGCCGCGTCTCGTCGACGGTGTCAAGATAGCGCCAGTGATAGCCCACGGCGGTGATCAGCTCAGCAGCGGCTATCTCAGCAGCGAGTTGCTCTGCAATGCCAATTTCCAGAGAGATAGGCTTTTCGACGAAAAACGGAAGTCTGCGGGCGATGACTGCCCGCTCGACGGCGCCGTGGGCAAAGGGCGGGATGCAGATATAGACCGCGTCCAAGGTCAAGTCGGCCAGCAGAGCATCGTGATCGCCATAGGCCCGGGCACCGTAGCGCGAGGAGGCATCCACAGCCCGATTGAAATCAGGATCGGCAAAGCCGACCAGTTCGACATCCGGCAGGCTTTCCAGCACGCCAAGGTGGCGTTGGGCAATTCCGCCCACACCGATAAAGCCAACACGCGTTTTGGTCATGAAAACCAGGCCTCAGAGGTGAGCAATGATGGGGCTAAAAGATCGGCGTATTGAGCCGAGGTCTGCTTGGCCATGCGATCGGCCTGGAAATGACGGAGGAACCGGGATCTGCCCGCGCTTCCAGCAGCGCGCGCGGCAACCGCATCGCCGAGGGCAATTCCAATAGCGGCGGCTAGTAACAATGGATCGCCCGCTTTGACGAGAAAGGGATGATCTACGCCCACGGCCTCAATGATCCCGTCGACTGCAGTGCCGACAATGGGGACTCCGACCGCCATGGCTTCGAGCAGTACCAGGGGCAGGCCCTCGAACAGCGACGGCAGCACGAAGAGATCTGCGGCAGTCAGCAGATCCGGCACGTCACCCCGGCCCCCGAGAAGGGTGACAGTTTTTTCCAGCCCCGCCTTGTGAACGCTATCGGCGATGCGGTCGCGCTCCGGCCCCTCGCCAACGAATACAAAACGCGCGTCGGGATGCTGAAGCAACACGTAGGGCACTGCTTTTAGAAGGCTTGCGTGATCCTTTTGAGTAGTGAACCGGGCAATGGTCAGGACGAGCGGCGCGGACTCGGCCAGACCAAGCTCGGCGCGCACGGCGGCACGACTGCCCTGGGAGGGTGCGGGCGGCACTATGCCATTGGGGATTACGGCGATGCGGAACCTCCCGATCCTATCGGCATATGTGTCGGCGACATCCTGCGAGACGGCGATGACGCGATCGACTGAAAGCAGCATGGCGGCGTATTCTGCCTGCTGCACCTTGCTGGTCAGAAGATAGGGAAGATGCTCGGTGCGCAGAACAGGCAGGCCCACGGCCTTGCCGAGCCGAACCAGATCATGCCCCTCCCAGCCGATGCCCGCATGGACATGGAGCAGAGCCGCCCCGCTTGTCTTGAGCCACTTACCGAAACGCGGCAGGTCATCAGGAGAGAAACTCTTTATCCGAAGTCCCGACCGTGCCGCAGATTGAAGAAAGGCCCGGCCTCTCTCGTCATCCTGGCAGGCGATAACGATGTCAAATTGGTGGACAAGGCTCAGGCCGAGCGTGACCATATGGGTCCCGAGGCCCGAAGGCTCGCGGCTGTCGGTGGCCAGCACCAGCACCGGCCTCATGACAATACCTCGGCCCGGGCCGAAGCTGGCTGGGTCATGCGGCGGTAGTGCGCCAGGGCCTGTCCGACCACCTGGTCCATATTGTAGTAGCGATAAGTGCCGAGCCTGCCGACGAAACTGACCCCAGGATGCTCGTCCGCGAGGGCCGCGTAACGCTTGTATAGGACGGCGTTTTCCGGCCTGGGAATGGGATAGTATGGATCGCCCTGCTCTTGCGGAAACTCATAGCTGATACTGGTCTGGCGGTGCACCTGACCGGTGAGATGTTTGTATTCGGTGATCCGCGTATATGGCACGCCCTCATCCGGAAAATTCACCACGGCCACGGGCTGAAAACGGCGCTGGTCGAGCGTTTCGTGTTTGAAGGCAAGGCTACGATAGGGGAGCGCGCCGAAACGGTGACCGAAGTACTCGTCGATAGGGCCGGTGTAGATGATGCGCGGCGCAAGGTTTTCGCCGCGAATGTCGGCGAAGTCGACGCCGAGCTCCAGATCGATCCGATCGTGGTCCAGCATGTTCTCGAACATCGCCGTGTAACCATTTAGCGGCATCGCCTGGAAACTATCGAGGAAATAGCGATCGTCGGTGCAGAGCCGAGTCGGAACGCGCGCAGTGACCGCCTTGTCGAGCTGGCTCGGATCGAGCCCCCACTGCTTACGTGTATAGCCTTCGAAAAAAATGCGGTAGAGTTCCGAGCCGATCTGGTTGATCACCACATCGCGAGACGTGCGCAGCTCGGCGATCGGCTCGGCGCGGCTGCGGAGAAATTCTTCGGCAGCGGAGCTGTCTTTGAGATCGAGCCCGTAGAGGAGATTGAGCGTGGTGCGATTGATTGGCATCGGCACGCGCTTGTCCTCCACCGCAGCGAGGACACGATGCTCGTACGGGCGCCAGTCGGTAAAGCGCGACAAGTAGTCGACGATATCTCCGCTGTTGGTGTGGAAGATATGCGGGCCATATTTGTGCACGAGGATGCCAGCGGCGTCGTGGTGGTCATAGGCATTGCCGCCGATATGAGGGCGTCGATCGCAAAGGAGCACACGTTTGCCGCCATCTGATGCGAGCCGCTCGGCCAGCACTGAGCCAGCAAATCCGGCGCCAACAATCACCACGTCATAAGCGTCTGCACGCCGGCCCGTGTGGACAGCAGGTGGGCGCAGAATAGGCTGGCTATTGTTGGTGATCACCTTATCCAGCAGGTCTGACATTCGAGCGAAAGTCTGATCCCAGGACATACCTGCAAGCTTTTCATCAACTGCAGGCAGCCAGTCCTGCGCCTTGAGGGCCAATGCGTTTTCGCAGGCGAGAATGAACTCAGCTGCGGTCGCAGCAATGAAAACCCCGGGAAGGTCGCCATAGCTGGCGACAACATCGACAACTGGCGTGGACACAACCGGTTTTCCGGCGGCCAGGTATTCCGGTGTCTTTGTCGGGCTGATGAAGCGGGTGGCATCATTGATCGCGAAAGGCATCATGGCGACGTCCCAGCCGGAGAGATATCCGGGAAGTTCGCCATACGAACGCTGGCCGATAAAGTGGAGGTTCGGTCGCTGTGGCAGCTCTTCAGGCCGAAGCTTGGCGACGGGCCCTACTAACACCAGCGACCACTCGGGACGCTGGGCCGCGACGTCGTCCAGGAGACTGAGATCTATCCGCTCGTCGATGACCCCATAAAAGCCGATCTTGGGGCCGCTCGGAGTGGCGAGATCTGAACTGGGCGGCATGCCACCGCGCGCTGAGGCGAAGTGGGCAACATCGACGCTCGAAGGAAGCGAGTGGATATTGTCGTGAAGCTGGCGCTTGGCCGCGTAGAGGCTCTGCCCCCCGGTGAATACTACGTCTGCACGCTCAAGCAATTGCGCTTCAAGATCCCTTAGCCGGGGCGGAGCAAAACGGAAATTGGCCAGTTCATCCATGCAGTCATAGACGACTGCCGACGCCTCCACATCGCGGGCAAAGCCGAACATCATCGGCGAATAAAACCAAAGCACCGGTCGCATGATTTCGTTGAGCCGCAACATGGTCCTGAGTAGGTGTGTCAGGCCCGCTTCGCGCTGGGCTTCATCCCACCAATGTGGAATACGTGGTCGGATGGAGACGATATCGGTGCCATCGAAGGGATGATATTCGAGATAGGCCAAGTGATGGTCAGTCGGGATATACTCCTCGAAGATGAAGACCTGACGGTCGCGGCCGAAGCGGCTCATGAGATGCTGCGGCCTCTGCAGCACAAAATCCCATCGCAGGTGCGAGAAGCAGATCAGCGGCGCGCGGTCTGGTGTGAAGTCAGCGACCTGGTCACGCGAGAACTGTTGAGTCAACGATGCCTCCTTCGGGAAGGCTTGAACTTGAAGAGGAGCGCGGTGCAGCCTTGCGCAGGAGCGGCTTCAGGCGTGAAATCGAACGAGGCCAAGCCCATCGGTCGAGGACCGCCTGGCGCGGCGCGAATTGCTCCGGATGGTCAATTGCCTTCATAAGGGCTACCGCGAAATGATCTTCCGACGCCACAAGACCCGTCTTAGGCAGAATGAATTGAAGGCCGCAGGCGAGGTCTGCATTGGCCACTACCGGCAGGCCCGCGAGCATGTATTCCGTGAGAATGGCCGGCGCGCCATCGTCCCGGCCGCATACGACGCCCACCTTGGCGAGATTCATCAGCCGGTTGACCTCGGGATAGTCGACGCCAGGCGGGCCGATAAAATCGACGTCCAGCCCAAGTTCGCTGGCCTGGCGGCGCAGCACGTCGGCATTTTCACCATAACCCATGACGCACAGGGCCTTCAGGCGACGCGGCGCTTGCGCGAGGGCGGCGAAGAGAAGGTCATGGCGCTTATAAGCTTGAGCCGCTGCGACATAAATCACGTCATAGATCTTGGGGATCTCAAGCGGAAAGAATGTTTCGGGGGACGCAAATTCGGGTCCGACAGGGATTATTGCGGTTGGCATCTGCGGGTGACGGGCGTTCACGTCATCGGACTGCCACTGGGCGCCGGTCAGCACCAGGTCGAAGTGACGGCTAATCTCAGGCGGCACCCGCAAACTCGGCGCGTCAATCGAATTGTAAACGATCACGCTGTCGGCGCAGAGCTCCAGAATCGTTTCGGACACGCCCAGCCCCCACACGCAGAGTATGCGCGGCGCTCCGTGACGCCGGATGAACTCCAGCATGGTTTCGGATTGGAACGGCGCCTCTACATGGGCCAGCGGGAACACCCGCCGAGCGAGGTGCGACGTGACTTCATCGTAGGTGCCTACTGGCTCGGTAGTATGGTGCCAGATCTCTGCGAAATCGACGTATCCCTCGTGGACCGCCGCAAGGGGTAGCCGCTCAAGATACCCCCCAATGACTGCCGGCTTACGTGCCGAGTTAGGGCATGTTCGAGGCCCTGCGTCGTGTGACTGAAGGTCTTTCTGGCCGGAGCCGAAGACAACGCGGTCGCTGATCACGACAATGGCGGAACGTAGTGCTGCTTTGAGCATAAGGTACGGCTCCGCTACGTCCAGCAGCGGCGGGACGATCATTGCTATCGGGGGGGTATTCGAGAACTGCAACGGACCCCTGTGAAGTTGGTTCCGTCACGATGTGTGGGCCAGAAACGCCCTCATCATCCTCACGCTATGGCAGCCGCCGCTGCAGTTGGATCCGACAATCCAGAAGCCGCCTAGAAGACGCGCCCAGACAAACCTCCAACGCGTGTGGTCCACTTCAAGCTTTTTCGTCGCGGCCTTGATCGTTGCCGTGCGGCGCACCTGGCCAACGTGGGCATAGGTTTGGCCAGGTACGTTGGCGTGGTACTGTGATAATCCCCTGGAAGTGTGTGCCTCGACCATAGTGTCCTCTCAGTTTACTCGATGTCTGCCAAAGCCCGTGAGAGTCCAGTTGCGCGGAACGCCTCATGGGAGGCGGGTTGACTCGCAGTCGTCGGCGCAGCCACCTCGTGTCGCGGTCGTCTACGCCCTCTTCTTCCTGTCCAAAGCGGCCGTCCTGCACATGAGTCTCGGCAGTATCTTCATCAATACGACTCCGATTTAATCCAAGTTGCAATGGGGCGAGCTTCTAGCCTACGCCAGTACGAAGGGCGCGATTTCAAACTTCACGGCAGGTCTAGCCGAGATGCTTGGCGAAAGGGAATTCGCGTGAACGCTGTTGCGCGTGGCCCAATATGGGCCCCATGGACCCCATTTACTGCCTCGACCGTGCCGCCGGATAAGCTGGCGGCCGTCGGCAAGGATACTTCATTCGGACGGGCGGCGCAGCCAGCTGAATTGGCCGGCGCGTATGTCCTGCTCGCGTCGAGCGATGCCAGCTATATGACCGGGTCAGTTACCGCCGTCACGGGCAGGAGACCGATGCTGTAGCGCATAGGACAGGCGAACTGAGGTTGGTCCAGTTCGACTGAACACAAGGTGTCTAAAAATTTGAGTCTCCCCGCTCAGCGAGCCATCGCATTATCAGCCGATAAGTGTTGGCCATCGCCCGGGCTCTGACGGAACGGACGCGTCGGGGGTGCGTTGGCGTCTCATTAGTCATTAGGAGACGCAGACATGTTCATGCGCGTAGATAGGCTCATCACAGATTTACCTCCCCCCACCAAACAGGACCCCAACGCCGCCGCTGCCTTGCAAGAGCTTCTTGGTGGTAAATATGGGGAGATGTCCACGCTCGGCAACTACATGTTCCAGAGCTTTAATTTCCGATCCAAGGACAAGCTGCGCCCGTTCTACAGTCTGGTGGCATCCATTACTGCCGAAGAACTCGCCCACGTGGAACTGGTCAGCAACGGCGTTGCCATGCTGAACAACGGCCCCGAAAAGCCCAAAGGCGATCTGGGCAATGGTGGCGACATCTCGAAATCACCTTTCGAGGCGATGGAGGATATTCGCCTGGCGTCAGCCTTCTTCTCCAATGGTGGTGGCGCGACCCCCGTCAACGCCAATGGCGTTTCCTGGAACAACGACTTCATCACCACAACCGGCAATATCATCTTCGACCTGCTGCATAATTTCCATCTTGAGTGCGGCGCGCGCCTGCACAAGTTGCGCGTCTATGAGACCCTGAGCGCAGACAATGCAACGGGCCGGGAAGTGTGCGGCTATCTGCTCGTTCGCGGCTCCGTCCACGCCCATTCCTATGCCCTCGCGCTGAAGAAACTCACCGGCGTCGACATCGAGAAGATGCTGCCGACTCCCAACATCCCTCTGGCCAAAATCCCTGAGTGCCAGAAATATCTCGATGAGGGCTCGCATCGGCGCCTCTACACATGGAGCGAAGGAGACTACAAGGAAATTTCGGGCATCTGGTCCAACGACGAAGTCGCCTTGCCCGGTGATCCTCCCGGGCCGCTGGAGGTCGTCGAAGGCATGCCGGAAGGCGGCAAGATGCAGCAGTTGCAGGGCGTGCCATCGGCGTTCACGCCCGACTACGCCCCTGAAGAATTTTACGAAATCGCGGCCAAGCTCTATAAGGCATCGCGCTAGAAATCCTGTCGGGCGGCCTTCAGCCGCCCCGCTTTTTGTTTCCGCTGGTGCTACACCAAGGCATCCTTAATGCCCCTGATGATCGTCTTCCGCTTTCTCTTCATGCTGCTCTCCCTATGTGTCCTAGGGCTAGCGGCCTACTTCCTCTGGAACTGGTACGACGGGGATCTCATCCGACGAGCCGATGGCGACTTTGTTCGGGTGCGGAACGATTGGATGCTATGGGCAGGAATTGCCCTTTTGGCTTTCTCTTTCTTTGGCCGCCCTCTCGTTACCTTGTTTCTCGCCAAGTCAGATACCAACCCGACGTCGGCAACAAGGGATTCGGGCACGTTGGTGGCCGGAGCCAGCGGGTCGAGCCTTTATGTCGAACAACTGGGGTCGATCCAGGCACCACCCATCGTCCTGGTCCATGGCTGGGCAATGGACAGTACGATCTGGTTTTATGCCAAGCGCGATCTGTCGCGGAACTTTCGCGTCCTATCTTGGGACCTGCCCGGGATGGGGCGCTCGCGGCCCGTTGCGGGCTCTGCCATCGGCCTTACTGAATTTGCCCAAGACCTCAAGACCGTCATCGGCCTGGCTGGCGATCGCAAGGTCGTACTCGTCGGCCATAGCATCGGAGGCATGACCATCCAGACACTGGCGCGTGACGATGCGGCCTTCTTTAACACCCACGTTGCCGGCACTGTTCTGGTCAACACCACCTGTTCCCCGTCAGCGCCCATGGCACAGATTCAGGGTTGAGCTTTAAGGAGTGTTTTGGTCTCGTCGTCTGACGAAGGAACCAAGATGACTGCTAAATCCCCGAGCACCAAAAAGCCTGCCGAGCAGGTGGTGAAGGACATTCGCCGGGCGACCCGACGGCACTTTTCAGCTGAAGACAAGATCCGGATCGTTCTCGATGGTCTGCGCGGCGAAGACAGCATTGCCGAACTGTGCCGCAAGGAAGGCATCGCGCAGAGCCTGTATTACACTTGGTCGAAAGAGTTCATGGAAGCCGGCAAGCGCCGACTGGCGGGCGATACTGCTCGTGCTGCGACCAGTGATGAGGTCAAGGATCTGCGCCGAGAGGCTGGTGCGCTCAAGGAATGCGTTGCCGACCTGACGCTAGAAAACCGTCTGCTTAAAAAAAGCATGATCGCGGATGGGGACGAGCCAGAATGAGATATCCCGCATCCGAAAAGCTCGAGATCATCAATCTGGTTGAGCAGTCGCACCTGCCCACAAAACGCACGCTGGACCGGCTGGGCATCCCGCGCCGGACCTTCTATCGCTGGTATGACCGCTACCTCGGTGGCGGTCCTGAAGCACTAGAAGATCGGTCTTCGGCACCCGGTCGGGTGTGGAACCGGATCCCGACTGCCGTCCATGATCAGCTCATCGAGATGGCGTTGGAAGAGTCCGAACTCTCGCCTCGGGAGCTGGCTGTGAGCTTCACCGACCAGAAGGGGTACTTCGTGTCCGAAGCCAGCGTTTACCGGCTTCTCAAGGCCCACGACCTGATCACCAGCCCGGCCTATGTGGTGATCAAGGCGGCAGATGCGTTCCACACCAAAACGGTGCGGCCCAACGAGATGTGGCAGACCGATTTCACCTACTTCAAGATCATCGGCTGGGGCTGGATGTATCTGTCCACGGTGCTCGACGATTACTCGCGCTACATCATCGCCTGGAAGCTGTGCAACACAATGCGGGCCGAGGACGTCACTGACACGCTGGACATGGCCCTCGCGGCCTCAGGCTGCGACCAGGTGCATGTGCATCACAAGCCCCGGCTGCTCAGCGATAATGGCCCCTGCTATATCGCCAGTGAACTGGCCGATTATATCCAGACCAATCGCATGAGCCACGTCCGCGGCGCCCCGATGCATCCCCAGACCCAGGGCAAGATCGAGCGCTGGCACCAAACCATGAAGAACCGCATCCTGCTGGAGAACTACTTCCTGCCCGGCGACCTGGAGGCCCAGATCGGCGCCTTCGTCGAACACTACAATCACAGGCGCTATCATGAGAGCCTCGACAACGTGACCCCGGCAGACGCCTACTTCGGCAGGGCCGCAGCCATCATAAAACAGCGCGAAAGGATCAAACGACAAACCATCCAGCATCGGCGCTTGCAGCACCGCAAGCTCGCCGCATAACATCAACCCAAAGACGAGGCCGATACTCCGCTAATCCAAGACCCAAACTGCGCCAAATGATCTGACGACGGACAGCGCGATCTTGTGCAGCTCGAGAATGGTTTCGATCAGGCTGTTGTGCACATCGCCGGCGATGATCATGACGTCGTGCGGCGGAATGCGGTCTGGCACCCAGTACGTCGAATCCATGTGCAGATCGGAGACGATCCAAATTCTCATTCGTTCCCCCCATCTTCGGCATGCCAGCTGCGCCAAACCCCAGCCAGCGCGTGTTCGTATTCACCACCGGCCGCGCGGACGGCAGCGACATAGACTTGCCCTGCCGCATTCAGCATTTCGAGATTGACTTGCATGTCCGCCAAGGCTTCGAAGCGCTCGACCAGGTGCTGCGGCATCGCAACATCCGGCGGACGGAAAGCCAGAATCTTTCCGCCGTCGCGCCGCACGGAGATGCCGTGCCTGCTGAGCGCGCGCTCGATGTTGTCCAGGATGCGATCCTTCTTATCGTCGTCACTCATGCCGGCTCTCCCAAGCGATAGAAGGACCGTGTGCTTCGGCACCACGATTCATCGTCGTCGATCGCGATCACGGTCGTCGTCGCCAGCCATGTGCCATCGTCGGCATCGTCGTGGCCGGTGACGATGCCGACGATGATGCGCCGGCGTCCGTCGTCGCGCCACGACCACTGCGACAGCACCGGTGCGTTGGCGAGCTCGAGCTTGCCCGGGCGCCATCCGTGATTGTGGTAGCGATCGGCAAATTCCTGCATCTCGCCGAAGTTGATGTCGCCGAGGTCCTCCGGCTCCCGCTGCGCGATGATTGACGTGTCGACCCAGCTACCGTCCGTCTTGTAGACGCGCCGCGTGTAAGCGTTGCCGCCATCGACGGCGACGCTGCCGCAGCTGCAGTATCGAAAATCGTGCCTGTCCTCGGATACGATCTCCTCGCCGCAGAGAAGGCAGCGGACAGAGTTACGGATGATAATTTCGTTCATGCTCAGTACCCCAATACATCTTCGGCAGCAGCGACGCCGACCTGCGCCAGCGCCTCGACCAGCGATTGCAGCCAAGGCTTGCCCTGGCCGGCTTCGAGCAGCGGCCGAATGGTCGCTGCGCATGGGCGATCGAGCGCTGCACGGGCGAGCTCACGGGCCTCAGGATCGCGGTATTCGATCATGCCGGCCGCCATGCCCCAGGCGCTCACAGCAATTGCGCGTTCTCGTTCTTCAATCGTCATTGCCGTATACCTCCCCAGGGTTCGCCCAAATCGGCTCGCCGAGCCGGTAGAGCCGCGCCATCGTCATGATCCAAGTCCAGTCCGGGTCCATCGCAAAGCACTCGGCGCCGAAATGAATCGTGCCATCGGGCACAATCGGGTGCCCAGTGATGATGCCCATGACGACGGGAAGATCGTCCTCGTCGTCGGCGTCCTTGATGAGTGCCCAGCCCTCGAGCAGGGGGGCGGCCGCGAGCTCGGCCTCGGTCGGCGGCTCCCATTGATCCGCAGAGTTGACGAGCCGCTCGATGTCACGAAGATCCGTCATGTCAGCACCTCCCCATGATCTGGTCACGACCATCCACGAGCGTCGTCACGATCCGCGTGAGCTGCCGAATCGATCCACCCGGCCACGACGCCTTGACGAGATCGAGTTCATCCTCGGCCAAGGGCGCGAACCAGCGCGCGTCGAGGCCGCGGTCACGTGCGAGGCGGCCGACGATCTGACGCGTGAGCGTGGGCAGATGCTGCCAGCCGGGTGTCGGCATAGTCAGGATGCGCATGCGATCGCGGAGCGGCGCTGGGATGCCTTGGAGCGCATTCGCTGTCGCAAAGTGCGAGACCATCGACAAATCGCACTCGACTTCGAGAGTGAGATCCCGGAACCGCCGCGCCTGATCGATCTCGAGCAGCGGCAGCAGTGCGTCCATGGCCGAGCCGTTATTCTTGCCGTCGTCGGCCTTTTCGACTTCATCCCAAACGACGGCCACTGAAGCCATCTTCGACCGCTTGATCAGCTGCAGGGGCACGGCCTCGCGAGCCGTCGACCACTGCGCAGATGTGCCGCCCAAGCTGCTGTCGGCCATCCCAGCGAGGTTATAGAGCTCGCACGGCAGGCCAACTTGATCGCAAATTGCACGTGCCAACGACGACTTGCCGGATCCTGCCGGTCCTAGGAAAAGCGTCGGTCGGAAGCGGACCTCCTCGCGGGTGGCTAAGTCAGTTAGCACGACGTCGATCAGAGCGGCAGCATGCGGCCACTGCGACACCAGAGCGGCTCTATGGGCAGCGACATCGCCGCGGGCGACGATCGGCAGCGGTGTGCCATCGATCCCCTTCCACGACTTCTGGATGTCGCGGCGATGCCCGCTGCCGTCCGTCGGGAGCGGGGGCACGACGACGCGTTCGAGCGCCGGCCGCCGCACGATCTCGGCACGGTCCTCGAGGACGAGGCCTTCGAGCTCGGCATCGGCCTGAGCGACTGCGCCCACCGCCTTCTTCAGTCGCTCGAGATCGACCTTGCCAGCCTTGGCGGTCGCGAATTCGCGTGCCTCCTCGAAGCGCTTCCATGCGCCGACGTCTCGCTCGATCAGCTTGAGACCATGGGTGCAATACGCGTCCATCGAACGGCGCCAGCCGCCCAGCATGCCGAGCATCGTAGCCGTGACGAACAAACGGTCGTAGTCGTCGTGCGACCATCCTTCTCCGCGCTCCGTGGAACCGATCAGCTTCCGCTTTGCTACGTCGTCGCCTTCGCATGTGAGATAGATCAGCATGCGATCGGCGTCGTCGTCGTGACCGGCCCGCCGCAAGGCGTGCTCGACTGCTCGGAGCGCGTCGGCAGTGCCAGTGTCGCGCAGGTTCTGGATGACGGACCGCAGCTGCAGCCCGCCGTCGATCCGGTCCAGGGCAGCCTGCCAGGTGTCGATGTCCCGCCCGAGGAGCCAGCTGTCGCACCAGACCGTGCGGTCCTTCTTAACGTCGTTGGCGAACCACGGGGCGCCGGCGCGGAGTTGATCTGTAGTGCTAAGCTGCCCGGCGACGATCTGAGCGTGGAGCGATGTGCGGTCAGTGTATGCGGAGGCGGCGTGCGGCGCACGCTCGTCGTCAGTGTCCTTCGATGTCATATGATTTCGTTCGAGCGCTGTGGCCGTCCGCCCGACGACGGTTTCGACCCAGCGTGCCACGCCGGCTCTCGGAGCTGCGGCGTCACACACTCTCTATATCGATGTCGCGGCAGCGTGTCCGGGGGCTACTGCACGAATTGTTAACGAAGGCATAACGCCGGCAACACCACGAAACCTAACGTTAACGGCTCGGCCATAGCCTCGCGTGAAATAGTTCGGCTGCAAGCAACTGTTTTCATTGCGTTATTCGACATAGTGCATGCGCGTCCGGCTGGCCTATTGATGTAGTCATATGACTACACTATCTTAATGACATGGCGGCACACAGAGCGATGCCGGCAGGAGACGAACGATGATCGAGCTGTTCCATTCTTCAGACGCGAAGCCAGTCATCGGCAACCATAGGGTCTTCGACGGCTTCGTGTTCTTCTCGGAATACGCACAGCGCTCGCGGCACGATGGTTTTCACCACCACCGTCGATGATGCTGATATCGTCGAAGTGGAGACGGTCCTGCAGCACGAAGTCGACGGCAATATGCGCGGCCTGGTCGCCGAAGCGCAGGGCATCGTCGCGGCGCAGCACGGCATCGAGCTTGACGAGGACACCGCCGAGGACCTGTTGACCCAGCGCGTTGTTTACGGCGAGCGCATCATCGACGGCACCATCGATCGCGACGACTTCGACAGCTACGCGGACTACGACGAGATGCTGCAGCACGAGCGCAGCATGTTTGAGCACGATGCCGACACCGCGTGGCAGCTGCAGATGCTCGGCGCCCGCGCTGCCCGGATCGCCGGTTTCCGCGGCGTTCGTCTCAATGACGAGATGGGGCGCAGCGTGGCGGTCTGGATGGAAGGCCGCGACAGCGAGCTCGTCCAGTACGAAGGAGACGAGTGATGATCCGCTTCGATACATCTGAAGCCGCAAGCGATGCATGGCGGTACGCATTCGGCGCAGGCCAGAAGCAGTCGATCAGCACAGAGAGCTGGGACGTAGACGGCGACAAGAGCATGCGCCGCGTGCGCGAGCGGCTCGAACGAGCCGGCTTCGAGTTCGTGCCCGACGGCCGCTCCTGCATGACGTGCCCGATGAACTACTTGATCCGGAGGAATAGCCAGTGACCGGCCCCGAGCTCAAGGCCATCCGCCACCGCCTCGGCCTGTCGACGTTGCAGCTCGGCCGCGCGTTTGGCTACGTCGGCAGCGACACGACCGCGTCGGTGACGATCCGAAAATACGAATCCGGCCAGCGTCCGATCCCGCCCTGGTTGACAAGGCTGGCGACGATGTTCGACCGGCACGGCGTGCCCCCGGGATGGACGGCATCGCCCTTTATCCAGATCGACGACGAATGAATCGAGGGGCTGCCGACGCCGGCGCGGCAGCCCCAAGAGAGTGCCGGCGCAACCACAACTAGGAGAGTTGAATGAAAAAGATCCACGCCGTCTCTACTCACGATGCCGACTCCGCACCGATCTGGCTTGTCCGGGGAGCAAACCCCCGCGAGCTGGCTGTGCTGGCCGCATTGACGGAATTTGGCGGCGCCGACGATATTGAAGCCGTCGGCGCTCACTGCCTCATCATCGAAGAGACCGGGGGCATTCGCGTCACCGTCCAGTACCAGCGCGGCGGCGGCCCTGTCCGCTACGGCACCGGCGATGCCGAGCACAACGTCTATGTCACGGAGGCCGACGAGGACCATGCCCGCATGTGGACCGGACCAAGCTATCACGGCACCATGTACCACAGCATCGACGAGATCGAATACGGCAGGAACTATCGCGAGATCGCTCGCCTCGCCGTTCACGATCAGGACGTGCTGCGCAAGCGGGTTGCTGGGCGTGAAGCCATCGCGGCATTGGTCGGCCAGGATGGGTACGATGTGCCAGCGATCTCCAACGTCGCTTGGCTCGAGACCTTGCTCGAAGTGATCGAAGATTCCCCCGAGATCATGAAGCTGCTCGAAGGCGACGATTGGGACAGCACGCATGAGATGCTGAAGGCCTGCCGCCAGCTGGCGACTGAAGGCAAGAAGGTCGTCCGCGATCGGTTCGATGCAGCTAACCCTGAGCCGGATGGCGACCCGGATGAGCTGCCTGTCGTCCACAGCTACCCTCGGTCTACCACGCCGCCGCCCGAGCCTTGGGTCGATGCCGACGGCAACATGCCGTTCTGATCACCAGCGACTATCGAGGGCCCTTCGGGGCCCTTTCTTTATTCCGCTGCCTGACGTTCGTCCTCGTCGCCGTACCGTGCCGCCGCGATCGCAGCGCGGATCTCCGAGATTGGCTCCAGGCCGGCAATGGCGGCGGCGATATAGGGCTGTAGGCCGTCGCACCACGCCGTCATGATGGGCCAAGTCCGATGCGTGCCGTCGTGCAGTGAGTAGTGTGTGCCCGTCACGTCCCCGCTGCCAGCAGCATGGTCGAGGATCGCTTGCACGTCCGACCGCAGCAGACCGAAGCGGCTCTCGCCGTGCGTTCCGAATGCCCTGCGGAGATCGTGCGGCGATGCCGAGACGCCGGGCATGAACCCGAGGGCATGTGTGATCGACGACGAGCTGATCGACGTCTTGTCGCCGCCCTTCCTCCGCGCCCGAATCTGCGGGAACAGGTAGTCGCTCTCGAAGCGCTTGCCGGCCATGATCGCGCGCTCGACGCAGGCCCAGACGGCCGGTGGCAGCGGGATGACATGCGGCCGCTTCCGTGCCCCGGACTTCGCCCTGGTTTTGCGGGATGCAGGTGGCACATGCCACAGCCCACGCCCGCCCCCGATATCCTCGAACTGGTCGATCGTCGCTTCTGCCACGGCGCGGCGACGCTGCGCCGTCCACGCCGTCAGCTCCACCGCGCAGGCGACGACCGGATCAATCGCCCCGGTGCGGCAGATCGCGATGATGCGAGCGACCTCTTCCAAGGGCGGCACGTATTCGCCGGCGTCATCGCTCTCGTCGAGTGTGCGCTCGGGCGCAGCGAGACCATCAATGGCGCCGGGCAGCACGCCACTCTTTGCGGCCTGGCCGTCCGACGCTAGCCATTTCCAAAACGGGCGCAGCACTCTCACAATGTGCTCGGCCGTGCTCTCGCGGCCAGAGCGGTGCACCCTGGCGACGATGCCGGCCAGGTCGGCCCGGCTGATCGACGGCAGCGGTTTCTTGTCGAGGCCGGCCAGGTCCGGCATTGAGAGTACGCTCTTGTAGTCGGCATACGTCGCGGCGCGGCGCGTGCGACCGATCTCATCGAGCCATTTTGTGCGGCCCTGCACGTAGGTCCACGCGAACAGGTCCCGCGGCTTAGCGATGGCCAGCGGTAGCGGCTCGGCTTTACCGGCGGCGCGGCGCTGGCGGTCGAGCCACTCCTGGTCGGGGATGCCAGTCCTGTCTCGGAGCACGGATTGCGCGCGGCCGACGAGATCCCGCGCCTCCGCGATCGTCCATGCGTCTACGCTGCCGAGAGGCAGGCGCACGTCGCGGCCGGCGACGGCATAACGCAGCTGCCACACGGCCCCGGTTGCGCCGACGCGTAGGACGAGGCCGCGGGCGCGAGCGTCCACGACTTCGTAGCGCTTGGCTCCCGGACGGGCGTCGGCCTTGGCCTTGGCGATGGTGGCGGCGGTGATGGTTACGGGCACTGGGACGACGCTCTGCACTGGGACGACATTGGGACGACCGGCAGGAAACATCGGGACGACCGTCGGCGCAAGGCCCGACGCGCTGGGAGCCCTAACGGAAAAGGAAATTAAGGGCGCTTAGCTTCATTTGAAGGGGTGTCGAGAGCACCTGAAACCAGCCAATGACCTGATTTGTAATCAGGGGGTCACGGGTTCGAACCCTGTTGCCGGCACCATTCAAACTCCCCACTACGTTGCCTCACCAGAAACCCACTCAGTGGGTGTGCTAGCCCACATCCAGACACAACTGAAACAGTTGGGCCAAAGATCTGACGACATGCGAGACAGCTCCTCGACCACTCCCCAAAATCTTCACTCTTGAGCGGCGAAACAAGGGAAAGGCTGGAACGAAAACGGCTGCCCATCGCTGTTCACAAACTAATGCAAATGAGGTCGGCGAGGCACTTCGTTACAAGCCAGTACGAAGCCTCATTCGTCTAAACTGCGACCGAAAAAGAAAAAACCGGCACGAGTGCCGGTTCTCAAAGATTTTGATAAAAACTTAAATCAGAACCGGTAATTCAGTCCGACTTTTACCGTATGAATATGGTTATTAAAGTCAAACGGCTGCGACATATCACCGTCTACGTGGCCGTAGGTTTTAGTGCCGAAATCAGCAAACATATATTCGGTCTTGAACGTCCAATTATCGCTTAGAGCGTGCTCCATACCCGCCCCAACGGTCAGACCAGTACGCGTCTCTTCGCCGAAGCCAGCTTCGTTACCGTCGAACCCCCACTTGCCTCTGCCGTCTTCGTTGCCGATACCGTCAAATTCACCGCCAGCGTTTCTCATATTAGCAAAAACAACACCGCCCTTGCCATAGAACAAAGTATTGTTGGCTACATAACCTACGCGGCCAGTTAGAGCGCCATAGAAGCCGTACTGAGTATAGACACCGTCATCGTCGTCGGTTGGATCGACATAGAGCTTGTCATTGGAAATCCAACCCAACTCTAGCTCGGGACCAAATACCCAGTTACCGTTCTGGAAATTGTAGCCTGCCGCCACGCCGCCGATTAGACCAGCATCGGTCATGCCAAGGATGGCACCAGGTGGGCCCCACTCCTCGCCCGTCACGTCGGTCCCAGTCGTCTTACTATTTGTCCAGCCGCCAAAGGCGCCAATATAAGCGCCGGCCCAGCTAGCGCTCGGCGCGTCGATGCTCAATGGATCCGCACTCACCTGACCGGTCAAACCAAACAGCAATGCTGCAGCAATCAAATTTATTTTCATGGGAAATCCGCTCCGCTATATACTTGAGCAATAAATGATTTCCCTGGAAGGGTTTAGTTAGATTTTCGGAATTTCTACAAAATAAAATGCGATTAACGTTCACGCCATTTTCGAAGGCACAACATTATCTAAGGATAGTGAGCGGCTGTAGGCTATTCCAATAGGGCTATAGCCTGAGCGTATAAAACTCGCCGCCCCCCTCTATTGCCGGAGCATCTCGCGTGTAAACTTGCTGCAATTGCTTGAATATGGGCGGCATGCGGCAGCCTAATATCACTGCCAGGGTGTTGTTGATCTATTTACACGGTGGGTCAACGGGCAACGAAGTCTGCCGCCAGATATCCGAGCAGGCGCTATGGCGCCAAGTGCTTCTTCTTTGCAAAGACCGACGGAAACTCGCGCTTTTCTCTGCACATTCAACGCTCTACACCAAATAGGCGACAAATGGCCAATTGCGCTATGCAGGCCGAGGTAGCGCGTTTAACTGCGTCACGCCGCCCATGCGCCCTTCGACCAGCTCCATAAATTGAGGAAGCGGCACAGGTCGGCTGAAATAATAGCCCTGCGCTTCAATGAACCCGGCATTGGTAATAATCTCGAGCTGAGCTGCGGTTTCCACGCCTTCAGCTGTCGTCTTCATCCCTAGATTCTTCCCCAAGCTCGCGATGGACTGCAAAATTGGAAGACTGTCCGGCCAGCGATCGACATCTCGCACAAAACTTTGGTCGATCTTGATCTTATCAAATGGGAAGCGCTGTAGATAACTCAGCGACGAATATCCCGTCCCAAAGTCGTCTAGGGCAATCGTCAGGCCCAAACTCTTGAGTTGGCGCAGCGCCTCGAGATTTGCGTCATTCTTCTGCAGCAATACAGATTCAGTGATTTCAAGCTCAAGACGTGATGGATTGAGCCCGCTCTGGACAAGGGCAGCAGCAACGCTCTTGACGAGATTGCTGTCCCGGAACTGCATAGGCGAGAGATTCACGGACACGCTAATGTCGCCAGGCCATTGAAGCGCATCGCGACACGCGCGCTGCAAGACCCACTCGCCAAGCTTATTGATGAAACCGGTCTCTTCGGCAATGTGAATGAACTCGCCCGGAGGCACGAGGCCCCTCTCCGGGTGACGCCAGCGCAGCAATGCTTCACCAGCAACGATCTTGCCTGTCTTGAGCAGAACTAGTGGCTGATAGTGGACCTCGAATTGTCCAAGCTCGATCCCCTGACGCATGTCGATGTCGAGGTTGCGCCTATGTTGCAGATCCTCAAGCATCCGCATCGAGAAGAAGCGATAGGCCGCCCTCCCTTCTGCCTTAACATTATACAGCGCCAAATCCGCGTTCTTCATAAGAGTATCAGGATGCAGATCGGTTTCGAATGCGAGTGCAATGCCGATGCTGGTGCTCACAGACACTTCATGCCCAAAAATGAGGTATGGTTCACCAATGACGGTCAGCAGGCGTGCTGCCAAGCGCCGGCAACTCTCCTCGGCATCGCCCTTACTGACATGCAGAATGGCAAATTCGTCCCCACCTAGGCGCGCAACGATGTCGCGAGGATCGACCGTGGACATAATTCGAGCAGCCACATCGCGTAGCAGCTCGTCGCCAACTTGGTGCCCAAGCGTATCGTTGACCTCTTTGAAGCGATCGAGATCCAAGTACAGCACAGCCAGGCCTCGGCCCGCGTCCTTGTTTTGCCGCAGAGCTTGCGCAGTGCGCTCCCAGAAGTAGAGGCGATTGGCCATGCCCGTCAGCGCATCGTGCCGTGCCATCTGGACGACGCGATCCTGCGCGCGTTGGCGCTCTGTAATATCCTCAAAGGTACAGACCCAACCGCCTTCAATCGTCTTTTCCCGCGAGACCCTAAGCACAATGCCATTCGGCATGTGCTGCACGCGGCTACTCAGAATAGTGATATCGTCGCTGCTTTCGCCGTCTGCCGCCGTATCCGCAAAAATGTCGCCGCCCGATAAATGGCCGTCCAGAGCTTCGCTAATATGGATACCTTCCCAGTTGCGCGAAGCATCGAGCGAAAACAGTTCTAAAAAGCGAGCGTTATAGACAATCAAAGTGTCTTCATGATCGAGCAGACACAGCCCCACTGACATCGCTTGTAGCGCCGCATCAAAACGAGCGTTTTGGATGACAAGCGACTGCTCTTTCTGACGCAACACATCCTGCGCGCGACCCAAGAGCCGATTGTGGAACAGCAACATGCCAACGAGCAAGCAGCCGCCTCCAATCAAGCCAAACGCCACGCCTGTGAATGCCCATTGCAAATCGAATAAGGCGCGCCGATCACGATTGAGATTTGCCGAGTTCCACGTGTTTGCATCGACGGATAGCCGCGCCAATTTTGGAAATATGGGCTCAAGTATACTTAGGATTTCAGCAGGTTTTCCCGGCTCGTCGAGCTCATCCAACATTGGCTCAACCCGAACCAATGCCGCACCGAGCTCTTGTAATGTCGCCACGCTCAGGGGTGACTGTCCGAGAAATACGGAAGCTTCTCTTCCGTTCAGAGTACTCAAGCGACTGACGACAATGTCAAACCTTAGGCGGACTTCATTCTCATCCACTCCGGGAAGCCCAGCGGCGTACCCGCTCACCCTATGCTCTAGGCGAGAGAATTCGCTTGGAGCTTGCGTAAACATCCACGTGACGTTCCAGAGACCGGCTTGGTCCAGCGCCGCATACCGATCATACAGAAGGAGCGTAATGTAACTGGCGGCAGTCACAAAACCGACGACCAGAACCGCCAAAATAATCCGCAATGGGTGCATTTTACGTCCTGTGCCCTTTCATGAGCGTCAGGCTAGGGGATGGCAATGGCCTTAACCTGCCACACGGCGCGCCCGTGATAGGGCTGCTGGCGCAATGCCGGATTTTCATCAAAGGGATAGACGATGAAGAATGGCCCCTTGTCAGACACCGGCATATATTCCCCATCCCTTTTGATGGCTAGGATCGGACCGAACTCGGCAAAATCACTTGTGGGAATGTCCACGCTATAATCGTTAAGGGCCGTAACGATAGCCATGGCGCCATCCGCACCACTCACTTCAAGAAGATGGCTCAGCGCAACGCCCTTGTATTGAACGACGCCCTCAGTCCAGGGGCTTGTGGTGCTAATCTCCGTCTGAGGCATGGCCTCCAGCGCATCGCGATCATATACGACCGTATTGGAACCAGCAGTCAGAGTGAGAGTTGGCAGATCGGCGGCATATACGGGCTGAAAGCTCATGGCGACAGCCACCAGAATATTCAAAATTATAGTTCTACGACGCATCGCATTCATCCCATGTCGGCTGGAATTTATGACATCCAATTTTTCACAGAAATCTCTGAACACTCTTATGTTTAAACACGTAATACGATCAATCCTAAGCTTTTAAAAATATCAGCAGATTGACCATACGGGGCATCGCTCTAGCAAAGCCATATCGGCAGAGGTCCAAGAATTCTCGATGCCGATCTTGTACCCTGTAAGGTCAACGCGCCACTCAGAAAAAGGTGGCATGTGGGCGCAAATAATTGCTGCGCATTAAATTATTTTCAATTCCCGCCACCACTACTGAAAAAACCAATATTCAAGACGTATCCTTATTGATAAAACTAAACACGACGACCAAACAAAGAAGATCGAAATGGAAAGAGCCGAAATAGATATTCGGCAAATACTTCTATCAATACAACGACAATCACCCCTAGCTTTGGGAGTGGCGTTTATTTTTATTGCAATTGCAGCGACACATCTTTTCCTGACAAAACCGCTCTACACCGCGACAGCACTTGTCCTATTCGATCCGAGCGACAAAAATCTATTAGATCCAACCTCGAGCTCAGACGCCGGTGGTGAAGCCAGTGCGAGGATCGATAGTGAAGTCGAATTCATCCGGTCCGACGCCGTTCTCCTCGAAACAATCCGACGGACACCAATAGGGGCAATGTTAGCGGATACTCCAGCCCCAGCAGGACTCGCGCAAAGAGCGCTCGCAACTCTGGGCCTAGTGAGCCACACTAAACCAAGCACCGCTGAAGCATTGCATAGCGCGCTCACAAAAATGCGCAGATCAACCACTGTGAAACGACGTGGCGAGACCTTCATCATTGCCATTACTGCGCATTCCGCTAGTCCCGAGCGTGCTGCAACTGTCGCCAATAGCCTTGCCGAAACCTATATCGCAGCTCAGCTTCGCCACAAGATTTCCAACCTCGAAAATCATCGGGCGATCCTTGCTCGCCACATAGAAGATGCAAAAATCGATATCGCCAATGCAGCTGCTGAGCGAGATCGCAGCTTCGAGATGAGCCAGCCCCTACCCGCCCACCAAGCAAACCAAGCAGCATTTCATCGCCCCATTTTCAGGCCAGACATCGTTGAGAGCCAAAACGAGCTCTTACGCAATGCCGATGTCGCCACCGCACAATACCATTCACTTCTCGAGCGGTTGCGGGATCTAACCGCACAAACCGATCTCCAAGTAGCGGACAGCCAAATCATATCGGCAGCGATTGTGCCGCTCTACCCTTCCAGCCCAAATTACGGCCTTACACTCACTCTATCGGCGATAGCAGGCCTGATGGCCGGTATCGCACTGGCACTGCTATATGAGCACCTGATCGGTGGCTTTATGACCGACGAGCAAATGGCCAGCGCGCTTAAACTGGACGAGGCCAGCGTGTTGCCCCGTGCCCGATCTCGAACAGACGCAGATTCTGTTGCAGAATTGATCGTCGATGACCCGAGTTCTGCCTACTCCGAAGCCGTACGCAGATTGCGGGCCTCAATCGGCTTCGCAGTCTCACCATCAAAGTCTGTAACCGATGGTGGCTTGGTCATTATGGTGTGCTCGACAACCATTGGTGAGGGAAAGACCACGTTGGCTGTTGCGCTAGCGCGGTGTTTTGCTCGTTCCGGCGCCAGTACCCTACTGATCGATGGGGATCTCCGTGATCCCGGCGTTCATCGCAACCTCAAAATCGGGCCGTCGCTGGCTCTTGTCGACCACCTTGTTAGGCCAATCACTGACACAAATTTCGACACCCTCGTCACAACGGATCCTTTGAGCCCGCTCAGGGTCGTCGTCGGGGCAGAAAGGGAAGACATTTCACCGACTGACTTGCTTGGTGGAAGAGGCTTTGAACATTTGATTACAAAGGCGCGCAGCCACTTCGACATCGTCATTATCGACACCGCCGCCATGGGTGAGCTCGCTGATACCCTCTATGTGACGCCCTTAGTTCAAGTCGCGCTGCTCGTCTCCCATTGGGCAAGCACGCCTCAGCACACGGTCAAGAAGACACTGCGAGCTCTCCGCAGTGCAGGCAACCTATCGCTGCTCGTCATCCCTGTTCTCGCTCAACAAAAAGAACGCAGGCCAAAGCCGAAGCTTCACTTTCACCGCTACGGTTCTGAAATCTGATCGAACAGAACGCTCGCGGCCTGCTCTGCCAGCAAGTACTGAATTGGGGGAGGTCTACGCCTTGTGCAGGATGGTCCGCCGCACCCTAGCATGCTAGGCAAGAGCGACTTCAATGGAGCCGCACTTGTCCGACCTATCTTTGTCGCGGATATGTTTCGTATCGAACATCACCCCAGCTGCTGATGAAGCCGCTGCAAGGCTACGCCTCGCTTATGGCGCCCATGAACTGGCTGACGCCGACGTCGTTGTTGCTCTCGGCGGCGATGGCTTGATGTTGCAGACACTGCACCAGGTGATGGGCCAGAACATCCCAGTCTATGGCATGAACTTCGGCTCGGTTGGGTTCATGATGAACCCATACAACGAAGAGAACCTTCTCCAACGCCTCAACGACGCGCAGCGGACGCATATCTATCCACTGTCGATGACCGTCACGGATCAGTCCGGCGAGACGCGTTCGGCACTCGCCATCAATGAAGTGTCCCTGTTCCGCTCAACCTACCAAGCCGCGAAACTGCAGATTTTGGTCGATGGCGAAGTGCGTCTGGAAGAATTGATTTGCGATGGCGCCCTCCTCGCAACGCCGGCCGGGTCCACCGCATATAACCTCTCTGCGCATGGTCCGATCCTGCCCATTGAGGCTCCGCTGCTGGCCCTTACCCCAATCTCGCCGTTCCGCCCACGCCGCTGGCGCGGGGCCATTCTGTCAAACCGCGCAGAAGTCACGTTCCTGACGCGTGAAAGCGACAAGCGACCAGTAAGCGCTGTGGCAGACAATGTGGAATTTCATAATGTTGCATCTGTGAGCGTACGCGAAGATCGAACACACGCCGTAGCGTTGATGTTTGATCCCGGCACCAGTCTGGAAGAGCGGGTCCTAACGGAACAGTTCCGCTTCTAGGCCGCCGGCAGCGCAATGCGCTCCTCGGCTGGCGCGGGGAGCGCGAACGCACCTATGCGGTGTTCTGCAAAAGCCGAAACCACACCTCTCGCGGCCTGTCGCGCTAAGGTGATATTTTGCTCACTCAAATACCCGAATGCTTCTTCAAGCTCGAATGGGATGTCGTTCGAATACTCCGCCAACAGCTCTTCAGTCAGCGCGGTGACCACATAGTGGCGCGCCGACACGTCGTCAGAAAGATCTGTCATACGGGCGTGTTGAATGAACCGCACCATCAGCCCCACGACAGATGGTGCCAGCCCGGCACGCGCAAAGAGTGCCGCGACCGTTGCACGTCCACCCGAGTTGAGCACGGAGAACACCTTCTCAGTCTTCACGCCTGCCAAATGCCCTATGCAATCGGAGAAGAAGAGCACGCGGCCATTGACCAGCGCGTGCAGCAGAGTGCGCGTGTTGAGGTTTTCGCTGACGGCAAGGTCATCCACATAACGAGTGTCACCGTCACTCGCCTCGCCGATCACTGAAATAGCCGTATCAAGACTGTCGCGAAGTATCTTATTGAGACGCCCACTCGTCAGCGAGCCTTTCACGACCCGACAAGACTTCAGCCCCTCAGCCACAGCTCGAATGAGAATTAATCGCCCTTGTGCCGGCAAGTCTTGTCTCGCCAACAATGCACCGCGGACCTGCGGGTCACCCGAATGGCGCATCGCCAACGCCAGAAGCACCTCAGCAGGCGCAGCTACCTCTAACCGCCGCAACAGCAACAAAGAGACTTCGCGCTGCTCGGCCTCTAACATCATTCCCGCTAGTCGGGCGCTGATGGACCGACGCTGCGCAATCGCGACCAGGTCAGAAATTTCGCCTCGCCGGATCAACGGAGCAAGATCCGCATCGATTAGAACGGGCGAATATTGCAGCACTGCCCGCGAGATTACCGGGCTATCGCCCAACAACGACAAGATGACAGGACGCGGGGCAGTGTCAGCGTGCAGTAGCCCATAGGCCAATGCCGCTCGAACTTTAACTGATGGATCATCGAGAAAGCCAATCAGGGCCGCATAAAGCGCGGCGTGTTCTTCGGCATGCCCACGATGGTCGAGATAGGCCAAAGCGGCCAGATGAGCGGCATGACCACGCGCATCACTGTCTGCCGATTGACACAGCTCAGCAAAGGCTTGGTATCCGACCATACACTTCCTCCAGCACTAGGAAATGAAAGTACTGTCAGAAGTTTAAGGAAGCGTTCACCATAAACGACGGCGGTGCGGATACTATAAAATACTTAGGGCCTTGCCTGATCGCTAAAACTTACTGGCTATAGAGCTGCGTGAAGAATGCGGCGTTGCCATTTCCCTCATCAGTCGCTGCTTCTGGTTCTGTTCGAAATAGACCAGTAAAAGACATATTCGCCGGAGAAAACCGCGAAGGAACCGCAGGCTCAATTGGTTTCGTTGGCGTGGACGAACTGATCTGCTGTGCTGCAAAACCAGCGTTGGGCTCGGCATTATGCTTTGCTACAAGCACCTGATAAACCTCACGAATAGTACGTGGCTTACCTGAGCCGTCATAAAATATCGTTTGGTTGGCATTCGCCTGCTTCGGGAACAGGTTGACCGCAACTTGCTCGGGATTTTGCAATCCTGCCTGGAACATGCGCTCCGCGCCCTGTGCACCCAGAAAATGCGCGATATAGAGTTCGCCAGCGCTAGGCATACGCCCAAACGCGGTCTTCAGAAAATCGCCATTTGAACGCGTGAAGGCTGCGGCCAAATCAGCTGCAATCTGTGGGTTCTCGCGCAAAGCAAGAATCTCGGCTTTCTTCCGGGGATCTCGAACGACGTAATCGCCATCAGGCGTGCGTGTGATTTCGTCGGCGTACCGCTGATAGCCAAGCCGAGGGCCGTCGGTTTTCATCACCTGCAGCCAAGTCCCTTCCAGAAACTGGAATAGACCAACAGCTGACGATGTTCTGGCCTTGGCACTAGGATTTAGACTGCTCTCACGTACTGCGGTCTGCAGCAAGTAGCTGAAATCCACACCGCTTTTTTCCCCCGCAGCAGTGAGCGCGTTGACCAAATTCTGGGGAATTGAAACGGGTTTAATGCCCATTCGATCGAGCGTGTCCTGTGAATCAGCTTTCCCAAGCCTACCACAAGACACACAGCAATATTTCGTTAACTTAAGGACACGCCGCAAAACTGTGCTGGTTTTAGCCCTCGTAATACGAAACGACCGATGTCAAATCCGGACGCGGGCGCTCCTCAGGCGTAACACTCGGCGTGCCGATGTGAACGAAACCGACAAACTGCTCACCCTCTTTCGCGCCAAGCATGCTCGCGGCCTCCTGATCGAAGGCAAACCAGCGGGTGATCCACGACGCTGCATAGCCATGGGCATGCGCTGCGTGAATGAGATTGAAGGCAACATTCCCCGCAGAGAGCACCTGTTCGAGTTCTGGCACCTTGGGGTGCTCTTGCGGACGCGAGATCACACCAATGGTGAGCGGTGCAGGCAGGAAACGCTTCCGCTCGACATCCAGCGAAGCGTCGTCATAGGTGGGAAACCGCTTCTGAGCGATCGCAGCCAAACGCTCGCCGACAAGCGCACGGGCCTCACCCGCGTAAACGACCAGCCTCCAAGGCGTGATCTTACCGTGATCAGGCACGCGCGTTGCGATGGTCAGAATAGTGTCCAGTTCAGCCTGGCTCGGGCCAGGTTCATTCAGAAACCCAAGGCCGACCGAACGACGAGTGAGGAGATAATCGCGCAGCGCAGTGTTGACGGCCATGATGGTTCCTTTCCCAATGCTCGTGCAATAGTCCCCCACTGCCTGCGCGCCAAGTCTTTCCTGCGGCAATCTTGGCCAAAGCGCTGCGCCCTGTTCCAAAATGGCTTAGGGTATGACACAGCTTTTCCGCAATGATTGGTTAGAGACGACCTGAGAGTCGCCTGCCCTGCGTTCCTTGGGAGACCTTATGCGTTTTGCTCCACTCCTAGCGATATTGGCCGTCCTGCTGACTGCCGTTCCAACAGCTATGGCTCCCGTCGCCAGCTATGCCCAAGCTAGCGCCGAAATCCCGCCCCTACCGCGTGCACGCCCGGATCGGGACGCGCAGCCGGAGGAAATGAGCCCCGAGCAGGAACGCGCTGCCGTTGAAGCACAGGCCGCAATTGAAGCTGCGGCCGACATCCCTCAGCCAGTGACACTTAGCGCTCGGATCATTGAAGGCGGCACCCCGATCACCGAAGGCCTTATCTGGCGCGTTTTTGAGGGCAACCCCGATGAAAGCGGCGAGATGGCATTGGTTGCCAAGGCGGAAACCGCCAATGCTCGCATCGAACTCCGTCCCGGCGAATACATGCTTCATGTCGCTTATGGACGTGCTCAATACAGCGAATCCATCACAATCCTGCCCGGTGGTATGCAGAAGGACGTCATTCTGAATGTTGGCGGACTACGTTTGCATTCTGCCGTTACCGGTGACATCCCCATATCGCCGCAGCTTTTGACATTTGAGATTTACACCACTGGAGACGGCGCCAATCGCGCGCTGATCGCTGACGGTATCCGCGCGAACGAGATCGTCACCCTCAATGCGGGAACCTATCAGATCGTCTCCCATTTCGGCACGATCAACGCCGAAGTGCGTGCAGACTTGCGCGTTGAGCCCGGTCAGATGACAGACGCGACGCTCTACCATCACGCCAGCGAGGTCGGCTTCAAGCTCGTTTCGGAAACAGGTGGCGAGGCTATCGCCGACGTCGAATGGACCGTTAAAGACGCCACTGGCGCCACGCTCTTTACCGATCGCGGAGCCTTTCCGAGCACTGTTCTCGCTGAGGGAGATTACAGCGTCCTCGCCAAATTAGGCGATCGGGTCTTCAATCGAGATTTCCAGATCATCCCCGGAAACTCGAACGAGATCGAAGTCCTTACCTCTATTTAACTATGCGAAAGAATGCGGCCTCTCAGGCCGCATTTTTGTCTTTAGTGTCATATAGTCCAATCAGAGATAGGATCGAGCTGATCCACTGTGAGGAGATATGGCATGCCCAAGCTGAAAACGGCGCCCAAATATGTGGCCGTTTCCTTAGCAACACTTGCGCTTTGCGTTTCAGTGCAACCCACATTAGCGCAAGACCAGTCCACCGAGACAACGGCACCCACCGACAAGTCCGCCGACCCGACCATTGCCCTGACGTCTCTTGTGGCGGTCAACTCCTCCCTAGACGATGACAGCCTTCGTGCGGCAATTAGTGATGCACTCATCGGTCATGAAAACGAGCTGCGTGAGTGGAACGCAGATTCTCTGACGATCCCCGAGATCCTAGTCACAATCGCGCCTAAGACCAAAAAGGCAAAGTCGACCACGATCACCTATAGCGATGTCGTCCTGACCAATGTGCGCGCTGGTGCCGCGGAGACGATGACCATTGGCGCGATTGCAACCTCAAACAAGCACGGCGCGATCCAGGTCGACAGCCTAACATTCGATAATATTAGCCTCGCTAATATCGCCCACACCACCACGCCAAGCGTAGCAGCGGAAGACACATTTTATCCGCTTTACGGCAACTTCAGTATCGCCGGAGCAAGCCTGAATGCCGACGACACCGAATGCGCCATAGGCTCCATATCGGGTGCAGACGTGCAGATGCGCCCAGTAGGAGAAGCCGTCGCCAATTTCATCAAGCTTGCCGATAGCGACATTTGGGACGGAAGCGACGATCTAGCGCTATTGGCGCCCCTGCTCACCAGCTACGCGCATCTGGTAACCTCTGTAAAATCCGGCCCGTCGGAAATCGAAGATTTCTACTGCCGCGAAGTGTCCGGTGACGACGAAAACAAGTTCAACGACCGCGTCGATATCGAAACGATTTCGATCGCCGCGATCGAGCCGGGCTTCTCCCCGGCCGTGACGGCACAAAACATTCGCGGCACCTTCGAAGACGAGAACCACCTCTCGATCACTGAAATCTCCTCCAAGCCTTCTGACTTCACCGACATCATCGCAGCGATCGAAGCGGCTCCGCAGCCGATCACCGAAGAATGGATGGACACCAACCAGCGCCTACTGTCGCCGAACTTTGCAGGCCTGTCGTTTACGGGCTTGGAACTCGACTTCGTGGACGACGAACCCTTTAAGCTCACCGTCGCAGATTTCGACCTCACGCTGGCCAATTACATCAACGGAATTCCGTCGAAAGCCGACGTCTCTGCCAACAATATCATCGTCAACATTCCTGAGAACGAGAGCGACGAACTTCTATCGATGATGCTCTTGGCCGGTCTCACCGAAATCAACGGCAGCTTCCGTGTTGCCGGAGAATGGAGCGAAGCGGACGAAGCGATCACCCTTGAAGAGATTTCCTTCGACCTCAAGGATATGGGTTCCGTGAAACTTGATGGCCTGCTCGTCAACGCCTCGCCAATGCTCTTTGACGTCGACTACATCAAGGCACTCGCCGCCAGTCGTGCTCTCGCCCTCAGCACCCTCAATCTCTCCACGGTCGACAACGGCATTGGCGAAGTGGTTCTGGCAGCCGTCAGCGGCGAAATGGGCGCCGACGCCAACGCCATGCGCCCGGTTTACGCGGATTTGGTGAAGGGTACGATTATCGCCTATCTCGCCGACCTCGCAGACTCAGCGGATCTCGGCGATGCTGTCAGCAAATTCGTTGCTGGCACAGCCAAGACGCTGAACATTGGCATCTCGGCCAGATCAGAAAACGGCATTTCGCTTGAGGAATTTGAAGCGGCGGAAGACGATCCAATGGCCATTCTGGCCAAGATCAACGTCACTGCCAACGCGCAATAAGACAAAAAGGGGCCGGTCAACCGGCCCCTTTTTTTTGGTTACGCTACAGCTTGCGCCGCGATTTGCAGCCCCCACGCAAGCAGTTCGTCTGCCCGCTCTCTCGTCGAACCCTCAACATAAACACGCAGTTCCGGAGCATTCCCCGAGGCCCGGAAATGCACCATGTCGGCAGAACTTGTGCGGAACTGTAGTCCGTCAATATCAGAAAACCCGGAGATACCATGCGGCGCGAAAACCTGCTCCGCATAGGCGCGATCTTCGCCTAGGCGCTTCAGAAACGCGCCGCTCTTCTCGCTGGGCACGTCTTGTAACCGATCGGCAACAGCATGCTGCAATGGCAGATCAGCGACGATTTCTGCCACGGATTGTTTCGCAGCTGCGGCCAACCCAAGCACAGCAAGAATCGGCAGAACGGCATCACGTGTCTCAAGAGGCGCGAGGCGCTTGCCATTCACAAGCACACCCTGCCCCACAAATGTCCCGCCGTTGGCCTCAAAGCCGATGGCAGGCCCTTCGGCGGCCTCAAGTTCGGCCACCACATAAGGCGAGCCCACTCGCGTCCGAACAACGCTGTCAAACAAGCCTGTCCGCTCAATGGCAGAGTTCGAGGTCACTGGGGTCACAACAGTCTTGGCCGCGCAAAACTTGGCCGTAAGCAGGCCCAATAAGTCACCGCGTACGAACGCGCCGGTGTTGTCCATAAGCAGGGGACGATCCCCGTCTCCGTCTGCCGACACAATGGCATCGATCTCATGTTCATCAAGCCACGCCTTAAGGGGCGCAAAAATGGCGTCGCCAAAGGCTTCCGTATCCACCGGGACAAAGTCGGTCCTGCGTCCAAGGCTCAGCGTTTCCGCCCCATGATGGCGCAAGACCCGGTGGAGAATATCGCGCGCGACTGTCGAGTGTTCATAGACACCCACACGCAGACCGTTGAGGGCGCCAATCGGCAGAATGGGCTCAAACCGAGCAATATAGCGCTCTGTCGCCGCGCCAAACTCATTTGCAGCACCATAGCCAGCGCCATCGATATCATCGTCCTGCAGCGCAGCGAGAATACCCGCTTCGTCTGCCTTCGAAATCTCGCCGGTCGGAACGTAGAATTTGAGCCCGTTTCGATCCGCCGGAATATGACTACCAGTCACCATGATCGCTGGCGAAGCATCGCTCATCGCATGCAGCGCCAAGGCTGGCGTTGGAACCGCTCCACAATCGACCGGCGTCATCCCCGCAGCGGTGACAGCAGCGGCGCAGTCCGCCAAAATGTCTGGGCTGGACGCGCGGAAGTCGCGCGCCAGATAGACTTTCCCACTCGTCGCAGTCCCCGCCTCTTTGAGGTAACGCAGGAAGGCGGCCGTATACCGCCTTGCAGCATTGCCCTGCAGATCCGTTACCAGCCCCCGTAGCCCACTGGTTCCGAACTTCAAGCTATTGGCTGGCGAGGTCATAGAGAGTTCCTGCTCAAATCGATTACGAATGCAAATACCGAGACTTATGGCAGACGGCTGGGTTTACCAAGGCCGAGATAGCCCAAGCCATGCTTGGCCACATCGGCTTCGCGGTAAACATTTCGCAGATCAACCAACAGACCGTCCGACATACGAGACTTCAACTGTGCAAGGTCTAGCGCACGAAATTCGTTCCACTCTGTGACCAAAACAACCGCGGACGCGCCGTCTGCAACCTCATATGCCGTATCGACCAGTGTGACATTTGGCAGGAGCGGTCTTGCCGCAGCCATCCCCTTGGGATCACAGGCCCGCACATGAGCACCAGCCGCTTCCAGTCCTGCTATAATGTCGAGGGACGGCGCATCGCGCATGTCGTCTGTTTCAGGCTTAAAGGTCAGACCCAACACACCAATGGTGCGCCCGGCCACCGAACCACCACAGGCCGCAATAACTCGTTGCGCCATAGCGCCCTTGCGCGCCACATTGACGTCGACAGTCGCCTCGACCAACCGCATTGGACTCGCATGCTCTCGGCCCATTTGCACAAGTGCCTGCGTATCCTTGGGGAAGCACGATCCGCCAAAGCCCGGTCCGGCATTGAGAAACTTCTCGCCAATCCGACGATCCAGCCCCATGCCCCGTGCAACTTCTTGCACATCCCCGCCAGCCGCTTCGCACAGCGAAGCCATTTCGTTGATAAAGGTGATCTTCATCGCCAAAAAGGCATTGGCGCCATACTTGATCAACTCAGCCGAACGACGAGACGTGAACAGGAGCGGCGACGAGTTGAGATTGAGCGGCCGATAAACCTCTGCCATCACAGAACGCGCGCGTTCATCTTCCAAGCCGACGACGACACGGTCAGGGTGTTTAAAATCGGCAATCGCCGCACCCTCACGCAAGAATTCGGGATTGGAAACGACGGCAACATCGGCCTCGGGATTGACCGAGCGGATCAACCGCTCGACTTCGTCACCCGTACCCACTGGCACGGTGGACTTGGTGACGACCACCGTGAAGCGTTTGATCAGCGGGGCAATTTCCCGGGCAACATCGTAGACATAGGTCAGGTCGGCATGTCCGTCACCGCGGCGCGCCGGAGTGCCTACGGCGATAAAAATCACGTCAGCTTCGGCTACAGCATTGGCCAGCGCAGTGGTGAATTGCAAGCGTCCTGCTTCCACATTGGCAAGGACAATCTGATCGAGACCGGGTTCGTAAATCGGGATGATGCCGCTTTGTAACGCGGCAATCTTGGCCGCATCTTTATCGACGCAAGTTACCGAATGGCCGAAGTCTGCAAAGCACACGCCGGACACCAATCCCACATAGCCCGAACCGATGACCGTGATCTTCATTGACTAGTCCCTCAATCGTCAACATTTGGCCGTCCGCGCATCTGCTTAATGCCTGACCGCACAGCTTTACCTTCCACGCGTCGCTTCTTGGACGCAAGGGTTGGACGGGTGGCGATACGCGGTTTCGGCGGATAAGCGCCCTCGCGGATAAGCGCAACCAGCCGTGCCACTGCTTCTGCTCGGTTCAGCGGTTGATCGCGGTGGGAATTGGAGGTGATGACGATGACGCCATCTTTGGTCAGGCGACTGCCCGCCAGATCGGCGACTCTGCGTTTAACCGGGTCAGGCAAGGATGGGGAATTGAGAAGATCAAAGCGCAGCTGTACGGCGCTCGCCACCTTATTGACGTTTTGCCCGCCCGGCCCAGAGCCGCGAACAAAAGTCTCGTCAATTTCCGAAGGATCAATCCGAAGGCTGCGGGTAATCTGAATAGGCTCAGCCATGATTAGCCCCTCCTAGCCTCCCCCGCTTGCGGGGGAGGAACGCATCCTGCCGATTGGCAAGACCACGCCATCAAACCGTTCTACGCCTCCCCCTACCAGGGGGAGGACGGGAGGGGGTTATAAGCGCCGGCGAAAACCTACCGCTTCCAACGACCAGAGAAATACACTTCCTCGTCGTGGATGATGCGACCCTTTTCGGTGGTCCGGAACTTGCCCGGCTCGACCTCTTCAATCCACTTCTTCTTGAGCATAACGGCGAATGTCTTTTCGCCGACATCCTTGAAGTCGTCGGGGCCCATCACATTGCTCTCCCCCATATGGTAGAGAGCTTTCATTTCGCGATTAGACGGACGAAGTGGCATTATTCAGCCTTAGCCGCAGCAGCAGCCTTCAAATCCGGCGCGGTAGCCTCAGCCATCAGATCAACCAACGCCTCCATGAACGGACGGACCTGCTGGCCTTCAGTACCAAGACGGCGCACCGAAACATTGCCTTCTTCCGCTTCACGACGGCCAACCACAAACATCAGCGGCACCTTGTTCACCGAGTGCTCGCGGACCTTGTAGTTGATCTTTTCGTTACGAGCGTCGATTTCAGCACGAATGCCGGCATCGCGCAGCTGACGGACCAGCTTCTCAGCGTAGTCGTCCGCTTCCGACACGATGGTCGCGACCACAACCTGGGTCGGGGCCAGCCACATTGGCATCTTGCCAGCGTAGTTTTCGATCAGAATACCGATAAAGCGCTCTAGCGAACCAAGGATCGCGCGGTGCAGCATCACGGCATACTGACGCGAACCATCCTCTGCTACATAGGTGGCGTTGAGGCGTTCGGGCAGAACATAGTCGAGCTGCAGCGTACCAACCTGCCAGGAACGACCGATCGCATCCTTGAGGTGGAATTCAAGCTTTGGCGCATAGAAGGCGCCTTCGCCTTCAGCGATTTCAAAGTCATAGCCAGTAGCGCGCAGAGCATTGCCCAGCGCCTTTTCAGCCGCATCCCAACGCTCGATGGTGCCACCGAACTTTTCCGGACGCGTTGCCAGCTTGATCACTACATTGCTGAACTCCATGTCCTTGTAGACGGAGTACAGCAAGTGCACGAAGTGCTCGGTTTCGCTCTGGATCTGGTCTTCACGGCAGAAGATGTGCGCGTCATCCTGCGTCATCTGACGCACACGCATCAGACCATGCAGCGCGCCATGCGCTTCGTTGCGGTGGCAGCAACCAAATTCGGCCATGCGCAGCGGCAGATCGCGGTAGGACTTAATGCCCTGATTGAAGATCTGAACGTGCGCAGGGCAGTTCATTGGCTTGAGCGCCAACAGGTCTGCACCGGATTCAAAAATCGGCTGATCGTCTTCCGTGTTCGGCACCTGATCGGGCACAACGAACATGTTTTCGCGATACTTGCCCCAGTGGCCGGACTGCTCCCAGAACTTGGCGTGCATCAGCTGAGGTGTTTTCACCTCAACATAGCCCGACTTGTCCAGACGGCGGCGGATATAGGCTTCCATCTGGTTGTAGATGACAAAGCCACGTGGGTGCCAGAACACCGAACCCTGCGCTTCTTCCTGGAAGTGGAACAGGTCAAGGTCGCGGCCGATCTTACGGTGGTCGCGCTTCTCGGCTTCTTCCATCATGGTGACGTAAGCTTCGAGGTCTTCCTTGGTCGCAAAAGCGGTGCCGTAGATGCGGCTCAAGACTTCGCGATTGCTGTCACCACGCCAGTAAGCACCAGCCACCTTGGTCAGCTTGAAGGCCGTACCAACATCCTTGACCGAACGCATGTGCGGACCACGGCAGAGGTCGATCCACTGACCCTGCTTATACATCTTCAGCGACTGATCAGCCGGAATAGCGTCAACCAGTTCAACCTTAAAATGCTCGCCCTTAGCGCGGAAGAAATCCTTGGCCTGATCGCGGGTCCAGACTTCCTTGGTGAAGGTTGCGCCACGATCGACGATCTCGGCCATCTTCTTTTCGATGACGCGCAGATCGTCTTCAGTGAACGGACCTGCCGGACGATAGAAGTCGTAGTAGAAGCCGTTCTCGATAACCGGACCAATGGTCACCTGAGTATCAGGCCAAAGTTCCTGCACAGCTTCAGCCAGCACGTGAGCGGCGTCGTGGCGGATGAGTTCGAGCACGTCCGCCGAACCGGAATCGCGCGTCACAAACTCGATCTTGCCGTCAGCGTCGAGCGCGTCAGAGAGATCGGCCAGAGCGCCGTTCCACTTCATCGCGACAGTCTTCTTTGCCAGCGACTTGGAGATCCCTTCCACGATCTCGGTGCCGGTAGTGCCGCGCGGAAATTCGCGAGCTGCACCATCGGGGAATGTCACCTTGATCGACATTTGAAGTCTCCAGAACTTTTTGGTTTGAAGCAGCCTCCACTGGGCTGCAAGGCGGCCTGAATAGCACGGTTTTTCGTTTCTGCCAGCCCGCAGCGGTAGTTTAGCGCAAAGCTGTGCGCGGTTTCAGCAGAAAGCCGCTCAAATTTAAGCCGTACCCCTCCGCTCTTTGGGCCAAACCTATTTCCAGCGCCCATAGCGCCAGGGCGCATACCACTGCCCCTCAGGCAACGCCTCCGGCACTGGATCATAACCATGCGAGCCGCCCGGGCGACAACGCCACAGCCGCGCCGCCCCCATCCAGCCCCCCGGCCAAAAGCCGAAGCGCCAAATACTATCTCGAGTAAACTCCGAGCACGTTGGAAGGTGTCGACACGTCCGGCCGGTAAATGCCGAGAGCGTATAGCGATAGAGCGTAATGAGAAAAACTGCCGCAAACTTGAACGGCAGATCGATCACGCGCCACATCATATCGATGAATCGATGCATCAGCTTTGCGCGCCATGAGCTTGTTTTGACTCAGCATTCTCTATTGCCGCCAATACAGCCTCAAAGACCAACATGGTGGAAGCGTGCCGGTGAGGGAATGCTCGTACCGGCTCAAGATATGCCAGATCGGCCCACTTCCCAGCTGGCACGGGCCCGTCAACGGTCAGCATAGCCAACATCACATCGCGCAATACTGAGAACTCCGCCACCGACGTTCCAACGATCTCTCTGGCCACAACCGAAGCTGACGTTTGTCCAAGTGCGCAGGCGGAGACTTTATGGCCATAACCAGTGATCACGCCATTCTGTATAGATAGGTCCACTTCGATTAAAGACCCACAGACCTTCGCCACCTTCCGAGCTGTGCCATCGGGCGCTGCCAATCGCCCCGGATTTGGCGCGTTTGCCGCCAGATCAAGGATCTTTTCTGAATAAAGATCGTTCAATTCCATCAGCGAGGCAGTTTCTTGTTCCAATAGCGTCTGCACCTTATATAGGTGGGATAAATGCGGTGTCAGTGCGGTAATTAATAAACTCACACACCGTAATGCGCCCGTGGGCGATTTACGAACGTATTGCTGGGGATGCCCAATTATGGACGCTCAAATTAACGCGCTCAAGGCGAGTGATGACACACGCTCGGCGACCACGCGCCCAACGCGCGAAGAAGCAGAGGCGGCAGTCCGCACTTTGATCGCATGGGCTGGCGACGACCCAACGCGTGAAGGCCTACTCGAAACTCCTGCTCGCGTCACCAAAGCCTATGGCGAGCTGTTTTCTGGCTATGCGCAGGACGAAAAGTCCGTTCTCTCTAAGACTTTCAAAGAGGTCGGCGGATACGACGATCTTGTCCTCGTGAAGGGCATCCCGTTCTACGCACACTGCGAACACCACATGGTCCCCTTCTACGGCAAGGCCCATATCGCATACCTGCCGCACGATGGCGTTGTTGGCCTCTCTAAGCTTGCGCGTCTGGTTGAAGTGTTCGCGCGCCGCCTGCAGACGCAGGAAACGATGACCGCTCAGATCATCGACGCGATCAACGAAAACCTCAACCCGCGCGGCGCAGCTGTTATGCTTGAAGCGGAGCACATGTGCATGACCATGCGCGGCGTAAAGGCCCACGATGTCTCGACCGTCACTCACCGCTTCACCGGCGTTTTCGCGGAAGACCGCGTTGAGCAGGACCGCTTCTTTGCCATGGTCACGCGCTAAAGATTATGTGGGGGCCATTAGGCCCCCAATTTCTTCACGCTCTCATTGCCGGGGGCGCCCCGGCAATTCAGTACGATGCTGATACGGACAAGATCACCGGGCCAAGTCCGGTGATGACAAAGATTGGCTCAGCAGTGCAGGTGCTCTTGAGAGCACCCCCCCATAGAACGTGACATCGTCTGCCGACCGCGCTAGAGCGTTTAGCTCTTCCCTCACAGGGCGCAGACCATGAGCTTTACTTTCGTCGATCCCAAATCTCTCGATCACCACGCCCTTGAAGACGGCACAGAGTTTGCGCCGCGCTTTGACGCGCATGGCTTGCTCACCGTGGTGACGGTCGATGACGATACCAAAGACGTCCTCATGGTCGCCTATATGAATGCAGAAACGCTCAGCCTGACCATCGAAACCGGCATTGCGCATTATTACTCGCGCTCCCGTCAGTCGATCTGGAAGAAAGGCGAGACCTCTGGCGAACTTCAGCAGGTCGTTTCGCTTCGCACCGATTGCGATCAAGACTGCATTGTCATGAGCGTTCACCAAACTGGCCGTGGCGCCGCCTGCCACACCGGTCGCAAGACCTGCTTCTATCGGCAGGTAACAGTCGATAATGGCGAAGCCAAACTTGCCGACACCGGTATTCCGCGTCTCTTCGACCCTAAAGCCGTCTACGGGAAATAGTACGGATCCGCCTTGACAGCTCGGCTCCTAAAATCCCTCCACTTGGAAGATTTTAGGAGCGAGGGCCATCAAAGCTATGCTCGAATAGCGCAAAAGCCTTGGGTTAAAATTACGCCCGGCGCTCGAACAGCTGCACCATAAAGAAGCCTGCAAGAAACCCGCCCAGATGAGCCTGCCAGGCAATGGTCAGGTTCACGCCTAAAAACAATGGCAGGAGCGGCACAGCGGCGTTCAGGATCACCCAGAGCAAAGTGAAAAACCGCGCGCGCGGATGCAACATCACTTCTTTGATTGAGGCCAGCCGACGCCCCAATATGATCCTCTCCCCTGTTTCAGGGTCGTTCGCCACAACGACTGGCTGGAACATAAATCGGATCGCCGCGCCGGTCAGACCCGCCACGCCCCCGGACGCCCCAATCAAGAAGACCCCGTCATAGAGCGTCACCACGGTGAACAGCGCCGCCCCTGCGATCGCAGAGACGACAAAAATCGCAATCATGCCCATGCCACCGTAACGGCGCGCCACAGGTGTTCCGAAAATCAAGAGCCAAGCCGTATTGAGCACAAGGTGATCCCAGCCCCCGTGCAAAAAGGCATGGGTGATCGGGGTCCACAACAGTGGTGCGGCATAGATCAAATCCTCGCCTGCAGCGATGAAACGCGCGGGCAAATAGGCGAACCAATAGTAGAGTTGCAAAAGCCCGGACTGGTTAAGAACGAGGGTCGAAGCGATGTGGACAACAATCATCACGCCGGCAAGCACGGCGACCGTCGTGGGCAGCAAGAAAATGGGCTCACGCCCTTGTTTTTGTTCGCTTTGAGAGTGTTGATCGTGGCCCGTCATGCTCTGCCCCCTCGCCGCGTAACAGCGATCGTTCTTGTTAACTTTTCCACAATGCCTGCCCCGGCATTAACCTTAATCAATCTTTAAGCGGGCAATTTGATCTACATTTTGCAATGTTCAGCGGGCTGAAGAGTGGCTGTTGGAGCTACCCGGACGCCAACGATGCGGAACGCTGAACCATGAAGATGCCGAGCACCAAGACGCTCTATACCTATTGGAACACGATTCGGGGTTCGCGCAGCGCTCCCGACCGTCGAGATATTGATCCGACTCGCATCCGTGAGGCACTTGCCAACACGTTTATCCTTGAGGTCGACGACAACGAAGAGTTCTCGTTCCGCCTTGCCGGATCACACCTGTGCACCAGCTACTGCCGCGAGCTCAAAGGCCGCTCATTCAATGCCCTTTGGCATGACCGCGATCACGACGCGATTGAAACACTCATTCGCGCTGTCACCGAAGATCACGCCGTCGCGCTTGTCACCTTCCAAGGGACCACCGCCCTGCAGACCAAGGTGACCTTTGAGGCCATTTTGATGCCATTGCGTCATAACGGCTCCACCCACGCCCGCATTCTGGGTGCTATGACGGCTTTTGATGAGCCCTACTGGCTTGGCGTACAGCCTGTCATCGAACAGCGCATCACTGGCCTCCGCCTCTTGTGGCCGGATGATATGCCAGCGGACGAACCCATGGCGCAGGAAGTATCGAGCGTCGTCAACGACGTCCCTTACACCCATACAGCGGCATCAACCGCACTGCCCACAACAGTTTACGGCATAACTGCCCGCCGCTATGCACACTTGGCAGTGATTGACGGCGGTCGAAACTAAAGACCGCCTTTAAAGCACCTTCGGAACTAACAATCCATACTAAGTTAACCAAGCTGCTCTAAGTTTTCATTGAGAATACTTTGACCTAGGAGCAGGTTGTCGATGCTTGATGATGGCAACATCTCCGCTCGAGACAGTTTTGCAGCGCCCCCACCAAGAACTGAGCAACGTTTTCAACGCGTTAACGTCTCTATTCTAGGGCGCTACATGCTGGCCGACCGCCGTGAGTTCCCCTGTCAGGTTCTTGCAATGTCTCCTGGTGATGCTGTTGTCATCGCTCCGGTCGCGGGTGTTATCGGCGAGAGGATCATTGCCTATCTCGATCACTTGGGCCGCATAGAGGGCACGCTGGAAGCGCAGGTCGATGGCGGATTTTGCATGAGCATCGACGCCTCCCCGCGCAAGCGCGATAAAATGGCGGCGCAACTGACATGGCTGGCAAGCAAGGATCTGCTGAACCTGCCTGAAGACCGACGCCACGAACGTGTCGTGCCCGACATTCGCCATTCCACCGTGGTCCTGGACGATGGTCGCCGTTACAATTGCAAGATTATAGACATCTCGCTCTCGGGCGCAGCGATCGAATTGGACGTTCGTCCTGCGATGGGCACACCTATCGCCCTCGGCCGTATGCGGGCACGGGTTGTTCGTCATCTGCAAAACGGCGTTGCGGTAGAGTTCGTCGCCTCCCAAGAGATGCTCAATGTCGTCCAGCAAAACCTGCGCATGAGCTAGTCCACTGATAATTATGGTTAATGAAGTGTGAATACAGTGGATAAAACTCATATAAAAACTACATGGTAGTTTTCTTATCGAGCTAATGGCCGTTACCTAGAATGATCTCCAACTGGGAGATCGGGAACATGGCCACCACAGCAAAGACGCTTATCGCTGGAGTTCTGAGCGCCATCGCTTTGATGTCAGCACCCGTGTCGGCTTTGGACCTTACCCACGTTGCCTTTATCCAGACTGCTGAAAAGAACAGCTCCATCCCGGTTGGGCATTTGGAGTTCTGCAAGTCGCGCCCTGCTGAATGCCGCTCCAACCCAAGCCCCATTGCCGCCATGCCACTTGACGCGCAGCGCTGGGAACAGTTGGTCGCAGTAAACTCCCACTACAATCAAACTGTCGTACCGGTTGAAGATCGCGACCTCTATCAGCTTGATGAATTCTGGACCTATCCAAACGGCTACGGCGATTGCGAAGACTTCGCGCTGGCCAAGCGTCGGGACCTCATTGAAGCTGGTTGGAACCCATCGACGCTGATGATTGCTGTTGTGCGTGAGCCTAACGGCAATGGTCACGCCGTACTGATGGCACGCACCGATCGCGGCGACATGGTGCTGGACAACCAAGAAGGCTCCATCAAGCTTTGGAGCGATACCCCGTACACCTTCCTTAAGCGTCAGTCACAAACCCACTCCGGACATTGGGTAGATATGATTGACGCCCGCACCATTGTGGTTGCCTCCAACGGCTAATTCGGCTGCCAAGGCATACGAAAAGGGCCCCGCAACGCGGGGCCCTTTTCGTTTAACCAGCGAAGCGTTTAGTACAGCACCAAGACGTAAACGCTCATGATCAGGAGGCCGGTCACGAAAGACCAGCCAAACGCCACGAGTGAGGAAATCAACATCGAGGGCATAGAAAGCGTGCCATCGTCTTCCTGCTTCCAGCCATACTGGAGCATGATGTAGGGCCCACAAACAACGCTAACAACAAACCGAAGAAACGACTGACCCAAGGTATTACCATCTACCCGCAGTGCCGCTTCTTCCCGCGTCAGCCACTGATAAAGATACGTCCCCGCCCCCGCCACGCTCAGTCCAACGCCCATAATAAAGGCGGCGAGTAGTAGTTCCCTGCTCATCTTCTTCGCCCATACCTGGCTGTATTAATGACTTGTTAAGCATATGATCTACTCTATGAACTGTCACCTCCTGCTGGATAATTTGGTTAACACCGCTCATGCACACAGCATCGACTAGGTCTGGACCATCCCATGCGGGGGTCGCTTACAATCTTGCAGCGATAGGATTGATCATTTTGGTCGCCGCACTAGGCTTGGCCTATGCCCTTGATCAAATGGGCAGAAATGACGCGCCGCAGACACCAGATCGCGCGGACAGCTCCCGCATTATCCAGACCGTTGGAGGTCGCGAGCTCGCTATACCCCAGACATGGTTCCGCACAGCTCAGGACACTCGCGAGGGATTCGTTCAGCAGGTCGATTTGAAGTTTGCGCTAAATTTCGAACGCACCAAGAGCGCTACACTCATTGATGTCACACTACTCCCTCTCACCCGCGCCCGGGCGAGCAGCGCACTACTGGATACAGTTTACGTGCATCAATTTCAGGGCGCACTGCTGCAGACCGTTCCGGGCCTTGTCGGCAAAACGCTGAAACAAGCAGACGGATATGCAGGGGAAGTGGTTTGGTACGACGCCTTAGAGTCCAGGCCATTTGTGGCCAAATGCTCAACAGCGCCAACGCCGGCGCGGCCTAGTCGATGCGTACGCACTGTACATCTATCCAGCGGGTTGGCCGCCATCGTTAGCTTTAACGAGGCAGCACTGACCCACTGGCGAGAGTTTGATAGCCAAATGGCCCCATGGCTGGAGCAAATCGGCGCACTCTAAAACTTAGTCTTCCAGATCGATATCGAGGATCGACATGGAGAACATGTAGGACTTATCGCCGTCTTCGTCGTCGGCGTGGATGAGGCCGATGGATTCATCGCCGATGAACACTTCAACAGAGTCGTTCAGCTTGTGGCGTGGACGAACGTCGATGTTCTTGTTGCCAAAGGTGCGCTGCAGGAAGCCCTGCAGTTTGATGATTTCTGGCTGGTTCACAGCAAATGTCCTGTACTTGGGTTAAGCGCGCAATCTAGACCCTAGCCGCTCGCTGGCAACCCCTATGCCAACCATTTTAGCGGGAACAAGCCGTGTGAAGCTCTTGCACGCGCCCTACGAGGTCTTGTCGTAAACCAGCACAACCTGGTCCATTACCAGCGCTGGCTGGGCGCAACCCGCCTCGCCAATCACCTTTGCGGGAACACCTGCGACGGTCACGCGCGGCGGCACTTCCTTGAGCACAACAGAGCCTGCCCCCACGCGCGAGCAATCCCCCACGCGGATATTGCCAAGCACCTTGGCACCGGCGCCGATCAAAACACCATTGCCGATTTTTGGGTGACGATCCTGATCGGATTTACCGGTCCCACCGAGCGTAACATTCTGAAGCATGGAGACATTGTCGCCGACGACAGCCGTCTCACCAATCACCAAGCCAGTGCCATGGTCGAGCATAATACCCTTACCCATCTTCACGGCCGGGTTGATATCAACCTGAAACACTTGGCTGGATCGGCTCTGCAAATAGAGCGCAAAATCGCGCCGTCCAGCATTGAGCATTGCATGGGCGAAACGGTGCGTTTGGATCGCCTGGTAGCCCTTAAAATAGAGCAGCGGCTCTACAGCACGATCACAGGCAGGATCACGTTCCATTGTCGCGACGAGATCAGTGCGTGCGGCTTCACCAATATGTGGCGCATCCCGCAAAGTTTCTTCGAACGCCTGGCGGATCATGTCCGCCGACACATCCTCGTCCCCCAAGCGCAATGCCAGACGGTGAGCCAGCGCGTCTTCGAACCGCGCATGATTGAGAATATTGCTAAGCGCCATATTCGCCAGTGCGGGTTCAGAATCAACGATCTGCTGCGCGCTCGCACGCACCGCTTCCCAGACGGGATCGACTGATTTGATCTGGATCGACTGTTGAGCATTGCCGTTCATGGCGCCGCACTCCGTTTCATCGCTTCCCGACGATATAAGCCAGATTGTTCTCTATTCAAAGTCAAAGCAGCGAGATTGGTTCATCAAACAGCACCGCCCGAGTATGTTCTACTGAGAAACTCAAGCGCTGCAGACTTAAACACCTTATCTCCCGTGGCCCGCATATGGTCCCGCTTGGGGATCACCACCGACTCACCCTGTGGCAGCAATTCTGCGAGGGGTTGTGGACTCCCGGCCATTTCGTCGACCTCGCCAACGGCGACCAACACCGGCACGTCAATGCGACGAACATCAGCGCGCGCCATAGCCTCGCGCGATGTTTCCATGCAGGCGGCAAGCGCTTCTCGGTCCGACCCCGTATGATCGGCGAATATCCGAAACTGCCGCGCCGTCGGATGGGTTAGACTCGCCAGGCTCGGCGCGCGCAGCCCGGCGATAATGTCATTCCCATCACTCAACCCGTTGATGAGGTTGAGCCCCATCCCACCGAAGATGACCGATGCCACCGTTTCTGGGGCTTGATAGGCCATGAACGCGGCGATGCGGGCGCCCATGGAATAACCCAACACCGCAACTCGGCTGATCCCAAGATGGTCTAAGAGCGCCAGTGCGTCCTCTGCCATCAAGCTCGGATAATAGAGGTCCGGATCATGCGGTTTGTCGGATCCCCCGTGGCCCCGATTGTCGAGCGTAATGGCTTGGTACCCGGCCTCCACCAAGGTCTCGACCCAACCTGTATCGAGCCAATTGACCTTGCCACTCGAGGCAAACCCATGCACGCAGAGCACAGGCGCGCCCTCTCCATAGACGTGATAAGCAAGGGTCAAACCCGAATGGGTGAAAGTTGGCATCAACATTCCTCATAAGAACTTAAGTGGGTTTTGCGGCTCACAGCGGTAAATGCAAGGCAAAAAGCAAAACACGCTTTCTCCTTTTCTTGGCATTGCTGTTTGGCTATGGTCGCGCCAATTCATCAAACCATTCAGGTTGGTATTATGGCGCACGGCGTAACCCCGCATTTTCACAACACCTCCGGCCTTGCCCGCATCGAGATTGGCTCGAAGGAATTCCAGTGTGTTGGCGCGCTGCCACCTTTCGATCATCCACACGTATACCTAGACATGGGTAAGGATGATGAGATCGTCTGCCCATATTGCTCGACGCTCTATGTGTTCAAACATGAGCTCGGTGCAGGCCAGGCCAATCCGGCCTCGTCTATCTTCTTGGTCAACGCCGCCTGAGTAATGCCATGGCCGCCACGGGCCGTCATTTCATCATCATAGGTGCCGGCATCGCCGGCATGACGCTCGCCCTTGGCCTCGCTAAATTCGGGGGCAAAGTGAGCATCATCGAACGCCAAACCGACATTGAAGAGTTTGGTGCAGGAATTCAGCTCAGCCCGAATGCTCGTCTTATCTTGGATCGTCTTGGCCTAGCCGAGGCGCTTTCCGAAGTCAGTTTTGAACCTGAAGCCCTCGATTCTTACACCCTCTCCAGCAAGGGCCCCATCGCAACGATGGAGCTTGGCCCGTTGATGCGCGAAAAATTTGGGTCGTCTTACGCCATTCTGCATCGTGCCGATCTGGCCGGAGTTCTGCACGCTGCCTGCCGCCGCTTTGCTAACATTGAAATCCACTTCGGCGTTACCGATTGGCAGATGCAAGACGACGTCGGCGGCGTCACCGTGCACTTCACCGCAGGACGCGAAAAGCGCGCCCTCCGCGGCGAAGCTCTGATCGGTGCCGATGGCGTCCATTCCCAAACGCGCCTGAGCGCCATTCGCGGTCCGCAGGCCGTATTTGGCAAGCGCATCGCGTGGCGTGCACTTATTCCAATGGAAAAGCTTGACGGCATCATATCGCCCAACCGGGTTTCCGTATTTTTCGCGCGAGGCTTCCACCTCGTGTGTTACCCTCTGCCGCATCGCAAACAGTTCAACCTAGCGCTCTTTACACCCGGCGAAGATATCAAGGCCTTGGGGCAACCAACCCTCAAAAAGCCTGGTGCTAAAGTGAGCGCGATCCTCAGCGCAGCACGCGATCAATGGACCCCTTGGGCCCTAAACACCGTCTCCACCAATGTGTGGAGCCGAGGTCGTATTGGCCTCATCGGTGACGCCGCCCACGCTCTTGTGCCCTTCCAAGCCCAAGGCGCAGCGATGGGAATTGAAGACGCCGCCGTGCTTGCGCCACTTTTAATGGGAACAGAACAGCCTGAAGCGGCTTTCTCTCATTATGCAAAACGGCGCCAGAAGCGACTTCACGCTGTTGCAGCGCTCTCCGCGCAAAACGGACGTATTTTTCACATGGCCTGGCCGTTCAGCTGGGCGCGTAATGTGGTGATGGCCAAACAAGGCACTCGCGCTCATCTCAAGCGCTTGGGCTGGATATACAGCTATGATGCTGAGGCGCCGCCACACTAACAGGCGCCTCTTGCTTTCCCGCTGGCGTGCGTGTCATTTGCGACATGCCCTAGCGGGTGACTACAGGAAGGTTTCAAGTACCGCATGCAAGCAGCGACACGCTCAAAACTGACCCTCTCCTGTATCCTCATAACCATCCTGATCGACATGATCGGTGTGGGCATTATCACCCCGGTATTACCCGAATTATTAGAGGAATTGACAGGCGGCAGCGTTGCAAACGCGGCAGTTATTGGCGGATATCTGGTCTTCGCCTACGCCTTCATGCAGTTCGTCTTTTCGCCTGTTCTGGGCAATCTATCAGATAGATTCGGTCGTCGCCCGGTTCTGCTCTTCTCCCTATTGGGCCTTACCTTCGACTATCTCATGATGTCGATTGCCCCCTTCGTTTGGTATCTTTTCATCGGCCGCATCATTGCTGGCATCGCTGGCGCAGCCCTTGCGACAGCCACCGCCTACATGGCCGATATCACCCCGCCCGAAAAGCGCACACAGAGCTTCGGCCTGATTGGTGCGGCCTTTGGCCTGGGCTTCATAATTGGCCCCGTTATCGGCGGTGAATTGGGTGAACTCGGCCCGCGCGTACCGTTCTACGCCGCAGCCGCTCTCGCATTCGCAAACTTCCTCTTCGGCCTCTTCGTGCTGCCAGAAAGCTTGCCCAAGACCCGCCGCCGCCGCTTCGACATTCGTCGCGCCAATCCGCTCGGTGCCGTCCTCGCGCTTAAAAAATATCCGTCAGTGCTCTGGCTTTTGGCCGTGCTGTTTTTCTTCCAGCTCTCGGCCCAGTCCCTGCCCACAGTTTTCTCCTACTTCACCGTGGAGATGTTCAACTTTAGCTCGTCCAACATTGGCCGCACGCTTGGCGCTTTCGGCCTTGGCTTCGCGATTGCCCAAGCTGTTCTGGCGGGCCCCATGTCGCGCGGCATGGGTGAGCCAGCTGTCGCCATGATCGGCCTTATCGCTGCCATTGCAGCATTCGCTGCGGTCGGCATGAGCACCGATGTCTACATGCTGTATCTCGCCATCGGCGTTGGTTGCGTCTCGGGCCTCGCCCCACCAGCCATCAACGGCGTGTTGTCGCGTCAGGTGCCGGACAATTCGCAAGGTGAACTGCAAGGTGCAGTCAATGCCGCGAGCTCGCTCGCGACCATTATCGGCCCTCTCGCCGCCACGCAGATCTTTTCCTATTACACCACCACCCCAGGCTCAGCTGGTTACTTCCCCGGCGCACCATTTATCGCTGCCAGCGTGGCCGTCGCTATCGCCCTGATCATTTTCGCCGTGGCCGCATGGCGTTTTGAGCTGGGACGTCGCCCCTCTATTGCAAACCACCCTCATGCACCCGAAATCGCCCCACCCGGCCAGGTTCGCGTGCCACCATTAGACGAAAACGATTGATATGCAGATCCGCCCCGCAACCCTAGAGGACCGCGAGGCGGTTCTCTCCATCGTCAAGCCAGTCCTCGCTTCAGGCGAGACCTATACCATCGACACCGACCTCGATGATGAGGGCACGCTCGCCTACTGGTTCTTGCCCAGCCACAGCGTCTACGTCGCCGAAGAGAACGGTAAGGTGCTCGGCACCTACTACATAATGGCCAATCAGCGCGGTAACGGCGCCCACGTCGCCAATTGCGGCTACATGGTCTCGCCGGAGGCGCAGGGGCGAGGCATCGCCAAGGCGATGTGCCTCCACAGCCTAGAGCTGGCAAAGGAGCGCGGTTTTAGGGCAATGCAGTTCAACCACGTCGTGTCGACCAACACCCGCGCTGTCGCCCTCTGGCAGGCGCTCGGCTTCGCTATCGTCGGCACGCTTCCCAAAGCCTTCAACCACCCCACCCACGGCTACGTCGACAGTTTTGTCATGTTCCGCGAACTTCACGACGAATAGAGCGCACGGCCAGCGCCCTACACCGCCCTCCCCCTTGCATGCAGAGATTTAGGGCGTACCCCAAAACCAAAAAAAGCCGGGGTCACCCCCAGCCTTTCAATCTCAAATCTGAGACAAGTCTTACTTGCCCAGAGTGCTCGGCCAGGTGCCGTGCAGATCCGAACCGCGGCCTTCGATGACGAAGCCGTGGGCGCCGAAGAAGTCGCGCTGGCCCTGAATGAGGTTCGCAGTGCCCTGAGCCTGACGGTAGCTGTCGAAGTACGACAGAGCAGCCGAGAGGCAGATCATTGGGAATTCGCCAACAGCGGCAGCAGCAACAACCTTACGCAGGCTTGGGTGGCTGTCCTTCATGATGTCTACGAAATCTGGAACGACGAGCAGATTGGTCGCTTCACCCTTGGCATAAGCCGAGGACATCTGGTCGAGGAAGCGCGAACGGATGATGCAGCCAGCGCGCCATATCTTGGCGATGGTCGCGAGCGGCAGTGCCCAACCGTTTTCTTCCGAAGCCTTAGCGATAACCGCAAAGCCCTGTGCGTAAGAAACGATCTTACCAGCCAGCAGTGCCTTTTCGAGGTCAGCTAGGGTCACGTCGGTCTTGCCGCGCACTGGCTTGCCATAGATGGCTTCAGCCGCAACGCGTTCTTCCTTGCGCGACGAGATCGAGCGAGCCGCAACAGCGCCTTCAATGGCGGTTGCAGGAACACCCATCTGCTGAGCAACGATAGCCGACCAAACGCCGGTGCCCTTCTGGCCAGCCTTGTCGAGGATCAAGTCGACGAGTGCCTTGCCAGATTCTGCATCGACCGCGTCCAGCACGTGGCCGGTGATTTCGATGAGGTAGGAGTTGAGCGCGCCCTTGTTCCATTCCTTGAACACGGCAGCGCATTCCTTGGCGGACATGCCCAGGCCATCGCGCATCACGCCATAGACTTCAGCGATCATCTGCATGTCGCCGTATTCAATGCCGTTGTGGATAGTCTTTACGAAGTGGCCAGCGCCGCCTTCACCGAGATATGCGCAGCAGCTTTCGCCGTTGAACTGGGCCGCAATAGCCGTAAGAACAGCTTCAGCATTGTGCCACTGTTCCTTGGAACCACCGACCATGATCGATGGGCCGTGACGCGCGCCTTCTTCGCCCCCGGAAACACCGACGCCGAGATAGCCAATGTTCTTTGGCTTGAGGTAGTCGAAACGGCGCTGCGTATCAGTAAACAGCGAGTTGCCGCATTCGATAATCGCATCGCCAGCCTCAAGGTGCGGCAACAGCTGCTCGATCATATCGTCAACGGGCTGACCAGCCTTGACCATGATGATGATGGAGCGCGGCGCCTTCACCGAGGCTACGAATTCTGCAAGATCGTACTTAGGAAGTGTCTTTTCAGACAGGCCTTGCGCCTTTGCCTCTGCTACAAACTCGTCAATGCGGACAGCAGACCGGTTGTGCACGGCAACAGTGTAGCCCTTCTCTGCGATGTTGAGAGCTAGGTTCGAGCCCATAACCGCAAGGCCGATTAGGCCGATATCCGCTGTCGACATCCAAATATCCTTCCGAAGGTCATCGTGGTCATTCTGAAGCACGCCTAATAGGCGGCGGCGATACTGACCACATCATAGCGAAAGAAGATAGGTCAGAAAGTGCAATTTCCGACCATTCTGACCATCTTGTATGGCAGATTGCAGTCAATCTTGCACAGCTTAGTCCCCTCATCTAACAAGAACAGATAGAATTCCGGCGGAGCTGCCATGACCAAACCCACTTCGCCCTTTGATTTATCCGGAAAACTCGCACTGGTGACCGGTTCAAGCCGCGGCTTGGGATTCGCGATTGCCAAGGCATTGGCGGAGGCCGGAGCACGTATTGTGATCAACGGGCGTGATAGTCACGCTCTTGGCGATGCTGCTGCCACACTCAACGAAGCGGGTCATGACGTGAAAGCCGTGGCCTTTGACGTCACCAGCGAAGACAGCGTCGGCGACGGCATCGACTATGTTGAGCATGTCCTCGGCCCGATCGATATTCTGGTCAACAATGCAGGAATGCAGTTCCGCTCTCCGCTTGAGGATTTCCCGGCGGACCGCTTTGATCAGGTCCTGACAACGAACCTCACCTCGGTCTTCACCGTTGGTCAGGCCGTGGCCCGCCACATGATCCCACGCCGCTCCGGCAAGATCATCAACATTTGCTCCATGCTCTCCAACGTCTCACGCCCCTCGGTTGCCCCCTATGCGGCGAGCAAAGCAGCTGTGGCAAATCTCACCCGCGGCATGGCCGTGGATTGGGCGAAGCACGGTCTCAATATAAATGGCATTGCGCCGGGTTATTTCCTCACCGAGATGAATGAGGCCCTGAGCCAAGACGAAACTTTTAACCGCTGGATCGAACAACGCACCCCCATGGGGCGTTGGGGCCAGCCCGACGAATTGGGCGGAGCCGCTGTCTTCCTCGCCTCTGACGCTTCTCGCTTTGTGAACGGACACATTCTCTATGTCGACGGTGCCTTCTCAGCCACAGTTTGAACCCGCCCGCATTATCATCGTGATGGGCGTCAGCTCCTCGGGCAAGTCTACCGTTGGTGCAGCCCTCGGCCGTGCCCTGCATGCGCCATTCCTTGATGGTGATCGCTACCATCCCGAAGCGAATGTCGAGAAGATGCGCGCAGGCATACCCCTCATCGATGAGGATCGTTGGCCGTGGCTGACCGCGCTCACCTCTGCACTCAAAGACGCAGCCTCAAAAAAGAGCGTCGCCGTTGGCGCGTGCTCGGCATTGAAAAAAGCCTATCGCGATTTCATCACGGCCGAAGCCGGTGAGCCTGTGCTGTTCGTCTATCTCGATGGCAGCAAAGAGGTGATTGCCGAGCGCATGGCCAAGCGCAATCACGAATACATGCCCACGTCGCTTCTCGACAGCCAGTTCGCGACGCTCGAAGTGCCCGATGACACCACCGAGCACGTCCTAAAAGTTCCGGTCACCGACAGTGTCGACAAAATCGTTCGTACCGTCGTCGCCGACCAAAAACACCTCCGTGCCTTTAAGCGCTGGCAGTAAATCAGCGCTCGTCCGGGACGCCCGGATTTCGCGATAGGCTGGCGTTGGCATAGCGGTCGTCATTCGACACATCCTTGCCAACCCAGTCGGGGATCTCCACCGCTTCATCTAGCGCACCCATCTCCACTTCTGCGGTCACCAGCCCGTCGTGCGGACCTTCAAACACATCCACTTCCCAGGTGTGATTGCCGTGCGGCACAAGATAACGGCGCTTTTCGATGACATTGGGCCGCGCCAACTCAATCAGCTGCAACCCGTCCTCAACCGGGATTTCATATTCAAATTCCGCCCGTGCCAAACCCACCGGCTTGCCCTTGAGAGTCAAAAACGCTTGAGCATCGTCGACCACACGCACGCGCACTGTCGGATTGGCGTTGGTCGATAGATAACCCTGACGGAAAGCCGCGCTCGACGTTACTCCGGAACGCCAGCCATCGCTCGAAACAAGAAATTTTCGTTCAATTTCAATACCCATAGGGCTCTTTCCGGAATCAATCAGACAATGACTTGAATCATAATGCGAAGCGCAGGCTTTGGGTCCATGAAATGATTGAGCCACCCGTCGGCGGCTCATCCTAAACTCAAGCTTGCGGTGTAAAACTCGATGGCGGTTGTGCTGGCGCGCCGCCGAACCGCCGCCCGACATAGGCCGCCGCCTTATCCTTGAGCTCAACGAATTTCTTCGTCATACCACTCAAGCGATTATCCCAAGCTGGGTCAGGCGCTTGCCCCGCGATGGTTTTGAAATAGACCGCCATCATGCAGGCAATGGCGAAAGGCTCAATCAGCGCCACCTTCACCGCCCAAGCGAAGATCAGCGCGAACACGAAGCCCCCAGCCGACCAACCGCCCGGCATAAACCACACCAACGCCGCTGCGGGCGCCAGCATCACCACGAACACCAGGAAGGCCAGCCCGTAGGTGATCACAGTCAGCCAAGCCGCGTTCTTGAACATCACCTTGTAGTTCTGCCCATAGAGCACCAGCGCCGTCTTGGCACTGTCCCAAGGATTGGTCGATTTGGTGCGAATTGCATAGGCCATGATCACTTCATCCAGCAGCCCCACCGACAGATTGAGGAATGCCCTCAGCACGCCCGTCAGCGATTGTATGGCCGGGATTGGGATCAGCGAGGCAATGCCATTGACGAGACCCGTAATGGCCCGCAGCACACCCTTCACCAGCTGATCGGCACCAAACAACACGCTCGCCTCAGCAAAACGCTCTTTGACGATAGCACTTGCGTGATCAATCTGCGCCCGCCCGGCGGGGATTTCGCGCCCCTCCATAAGCTCAGACAGCACCGCGATATGGCCAGCCTTGACCACATAGAGAATATATTCGCGCAGGAAATAGATTACCCCGGCAGTCAGTGCGAAGCCTGCAACTCCGCCCCAAATCGATGATGTGGCTTGGAAATCAGCATCTCCGAAAGCGCCAACGCCCCAACCAATTCCGGCCCCAGTTCCTGTCACCAACACATAGGCGGCAGCTATGCCGAAGTAGACAACCATACGAAACACGATGAACGGCCAAGTCTTGGCCATCAGGCCCAAAGCCCGCCCTATAGAAAAGTCCCACATGTCGCTTGTCCCTCAAGCTGTTGTTCAAGGGGGGCACTCTCTGGTAGAGGGCACATATGCCCGGACCTATGCCCACACTGCTGAACTACTTCCCTCCCACTGAACCCTACCTGAACGTCATCCACGTCGATGACGACATTCTGGTGGTGGACAAGCAATCTGGCTTGCTCAGCGTGCCTGGTAAAGACCCCAGCCTCTGGGATTGCATTCAGCATCGCGCCCACCAAACCTGGCCCACGGCTGGCATGTGCCACCGCTTGGACAAAGACACGTCTGGCGTTCTCGTCATGGCGCTGAACAAGCCCGCGCACGGCTTCATCGGCAGCCAGTTCGAGTTCCGCAAAACCACCAAGAGCTATATCGCTCGCGTGTCCGGAATTATCGAAGAGGACTCCGGCCTCATCGACCTACCCATGTGTACCGATTGGGAAAACAAGCCGCGCCAGAAGATCGACCACGAGAACGGTCGCCCGGCGCAAACCGAATGGCAGGTGCTCGAGCGCGAGGAGAATGCCACGCGCGTAAAACTCACCCCCCTCACCGGCCGCACCCATCAGCTGCGCGTTCACATGAAGGCCCTTGGCCATGTGATTCTGGGCGATGCCTTTTATGCCTCTGGCGATGATCTCACCGCTGCCGATCGCCTCCAACTGCACGCCGCCGAATTGGGATTTACCCACCCAACGACAAAAGAGTTCATGACCTTTACGGCCCCCGTGCCATTCTGATTGGACTTTAGCAGGAGTGAAGCGCTCACAGGGGCGCTCACTCTTGCCCGATCTCTCGTGCGGGCCTATAGCAGCGAGCATATCCCCGCGCCCGAGAGAGGCCTTTATGCCCACCCGTCCGCTTCGTATCGCTCCCTCCATTCTATCCGCCGATTTCGCGCGGCTTGGCGCAGAGGTCGAAGCCATCGACGCCGCTGGCGCGGATTACATTCATATCGACGTGATGGACGGCCATTTCGTGCCCAACATCTCCTTTGGCGCGCCGATCATTAAATCGGTGCGTGGGGTCACGAAAAAGACCTTTGATTGTCACTTGATGATCGCCCCCACGGACGCCTATCTGGCCGATTTTGCCAATGGCGGCGCTGACATCATCACCGTCCACGCTGAAGCGGGTCCTCACCTGCACCGCTCGCTGCAGGCCATTCGCGCGCTCGGCAAAAAAGCCGGCGTGGCGCTGAACCCAGCGACACCTGTCTCCACCATCCAGCACGTCATTGATGACGTCGATCTCGTCCTCATCATGAGCGTCAATCCCGGCTTCGGAGGCCAAAGCTTTATTCGCGAAAGCCTCACCAAGATCGCGCAGGCACATGCGCTGATCGGCGGTCGCGACATTGATCTAGAAGTCGATGGTGGCGTCACTGCTGCTAATGCAAAAGAGATCGTCGCGGCGGGAGCCAATGTGCTCGTCGCAGGTTCTGCCATCTACGGCGGCAATGATCCGACCACTTACGCCGGTCGCATTCAGGCCATCCGAGACGCGGTAAACACGCATAATGCCTGAGCCACGCATCGAGGGCCTGAGCCACATGACCTTTATCGTCGAGAACCTCGACGGCATGGAGGAAATCTTGGTGACTGTCCTCGGCGCGCGCAAAATCTATGACAGCGAGGACAAAACCTTCTCGCTCTCACAGGAACGGTTCTTCCATGTCGGCGCCACCGACATTTGGATCGCCATTATGCAAGGCCCGTCCCTCCCCTCGCGCAGCTACAATCACATCGCCTTCAAGATCGCTGATGCTGATTTGGAAACCTATCGCCAGCGCATCGAGGCTCTGGGGTTGGACATGCGCGAAACGCGGCCAAGGGTTGCGGGCGAAGGCCGTTCGCTCTATTTCCACGACCGCGACAACCACCTCTTCGAACTGCACACTGGCACGCTGCCCGAGCGCCTAGAGCGCTACAAGCAACCGCCAGTTGAATCACATTCCTAAGCTACAAGGCTAAGCCCATGATCCCGCGCTATTCCCGCCCCGAAATGGTCGCCAACTGGTCCGCCGAAACTCGGTTCGCCATTTGGTTCGAAATCGAGGCGCACGCGACCTCCAAGCTCGCAGAGCTGGGCGTCGTGCCCAAGGAAAGCGCTGATAAAATCTGGGAAGTGATGAATGCTCGCAAGGCCGAACTCGGTGACTATGGCTTTGACGTCGAGCGCATCGACGAAATCGAACGCACCACCAAGCACGACGTAATCGCCTTCCTGACCCACCTTTCCGAAATCGTTGGTCCAGACGCTCGCTTCGTCCATCAGGGCATGACCTCCTCGGACATTCTCGACACCACGCTCTCGGTGCAGATGAAGCGCGCTGCCGACATTCTGATCGCCGATGTGGATGCGCTGCTCGAAGCCCTCAAGCGCCGCGCCTACGAGCACAAGAACACCATCACCATTGGTCGCTCGCACGGCATTCACGCCGAGCCGACCACATTTGGCGTCAAGCTTGCCGAAGCCTATGCCGAGTTCACCCGCAACCGCGCACGCCTCGTTGCAGCGCGCGATGAAATCGCCACCGCAGCCATCTCCGGCGCCATCGGCACCTTCGCCAATATCGACCCGTCGGTCGAAGAATACGTCGCTGAAAAGCTTGGCCTTTCCATCGAGCCAGTCTCGACCCAGGTCATCCCGCGCGATCGTCACGCAATGTTCTTCGCCACGCTCGGCGTTGTAGCGTCCTCCATCGAACGCGTCGCCCTGGAAATCCGTCACCTGCAGCGCACCGAAGTTCTCGAAGCTGAGGAATACTTCTCCCCGGGCCAGAAGGGCTCGTCGGCAATGCCGCACAAGCGCAACCCGGTCCTCACCGAAAACCTCACCGGTCTTGCCCGCCTCGTGCGCGGCATGGTCACCCCAGCGCTCGAAAACGTTGCGCTCTGGCACGAACGCGATATCTCGCACTCCTCGGTTGAGCGCATGATCGGCCCAGACGCGACCGTCACCCTCGACTTCGCTCTGGCCCGCCTCACCGGCGTGATCGACAAGCTCGTCGTCTACCCAGAAAACATGCGCAAGAACCTCGATCTTCTTGGCGGCCTCCACAATTCCCAGCGCATGTTGCTCGCGCTTACGCAGGCCGGCTACAGCCGTGAAGACAGCTATGCTGCCGTCCAGCGCAACGCCATGAAGGTCTGGCAGCACAATGGCGATCGCGCCGGTCTCTTCGCAGCCAACCTCAAGGCTGACCCGGAAGTGACTCTGTCCGATGAACAAATCGACGCCATGTTTGATGACGCCTACCACCTCAAGCATGTCGACACGATCTTCAACCGTGTGTTTGGCGCATGAAGCTCTCTGAAGTCGACATCCTGATCTTGCCGGGCCTTTATGGCTCCAAAGACGGTCATTGGCAGGTGCGCTGGGCGGATAAAATCCGCTCGGCTGCCCTTGTTGAGCAGGCCGATTGGTCAGACCCAGATCCAGAAGATTGGATCGACACCATTGTCAAAGCGGTCGAATTGGCCGAGCGCCCGGTTGTGCTTGTCGCCCATTCGCTCGGTTGCATTGCTCTGGCCAAGGCCGCCGCACAGCTCACCGATGGCAAGGTAAAGGGCGCCTTCCTTGTCGCTCCACCAGACGTCTATCGCGACAATGCGCCGGAAGCCGTCAAGGATTTCGCGCCCGTCCCGCGCGATCCCCTGCCCTTCCCGTCGCTGCTCGTTGCGTCATCCACCGATGGCTATTGCGCGCTCGAAACCGCCGCTGATCTGGCTGGCGCATGGGGCTCAGAATTCCATGATGCGGGCGAAGCCGGGCACATCAACATCGAGAGCGGCCACGGCCCTTGGCCCGAAGGCCTGCTCATGTTCACCCGCCTCATGCAGCGCATCTAACAAACACCAAAGCCGCCTCCGGGCGGCTTTTCTTATGGCTTCCAGAACGGTGATCGGCTGGCCCCACTCACTGTGTCAAAAGTGCCGCTCCTCAAACCCTATGCTCAAATAGCAAAAGGCACTCTTCGCATCACATTGCACTCCCGCACGAACAGTGGCAGTCCAATAGGCATATTGCCCTGGACCTAAATTACCATGCGTACTCAATTTTACGCCACAATGGCGGCGCTTGCATTGCTCTCCACCAACGCCACCGCCCAAGAGATGGGCTTAACAGGCGTTATTTCCGCTGACCTGGGACTTCAGTCGATACACTACAACCGCGAAGGCAGCCGTTGGTATGAAAGCGACGCCCAACCAAAGCTGTTTACCCTTGATGCAAAGCTCGGGGTCGCTATCTCACCCGAATTCAGCATTCAGATTGACGCGTGGGCGCAAAGCGCCTCAGGCACTGTCACCGGTCAAGACTATGTCCGATCGTACGAATACGATTGGGACACGATGCTGGCAGGAGCAGCGATCCACGCCACTTACCACATTGACGACTTCTATGTTGGCGGCGCCATCTCTGGCGGGGGCTTAAGTTACCAAGAAGTCGGCTATACGGCAGATCGGCACGGCTTTGCGACCGTCGCACTTGAAGCTGGCTATAACGCAGAACAATACCGCGTCGCCGGGCAGCTCAGCTATACCGGTGCTGTAACCGAGGACGCCAAAGCCAACAAAAGCAATGCTTGGGTCGTTGGCCTCGAAGGTACATACTACCTCACTCCAGACATGTCCGTCACTGCCCGGTCGATTTACGAGCACGAAACTTACGATGAGGGCTTCCGCGATCTGAGCTGGGGCGTGGAAGGGCGTTACAAGCTCGAGGACAAGCCTTTGATCCTGAGTCTTTCCTACTCAAACCGAATTGACACCTTCCAAGACGCAGGCGCGTACCGTGCGACGATGCACTCGGTCTTCGCCGGTATTAAAATCCCGTTTGGCGCCAGCAGCACCAACCTGCGCGATCTCGACCGCGCCGTCGGCTTGGATCTGAACCCCTATTATTACGGCAAAAATTCAATCCGCTAAAACACAAAGCCCCGCCGGAACATTCCTGCGGGGTTCTTTTCAAGTTTGGTTTGCGGGAGCCCAATCCTGCAGCCGTCAGCCCGTCCATAGCGCCCACTGCTTAAAGTTTAACGTTATCTGCATGGCCTCATGCAGCGCTTTACCATCCCCTATGGATCCAACTGCCTGTCGCATGTTGTGAAGAGGTCACCGCAGGTGTTGCGAAACCATGCCTGCTGGCGAGTTTGCTTTTCCTCAGCCACAGGAACCAGCGCACCCTGCGCGTCACGGCTAAGCGTCTGACGGTAATCCACCAAAACCCAATCTGCCTGACAAGCGTGGACCTGTTCGATCTCTCCGACCTCGGTGGCCCATTCGCCCTTCATATCGATCAGGACTTTGCTGGCAGTGTCCGGCGCGTCATAACCGTTCCCAGACTGGATATTGAAGCGAATGGAATTGGCCGCAATCCACCCTGGCGTGGGCGGGACAGCGCGTTCCGCTTCGGCATTTTCCAGATCCCTCAACGCAGAAACCTTTAGCCAGCCCCTGTCGTACTGCACGATGGTGACTTCCGCTGGATAGAGCATATTGCCATGTGATGCGGTTTTAGACGGATCATCAACGGGCACGATGCCCAGCGCCTTGCTGTCCTTGTCAGGTGATTGACGTAAAACGACTTCCACAAGCCCATTGGAATAGGCCCATCCTTGCAACTCGCAATTCTGAACGCCCTGCGGTAAGGGAAGAGGAATATCCAGACGCTCTGCCTGAGCTTGAGGCGCAATTGCGAGTAACGCTAAAAATCCCAAAAGCGGATTGCGAATGACCATAATACCGACTGGGTTCAGCTTGATGCGATCAGCGATATAATGAGCCGTCTGAGAACCCAACGAAGGACCAGCATGGATCTTTTTCAAAGTACCACACGAAATCGACCTCCAGCAGGTCAGTGGCGCGCGCGTACAGTTCAGCTTTCAACGGGGTATCTTGAAATATCTGGACACTGAGATCCTGCTGCTTCAGCGCGGCGAGGCTGGGCAAAATCGGCCAATCCAATTCCTCTTTACTTTGCACGACCGTGAAGCGCGCCGGCATAGCGCTGCCCATCTCCTGAAACGTCGTCATCTCAATCTGATCGGCGCTCATATTTTCTTGTTCAGACGGATTGTTCTGAAACTCTGTCAGAAATGATTCAAAGTCATCCTCGGCACAGGCGGCTTCACTTCGCGCCGGTGCCGATAAAGCTAGAGTTGCCGCCAAAGCGATAAATACTGCAGAAATTCTAGCCAATGCCGTCATATGTCTCCTCCGCTCCCGCGGCTCAATAAATGCGTGCCTCGCGATCTTATGGCGACCTATCTGCACACTTCGTCCCGCTGTCCCGATAGGTCTACCTGATAAAACCTTACTGACTAACATTGCCTTGGCTGTAATCGACGCGAGAGCACTCATCGCATTCGACACGACCTTTGCTCTGACGGACCGCCTGATGGAGCGCATCTACCCAAAAAACAAAAGCCGCCCTAGGCCGCTATTCCACTGGCGCGGCAAGTGCGGCGATGTCCCAACAAAACCGGCAAGACAGTGTCAGGAGTTCGACCGGGGAACGCAATTTAACCCCAGTCGTGCACGCACTGTCTCAAATCGCTCAAAATGCCGACCAACTCATTGAAATTAAGACGCTTCTGACAAGATCGGAATTAAATATCTTTAACTGGAAGAGCTGTTTTTCGGGGCCTACAACTTGGCCATCGACTTAGATTTGCCGGCGCATAAATGAGTAGATGCGTGACACGACAGGATCTGCAAGCCGACATCACCGGGTCTACCGACCCGTTATGCATGGAGCAAAATCATGCGTAAGTTTATTGCCCCTCTCCTCATTGCCGTCACTATTGCAGCACCCGGAGCGGCCTTTGCCGCCTCGACAGTGGCACCGGCGGCCAAGCCCGCAGCCACCACACCAGCCGAGCAAACGGCAAGTGGCGTTGTGAAGAGCTTTGACCTCAAGGCACACACGCTGACCTTGGCAGATGGCAATATCTACCAATTGCCCGCCAACTACTCGACCCCAACTCTCAAGGCTTGCGAGAAAGTCACCGTGCATTGGAAGATGAACGGCACAGCCATGGAGGCAACAACCGTCACCCTCGGATAGCGCCGTCAACACACTCCCAACAAAAAAGGGGAGCCTCGCTGAGGCTCCCCTTTCAATTCGCAATATCGAAAGCTCTTAGCCTTCGTTAGCGATCTGTTCGTTAGCGGTCGCCTTAAGAGCAACCATCTTCTGACGAATCACGTCTTCACCAACCGACACGCCCTTTACTGCGAGGTCACCAGCGACCTTGCGGAACACGTCTTCGTCGCCAGCTTCCTGGAAGTCAGCAGCAACGACTTCGGTTTCGTAAGCCTTAGCGGCATCGCCTTCCAGACCCATCAGTTCTGCAGCCCAAATGCCGAGCAGCTTGTTACGGCGGGCTTCCGCCTTGAACTGCTTTTCCGCATCGAATGCGAACTTAGCTTCCTGACCCTTCTGGCGGTCTTCGAACGCGCTCATGGTAGCTCCCGTGTTGCATCTCAGCCGCATGGCTGGAGTTTCTTTCCCGACATAGGAGGTTCAGCGCCGCAAAGCAACGGTGTGCCTACGGTTCAGGCGGGAAATGCCATTCCGAATGGGCCTACAAAAGCGCTTGTTTTAGGCGCAGTAATGGCGCATATCCGGCTCAACTCCACCCTACCTATCCTTAGACAACGGATTCGATCATGAACCGTCGACGCAAAATCTATGAGGGCAAGGCAAAGATCCTTTTTGAGGGTCCAGAACCAGGCACTCTCATCCAGTATTTCAAGGACGACACAACGGCAGGCAACGGTGCCCGTCACGAGGTCCTCGACGGTAAGGGTGTACTGAACAATCGCATCTCTGAGTTCATCTTCACCAAGCTGAACTCCATGGGTATCCCGACCCACTTCCTGCGTCGCCTCAACATGCGCGAGCAGTTGATCAAGGAAGTCGAGATCATCCCGCTTGAGGTGGTTGTTCGCAACTATGCTGCAGGCTCGCTGTGCAAGCGCCTCGGCCTCGAACCCGGCACTCAGCTGCCGCGCTCGATCATCGAATTCTACTACAAAGACGATGCGCTGAACGACCCAGCCGTATCCGAAGAGCATATCACCGCATTCGGTTGGGCCACCCCAGCTGAGCTCGATGACATCATGAGCCTTGCGATCCGCATCAACGACTTCCTGACCGGCCTGTTCATGGGCGTGGGCATTCAGCTCGTTGACTTCAAGATCGAAGTTGGCCGCCTCTATGAAGGCGATCTGATGCGCATTGTGCTTGCTGACGAAATCAGCCCAGACAATTGCCGCCTGTGGGACATCAAGACCCGCAACAAGCTCGACAAGGACCGCTTCCGCGAAAACCTTGGCGATCTTGTCGAAAGCTACCGCGAAGTCGCTCAGCGTCTTGGCATTCTCGTCGAAAGCGACAACGCGCTGACCACTGGTCCGCGTCTGGTTCAATAATAGTAGGTCGAGGCAGTTCAGATGAAAGCGCGCGTCACAGTCACTCTCAAGAACGGCGTTCTCGACCCACAGGGTCAGGCCATCGAAGGTTCGCTCGCGAGCCTTGGCTTCTCCGGTGTTAACTCTGTCCGTCAGGGCAAGGTGTTTGATCTAGAAGTTGCTGGAACCGATGAGGAAACTGCACGTTCTCAGATCAAAGCGATGTGCGAGAAACTTCTCGCTAACACCGTTATTGAAAACTACGCCATCGAAATCCTCAATTAACGCCTTAGGGCTAATGTTCCTGTCGCACCCCTATTGGGTGCAGGACGGTAATCTCATGCGCAAAACTATCGCTCTCTCTGTCATGTTCCTCGCATCTCTTGGCCTGCTTTTCGCGGCCTATGCGTCGGTTCCAGTCTAAACCATCCTGCCAGACCCCGCGCGACGCTCGAGTTCGCCTCTAGCGCCTGCAGCCAAACTGGCAGCAATGGTTCAAACGAAAAAAGCCAGCTCACGCTGGCTTTTTTTGTGCCCTAAGTCTTAGCGTTACGCGACCGCACGAAGCCGCTTGCTGCTCTGGTCTGTCGTGAAAATATCAACGATCTGATCGAGCTCTCGCGCTTGCGCCTCCGATTGCTCGATGGCCGCGTTCATCTGCTCGACCAGCGCCGCATTATGCTGGGTCATCTCGTCCATGGTCTTCACTGCCGAGGTGACGTCTTTAATCGAGATCGCCTGCCCGCTCGCGTGCTGAGCAATCGCCTCCATAACCCGCATGTTCGCATGCGCGGTCTCAACCATGGTCATCAGCGTCCGGGCCGCATCGGCAACAAGCTTGGTGCCGCCCATAATGTCATTGCTGCTCTTTTCGATCAGCGTCTTGATCTCGCCCGAGGCCTTACCCGCGCTTTGCGCCAAACGTCGCACTTCAGACGCAACGACAGCAAAACTCTTGCCCGCCGCACCTGCCCGCGCTGCTTCCACCGAAGCGTTCAGGGCCAAGAGATTGGTCTGGAAGGCAATGTCATCGATGAACTTGACGATGTCACCGACCTTCTGGCTGGATTCCGTCATGCGCAGCATGGCCTGATTGGCCTCCTGCATGATCTTCCCGCCTTCGTCGGCCAACTGGCTAACCGCGAGTGCGTTTGAGCTGGCGTCATTGGCCTGCTGTTCGTTGATCTCAACAGTCTGCGCCAATTGCGCCATGATGCTGGTGGTGCCGACAATCGTCGACGCCTGCCGACTGGTCCGATCCGAGAGGTCATTAGCACCAGAGAGAATTTCGCCCGTCGCATCCTTCAAGGCATTCGAAGATTGCTTGAGCTGCATCACAATCTCACCGAGCTTTTCCGCAACGGCGTTGGTGTTGTCCTGCAGGTCTGAGAACACACCCTTGAACTCGCCTTCAACACGCAATGTCACATCCGCACGAGCGAGCGACTGAAGCACGATTTGAGTGGCACCAACACCACGCCCAATTTGATCGACAAGGCTGTTGGTCGCTTCGACAAGCTCATTGAGCGCATGATCGTCATAGTGCCCAATCATGCGTTTCGAGAAGTCCCCGGCAAGGCCCGCCTCAACCACCGCGGCGAACTCAGCCTGCATTTGTTGCATCTGCTCAGCATGATGAGCCGTAGTTTCGGCTGCGTACTTCGCCTCTTTGGCACTCGCATGGGCTTCATCCGTACGCATCGCGGCGTCCTTTGTCCGTTCCTCTGCGAGATGCAGCGCCGCATTGGTATTGATCGTCATCCAGATGAGCGCCGCTGCCTCCAGAACCAGGATCACAGCGTGCAAGGCAATCCGATCCAACCCACCCGTGCCATAGAAAACCAGATCGCTAAAGAACAGGCCTAGCGCCAAATGGTGCACCGCCACCAATGCCGTGCCCACCAGAATGGCGCGAATGTCGTAGAGGAGCGAGCACATCGCCAACGCCGCGAAAAACGCCATATGCATGTCGATTTGCATCGGACTGCCACGCATAGCGATCAGCGATGCAGACACCAGTCCCATGAGCACAGCGACGATGAGATGCCGGCCAGTTGGACGCAGGCGAAACAGCATAAACCCTAGTGCCATCATCCCAGACAAGGCGACGGCGAGATATGTGGCCATGCCAAACTCGCCGAAGCGGACATAGAGCTGATGGCGAGAATAGCGCACAGAGTGCTCAGTGCGAGCAGCACCCGACTTCGAAATAGCTCAAGGCTCATGCGTCAAGTCCTTCTATTGGGGCACAAAGACCGCGTGCAGAGGTGATGAGCAGCGCCCCATATTTGATGACCCTGGTTGCGAAGTCCGGGTCGGGTGCGACTGCGACGAGGATATTTGAGAAGCGCGTACCACCAGCCAGTGTCCCCCCTGCACTGATGATCGCTGAGACCGCTGCTGGTTCATCGAACCAGGGCGGAAATATAACCCCTACCTCGCCGGTTTCCGGAGGCAGATGGTAGCCAATCACGAGAGTGACCAAGGTCAATAGCGCCGTGGCAAATGCCAGAACGCCCGCAAATCTATTCTCGGCTACGGTTCCTAGGCGCATACATACCCCTCCGCGGAATAGTGTCGGCCCTGACGAAATGCCTTGGACGGCATAAGGATGCCCCCCTAAGGATTTGCGTTTTATGAATTTTGACACCGTGTAGCTGCGTAACTCGTAAAAAAATACGAGGGATTTTACAGGTTCGGGCCTAGAACTTATTTTTGAGCACCGTCAATGCTCAAACCTTCGTCATTGCGGCATGTAGGCTCATTGCCTTCTGGCTCAACTGCGCTACAGAGAAGCAACGCAAGGAGAGTGATTTGGAATTTTCCCTCACTTTGGTCATTGGCGCCGGGGTCTTGAGCTTTTTGAGCCCCTGCGTACTGCCGCTGGTTCCGCCCTATCTGACCTATATGAGTGGCGCGAGCTACGATCAGCTCAGAGCTGAAGCCAATGCCCCCGGCAAGCTGACGCTGCGTGTGGCAATCACGTCGCTCTTCTTCATTCTCGGCTTTTCGATCATCTTCGTTGCGCTCGGCGCGACGGCGACCGCATTTGGCCAAGCCTTCCGCCAAATCCTGCCGATCCTCACGCCCGTCGCTGGTGTTGTAATCATCGCTATGGGCCTACACTTCCTCGGCGTGTTCCGCATCAGCCTTTTGGATCGTCAGGTCCGCCACCACGGCCCCGGCATGGCGTCTGGCCCGCTCGGCGGTTTCCTTCTCGGCCTTGCCTTCGCTATTGGCTGGACCCCCTGCATTGGCCCCGTCCTCGCGGCCATTTTGTCCGTTGCTGCAAGCCGCGATAGCGCCACAGAAGGCGCCATGCTACTCGGCCTCTACTCGCTTGGCCTCGGCATCCCATTCTTCTTGGCGGGCATCGCGATCGGCCCGTTCCTCACCTTCTTCCAGAATTTCAAAAAGCATCTGGGCGTGGTCGAGAAGATCATGGGCGTGATCCTCATCATCACCGGGCTCTTGTTCATCACCGGCAATTTCACCCGTATCTCGTTCTGGTTCCTCGAAACCTTCCCGGTACTGGCAACCTTCGGCTAAAGCCTAGAACAGATTTTGTGATCGCAGCGAAACATGGCCTTTGCGGCCGATGATGATGTGGTCATGTAGAACTATGCCCAAAGGACGCGCTACATCGTTGATTTCTTTGGTCATGCGTATATCCGCCGCCGACGGCGTCGGATCACCCGACGGGTGGTTATGCACCAAGATAATCGCGGTCGCTGACAGCTCCAGTGATCGCCGGATCACCTCACGCGGATAGACGGGTGTGTGATCCACAGTCCCCGTCTGCTGGACCTCATCGGCGATAAGCTTGTTCTTCTTATCGAGGAACAAAATCCGGAACTGTTCGATATCCTCATAGGCCATTTGACCTTTGAAATAATCGAGCAGCTGCGTCCACGACGAGAGAATAGGCTGATCCCGCACAATTTGATCGCGCCCATAGCGCTGGGCAACAGCCTGCATCACCTTAATATGGGCAATGGAGGTCTCTCCCAGCCCCTTCATCTCCTTGAGACGCAGTGGCGATGCGGAAAGCACTTCTGAAAATGAACCAAAGCGCGCGATAAGGTCTTTGGCGAGCTGCTTGGTGTCCCGCTGCGGAATGATCATATGCAGCATGAGCTCTAAAAGCTCATAGTCGGCGAGTGCTTCCCCGCCGACTGTTCGAAAACGCTCCCGCGCCCGTTCCCGATGTCCCAGATAATGCGGCTGAACCGCTTCACCTATTCCATCGCCGGGCTTGGGAGGTTTGCTCATTTGCCCTGTCGCACCGCCAAAGGATTGAACAGGCCACCGGGCGAGAGCGTGAACACCTCGCAGCCCGTTTCGGTAACGCCAATACAGTGCTCGGCTTGCGCCGTCAGCGTCCGGTCCCGCGTCACCGCCGTCCAACCGTCAGCCAAAACCTTCACATGCGGCTTGCCGAGGTTGATCATCGGCTCGATGGTGAAAATCATCCCCGCCTTGAGCGGAATGCCCGTGCCCGCCGTACCATAGTGCAGGATGTTTGGCTCATCGTGGAACACGCGCCCCAGCCCGTGCCCGACGAAATCCCGCACCACGCTCATACGTTCGCTTTCCGCCACCGACTGAATAGCCGCGCCAATATCACCAGTCGTATTGCCCGGTTTCACCGCAGCAATGCCGGCCTCAAGGCTGGCATAGGTGGTTTCAATCAGGCGCTCCGCCTTGCGGCCGATTTCGCCGACAGGATACATGCGGCTCGAGTCGCCGTGCCACCCGTCCACCACCAGCGTCAGATCGATATTGACGATATCGCCTTCGCGCAGCGGACGTTCATCGGGAATACCGTGACACACGACATGGTTGATCGATGTGCACAGTGAATGCCGGAACCCGCGGTAGAACAACGTCGCCGGAACGGCGCCATGATCGCGCGCGAACTCATAAGCCACCCGATCAATGGTCGAGGTCGGAACGCCTGCCTCAACATATTGGGTGAGAATATCCAGCGCCTGCGCGGTCAGCTGGCCAGCCTTACGCATGCCCTCAAAGCCCTCTGCGCCATGCAGGGGAATCACATTGGGTTGGCGGCGAGCCTTCGTGCCAGCGTCGACATAGGTAATCATATTGGTCTCCTGAGCCCCCAAAATAGGCCGCTCTGACGCCAATGAAAAGAGCGCAGGGCGTCACGGCTGATTGTGCGGTGTAAAGCTTGACGCCAGCGCAGGCTTGGCCCATCCAATTGCGTGCAAGGAAGGTCCCAAATGACACAGCAGAATGAGCGCGTTACCGCCGGGATGATTGTCATCGGCGATGAGATTTTGTCCGGTCGCACCAAAGATGTGAACATCGGCGCTGTTGCCGATTTCTGCACAGATCTCGGGATCGACCTCACTGAGGTCCGCGTGGTCAGCGATGAGATGGATCACATTGTTGATGCCATCAACGCCCTGCGCGCGCGCTACACCTATGTCTTCACCTCCGGCGGCATCGGTCCGACGCACGACGACATCACCGCCGATGCTGTCGCTAAAGCCTTTGGTGTCGCGCTCCCCATCAATGCCCAAGCCCGCGCCATGCTGGAATCGCGCTGGAAGGAAAGCGGCACTGAGGTGAACGAAGCGCGCCTGCGCATGGCCCGTATTCCTGTCGGCGCTGACCTCATCGTCAATTCCGTCTCCGCCGCCCCCGGCTTCCGCATCGGCAATGTCCACGTCATGGCGGGCGTCCCCGTCATCATGCGCGCCATGCTCGAAGCCATCGGCCCGACCCTCCATGGTGGCCGCAAATATCTCTCGCGCACCATCAAGGCCGGTGTGGGCGAAGGCACCATCGGCGCGCCCTTCGCGGCCCTGCAGGCGGAATATCCCGATGTTAAAATGGGCTCCTACCCGCAAATGGGCACCGGCCGCGCCACCACCGATCTCGTGCTGCGCTGCCCGGATGAAGCGCGACTCGAGGAAGCCACACAAAAAGTGCTGGCCATGGTTGCCGAGGCCCACGTAAAGGCAGGCATTGCCGCACCACAGATTGCATGATTGGCGGAACGCTCTAGCTTTGCTAAAGAGCGTTCCTCTCTTTTTTAGTTCCTAGGCCTGCGCCCTCCAGGAGACCAGCTTTGAGCACCGATAATCAGAAGTCCTTTCCTGTAACCTGGGACCAGTTCCACCGCGACAGCCGCGCTCTCGCATGGCGCTTGGCTGGCATGGGCACGTTCGACGCCGTTGTCGCTATTGCCCGTGGCGGTCTCGTTCCAGCCGCCATCGTTGCGCGTGAATTGAACATCCGCACCGTCGAAACCGTCGCCTGCAAGAGCTACGACCACCAGAACCAGACTGGCATCAAGGTTCTCAAGGAAATCACCCAGCCGATCCTCGATCTGTCGCGCAGCGGCGGCAAGATCCTGATCGTTGACGATCTGGTCGACACCGGCAACACCGCCCGCGTCGTCCGCGAAATGCTGCCCGGCGCGCACTTCGCCACCGTCTACGCCAAGCCAATGGGCCGCGAACTGGTCGACACCTTCATCACCGAAGTGTCCCAAGACACCTGGATCTTCTTCCCATGGGATCTGGATGTCGCCTACGTCGCCCCAATCTCCGGCGGCACCGACTGATTTCTCTATTAGTTTCTCTGAACCACCAAAGGCGCTCTCCGGAGCGCCTTTTTTGTTTTGGAGAAACTCGCCTAGCTCGCCACCTTCAGTGACAGGCAGATGCACGCATTTCGGTGGGCAATTTACCTCACTACTAGTGCCAGAATTTCGCGGCATCAACCTTCCCTGATAGAAGAGTCGAAAGTGTACTGAGACTTGCCTAAACGTCAAAATGCGCGGTTCACTCGCTTACAAATTGACGGACGACACACGAAGGGGGTGGCCAGTTGTGCTAAGCGGCCGTTGCTCGGCCGGCAGATGCGATTAAGGCCGCAGCAGATACGCCACGGCCTTAGAAACTCATCGAGAGTGTCGATGTAGACTCAGAACTTGTAGTTCAGACCAACGCGCGCAACGTGGGACTCAAGGTCGAAATCGTAACCCGTGCCAAATTGCTTGCTTCCAAACTTGGCATAAAAATACTCACCCTTAGCGGTGATGTTGTCGGTCAGAGCAACTTCGACGCCGCCACCCACAGTCCAGCCAGTATAAAACTCCGTTTCTTTTCTGGTCACATCTTCCAAGCTGACATTAGCCCAAGCAAAACCACCGCTGACAAATGGCATGACGCGATCAATGGCAACGCCTACGCGAGCGCGCGCCGAGCCAAAGTTCTCTATTCGCGAAGTTACGGCGGGCGTTCTTCCAGGCGAAGTATCTTTGTTGATGATCCCGGAAAGCTGAATGTCCGCTTCAGCGCCAATAACCAACCCACCTAAATCGTGGTTGTAACCCGCTTGAACGCCTGCAAACGCACCCTTGAAATTGAACTGATGCGACCCAATCCAATAGACGTCGCCACTGCCTAAGCCGACATTTGCACCGGCGTAAAGCCCAGTCTGGAGCGCACCCCATTTTGACCGGACAGGCGGCATAGCCGATAAGGCATAGGCATGCGCCTATGAGTACGACTATGTCCAAGAGTTCAGATGAGCCGTTTCGACGGGTCGAAGTCATCACCTCCGTGCAGCGCCGGCGTCGCTGGTCCGTTTCCGAGAAGGTGCGGCTGGTTGAAGAAGCCATGCAGCCCGGCATGAGCGTTTCCTACGTGGCACGCCGCGCTGGCATTTCCCCCTCTCAGCTCTTCGCCTGGAAGCGCCGCATGCTCGAGGGCGGCCATGCGGCTGTCCAGGCCGACGAAGATGTTGTGGGCGCCTCTCAGGTCCGCGAGTTGGAGAAGCGCGTGCGCGACCTCGAGCGCATGCTGGGCAAGAAGACCATGGAAGCCGAGATCCTGAAGGAGGCTCTGGATATCGCGCGCCCAAAAAAACGGACGTCGCCCTTGCTGTCGTGGAGCAATCCCGAGGACGATACCCCATGAGCGCCATTGCCAGAACGTTGGGCGTGTCTCGGTCTAACCTGATCGAGCGCGCCAGCAAGCCTTCAAAGCCTCGCGGACCCTATCGCAAGGCCGATGATGTGGCCCTTCTTGCCGAACTTCGCCCGATCATCGATCAACGCCCCACCTATGGCTATCGCCGCGTGTCGGCATTGCTCAACCGGCAGCGGCGTAAAGAGGCCAAACCCACCGTCAACACCAAGCGGGTTCTAAGGGTCATGCAACAGCACGGGCTCACCCTTCAAAAGCATACTGCCCTGCGGCCCACACGCACCCATGACGGGGTCGTCGTTGCCCTGCGCTCCAATATCCGCTGGTGTTCAGATCATCTAGAGATCCACTCCCGCAATGGCGAGGTGGTGCGTATCGTCTTCGTTATCGACGCCTGCGATCGGGAGATCATTGCCTGGTCGGCCGTCGCCAATGCCGGCATCTCCGGCGAGATGGTCTGCGATCTGATGATCGCGGCCGTCGAACGCCGCTTCAAGACCCTCAAGGTCCCGCAGCGACTGGAGTGGCTGTCGGACAATGGCAGCGCCTATATCGCCAGGCAGACCGCACAGGTGGCCGCAGCATTGGGCATCGACTTGCTCTTCACCCCGGTTCGAAGCCCGCAGAGCAACGGCATGTCTGAGGCGTTCGTCAAAACCCTGAAAAGGGACTATGCCTCAACCGTCATCCTCCCAGACGCCGGCACAATCCTGGCCTTGCTGCCAGGATGGATCGACGATTACTGTGAGGTTCACCCGCACTCCGGGCTCAAGTTCCGCTCACCACGCGAGTTCCTGCGCCTCAGTGCCTAAACCCAACCGCCGCCTGTCCGGTGAAACAGGGTCCACTCCACAGTCCAATTGAACGTTGAAGGTTCAATATACGCTTCCGGGGTAGCAACATTGACAACACCTAAGTCTGCCGCAGCTACAGTTGATACCAGAGCGATCGATGCAAAAACGGCACAAAATGCACTTTTCATTTAAAGAACCTACACAAACTCTTTAGCCATCAGATTTGCAGACACGCCTTTATAAGCGGTAAACACTTGTAGTTACCGAATTTAGTAAATCTAACCGAAGGAATGAAACCGTTACGGTTAATCACGGCACCCTCGCGAAGTATTTTTTCACTTGCAGCAGAAATAATTGAATTGGCGACCTACATATTTCGGTCAAACCGTTAAGCGCACAGTCAAATTAGGCACAAGGCGAGCGCGCAACACGCGGACCTTAGAAGCCCATTTTTAGGCGCTGTATGTGCCGGATACTTAGTCGCGAATGCCATATGGTGCGGGCGGCGGGACTTGAACCCGCACAGCTATCGCCGAGGGATTTTAAGTCCCTTGTGTCTACCGATTCCACCACGCCCGCATTTGGCTGGTCGGGCAGTGTTTGTCATAAGGCAGGTCAGAAAACAACCTGTCACCCTTGATTCTTAAGAGGCCAGAATGATCGAACGCATCGATACCGGGATCGCCCCGTCCTCCGCCCCTATCAATGATGCTGTTCGCGCCGGAAAGCATGTGTGGCTGGTCGCCATCGCCGAAGATCCCACCACTGGTAAAATCCTCCAAGGTCCTATCGAAGACCAAGCCCGGCGCTGCATCCAAAACCTTGAGATCGCGGTTAAGGCCGCAGGGGGCTCCCTGCGCAATATCGTCATGAACCAAATCTTTCTCACCGATAGCGCCGACGCTGCTGGCATGAACGCGGTCTATCGCGAGTTCTTCACCGAACAGCCCTACCCTGTTCGGGCCACTGTGGTCGTCAAAGAATTGCTCGCTGCGGGCCTCAAGATCGAAATCACAGCCCAAGCCGTATTGGACTAAGCCATGCTCCTCAAACTCGCGCTTTTGGAAGACATCAAAGCTGGCAAAGTGGACGTTGTCTTCCGCCGCTGGAACCGCCAGACCGTCAAAGAAGGCGGGACGTTGAAAACGAAAGTCGGCTGCCTCGCGATCAAGTCCATCACCAATATGAGCCCGGACGATGTCACCGAAGCCGATGCCAAGCGAGCCGGTTTTGCTGATGTCGCCGATTTCCAAAAGTGGCTCACCACGATGAAGGAAGGTGCCCTCTTCCAGCGCATTGAAGTCGGCTATTTGGGCGAGCAGATCTAAGCCAAGGGCGCGTGACATGCATGGGCGACAGCGAAACACTGCTCCGCCCATCATTCGCCCTAAAGTGCGCCCACCGTCCCCCGACCAAATCGGGGACATTCCATGCGCTACCTTACAATTGTCGGAGTATTGGTGATGTCGATGACCTCCGCTCATGCTTCTGTGCTGCAAGCGGTAGAACAAGGCGACATCGCTAAACTGACAGCGGCCATAACTGCCGGCGACGACATCAATGAGCGCAATAGCGAGGGCCAAACAGCCCTCCTCGTCGCGACGTGGCAGAACGACATCGCAGCTGCCGAAAAGCTCATCGCCGCCGGAGCCGACGTCAACGCCAAGGACAATATTGCGGATAGCCCTTACCTCGTTGCGGGCGCCCAAGGCCGCGTTGAGATTCTAAAACTCGCCTTGGCCAATGGCGCTGACCTTAAAAGCGTCAACCGCTTCGGCGGCACCGCCCTCATCCCAGCGGCAGAAAAAGGCCACCCGGAAGCCGTGCGCGCGCTACTCGACGCTGGCGTTGCCCCCGACCATGTCAATCGCCTCGGCTGGACAGCCCTCATGGAAGCTGTCGTTCTCACCAATGGCGGCCCCATCTTTGTTGAGATCGTCAAAACACTGCTCGAGGCTGGGGCCGATCCAAATATCCCCGACAACGACGGCGTAACCGCCCTCGCCCACGCCAAGGCTCGTGGCTTTAACGACATGGTCGCCCATCTCGAAGCCCACGGCGGCAAGTAATCCCCTTACCACCCCTGCTCCTTCTTACCTGCTCCTGCGAGGAGAGAACGGCCTTCTCTTTCTTACCTCGCCCCCACGGGGAGAGGTCGGCCCTCTTGGGCCGGGTGAGGGGGCCTTCCCGCTTCTATAAGCCCCCCTCAACGGCTCCTTCACCTCCCCTTCACCAGCGGGAGGCTCGACGGGATGATCCGCAAACACCACACTGCTCCACCACCCTTCATCCATTCGCCTCAAACTGACCTTTTGGCTTGCCTTTTTGCCCAAGACTCACCACAAGGACCTCGCGTCCCCCAATGCATAAAGGATTGACCGATGAAGGCAGCTGTCATCGTGTTTCCAGGCCTTAACCGCGACCGCGATATGATCGCGGCGCTCACTAAGATCGGGGGCGTAAAGCCCGATGTCGTATGGCATCAGGATACCGATCTTCCAGAAACTGACCTGATCGTTATTCCCGGCGGTTTCTCCTATGGCGACTACCTCCGCTGCGGCGCTATCGCAGCCCGCTCGCCGATCATGGACAAGGTCCGCGAACGTGCCGCCAAGGGCGTAAAAGTTCTCGGCGTCTGCAATGGCTTCCAGATCCTGATCGAAGCCGGCCTCCTGCCCGGCGCGCTGATGCGCAACACCTCGCTCAAATTTGCGTGCCGTGAAGTGAAGCTCGAAGTCGTCAACACCGACAGCGCCTTCACCAAGGGTTACACCCAAGGCCAGATCATCCGCTGCCCGATTGCCCACCACGACGGCAATTACTTCGCCGATGCCGAAACCCTCGCTCGCGTCGAAGGCAATGGCCAAGTGGCGTTCCGCTACGCCGAAGGCACCAATCCAAACGGCTCGATCAACAACATCGCTGGCGTCTTCAATGACACCAAGAATGTTCTCGGCCTGATGCCTCATCCAGAAAACCTGATCGAAGCCGCTCATGGCGGTGATGATGGGCGCGCGCTCTTTGCTGCTGCCCTCTCTCAGGTCGCCTGAACTCTAGCTGCCGGAACCTTGCAATGACCTTCGCACAAGACCCCGCTGTCACCGCTGAACTCGTCGCTTCCCACGGCCTCAAGCCGGACGAATACCAGAAGATTCTCGATCTCATCGGCCGCGAGCCGACCTATACTGAGCTCGGTATTTTCTCGGCTATGTGGAACGAGCACTGCTCCTACAAGAGCTCCAAGAAATGGCTCCGCACCCTGCCGACCTCTGGTCCACGGGTTATTCAGGGCCCAGGCGAAAACGCTGGCGTCGTCGACATTGGCGATGGTCAGGCCGTCGTCTTCAAGATGGAATCCCACAACCACCCAAGCTTCATCGAGCCCTATCAGGGCGCAGCGACCGGCGTTGGCGGCATTCTGCGTGACGTCTTCACCATGGGCGCTCGCCCAGTCGCCGCCATGAACGCTCTGCGTTTTGGCGCTCCAGAACACGAAAAGACCCGTCACCTCGTCAATGGTGTGGTGGCTGGCGTTGGCGGCTATGGCAATGCCTTCGGCGTGCCAACCGTTGGCGGCGAAGTAGAATTTGACGCCCGCTACAATGGCAACAACCTCGTCAACGCGTTCGCGGCTGGCTTGGCTGACACCGACAAGATCTTCTATTCCAAGGCCGAAGGCGTTGGTCTGCCCGTGGTTTACCTCGGCGCAAAGACCGGTCGCGACGGCGTTGGTGGCGCGACCATGGCGTCGGCCGAATTCGGCGATGACATCGAAGAGAAGCGCCCAACCGTTCAGGTCGGCGACCCCTTCACCGAAAAGCGTCTGCTCGAAGCTTGCCTTGAACTCATGGCCACTGGTGCCGTGATTGCTATTCAGGACATGGGTGCGGCTGGCCTCACCTGCTCCGCTGTCGAAATGGGCGCCAAGGGCGACCTCGGCATTGAGCTCAATCTCGATAAGGTCCCTGTGCGTGAAAACCACATGACCGCCTATGAGATGATGCTCTCGGAATCCCAGGAGCGGATGCTCATGGTTCTCCACCCAGAAAAAGAGCCAGAAGCCCGCAAGGTCTTCGAAAAGTGGGAACTCGACTTCGCCACCGTTGGCGTCACCACAGATGATCTGCGCTTCCGCGTACTCTGGCAGGGCCGCGAAGTCGCCAACCTTCCGATCAAGGACCTCGGCGACGAAGCTCCAGAATATGATCGTCCATGGACCGAGCCTGTCATTCCCGCAGCCCTTGCTGCCGATGACGTGCCGCAGATGGATATTGCTGACGCGCTCCTCCAGCTCGTTGGCGGCCATCAGTGCTCGTCCCGCCGTTGGGTCTATGAACAGTATGACACCTATATTCAGGGCAATACCATGCAGCGCCCGGGCGGCGATGCTGGCGTCATTCGTGTAGACGGCGCAGAGCATAAGGGCCTTGCCTTCACCTCGGACGTGAATCCGCGCTATTGCGAAGCCAACCCGTTTGAAGGTGGCAAGCAGGCTGTTGCCGAAGCTTGGCGCAACCTCACGGCGACCGGCGCAGAACCACTCGCCGCCACCGACAACCTCAACTTCGGCAATCCTGAACGCCCAGAAATCATGGGCCAGTTCGTCAAGGCGGTTGAAGGCATTGGCGCGGCGTGCCGTGCGCTCGATTTCCCAATCGTCTCGGGCAACGTCTCGCTCTACAACGAAACCAACGGTCGCGGCATTCTGCCGACCCCGACCATCGGTGGCGTTGGCCTTCTGCCTGAATGGGAAAAGTCGGTCCGCATCGGTTTTGTCGCTGAGAACCAGCCAATCCTGCTCATCGGTGGCCCTGCTGAACGCGGCACCCATCTCGGCCAGTCGATCTATCTGCGCGATCTCTTCGATCGTCGCGATGGTGATGCGCCACACGTTGACCTTGCCGCTGAACGCAAGACCGGCGACTTCGTCCGCAAGCTGATCCGCTCCGGCGTCGTCACCGCTTGCCACGATCTGTCCGATGGCGGCCTTGGCGTTGCTCTCGCGGAAATGGCCATTGCTGGCAATATCGGCGCGACTGTCACCGACGTCGACGGCAACGCACCAGCCAAGACTTTCTTCGGCGAAGATCAGGGCCGTTACCTCGTCACCCTCAATCTCGATCCGCAGGGCGATGAAATTGCCAAGCTTTGGGACGAAGCCAAGGCTCTGGGCATCCAGGCGCCATGGATCGGCTCCACTGGTGGCGACGGCCTCGCCCTTGGCGGCGCACGCGCTGTCAAGGTGGCCGATCTCAAGTCGGCACATGAAAGCTGGTTCCCAAACTACATGAACAGCTAATCGCGGCGCATCGCCCCGGTTGAAGACCTCATGGGCACATGCCATATCTTGGCATGTGCCCATTTTGCACAAACACTATTCCAGCAGGGAGACTACCCATGGCCATGGACGCCACTGAAATCGAGCGCCGCATCAAAGCCGCCCTGCCCGATGCCGTCATTGAAATCCGTGATCTGGCTGGCGACGGCGATCACTACGCCGCTCACGTCATTTCTGAAGCCTTCCGCGGCAAGACCCGCGTGGCCCAGCACCAGCTCGTCTACGCAGCTCTCAACGGCGACATGGGCGGTGCCCTTCACGCTCTCGCGCTCCAGACCAACGTTCCGGAATAAGCCTTGAGCGATCTGCGCACGTCTCTCGATATCATTCGCATGGTCCGACCAGAGGTCGGCACCGCGACCATCGAACATGAGATCATGGCAGAGAAGGCGAACTCCCTCGGAGCCGCCGAAAAGCGCGTTATCAATGCCATTGCCGCATTGGAAACAGGCGAGGACCGCAAAGCGGCCCTTGCCGAAGCCCGCGACGCGGTCTGGGGCTATTTCGTCCAGCGCGAACTGCTTGGCTTTGAAGACCACGACGAAGTCATCGCCGACCTCAAAATCCCCCGCCAGGTATTGCTGACACTCGGAGCCATTGAGGAATGACTCGAGCGGTAGTGTTCGACGTCGATGGCGTCTTGGTTCATGGCTATCATTCGCGCCCGGATGAACACGAACGCTGGGATGCTGAACTCGCTAAACTCGGCATCAACGCAGACCGTTTCCAGCGCGAATTCATCTTCGACATTTTCGTCAAACGCGTCCTCATTGGCGAAGTCCCAATGATCGAAGCGCTTGATCGTCGCCTCAAAGCCTTCGGCTACAAAGGCTCGAGCATGGCCGTGCACGATCTCTGGCTGAGCTTTGATTGCAACCCGAACACAGCGCTCATCGACACCATCCGCCAGCTGCGCCAACACCCAGACGTGCGCCTCTATCTCGGCACCAATCAAGATCACACGCGCGCGCAATACCTCTGGCACGTCATTGGCTTAAAGACCATTTTTGAAGACATGTTCTATTCCGCCCGCTTTGGCCGGACCAAATACGACAAGAAATTCTTCGCTATGGCTGACGAGCGCATGGCACCGACGGACGAGCCACCGCTCTTTTTCGATGACACCCAAAAGGTTCTCGACGTCGCCGCAAAAGCCGGGTGGGACACTGTCCATGTCACGCAGGACACAGATGTCACCACTCACCCGTGGATCGCCGCCCGCCTCTAACGCCCATCGTCAAATACCGATGCGCCCACCTCGACAGATGGCCACGCCTATCTTATTTAAGAGCCAACTTGACCCGGCCCTTGAACCCGGATTTCTCGAAAGGTTTTTCCCATGACCGATATCAACGCCTTCATCGACAACAGCATCAAGTCCAACGACGTGTTCTTGTTCATGAAGGGTACACCCGATTTCCCGCAGTGCGGTTTCTCGGGTCAGGTCGTCCAGATTCTCAACTATCTCGGCCTCGAATTCGGCTCGGCCAACGTGCTGGAAAGCGGCGAACTGCGTGAAGGCATCAAGGCCTACACCAACTGGCCAACCATTCCACAGCTCTACATCAAGGGCGAGTTCATCGGCGGCGCAGACATCGTGCGCGAGATGTTCCAGTCCGGCGAACTGAAGACGCACCTCGAAGAGGCTGGCGTTGCGGTTAAGGCTGCTTAATTAGCGCCACCTAAAGCAAAAGCCCCGCTTCGGCGGGGCTTTTTACTATTCTGAAACAACCACATCAGCTGCGAAGCGAACGTCCCGTATCGGCCGAACCCGCGCCACGGACTCAGCGTAAGTCGGATGCTGTTTATAGGCATCTAGCGCCGCCTGATCGGCAAACTCGCCATAAACCACCACGTCTACCTCATTGCCGTAGAGATCAACCTTAGTGTTCCGCGTCACCTCAAACTTGAGGCTATGGGGAATGGTTTTGAGGATCGACAGGCCAGCCACGACCTCATCAACGAGGTCCGGCGATTTTGCAGTAAAAAGAACGATATGGCGGATCATGGTATCCTCATGCAGTCCCCTGCCATGTCGTGCCAAATGCCCAAAACGTCAAGTCATCACAGTTCGTGATGCAGCCCATGATTTATTATTGCTTTTCGTGATCTCGCCTTAGGCGTAGCGTCGCCGCGCACAAATAGGTGAGTCATGTTCGCGTCCGCATCTGCTCCACGTCTCAATTTCCCTCTGCCCATCATTATTCTGGCGGGCTGCATTATTGCCGCTATTGGTTTCGGCACGCGTGGCGCCTTTGGACTGTTCACCCTGCCCATCACGGAAGATCTCGGCCTCACCCGTCAGGAGTGGGGCATGGCCATGGCGATACAGAACTTGGCTTGGGGCCTCACCCAGCCCTTCGCCGGAGCAATGGCCGATAAATATGGCTCTGCCCGCGTACTTGCCTTTGGCGGGCTGATCTACGCCGCCGGCGTTCTGGGCATGGCCTTCTCTCCAGACATTCTCAGCCTCACTCTCACCACCGGCATCATCACCGGCGTCGGTATCGCCGTGGCCTCATTTGGTGTTGTCATGGCCGCCTTCGGCCGTGTGGTCCCCGCCGAAAAGCGCAGCTTTGTTTTTGGTATTGCCACCGCAGCAAGCTCGGCAGGCCAGTTCATTTTCGCCCCGCTCGGTCAGGGCTTCATCTCTGCCTTCGGCTGGCAGATGGCTCTTGTCTGGATCGCACTGATCCTCTTGCTCATCATCCCGCTCTCCAGCGCACTGCGTGGTCGCGCTGAGTCCGTTCCGGGCGAAGCCGATATGAAGTTCATGCAGGCCCTGTCGCGCGCTTGGGGCTATGGCTCCTATCGCCTTCTGGTCATTGGCTTCTTTGTTTGCGGCTTCCACCTCGCCTTTATCGGCGTTCACATGCCGGCCTATCTGGTCGAATGTGGCCTTTCGCCAGAAGTGGGCAGCTGGGCAATCGCCGTTATCGGCCTCTTCAACGTCGCGGGCTCGCTCCTCTCAGGCTGGCTCGGTTCACGCCTGCCCAAGCAGCTCCTCCTTGCGCTCATCTACTTCCTCCGCGCGCTCGCCATTGCGGGGTTCGTTTTCCTGCCCGTCACGGAAATCAGCGCCTACATCTTCGGCGCAGTCATGGGCCTACTTTGGCTTTCCACTGTCCCGCTCACGGCTGGGCTCGTGACCCTCTTCTTCGGCCCACGTTACATGGGCATGCTCTATGGCATTGCCTTCCTCAGCCACCAGATCGGTTCCTTCTTCGGCGTCTGGCTGGGCGGTCTGGTTTATGATCTGACCGGTGCCTATGACCTGATGTGGTATCTCGGCATTCTGCTCGGCCTGGCCTCCGCTGCGGTCCACATCCCGATCAACGAGATCAAAGACAAAAATTTCGCGGTCAAAACCGCGATGCAACATTAATCACACCATTTCGCCCGTTGCCTTGCCAAAAGCTGGCAACGGGTTCATGGTCCGCGCGTTTCTAATCGTCGGCTACTCCTCGCCGACCTCTAGGTATTGATAATGACAGATCGGATATCGCGCGCGATTTCGCGCCCGCACTTCATTGCCCTCATAGCGGCACTGATGACGATGAACGCTATTGCTGTCGACGTCATGTTGCCCGCCCTGCCCTATATGGGCGAAGCCCTAGGGGTTGTCAGCGAGAACGAACGGCAGTTCGTCGTCACCTCCTACACCCTCGGAATGGGCATCGCCGTTCTGGCATTCGGCCCGCTGACCGACCGCTTTGGCCGCCGCATTCCTCTGTTTGCTGGCATCACCGTCTACATCATCGCCGCCATTGCTGCCGCCTTTGCGCAGGATTTCACGACTCTCTTGGTGCTGCGCTTCGTTCAGGGCATGGGTGCCGCCAGTGCGCGCGTGATCTGCACCGCCATCGTTCGTGACAAATACTCTGGCCGCGAAATGGCCGAGGTCATGTCTCTGACCTTCATGGTCTTCATGGCGATCCCCATCATTGCCCCAAGCATTGGTCAGGTGCTTCTCCTCACCGGCCCATGGCAGAACATCTTTATCTTCATGGGCCTACTGGCCTTGGCCATCATGATCTGGGGCTATTTCAAGCTCGATGAGACGCTCAGCGAAGACAAACGCCGTCCGCTCAGCATCAAGAGCATCGCCTCTGGCTTCCGCATCGTCTGCACAAACCGCACTGCGTTCTTCTATGGCCTCGCGGGCATGTTCCTCTTCGGTGCGCTCATGGGCTTCATCTCCTCGGCCCAACAGGTTTACGTCGAAGTCTATGGGCTCGGCCTGTGGTTCACCGCTGCATTCGCCGGCATTGGCGCCCTCATGGCGGTCTCGTCCTTCACCAACTCGCGCGTCGTCCGGCGCATGGGCATGCGTCGCCTCGCCCATGGCGCCATCTTGGTCTACACCACCTTCGGTGCCGTCATGACCATACTGGCCCTGACCAACAATCTGCCCTTTGTCGTCTTCTATCCGCTTCTGGCGATCATCATGTTCTCATTCGGCTGGACCAGCTCGAACATGAACTCGCTTTCGATGGAACCATTGGGCGCAGTCGCAGGCACGGCCGCCGCCACCTTCGCCTTCATCCAAACTGTCGGCGGGGCTTTGATGGGCATGGTGATCGGCCAGATGTTCAACCACTCTGCGCTCAACGTTGCAGCGGGCTACTTCACCATGGGCGTTATGGCACTGGTCTGCGTGCTCATCGCCGAAAAGGGCAAGCTGTTTGGCGTGGGCGAGCAATATGCCAATGCCGAGCCGATCATCTCGGAACACTAAGAACCAAAAAAGGCCGGGCGCACCACAGCACCCGGCCTTTTCTTTATTCTCGGATCATCTTGCGCTTTAGAAGGTAAAGACCTCGCGGCGCAGCGCCTGCCAGCTGTCCTTGTCAGGCGCGATAAGCAGCCCACCATCAAGGTCTGCAGCGCGATAGGGCGAACCATCCAGCTTGGCCACATGCGCGCCCGCTTCCTCGACAATCAACGAACCCGCCACGTGATCCCAAGGCATGGTCTTGTTGTACATTTGGAAGTGCACGTGCCCATCGGCGGCGAGGCGATACTCATGGCCCGCGCAGCGATAATTGGCGATCACCTTCACAAGGCTAAGATTGCCCAATACCTCGCGGCGATGTGGTTCGGGAATATAGGTCGTTGACGTCAGCCCACCCATTTCCGAAACCGGCACTGGATCGGCATATTTCAGACGCTTACGGCGACCATCGGGAAACACCTGCCAAGCGCCACACCCGCGCTCCGCCATCACGAAATCATCGCCCATCGGATCATAGATCACGCCCGCGACGGTTTCCCCGTTCTGCACCACGCCAGCCATGACCGCAAACAGCGGCAGCCCACCGACGAAATTAGCCGTTCCATCAACAGGATCGACGTAAATCACGACTCGATCCTCGAAGTTGGTGTTGAGCAGTGCCGCATTGGCCGAGACCGCTTCTTCGCCAATCACAATATGGCGCGGCGAATGCTCATTGATCGCCGCCGTAATCACGCGCTCGGCATTCACATCCGCCTCGGTCACCAGATCAAAAGCGCTGGTTTTGGTCTGCACCGCGCCCTCTTCGAGTTTGCGGAACCGTGGCAGTATCTCCTGCTGTGCGGCTTGTTTCAAAATCGCGGCGAGACGGTCAATGTTCATTCGGTAACTTTCTGCTGAGCAGCAAGGGACGCAAAATCAAACAGGCGCGTATCCAGCATATGGCTGGCATTGATGTTTCCCATGGCCCGGATCATCGTATCCTTACGGCCCGGCATGCGCTTTTCAATATCGGTGAGCATGGCCTTCATCGCATTGCGCTCCAACCCATCCTGCGAACCGCACAGGTCGCATGGAATAATCGGGAACTGCATGTGGTCGGAGAACTTTTGCAAATCCTCTTCCGCACAGAAAATCAGCGGACGCAGGACTTCAAGATCGCCCTCGTCATTGACCAGCTTCGCCGGCATCGCCGCCAGCTTGCCGCCATGGAACATGTTCATGAAAAAGGTTTCGAGGCTGTCGTCGCGATGGTGTCCCAGCACCAGCGCCGTACAGCCCTCTTCACGTGCAATGCGATAGAGATTGCCGCGCCGTAAGCGCGAGCACAGCGAACAATAGGTTGCTCCCTGCGGCAGCTTATCGGTCACGATCGAATAGGTGTCCTTGTATTCGATACGGTGCGCGATGCCCAATTCGCTCAAGAACGCTGGCAGGATGTGCTTCGGGAAATTCGGCTGCCCTTGGTCGAGATTGCACGCCAACAGCTCAACCGGCAGCATGCCGCGCGCCTTGAGGTCGAGCAGCAGCGCCAAAAGCCCATAGCTATCCTTGCCGCCCGACAGCGCAATCAGCCACTTCTCGCCCGGACGGACCATGGCGAACTTCTCAAGCGCTTCGCGAGTATTGCGAATGAGGCGCTTACGCAGCTTGTTAAATTCCACCGAACGCGGCGCTTTAGCGAAGATGGGATGGATACCGGTATCAGCATCCTCATCCAGCGTAGCTTGGGCTTCCATCACCGCGGACATTGGCAAAACTCTCTTCATCAGACGTGAGCTTGCTGATACCGCCGATAGCCCGGAATTGAAAGGGAAAGGCAAACTCGTGAACGCACTTACTTACCGCAGTGTAACTTGTGTGAATCTGCGGTTCGCCTCTAGATAAGGCAATATTGAACACCTCGGGAGATTTCGGTGTTTCGGTCTTTTTTCCCCGTACCCAAACTGTTTTTCGGCTCTGCCGCGCTATGGCTTCTCGCCGCCGTCGTGATCTGGTTCACCGTTGGCGATGCGATCCGACCCTATATCAGCATTGATCGCTTCACCCATCCGGTCGCAATCGAGGCTACGACTGCCCCAACCACTGCTCAAACGGCTACGACAGAAACCGCTGCACCCGACGCTTTAGCTACGACGACTGCCGACGCCGGAGACACCACCGAACCCGCCCCGAACCCAACCGCCGCTGCGGAAGCTGGGGCCAAGCTCGATTTCCTGAACGGTGATCGCGTCTGGCTCTATCAGTTCGTGTTGATCACAGCCCTGATCTTCTGCGTCTTCTGGTATTTCTACCAGCGCAATGATTGGTATTGGTGGTCAGTGGTGTCCACCACGGTCATCCTGCTGATCATCTATTTCCAAGTGCAGGTATCGGCCTTCGTCAACGAATGGTCCGGCTCGTTCTTTAACACCATCCAGCTTGCGCTCACGCAACCCGGATCGGTCTCGGCCGACCAGCTCTACGGCCTCGTTGGCACCATTTTATTGGTAGCGCTCCCCAGCGTACTGGTGTCGGTTCTGCTCGCATTCTACACCTCGCACTACGTCTTCCGTTGGCGCAAGGCGATGAACTTCTACTACATGGCCCATTGGCCAAAGATCCGCCAAACCGAAGGCGCGGCGCAGCGTGTTCAAGAAGACACCATGCGCTTTGCCCAGATCATGGAAGATCTCGGCACCGCGTTCTTCGACAGCTTGATTACGCTCGTCGTCTTCCTCCCCCTGCTTTGGACGCTCTCCGCAAACATCAGCGAATTGCCACTCTTCGGCGACGTTCCCGGTGGTCTGGTATGGGTCGCCTTGGTCGGCGCTGCAGCTGGCACAGCTTTGCTTGCTGTCGTTGGGATTAAGCTGCCAGGCCTCAACTTCGCCAACCAGCGCGTTGAAGCGGCCTATCGTAAGGAACTCGTTCTCGGCGAAGATCAAGCCGATCGCGCCCAACCCGCGACCATCCGTGAGCTCTTTGCGGGCGTGCAGAAGAACTACTTCCGCCTCTATTTCCACTACACCTACTTCAATCTGACCCGCTACGGCTACAACCAAGTCATCGGCTATGTGCCGCTCTTGGTGATGGCCCCCTCGATCCTGGCAGGTACCCTCACAATGGGCCTCTACCAGCAGATCCAGATCGCCTTCGGGCAGGTGTTCAGCTCCTTCCAGTTCTTCGCCCGCGCTTGGACGGTCATCGTGGAGCTGCAATCGGTCATCATGCGCTTGCGTCAGTTCGAGAGCCACATCCCGAACGACCAAGAGCCAATCAAGGTAAGCGTCTCCGGCGCAACGACCTAAGCAATCAAAGCCGCCCCCTGGGGCGGCTTTTTTATTGGCGGTCGTAGTCAGGTCCCCCACCCAACCTCCCCGCAGGCGGGGGAGGAGCAGACCGAGTTCAAACCCGCCTCTCCCCACCAACACTGCCTTCCCCTCCCCCTATCAGGGGGAGGCCGGGTGGGGGTACAGCACGTCCCCCCAACATACGCGATCCAATCCCTCCCCCTCCTCAGGGGGAGGCTAGGTGGGGGTAAACGCCCCCCAAAAAAACAAAAAAGGGCCGCTCCGAAGAGCGACCCTTTCCGTATCGAAAAATTCGAAACGCGGATTAACGCGAGTAGAATTCGACGACCAGGTTTGGTTCCATCTGAACTGGATACGGAACGTCCGACAGAGCCGGAACGCGCACGTAGGTCGCAGTCATCTTGTGGTGGTCAACATCGACGTAATCTGGAACGTCGCGTTCAGCAAGCTGAACAGCTTCGAGCAGAACGGTGAGCTGCTTGGAGCGCTCACGAACTTCGATCTTGTCACCAACCTTGACCTGGTAGGAAGGAATGTTGACGCGCTTACCGTTGACCAGAATGTGGCCGTGGTTCACGAACTGACGAGCTGCGAATGGAGTAGCAACGAACTTCGCGCGATACACGATCGCGTCCAGACGGCTTTCCAGCAGACCGATTAGGTTTTCACCGGTATCGCCCTTGCGACGAGCTGCTTCGTCATAAAGACGACGGAAGCCCTTTTCGGTGATGGAAGCGTAGTAGCCCTTGAGCTTCTGCTTAGCGCGGAGCTGTAGGCCGTAGTCGGAGAGCTTGCCCTTGCGACGCTGACCATGCTGGCCTGGGCCATATGCACGGGTGTTCAGCGGGGACTTTGGGCGGCCCCAGATGTTTTCGCCAAGACGACGATCGATCTTGTACTTAACGGAATGACGCTTCGACATCGCGTATCCTTCTCGTAGAGAGTTGAAGGTTTCGCGCCCTCCTTTGCCTTGCTTGCACAAGGCCGACAGACTCCCTTGCGAGAATCCCGGGTGCGCCTATAGCCCCGAAGGGCGGGATAGGTGAGCCGGTGTTTATTGACCGACTCCCCAAGAGTCAACCCAAAGCGCCGGAAAACGCGGCAATCTTCCGCCCGCGCCGTCGCTTTTCGCGCACATGTTACACCATGCGCTTGTTGATCTGCCGCTGCTCACGCAATTGCGGAAAGACCCGGCTCCAGATCACGGCGATTGCCATGGCCCCAAACCCGCCGATCACCACCGCTGGCACAGCCCCAATGAAATGCGCCACAGTCCCGGCCCGGAACTCGCCCAGCTCATTGGACGCACCGATAAACACCGAATTCACGGCATTGACGCGACCACGCACCTCTTCGGGCGTCCACAGCTGCATGATGGTTTCGCGAATGGTCACGCTGACCATGTCCGAGGCTCCGACCAATATGAGAGCCGGGATCGAAAGCCACACGGTCGAAGACAGACCAAAAATCACCGTAAACAGGCCAAACAGCCCAACAAACAAAAACAGCAACTTCCCGGCATGATCACGGATCGGGAACCGCGTGAGGTAGAGAGCCATCGCAATGGCCCCGATCCCCGGCGACGCGCGCAGCAACCCCAGCTCCACTGGGCCCGCATGCAAAATATCCTTGGTATAGATCGGCAGCAGCGCATAGGCCCCACCCATCAACACCGCGAACATATCGAGCGAGATCGCGCCCAACACGACCTTGTTCGAAAATATGTAGCGAAAGCCGCCGAAAATGGTCTCAAGGCTCGTCGCCTGTCCTGCCTTATGCTGCGCAGGCTTGGGGATTAGCACCACAGTGATCATACCACCGGCCAAAAGCAGAGCCGCTGACCCGAAAGCGAATGCTGGCCCCATCCCATAGAGCAAGCCCCCCAAGGCTGGTCCGGTGATGGAGGCGAATTGCCAGGCCGAAGCGTTGACCGTGATCGCGTTCGAGAGCGCCTCAGATGGTACAAGGTTCGGCGCCAGAGACTGCGCCGCCGGTCCCCAGAACGCCCGCGCCGTGCCCAAAAACACCAGCACAACGAACATCGGCCAAACCTCGTCGCTGTTTCGCCCTGTCAGCACCAAAAAGCTCAGTGCGCATAAGAGCTCAACGGCCAAACAAATGGCCATGATACGGCGTCGGCTAAACCGGTCCGCCGTCAGCCCGGTCACCAGCATCAAAACCAGCGCCGGCAAAAACAGCGCCAGCCCGACAAGCCCAAGCAGCAACGCATTGCCTGTCACATCATAAATGTGCCACGCAATCGAGACCGACATGATCTGAACGGAAAAGCTGACGAGCAATGTCGTCAGCCAGAAAAAGCGGAAACCGATATAAGTAAAAGCGAGCTTGGACGGCTCAGAGGGGGCGTGCGTACTCATGAGTACACTGCATCGCACTTTGCCCCCACGCCGTCAAAGACCAAATAGAGCGTGAACTCTAGCTCACTCGTCTTTCTGCGACTTCTGCCGATTGGGGTTCGGCCGCTCATGGCGACGATCAATGGAAGAGATCACTCCCCGCAAGGTGCGGATTTCTTGGCTCGTAAAGCGACCACGCGTCAGCGCCGTACGCAGATTGGTGATCACGCTGGGCTTTTTGTCAGGCGCGGTGAAGAACCCCGACCCTTCCAAAACGGTTTCCAGATGTTCCATCAGCCCCACCAGTTCGTTGCGTGGCGCAGGCTCATGCAGCCCATCGCCAAATGGCAGGGCTTTGCCTTCTTCGCTGGTGCGACGAAACTCATAGCTCATCAGCAAGACAGCTTGGGCAATGTTGAGGGAGGCAAAAGCTGCTTCAACCGGCAGCGTCACAATCGCGTCAGCTAGCGCGACTTCATCATTGAGCAGTCCCCAGCGCTCACGTCCAAACAGCAAGCCGACCTTTTCGCCCTTGCGAATATGGGTCGCCATGGTCGCCGAGGCTTCTTCCGGCCCATAGACCTCTTTTTGCATGTCGCGCGAACGCGCAGTGGTCGCATAGACCAGCGTCAAATCGGCAATAGCTTCTTCAAGAGTTTCATAAACCGTCACGCGTTCCAGCACGTGGTCAGCCTTGGATGCCGCAGCGATTGCCTTTTCATTGGGCCAGCCATCGCGGGGCCGGACAAGGCGCAAGTCCCACAGGCCGAAATTGGCCATGGCACGCGCGGCCGAACCGATGTTTTCTCCCAACTGAGGCTCACACAAAATGATCGCCGGAGTTGGTGCGTAGTTGATCGGTTGAGAACTGTCCGTGCCTGCCATGTGCCGCCCATCCTAGAAAGTCTGGGCGGCATATCGCAATTGCTGGCTAGGGGCAAATCAAGCGACGCGGCCACGCACCGGTAATTGCACGATTTTTGTGGCCGGACGCCAATCGCGGTCGAGCAGTGCGAAGTGCATTTCTTCGTCCCAATCGCCTTGATAAAGGGCATGCTCACGGTAATGCGCTTCAAGGCGCATACCCAGTTTCTGCAGCAATTTCACGGTGTTGTGGGACCGTGCATCACTGCGCACCACGATACGATGCATATTGAAATGGTCGAACCCCAATTCGAACATGGTCGACAAAGCCTGCGTCAAATAACCTTGCCCACTCATGGTCGGCTCAATCGCAAATGTCATTTCGCCCTGACGCGCCATGGCATCATACCAACGCAAGCTAACCTGCCCGATCAGCCGTTCATCACCCTTGCGGCACAGCGCTAGGGTGAGCACATCACCGGGCCGCACCAGATCGGTTTGCTTACGCATCAGCTCAACCGCGTCGGCCTCGTCTCCCGCATATCGAGACGGACGCTCCAAATAGCGGGCAAGCGTTGGCAGAGCGTGATAGCGCGACACAGCCTTCACGTCCGCGCGCTCAAAGGGGCGTAAGATCAGATGAGCAGTTTCAATCGGAAAACGCAAAGTCGACATCCTCGGGTCCCTTTCAGTTGAGTGAAATATCAGCACTTGCCCTTTGAACGGCGTGAGGTGCTCGCGGTTCCCGAAATATTGTCTCCTATAATAGCGTCTTAGAGCCTTGATTTTGCGCGAGCCACTCATGGCTCAGCATGGCGTAGTACAGTTCCTCATCCCAACGCCCTTTGAACAAGCCGTGCTCGATGAAATGGGCTTCCTTCCGCATCCCCAAGCGCTCCATCAAGCGCCACGATGGGGTGTTAGCAGCATCGCAACGGGCAAAAACGCGGTGCAGTTCGGCGCTTTGAAAGGCGAGAGCCAACAGCACCCGACACGCTTCGCTGGCGTAGCCCTTGCCCTGATGATCGGGATGGAAAATCCAGCCAATTTCTCCCTGACGCGCTTCAACATTACGCAGGATAAGACACACCTCGCCCACTAGGGTCCCATCGCGTGTCTCGACCGCCAGCGTCAGCCGACTATCGACCTTATCCAAATGCACATGATTTATCCTCTGCTGGATGGCCAGCGCGCATTCTTCGCGGGTCAGCGCCTCATCCATCAGATATTGCGCCACGTCCTCACGGCCGCGATACGCAAACATTGCATCAGCGTCCCGGCGCGAAAAATGTCGCAAAACCAAACGCTCAGTCTCAAGAGGCGAGTGTAGGTGAAAATCCATGAGCTTTATCACGCCATTGGCGCCTTCCCACTGCTCAAAACATTTGGCACTTTTGGCCCCTTGCGCCACGAAATGCCAAATGCAAGCCTATCCAGATGCCACAAGATGTACAGCATAATGCCATAGTAGAAGCCAATGGACGCTGCGACTGCGGGGCTGTCACGGTCAGGGCGAGCGGTCGCATCCTTTCCATGTTCACCTGTGCCTGTCTGAACTGTCAGACAGTCACTGGCACCGGCCATAGCAGCATAGCGCTCTTGGCAGCAGACGATATTTCCTTCACCGGCGAAACCAAGCCCTATACCCGTGACGCCGCCTCCGGCGCGCGCTTCACGCGCCACTTCTGCCCGGTGTGCGGCACCACACTCCACGCCCAAAGTTCTCGCGCTCCGGGCGTCAGCATCCTACCTGTCGGTATTTTCGCAGGCAATAATCAGTGGTTTAAGCCCAAACACCTACTCTTCGGGCGCAGCCGCCAGCCTTGGGACTGGTTACCAGAAGGCCTCCACATCCACGAAACCTATCCCGAGAAAGCTGCGCCATGAGCATGGCCATGCAAGAGCTACTCGACCGCTTGGACGCAATCATTCCGCCAAGCCTTGTCTACTCGAGGAAGAAAATGTTCGGCGGCACCGCCCTTATGGTCCGTGGCCACATGGCGCTTTGGGTCGGAAAAGAGGGTAATATACTCGTCCGCGTCGGAAAAAGCGGACTGGAAACAGCGCTCCAACACGAAGGTACTTCGCTCATGGAAATGACCGGACGCACCATGGGCGGCTTCGTTCTGGTATCCGGCGATGTGCTGGAAGACGAGGAAACGCTGGCCTTCTGGTTGCAAACGGGCCTCGCCTCAGTCCAAATTCTTCCGCCGAAGTGAACACAGACTTCTCGGCATGCCCCCTTGCCGAGCCTAACTTTGCTCTTTCATTGGCCGATGTTATACGGCTTACTCACGCGCGGCTAAGATGCCGCTATCATGCTTTTAAGGGAGTTTTCGATGAGCAAGATCAAAGTCGCCAACCCGGTCGTCGACCTCGACGGCGATGAAATGACCCGCATCATCTGGCAGGCCATTAAAGACAAGCTCATTCATCCCTACCTCGACCTCGACATCGAATATTACGATCTGTCGGTCGAAAACCGCGACGCCACCAACGATCAGGTGACCATTGACGCTGCAAACGCGATCAAGAAGCACGGCGTCGGCATCAAGTGCGCGACCATCACCCCAGATGAGCAGCGCGTCGAAGAGTTCGGCCTCAAGAAAATGTGGAAGTCGCCAAACGGCACCATCCGCAACATCTTGGGCGGCGTTATCTTCCGCGAACCAATCATCTGCAAGAACGTGCCACGCCTCGTTCCAGGCTGGACCCAGCCAATCATCGTTGGCCGTCACGCTTTCGGCGATCAGTACCGCGCCACCGACTTCACCTTCCCAGGCAAGGGCACGCTGACCATCAAGTTCGCGGGCGAAGACGGCACCGTCATCGAGCACGAAGTCTTCCAGGCTCCGGGTTCTGGCGTTGCCATGGCCATGTACAACCTCGACGACTCGATCCGCGATTTCGCTTACTCGAGCTTCAACTATGGTCTCGCCCGTGGCGTTCCGGTCTACCTGTCGACCAAGAACACCATCCTCAAGGCCTATGACGGTCGCTTCAAGGATATCTTCCAGGAAATCTACGACGCCGAATTCAAGCAGAAGTTTGAAGAAGCCAAGATCTGGTACGAACATCGCCTGATCGACGACATGGTCGCCTCTGCCCTCAAGTGGTCCGGTGGCTATGTTTGGGCTTGTAAGAACTACGACGGCGACGTGCAGTCCGACATCGTGGCACAGGGCTTCGGCTCGCTCGGCCTGATGACCTCGGTTCTGGCGACGCCAGATGGCAAGATCGTTGAAGCTGAAGCTGCCCACGGCACCGTGACCCGTCACTACCGCCAGCACCAGCAGGGCAAGGAAACCTCCACGAACTCGACCGCGTCAATCTTCGCTTGGACCCGTGGCCTCGCGCACCGCGCCAAGCTCGATGACAACGCAGAACTCGCCAAGTTCGCGCTGACTCTGGAAAAGGTGGTTGTCGACACCATCGAAGAAGGAAAAATGACTAAGGACTTGTCCTTACTCGTTGGTCCAGATCAGCCATGGCTCTCGACCCTCGGCTTCCTCGATGCGATCGACGAAAACCTTCAGAAGGCAATGGCTAAGGCCTAATCCCTTCCAAGACAAAATCACAGAACGGCGCCCCTGCGGCGCCGTTTTTTTATTCGCAAATCCAAAAACTTGCACCATCCAAAGGCAACACTGGCACACCGCCATGTCCTGCGAACCAACCGCTACAAACGCCACCCTGCCCAAGACGCCTGTGGCCTCACTAAAGCACGGTCGAACACCAAAACGGGCCTCGACTGCCGTCCTAATCCACTCACACAGAAAAAAAGGGCGCCCATAGAGCGCCCTCCTCAGATTGAAACCGACCAATCTATTTCGTCTTTTTCTTGCCCTCTGTGGGCTCAGCCGCAGGGGCAGACGACGCTGGCTGATCAGCGGCAATCCCAGCAGCGGCGGCGGCAGCTTCAGACACTTCCACCTCCACACGTTCACCAGCGATAACAGTGAACGGCACCTCATATTCAACGTCGTCGGCAAACTGCCCCACGGCAACATAGTCGCCCTCGGCAAAGGCATACTGCCATTCGACGTCATACTTGGTGGTGACCTCACGGCGCGTGCCATCGATACCTAGCCCGGCTTCATAAATGGCCATGCGCTCTACGCCCGGCGCAGTGAAAGCCGCAACCCCGGCATTGAGATTGACCACAAGGTCCAGCCGCTCACCATCGACTATGGTAATAGGGGTCTCAACGCTGACAGCTTCAAAGTCAGTTTTTAGGATATAATCCCCTGGCGCTGCATAAAATTTAGCCGACGTATCGTATTCCACGTCGATCTCTTCACGGCGTCCGTCGATGGATTTACGGGCCGACATCAAACCATACCGCAGCTGATTGCTGGTCACATCCACGCCTTCGGCATAGATCGCCGTGGCCTCCATAAAGCCCGCGTGGAGATTGATGTCCTTCTCTAATATTTCACCCGCAGTGAGAGAAAACTCTTCGGTGTAGATGACGGAGTCATGGGTCACCTCCATCTCCAGCGGTCCTGCTGGAAGTCGGAAAGTGCCTTCGCCAAACTCAGTAGACCTGTCATCACCATAAGAGATGCGGATCTGCGTATTGCTATTGGGAACCTCGCCTTCCGAGGTTACGGCCCGGACCTTCACCAAACCGGCATTCAGATTGACCACCGGCTCGGCCAACTCACCATCACCAACACTGATTTTCTGCTCGACCGTCGCCCCGCCCAAAGTGGCGCGCAGATAGTAATCACCGGGCTCAACGTTGAACTTAGCCCCTGAGTCATATTCGGTTTGCAAACGCTCACCGACACCGGTTGCAGCGACTGCGTGCACCTCCCAGACCAACTGACCCAATTCATTATGATAAGGCACGCCCTCGGCCAATACGGCCTGCGGCACCAGATTAAACTCATGCTCCACTGGGGCAGGTTCGGGCTCTGGAGCTTGGGCGACTTCGGCAACGGCTGTGCCGAGCGCATCAACCAGCCCTGCCCCGTCATCAGCCGAGAAATACTTGCCGCCTGTGTTCTCCGCTAGACAGGCGACTTGTCGCCCTTCCTCATCGGTCAAACCAAAGCCCAGAACGTGCGTCGTGAAATTGACGCCTTGCGCTTCTAACTCATTGCCTAGCGCACAAGGATCAACCTCACAGGTCTCCAACCCGTCAGTAATGAGAATGACCGTTGCGGCATCCTCTGTGTAGCGCAGTTCTTCCGCAGCCAAGCGCACAGCATCACTGAGGGGCGTCATGCCCTTAGGGTTTATTTTCGCTGCAGCCGCATTGATTGCCGCCGCTGTCCCAGAAGCAGGCGCCACCAGCAACTCGATATCGCCGCAATTTCCCTTTTCGCGGTGACCATAGGTCATAAGACCGAGCTCTAGTTCACCCGGCAGGGTGGAAAGCACTTCGCTCAAGGTATCGCGAGCAATGCCAATCCTGGGCGTTCCATCGACTTGGGCCCACATTGATCCGGACCCGTCCAAAACAATAATGGCCTGTTCCGCGGACGTTACGGGAACAACCATAGCCAGAGCGACGCAAGCTCCGGAAAAGAGTTTAATCAAGTTCAATCTAGGCTCTCCTCACGAGGCAGAACCGAAACCAGCCCTGCACTATGCTTCGCACCCAGAGACGAAAATAGGCAAACAACTAAACTGATAGCAATAGACCACGCCATCACAAGTCAAACTAACCACTAACAGAAGCCAATAAAGTAACACGCAACTTCAATTTGAAAGCAAAGCCGAACCAGCGACGGAGAACTTAAACAACTTTCATTAAATACCTTTCACCTCCCGACGCAACGTAACCGCTCCCTATCTTCATCACCTTCCTGAAAAATCATACAAAGCGGCGCACTCCGTGAGTGACGGAGTAAGATTTCACTCGTATGGTAGTTACGTCTACCGAATCTCCCTTTTTTCACTGAGTGATCCTGATGCCTATCGGCGTCCTACTTGCGTTTGTCGCCTACGCCGTTTTCTCGATGAGCGACGCCCTGATCAAAGTGATCGGCTCTGGCATATCCGTCTTTGAAGTCGCGTTTTTTACGGCCATATTCTCCATCATCCCTTTGATGCTCCGCAAAGAAGGCGAGCGTTTTCGCGACATATACAAGCTCCACCACCCTTGGCTTTTGCACCTCCGCTGCGCGACGGCAATTACGGGGAGCGCCTGCGTAGTCTACGCTTTCACGCATATTCCCTTTGCCGACGTCTATGCGATCGGCTTCACCACACCTGTATTCGTCACCATACTTTCAGTGGTGTTTCTCAAGGAACACGTCACCATCCAGCGTTGGCTGCTGCTGGTCCTCTGTTTCTTGGGCGTTGTATTGGTCATCCGTCCCGGCGTGCGTGAAGTCCTACCCGGCCACTACATTATGATGTTCGGCGCCTTCCTTGGCTCGATCACCACCATCATTCTGCGCCATGTGGCGCCCCGCGAGCGGCGTGTTAGCATTGTCGGGCTGCAAGTGCTCTATTCGGCGATCATCAATGGCTTGTTGATGATCCCAACCTTCGTCATTCCAACGTGGGAACAGATGCTGATCTTCCTCAGCATTGGCCTCCTCGGAGGGCTCGGCGGGCTACTTGTCATTGCAGCCACGAAGGTCACACCGGCCAACATCGTGGCCCCTGTACAATACAGCCAGCTCATCTGGGCTATACTATTTGGGGCACTCTTCTTTGGCGAATACCCGGATTGGGTGGCTATCATCGGCATGGTGATCGTGGTGATCGCTGGCCTCCTCAACGTCATCAGCGACCGCAGACCGATCCGCTGGAAGCCCCGCATCTTCTTCTTCCGTACCGGCCAGTAGCCATGAAAAAAGCCCCGTCTCACGACGGGGCTTTTGTATTTCGAGCTGACGCGCTTAGAGCAGCGCGCGGATGGCTGCCACAGCGTCTTCAGCCTTGGAAGCGTCTGGTCCACCACCCTGAGCCATATCCGGACGACCGCCGCCGCCCTGACCGCCGAGAGCAACTGTAGCGGACTTGATCAGTGTGCCTGCAGCGTACTTGGCGGTGAGGTCTTCGCTGACGCCAATAGCAACAGTGCCCTTGCCGTCTTCACCCTTGAGGACAACGACAACCACGCCGGAACCAATACGCTTCTTCTCAGCGTCAACGACCGACTTGATGTCTTTAGCCGCAATGCCTTCAACCACGCGACCAACGAAGGTTACGCCATTGACTGTTTCGGTCGCGCCGCCACCCTCACCGCTGCCGCCGAGCGCCAACTTCTGACGGGCATCAGCAAGAGCCTTTTCAGCACTCTTAAGCTGGTTCTGCAGAGCTTCAATGCGATCAAGAACCTCGTGGGTCCCCGAACGTAGGAGACCGGCAGCCGAGGAAACCAACTGGATATTGGTGTTGCCACGATGACGAGCAGCAGTGCCGGTGAGTGCTTCCACGCGGCGAACACCAGCGGCAACTGCGCCTTCCGAAACGATCGACACTAGGCCGATATCGCCAGTACGCTTCACATGCGTACCGCCACAAAGTTCAACGGACCAGCCAACACCGTTGCCGGTAGGCTCACCCATGGAAACCACGCGAACTTCGTCGCCATATTTTTCGCCGAACAGAGCGCGCGCGCCAGATTCCTTGGCTTCTTCCACGCCCATTAGGCGTGTTTCAACTGGGGTGTTCTGGAGAATGATCGCGTTGGCGATGTCTTCAACTTCTGCCAATTCCTGTGGGGTCATTGGCTTGGTGTGGACGAAGTCAAAGCGCAGACGATCGGCCGAAACCATCGAGCCCTTCTGCGCAACGTGATCACCGAGAACGAGGCGGAGCGCTTCGTGCAGCAAGTGGGTCGCGGAGTGGTTCGAACGGATCGCCGAACGACGTGTGTGATCGACAACCAGCTCAACAGCCTGACCGACCTTCAGCGCCCCCTCCTTGACGGAGACACGGTGCGCGAAGACGCCCTGATACTTGTTGGTATCGGTGACAAGGGCAGTAACGCCATCAGCCTTGATCACGCCGCTATCGCCGACCTGACCGCCGCTTTCGCCATAGAACGGTGTCTGATTGACGACGACAATGCCGTCCTGACCAGCGGAGAGTTGAGTGACTTCCTTGCCATCGACCAAGATGACATTGATCTCAGCTTCAGCAGTTTCGGTTTCGTAGCCGAGGAATTCGGTCGGGCCGAGCTTGTCCGCAAGACCGAACCAAACGGTGTCGGTGCCCGCTTCGCCCGACCCAGCCCAGTTCTTGCGCGCTTCAGCCTTCTGCTGCGCCATAGCGGCATCAAAGCCTGCCTGGTCAACAGTGATCGAACGCGAACGCAGTGCGTCTTCGGTCAGATCGAGTGGGAACCCGTAGGTGTCGTAGAGCTTGAACGCGGTCGCGCCAGCGAGAACGTCGCCTTCGCCCAGCGAAGCGGTTTCGGCTTCGAGAATCTGCAGGCCACGGCCAAGGGTCTTGAGGAAGCGGCCTTCTTCAAGACGGACGGTTTCCGCGATCATAGCTTCGCCACGACTTAGTTCTGGATACGCCTGACCCATTTCGCGCACGAGAGTTGGAACCAACTTGTGGATCACTGGCTCGTTAGCACCCAGAAGGGTCGCATGACGCATCGCACGGCGCATGATGCGGCGCAAAACATAGCCACGGCCTTCGTTGGATGGCAGAACGCCCTCAGCAATGAGGAAGCTCATCGAACGCAAGTGGTCGGCAATTACGCGCAGCGAGCGATTGCCCGGACCGTTGATGTCGGAATTGGTTGCGTGAGCGGCAGACGAGATCAGCGCCTTGAACAGGTCGATATCGTAATTGTTGTGAACCCCCTGCATCACTGCAGCGATACGTTCAAGACCCATGCCGGTATCGATGGACGGGCGTGGCAGGCCAGTACGCGAACCATCGGCATGCTGTTCGAACTGCATGAAAACAAGGTTCCAGATTTCGATCCAACGATCGCCATCTTCATCAGGAGAACCCGGAGGGCCGCCCCAGACCTTATCGCCGTGGTCATAGAAGATTTCCGAGCACGGACCGCAAGGGCCGGTATCGCCCATCTGCCAGAAGTTGGACTTGGCGCCGAGGCGAACAATGCGATCTTCAGAAAGACCAGCAATCTTCTTCCAAAGCTCCATAGCCTCATCATCGTCCTGATAGACGGTGACCATCAGCTTGTCTTTTGGAAGAGCCCAGTCCTTGGTGAGGAGGTTCCAAGCCAATTCAATCGCGTCGGACTTGAAATAATCGCCAAACGAGAAGTTGCCGAGCATTTCAAAGAAAGTGTGGTGGCGCGCGGTAAAGCCCACATTGTCCAGATCGTTGTGCTTACCGCCAGCGCGTACGCACTTCTGTGCCGTCGTCGCGGTCGAGTAAGGACGTTTTTCAACGCCGGTGAAGACGTTCTTGAACTGGACCATGCCCGCATTGGTAAACATCAACGTCGGGTCATTGCGCGGGACGAGCGGGCTCGAGGCAACGGCTTCGTGGCCATTGCGTGCAAAGTAGTCGACAAAGCTCGAACGAAGATCGTTTACGCTGGTCATACACAGGCTTTCATGGCGAGCGGGCGCAGTGACGCCCGAGTAGGAAAATTTGGGGGCTATTTATCGTGATGGCTCGTTGTGTGTCCAGCGTTGGACGGGGAAAAACCGGCGAGTTTTCAGCAAGTGGCGCATTTGCCCCAAGTGCTGTGACGGCTTTGTCAATTATTTGAGCTAAAGCGTCCCCCCGGAAAACAAAAACCCCCGCCGAAGCGGGGGTAGTGCAATCAATTTCAATCTTAGTCTTCGCTACCTGCGTCGTCTTCGCCGGCCGCCACCAAGAGCACTTCACCGAGGAGGCCGGAGCTTTCGCGCACACCCTGTTCGATGGTGTTGGCGACTTCTGGATTATCCTTGAGGAACTGTCGGGCATTTTCACGCCCCTGCCCCAGACGCTGACTTTCCCAAGAGAACCAAGCGCCCGCCTTATCGACGATACCAGACTTCACACCCAGATCGAGCAATTCACCAGTTTTGGAAATGCCTTCGCCATACATGATGTCGAATTCGACCTGACGGAACGGCGGAGCAAGCTTGTTCTTGACCACCTTGACGCGGGTCTGGTTACCAACGATCTCTTCGCGATCTTTGAGAGCACCGATACGACGGATGTCCAAGCGAACCGACGCATAGAACTTCAGCGCGTTACCACCAGTGGTGGTTTCTGGCGAACCATACATCACACCGATCTTCATACGGATCTGGTTGATGAAGATAACCAGACACTTCGACTTCGAAATCGACGAGGTCAGCTTACGCATGGCCTGGCTCATCAGACGCGCCTGCTGGCCCGGCAGGCTATCGCCCATTTCGCCCTCAAGTTCAGCGCGAGGGGTGAGAGCCGCAACCGAGTCGATGACGAGCACGTCGATCGCGCCCGAGCGCACCAAGGTGTCCGTGATTTCAAGCGCCTGCTCGCCAGTATCCGGCTGCGAAATCAACAGGTCGTCGATATTCACGCCAAGCTTACGAGCGTAGACCGGATCAAGTGCGTGCTCGGCGTCCACAAACGCGCAGATGCCGCCCTTACGCTGGGCCTCCGCGATAACATGCAGCGCCAATGTAGTCTTACCGGAGCTTTCCGGACCAAAAATCTCGACAATACGGCCCTTTGGCAGACCACCAATGCCCAGCGCGATGTCGAGACCCAGCGAACCGGTTGAAATAGCTTCAACTTCAATCGCCTGGTTTTCACCCAAGCGCATGATTGAGCCTTTACCGAAATTACGTTCGATTTGGCTCAGCGCGGCCGCAAGAGCCTTGTCCTTGTCCATAGATCCACCTTCAACAACGCGAAGCGACGAAGCTGCCATAATGCTGTCTCCTTATTTCACGCTCTCGAAGTCACTGCAACGAGAGGATCTAGCCAATGTGCGATATCTGTATCGCATTTGTTCTCATTTTGTACCCGTTCAGTCAAGGCCGAAAATGAGAACAAAGCCAGACTTTTGAGAGACAGCCAGTTCAGGGCCCAATTGCCGCGATTCTGCTGCGCCTGTCGCGTCACTTTAAAAAGTATGATTTATGGCTAGACAGCTGCCAAAAGCTTGGGTTTTATGCCCCCGCTCAGGGGAAGCTCAGCCGAGGACTGATATGCATCTCATACAATATTTGGACGACAACAACACGCGTGCTGTGGGCGTAACGCTCGAAGGCGTCACCAAACGCCTCAACGAGATCACGAGCGTCTACGCCTTGGCGCAGAAGGCTTTTTCCACCGCAGGCGGCATCCCTGCAGTGGTGAAATCTGTGGGTCTTGGTGAGACCGTCGACAAGGCACAGCTCTACGCCGCAGGACGCTTGCTTTCGCCCATTGACCACCCCGATGCCGCCCATTTGCACGTTACCGGAACGGGCCTAACCCACCTTGGTTCGGCAGCAACCCGCGACGCTATGCACAAGGCAAATGGTTCAAAGCCTGTCGAAGAGCTGACCGACAGCATGAAAATGTTCCGTATGGGACTTGAGAACGGCAAACCGAAAGACGGTGAGCGTGGCGTCCAGCCAGAGTGGTTCTACAAGGGCAATGGCAATATCGTTGCGAGGCCCGGCCAGCCAATCCCGTCCCCAAGCTTTACCCTCGACGCTGGTGAAGAGCCGGAGATGGCCGGCATTTACGTGATCGATGCGGATGGCAATCCGCGCCGCATCGGCTTTGCTGTGGCCAATGAGTTTTCTGACCATGTCACCGAGCGCATCAACTATTTGTACCTCGCACATTCGAAACTGCGCTGGTGTTCATTTGGCCCTGAAATCCGTGTCGGTGATTTACCGAAGCACGTGGAGGGCACCTCGCGCATCCTGCGTAATGGCGAAGTTCTCTGGCAAAAACCGTTCCTCTCCGGCGAGGACAACATGAGCCACACCATAGCCAATCTCGAATACCACCACTTCAAATACGATCTGTTCTGCCAGCCAGGAGATGTGCATGTGCATATGTTCGGGACAGCAACACTGAGCTTTGCTGATGGGATTTCGACTCAACCCGGCGACGTCTTCGAAATCGAAGAGACCCAGTTCGGTCTACCGCTCCGCAATGGCGTTGCGATCGATGCCGACAAGGACGTGAAAGTTTTGGGGCTCTACTGATCCCCTCACCCGCGCAGTAAAAAGCCCGCTTCTCATGAAGCGGGCTTTTTTGTTCAGACTACATGATCAATTCGGCTTGTCCTGGCGCTGCAGCACTTCCTTGACCTTGGAATTGATGTCGTCGAGCGAATAAGGCTTTGGCAGGAAGTCGACACTCTGATCGTCCTCAATGTCGCGTCGTACGCTTTCCTCAGCATAGCCAGATACGAAGATGATCTTGAGATTCTTGATCTTACCACGGATCGATTTGAGCATGGTCGGACCGTCCATTTCCGGCATCACCACATCAGAGATGATCAGATCGACCTCATAATTGTGATCTTCGAGCACCCAGATCGCCTCTTCCCCGCTATCGGCTTCGAGCACTTCATAGCCGGTCGCCCGCAGCGCGCGAGCGGAGAAGGCACGGACGCTTTCCTCGTCTTCCACGAGCAGAATACGCTCGTGACCGGTTAGGTCCTTGGCTGGCACGGCGGCCGCAATAGCTGCCTTCTGCACTTCTTCAATCGTCGGTACATGACGCGGCAAGAAGATCTTGAAAGTCGTGCCCACGCCGACGGTCGAAACCGGATAGATAAAGCCTTCGGTCTGTTTGACGATGCCATAAACGGTCGACAGACCAAGCCCGGTGCCTTTGCCTAGTTCCTTGGTGGTGAAGAAAGGATCGAAAATCTTCTGCAGGATTTCCGGGCTCATACCGGTACCGGTATCTTCCACCTCGATGAGCACGTAATCGGCTGCCGGCATGCCTTCGTGGCGCATGGAAACAACGTCGATCTCGCCCACATTGCTGGTGCGAATTGTGATCGAGCCGCCATTTGGCATAGCGTCACGGGCGTTAACAACGAGATTGATAATAACCTGCTCTAGCTGCACCACGTCAGCGCGAACCGGCCAAATATCACGGCCATGATCGACGGCCAGCTGGTTCTTTTCGCCAATCATGCGCTTCAACAGCACCGTCAAATCATCAACGATCAGCGGCAATTCAAGCACCTGCGGCCGTAATGTCTGGCGGCGCGAGAAAGCCAAGAGCTGCCGGGTAAGACCGGCCGCGCGATTAGCGTTCTGCTTGATCTGCATCAGCTCATTAAAGGATGGATCGCCCAACTTGTGCTTGAGCAAGAGCAGATCGGAGAAGCCAATAATAGCGGTGAGGAGATTGTTAAAATCGTGGGCAATGCCGCCTGCCAACTGACCAATCGCCTGCATCTTCTGGCTTTGCGCAAACTGCGCTTCGAGCTTGCGCTGGTCCGTCATATCAAGCGCGTAGACGTTCACCTGTTCAGGCGAACCAGCACTGAGTTCCGAAGCGGAGATATAAAGGCGAACCGCGTGATCGCCTTCCATATTGAGCGTCGCATCTACAGGCTCGACGGCCGACCGCCCCGACATAGCGTCGGCAATGGCCTTCACCAGCTTGTCGCGGCTGGAGCCATCGACTAAGTCCACGACCGGATGCAGTTCCAGACTTTGCGCCTCCCCCGACCACTGGAAGATACGGCTGAATGGTGCATTGGTGCGGACAATCCGCCCTTCCCCATCAAGGGTCGCAATCGCAAATGGCGTATCGTTGAAGAAGCGCGAGAAGCGCACTTCAGCGGCGCGTAGCGCTTCTTCATTGTCTGGAGCACTGGAGCGATCGAGCACCAACGTGCGGGTTTCCCCGAGTTCGCCATCGGCCAAGCGCGCAGCACGGTGCAACAGACGCACCGGCAATGTCGTGCCATTGCGGCGCACGAAATCAATGTCGATGATCTCCGTGCGAATTTCGCCATCGCCACGACCACGCATCAGCAGCGACGCACCGTCTCCACGGACAATGTCCGATAGCGCCAACTGGCCGACATTAAACTCGGCCAAATCATAGCCCAGCCAATCCGCCAACGTCGAGTTGAGATACTGGATGCGGCCTTGGGCATCGGCAGAGAAGAAACCGGAAGGCGAGTGATCAAGATAGTCAATGGCGCGCTGCAGATCGCGGAACGCCGTCTCGTTGTTTTCGCGATCACGCGTAATGTCTTCTACCGACCAAGTGACTAAAGGCTTGGTCGTTTCGTCACTAGCAGGGAGCGGACGCACTGCGACACGATACCAGAAAACACGATTGGCTTCAGCCTGAGAACCACCGAGGCCACCCGGAATTCGAATGTCTTCGATGGCATTTCGGCCTTCCTTGGCAGCGCGCGACAGTCGGTAAACCGCCTCGCTCGCATCGGCATAACCCGCAAAAAGGCGCGGTACGCCAACAGGGACACCATTGGTGACGCCGCCGGGGAAACTACCATAATGGTGGTTCACATATGAAATCTTGCCATCACGGTCAGCAATCAGCACGCCAAAGGGCATGCTATCGACCAGAGCATGATTGACGGTACGGCGTTCTTCGGTTGAGGCGAAGCGGAAGAGATTGGCCGCAAGCCCGAACAGGAAAAACACACCCGCTACAGCTAGCAGCCCAACGAAACTCATCACAATCTCGGGCGATATGCGTTCCCCGAAGAGAGAAAACACAACCGCCGCCGCAATCAGCGCCGCGCCGAGTAGTATAACGCGCCACAATCCCGTTCCGCCACGCGCAGCGTCGAGGACGGGTTCGGGATAGCTATGCTCGCCGAGCGGCGTCCTTGCCATAATTACGTGCTCCAACGTCCCGAATCGAGACAATTAAAAAAGGATTAGCAAATGGGGGCCGGTGTTGGGAGCCCGAAGGAGTTAATCTTCATAGTCAATCTACCGCGTCGGACGCCAACCTCCACGCCGATTTTTCAGCCCCATCACGAAACCGATGACTTCAGCAACAGCCTTGAAGTGCTCGATTGGAATGGTTTCATCAAGATCCACAGTGGCATAGAGCGCGCGAGCGAGGGGTGGGTTTTCAACCACAGGCACGTCCCTATCTTCGGCCAAGGCACGAATGCGCAGAGCAACGGCATCAACGCCCTTGGCGACGCAAATTGGCGCAGCCATCTTAGCATCGTATTTTAGCGCCACCGCAAAGTGCGTAGGGTTTGCGATAACCACGGTAGAATTAGGGACCTGCGCCATCATGCGCTTACGAGACCGTTCTTGCCGCAGCTGACGCAGGCGTCCCTTCACATGCGGATCGCCTTCCTGCTGCTTATACTCTTCGCGCGTTTCCTGAACGGACATCATCTGACGCTTCCACCACTTCTGACGCACGTAGAAGTAGTCCGCACCAGCGATAATCGTCACGACAATCAGAACTGCGCCGAGGATTTTCACGCCGAGTTCTTGAAAATCCAAGAGCATAACGAGCGGATCAGCGGTCATCATCGTGTCCAGTCGGTCGCGTTCCGGCCAACACACTGCCACCACGACGGCGCCAACAATGATGATTTTAAGGAGCCCCTTGCCGAAGTTCACCAGAGCTTCAGAAGAGAACAGGCGCTTTGCCCCTGCTAATGGAGAAATTTTGGATAGCTTGGGCGTGATGGGCTGCGCGGACCAAACCGGCTTGTGTTGTACCAAATTCGCCAGCACGCCGCAGGCAAACAGAATTATAAGCGGGATCAACATGACCCCGAGGACAGAATAAACTAAGCGACTGATGAAATCAGAAAAGCCAGCGGCACTGATGTCGATCTGATCAACGTTCATCAGGACAAGACTGAGTGACGTGTTGAGCTCGCTGGCAACCCAAGGCGAGACCGAGGCGAAGACGCCGGTGATGCCTATGAGCATAAACCAGGAGGTGACCTCCTGACTTTTCGCGACATCACCCTTTTTGTGTGCGTCATCGAGCTTTTTCTGGGAGGGGTCTTCGGTTTTGGAGTCTTTATCCTCGTCTGACATCTCTTAGCCTCGCCACATCGTCAGATGCTCTTCGAAGGCGGTGAGATACCAGCCCATCATCATCGAGAGGAGAAGGAAGAGGAGCAGGATGCCGACCAAGATATTGGCAGGCATAAGCACGAAATACACCTGCAACGCAGGCATGAGACGCGCGAGGATGCCCGAGCCAAGGTTAAAGACCAGGCCGAAAACGATGAACGGCGCTGCCATCTGTACGCCCACTGCGAAAGCACTCGCCACGGTTTGCAGGGCAAGCTGCATAAAGTCTTCAAACATCATCGGGGCAGATATGGAGAAGACGCCGTAGCTGTCATAAATCGCGGCAAGAGCAAGATGATGCAGGTCTGTCGAAAAGATGAGCGCCAAACCCAAAAAAGACAGAAAATTCGCAAACACGGCGCTTTGCGCACCAGCTTGGCCGGGGTCAGCTCCGAGCGCACCCGATAGACCCGTTTGGAACGCCACAATGGTCCCCGCCACTAGGGTTGCCATTGTCGTGATGCGAATAATCCCGCCGATGATCAGCCCAATAGCCAGTTCATGCAGCAACAGGCCGACGACAGCGCCTAAGTCAGTCGGCATAGCGGGAATGAGGGGACTAAGAAGGGGAAAAACCACAAACGTGAACGCTAGCGCAAAGCACAAGCGAAGCCGCATCGGGATAGTCTTCTCTCCGAGGGCAGGCATCAGCATCAGCAACGCACCGATGCGTGCGAACAAGACCATGAACGCAAAGGCCACATCTGGCAGCCAATTTAGGCTGACCGTCACCTCAGAACCCGACGATAATCATGTCGACGACTTTATCCATAAAGCCCGACATGGTCGCCCCCATAAAGGGCAGGATCAGCAACATGGTAAGGAACATCGCCACCACCTTCGGCACGAAGACGAGCGTTTGTTCTTGGATTTGCGTTAGCGCCTGGAAAAGCGCGATGACAACACCGACGGCAAGGCCAACAAGCATCAATGGTAGCGATACGATGAGCAAAGCCCAAATCGCTTGTTGAGCAATATCGAGTGTTTCTGCGCCAGACATGACAGGGTTCCGGTGGAATCAGGCCGTTAGGGTAGCGCAATTCGGGGTAGCCCGGCTCTGAATTTGGCCGGGCTACCCAAAACTTAGTCTTAAATCGACATCCGCATGATTTCTTCGTAGGCGGAAATCACACGATCCCGAAGGGTGACCATGCTTTCAATAGCCATTTCGGTTTCAGAAAGCGCAGTCACCATATCGATGACATTCGCCTTGCCATTGACCATATCAATGGCCAGTGCATCCGAAGTCTGACCTTTGTCGAGCACGCTCTGAACATTGCTCGCCAGCATGGACGCAAAGTCGTTGCTCGGACCGAGGTTCGCCTGCAGATCGGTCATCGGCAGCGGCTGCATAGTAACGAGACGGCTAGCGTTGGTATAAGCGCTAGTTGCGGCATTTAGTGGGGTAGTAAGTGCCATAACAAAAGCTCCAATAAAAAGGGTTATTAACCGCCAAGAATGTCGAGGGTGCGCCCGAGCATCTGACGTGTGACCGTGACAACGTTGAGATTGGCTTCGTAGCTACGCTGCGCCTGCCTCATGTCCGCGGTCTCAATAATGCTGTTCACGTTTGGATACTGAACGTAGCCACTCTCATCTGCAGCAGGGTGACTTGGCTCGTAGCGTGGAATGAAGTCGGATTGGTCCAACGCCAACCGGCCAACCTCGACGATGCGTCCGCCCACTTCAGCATCAAAGCTAGCGTGGAATGTTGGGATCCGCCGACGATAGGGGTCCTCACCCGGCGCTTTGCCAGCCGAGTCCGCATTGGCGATATTCTCTGCTATGACGCGCATGCGCGCTGTCTGAGCATGCAGTCCAGTAGCGGCGATCTTGAGTGATGAATTAAAATCCATGATCTACCTCAAACGTTCTTACCCAGCGCCACGCGCAGGATACGGACCGACTTCTGATACAGCGACGTCGCCGCTTGGTAGTCCATCATGTTGGTTGTTACTTTCATCATCTCATCCTCGAGCGTGATCCCATTGCCCTCGGGTGTGACTTCGAAGTTTGCCATTCGCTGGGCTGCGAACTGACCGCCTTCTGAAGATGCAACGATGTGCATAGGCTGGGTTGCGATCGTGGAGATCGAAGCTGAACTCATTTGCTTTGCTCTTTTAGCAAAGTCATACTGCGCAAGATCTCGACCGCGATAACCGGGTGTTTCGGCATTCGCGACGTTCTCTGCGAGCAATCCTTGTCGGCTTTGATGCCAACGCATTTTATCGGTCAGTGCTGAAAACACCGGCATGTCCATCAGTCCCATTTCCCGACTCCGCAGTTGTTAATGGGCACTTCTTGCCGATTTTAGGGTTAACAAATGGTTAATTTTGGTCGCAAAATGCTTTGCTGACAGCAATATGCGGCAATAATTACCCATCAAAAGGCCGATCTTGCCCTTAAATACAAATCGGACTATCGCCTTACGTGCCTGACAAAATGGGAGTTTCGACCTTGCAGTTTATCACCAGCCTCTTCGGAGGCAGCGGCAATACGGTGGTTACCGCCGTGCTCGCGCTTGCCATCGTCCTCGTCCTTATTCTGCTGGTAAGCTGGCTACTCAAGTTCATCAGCAATGCATCAGGCAAAGCAGTACGCGGTCGCAACAAGCGACTCGCCGTCATCGACACGTTAAATGTTGATCAGAAAAGACAATTGCTCATTGTGCGCCGTGACGATGTCGAGCATCTCATCCTCATTGGTGGCACCCAGGACATCGTCGTAGAAGCGGGTTTTTCGGCGCCTGAACACCCAGTCGCGGTCCCTTCGCGACGCGGCTTGTCACCTTCAGCCGGGCGCCGAATGACACCCCCTGCCCAACCAACAGCATCGCCGGATGTCGCACAGACCGATTCTCCGGAGCCTCTAGTGACGGCCGCGCCAGGTACTGTACTTGAGCAGTTGCAACGTGCAGGTCACCCATCGGACAAGAAGGGTCATGTGTCGCTGCGCCACACCGGTCTTTTGCGCCCTCTCCGCAAGGGAGACGAAGATTCCACGTCGCAAACCTCGGATTATTCGACCGTTAAGGCTGTCGACTCAGATAAAGAAGGCGCTGACACCGATTTGGGCGGGAATGCGTCGCTTGATAATGACACTAAAAAAGATGCAAATCGCAGCTAAACCAGCACGCAGCTGGGGATGGAAAATCTGGCTGCCAGTGATCTTCGCTGGCAGCTTTTTAGTTGCCGCGACATCCACAGGCTACGCTCAAGACGTCTCGATAGACTTCGGGGACGAAACGACCCTCACGGAACGCGCTGTGCAGCTGATCGGCATGATCACACTGCTATCGCTAGCGCCCTCGATCCTCGTCATGGTGACGAGTTTCACGCGCATCGTTGTGGTACTTTCCCTTCTCCGCACAGCCATTGGCCTACAGACTGCGCCGCCGAACTCAGTGATGATCTCGCTGGCGCTCTTCTTGACACTTTTCATCATGCAACCGACGCTGCAGCAGTCTTACGACCAGGGCATAGCGCCACTGATGGCCGGTGAAATCGAGGTCGCCGAGGCCTTCGAGAGAAGTGCAGCACCGCTCCACGAGTTCATGCGCTTCAACGTGCGCGACAAAGACCTCTCTCTATTTTACGACCTAACGTCAGCCGAAGTCCCTGAAACCGTAGAAGAAATTCCTCTGCATCTGCTCGTGCCAGCGTTTATGATTTCTGAGTTGCGGCGGGCATTTGAAATCGGCTTCCTACTCTTCCTGCCCTTCGTCATCATCGACATGGTGGTCGCTTCAGTTCTGATGAGCATGGGTATGATGATGTTGCCGCCGGTAACGATCTCACTCCCCTTCAAACTCATTTTCTTCGTACTGGTCGACGGCTGGTATCTCGTTGCCGGGTCACTTGTTCGAAGTTTTGGCACGTAGCCAAGCCGAACCTTGGAATTTGTAACGCCGCGGCTTCACTGAAAGCCGCGGCGTTTTTTATTTCCTGTGTCAAACAACCGACGGCACGGTCACAGCCTTAGCGCTGGTCGGCGCCTTATCTGCTCATATTGGAGCACATCAAAGGGAGGCACGTGCTCGCCGCCCTAAAAGCCTAACTATGCGCTCAAAATGAAAACGCCGCGGCCTGGATTGAGGCCGCGGCGTTACTGGTTCAAGGTCGCTCGTTTAGCGCGACGCCATTCCTGCATCCACCTTGGTAGCGGTAGCAGGCGTCAAGGCCCCCTCCCCGCCATAGGTCTCGTGGTAAGAGGTCAGGAATGCTGTGAGACTATCAATCGCAGCAATTTCAGCCGCAACTTTCTTGAACTCCAGCGAGCTCGCTTGGATCGGGCCAGTGACATAATCGAACATCGCCCACTCTGGAGCACCGACCATTTCATCGCTGAACTTTGTGCGCAAGCGCGATGCACCATACTTATCATTGGCCAAAACATAGCCAACACCCGCCTTCACAAGGTTCAAGCGCGCGGCCGCATCGAGCGGAGTGCCTTCGGGACGATTACCATAAATGGCTTCGATCATTTCGCCCGCTTGCGAATAACGCTTCGCTTTCCAATGCGCGTCGATGCGGAGCATGTCCACATCCTTGCCACTCAGCATGCGGACAAGATCGAGCGCCAGCACATCGCGCCCAGCCTCGATCATAGCGCGCGCTTCCAGAATGCGGCGCTGGCGCTGCAAGCTATCGGGCAGATCTGGCAAACGCGTATCGTTCAATACGCGCATGGCATCCTGCGGACGACGGTCCGCCAGATAAATCACAGCAAGGTCCGTGCCCAGCTGAGCACGCGCTGCCCCACGCAGGCGATTATCCAGCTGATACCGCAAGAGTTCGGCTGCCTGGGGAAGCAAATCCACCCGCACGAGACGACGCGCCAGATTGCGGATCATTTCGTCACCACGCGCGCCTGGCGGCGTCAGGTGCTGGAAGTCGTAGTATATGCTCAGCGCTTCGATCGGGCCGATGGAGTCGGCCACACCATTGAGATACAGATCGCTGAACGTCTCCTGCGCTTCGTCGCGTAGCGCATTAAGCGTTGGACTCTCGTTGTAATGCGAGATCGCATTGCGCACCGCCTCGAAACCAAGGCGATAATCCCCGTTGCGGAAATACAAGCTTGCAAGCAGCGCCTGCATGTCCGCCTCTAGCCTGTCGCCACGCCAAAGCATGATCTCCGACGAGAGCGTTTCCGTTGCCTTTGCAAGGTCCAGCCGCCCCTGCTTATCCAGCAGTAGCAGCGTGCGATATACAGCTTCCGCACGGCTCGGACGCACTTCTGAAGCAATGACTTGACCGTAGATATCGAGCGCTTCGTCAGGGCGGTTCTTAAGCTCGGCCATGCGCGCTGTGGCGATGAGATAATTAGACGCCATCTGTTCAGGCAGCAGCGCAAAGTTCAAATCATCTAGCACAGATTCTGCGAGCACAGGGTCTTCTGCCTCTACCGCAGCGCGTGCCGTCGCCAATTGAAACTCGCGGCGAGCCCACTCGGGATAATTCTGCTGCACGGCTTGAGCATCAAGTGCATCGGAACGCGCGCCACGGAAATCACCCGCATTCGCTCGCGCGATCGTGCGCCAGAACTTGGCGTCGATATCTTGGTCGAGCGACGGAGAATTTAGAACGTTGAGCGCGTCGAGCGAGCGTTCAGCTAGGATGTTCGCCACGGCAGCCGTCGTGCGCATTTCGCGGGTCAACGCCTCGTCGACCTGCTCCTCTTCAAGCAGACGGATGACCCCTAAAGCCTCCTCCGCGAACTGGTTGGCGATGTAATACTGCGCAAGGTTAAGACGCGCCGCGTCGCGCTCCGCGCCCTGTGTCAATGCCGCAGCCATTTCCAGTCGATCGCGCTGCTCGGTGAACACGAAGGGATCTTTATGTTCGAGGGTACCGAAATCGATAAACCCACTGCGGTCCATGACTTCGCTGGACGTTCCGATATTTCGGAGCGTATCAAGCGCCGAAACGGTCAGTCCAGTCGCTTCGGAGACAACCGCATAACTATCCTCAAGCGCAACCGTCACTGTAGATGACTTCGGCTTGACGACCAGACCATGAACACTGCGCAGTGCTGTGAAATCAACATAGTCCAGTGTGCGCGTTAAACCGCGTGCTGGTGGATAGGCCGTAACGACGGATAGCGTATCGCCCACAATCGGGTCTTGAAACTGGTGGATACGCCCCGGGCGCGCGATATCAGCCACCATCTCGAACGATCCAATATCGTCGCGACGACGGCTGAGTGCCATTGGCTCAGTCGGGCTCAGCATCATGTCACCAAGCGACAATACCCATGCCATGCCTTCCGAGCCGATAGTCGCGAGGCGCTCCTGAGAAAGATCCAATCGGACGATTTGCGTGTCACCAGATGTCAACACAGCATAGTCGTCGGTAATAGCCTCGAGGTCAGATGAGTAGGCCGGCGTACCGATGCCCGAGACGGTATCAAAAATGAGCCACACACTGTCGCCGCGACGGAATACCGCCGCCGGAATATCTCTCTCAAACGGAAAGACGACGCGTACCGTGTTGCCCAGAACGTTGACATAAGGCGTGATCGTCTCGGCCGGAGTTGCCTGCAAAGCCGAGATAGTAGGCTCTGGCGGCCGTGACGCCTGTGCCTCTGCCTGCGCAGTTTTTGCCGCCTCATCGGCGAGCGCGGTCGCCGTTAACGCAGGCAGATCAATGCCACCTGTATCGATATCTAAGACATACTGGCTGGACGAAATGGCATAGAACCGAGGCTCAACGCCTTCGGCGAAACGGAGTGACGCGACCGAACCGTCAAGCGAATAGCCCGTAGCAATCGAGGCCAGCTGCTCGGGGAGTTGGTCGATAATTTGAGAAACATCGATCTCAACTGGCCATTCAAAATTGATAGCGCCCAGCTCGCCCTTCTGAACGAAGTTAGCGTCAGTGGGTACGGACCAGTCGAACTGAATACGTGTAAAGGTAGCAGCAGTACCAATGCGCACTTTAGCGGTTGGATTTAGCTCTGCAGCCATGCGGGCCTTACGGTCTTGTTCGGCCTTTACCGCAGCCTGGCGGGCGCGCTCGGCCAACTCGTCCACAATCTCTTGCGGGAGTGGTGGCGGCATCCCCTGCCAACTGGAGGGCATGAGATCGACGAAAAGCTTCTCGCCTGCCTCTATATGATTGAAGTTGTAGGTGTTTTTTAGCCCAACCCGCAGACCGCGTCGGTCGGGATCGACCCGCGCCACAGAAAGGTAGTTTGGCATAGTCGTGCCGACATCGGGCAGCACTAAATCGACCTGTTCTTCAAACTGAATCGAGAGCACGCCATTATCGATTTTCATCGAGTATGCAGGCAATGCATCCAAGTTTGGAAAGCTGAGTATGAGGCGGGCAAAGCCATCTTCTTCAGTGGCGAATAACTGCCCCTTTTCTTGGGCCCATGCGGAAGAAGCTACCATTTGGCAGCTTAAGGCCACAGTAGCTAAAAGGAGGTACTTCGTCCCCTTGGGACTCTTCTTAATAGCGCTCTTCACCGGCCTTCTGCCCGTCCGACGCCAAAACGCGTTCATGAACAAGGCTACTGCCAGGCACCTCATGAACGCGAGGCTTTCCATAACTGACCCGCCGCATACACGACGGGCCTGTTATATCTACCTAGCGCTACTTAACAGCAGCCTAAGCCATTCACCGCTATTGACCAACAATCTGTGGTAAAGCAGCCAGATCGTCGACAGACATCTGTTCTGCAGGCTCAGTGGTATCCGTCGCCATGCGCACGGTCAGCTCTTGGGCACGCGCAGTCGTCATCGCCGCCATAATGGGAGCCATCTTACGCGGCGTCATCATCTTCGCCACTCGGAACAGGACTTCCATATCCAGCTCATCAAAGATTGCCGCAGCGTCCTTCGGCTTCATGGTGCCGTACATCGCGACAAGGGCGCCGAACTGACCTTCTTCCATAGCCTTGCGCTCTTCCACCAAGGACGAGATTTGGGTCTCGATGGACTGCAAGGTCTGCTGACGCTCTTCAATGCGCTTTTCAGCTGCTTCAACAAGTGCCGCACGCATAGCGAGCTCTTGCTCATAAGTCTGGAGCTCGGTGCGACGCTCGGTCAAACGCTCAGTGATCACGCCTTCGGTGCTCTGCACACCACCATCAACCAGCGGCACTGCACCAGTTGGCGTTAACAACTGCGCCTTTGCATCAAGCATTGGCGGGCAATCTGCCGAAATCACTAGCAAAGCACCAGGAGCCGCGTCTTCGGACCCATCTGCCGGAACTGGAGCACATGCGTTATCCAAGGCGACTGGGTTCGACAAGGTAAGATCGGTAACCGCAGCTTCGCCGGTAGGAGTGCCCGACGGAACCATAGTTGGAGCACCGTCAGCGAGCGTCGGTGACATATCGTCAATCGTCGGCTGATCAGAGAGGGTAACAGTCTGATCGGCCAAGGTTGTTCCAAGCGCGGTAGACGCACCTTCACCATCAGCTGCAGCCACCCCCGACACTCCAGTCAAGACGTAGCCGCCTGAGCTTACAAGCCCAATAGTCTTGAAGACCAGAAGCGCCGAGATTGAAACAATAACAACTGGGAGAAGGCGGATTTTAGTCACGCAGCGACTCCACGGTTACGAACGCGAGCCTGCAGTTGATCAAGTGCCGACTGCACCTTGTTGGCCACGGGCTGCTCAACCTGCACAGAAGGCTCTTCAGCCTGAGCATTGCGAGCAACACTTGTGATACGGGCAATGCGCTCCATGAGAACATTACCGGCATTAACGTGGTTCGCCAGTTCGATGCCAAAACGCTCAGCTTCCTGCAGACGCGAGGAAAGCTGGTTGTCAGCCTCAACCGCAGTACCCTTCAGCTCTTTAATTGCCTGATTGGCGAGATTGGTCGCAGCAACAAGATCTGCAACCATTTGACGAAGCGCGTCACGATCCTGATGCAAACGCTTCAGGCGCTGGTTCAGAACGACACAGTAACCGATCGTCAGCAGCAAAAGTACAGCGACAGACCCTTCAACGATCACACCCAGTGGTAGGCCGAACATCAGCGCTGCTCCATCTTCTCATCAATAGCTTCAAAGGCGGCCATGGTGACCTTTGGCGGATTTAACGGGCGCGCGACGCGCACCGATACTTGGTTACCGATATGCCCCATGATGGCTTCGGTGAGTTCGACATCACCACAACGCAACCGGATCGGGTCGCTCGGCGTGCGGTCAAACATCAATGTATGGCCAGGCTTGATGTTGAGAACCTTGGCAAGCGGTAGTCTCTGCTCATGCAGCACCGCCTCCACTTCAACATCGGCCTGATAAATCTCTGACGCGAGGTGACCTTCCCAGATCGGATCGCGGCCGAATTTTTCACCCATGAACATCTGCAACAGCTGATCACGGATAGGCTCGATGGTCGCGTATGGCAGCAGGATTTCAACCTTGCCGCCGCGATCATCCATCTCGATACGAAGTTCGATCAGAATGGCCGCATTTGCCGGACGGGAAATCGCAGCAAAGCGCGGATTGGTCTCCATGCGCTCAAGCTTAAAATTCACCTGCGTTACCGGCTCAAAAGCGCGATGCGTATCTTCAAGAATGACCTCGATCATCCGGCGCGCCAACGCCAGTTCGATCGTTGTATAAGGCCGCCCCTCAACACGGATATTGCCACCTACACGACGCCCGCCCAACAACACATCAATCATCGAATAGATGAGGTTGGAGTCGACCGTTAGCAGGCCATAATTTTCCCACTCTTCCGCTTTGATGACCGACAAAATGGCCGGCAGCGGAATGGAGTTCAGATAGTCGCCGAAGCGCACGGACGAGATGGAGTCCATGGTCACTTCAACGTTGTCAGACGTGAAGTTACGCAGCGATGTCGTCGACAAGCGCACAAGGCGATCGAAGACGATTTCCAGCATCGGCAGGCGCTCGTAGGAGACCAGAGCCGAATTGATAAGCGCCTGAACGCCTGTCAGTTCAACATCACTGCCCGCACTCGCATCAAAGCCGAGAAGACTGTCAATTTCGTCCTGATTAAGAACGCGATCAACCCCACCGTCTGGCTCACCAGCCGCAGCTTCTAGCATTGCTGCCCATTCAGCGGCAGCGGCCGCAGCGCGCTGCTCTTCAGTCATATCTTCGTCAGAAGGCGGCGGTGGTGGCGTGGACAGACTGTCCAGGTCATCAAGGCCCCATTCGTCGTTGAGTTTATCGTCGTCGCCCGGACCAGCCATTACTGCACCAGAATTTCTTTGAAGAGAATGCTCTCAACTTCGGCCGGATAGATGGCCAGATTAACGCGACGCAACAGCTCTTCCTTGAGACGATAAATACCCGCCGAGCCCTCTAGATCGCTTTTACGCAGCTCGCGCAGATAGACTTGGAACGCATCGACAACCTTCGCGAGGCGCGGCTGAATCTGCGTCATCATTTCTTCATTGGCTACTTCAAGCGCGATCGACAGCTTCATATAGGCCGGACCACTTCCCGCAGAATTCAAATTCACGGTCATCGGTGGCAGGTTAAAAATGAAGGTGTCTCGTGCAACTACGGGCGCCTCACCCTGAGCTGAGCCATTTGAGCCACTCAGGAAGAAGTAGAGGCCACCACCGCCAAGCAGCAGAGCCAAAATCGCCGCAGCGATAATAATCAAGAGTTTCGGGGGGCGCTTCTTTACAGGCACGTCTGTACCAATTTCAGCTTCCGCAGCCATAGTTTTGCCCTACCAAAAGTCTGCATCACAAGACGATTCCGGATGCCCTCTCAGCTAATGCCCAGATGGTTAACGAAACCTTAACAAACCTCTAAGTCGGCATTTTTTGCCGGGTAAGTTTTACCTAGGTGATAGTTCTTTAGCGGCAAGATTTTCACACACGTTAGTCACCAAACCCTTGGAAACGCTAGCGGCAATCAGTTGGCATGGTTTCTGCAAGGTTAACGGCGAGGCCCCGCTTGGGGAAGTGAGGCCTCGGGACTAACGGGGATCTAAATGATTGAAAACGCACAACTGATTAGCCTCTCCAGGCAAATCGCACTGCAGCGCCGCATGGATGTGATGGCCAACAACATGGCCAACATCAACACCACAGGGTTCAAGGGAGAGAATATTCTCTTCGAAGAATACCTTATGCCAGTTGCGCGCCACAACGACTTCCCCACACTCGATCAGCCACTCTCTTATGTTCAGGATTGGGCCACAGTTCATGATATGAGCGCTGGCGCATTCATGAACACCGGCAACGAGCTAGACGTCTCGCTGAATGGCGAAGGCTTCTTTGCTGTCGAAACGCCTGCAGGTGAACGATACACCCGCGCAGGGTCATTCCAGTTGAGCAACACTGGCGTCCTGGTTGACCTGTCGGGCAATCCAGTCATGGGCGTTGGCGGCCAGTTCCAGTTTGGCCCTGAAGAAATCGGTATCACCATCAGCCAAGACGGCACCGTATCGTCCAGCGCCGGTATTAAGGGTCAGCTGCGCATCGTTGAGTTCGCAAACACCGAAGAGCTCGTACGCTCGGGCGACAATCTGTTCGCTGGCGGCACCCCACTCGAAGCAACGACCACCGTTGCTATGCAGGGCTACCTCGAACGCTCCAACGTCTCAGGCATCTCTGAGATGGCCGACATGATCCGCATCACGCGCTCTTACGAGAGCATCTCAAGCCTTACCAAAAAACACGACGACATGCGCCGTGACGCCATCCAGCGTCTCGGAAGCGCACAAGCATAATTCGGAGAGCCTGCCATGAAAGCACTATATATCGCATCGACCGGCATGGGCGCTCAGGAGCGCAACGTCGAAGTCATCTCAAACAACATCGCGAACATGCGCACCACTGGCTACAAGCGCCAGCGGGCAGAATTCCAGGACCTGCTCTACCAACAAATCAGCCGCGCCGGCTCGCAGACCTCAAGCCAGGGCAACATGATCCCGGCAGGCCTCGAAATCGGTTCGGGCGTTCGCACCGTGGCGACCCCACGCGTGATGAGCCAGGGTTCGGTCAACCCGACTGAGCGTGAACTCGACGTCGCTGTCCGCGGCGAAGGTTTCTTCCAGATCGCCCTGCCAGATGGCCGCACCGCATACAGCCGCGACGGCTCGTTCGAACGCGATGCTGAAGGCAATCTCGTAACCTCCAATGGCTACCTCGTTCAGCCGGGCATCAACATCCCAGCCAACGCTCGTAGCGTTTCGATTTCGCCAGACGGCACGATCGAAGCCTTTATCGGTACAGACGGCCTTCCAACCCAACTCGGCCAGCTTCAGCTTGCTCGCTTTGTGAACAAGTCTGGCCTTGAATCGATGGGCGACAACCTGTTCCTCGAAACCGCGGCCAGCGGCGAAGCGCAGATCAGCGTTCCGAACGTCGATGGGTACGGCGACTTGATGCAGGCCTATTTGGAAATGGCAAACGTCAACTCGGTGACCGAAATTTCCGATCTAATCGCAGCGCAGCGCGCATACGAAATGAACGCCCGCGTCATTTCTGGCGCTGACGAAATGATGCAAGCGACTAGCCAGCTCACCTAATGAGGATCACGGGAATGTCCGCACTTCGCTCTGTTACCTTGGCATTGAGTGTCGCGCTCTCATGCAGCTGCGCCTTTGCGATGCCGCTTATGAAGTCCGACGTTACGATATCGAGCGCCATCGTGACCTTCGGCGATATGTTCGACAACGCCGGGGCAGACGCAGAAAAAGCGCTGTTCCGTGCGCCCAACCCAGGAACGACTGGCGACGTCGACGTAAACACCGTTCGTCAAGCCGCCAAGCGTATCGGCGTTCCCGTGTTTGATACCAATGGGCTGGAGCAGGTGCGGGTCTCAAGGTCTTATACTCTTGTCGACCAGGCGATGCTCACGGAGCTGATTGAAGCTGACCTACGTCAGAAGGGTGTCGTCACCGGCCAAATGCAGGTGCAGGCCCATTTCAACGACGGTTTTGAGCCAATTAAAGCTGCCGATAGCTTTCAGCCAGCCAAGCTGGATGCCCTCCGCTACTTGCCAGGCAGCAACAGTTTCACGGCCCGCTATGTCATCGATGGCGTCGGCAGCGCATTCACCTTGTCCGGCACGCTGGACCTGTTGATCGAGGCACCGCACCTGGTCGCGGCTCTCCCCGCAGGCGCCGTTCTGGCACCAGAGCATATTTCTATGCGCCCGATTTCTGTCAAACAGGCCGATGCTCAGGGCATTCCCCACTATGATCAGCTTATCGGCAAGGCGCTCAATCGTCCAAGCCGCGACGGTATGCTGCTGCGTGCAACTGATGTCAGCGTGCCGCTGACAATCGCCAAGAACGACCTCGTTACGATCGTCTTCAACCAGGGCCCAATGACTTTGACCGTAAAAGGTCAAGCCATCACCAGCGCTGCGCAAGGCGAGGCAGTACAAGTCCTTAATCTAGCTTCTAGGCGCATCATCAGCGCCACCGCAATCTCCCCCGGGGCCGTGGCCGTATCCACAGCACCAATGAATATTGCCGGCCTCTAATTCGGGATAGATGAAAATGAACTTCACCAAGACCATCACTTTCGTTGCCCTCGCAGCATCCCTTGCCGCATGCACCACCACCGATAGGCTCGCGCAGGTTGGCCAAGCCCCAGCGCTCACGCAAATCGCCGATCCAACAACGACCGCGGGCTACCAGCCAGTGCGCATGCCAATGCCTGAGCCGCTCGCTGACACCTATCAGCCGAACTCTCTCTACCGCACTTCGGCCAAGGGCTTTTTTAAGGACGAACGTGCCCACCGCGTCGGCGATATTCTTACCGTACAAGTGACGATCAACGACAACGCCCAATTCAACAACCAGACACAGCGCGCTCGCAACTCGAGCAATAGCGCAGGCATGGGCGGTATTCTTGGCTCCGCAGTGAACACTGCCTTCGCCAGCGGCACCGTCCCGATCGATGCGGAAAACGCTGTCGACTTCAACTCAGGCCTGCGCGACACCGGTTCGGGCTCAGTCAACCGTAAGGAAACGCTGACGACCTCGGTCGCAGCTGTCGTCACGCAGGTTCTGCCAAACGGCAATCTGGTGATCGAAGGCCGTCAAGAAGTCCGCGTCAACTTTGAGGTCCGCGATCTCATCGTCGCCGGTATCGTTCGCCCATCCGACATTCAGGCCAATAACACGATCCCATCGACCAAGATCGCTGAAGCCCGCATTTCCTACGGCGGCCGCGGACAGATCACAGATGTCCAGCAGTCTCGTTATGGCCAGCAGGTCCTCGACGCCATCCTGCCGTTCTAGTCCATCCCCGACAGTGTCCTCCCCGGACACTGTCAATCCCCGGCCTGCCGCATGTCAGGCCAGTCCAATCTGTAAGTTTGGACATCCCAAGGCGCAGCTTCCCCGGCTGCGCCTTTTCTTTTTAGCCCAGCGCCCCCGCTCTTGATGCCAGCCTCAGCATATGAAAATGCTTGGCCAACACTGGAGCTTTTCATGACCTTTGCCAAACTTGACGATCTCGGCCGCAAGCTCGAAGCGCTTGAACACGCCCTCTCCATTCTGGGCGCCGATGAGGCAACCCATATGGCCGTTGGCGGCGGCGAGAAGCGCGCTGATGCCGTCTCGACCCTTGCGGGCATGCACCACGCCCAAGCCACTGCCCCACATATCCGCGACTGGATCGAAACCGCCAAGGCCGAGGACCTCTCTGCCGACCAGCGGCTCGCCGTAGAAGAGTTTGAGCGCGACTATGTAAAGGCAACCTGCCTGCCGACCGAATTCGTTGAACGCTCCTCAAGCGCCAGCATGCGCTCTGAACAGCTTTGGCGCGAGCTGCGCGCTAAGGGCGACTGGAAGGGGTTTGAACCTGCACTGCAGGGCGTGGTCGACATTGCCCGCGAGGAAGCTGCGCTCCGCTCGGAAGCAACCGGGCTAGCGCCATATGATGCGCTGATGGACAAATACGACCCGGGCAATCGCGCCGCAGATATCGACGCTGTATTTGCCGATCTCAAAAGCTTCCTCAAAGCCTTCATTCCCACCGCTCTTGACGCCCAGGAGGCCCGCCTCGCCAAGCGACCACGCAAGGCGCTCAACGCTCCATACTCAATCGAGAAACAGCGCGAGTTAGGCCTTGCCGCCACGCAGGCGGTCGGCTTTGACTTTAATCACGGCTCACTTGCCGTTTCGCATCACCCCTTCTGTGGCGGCGTACCGACCGACGTCCGCATGACCACGCGCTACCGTACCGACGAATTCCTAACTTCACTCATGGGCGTTCTACACGAAACCGGCCACGCGCTTTACGAGCAAGGCCTACCGAAGAACTGGTCGCATTGGTCCCTTGGCAAGGCGCGCGGCATGGGAATCCACGAAAGCCAGAGCCTATTCGTGGAGATGCAGCTCGCCCGCAGCCCTGAGTTCTGGCAATTCGCCATGCCACTCGTCACTCAACACATCGGCGCAGACGCGCTGCCGGGTTGGGACATTGACGATGTTCTGACCGAAGTGAATTTCGTGGAGCGTGGCTATATCCGCGTAGACGCCGACGAGGTGACCTATCCACTGCACGTCATTCTCCGCTACGAGCTCGAAAAGGAGCTGATTGCAGGCACGCTGCAGGTGAAAGATATCCCCGAGGCTTGGGACGCCAAGATGCAGGACTACTTAGGCCTCTCGACCATCGACAACCCCAAGGACGGACCGATGCAGGACGTTCACTGGCCGAGCGGTGGCTTTGGCTATTTCCCGAGTTATACGCTGGGCGCCATGACAGCCGCGCAACTGGCCAGCGCTATGCGCAAGGATCTGCCCAATATGAGCGCCGACATTGCCAGAGGCGACTTCTCGGCGATCAATCAATGGCGTGCGGACAAGATTTGGAGCCAAGCCTCGCGCTATTCGACGCCTCACTTGATCACCAAGGCGACCGGAGAAAAACTCAATGCAGATTATTTCAGATCACACCTAAAGAGCCGCTACGCAGGCTAACTCCCTGCCCGCGCGAGAATATCAGAGTCAGAAGTCGGCGAAACCCTCGCCGACTTTTTTCTTGGGTGAATGATTTCTGAATTTGCGCTTCAGCGGCCGTTCCAAATCGCCCTCGTAAAAAGGTCCCATCAACAACGCGACCGGAGGGGTCGCAAAACGAGGAGACCTAAAATGATCCGCACTTTCATCACCACCACCATCGCCGCAGCGACACTCGCAACCGCAGCAGCTCCCGCCATGGCAAATGGCATCTCGATCTCACAGTACGGCTACGGCAATGCCGTTGGCGGCGGTCAGACTGGCTGGAACAACTTCTTCGCAGGCTATCAGAACGGCGCCTGGAACGAGGCAGTTAGCTCGCAGAACGGCGGTAACAATGTGTCCGCTATTGGTCAGGACGGCTACGACAACTACGGCGACATCTCTCAGCAGGGCTGGAACAATCAGGCGGGCGTCGGCCAGTTCGGCACCAACCACACCAGCGTCATCACCCAGGACGGTAATGGCAACGTCGCCGCCGGCGTGCAGGTTGGCAATGGCTGCAATGCCAATGTCGTGCAGCATGGCTCGAACAATGTCAGCGCCTTTGTGCAGGCTTGCCCATAACACCGATAAACCAATGAATTGGGCCGGCGCTGCCGGCCCTCATGCTTTTGAGGAGGATAGAATGACACACTCTGTTATCCGCATCGCGACCCTCGCCGTCATTGGCTGTGTTGCCGCGAGCGCCTTTGCCAACCAGCCACCGGTCAACACCGGCATCAGCTGCGGCATCCATGCCAGCACAGAACGCGGCATGAAATCGCTTGAAGCCGTTGTTTTTAGCCCCGAGACCATCAGCGGCGAATATCGCCTGTCGATGAAGGGATCAGGCGGGTCGGGCTCGACAAATATCAACCAGGGCGGCGGCTTCACTGCCCCCAAAGCACAGACAATCACCATCAGCAAAGTGACGGTCAGTGCCGATGCCAAACTGAACATCGACTTCACTATCACAGCCAAGGGCGTGACCTATGATTGCTCGAACACCATCAGCTACCAAAGCTAATCGTTTGAACGCTATTGCTTTTATGCCCCGGCCTCGTCCGGGGTATTTTTATTTCAAATTCGACATGATTAACGCTGTCTGAACGAGCTCTTCCTGCGCCGTTCAGTTGCTCCTCGCTAATCTCGTCTCATCAGCTGGAACACCAGCACTGGGAACGCAAACACTGAGGAGACTAAAATGACCAAGACCTTCACCAAGATCATCGCCGCCACCGCAACAGCCGCTATTCTGGCTCTGAGCGCCGCACCAACACAGGCCGCAGGTCAGATTTCGTTTGGCTTCGCCCCAACCGACCCAGACCAGGCTCAAGCGCTTGGCGTCGGCCTCCAGCTCGTCTCGCTGTTTCAGGGGATGTCCGGCACCGGCGCAAATGTCTACCAGAACGGCTCGGGCAATGCCGCAGGCGGCTCGCAGAACGGCTCAGGCAATCACGGCCTGATCTGGCAAGAAGGGAATGGCCATAACGGCACTATTCACCAGAACGGCTATGGCAATAGCTGCGGCCTATTCCAGTTTGGCAGTGCCACCAACGGTCAGTGCCTCCAGAACGGCAATGGCCAATCGGGCATCACCACCGTCTTCGGGTTCTAAGCCCCCCATCAGTACGACCCAAGAGCGGAGCCCCGGCTCCGCTTTTTGCAGTTTGGCGGACAGAAACAAAAAAGCCCGCATCTATGCGGGCTTCTGTAAAAATCTTTATTCGTCGCGATAGACCTTTTCGCGGCGTTCGTGCAGCTCTTGAGCTTCAAGGCTTAAGGTCGCTGTCGGACGAGCGTCCAAGCGCGCTATGCCGATAGGGTCACCAGTCTCTTCGCAATAGCCATAAGTGCCATCATCGATGCGCTTGAGCGCCGAGTCGATCTTGGCGATCAGCTTACGCTGTCGATCACGCGTACGCAGTTCAAGCGAGCGATCGCTCTCTGAACTGGCGCGATCGGCCATATCAGGATGGTTCTGGCTCTCTCCCTGCAAGGTCTCGAGCGTTGCGCGGCTTTCGCGCAAAATTTCATCCTTCCAAGCGTTCAACTTCGCCCGAAAATACTCCCGCTGGCGCGGGTTCATGAAGGGCTCGTCCTCGCTGGGTCGATAGTCCGTAAGTTCAACCGAAGACATCAGCAGACTCAACTCCAATGCGCTCTTATGGGCGGCCTATATATTCGGCTGAGTCGAACCCCGCAAGCATACAAAGCAGATTCGAGCATGATGACCGGCGACAGGACAATGCCGATCACCGCAAAACCATTAGAAAATCAGGGAAAATATAACATCCCGACCCGAACTAAAGTGTCGGGAAACGGCCAGACTTTGCCAATTCAACGAGTACTCTGAGCTCAATTTCATCCAGAACAGCATCGAGATCTGGGTCAACCTTATCGCGCAACGTTGAGAGTTGTTGGCTCATGGCATCTAAACGAGACGGTGAAACATCACCCAGCAAGAGGTCTGCCTTCATACCCTCAAGTAGGTCCAACAAAGCAGCCCCACGTTTAACTGCGCGACGGCGGCCCTCATTGACGTCACCAATGCCCTGCAGCGCCAGAATTGAACCAATGCCCATCACTGCAGAAGCAGGAGGCGCTTGTTTAATCCGTCCCACACCGCCCTGACCGGTCGGAGCAAAAACAGCGCCCGCCCCCGCTTTCGACAAAGCGCCGCGGTTGGACACAGACCCAGACCTATTTGAACCCTCGATGCGCAAGCGAATGACTCACCGTGACGAAACCTACACCGGCAAAATCTGCCCACAGCAGTTAACGAATGGTTAATATGCTCGGCAAGAATTGCTTATCACCTTCTCAAATGGCGAATAAACCGCCCGAGCACGATCCATTTACTCTTTAGAAACATATGGATAGAGGGCAAAAACATAAACTGGCACGGTTCTCGCATTTACCTTTCCGACTGGCTCCGCAGATCTTGCACGGCGCCAACCCTCGGGGAATGAAATGCAATACCGTCTGGTCCGATCGATTATAGCCGCAACACTCACCGCCGCCTTGGCCTTGAGCCCACTTGCGCCCGTAACCGCCGCCCCTGCGCGCATTAAAGACATTGTCGACATGGAAGGCATCCGCGAGAACCAACTCGTGGGTTATGGCCTCGTTGTCGGCCTCAATGGCACCGGCGACAGGCTCAACAATTCCCCATTCACCAAACAGTCTCTGCAATCGATGCTCGAACGCATGGGCGTGAATACGCAGGGCGAGAACGTGCGTACTGCGAACGTAGCAGCGGTCATGGTCACAGCCAATCTGCCGCCATTCGGCACACAGGGCACGCGCATCGACGTCAGCGTTGCTGCCATGGGCGACTCGCGGAGCCTCCAAGGCGGCACCCTGCTGGTCACCCCTCTCGTTGGCGCCGACGGTGAAGTCTACGCCATCGCGCAGGGCCCGGTGTTGATCAACGGCTTTGAAGCCACTGGCGACGCTGCCCGTGTTATCTCAGGCGTACCAACCACAGGCCGTATCGCCTCTGGTGGTTTGATTGAGCGTGAGATCGATTTCCATCTTGGCTCTCAAAACTCTGTACGCTTGGCTCTCCGCAACCCCGACCTCACCACGTCTCGTCGTATCGCCTTGGCGGTCAACGACTTCATCGGCGTGCCAACTGCGGTGCCTGAAGATCCATCAACCGTGCGTCTAACGCTGCCACCGGGCTTCAACGGCAACATCGTGGACCTGCTGACCGATATCGAGCAGTTGATCGTGCAGACCGACCAGTCCGCAAAGATCGTGATCGACGAAAACTCTGGCATCATTGTTGTCGGCAAGGACGTTCGCGTCTCCAGCGTAGCCGTTGCACAGTCAAATTTGACAGTGACTATCGCTGAAAACCCTCAGGTCGTGCAGCCTGCCCCGTTCTCAGATGGACAAACCGCTGTTGAACCCAACACCGATCTGCAGGTCACCCAAACGGACTCTGCGCTCCAAGTGGTGGACCAGTCCGTGACCCTGCAAGAACTCGTCGATGGCCTAAACGCTCTTGGAATTGCCCCTCGAGATCTCATCGCCATCCTTCAGGCAATCAAAGCGACTGGCGCACTTCAAGCCGAAATTCAGGTGCTCTAATGGACGCGATTACCAACTCCACGCTCAAGCAAAGTCCTCAGTACGCAGCCTTCCGCCAGCAGGCCGAAGAGCTTGAAGGGGTCTTCCTGACCCAGCTGACCAAAGCCATGTTCGAAACCGTACAAAGCGACGAAGGCATGGGCGGCGGCAGCTTCGGTGAAGATACCTGGCGCGGCATGCAAGCAGAAGAGTTCGCCAATGCCATCGCTCAAAACGGTGGAATTGGTCTCGCTGATCAGATCGTCGCGCAGCTTTTGAGCCAGCAAGAAGCCAATTCTAACCCAATCAATATTGTTTCCGGCATCGGAGCCTACCAGAAATGACCGCAGCGTCCCGTTTGGCAGAATTAGACAGCCTAGATCCTCTCGATCTCTGCGTACGCGCCGAGGCCGCTCTGTCGTCACTGGTCGACGTGATGAACAAAGAAACCACGCTGCTCCGTGCCGGTCACTTGCGCGAAGCCGGTCAGCTCACGCCAGAGAAGACTGCCCTCGCGCAGGACTACGTTGGCTTTGCGCGCGCTATCCAGCGCCAGAACGCCCGTATCGTTGCTGAAGCGCCAGATGCATTGCGTCGTTTGCAAAATGGCCACGAAAGCTTGGCCACACAAATGGCCGAGAACTTGCGCGTTCTCGCGACCGCAAAATCCGTCACCGAAGATGTGCTAACCGACGTGTCCAAAGCCGTTGGTCAGCAGGAACGTACCCGGACCTATGACATGAGCGGAACCATCACACTCGATCCAGAAAGCGCTGCGCGCGGCATCGCCGTCAACCGCGCACTCTAGCGTCGAGCCGCCTCCCATACATTGGTTGCAAATAGGTTTTGCAACCAATGACCTAGCCATACGTTTCTGGTGCAGTAGGCAGCATTGGAGATCACGATGGCCTCGACCATTGTCGTTCGCGGCTCTACGGGCACGACAACCAATCCAGATCAGCGGCAGCGCTTGATTGAACATCAGGCGGCGAGCAGTAGTCGATACGCCGGTCCACGCACGGAAAGTACGGGACTAAGGCACAATCCTCCGCAGTCAACTCCTGTGGGCCAGATGCTAGGCCGACCTCTTCTCGATGGAGAAGCTGGTTTCACCACATCATTGCTCGCGCAGAGAATGACGGGCGAACGGCGGAAATACGAACAGTCCAGCGCCCCCTCGTCTCCCGATGCACCACAAATGCGCTTAAGAGACATTCTCGTTTAACTCGATATGCCGACAACGTTTTATCTGAAATTTGATTTGATTTGTGACCGCGGTGTAAGCGGAACACCGTAGTCGGCTCTTAAGCCCAGTTTACGCCCCTCAAGATCAGCATGAGCGCACCTCAGGAAGAGGTATCTCAAGCGTACCCTAGAAAGGGGCCTGATCATGAGTGACATTTCTTTATCAAAAGCCGTTCGCACGAATCTGCTTTCCCTCCAAAATACCGCTCAACTGATGGAGAAGACCCAACAGCGCCTGGCGACAGGCAACAAGGTCAATTCCGCTCTGGACAACCCGTCCAACTTCTTCACGGCCTCAGCGCTGAATAGCCGCGCGGCTGATATGAGCAATCTTCTCGACTCTATGGCCTCCGGCATCAAAGTGATCGAGGCCGCTAACAATGGCTTGACTGCTCTGACCAAGAATTTGGAGTCCATGCAGTCGACCCTGCGGCAGGCCCGCCAGGATAAATCGTTCCAGACGCAGTCCTTCGATGTAACCGACGCATCCGTATTGCGCTTAAAAGGAGGACAGCTCGGCGACACAGTCAGCGAGCTTAGCCTAGCGACTGCCACGGTTGACGGGCAAAAAACCACTGTCCAGACGATAGCCGCGACCTCCTATCGCGGTCCCGTAATTGCATCCGACGCACGTGCTGGCACAGGCGCGCGCGCCATCATCAGTGCGGACGCTGGCTTCAAGACTGGCGACACCTTCTCAGTTGCCGGACAGAGTGTCACCGTAACTGGCGCGACACCCGATGCTGAAAGTGTGGCTGAAAACATCCGGCTCGCACTCGACGGTCACGAGGATACTCAGGACGAATATACGGTGTCGATCGGAGCCGCGAGCACGCCCTTTGATGGCAAGATCATCATCGAGACCGTGAGAGCCAAAGACCCCGCAGCGACAATCAACCTCGACCCAGATAACAATCCTGAAACAGGCGTCACCCAAGCCATCAAAGGCAGCACCAGTTTCAATTATTCTGACGTTTCAAAGGGCTATCGAAGCGGGCGGACAAACCATCACGACAGGCGGCTCGTTCTCGCAATTTGTCGAAAATCTCCGTAGCGCTAGCGTTGAAGGCGGTTACAGCGTCGATGTCGACGAAGACACCAAGCAAATCACGCTGACCGCCCTAACTCATGGCGCAAACCCACCGACCATAACGGGTGTCACCCCCTCCAATCCAGGCGTCGAGGAAAGTCCCGCAAACCTAACGTTCCGTCTCAACAGTGACTACCAACCAGCCTCGACCGCCCAGACCACATTCCAACTCACGAACAGTGCTGGCGAGCTGACCTCTGGACAAACCCTCACCATCGACATCGGTACCAGCGAAGAAGAGATCGAGCTTGCTGCCGATGCCACGTCCACTGACGTGGAGGCAACGCTACGGGATCATATTGTCGGCGGCTCGACGCTTGGCGCCTTGTACAGCATCGCGGTTGATGACGACTTTAATGTCACCATCAGTGCCTTGGAACCCGGAGCTGCTGCGGCACCTATCGTCACATCTGACGCGATCGGTATTCGTGATCCATCAGAAATGAATGCAGCGGCAGATGGTGAAGATCTACGAAATCATTATGCTGAATTGGCAGGCGCCCGCATTGTTCTCGCGACAGGTTCTCAAGCCAATACGGAATATGAGTTCGGCGCATCAGTTACAAGCGCTGACGTCGACGCATTCCTCGCTGAACTCCAATCTGATGGCTACACCGCTGCATTCGGTACGGACGGCCTAACTATTTCACGAGCTACAGGCGAAAGCTTTAGTATTAACGTCTTCAACGGCACCGGCGACGCAGCAGACGCTCTCGGCATCGACGTCACCCCTGAAGGGGATCCAGTCAGTGTCAGTGCCGGTGACACTGACGTGATAGTGAAGACACCGACCGTTGTTACTCCAGGCGTAGACCCTGCCCCCCCTGACACGGGCGTTGCGCTCGTCTTCTCATTCGGCCTCGAGTTTTCGGGAGCAACATCAGAGCCGCTCGGAACCCACCAAGAGCTCAAAATTGGCGACTTCGAGGTTGTACTTCAAGCGAATATGTCCGCCTCCGAAGTTGAAGATGCGATCAATGCCATAACTGACTTTTCCGACGATTGGGTAGCGTCAGTAGACGGCGACTTCGTGGTAACAATTACGGCGGCCAATGAAGGTGACATTGACCCACCGACCGTTGCAGTGATGACGACGCAGCCCTCACAACATACTCCCACCGATGGCATAAACTTCTCAGCTGTTGACACTGCCTATGCAGATTTCGATGGCCAAGAAATATCCGTCAGCGTGGGTGGAGGCAATGCCGTAGACATCGAACTAGGCGACACACTTGATGAGTTCAACCAAGTTGTAGTTGAACTTGAGGGCTTAGGTTTCACAGTCTCCCGCACGCAAGACGGCATTAGCCTTTCTCGCACCGACGGCGAAGCGTTCACATTTACCACGACCGATGTCGCCAGCGCAGAGGCGCTAGGTCACGAAGACGCCTCCACAACGCCAGTCTCGATTGACGCCACCGATATCGATCTGGCGACACAGGGCATTGTCGGCGGGAATATTGCAGTAGATTCTGTGGACGGTGAAGATGCGACTGTCGGGGCGACCCTACCGGCAGATCGAATTTTGACGATCAATGGAGAAGACTATGAAATCTTCACGACCACCACACCGGCCGATCTACAGGCATTGCTTGCTGACGAGGACGACGGCATTGGTGCGGACTATGACGTTGAAGTCGCGGCTGATTTTACAGTAACCATCACGGCCAAAACCGCAGGCGAAGAAGGAACAATTACCTTCGAAACCGACGCAGCAATGGTCGGCACGCCCGCCAATACCCCCGGAATTGACGCGGCAGATCCAATCTATGGCACACCAACGGCGCCGGAGGCTGGTGCCCACTACCAAACCGTCGCTGCCGCGACCAATATTTTCACAGTCTCCTATGGTGCGAAAACCGCGGATATACGCATCGGCGGCATTCGCGGCGGTACAGGTGACGACGCGACAGCCCCTTCGCTCTACGACATCAGCCAATGGGAAAGCGCCACGGTCGAGAGCATAAATGAGCAACTCGCCGAAGACGGCATCACCGGGGTAGAAGCCCAATTCGACAGTGTCGGCAAACTGTCGATTATAGCCAAGAACGCAGAAGCACAAACGCTTGCAATAGCCGGCCAAGATGCAGTCGCTCTATTCGGCGCCAACGCGGTCTCGACCGGTGTGGCCGAACGCAGCGAACTCACATCCATCAAGACCGTCGACAAATTTGTGGAGCTGATCAATCGCGATCACGCATCTCAGGTGCGAGCATCAAATGACAATGGCCGGCTCCGTATCGAGAACCTTTCCACGCAGCGGCTTGAAATCGACATCTCAGGCGCGAACGGCCCAACAACGCTAAACATCGAAGGCAATTCGGTTCGTGCTAATCTGTCTAAACAGTTTAACGAACTGCGAGATCAGCTTGATAAACTGGCCGACGACTCGTCCTTCAACGGCATTAATCTACTCCGCGGTGACAAGTTGAAGATCACCTTCAACGAGAGCGGTAGCTCGGCCATCGATATCCAAGCGAAAGACCAAAACGGCAATGTGCGCAGCCTCAACTCCGCAACTCTGAGCATTGCCAGCCTGGACGCGCAAGATCTCGACACCGACGCAAAAATCGACGCCTTCCTGACCAAACTATCAGCGGCCTTGAGCGATCTCCGCTCTCAGTCATCCACTTTCGGTTCGAACCTCTCCTCGGTTCAAAACCGGCAAGACTTTACCAAGAGTATGATTACCACGCTCGAAACCGGCGCGGCCAACCTTACCTTGGCTGACATGAACGAGGAAGCTGCAAACTTGCTAGCGCTGCAGACACGCCAGTCACTGAGCACTTCGGCACTGTCGATGGCCTCACAAGGCGATCAAAACATACTGCAACTGCTTCGTTAAACTCTTCACAAATAAGCGAATATTTAGGCGGGCCAAGGCCCGCCTTCTTTATTGCCCGGCACAACAGCCCCACAGTGCAGGTCGGGCGGAAGAATCCCACAAAAATATGTAATATATTTCATTCGGGAGTTCCGGCTAACAAAATCGCGAAAACACATTACGCGCCCGAATACTAATTATAAAACCAGATCAATAAATCACCCATTAGATGAAAATAGGGCCATCAACTGTTAATTCCCCATTAGGACATCTACGTACAGTTTCAGCGGACCTCAGGAAGAGGCATGAACTAGCGTAACCCTAGGAAGGGGATTATTATGAGCGACATTTCGCTTTCTAAAGCAGTCCGCACCAATCTGCTCTCACTACAGAGCACCGCCACCATGATGGAAAAGACGCAGGAGCGTCTCGCCACTGGTAACAAGGTGAACTCGGCGCTGGACAACCCATCCAACTTCTTCACAGCCTCTGCCCTCAACAGCCGCGCTGCTGACATGGGCAATCTGCTCGACTCTATGGCGTCGGGCATCAAGGTCATCGAAGCTGCCAACAACGGCATCACCGCGCTGACCAAGAACCTCGAGTCCATGCAGTCCACACTGCGTCAGGCCCGCCAGGACAAGACTTTCCACACGCAGTCATTCGATATCGACACCAACTCCGTCATCAAGCTCGGCGGCGGTCAGTACGGCGATAGCGTTAGTGAAATCAGCCTTGCAACTGCAACCGAGGCTGGCGAGAAGGCCAAACTAATATCTATTAGCGAAGCGGGATATCTCGGCCCGGTATCAACCGCTGCTACCGAAGCAGGTGGCGGCGCCCGCTCAGTTATCTCGGGTATCAACGGCTTTAGCACCAACGACAAGTTCACAGTTGCAGGCCGTGAAGTCACCGTCTCCGGCGCAACCCCTACAGCTGATAGCATCGTCGCAGACATCACTGCCGCCCTCAACGCATCAGGTTCAGATGTAGCAGGCAAGTATACTGTAAACGTCGGCGCAACCGGATCTGACAACGCAGGTAAGATCATCATCGAGTCGGTTGACACCACTGCTCCCGCAGCCGAAGTTACCTTCGGCACAGGAACAACTGCAGCAACCAAGGGCTCGACCACCTTTAACTACAATGCAATCACCTCTTCGGTTTCGGCTGGTGGGCAAGCCATTCCAACCGGCGCGAGCTTCGCAGATTTCGTCACAAATCTGGAATCCATGGCTGATGATGGCAAGTACACTGTCGAAGCTGACGCAGAAACTGGCCAGATCACACTGACCAGCACTGAGTGGGGCGGCGACGTTCCTGAGGTTTCGGGCATTCTGCCTTCTGCCAGCGAAGTTCCAGGTTCCAAGGCTAAGACTGAGTTCACTCTTGCGGGCGCTTCAGACGGTACTACTTTCGAGCTTACGCACGCACAAACCCTAACGATTGGTGGCGCAACAAGCTCAGTCGCTCTGACCGCCGGCATGAATGCCACTGATATCAAAGGTCGACTCACAGCTGACACAGCGCTCAACAATAACTATAACATCACAGTTGATGCAGCTACGCTGAAGGTTACGCTTGAAGCGAAGTCCAATGGCGCCGGCACTGGTCCAACCGTGTCGTCAAGCCAGAAGGCTGCACCGGCATCGCCGTCGACTTCGGATTTCGCTGCTGGAAGCGTGGACTACACCACCGCGGCCGGTACTACTGCTCTTGAGGGCATGGCAGGCACAATTACGCTGACGTCTGGCACCAACGAAGTAGACTACGACTTCGGTACTGGCGCGACCGTCGCGGATATGGTCTCCACTTTGTCAGACGATGGTTTCATCGTTGAAGCGAAAAACGGCGGCTTCTCGTTCTCCCGTGCGGACGGCGCTGATTTCACGATCGAAGTTACCGGCGGCTCCAACACTAGCCTCGGTCTTGGCACAGCGGTAACCAATGTAACCAACGGCACGCTAGCCCAGACGGCTGGTATTACCGGTGGCCATGAAGCTACACTTGTAGCCGCTGGTGGGTCGGACCTAACTGACCAAGCAATCCTGCGTGGCACTGCCCTTGCCGGGCTGGAAATTACGCTGGATGACGATAACGGTAACACATCCACGTATACCTTTGGCGCGACAAGCACCCAGACAGAACTTGAAAACGCCCTCAGTCAACATGGTTTCCTCGCAAAGGCCACTGCCGATGGCTTGGACATCACCCGCGCTGACGGCACCAACTTCAAGATGGTCGTGACGGGTGGCGCATCAACGGTACTCGGCTTTGCTGATACAATTGTCGAATCTGACGACGGCCTTCCACCGACTGTCGCCCAGACGGCCGGCACCGATGACACTGCAGCAATCGTTGGCCGGGTTGACACTGATCCAGTGCAAGGCGCGTCGGTTGCAACCGTCGACGCCCAAAAGAGCGAATTCACCATTTCCTATGATGGAAAATCGGCGAACGTGTCGATCAGCTCGGTCAAGGGGGGCATCGACGCTATTACCACCTCAGTGAACGCTTTGGACACCAAGAACTGGCAGGATGCGACCACAATCGCAGTGAACAACCAGCTCAAGAACCAGGGCATCGACGGTGTTGAAATCAAATTCGACGCCGAAGGTAAGATGGAATTCGTTGCAAAGACCGCTGAGGCCAAAACCCTTAGCGTTAGTGGCAGTGATGCTGTAGCATTGTTCGGCACTGACGGCGTCAGCACCGGCAAGGCCGAAAAGAGCGAACTGACTTCGACCAAGACCGTCGATAAGTTTGTTGAGTTGATCAATCGTGACCACTCCGGCAAGGTCCGTGCGTCGAATGATAACGGCAAGCTCCGTATCGAAAATCTCTCGACCCAGACACTTGACATTGCTGTCGACACCGATGGCGCGCTCAAGTCCCTGAACGTTGAAGGCAACTCGGTTCGCGCAAACCTTTCCAAGCAGTTTAACGAGCTTCGCGATCAGCTCGACAAGCTGTCTGACGACGCTTCCTTCAACGGCATCAACCTGCTCCGTGGCGACAAGCTGAAGATCAACTTCAACGAATCTGGCACATCGGCGATCGATATCGAGGCGAAGGACAAGAGCGGCAACAACCGTAGCATCAACGCGTCGAACCTCAACGTCGACAGCCTTGCAGCAGTTGATCTTGACACTGACGAAGCAATCGATGGTTTCCTTAGCAAGCTCTCTTCGGCTCTCACCGAACTGCGTTCGCAGGCATCGTCGTTTGGTTCGAACTTGTCGGCGGTTCAGAACCGTCAGGAATTCACCAAGAACATGATCAACACGCTCGAAACTGGTGCAGCAAACCTGACGCTGGCTGACATGAACGAAGAAGCAGCAAACCTGCTGGCTCTTCAGACCCGTCAGTCGCTGAGCTCCTCGGCCCTGTCGATGGCTTCGCAGCAGGATCAGTCGGTTCTCCAGCTGCTCCGTTAATAGGCAGCTCCATCAGATCCAGATAGGCGGGCTTCGGCCCGCCTATTTTCGTTTGGGGAGGCCAAAACCACCCGATAACTGCCTCCCGCCTTCCGCACGGCGAGTTGTCACTAGAAAAGGATTAACAAGCACCGTTAACAACTCGTTAATATTTACCTCCGTAAACATTTCCTTACTTAAATAGAAAGTCACGAGTCTTTCTGCGCGAGGTAAGAGAAATGTCGGATATTACTCTGTCAAAAGCCGTACGGACTAATCTGCTTTCCTTTGCAAAGCACAGCAGACCTGATGGCACGAACACAAGAACGTCTTGCGACAGGAAACAAGGTCAACTCTGCCCTTGATAACCCGACGAACTTTTTTACTGCGTCAGCACTCAATAGTCGCGCATCAGACTTGAATTCGCTCATGGACAACATGTCCAACGGCATCAAGACTTTACAGGCAGCGGACAACGGCTTGACGGCCATTACCAAGACGCTTGAATCGATGCAGTCGACCCTGCGCCAAGCCCGACAGGACAAGTCCTTCCAGAACCATATCTACGAAGTGACCGCAGACAGTATCCTGACAGTGAATGGCGGCCAGTTCGAACTACCAACAGAAATAAAGCTCGGGGTAGAAACTGTGGGGCGGAAGGCGCAGCTAACAACCATTGATGCTCAAGCATATCAAGGCCCCATAGCCGCAGCGACTGGCTCCCAGGCCTCCGAGGCAACGGGTATTGGTGCCCGCACCAAGATCAATGTTGATGGAGGCCTCGCCAATAACTCTGTCATCAAGGTCGGGGGCATCGATGTTACGCTAACCGGCGCTGCCGCTATCCTTACCCCGGCAGAAATTGCACAAAGCATCGACAACGCAATCAACGCCAACAGCTCGCAAATTCTCGGTGACTACACCGTGAGTGTTGGCACCGGCGACAATCCAGATAGTGTGATCATCGAAACGGTTGAAACTGACCAACCGGCTGCCACAGTGTCCTTGGCCTCTGGCCACAGCGCAGCTCAGAAGGCGACTTCGAGCTTCGTCTACGGATCGGTGCCGACGACAGTAACTGTCGAGGGACAATCCATTTCAACCGGTGGGTCGTTTGAGACATTTGTGGCCAGCCTAGAGTCTCGTGCGGCAGCAGGAGCATATCGCGTTGTTGCAGATCCGCTCACGCAAAATATTACACTCGAAGCACTGGAGTATGGCGACCCCGCACCGGCAGTGACAGGATTGTACGCCGGCGAACTTGCTGTGGCTGCGGAAACCCGCATCGACCTCACAGGGGCAAGCGTCACTGCCGGTCAGACACTCACGTTCGATGGCCAGACCCTCACTCTAGCCACCGGAGGCTCCAATCCTGCCGATCTCGCGCAGGAGTTGGAAGCGTTGATTGCTCTAAACACCACGCTGAATGGTACTTATGAGGCATCTGTTTCAGGCAACATACTCACAATTCGCAATCGTGTTGGGGGCGAGCTAGGTTCTGGCCCAACTGTGGCCAATAATTTTGCGACGGCACCGACAAACCCCGCGGTATTTGAGAATGGTGAGGATGAGATACCCGGCGACGTCACCACAACGCCTATAACGACCGGCGTTCACATCGAGACCGTTGAAGCTGCGAGTGACACCTTCTCGATCAACTACGACAATATATCAGTTGAGATATCCATTACGGGCGTCAAAGGCGGCGTAGGCACAGCCATCTCTGCAATGGATATCCAGACATGGCAGAACAGTACGGTCGAACGCATCAATGCTGAGTTGAAAAACGCCGACATCAACGGCCTAGAGGCTGTTTTTGACGCTGATGGCAAATTTTCCATCGTCGCTCGCGTGCCAGAAGCCAAAACCTTGTCAATATTCGGCCCACGTGGCGTTGCCCTGTTCGGCCCGGATAGTACAGTTACCGGAATGCCGACTGTTGACGGTTACTCCGCCAAAACCGCTGTCGACAAGTTTGTTGAAGAAATCAATCGCAACTACGGTTCAAAGCTTCGCGCGTTCAATGACAATGGCAAATTGCGCGTTGAAAACCTTTCGACAGCGGAGCTTGAAGTTCAATTTGATCCAGACGGTGCAGGCCCTGTCACTACAAGACCTTCCACGATCAAAGGCAATTCTGTTCGCGACAATTTATCTTTGCAGTTCAACGACCTGAAAAACCAGCTCGACCGCCTTTCAGATGACGCTTCATTTAACGGCATCAACCTGCTGCGCGGCGATAACTTGAAGATCACATTTAATGAAAACGGCAGCTCGTTCATTGATGTGCAGACGAGTGATGGTCGGGGCATCAATGCCAGCGCTTTAAAAATCGAAAACCTCATCGGCCGTGACCTCGATACCGATGAGGGCATCGATGCGCTGATCAATGATATCAAATTGGCGCTTTCGGACATTCGTTCGCAGGCGTCTAAGTTTGGGTCGAACTTGTCCATCGTTCAAAACCGCCAAGACTTTACCAAGAAAATGATCAATACGCTGGAGACAGGTGCCGCTAACCTCACCCTAGCCGATATGAACGATGAAGCTGCCAATTTGCTCGCGCTGCAAACGCGACAGTCACTATCAAGCTCATCTCTTTCTCTCGCCAGCCAAGCCGATCAAAGCGTGCTACAACTGCTCCAATAACGTATTGATATGTATTCACTTGAGTAAATCGGGCACATTTCTTGCCTTCTCTTGCCTTGCAATCTCAGGCAGAAGCTCATTGGATCATATCCCATCAAGCGGAGCGTCGAGTAATGGCCCTAAAAGTCGAATTGAAGCCAGGCGAGAAACTGCTGGTTGGCAACTGCATTATTACAAATTCAGACCAGAGAACACGACTCTACATTGATGGTCGCGCGCCAATTTTACGCGAAAAAGACATCCTCACCTCTGACACCGCAAAGACCCCTGCGAAGCGGATCTACCTTGCAGTTCAGCTGATGTATATTGAGGATGACATCAGTGTCGCCAAGGACGAGTATTTCGCACTTATTAACGACTTCACGACAGCAGTTCCTTCGTCAATTGAGATAGTTAGCCAAATAAACAACGAGATATTAACCGGCCAGCTTTACAAAGCATTGAAGGCCGCACAACGGCTTATCGAGTACGAACAGGAACTCGTTTCTCATGTATCAAACCGGGGCTAATGCCTACCAGCAAACCGCACGAGTCGTCGAAACTTCACGTGAACGCGAGTCAGCACTATTGATGCGCGCAGCGGCGTCGATTCAAAAAGTAACAGACGAGTGGCCAGCGAGTTCAGACCAACTTGAGCCTGTCTTAAACTTCAACCGAAAGCTCTGGACTGTGTTCATGACTTCCGTGACGAAGGAAGATAGCCCCCTGCCCGATGATGTCCGGCAGAACATCGCCAATCTTGGTATTTTCGTGATGAACCAGACACGCGAAGTATTGCTCGAACCCGAACCAAGCAAGCTCGAGGTGTTGGTTCGATTGAACCGCCAGATCGCGGCCGGCCTACGTGGCATGTAGTTTACGACACACCCGAGTTTAATGCCCCGCAAAATGCGGGGCATTTTTATGACCGCTCCTTATAAATGCAAAAGCCCCGCTCGAAAGCGGGACTTTTGCATTTGCGAACTCGGTTTCCTAGAGGAAGTTCACCAAGCTCAGTTGGCTGACCATCGCCGTTGCCTGATAACTCGCCTGAAGCCGCGTTTGCAGCGCCAGCAATTGCATAGCAATATCTTCTTTGTTCACAGCCTCGGCTTCGCCCAGCAGGTTTTCAAGCTGAGCTTTATAGCTGGTGTGCCGCTGGGTGGCTGCGAGCAGGTTAGATTGAGCCACCCCCAGTTCCATCGTCACCATTTCGATCGACCCACGCTCACTATTGCGGGCTTCAGATAGCTGCGAAGCCTGTCGGCTCGCCAATGCATCGAAACGCGCGCGCGCTGGGTTCAGGTCGATTGAGTTGGGATCCTCAGCACCAGCTGCCTCGGGATAGGTTTCGATCGAGAGCGCAGCAAAGCTTCGGATCATCCGCAGATAACCCACCTCGTTGGCCTGCATGCCGTAATTGACGCGACCATTGTCCTCCACCGCTGCCGAAACTGCTTGGCGAGGGTTCCCCTCGGCCAGAGCCGCCGTTGTGGACAAAGAGCGCGTTATGGCCTGCTCAAAATTGGCGGTTGTATTGGCGATAGCATCGCCCGCCGCAGTGACAGTGCCGATCGTGAACTGCCCTGGCCCCGCGCGCCCAGTCACGGCCTCCAAAGTGACCTCCCTTTCCTTCCCCGATGGCTCGGTGAGGGTAAAGGTCACTTTATCACCGGCAGTGGGCAGCTGGCTGAACTGCACTGATAGAGACGACGGCGGCCCCGCGGTCTGCGTTACGGTTGGTAGTGTAGCGGTCGGAGGGAACTGGCTGGACTGTGCAGACGCCGCCGTAATACGGAAGCCATGAGCAAAGGAACTAGGCTCCAGGCCCTTTACGGTAACACTGTTGCCACCACTCGACGAAACACCCAATCGTCCTAGATTGCTGGCTGATACAGCTGCGGTTTCACCATTGTACCACTGCACAGTGTCGGATGGAGTTGCGACACGCAAAGAGGTCGCAGTGTAAGGATCACTACCAGCAACACGCACTACGGGCTCGCCAGCGGCGTTAAAGAAATTCTCTGCCGCTGCGAAGGTGGATGCCCCCATTAGCTCGCCTTCAGCCGCTATCTGGATCTTCTCCAAAAGCGCGGTCTGGAAATTTGCAGCTGTCGTTGCAGCATCTTCGCCAATTGTGAACTCACCCTTTGTGCCCGTGTCCTCTTCTGAAGCACGCAGGGTAATCTGCGTTTCGGACCCGTCGGGCAGAGTAAAGCCCAAGGTGATACTCTCGCCGGCACGCGGCAGGTTGGCGTCGTCAAAGGTAAACGCCAAAGCTGCCGGATCCGCGTTTTGCGCGCTGGTGTCGATCACAACCCGTCCACCGACTTGAGAAACAGTCGATAGCTTCATGCCGAATGGATGTGCACCATCCTCAGCAAATGTCACGGTTCCGGGAGTGAGAACATCAATGTCTGCGGTCAAACGGCCGTAACCCGATTGCCCCAAATCTGCAGCACGCCGTTCGGTCACCACGGTGGCATAGCCAGCACGACCGCCCACACCGTTGAGAAGCTCTTCTGTGGGCTTCAAAGGCAAGGTGTCGGTCTTGTTACCACCATAAAGGTAGCGCCCATTGACGTCTGCATTCAGCATGGTGACCAACTCGTCAAAGCGCGCCTTGGACAGCCCCGGCAAAGTCGCCATATTGATGTTGTTGGACCCGTATTGCCCCTGCACTGCCGAGTTGCGCGCTTCCCCTTCCATCTTGTCCATGCGTGTGAGCGCATTGTTGTAGAAGGACAGGCGCAGGTTCGCTTGCTCTACATTGCCCATATAGCCTTCGATCTGGGTCAGCCTGGACCGCGCCGAAAGTGATACAGGCAGGTCTTTGCCCATTTGGGCCAATGTCTGCGCCTTGTTGCCCGTGCCAAGCTGCGTCTGAAGAAGCGCGAATTGGCTGTTCATCTTGGAGATGACACCGAAACCAGCTTGAAGCGGGAACATCGATTTATTGACGATCATTTTCTCGATCTCCCTTAAACGGCTTGCATCAGCGTATCGAGCAGTTCCTGCACGACTGACATGACACGAGCATTGGCGGCATAGGTGCTCTGCAACTGAGTCAGACGAGCCATTTCCTCATCCATGTCGACCCCATAGTCGGCGTCCATCTGCTCGGAAATGGTATCCAGAGTCAGCTGACGATGATCACTCACCCGCTGCGCGTTACCGATCGTCGAACCCTGAAAATTGAGGACCTGCCCAACAATCTGTTCAAGCGAACCGTTGAGCTGATGGCGCCCATAGTTGGATGCTGCGGTCGTGCCGGACACAAACGACATGCCCTGCAATTGCTTGAGCACATATTCAGGTCGACTGGCGTCGCCCAACGGGGAATCCAAGTCATACTGCACCAGCAAACGGTTGTCAGAAAGGACATCCGCGTTGATGGTAATGCGTGACGCAAAGCCAACAATCTGGCCAGGCTTATACTCTGTGCTGCCCGAATAGGGCTTTGCCCCATCTGTAAACAGAGAGAACGCAAGCTCCCCCTGCTGCATTCCCGTCGCGGTTCCGCGCGTGGTCAGTGCAGTGATATCTCGGGTGCCTTCCGGACCATCGTCCAGAATTTGCAAATTACCATCCGTCCCTGAAATTTGCAGAAAAGACAAGCGCGACTGTAACGTTGATGCCACCTGACCGGCATCTGGCGGCGAGCCAAAATTGAACGACACAACGCGTTGGCCACTCGCATCCACATAGTCTTCATTGACTGTGCTGTTCACCACCCGCACACGCTGCTCTTCGCCATTTTCACTATAGCGGAACAGAATGTCATTGCCGGATTTGAGATGCGAAATATCGGCAACAAAGCCACTGGCCTGCGTAGCTTGCTGGGTGACTGGCCTACCCTCAGCGGTAATCGTTGAAAAGACCGAGGCCACACTAGCAGCGATCTCATCGAGCTGATTTTGCGTTTCGACCAATGTCTTGTCGCGCAGCTCAACCAAGGCCGCAAGTTCACCACCACCGAGCACACCCTGCTTGACCAGATCAATGGTCAGACCCGAAGGCGTCGTCAGCGTCAGAATACCGACTTTATTCAGTTCCGGGTCAATGCTCGCTTGGGTCGTGGGCGATAGGGCCCCGGCGGTGACAAAATTAAACGAGCTTGGGCCGTTGTCTAACAGGCCAACCCCGGATCGGGTCATCAACGCCACTGAGCCATCCGGGCGATAGTCCGCTTGCACGTCGATGATCTCGGCAAGGCCCGCAACGAGGCGATCTCGCTGATCCATAAGGGATGCACGGGCGGTGTCCGTCATGCCAAGATCGAGCATGCGCTTGTTCACTTCATCGAGTGAATTGAGCATGGCGTTGGCAGTCGTCACATTGCTCTGGATCTGCGTCTCAGTATCCTTGCGAAGCCCCTGCACCGTCGTCGACAGCTCATTGAGGCGGTTGGCAAAGGTTTGAGCGTGCGACACCACATCAGCCCGCGTCGAATAATCGTCCGGACTTGTCGCAAGTGCATGCAAAGAGTTTTTGAGCGAACCTACCAGCGTATCGAGCGAACCTGCGGAACCAGGCTTGCCGAGCACGCCATCCAGTTTACTCAAATAGCGCGTCATCACATTTGAGGCCGACGTATCCGACACCTGCCGATTGTAATAAGTCTGAAGGCTCTGACTAAAAGCGCGGTTCACCCCGACGGTGCGCGCATAGCTAGAGTTCTCCGTATTGTAATCGACAATATTGAGAGCTTGCCTGTGATAGCCGGGCGTCCCCGCATTGGAGACGTTGCGACTTAGGACCGAGATTGCATCTTGGTTCGTCCTAAGACCCGAAACAGCATTGGAGAGTGAGGACATCAAGCCCATGGAAACAACCCTTCCGCGAAATATGAACCTCAGCCATCCTAGCCAAGGGGAAAGTCATGACCCGCCTTAGCGGATCATGTTCAGCACTTCTTGGAGCATTTCATCGGCTGTAGAGACGATGCGCGTGCTGGCCGAATAGGCCTGCTGCGTGATGATCAGCTTGGTGAATTCGTCGGAGATATCAGTATTCGATGACTCCAGGGCTCCCCCGATAATACCGCTGCCGGAGAGGTCGATGATGGGTTCCCCAGACTCCGCGGTCGCCTGATAGACGCCACCGTCGAGACGCTTGAGCGAGTTCACACCGTTGAACTGAGCCGTGGCCACCTGCGCAAGTTCGAGACGCTCGCCGTTGGAATAGGTCGCAACAACGCGCCCTTCATCGGTAACGGCCACGGAGAGATATTCACCAGCGCCATAGCCGTTCTGGTTGAGCGTCGAAACACTCACGGAACCGTTGACGTCTGCAAATTCCGACATCCCATTCTCTTGGTGACGCAATTTTACGTCGCCGATGGTTACGCCGTTGACCGTCAAGTTGCTGATCGTTGCTTCGGTCACGCCTGGAGCAACGAGGGTACCGTTGGGGTTGAAGGTGTAGTCTTGCCCAACATTGGTCCATGCCGTAGCGCCGCCGACGGCAGTGCTGTTGGACATGTAGAACAACTGCCACTTGTCCTGACCACCTGTGGCTTCGCTATCCACTTTCGCCCAACGCAACTGGACGTTCGCCGGTGCACCGTTGTCGGCGTAAACGGTGATTGCACCACCAGAAATCGACTCGGAGATGAACTTTGCGGAGTCATCGGCAGTGATCGTGGCGAGCGTGCCAGTGGCGGCAGCAAACGAGCCATTCACTCCAAGCGATGTGGCAGCGCTGCCCGCGATCGACACATTGTAGAGATAGTTGCTATCAAACGAGACAACGACCTTGCCACCCTCATAGGCCACCCGCGCATCAGCAGCACCCGGCCCGCCGTTCGCCCGCAGATCCGTCTGAATATCCGCCAGCATGCCATCTAGTGTTTTACTGGAATTGATGATCGCCTCGCCCGTACCTGCGGTCATGCCACCAACAGCATCAAACGTATACTTGCGGACCAGACCACCGATGTTGATTTCCATCGATTGACCATGAGAGACGGCCATATAACCTGGCGTTGTGGCCGAAGTCACTGCCCCCCCAGTCTGGGCAGTTTTCGTCCCGTCGCCCAGTCCAAGCATGCCACCAACGACTGCACCGCCCGCAGCGCGTGTCGTGGCTAAGGTAAGGTCTGCCGTATTGCCATCCCCAGCGGACAACACCATCGCGCCATGGCGCAGTTGAGCCGAAACCGTCGGCTCACCCGTCGCCGTGCGCAGGGCCGTCTGAATTCGGCCCACCACATCAGCGACCGTACCAGTGTTATCGATCAGGATTTCGCCAACGCCAGGCGTCGTACCGGTCGGAGCGAACAGCAGGTTGTAGGTGGCGCCATGCATCGTCACGGCCAGCAGATCGCCGTCATTGGCAATGGTATTTGCCGCCGCTGTTCCGACATAGGTCTGCGCGCCGACTGCACGAGCAGGGACACTCGTCGCAAAATCGGAAATGGTCGCACCGTTTGTCGTACGCGGATAGGCAGGACTACCGGAAACTCCAGTGTAGGACCAAGTCTTCATCAGCTCGCTATTTGGCGATGCAGCGTTGTAGTTGGCCGTCTTGGGAACCTGTGGAAGGTTCGCCTGGTAGTTGATTAAACGCGTCACATTGGCGGGCAAATAGGCGTTCGAGATCGAAATCACACTCGGCACAGAGCCCGAGATATTCCCAGTGGCGGTATCGATCGGGAACCCCTTCAGGTAGTAGCCCGCGCCATTGACAAGAAGGCCGTCCTTATCGATCTCAAAATCGCCACGACGGGTGAAGTTATTGGTGCCAGCGAATAGCGGCGAACCATCAGCCTGCCCAATCTTTGGCTCAACAACAAAAAAGCCATTACCGTTCAGGGCGATATAGGTCTCGTTGGAGCTAGTCTGGATATCGCCCTGCTGATTGTTGGTCGATTGCGACTGAGCAAGCACCGCACCAGGAATTTGCGCACGGACCGGCGCGTCTGCGATCAGATCCTTAAAACTCGTGTCGATACGCTTGTAACCAACAGTCTGAGAGTTTGCGATATTACCTGATATATTTTCTAGTGCATGAGACTGAGCACGCAACCCAGTAACCGCAGTAGAAAGTGCACCATATATACCCATTATTCGCTCCGCCTAACCTCGCGCCCAACTGGGCTCACTTGGCGATAACAAAGCAAGACGGATGCCACTTACTTGGAACGTTGAATCTATTAACAATTTTGACTTTTACGTCACAATAGACTTGGCAGCCACGGCAAAACGATCCACTCCAACCGGCAGTTTTTGCCTCTTGCTTGTGAAACCACAGAGCATCAGCTAAATCGAACCGATCTATCTAACGACGAGACTGCCCAAATGCTGTTTTCCAGCGCCGATGAATTTGTGAAGGCCCCGAGACGCGCGATCACCGTGTTTGGCATGGCAGGCGTGGGCAAAACTCGTCTGAGCAATATGCTGCGCGACAATAGCTGGTTCCACTATTCGGCCGACTACCGCATTGGCACGCGCTACATGGGCGAGTTTATCGTCGACAATTTCAAACATGAGGCGATGAAGGTCCCGTTCCTGGCGCAGCTGCTGCGCTCGGACTCCATCTACATCTCGTCCAACATTACCTTCGACAATCTCGACCCGCTCTCGACCTATCTCGGCACGCCGGGCGATGAAACGCGGGGTGGATTGCCCTTGGCGGAATATCAACGTCGCCAAGAGCAACATCGCGTAGCGGAAATCGCGGCGCTGCAGGACGTTCCCTACTTCTTCGACCGTGCGAAAGCCCTGTACGGCTACAATGACTTTATTGCAGACACGGGCGGCTCGCTGATCGAAGTGATCGACCCAACCAATGCCGAAGACCCGGTGGTTAAGACGCTGGCCGCGCACACAGCGCTTATTTACATCCGCGGCACCGACAAGGATGCGATCGAGCTGGTCAAGCGGTTTAAAAAGTCGCCAAAGCCAATGTATTATCGCCCCGAGTTTCTCGTTGAGAAATGGGCCGAGTATAAGCTGATCAACGGCGTTATGGACGACTGCGATGTTGACCCAGCCGGGTTCGGAGCCTGGGGCTTTGAAGCTCTGCTCCATGATCGTCTGCCGCGCTACCAAGCGCTCGCGGACAATTTCGGCTATGTTATCGAAGCATCGGACTTGGCCACTGTCCGGGATGGCGACGAGTTTATCGATCTGGTGGCCGCCGCAATTGAGAAGCGAATGCGCTAGCGCGCGCACCCCGTGGTGACGCGCGCTCCGCTCGAAACGCTCTCTCCTTGCATCGAATAAGAGGCCACCATGCCTATTAGAATTCCAGACGGGCTGCCCGCCCGAAAGACCCTCGAAGACGAGGGCGTCTATGTCATGGATTCCTCGCGCGCTGCGCGTCAGGATATCCGTCCGCTTGAAATCGGCCTGCTCAATCTGATGCCGAATAAGGAGCGAACTGAAACCCAGTTCACGCGCCTTATCGGCTCGACGCCGTTACAGGTGAACCTGTCGCTCGTACGCATCACCGAGCACCAGTCCAAGCACACCTCGGAAGAATACCTCAATTCGTTCTACCAAACCTGGGACGAAGTGAAGAACAAGAAGTTCGACGGCTTCATCATCACGGGCGCGCCGATTGCGCATATGCCGTTTGAGGAAGTGCGCTACTGGCCAGAAATGCTCGAAATTATGGAGTGGACCCGCACCAATGTGCACCACACCATGTTTATCTGCTGGGGCGCTCAAGCCGCGCTGCACCACTTCCACGGTGCCCGTCGCTATCGCACCGAGAAAAAGTCGTTTGGTGTGTACGAGCATCAAGTGATCACTCCGCGTTCGCCATTTCTGCGCGGCATGTCCGATAATCTGATGGTGCCCGTTTCGCGCTACAATGATATCGACCGCAGCACGCTCGGTGATAACCTTGAGATTATGGTTGATAGCCAAGACGTTGGCCTGTGCATGCTGGGCGACAAAAACCAGCGCGCGGTCTATTTCCTCAACCACTTCGAATACGACAATCGCTCGTTAGCCGATGAGTATGAACGCGATATCAATGAGGGGCTCGACACCCCGCCGCCGGCCAATCTTTATCCGGACAATGATCCGACCCAAGCGCCGCGCAATATCTGGCGTAGCCATGGGCATCTCTTGTTCCAAAACTGGATCAACGAGATCTACCAATCCACGCCATACAATCTCGACGAGATTGGCGCATAATATCCAAAGGGGCCCTCGTGGCCCCTTTGTTTTGGAACGGCTCTCCCCCACTTGGGGTTAAAGCCTTGTATTGGCGCAGAACGCCCTTAAATTCTGGGTGCCATTGAGGACTGACCGCGTGCCGCAACCGCCCACCAGACTGACCGACGAAATCGGTATTGCTCTTTCCAATCTTGCAGATAGCGCCACTGGCGTGATGACCCCAACCTTGAGATTGGGCGTCACCGGCTTGAGCCGCGCTGGCAAAACCATCTTCATCACCGCGCTCGTTCATAACCTCCTCACCAATGGGCGTTTGCCTGGCTTTGTGCCGGCATCTGAGGGGCGTTTCATTGGCGCGCGATTGGCCGAATACCCCGATGCGACCATCCCGCGCTTTGCCTATGAGCAGCATCTGGCAACGCTGACGGGCAACCCGCCGACGTGGCCAGAAGGCACAAAACGCATTTCACAGCTCAGGATTGTCCTGAAATATCAGTCAGCCAAATGGTGGTCCAATATGCGTGGCCCGGCCACGCTGAACCTCGATATCGTCGACTACCCCGGCGAATGGCTGCTTGACCTGCCGCTCTTGGGCCTGTCCTACGCCGAGTGGAGCAAGGACGCGCTGGAGCGCGCACAAAAGCCGGGACACCTCGCCGAGGCTTCCGAATTCCTGACCGAGCTTAACACGGTTGACGTGAAGGGGGAGGCAACGGACGTTTTGGCCGAGCATCTTGCTGCGGCCTTCACGACCTATCTGCGCCGCAGCCGCGAGCACGGAGCCCTCTCGACGCTACCACCCGGTCGCTTCCTGTTGCCCGGTGATTTGGAAGGCTCGCCTGCCCTCACCTTCGCGCCCCTGCCGCTGCCTGCCGGAGACATTCCGCGCAATAGCCTCTACCGCATGCTTGAGCAGCGCTACGAGGCCTATAAGGACCGCATCGTTCGCCCGTTCTTCCGCGATCACTTTGCCCGGCTTGATCGGCAGATCGTACTGGTCGATACGCTGCGCGCGCTGAACACTGGCGCTGCCGCAGTGAGCGATCTCGAAACGGCGCTGACCGCTGTTATGGCTTGTTTCCGTCAGGGTGAAGCGAACCCTATTATGCGGCCATTCTCGCGCCGGATCGATCGGGTTCTGTTCGCGGCAACGAAAGCGGACCATGTGCACCACACGAGCCACGACAAGCTCGAAGCCATTCTCAATCGGCTGGTTGCTAATGCGGCCAAGCGCGGCCGCTTTGCAGGGGCTGACGCCAAATCCATGGCGCTTGCCGGCATTCGTGCGACCACCGAAGGCACCATTCGCGAGGATGGTCACACGCTGCCCACGCTGGTTGGAACGCCCATCGCCGGCGAAGAACTGGATGGGACTGTCTATGACGGCAAGACCGAAATCGCTCTATTCCCGGGCGACTTGCCTGCGCGGCCGGATTCATTATTCGAAGACGGCGCGCCAGTGGACTTGAATTTCCTGCGTTTCACGCCGCCGCAACGCCTTGAGCGCAACGCCGCCGGTGATGTGGTGCTTCCGCATATCCGCCTAGACCGCGCCATTGATTATCTCATTGGAGACTGGATGGCATGAAGCGCCCTGTTGCCCACACCGTCACGTCGTCCGAAGAGAGCCAGGTGCCCGTGCGCGCACCAAGGGCATTCGCAGCGGAACGGGCGGAGATCGTTGAAGTCGCGTTCGAGCCTGAACCAGACCCGGAATTGATAACGCCACTGGCCCGACGCATGGGCTGGGTTGGGCGGATCGCCTGGACGACGGGTGGCATCCTCATATCCGCCGGACTGTGTCTGGCGGCTGAGCGGCTCATCAGCGATCTCTTCGCGCAGAACGTCTATGTCGGCTACATTGGGTTAGGCGTTCTTGGCGCGTTCATCGTCGCCATCCTGGCCCTGCTGACGCGCGAGTTTTTTGCGCTCCGACGCCTGCGCGTTCTTGATGCGCTCAAGGCCGATGCCGCACGCGCAAAAGCCGAGAACGACCGCCACCGTGCGGGCAAAGTCGCCGACGAACTGCTCGCCATATACGCGTCTCGCGCCGATCTGGCACAAGCTAAGCAAAACGTCTCCGAACATCTGCCCAATATGTTCGACGGCAATGAGGTGATCGCTCTCTCGGAGCGCGCGCTGATGTCCCCGCTTGATGCGAAGGCCAAACGCCTCACTGCCGCGTCGGCGCGTCGCGTGGCGCTTGTTACGGCTGTGTCGCCCCGCGCGCTGATCGACATCGCCTTTGTGATTTATGAGAGCATCCGGCTCGCAAGCTCTATTGCAGCCCTCTACGGGGCCCGCCCGGGCCTGTTTGGCTTCTTTAGGCTCACGGGTGCCGTTCTCTCCCATTTGGCCGTCACAGGCGGCTTGGTGCTCACGGACGGCATCGTCGAACAGCTCGTCGGGCAAGGTCTGGCCGCGAAGCTGTCGGCACGCTTGGGCGAAGGCGTGGTGAACGGTCTGATGACCGTGCGTGTCGGTATCGCCGCGATGCGGGTCGTGAGGCCACTGCCATTTGACGCCCAACCGCAGCCGATGGTTCGCGACTTCATTCCTGAGCTGGTGAAGATCACGCAGGATGCGGGCAAAGGGGCATAAGCAATCAGTTGCCGGAGCTTGGTCGTCCGGCCTCCTTCCACTTCGTCATCGCCGGGCTCGCCCCCGGGATCCAGACCGGACCATCATCGCACTGGATTGCCGGGACAAGCCCGGCAATGACGATGGAGGGGGGGGGGGCCCGGAGGGTGACGGCTGGTGAATGTGGGCCGTTAGGCAGCGAGGCGGATATCGCCAATGGCTTGAAATTGCTCGACCTGTGGCCGAGCGAAATAATAGCCTTGGAAGAGCGAAATACCGGCCTGACGGAGCGCGTTGAGTTCGCCCTCAGTCTCAACGCCTTCGGCCAATACCATCACGCCCAACTGCTGGGCCATGGTTACAATAGCGCCGATAATATGCTGGCGCGCCGACGACGTATCAATGCCGCGCAGCAGTTCCATATCGATCTTGATGAGGTCTGGCTGGAATTTAGCAAGCAGGCCGAGCCCGGCATAGCCAGCGCCGAAATCATCAAGCGCGGTCAGAAAACCCATGCGCTTATACTCGGCCACGATGTTGGCAACGTGTGAGGCATCGGCCATGCGTTCGTTCTCGGTGAACTCAAACATCAGGCGATGCGGGTTGAACTCTGTGCGTGCCGCAGCGGCCAAGGTCGCGCGGATGCAGGCGCGTGGCTCATAAACCGCATTGGGCATGAAGTTGATCGAAAGACGGGCTGTCGACGATGCTGGCAAATGCTGGCCTGCCAGCTCAATGGCTTTTACGCGACACGCCTGGTCGAAGACATAACGGTTCGCTTCCGTGACGACTGCGAGCACCGTACCGGCCCCCTGTCCTTCGGCACCCCGAACCAGTGCCTCATAGCCCCAGATTTCTCCGGCACTCACATCGACGATTGGTTGAAACGCCATGGTGAAGGCAATCGGAAACGGTTCCGCATCTTTGCAGCCTCGGCATGAAACGGCACTCATCGACTAGCCTATGTGGTCAGAAAGAAATACGCCGCGTTCCTAAGGCAGGAGAGCTTAAAGCATCCACAACGGAGCGCGGTAGCAGCGGGCGTCATCCCCGGACTTATGCCGGGGAGAGTGAACAAGCATCGCACTGGATTGCCGGAACAGGCTCGGTAGTGTGATGGAGGGGCCAATATCCCCACCCGGCCTTCCCCTACAGGGGAGGAGCCAGATCGAGTCCGACGGGAGATATTATCATTAGGCGCTGTCGTCCCTCCCCCTATTAGGCGAGGTTAGGTGGGGGTGATAAAACCCACTCAGTCCTTAGCCGCGCTCGGCGCTAGGGTCAGTTTGAGACCATCTAGGTCGTCTGAACAGAGGATCTGGCACGAGAGACGCGAGTTCGACTTCACGTCGCCGACCGTGTCCAGCATATCATCTTCGTCGTCATTGGCAGCGCCAACGGCGTCCAGCCATTCCGGATCAACATAGACATGGCACGTCGCGCAGGCGCAGGCGCCGCCGCATTCAGCCTTAATGTTCAGGCCCCAATCGCGGATCACTTCCATCACGCGCCAGCCTTCCAAGCCCTCAAGCTCGTGAACTTCGCCAGCCTGATCAGTTACAGTGATCTTCATTCAGTCGCTCCTCAACAGCGCGATGGGGATAAAGCCGAAAGGGCGTAGAAGCAAGTCCTACGCCCTCGCCGCAAACAGTGTGTTGGGCGCGAGCCTTATGCGACGCCGAGCTTCTTCTGCAGCTTGGTCGAGCTGGTGGTGTATTGGAAAACAACGCGTTCGCCGGGAGAGATAACGGCCTTAGCGGCTTGCGCCATCAGGGCCGATTCGTGGAAGCCCGAGAGGATCAGCTTGAGCTTGCCTGGGTACCAGTTGATGTCGCCAATGGCGAAAATGCCGGGAACCGAAGTCTGGAACTTTTCAGTGTCCACGACGATGGTGTTGTCATTGAGTTCAAGACCCCAATCAGCAACTGGACCAAGCTTCATGGTCAGGCCAAAGAACGGCAGCAAGCGCGTTGCTGGGATCGAGAGATCGCCCGCATCGGTTGCGAGGTGAACGTGGTTGAGCTGACCGTTTTCGCCTTCAAGCTTGGCGATTTGGCCGAGCTGGAAGTTGACCTTACCTTCAGCAACCAGTTCCTTCATCTTGTTGACCGAAGCGGGAGCTGCCTTAAAGGCGTCGCGGCGGTGAACAAGGGTGATGGTGCGCGCAACGGATTCGAGAGCCAGGGTCCAGTCGAGAGCGCTATCGCCACCGCCGACGATGACAACGTCCTGACCACGGAAATCTTCCATTTTGCGCACAGCGTAGAAGACGGATTTGTTTTCGAACTGCTCAATGTCAGCAACAGGCGGACGCTTTGGCTGGAACGAACCACCGCCAGCAGCGATGACCACAACCTTGGTGTTGAACACTTCGTCCGCGTCAGTGGTGAGCTTGAACGAGCCGTCTTCCTGCTTCTCGATGGAGTTGACCATGCGCGAGAAGTGGAACTCTGGCGAGAATGGCGCGATCTGTGCCATGAGATTGTCGGTCAGCTGCTGACCTGTGACGACCGGGAAGCCAGGAATGTCATAGATCGGCTTTTCAGGGTAAAGTTCTGCGCACTGGCCGCCGGCACGATCGAGAATGTCGATGAAGTGGCATTTGATGTCGAGAAGCCCGAGCTCAAAGGCAGCGAACAGCCCGCATGGGCCCGCGCCAATTACAACAACATCGGTGGTGATCTCAGTCGTCATCTCTCACGTCCAATCGAAACCAGAGCCCAGTGGACTCTGGATATAAGGTCCCATCGGGGCCAAGTGCCCCGCACTGAATGAATGGGAACAGCCGCTGTCACCAGCGCCCCCGTTTTGCCTAGTCAAAGGCGATACGCGCGCTCCACTTAACTCACGACGCGCGTCGAAGGAAGGGGCGCGTGCCCGCAGGCACTTCCGTCAATCCAACTGGCTGATAAAACAATGCCATTTCTGGCAGTCGTTTTTCGATCAGCGCTTGGCGCGACGGCTCATGGCTAACCACGAGCGCGGTGAAGCCACAACGATACATATGCGGAATCTGATCCTGCAGAACATCGCCTACAGCTCTGATTTCACCGGCATATTTGAGCCGTTCCGCCAATAAACGTGCGGTCGAATAACCGCGACCATCGGTGTAGGCCGGGAACGAAATCGCAATGGAGGCAAAGCGCGCGAGATCATCTTCCACCGCTTCGATCTTGTCGCCGGGGGCTATAAGAAGTCCGAGCGGATGCGGATTGGCAAGATAGTCGCTGCGGTGCGTGAGGAAGTGGGCAAGCGGGACGTGCACATAGCGCGCCTCCGAAGGCGAGACATCCTCTGAAAAAGCGGTGAAGGGATCAGCGATAAAAGCGCCATCCTTCCAGAGCGTGTGACGAGCAGCGGCGGTCATAGCGGGGGCAATCGCTCCGTTGAAATCATAATGGATACCGCATTCTTTCTTGTTCTTGCCGCGCCAACGGCCAGCACGCGGGTCTTCGCCCTCTGCCACCGCCGAAGTACATGGCGCGCAGCCGATGGACTTAAAGCCCTTGGCGTAGAGCGGATGCTCGGGGAGCTTGTGCTCATTGCGATAGGCGATGACGTCTTCGTCGGTAAAATAAGCGAGCGGATTGACCTTGATGCGATCATCAGCGGTCAATTCAAAATGCGGCAGCACCCCGCGCTCTCTGGTCTGGTGGCGCTTACGCCCCGTCACCCAACCGCCAAATTGTAGCGTGATCGGCTCGAGCGGTTCGGTCTTACGAATATGGCAGCAGCTATCCGGGTCCGACTGCCAGAGCGTGCCATCAGGATCGAAGCGCGTGATGTCTTTTGGATCGGGATGGATCGCGCGGACATTAGAGAGACCGAGCGTGCGCTTGAGCGTCTGAACGTATTCGAGCGTCTCGGCAAAGTGCTTGCCAGTTTCGAGGAAATAAACCGGCATGGAGGGGTCGAGCTGCGCCACCATATGCAGCAGCACAGCAGAATCCGCACCAAAGCTTGAGACAATGGCGAGATCGTCAGGCAGGACATCGCTGACGGCATAGCGCAGCACACCAACGGCATCCATTTCGTCGAACATGCCATTGAGCGCCAGGATGCCGAGGGCACGCAGCTTTTCATTGGCGACGGGAACGGGGGCGAGTTTAGGCATTGCCATAAGAAGAGGCCCCCTCACCCGTCTCTGCGCGCCGACCGCTCCCCCAAAGGGAGAGGTATAGAGAAGTAAGATCAGCCATAGAGCGCCTCCTTGAAGGGGGCTTCGCCCAAGCGGCGATAGGCTACGAGAAAGGTTTCTTCTTCGCCCTGACGCTGGCTGATGTAGAAATCTACAAGCTTTTCAATCGCGTTCGGCACCTCTTCGGCTTCAAAGCCGGGCCCGATGATCTTGCCCACAGACGCGCTTTCGGTGGCGTCGCCGCCGAGCGTAATCTGATAGAGCTCGCCGCCCTTCTTTTCGACGCCCAAGAGACCGATGTGACCAACGTGGTGGTGACCACAAGCGTTAATGCAGCCCGATATCTTGATCTTGAGGTCGCCGATTTCCTTTTGGCGAACCGGATCGGCAAATTTGCGGGAGATTTCCTGTGCGATCGGGATCGAGCGGGCATTGGCAAGCGCGCAGAAATCGAGGCCCGGGCAGCAGATCATGTCGGTGATGAGGTTGTTATTGCCCTCAGCCAAATCATGGGCGACGAGCACATCAAACACCGCGCGCAGATCGGCGATGGCGACATGCGGGAGCACGAGGTTTTGCTCGTGGGTGACGCGCAGCTCATCATAGGAATAGCGTTCGGCGAGATCCGCCACAACATCCATCTGCGCATCGGTGGCATCGCCCGGCGCGCCGCCTACTGGCTTGAGCGAGATCGTCACCGAGGCATAGCCCGACTGTACGTGCGGATGCAGATTATTGTCGAGCCAACGGCCATAGGCCGGATCGATGATCGACTGATAGGCGATGTCAACACTGTCGCCAGAACGGTCGGCAAACGCAGGCGGAGCGAAATAGGCCGAGATACGATCAACCTCTTCCTGCGGAAGGGTGAGAACGCCACCACGCACTTCGGCGAACTCGGCCTCGACCTGCCCCTTAATGCTTTCCAGCCCTTCTTCGTGGACGAGGATCTTGATGCGGGCTTTGTACTTGTTATCGCGGCGGCCATAGCGGTTATACACCCGCATGATGCTTTCGAGATAAGCCAGCAAATGCTCGTTTGGAACGAAGCTGTTGAGGAGCTTGGCGATCATCGGCGTGCGACCGAGGCCACCACCAACCCAAACTTCCCAGCCGATCTCACCCGCGCCGTTGACGGCAGCCTGAAGGCCAATGTCATGGAAACGAATGGCGGCGCGATCATTGGGCGAGCCGGTGATTGCGATTTTGAATTTTCGTGGGAGGTATGAGAACTCCGGGTGGAGGCTCGACCACTGGCGCAGGATTTCAGCTATCGGGCGCGGGTCGATGATTTCATCGGCGGCAGCGCCAGCGAACTGGTCTGTAGTGACGTTGCGAATGCAATTGCCCGAGGTTTGAATGGCGTGCATCTCAACGCTCGCCAGCTCTTCCAACACCGCGGGGATATCGCTCAGCTTTGGCCAATTGTATTGAATGTTCTGGCGCGTGGTAAAATGGCCATAGCCCCGGTCATATGTGCGGGCGATATGAGCCAGTTTCCGCATCTGGCGCGAACTGAGCGTGCCATAAGGCACGGCCACACGCAGCATATAGGCGTGCAGCTGCAGGTAGAGCCCGTTCATCAGACGAAGCGGACGGAACTGGTCTTCGCTCAGCTCGCCGGAAAGACGACGCTTCACCTGATCAGCAAATTGCGCAGTGCGGCCTGCAACGAAAGCCGCGTCAAATTCATCGTATCGATACATGCCCGTCTTCACCCAAGTGCTGGCGTTCGTATGCCTGCCCGTTCAAAGAGAGGGGAGCGGTGGGGCCCGCCGCCCTGATGCGTTCGCGCAGACGCTTGGGCACAATCACCCCATCGACCTGCTCTACTTCTTCAATTTCGAGACTGACCACACGGCCGGTGGCCTTGCTGGCTGCCAGCGCCTCATCGCGAGCAACGGCCTCGTCCTTGGCGTAAAGGCGCGCGGACTGCAGGTCCTCGACCCAAACGCCATGTCCATCGAGATAAACTGCGGCGCCCGAGATCAGCTCGTTGCCGGTTAGAATTTCCATAGTCACGCTACCTTAAAACTCTCAGCAGCCGCCGAGGCCGCTTGCGCCCAATCACCGTGGGCGACAGCCCGTCCAATCAGAATGACGGCGGGTCCATCGACAAATTCGACTGCGCCCTCTGCCAAGGCACCAAGCGTGCCAGAATAGAATGTCCGATCCGCCCTGCCCGCATTGACGACAATGCCGACAGGAAGATCAAAACCTGCCCCATGCGAAACCAGTCGCGCGGCCGTTTCGGCGGCGATGGCTTTGCCCATGTAAAGCGCGACCGTCAGCCCCGACTGCGCCAGCGCCGCCCAATGGTTCAAATCTGTGTCGTCCGCGCCGTGCGCCGTCGCAACGACAAAGCCCGTCGACACGCCGCGCAGAGTGACTGGCGTTGCCGTATCTGCGGCAGCGGCAAGAGCTGCACTGACGCCCGGAACGATGTCGTAAGCAACGCCCGCCTTACGCAAAGCCGCGATCTCTTCGCCCGCACGGCCAAAGATCATCGGGTCCCCAGACTTGAGCCGGGCGACCTTTTTGCCCTCTGAGGCGAGACGCACTATGAGGGTATTGATCTGAGCCTGACTAAAGGAATGGTGTCCCCGCGCCTTGCCAACGCAAATCTGTTCGGCATCGCGGCGGCCCATCTCCACCACGGCTGCGGGGACGAGTTGATCGTGAACAATCACATCAGCGGATTGAAGCAATCGCTGGGCGCGCAGGGTAAGGAGGTCTTCAGAACCCGGGCCCGCACCGATCAACCAGACGACGCCATCGCTGCGGCCAGCATTCGCGTGCTGCTGAAGGAGATCATTGGCTGCGGCGTCTCCTGCGCCCGCTTCGACGGCACGAGCGACGGCGGGTGAACTGACAAGCTCTTCGTAATACCGACGACGCTTCGGCCCCTCGTGGATCAGGCTCTCGACCGCGTGGCGCATCTTACCCGCAAGGCCAGCGATCTTGCCGACGCTGGGCGACAGCATGGCTTCGATTTGCGCGCGGACGAGACGCGCGAGAACGGGAGCATCGCCCTCAGTGGAGATCGCCACGGTCAGTGGCGCACGATCCACGATTGAGGGCGTATAGAAATCACATTCGGCTGGAACGTCGACCACATTAAGCGGAATGCCGAGGCGACGTGCTGTCGCTTTCGCCAACTCTGCCGCGTCACTTTTTTCTGCGACGAATACGAGGCTTGTGCCGACAACGTCGTCTGCAGTGATCGCGCGGGGGATGATGGCCACAGGAAAGGCGGAGAAGTCAGTTTCGACAGTCTGGGAGTAAATCTCTACCGAAGCTGTCGTCTTACTAACCAACCGGACCTTATTAAGGGCTTCATCGTTACCGCCGACGATGATGATGCGCTTACCCTTGACCTTAAAACTCAACGGAAATGTGTTGAGACTGCCCATTTGGTTTCCAAACAATAGATGCTGGAACCTAATCTAATTTCATCAAGCGCAACAATGGCTTGAAATTCGATAGCTTTTATTTTCCTCTTCAGACGCGTGACTTGGAAAGAGCATCACCATGCAGGCCACTTCTCGCCAAATAAATCTTTCCCGGATCGCCAGAGAGAATTTTTTGCTGACGAGCGGCGCAAGTTTTGGTCGAGCAATTTGCGTATAGCGACACGTTTGGAGAGAAATATTCTCCGAATTGCACGGTCCGCGTCAGGCCGGATAATTCTGCAAGTCAGAAGATGACGGGCGGTGAGTGGTGTGCGGTCCGTTGCGACGGCTGACGCGGAGAGAGGAACGCTTCTGCGTGAAAGCAGAATGGCCAACAAAAAAGGGACCGCATTGCTGCGGCCCCTTCAAACTTGAAAATCAAACCCTCAGCCCTGGCGGCTCGGTACGTGAACGACAAGACCATCGAGCTCGCCACGCACCTTGATCTGGCATGACAAGCGGCTTTCGTCACGAACGTCGAAGGCGAAGTCGAGCATGTCTTCTTCCATCGACGATGGACCACCGACCGTGTCGCGCCATGCAGCGTCGATATAAACGTGGCAAGTCGCGCAAGTGCACGCACCACCGCATTCGGCGACGATGCCCGGAACAGCGTTCATGATCGCCGTTTCCATGACGGTGGAGCCGTTTTCGCCAACAGTTTCGATACGTTCACCCTGAGCGGTGACATAGGTAATCTTGGTCATTAAGGGGCCTTCCAGACGATCAAAGACCCATAAGGCCTTCGAGGTAATGCTTTTCTATCCCAAACATAGCCTTGACTGAAGCAATCCGGTCAAGCGCGGCTTCGCGAGACATCGCCTGTCCCTTTTGCGCGACGATGAGATTGTTCTTGGGCGTATGTGCATCAGATATGAATTCGAACACCTTGGTGCGATAGCCGTGCACTTCAAGAATGAGTGCGCGTAGACCGTCCGTCACCATCTCGGCCTGCTTTTCAAGGAACGTGCCGTGGCGCAGCAGGAAGTCGAGGCGTTCATCGGCTTGCCCCTGCTCCATCGAGCGACGGATCTGCTTATGGCAGCACGGCGCAACCGCAATCAGGCTCGCGCCTGATGTAATGCCCTTAAAGATTGCGTCGTCGGTGGCTGTATCGCAGGCGTGGAGCGCGATTATGGCATCAGCGCCGCTCGTGTCGAAATCAAGGATCATGCCGGACGCGAAGCTGAGGCTCGCAAAGCCAGACTTTGCGGCCAGGGCATTGCCGCTCTCGACCAAGGCGGGACGCATCTCTACGCCCACTATCTTGGCCTTTAGGCTCTCACGCTTGAAATAGTCGGCCAAGGCGAAATCCAAATAGCCCTTCCCCGCGCCCATATCCATAATGGTGGGCTCGGTTGCGCCAATCTGTTGAATCAGCGGCGCAAAGATTTCGACCATCTTGTTGATCTGGCGGAACTTGTCTTGGGACGCCGACAGAACCTTGCCATCAGCACCTGTAATGCCGAGTTCCTTCAGCCAAACAGAAGACGTATCTGCCAGTGGCCGGTTCTTCGCCCGGTCGTGCGTAGCGGGGGCAGCTTCTCTACCCTTCACGTCGCGACGCTTGAGGCGAACTTCGTCCTTTTGACGCTCGAAGCTAAGGTCGAACGCAACTGTTTCAAGCTTGGCGCTTCGATAGTCGTTCGCCAGACCCGCCGACAAAAACGCTTCAGCTTCTGCCAAAGCGAGGTTTTTGGTGATGTCGCGGGTTTTGTAGCGGTAGACCAAGCTCAAACGCTCGCCGGCCTTGATGACCACCTTGCGGGCTTCAACCGATTTCAGATCGGTTGAAGCACCGTGGTAGCCAGCAAGCTTCAGTTTCAGCAGCGTACCGTCCGCGAATGTATCGCGAACAGCAGCTACAAACTCAGCGATGCGGTCGGACGCGCTCAATGCCGTTCCTTCGTGGTGAGGAAGCGGATCTTGGGCCAGTCCTGCTTCGCGCGGTCAGCCCACCAGGCGTTCTGAGCAAGAAAGACAGGGGATTCAGCGCGATCTTCGGCCATGTTGACCTTCTGCGCGGCGATGAAGCGCTTGAGTTCCTCAGCGTCATCACATTCGACCCAACGGGCAACTTCATAACCCATGGATTCAAAGGTGATTGGGACGTTGTATTCCTTAGCAACGCGCGACGCCAAAACTTCAAGCTGCAGCTGACCAACGACGCCGACGATCCAGTCTGCGCCTACCATGCGGCGGAAGACTTGCGTGACGCCTTCTTCGGACAGGTCCGAGAGAGCCTTAGCCATCTGCTTGGTCTTCATCGCGTCGGTCAAACGAACGCGACGAATGATTTCCGGCGCAAAGTTCGGGATGCCGGTGACGTTGATATTCGCGCCTTCGGTGAGCGTATCACCCACGGACAAGGTGCCGTGGTTTGGGATACCGACGATATCACCCGCAACAGCCTCTTCGGCGAGTTCACGGTTGTTACCAAAGAAGAACATCGGGTTCGACACGGCCATATCTTTGCCGGTACGGACGTTCTTGAGACGCATGCCGCGCTCGAACGTGCCCGAGCACAGACGCACGAAAGCAATACGGTCGCGATGGTTCGCGTCCATATTCGCCTGCACCTTGAAGACAAACCCAGTGACCTTCTTGTCGGCAGGGTCGATTGGCGCGGGCAATGCTGGTTGTGGACGAGGTTCAGGGCCCCACTCGCCGAGGGTCCGCAGCAGTTCAGCAACGGAAACACCCTTGAGCGCAGAGCCGAACAGCACTGGACTCAAATGGCCAGCGTGGAAAGTTTCGAGATCAAACTCTGGGAGCATGGCTTGCGCCATTTCCAAAGTTTCAAGGGCCGTCATGAAGACTGGATTGTTCGCCAATGCTTCGACGTCCAGAAGATCTTCGAGGCTCTCGAACTCGACGATGGTCTTGCCCTTAGGATCAACAACGCGCTTTTCGATCAGATCGATATAGCCGGTGAAATCCACGCCCTGCCCGATTGGCCAGAGCACAGGCGTCAAATCCAGCGCCAGCTTGCCTTGAATTTCGTCGATCAGTTCAAGCGGGGCATGACCTTCGCGGTCCACCTTATTGATGAAGGTGATGATCGGAATGTCGCGCAGACGGCAGACTTCAAACAGTTTGAGCGTCTGGCTTTCGATACCCTTGGCGGCGTCGATGACCATGATGGCCGCGTCAACGGCGGTCAGCGTGCGGTAGGTGTCTTCCGAGAAGTCCGAGTGGCCCGGCGTATCGAGCAGGTTGAGCGTCAGCCCGTCATAGTCAAAGGTCATCACCGAGGAGGTGATGGAAATGCCGCGCTGCTGCTCCATTTCCATCCAGTCCGAGCGCGTGGCGCGCACGCCCGACTTGCCGCGAACAAGGCCGGCAGACTGAATTGCGCCTGCTGCTGCCAGCAGGCGTTCGGTGAGGGTCGTCTTACCGGCGTCAGGGTGCGAGATGATCGCAAAGGTACGGCGAAGACGGAACGGTTCGTTGGTGGGCCGGGCTGGTGCCGCGGCAGCGGTGGCAATGGTCATCGATACTGCTGAATGTGTTGGCGCTGGCAGAAAGAGCCGAGCGACCCGGCCTTACATATGGGTGCGCTGTATAGTTTGACAGAGGTGTTTGGTCAAACGGACGCAGTGTCTCGCCTGTTCCAATTCATTCTGGAACAAACTTGAGCGTACCAAGCTTGCGCAGGGCAAACCCATCAGAAGTATGGTGCACCCCATCCATGAGCGGCACATCATGAAAATCGTAAGGGCTAATGCCCTCAAGACAGGCGACGTTCACGCCATATTGCCCGGCAACGGAGCGGCGAACGTGGAAGGTATAGATGCCACAAACCGAGCAGAAGTAGTGCTTGGCCGTGTTGGTATTGAATTGATAGAGCGTGAGCTTGTCTTCGCCCTCCGTGATGCTGATCCCGCCGGGATCAGCCGACACCGCCACGGCCCCACGCATGCGGCAGAACGAGCATGTGCAACGCCGTGCCGTGCGCAAACCGTCCGTCAGCTTTACCGTGAATTGAACTGCACCGCAGTGACAGGCCCCTTTTGTTGTAGCAACATCGAGATCCATCACAGTGCCTCCTTGGTTCTCGGCTTACTCTGCTTCGCTCAGAATGTCAGCGATTGTCGCACGCACTTCTTCTACCGCCATGCCCAAATCATCGAGCTGTTCGGTGGTGAGCGGGCGCATGCCCTGCAAATCGCGTTCAAGCTGGCGCGCGAGTTCTGTCACTTCAAACGCACCCACCCCTGCAGAGGCTCCCTTGATCGCATGCAAATTCATGGCCATGCCGTCGTAGTCCGCCGCCAGACGCAGGCGTTCGTAATAGTTTTTGATGGTCGTATCAAAGAGACGCAAAATTTCGCGTTCTAGGTTGGGATCACCCAGGCACTGCTTGGCCAAATGAGCGCGGTCAATGGGACGCTTCGACAGCGCCTCATTGTTCTCTAGCTCGTTCTCGTTGACTGCCCACTGAGCCATAGTCGCACTCCTAGAACCGATCGAAATCGGCAAATACCCTGTGAACAACTTACGCAACGCCCATGAACAGGGAATTAAGCCACAGCTTTGCCTTGCTCAAACGATCAAAAGGTTAACGTTTTTCACTCAAAAATTAACCTTTGAGCAAGAAAGCGGTGGGTTTGCTTAAAATTGAATGTAAGTATGCGCTTTAACCAGCGCGCGGCGGCGAGGGTTTGGGGGACAATCTGGGGCATTTGCATCGCATTGTCCCGTTGTGGCGTTGAGCTTGCTAAGGGCTTGAACGCGATAACAACTCCCAAAATCCGCCGTGTTGCTGCAGTGCCGACGCGAGAGTTGTAAAGAGTATGGCGAAGAACACGACACCCCAGAACGATCCGGCCGCACTGGCTTTTTCGGCCGTCGAGGATGCGCTTAAGGATTCGGTGTTCGATTTCGAGGAAGGCGCCGAGCCTACTTCGGAAAAGAAGCCTACGGCCCCAGCCCGTTCGGAACGTTTGCGCGCCGCCGATAAAATCGCGCAGCAAGCTGGCGTTGTCGCCAACGACGACCGCATCTCAACTTCCAAGCTTCTCTATAGCTTGCAGAGTCGTTCTTCAAACACTCCGACCTACCTCGCTCTCGGTCTCTCCCTCGTTTGGCTGCTCGCATGTGGCACCGCTGCTTGGCTGCGTTTCGCGCCGCAGATGTCCAACTTCGGCCAGTTCATGGGATCGGTCGAATTCGTAGCACTGCTGGCCATCGTTGTTCTGCCGATCGTGGGTTTCTTCGCCGTAGCCACACTCTTCCGTCGCGCCGCAGACCTTCGCAATGCTGCATCCTCCATCACCCAAGCCGCTATGCGCTTGGCCGAACCAGAAATTACCGCCGCCGATAAGGTCGCTTCGGTTGGCCAGGCCGTTCGACGCGAAGTCAACGCGCTTGGCGATGGTCTTGAACGTGCGCTCTCGCGTGCTGGCGAACTCGAAGTGATGATTCACAACGAAGTCACCGCCCTCGAACGTACCTATTCTGACAACGAATCGCGCATGCGTGCGCTGATTGCCGAACTCGCCAGCCAGCGCGAAAGCGTGCTGACCAACACCGAACGTGTCCGCGAAGCAATCACCGAAAGCCATACCGGTCTGGTCTTCGATCTCGACATGATCAGCCAGCGTATTTCGGGCTCTATCGTCGATAGCGGCGGCAACCTCACCCGCGCGCTGGAAACAGCGGGCAACACGCTCAACACTGGCTTCAACGACCATGCGGACCAGTTCGTCCACCTCCTCGAAAACCGCACGACGGATTTCCTTGGCGCACTGAACGACAGCTCGCGCCGCCTTGAGAGTGGGTTCGACGAAAAAACCGCAGAGATGGCTAAGGCTCTCGATGCACGTGCGCTGAACCTCAATTCTGGCGTTGAAGACCGCATCGCGCTGCTCAGCCAAGCACTTGACGCCCATCAGCAGTCCATCTCCGCGACGATCGACGCGCGCACTCAGCACATCGCCGAACGCGCGGACGTGCTCACCGGTGCTTTTGAAGACCGCACGAAGAATATTGCCGGCCTGATCGAAGCACGCACCACCAACCTTGCCTCTGAACTTGACCTGCGCACAGAAGCGCTGTCGAACTTGCTCACCGACGGTGGCAGCTCGCTCCTCGAACAGCTGCGCATTCGTGGCGAAGAAGTCAGCGCCGCCCTCGCCGCTATTGGCGCACAGGTGTCGGGCGATATTTCCGGTCGTTCGACCGAAGCCGAACTGCTTCTGGCAACGCTCTCGCGCCAGCTTGATGAATCTGTCTCGATCCAGCTCAACGCCCTCGATAGCCGCTTGCAGTCGGCCATTATCGAAATTAACGGCGCGCTGGATGATACCTCGGAGCGCGCGCGCCTGACCGTTTCGTCGGCTGGTCGCGATTCCTTGCAGGACTTCGACAACCGCCTCACCGAAATCACCGGTGCGCTGGATGATAAGCTCAAGGCATTGGACGATGTTATCGGCGAACGTGGCGAGCAGCTTGTTGCGCGTCTGGGCGAACAGGGCACCAATTTTGCTGCGCGCGCAAACGTGCTGGAAATGGCCCTCAACGCAGAGTCCGGCCGTTTCAACGACATCGTTTCGGAACGCACACGCGAACTGAGCGAAACCCTTGGCGCCAAGACACAGTTTGTTGCTGACCACTTGACCAAGCGCGCAGAAGCGATCGCCGATGTACTCGACGGCCAGGCGACGCTGATTGCCGATACGCTTGACGCTCGCACTGGTCAGCTCAATGAGATGCTGATCAACCGTGCTACCGAAGTTGGTCAGACCATTAAGGCTCAGACCGACGAACTCGGCGAAGTCCTCGCGAACCGCACCGTCGAAGTCAGCGAAGCCATTCACCTTCGTTCGCAGGAACTGGGCGAGACCATCGTCACGAGCACCCAGGCGTTCGATCAGGCTATCGCCGGTCGTACCCAGCGTCTCTCCGACACCTTGGAGAACCAGACCCGTCAGCTCGACGAAACCCTCACTATTCATACGCAGGGCCTCGACGAAACGCTCACAGCGCGTAGCGAATACCTCAACAATGCTCTGGGAACTCACGCGTCGTCCATCGACCAGAGCCTAGCCGTTCGCTCCGCTGAAATTGCGTCGACACTGACTGTCCGCGCAGCTGAAATCGACCAGAACCTGGCAGCGCGCTCGAGCGAAATCGCGTCGAACCTGACAGAACGCGGCTCTATGCTTGATCTCAATCTTGCAGCGCGTGCGGCTGAAATTGCTTCCACTCTGGCCGAACGCAATGCTGAGCTTGATCAGAACCTTGCGCTCCGTTCTGCCGAAATCGCAACTACCTTGGCTGAGCGCGGCTCTGAACTTGATCAGAGCTTTGCAACACGCTCGGCAGAGCTCACTTCGACACTGTCGGCGCGTAGCCAGACACTCGAACAGAACCTCGCCCATCGTGCAGCGGAGATTGCGGCAAGCCTCGCCACCCACGCTGGCGACATTGACCAGAACATGGCGCTGCGCTCGGCAGAGCTCAACAACACCCTTGCCGCTCGCGCTTCGGAGTTGAACGAAACCTTCTCCGGCCGCGCCGACGAATTCTCCACCACCATTTCTTCGCGTACGCAGGAACTGGCGGCAACATTGGCCGACAGCACGCAGAACCTTTCTCAGGCTTTCGATGGCCGTGCCGACGAGCTGGCAAGCACCATTTCGGCGCGCACCCAGGAACTGGCGGCCACTCTGGCCGACAGCACGCAGAACCTATCGCAGGCCTTCGATGGCCGTGCCGACGAGTTGGCAAGCACCATTTCGGCGCGCACCCAGGAACTGGCGGCAACACTCACCGAGCGCACCGACAACCTCTCGCAGGCCTTCGATGGTCGCGCCGAAGCCCTTGCCGACACGATCACCGCGCGCTCGCAAGACCTCAGCGCCACACTGTCGGAACGCACCAACGCGCTCTCGCTCGAATTCGAAACCCGCACCCGCGACCTCGCTGGTCAAATCGACGAGCGCACCGGCACTCTTGTGTCGAACCTCGACGAACGCACCTACGAGCTGGCCAACGCAGTTCACACGCGTACCCTGCAACTCAACGAAGCTCTCGGCACCCGTACCCAGTCGCTCTCCGACACGCTCGCAACCCACACAGCCTCGATTGGCGAAACCATCGGCCTGCATACCGCAGAGCTGGCGTCGACCCTTGATCAGCATGGTGCAAATGCCCGTGGCAGCATTGAAAATGCTCTGCGTCAGGCAACCGACACCATGTCGGAACGTCTCGAAGAAATGTCGCAGACGGTCACCACTAAGGTCACAGAAGTCAACAATGGTCTCGAAAGCGGCCTCGATGCTGCCATCGTTCGCATCGCCGACGCAGAACGCGGCGTAGCAGCGAGCATCGAAAGCGCCAGCATCACTGTCGGCGAAAGCGCCCGTCAGGCGGCTGAGCTCATCGAACACGGTGTTAACTCCGCCCGTCAGGCCATCTCTGACATGGTCGATGAGCGCCTTGGCACCCTGCCCGAGGCAATCACTGCGCGTGCAGACATTACCGCAGAACGCCTGGCTGCCCTCAACGCGACCATCAGCACCTCGATCACCCAGTCCATGGCGGACCTCGAAGCGGGCGCTGACCGTATCGAAGAAACCATCGCGACCCGCATCACTGCGGCGGCTCACGCGATTTCGGACAATGTCGAGAACACAGCGACCCGCATGGACTCCGCTGTCCGCTCTGCACTCGACCAGATCCGTCTGGCCGCAACCAATATCGATCAACTGGTCAGCGTGAAGGCAGTGGATGCTGCCGAAGCAATCGAAACTCGCCTCACCGACATCAATCGCTCGGTGGAAGTGCACACTTCGACCTTCGCTCAGTTGGTCACCGAAAAGACCGGCCTGCTACACAACGCGTTGGCGAACCACGGCAATATCCTGCGTGATGCTCTCACTGAGAACAGCACACAGGCTGAGCAGCTGATGGCAAACTCGACAGGTCGCATCCTGAGCGACGTGAGCACTGCCCTCAACAAGCTCAACGACTCCAATCTCCTGCTGCAGCGCGTCCTCGACGCTTCGACCGCAAATCTGGCGAGCCTCGAAACCAGCGTGGCGCAGCAGACCGCGAACTACTCCAGCACCATGCGCGAAGCCATGGGCCAGACCGAACAGGCTGGCACGATGGTTGCCCAGCACGTTGGCGCCCTCCAGACGACAATTCAGTCGATGGTCCAAGAGTTTGGCTCGATCCTCGGCCGTCTCGACCACGAGGCCGTTGGCCTCAACATGGCCGCGCACGCCCTCGACAGCTCCAGCACCACTGCACTGGAAAATCTCGAACAGCGCCGCGAGGCAATGGACTCCCTCGCGCAAAGCTTTGCGTCGCGTGCCGACGACATCGACGGCCGTATGCGCGTTTTTGCACAGAGCATTGCCGACACCGTCAACGACACGGAACGCCGCCTGATCGGTGCGCGCCGCGCCATGGACGAAGCCCTCAACGCGACCACACACACCGTCACCGATGTGCTGGCGAACACCACCCAGACCCTCACAGAGGCTCTGGAACAGAACAGCGAAAACGTCGCCAACGCGCTCTACACGACCAACGAACGCTTCACTTCGACCCTGAACAGCAATGTTTCGCAGGTTGATCAGGCCGTTCAGCGCGCCGCAGATGCAGCAGCAAATGTTCTGCACCAGACCCAGAGCCAAGTGCGTCTGGCGCTGTCCGAACAGGCCAACCAGGTCAACGCTGCTCTCGACGAAAATGCCAACAAAGTCAGCGATGTACTCGCCACAACTGCTGGCAGCGTAACCGACGTTCTGACCACGACCACGAGCTCGCTCGCCGACACAATTTCGGACTCTACCGCTTCGGTTCGCAACGCCATTTCGACCAATGCCGGCCAGCTGCGCCGCGCTCTGGACGAAACCACTGGCGACGTGACCGGCAAGCTTGGTGAATTCCATTCGGTCGCCGATACCGAAAGCCGCCGTGCAAGCGAAGTTCTGCAGGAAGCGCAGCAGCGCATGATGGTTGAGATGCAGCGCGCAATCGACGAAGCCACCCAGCGCTTCAACGAAACCGCTCGTGCAATGCGCGAAACTGCCCGCGAAGTGGGTGGCGAACTGGAAGCGACCCGCGCCGAATTGGCTCGCAGCGTCAACGATCTACCGGAAGAAACCCGCGCCAGCGCCGCCGCAATGCGCCGCGTCGTGGCCGAGCAGATCGAAGCGCTCAGCGAACTCAATGCCATCGTCCGTTCGCAGCCAGCGAGCCACGACGTCGCTGAGCGCCGCGCGCCGAACCGCCCTGCCCCACGCCAGCCAGAAGCACCGAGCTTTACGCAGCGTCAGCCAGAACCTGCCCGCGAAGTTTACCGTCCGGAACCGGCTCAGGCGACCTTGGTTGACCCGATCCGTACCCAGCCGGTCGAGCCGCAGCCAGCACCAGCCCGTGTTGCACCGCGTCCGCAGCCACAGCCACAAGCGGCTCTGCCAACTGCGGCAGAAGTTGCCGCGGCCGCCGTTGCCGAAGCCGGTCCTCCACGGGACGGCGGTTGGCTCCGCGACGTGCTGCGTAACGCCTCGGCCAAGCAAGCCGGTGGCATTGCTCCTCAGGGCCTTTCGGGCCTGACTGAAGAGATCGCCCGTGCGATTGATGAGAATGCACTGGCGGAAGCTTGGGCACGCTATCAGTCTGGTGAATCGAATGTTTTCACCCGCCGCATCTATTCGCTGACCGGCCAAGGCACCTATGACGAAGTGCGCCGTCGCATCCAGCGCGAGCCAGACTTCGCGCGCACAGCACAGGCCTATATGACCGAGTTTGAAGCGCTGCTGAAGCGTGCCGCCTCGGGCAATAACCCAGCTGCCGAAACCCGCGAGTATCTGCTTTCGGATCGCGGCAAGGTTTACACGACCCTCGCTCACGCCAGCGGCCGCCTCGCGTAAAACAACACATAATCGAGATGAAAAAGCCCCGGAGAGATCCGGGGCTTTTTTTGGCACATCTGTGGCCCGGTGCTAGCACTTTTGGGCGTCAGGCGAGGCCCGGGCGTGGCTTTTTGGGGCCACGGCGGAGTGGCAACGTGTTGGCGATGCAGAGCAATTGGTGGTTTTTTGGGGGGCGGAGGCGCGACTGTCCTATGGGCAGGCAGAAGCACTATCTCTGGGAGGAGAATACAAGATCTGGGGAGTGCGGGGTTAAGTGAAGGGGCCGGGCCAAGAGGCTGATGGAAGGCCCCCTCACCCGCCCCAAGTGGGGCGACCTCTCCCCGTGGGGGAGAGGTAAAAAGAGGTGGGGAGAGTTAAAAGTGGCTCAGAGGGATTTTGGGGGTTTTAGTTTGAGCGAAATCAGAACGCAGATCACCGCTAGGGCGCAGGCGACGACTGAGTAGAAGAACGCGAAACTACCCAACGGCTCCATGAGCGCGCCGAAGACGATCAGACCCACCATCGCGGCAGCCTGCGTGAGCATGTTGGAAAAGCCCTGCGCTTCAGCGGCGTTCTCTTCGCGGGTCCAATTGGCGATGAAGTGGACCATGCCAAAATAGCCCAGACCAAAGCTCAAGGCGTGCAAGCACTGCGCGACATAGAGCAGCCAAACAGGCGGGCTGAAGGCCATGATGGCGAAGCGCACGAGCCCAGCGATTGCCGACACCATGATCATATTGCGCGCCGTGAACCGGCCGCCGAATTTTCGCCAGCCAAACATCAAGGTTGCTTCAGCTGCTGCTGACACCGCCAGCAAGGGGCCGATGTGATAGCTGCCAATACCGTTCTCGTGCCAGAGAAGCGAGGCAAAGCCACCCATGATCGCATTGCCCCCATTGACGAGAGCAAAGGCGACAAGTGGCAGAACAAACCAAAGCTTGAGCGAGTCTTTGAGGCGGCTGGGTGCGTTCTGATCGGCTGTGACGGCGGCAACAGTGAGCTGCGGCTCTGGGGCGCGAAAACGCGGGAGTAGGAATGCCAGAAGCGCACGCGCGACGACCACAGCGACATAGAGATAGACGAAGGCCTCTGCGCCCCAAGTGCTCAGAGCAGACCCCATGATAATGGCAGAAGCGACATAGCCAACGGTCGCCCAGGCGCGAATGACGCCGAAGTCTGTGCCGTTACGGCGGGTCATGCGCACAGTGGCAGCATCGATCACCGGGGGAACGAGGCCATTGCTCGAGGCACACAGGGCCCAGACGAACAAAATGCCCCAGAATTCAGAGACGTAGAAGAGCGGCAAGGCAACCAAGGCCGAGACGATGGATAGACCTATCAGCGCCGTCCGCCAGTCATCGGCCTTATCAGCAATGCGTCCAACGACAACGTTGAGGATGAGCAGCAACAGGGTCGGCAAGGCATTGATAAAGCCAATTTGCTCGGCCTGAATGCCGTTCTCAAAGAGCCAGATGCCTAAGAAGACAGAAGCAACGCCACCGGGAAAATAGACGGTGAACTGATAGATTGTCGCGCGCAGCTCGGGAGTATCCCAGCGCGAAGCCAACGACTGCATGAAACTTGAACTCCGGCGCAAAACCGCGCCCCCAAAACCCTACATGAGCCGGAAGTTCAATTGACGCAAGGAGATTTTACGAGGTGAAGTCAGAGGTCGCCAAAAATTGATAGAGTTCAGTCGCTTAGGTGCGTTTTCGACCTGTCGTCGCTGTCATCTCCGTCCAGCGGATAAGCTCAAACTCGCCGGAATGATTTTCAACGACGGCTGTGCAGCTTTCGACCCAATCGCCGGTGTTGATGTATTGAATGCCCAAGCGGTCGTGCATGTCAGCGAGGTGAATATGGCCGCAGATGACGCCATCGACACCAGTTTCCTTGGCCTCATGGACAAGGGCTTCCTCAAACCGCCCGATGACGGAAACGGCGTTTTTCACGCGCTGCTTGGCCCATGCACTGAGTGACCAGTATTGCAAACCAAGGCGACGGCGAACCCAATTGATGGCGCCGTTGACGCGCAGGGCTGCGTTGTAGGCCCAGTCGCCGACATGCGCGAGCCATTTGGCGTTCATCACCACCACGTCGAACTGATCACCGTGAATAACGAGATAGGTTTTTCCGGTGGCGGAGGTGTGGATCGTGCGCTCGACCAGCTCGATTTCACCGAAATAGGTGCCGAGATATTCGCGCAAAAATTCGTCGTGATTGCCCGGCAAGTAGACGACGCGCGCGCCAGCCTTGGCCTTGTCGAGAATGATCTGTACCAGCTGATTGTATTCTTCAGGCCAGTGCCACTGCTTGCCCAAGCGCCAGCCATCGACAATGTCGCCGACCAGATAAATCATATCGGCATCGTGGGCGCGCAAGAAGTCGATCAATTGCTTGATGCGGATCGGTTTCATGCCGAGATGCACGTCGGACAGAAATAGCGCCCGGACATGTCGGGTTTGACGATCTTCGGCCATAAGCCAGGCGCCCTCGTTTCAAGCAGAACTTATACTATCGCTGGTCGCTATCGCTGAATACGCAAAAGCAGGCAAGTCAGAATTAAATCGCCAGCTCAACGGATACGCGACTTCAACGCGAGGATGCGTTGGTAACTCTGGTCAATATTTTTTGCAAATTCTGGGTCGCGTTCCGCCTCGGAAACGAGGATGTCGCGGATTTCTTTCCCCAGTCCTGGTCGATATTCGGCCGTGTTGGAAAACAGAAGTACGTCCACACCAGCGCGGACAGCGCGCGTCACGGTCTGTTCGAGCGTGTAGTGATCGCGGATTGCACCCATTTCGAGATCGTCAGTGATGACCACGCCGTCAAAGCCAATGTCATTGCGGAGCACGCCATCGATCCACTGCCGGGACAAAGAGGACGGGGTTTTATCCCCGGCGTCGGAATAATCCGCGTGATAGAGGTGCCCGACCATCACCATGTCCATCAAGCCATCCGCCTGCATGAGACGATAAGGCTCAAGCTCGGCATCAGACCAGGTTTTGGTGATGTCGACATAGCCTTCGTGACTATCGGCGGTAGACGAGCCGTGTCCGGGGAAATGCTTGAGTGCAGTCACCAGGCCCGCCTCATGATGCGCTTGGATAAAGGCACTGTCATAGGCTGCCACCACCGCAGGATCTGCCGAATAAGCACGGCCAAACTTGGCGATGATCTGATTGTTGAGATTGGTATTGAGGTCTGCCACAGGGCCGAAATTGACCGAGAAACCGACGTCGGCAATGCCGCGCGCCATTTCGGCATAGATCATCTCGGCTTGCTCAACCGAGTTGACCGCTGCAATCCGGGCCGCATTGGGGATTTCTTTAAACCCAACATCTTTGGTCAGGCGTTCTACCGACCCGCCCTCTTGGTCGAGGGTGATAAAGGGCTTTAAGTCTGGAGACGCAGCGCGAAAACTGGCGTTCAATTCGGCGACGCCGGCAAGGCTGGAGACATTCTTTTTCAAGAACATGACCCCGCCAATTGCCCCTTCGGCCAATTGCTCGGTAACGGCGACAACGCCCTTGGACTTGGGGGAAGTGCCTTCAAAGCCCACCACGACCATTTGCCCCGCCTTTTCGGCAAGGCTGGCAGCTGCGGCGGCGGAGACCGAACCCAAAAGCACAGCGATAAACGCAAAAGTTCGAAGCAAAGCAATCACCTGGTTACGCGCAGAGGAGCAAATGGACCGTCAAAAATGTCCATAGCGTGGTGAAAATGCATTTTTTAGGTGCAGAGCCAGCACCAAAGCGCGATAATGGCCCCAGGTGGACGCAATGCCGGATGTTCAACCTTTCATCCGACAACCATCATACTTTTCGGGCGGAGACCGCAGGGTCGCCGCCCGTTTTTTTTCGTTTTAGACCTTGTTCTGGCGGTTGGCGATGAGATCATCCACCACTGCCGGATCTGCTAGGGTCGAGGTATCGCCCAATGCGCCAAAGTCATTTTCGGCGACCTTGCGCAGGATACGGCGCATGATCTTGCCCGAACGGGTCTTCGGCAGGCCAGGAGCCCACTGAATATAGTCTGGCGACGCGATCGGACCGATTTCCTTACGAACCCAATTGCGCAGTTCAGCGCGCAACTCGTCACTGGAACTCTCACCAGCCATCAGCGTGACATAGCAATAAATGCCCTGCCCCTTGATGTCGTGTGGGAAGCCAACGACAGCGGCCTCGGATACCTTTGGATGGGCGACCAGAGCGCTTTCCACTTCGGCGGTGCCGAGGCGGTGACCCGAGACGTTGAGAACGTCGTCGACGCGACCGGTGATCCAATAGTAGCCGTCTTCATCGCGACGGCAGCCGTCGCCCGTGAAGTAATAGCCCTTGTAGGTTTCGAAATAGGTCGAAACGAAGCGACCATGATCGCCCCAAATGGTGCGCGCCTGCCCCGGCCAAGAATCCTTGATGGCAAGAACGCCTTCGCCCTTGGTCTGATCCTGCAGCTTGCCTTCTGGCGAGAGCACAACCGGCTGAACACCATAGAATGGCACGGTGGCCGAGCCCGGCTTGGTCGGTGTTGCACCCGGGAACGGGGCAATCATATGGCCACCGGTCTCGGTCTGCCACCACGCATCAACGATGCCGCAGCGGTCCTTACCGATGTGCTTGCGATACCACATCCATGCTTCTGGATTGATCGGTTCACCAACAGTGCCGAGAAGGCGCAGCGAAGGCATGTCATGCTTATCAGCATATTCAGAACCAGCACCCATAAGCGCGCGAATGGCGGTTGGTGCGGTGTGGAAGATGTTGACGTTATGACGCTCAACCACCTGCCAGAAACGGCTGGAGTCTGGCCAAGATGGAATGCCTTCGAACATGACCGTGGTCGCGCCATTGGCGAGCGGGCCATAGACGATGTAGCTGTGGCCAGTGATCCAACCCACGTCTGCCGTGCACCAGAACACTTCGCCACGACGATAATCGAAGCTGCGCTCATGGGTCAGCGAGGCATAGGTGAGATAGCCGCCAGAGGTGTGCAGCACGCCCTTTGGCTTGCCGGTTGAACCAGAGGTGTAGAGGATGAACAGCGGATCTTCCGCATTCATTGGCTCTGGGTCATGGAAGGGTTCAACGCCAGCGGCGGCTTCATGCCACCAGACGTCGCGCGCGCCCTTCATGTCGACAGTGCCGCCCGTATTCTCGACAACGAGAACCTTGGACACGCCGGGGCAATTCTGCAGGGCAGCATCGACGTTCGCCTTGAGGGGAACAGTCTTGCCACCGCGACGGCCTTCGTCAGCGGTGATGACCAGCGATGAATCGCAGTCATTGATGCGGCCAGCCAGCGAATCCGGCGAGAACCCGCCAAACACAACAGAGTGAACCGCACCGATGCGCGCGCAAGCGAGCATGGCATAGGCCGCCTCTGGAATCATTGGCAGGTAAATGGTGACGCGATCACCCTTTTTGACGCCCAGCTTCTTGAGGACGTTTGCGCAGCGGCAGACTTTCTCATGCAGCGTGCGGTAGGTGATATGTAGTGCTTCGTCGGCCGGATTGTCCGGCTCCCAGATAATCGCAACGTCATCGCCACGCTCGGCAAGGTGCCGATCAATGCAGTTGGCAGCAACGTTCAGGACACCGTCTTCGAACCATTTGATCGAGACATCCGGATAGGCAAATGTGGTGTTCTTGATTGTCTTGGGGAAGCTTACCCAATCCAGCCGCTTGGCCTGGTCTGCCCAAAAACCATCGGGGTCTTCTACCGAACGACGATAGTCGGCCTGGTATTGGTCCTGCTTGGTGTGGGTGTGCGCGAGTGCTTCAGCGCTTGGCTGGAATACGAGCTGTTCGCTCATAGGCATCCTCCCTTCGTCTCTCCCACAACTGTTCTACCTGACACCGCAACTATGCGGCAAGTACCGTGGGAGTCGCTGACCGTCTTACACCAGCATGGGGGCTTGCCGAAATGGCAGGTGAGAACCCATTAACAGCTAACCTGTTAGTGTGGCGAAACGCACCAAGAAGCGCGTCCATTGAGGGGGCTCATGGCAGAGATGACAGTACGGGCGGCGACGCCCGCAGATATCGGCCTCGTGCATCGGCAGTTGGCTGCGGTGATCCACGAGTCACCCCATTATTCAGAGCGTTTCAAAGCCCATGAGGCGGCGCGGCTGGACAAAACCTTCCTCCGCAATTTGCTCGCGATTGACCCGTGGCACATCATGATCATGTGTAGCGACGGTGTGCCGGGTGGCGCGATGGTTTCAGGTCCTGAATGCGGCGCAGTCTTCCGCTATTGGTCCTGGGTATTCCCACAGGCACGGCAAACCAAGCTGGGCATGTTTGGCATGCGGGCCTTCGACGAGCATTGGGACAATGGCCGGTTTCACAAGGCCTATACCTATGTGCGGCCTGACAATGCCGTGGCGCGCGCTTTGCTCAAACGCTACGGCTATCGGGAAACGGCGCTGCTGGAAAAGCACATATTCGGCGAGGACTATCTCGTCATCGAAAAGTTCTACACGCGCCAAGATGGGCCTTATGACAGTGGCTATATGGGGCGTTTGGGCCGTCTCAAGAAACAGATCAGGCAGTTGGTCGGCGGCTAGCGCGCGAAATATTGGCGAATGGAGACATCGACCTTGGCGACGCGCCAAGCGATGAGCCAGAGCACCAGCGACCATAGGCTAATGGCGAGGCACGCCGAAACGGCCGCGCCGACGAGGCCATAGGCGGGCACGAGGGCCAGATTGCCCAAGACGAGCGCCGATAGGCCGATGATGACGGCAGGAATGCTGGCCCAAGGGTGATCATAGATCGACAGCACCATGGCGGCCGGCCCCAAGAGCGAGCGCACCAGCAAGGCCAGCGACAGCAAGACCAAGGGCCACAGGCCAGCGCCAAAACCTTCACCAAAGATTGAAAGCGCCAAGGGGCCAAAAATGATGACCCCGACCAGCATCACCAGCGCCGCAAGGCTGGCAGCAAGATTGGCCTCCCCCACTTTACGCAAGAAGCCAGCCCGATCGGCATTGGCCTCGCGCTCGAAGATTTCGGGGAGAATGACGGCATAGACCGCAGCGACGCCGAAAGACACCAGAACGAAAATCCGGCTGACGACGCCAAAGATCGCCAGATCCTCTTTGCTCAGCTGGGTCGAGAGCAGCAGAAGGTCGATGTCGAAGAAGAAATCGGTGGCTAGACCAATGATCACCCAAGGTAGGGCAAAGCGCCACCAACGGCGGGTTTCGGGCTGTGAGGGCTCAAGCGCAATGGGAAGCTTGCGCAGGATCGCAAGAACATAGGCGAACTGCAGTGCGGCAATCGCCAGAAAACCGAACGCAATGGCCCACAGCAAGGTGGTGAAGCCTTCGGTCGGTTGCTCGATGAAGGTGAGACAAACGAGGAAAGTGGCAACCACCATCATCGGGCGGAAAAGACTATCGGCGAAATAGCCCGCATAGGGGCGCTTGAGGCCCACGAGCACAGCACCACTGATGTAGTTGACCGCAGTGGCACAGGCCAGAATGACGATGGGCAGATGCAGCGCGCCCTGCCCCAAAAGCGCCAGCACCAGAACAACGCCGAAGCAGATCGCGACATGGGCATAAGCGCGCTTGATAAAGGCGACGAGTTTTCCGGTTTCGCGCTTGGCCGCATATTCGGCAACGAAGTAAGTGCCGATGGTCTGAAAGCCTAAGGGCATAAAGCAGGCGATCAGATTTACCGCTGCAATAGCGAGCATATAGTCCGCAAGGATCGCTGCGCCCCATGCGCGGGCAATCAGCGCCTGGACGATAAAGGTGAGCCCTGCCCCCGCAAGGCGACTGGCAAAAATAATGCTCGACTGCGACGCGAGCCGTCCGACAAAACTCATGAAAACTGTCGATCCAAGGGCGGTAATGGTTGATCGGACTGGGCAATATTGCGGTTGGCGCGACTGAGGGTGCGGCGCAGGCGATGAAGCATCTCCCGGGCGCTCAAGGCCCCAACTCCCAAAGCATAGGCCAGAGGGTTGGAGGCATAATTGACCACAGGAGGAACCGGGGTAATGACGCCACGCGACCCCACCATGCCTTTTTTGAATTGATGGAGGCCGAGGAAGCCATCGGTCCCGCCGAGATCATACCAATCGGCATCTGTGTTCTGGCTGAGCCATTGGATGATGTGGAAGTGGAGGAAATAGCCCGCGCGCAAAGGCAGCGCCGCAGCATTCGTCGCGCCATAGAGATAAACGGCGCGCTTGCCAGCTTTAAAAATGACCGCGCCCGCTACGAGCGTGTCACCCTCGTAGACATAGAACAGCGCCGGGCGCAGCGCAGGATCGAGCGCAAAGAGCTTATCCAGCGTGTCAAAAGCAGAAAAATCGGGGAACAACTTACGCTCTGACATAGCGGCATAGAGCGACTTGAACGCGCCAAGCTGTTCGGGCGGAGCGGGTTCAAAGCGCAGATTGTTTTTCTCAGACTTGTTCAGTTGGCGCCGCCAGGTTTGATCAAAGCTAGCGCGCAGCTCACCCTCTGAGAGTTGCAATTTGACGAGATAGCGATCGGGATAGGTGAGCGCATAGCCGCGCTTGAACCCTGCCCCGCGCAGTGCAGCATAATCAGCATTGTGCGGATCGGTGCTGGCATGGGGAAGGATCGACACCAACATCCCGCGCTTATCGGCATATTCGGCCTTCAGCGCTGCCACCATAGCGCTATAAATTGCATCAGCTTCTGGATGCTGGGTGTCAGCGATCATCGGCGCCCACTTGGCAATGGCGATAGAGGATAGCCCACCAGGCAAGCGCTGAATCATGATCAGCACACCACCAACCGGCACATTGCCGACGTAAAACAGATTGGGCTCCAGAATGACGGAGGGCCAGCGCATTTGCGCAAAGGCAAAGATCTGCTCCTGACAGACCGTGTCGAACCCCGAAATGATCGCATCCCAATCATCGGCACCGACCAGCCGACGTGTCAGCTCGATAGTATCCGCCCGAAGCGCGCCGCTCGGACGCAACATCTCGACGCGATCAACAGAACTAACTGCAGCGGACATAAAAACATCTTCCGGACGGCATTCAACATCCGGAAGATAAAACGCTCACATGTTTAAATTCCTACTGCGCCAGTGAAAGCCCAGAGAGCTTTTCACTATCGTTTCGCAACTCTTAATGTGCAGCCGCCACATGCGGCGTGTAGAGGAACGGAATTTCCGGGATAGCAACAAAGCTACCAACGCCCTCGAGCAACATCCGAACGGCGACAAAGAGAATGATGAGTAGACCAACCCAAGCGATCCAGCGGAACTTGTGCAGGAGGCGCGCAATAAAAGACGCCGCGACGCCCATGAGCACTACAGACAGCGCCAGACCAAAGACCATTGCTTCGATGTGATGTTGCGCTGCGCCGGCTACCGCCAAAACATTGTCCAGCGACATGGACACGTCGGCGATAACGATCTGGGTCACCGCCTGCCGAAGGGTTTTCTTTGGCGCCTTGCCGGCAACACGTCCGTCAGCATTGATATCAGCGTTGTCGAGGGCTTCATGCGCCTCCACTTCATCCTGATGAGAAACACTAAGTTCGCGGTACATTTTCCAGCAAACCCAGAACAGCAGCGCGCCCCCAGCAACGAGCAAGCCTCCGCCCAGAGAGAGAAGCTCGATGGTGATCAACGCGAAGATAATGCGCAGTCCCGTAGCGGCCAGAATACCGATGAGAATTGCTTTACGACGCAGGTCGGAGGCTAGCCCGGCCGCGGCCAAACCAATGACCACCGCGTTATCACCAGCGAGGACGAGATCGATAAAAATTACTTGCAGGAGCGATGACAGAAAACTCGAGTCTATGCCAAACATCGAAAAATTGTCCCAGAGTATTGGCAGCGCTATACGCCTGCTCGGCTAAACTGGGAATGCTCTTTGTCAGGCACAGATCACACACAAGCCATGACACTTGCGCATAGGGCGAGCCGAGAGCCTCGATTAAGAGGCTATCGTGCGGCCAGAACAGAATTTTAAGATTAGAAAATCCACGAAGACCTGAAGGCCTTGGTGGGTGCACAAGGGCTCGAACCTTGGACCCGCTGATTAAGAGTCAGCTGCTCTACCATCTGAGCTATGCACCCGTAAGGGTTTGGGTGATTTCTCACCCCTTCGTATTCTGACCACCGAGGTTAGAAAACCTTGGTGGGTGCACAAGGGCTCGAACCTTGGACCCGCTGATTAAGAGTCAGCTGCTCTACCATCTGAGCTATGCACCCGTAAGGGTTTGGATGATTTCTCATCCCTTCGTATTCGGACCACCGAGGTTAGAAAACCTTGGTGGGTGCACAAGGGCTCGAACCTTGGACCCGCTGATTAAGAGTCAGCTGCTCTACCATCTGAGCTATGCACCCGAAAGGGTTTGGCCGGAGCCAAGAAACAAAACCTCAATGAAGAGATTTAGACTTTGGTGGGTGCACAAGGGCTCGAACCTTGGACCCGCTGATTAAGAGTCAGCTGCTCTACCATCTGAGCTATGCACCCGAAGGCGGTGTGAACCGCCGTCACCAAAGTGGGTGCTATGTAACAAGCGAGTTTCCGACTGTCCAGCGTGAAAAATGCTGGATGTGTATAACTTTGCTGAGAGTTAGGCAGGCTGCGCTTTTCGGCACCGCAGATAGGAATAGTCTGACATTTCAACGACATTGGCGCCGAAGGTGGACAGCTGCGCCTGCTGATCTTCCAACAGCGTCACCGTGCGCGCGATGATGTATCGAATCTCTTCAGTCCGGTCGTCATCCCCCTCGAGAATGGACACGGCGCGCAACAGGTAGTCACGTGCGAGCAGATGCGATGATTGCATAGGAGGCTCCGCAATGAGTTTTGGAGAAGACACTGGTTGAAACAGGCGCGAATTTGCCTGACCCAAGTTGCAGCGCTGTTGCACTGTCCGACGTAGATTAAGTCAAATGCGACAGATTCCAGTAAAGTGCTGTGGTATGTAAAATTTGTCGATACGGATGAGTTTAATCACGGGGGCGAGAGGTGGGGTTTTGGGGTGCGTTTTGACCTGTGATATTTCAGGGGTTTAGGGTGTGGTTGGAGGTGTGGTTGGAGGTGTGGTGGGCCCCTCACCCGACGCGACGCACCGACCAAGCCATTCGAGCGTCGCTCTCACGGCCTTCTCCGCTAAGATCGGTCCACCGGAGCGATCTCTTCACGCTGCGAAGCCCCCGAAGGGAGAGGTGAAGAGAACAGCGACGAAAAACCTGGGGTCGGGGTGGCTTGCCTGAGGGTAGACTGGGGGACGATTCGTACGAAGGAATAGCCCTGTGCCCGTCCCGCCATTCACCGCAGTGGTCGATACTCTGCCCGAAACTGTACCCTTTGTCGGGCCCGAAGCGATTGAGCGGCGGACCGGAATTAAGACGCGCGCGCGTATCGGCGCCAATGAATCCGTCTTTGGCCCGAGCCCAAAAGCGCTGCAAGCCATTCGCGACAATGCCGACAGTGTTTGGTCTTATGGCGACCCAGAGAATTTTGAGCTGCAGCAGGCGCTCGCCGCCAAGTTCGGGGTCTCGCCAGACGAAATCACCATTGGTGAGGGCATTGACGGGCTGATGAGCTGGGTCGTTCGCCTGTTTATCGCACCGGGCGATAAGGTGGTTATGGCGGCGGGTGGCTACCCGACGTTTATCTATCATGTGTCGGGCTATGGCGGGGATTTGCACTACGTCCCCTATATGCGCGACCATGAAGACCCAATCGCTTTGGCCTCAAAGGCCCGCGAAGTGGGCGCGAAAATGGTCTATCTCGCCAATCCGGACAATCCGATGGGGACGTGGTGGCCTGCCGAAACCATTCAGGCGTTTATTGATGCTGTGCCCGAAGACTGCATCATCGTGCTCGATGAAGCCTATGGCGAATGCGCGCCCGAAGGCACAATGCCCGCCATCGACACGTCGCGCCCCAATGTCTTGCGCATGCGAACCTTCTCGAAAGCCTATGGCCTAGCTGGGATGCGGTGTGGCTATGCCATTGGCAATGCGCGCCTAACCCGCGCCTTCAACCGCATCCGCAACCATTTTGGTATTACCCGCCTGACCCAAGCGGCGGCCCTCGCTGCGCTGCAGGACGAAGCACACTTGCAGTGGGCGCTAAACTCGATTGATGCGTCGCGTGAGCGTCTTTACGCCATCGCCAGAGAACACGGGCTAAACCCCATTCCATCGGCGACCAATTTCGTGACCATTGATTGCAAGCGCGATGGCGCGTTTGCCAAGGCCGTGCTCGACGCGCTGGCCGAACAGGGCGTGTTTATCCGCAAGCCCGGATCGCCGGGGCATGATCGGTGTATCCGTGTCAGCTGTGGGTCTGAGCGCGAGATGGATATTTTCGCTGCAGCGCTGCCCATTGCGCTCAAGCAGGCTCAGGGCGACGCGTAAAGACTGATTTCTGCGCGCAACGGCAAATGATTGGACCCTAGAGGATCACCCGCCTCTAGGGTTTTTATACGCGCATTGCCACGCGAAAAGACGTTGTCGATTGGCACGCCGAGCAGCCCGAGATTGACAGGCCAAGTGGCCGAGGGCCAGCCGCCGATTGCAAGGCCTTGATTGGCGGCCAGAGTGGCCAGCGGATCGGACCAAGGGGCGGCATTAAAATCGCCCGCCATGACGACTGGGCCTTCGATGGTCTTGAGGAACTCGCCGACGGCCTGAAGCTCAACCCAAGAGGCCCCATCAAAATAGGGTTTGGAGAGGTGCACGCCGACAATGGTCACGGTCTCGCCATTGAGCGTCAGTTCGGCAGAGACGAGACGATCGCGGGAGAATGGGGGCAAGCGCTGCACACGAGCATTTGCCATCGGCAAAGCTGAGTGAAGCGATATATCGCACGCCCTGCCCTCTTCGCAGCCTACGCTATAGGGCAAGGCGCGCTTGAGCCGATCAAACTGATGGCTGATACCGGGGCTCTCCAAGATCAGGGCAACATCGGGCGGGTTGGCCAGAATGCCATCCACAAGCTTGGAAGGCGTGGGATTGTCAAACAAGACATTGAACGAGACCAGCGAGAATTCTGCCTTGGGCGCTTCATAAATCGGCGGACGACGCCCGAGGTAGTCGCGGACATAGGTGACGCTGTGAACGGCACCGGCGATCATGATGAAGAGCAGGAGCGTGCCGCGCAGACGCGCGCCAGCGATCATCGCGCCGATGGCAAAAATCGCGCCGAGCCCGAGGATGTGAAAGCGCAGGGTCTGGAGCAAGAGCTCGCCCGGCAGGCCCGGCAAATACCAGATCAACCCGAGCAGACCGAGCACAACCAAACCTAGCGCCAGCATGGCGCCGCGGAATTCTGCACGTTTGAGCATCAACACTCCATCATCACCCGAGTGACCGGCTAGACCAGTTTCGACAGCTCAGTGCAAGTGCGCAAAACAAAAGGCCCCGGCTTATCGCCGAGGCCCATAATGACACTTGCGTGTTTAAAAGCGATTAGCCTGCCAGCGCGCCTTGTGCGGCAGCACCACGCTCGATGACAACACGGTTGAGTGCGTTGAGATAGGCGCGGGCCGAAGCCACCAGAGTATCAGGCTCGGCAGCATTGCCCGAGGCGATACGGCCGTTCATTTCGAGGCGAACGTGTGCCGATGCCTGCGCGTCGGTGCCGCCGGTTACCCCGTCAACCGCATAGAGAACCAGATGCGGGTTGGCGTCTGCGGCCAGCTTGATGGCGTTGAAGATCGCGTCAACCGAGCCCGTGCCTTCATAGGTCACTGACTTTTCTTCGCCCTCAATGGTGACCGTCAAATTGCACTTGTGAATGCCACCGGTCTTGGAGATGACTTCGAGGTCAACCAACTTGATGCGATCGCCAGCCGAACCGACTTCGTCATCAACCAGCGCTACAAGGTCAGCGTCGTAAACGTGCTTCTTGCGGTCAGCCAGATCCTTGAAGCGCTGGAAGGCTTCTTGGAAGGCATTGTCGCCCAGCTCGTAACCCAGTTCCTTGAGCTTGTCCTTGAACGCAGCGCGGCCCGAGTGCTTGCCCATGACCAAGGTGGTTTCCTTAATGCCGACGCTCGCCGGGGTCATGATTTCATAGGTTTCAGCGTTCTTGAGCATGCCATCCTGGTGGATGCCGCTCTCATGCGCGAAGGCATTCTTGCCGACGATGGCCTTATTGTACTGAACCGGGAAATTCGCAGCGGCTGCCACAATACGGCTGGCCCGCGAGAGGTGTGTGGTTTCGATCTCGGAATAGAAAGGCATCGCGTCGCCGCGAGTGCGCAGCGCCATGACGACTTCTTCCAAGGCCGCATTACCAGCACGTTCGCCCAAGCCGTTGATCGTGCATTCAATCTGACGCGCGCCACCGGCAACACCGGCGAGCGAGTTGGCAACAGCCATGCCCAGATCGTTATGGCAGTGAACCGAGAAGATCGCCTTGTCCGAGTTCGGCACGCCTTCAATGACGGTCTTGAACATGCGGAAATGTTCTTCCGGCACAGCGTAACCAACCGTGTCCGGCAGGTTGATGGTGGTCGCACCAGCACGGATGGCGGTGTCGACGCAGCGCATCAGGAATTCGATTGGCGTGCGGGTCGCGTCCATGGCGGACCACTCGACGTCGTCGATGAGGTTGCGAGCCTGCGCCACGGTGCGCGCAATGATCTCGATCACCTCGTCTTCGGTCTTCTTCATCTGGTGGGCCAGATGGATCGGCGAGGTCGAAACGAAGGTGTGAATGCGGCCTGCATTGGCGTGGCGCACAGCTTCAGCTGCGCGATCAATGTCGGCAGTGATGGCGCGAGCGAGACCGGCAACGCGCGCGTTTTTGACGTGCTTGGCAACAGCGACAACGGCTTCAAAGTCGCCGTTGGAGGCAATCGGGAAACCGGCTTCGATAATGTCGACGCCCATTTCGTCGAGAGTTTCGGCAACCTGCAGCTTTTCTTCCAGCGTCATCGTCGCGCCAGGCGACTGCTCGCCATCACGCAAAGTGGTGTCGAAGATGAAGACGCGTTCTTTGTTGGAATTGGTTGCAGCGGTCATACTAGTCTCTTTTCTTATCGGCCCGGGCGCAAAGGCTCACTGGACCGGACAAAATCTCTGTTCGGTTTAAGATGCGCACTCCCCTGACCACCCGCTCGCAAAATCGAGCTGTCGGTTACCAGGGGCTGATAAGAAGGAGGAGAAGTAGTGGAAGCAGCGACAGCGCAGCAACAATCGCGAGCTTGGTCTGGTTGACCTGCTGCTGAGCGACTGCAATGGCTTTGGCGCGGTTGCGCTGCATACGAGTACCCAAGAGTACGGCTTCTGATAATTCCAACAATGCGCGAACTGAAAGCACGTTGCAAGACCAATGTGACAAAATGCGTTCGATTAGCAGCAGAGAGGCTTGAAAAATAACGAGCCGGATCAGGAAGATTTTATGAACTGGGTTATTCTTGCCATTTGCTGACCCGGCGCATTTCAAAGCCGGTATTTGTATTTGCAAAGCCGCAATTGGCATAGAAACCGAGGACTTCGGGCTTTTCTGAGCTGGTGAGCAGCATGATCTTGTAGCAGTCGGCGAGCCAGGCGTGGTCGATGACGGTGCTGAGGAGGTGTCGACCTAACCCCTGATTGCGGAAATCGGCGTGGGTGACGACGTTTTCAAGCAAAGCGAACGGACGACCGCCGCGGGTGAGATTCGGCACGATCGCGACGGTTACGGTTGCGACAATCTGGGTGTCGACCAAGGCGATGAACACGCCACTGCCCGGCATGACGGCAAGACGCGCCAGATTTGCTTTGAGCGTATCTGCGCGCAGCACGGGGTCATCGGGATGCAGCTGGCGATAGAGGATGGCGAGACCCGCAAGATCGTCGGCCGTTGCCAAGCGTATGGTGCTTGCGGATATCGCCATGTTCATCTCCCTGTGCGTTGCAATAGAGAGGCGAATTCAGCCCCTCCCCTAAAGCTCCAGTGTGCCGGAGGCGATGATCACCGCGTCGCCACCGATGGCCGCGTGGGTCAGTGCCCCAGCCTCTTTCTTGATGTGGATGGTCATTCGACACGGCCGGCCCATTTCATGGCCCTGACGAAGACCATAATCAGCATGCTCATTGTCTCCGAGCTGTGTGGCCAACATGCCGATGAGAGCGGCAGCGGCGGAGCCCGTGCCGGGGTCCTCGAGGCGAGCGTTGAACATGCGCGCGGCGATGTCGACGCCGGGTTCGTTGGGCGTGAGGGTGAAAATATAGGCCGAGTTCCGCGCGAAGGGGAAAGCCTTCTCCCAGATCAGCGCATTGGGTTCGATGCGTTTGAGCACTTCCGTGCTGCGCACCGGAATGAGGTGGAAGGGATTACCCGCCGAGTAGCCTGCAGGCTTATAGAACTCGCAACCGATATCTTCCGGCTCAAGACCTAGCGCCTGTGCGATAGTGAGCGTATCGCGGAGATCGCCGACAAACTCGGGAAACTTCGGCAGGGTAAAGCGCGCGGAGCCTGTGCGGTGGTCGATCTTTTCGACGAGAGCTGAAACGAGCCCTATCTGCTCCTCAATCCGAACCACCCCGCCTCGACCGTTGAGGCCGAGAACGACAGCGGCACCAACGGTCGGATGACCGGCAAAAGGCAACTCCTGCGTGGGCGTAAAAATGCGGATCGAGGCCGCATTCCGCTCAGACACAGGTTTGAGGAAAAACACCGTTTCGGAGAGATTGAACTCCTTGGCAATGGCCTGCATCTCGTCGTCCAACAACCCCGTGGCATCGGTAAGGACAGCGAGAGGATTGCCGCGCAAAGGCGAGCGGGTAAAGACGTCGAGAAGCAGGTAATCGCGTTTCACGCTGCAGTCTCCGGCAGAGCATAGTCACCGCGCGCCTTGCCCAGATAGTCACAGAGCGCATCAACGACAACGCCATGATCCTTACGGCCTGGCAGGCCCGAAATCGTGATGGTACCGATAATGCCTGCGCCCGGTACGCGAACCGGGAAACCTCCGCCCGCAATCACATAATCAGCCGGATCGGCACCTGACTGCGGCGAGAATGGCACTTCGCCACGCTCAAGCACGAGGCGGTAGGATGCGCGCTGGAAACGGCGCACGGAATTGATCTTGCGACGGACCCATTCAGCATTGTCTGCGCCCGTCCCTTCAATCGCGGTGAAGAACAATTGGCGGTCCCAAGTGCGAATATCGCAGACGAGGACAAGGCCTTCCGCCAGCGCGCGGGCCCGGATCGCCGTGCCGATGTCATAAGCGACGTTCTCGTTGAAAGCCGGCAGCACCAGCTCAAGTTCTTGGCGTTTCACTAGGGCAATTTCGTCGTCTTTGGTCATATTCAAACCTCGTTCGCCCTCGCCCATGCCTGGATGAGGGGTTCGCGGCCCGGTGGGCCTTTTGGAAAATTGACAAGTGTTGGATCAATGGGCGCCCAAGACGCAGCGCTATCCGTCCAGATATTGCCGACTGGCTTGGCCCAACTGATATCATCGAGCGTCCCGGCGCGCACAATGCGGAAACCGGGGCTTTGAGGATCGTTCCAGAGCCAGCTGTAACAGGTGGAGCAAAAGTTCATGGCAATAACATTGCCGCTGTCGGCGGTGCGCCGATAGGTGACAACCTCGCCGGTGACAGAAAAACTCGCATCCGGAACAACGACCGGCATGCCCCATGACGAGCCGGACGCGCGCTGGCAGTCTTTGCAGTGGCAATTATAGACGGTCAGGGGCGGCGCGCTCAGCGTGTAGCGGACTTGCCCGCAGCTGCATCCACCCGAAACCGGAAATCTTGGTAGTGCCATCTCGCCCCTCCAGACGATCAGCCAGCGACTCCCCGCGCTGACTTGCACCACCAGTTGTAGCGGCTTTTTGATCTCCTGCGAGGGGATTTTAGGGACGAATAAAGCCGCCGGTTTCGAAGGCCCAGAGCAGCGCTGCCACATAAGGCAGAGGCTCGCCAAACGCTTCAAGCTCGGCCTTGCTGCGCACGGCAACAACATCGGCCAGCTCGCGCTCTTCTTGCATGTCCAGATTGGCGCGGATGGTCGCGAGCATGTCTTCGGCTGTGTGCGGAAAGTAGAGGGCGCGAGCGACGGAAACGCGCGGGCCATCAAACACGGCAACCATTTCTCCCTCAACACCATCGGCATAGGAGAGGCCAGTCTCTTCCATCAACTCGATTTCAGTGCTGCGCCGCAAATCAATCGACCCGTTGGGCAGAACGTCACGCGGCTCAAGCGAGCCTGCTGGCGGATAGATACGACCGGCATTGGCGGTGTTGGCACCCATGACGCCCAGAATAACGGCATTATCGGTGGTGATAATCAGCGCAGAGCCAAAGAGATTGCGTAGCCCAATCTCCGGGAAGCCCTGCTCGCGCCAGGTCATAAAAGCGGAAAAGGCATCTTCATAGGCGGTCGCGTGCAAGACGCCATTACCGTCTATTTGCGGAACCGACACGCAAATCATGCGCCCGTCCCACAAATGTGGGTTTTCCTGAAGCTGCCGGGCCCAAGTCTCGCCAACGGCCTCTCGAATGGCCTGCGGGAGCGGCCAGTTCTCAGGGCTGAACCGAATATCGACGGCAGAGATCGGGAATACAGAGGTCATGGGCACCAAGTGAAGATACAAAAAGGGCGGGAGTTTTATCTCCCGCCCTCGAACTCTATTAGTTCTTTGCCTTGTCGACCAGTGCGCCGGCCTTGATCCATGGCATCATGTCGCGCAGCTGGTGACCAACTGCTTCGATTGGATGCTCGTCAGCCAGACGACGGGTTGCCTTGAAGCGTGCGCCGCCACCAGACTTGATTTCCTGCATCCACTCGGAGGTGAACTTGCCCGACTGAATGTCGTGCAGAACGCGCTTCATTTCGGCCTTGGTTTCCGAAGTGATGATGCGCGGACCGGTGACGTATTCGCCCCATTCTGCAGTGTTCGAGATCGAGTAGTTCATGTTCGCGATGCCGCCCTGGTAGATCAGGTCGACGATCAGCTTTACTTCGTGCAAGCACTCGAAGTAAGCCATTTCTGGTGCGTAGCCAGCTTCTACGAGGGTTTCGAAGCCCGCGCGGATCAGCTCAACGAGACCACCGCAGAGAACTGCCTGTTCGCCGAAGAGGTCGGTTTCGCATTCTTCGCGGAAGTTGGTTTCGATAACGCCCGAACGGCCGCCACCAACACCCGAAGCATAGGCCAGAGCGATGTCATGTGCATTGCCCGAAGCGTCCTGGTGAACAGCGATAAGGCATGGCACGCCGCCACCCTTAACGTATTCGCCGCGAACGGTGTGGCCTGGGCCCTTTGGCGCGATCATGATCACGTCAACGGTCGACTTTGGTTCGATCAGGTTGAAGTGAACGTTCAGGCCGTGTGCGAAAGCAAGAGCTGCACCGTCACGGATGTTTGGCTCGATGTCCTTCTTGTAGATATCGGCCTGGAGTTCATCTGGGGTCAGCAGCATGATGACGTCTGCCCATGCGGACGCGTCGGCAACCGACATAACCTTGAGGCCTTCGCCTTCTGCCTTAACAGCAGATGGTGAACCTGGACGCAGACCGACGACAACGTCGGTGATGCCGGAGTCGCGCAGGTTCAGAACGTGGGCGTGGCCCTGCGAACCGTAACCAATGATGGCGACCTTCTTGGCCTTGATGATGTTCAGATCGGCGTCGCGATCGTAATATACGCGCATTGGGAGTCTCCCTCGGAAAGCGGTTTGTTTATGTATTGGCCTTTGCCCCGTAAAGGGCCAAGAATTGATCTGTCGCAGCTTTAACGTCGGCTTCGACGTTTTCTTCGACATTTGAGCTTGTCAGGGCCTTGTCGCCCAGCAGCAGACGGATCTGCACATCTCGAACCACAAGACCAAAGAAAGTGCGGTATGCCTCTTCGCTAGAGGTGAACCGCAGAAGGCGCGCGTCACGCGCAGCTTCCAGAATGGGTTTAAGGCGGCGGCGAATGGCCAAAGGACCGTTCTCGAGCACGATATTGCCCAGAGAATCCTTCTCCTGCGCCGCATGGGTAATGGCTGTCCGGTTGAGCGTGACAGACACTTCGCCGATAATGGTCATCAGCAGATCGCGCGCAAAAGCCTCAAGGCTGGTGCGCAGCGCTTTAAGCGACAAATGGCTACGGTCGACAAATGGCATACGCACCTTGGCGGCCTGCCATTGCACTGTCGCAGTGAGCAGACCATCGCGGTCGCCAAACCACTTGTAGAGGGTTTCCTTCGAGCACGAGGCGCGACGCGCCACGGCTGTCATTGTCAGCCCGTCACCGTTCTCGACCAGAAGATCGAGCGCGGCCGTCAGCACTGCTTGCTGGCGGGGCGTAAACGTCTCTTCGTTGACCTTGATGGCGAGTGCCACGACCATACCTTCCACGCGTTGACCGAACGCATCGGCGTTAATCCGTTCGATGGCGTACCGTACGGTACGGTTCGAAGCAAGTGGATTCTTAAGCTTTCTATCAAAAGAGCTACAACACCATGGCAGCGGCGCTCCGAATACCGTGGGCTAGTATAAGGCCCCACGGTCTTCGGCCGCATCCTGCGCGACCGCCCGTACACGAGGCCTCAGAACATTGATGAACGTATTTGTGCGCTCGGCAAGCCAGAGAAATGCTTGGTGCCGATCAACCGGGGAAGTTAAATCGGTGAATACCTTACTGTCCGAGACCGTACGGCGGCCATCTCGCTCAATGACCTCTGCTGTGCCACCAAGCTCCCTCAAAATAGCTGCTTCATCCTCGACGACAGCAAACATTGCCGCTTCACCCACAGTGTCCCTCGTCGCAGAGAGAAAGACACCAACGCGATTCTTCAGTTTTTCTCGGTAGACCGTCAACCAACCGCCCTTTGCTGGCAGGGTGAACGCCAAATAGCCGGCCCGAGAGGCTTTAGGAATAGCTTGCTCTTTGTCATCGAGCTCCAAATACGGCAGAAATTCGGACCAGAACAAGAAACGATCATGCGCGGTCGCGTCCCACTCTTTTTCAACGACGCTCGCTTCGTGCTCCTCCTCGTCGGCAACATCAACGAGTGTCATCCCATCTGGCAGCGCAACGACTTGTCGCTCAACGAGTTTGGTTCGCACCAGGACCCGTGGGGCGACCAGTTTTTCACCTGACGGCAATTCATAGATCGGCAATTCGACTAGGCCTAACGAGAAGTGCAGGCCAGAGTAGCGCTCTAGATACTCAGCGATAGCCTCGACGCCTTCACGGATGCCATCACCAACAATCAATAATAGGAAGCGTCCACGCCTAAGGTTTCGGCTAAGAGAATCGTTAAAAGCAATTTCATCTACATTTGGAGCGTGCACCCGGACTCGGTCGAGCAAAGTGATGCCATCTGCGCCGATCCTCCTGCTTACCTCACGCTCGACGTCTGAGCTGGTCCAGTGGGTAAGCTCTTTGGCATAGTCCAATATTTGACCAACGACTTTACGCCGCCCTTCTGGATTGCGCCAAAGTTTGCACTCGACGAGCACTGGCAATCCTGATGCCGTGACAAGAAAGTTATCGATCGGCCCAGCGCGTGTGCTCAGTTCCCTGCATATCGCGATCGGGTCTGAATACGCCGGATCAATTTCCCTAATCGGCAAGCACCCAGGGAATCGATGGATCAGATCCTGTATCTTGGCTTCATCGAAGCCGCTCTCGCCTTTGGAGATGTCCAGCGAAGGCAAAGATATCGCCGTATCGGCGGTCACTAGAATTGGCGCAACCTGCTGTCGTGTCATTTTATTCCCCCTCGGACTGCATCGTTGCAGTTAAAGAGAGCTTAAGCTAGGCCACTCCTGAACCTGCTCCGGAAAGCGCAGGACAAACTTTGCGCCGCCGCTATCGCTATCCGAAACGACGACTGAACCGCCGTGATAGTGCATGATCGAGTAGACCAGATTGAGTCCCAGCCCCGTTCCACGACCGGCGCGGTGGAGGCGTTCAAAGGGCCCAAAGATACGCTCGCGCGCTTCCGCGGGAATCCCCTCCCCTTCGTCCGTGACCGAAATGGTGCGATCTGTCCCGACGCGGACAAGGATTGTTCCAGCCCCGCCACTATGAGCGATGGCATTCTGGACGAGATTGGCAAGGGCGTGATGCAGTGAGCGATTGTCGCCGGTGACCGTGACCGGGGCATCGCCCATATCGAGACCCAAATCATAGCCGGATTTGAGCGCAAGCGGCGCCATCTCTTCGACCACCAACTCAGCGATCTCACGCAAGTCGAGCGGCGCCAAGACGCCTTTGACGATGCCGAGGCGCTGCACCTCGAGCAATTGCTCGGCAAGAGTGGCGAGGCGGGCCACGTCCAAGAGGAGGTTCTGCCGCTCCGGGAAAACGTCGCTGTTTTCCAGCCGCATTTGCAGAATGGCGATTGGCGTTCGCACTTCATGCGCAGCGGCGGCGAGGAATTTTTGGCGGCCAGCGTAGCTCATATCGAGACGCGCCAGGGTCGCGTTGACGGCCTTCACCAGCGGCAGCAGTTCGCTTGGAACGCCGGTTTCACGCAGACGATCACCCCGGTTTTCGTAATTGATCTGGCTGGCGTCCTCTGCCAGCAGCTTCACCCCGCGCAGCTCGCGCCGAACAATGAGCGGAATGGCAATGACGGTGACAAGCGTAAGTACGAGCCAAATACTGAAGGCGAGAAGAATGGTGGCGTTGCGCAAAAGGCCCACAACGCTGACCGTCGGGCCATTGCCAATGAGCACGTGAACTGGCCCAACGCTGGAGTTTTCGGTGCGGACAAAGAAACGCCCACTGGCGTCCTTGGTGCGCAGATCCAAAATGGTGACCTGAGACAGGTTAGCAATAAGCGGCTCCGCGCTTGCCGGTACGGCACCGAGTGTCAGAGTCGCTCCGCTATCACTGACCGCATAAACATACATGTCGGGATTGTTGACGAAGAGGTCGCGAACCTCCGGGCTTGGCCGTATGACGATTTCGCCATCTTGGACTTGAGCGAAACTCGCCGCGAGCGTGCTCGAAACACTGGGGTCAATGGCCCGCGCTGAGCCTGCCTGGCTCACAATCGGGTAGATGACGAGCGGAAACACGCCCAGACCAAAGAACAGCGCGAGCGAAAACAGCTGCACGACAATCATCTTGCCCGTGAGCTTGCGGCCAAGGCTGGGCGATTTGCGGTCAATCATGATTGAGCCTGCAGAATGTACCCGACCCCGCGCACAGTGTGGAGCGTGGCTGTCGCGCCAGCATCGGCCAAGCGCTTGCGCAAGCGCGAGACATGGGGCTCGAGTGCATTGGCCTGCACCTCGTCGTCAAAGCCATAAACCTCTTCTTCAATGAGGCTGCGGCGGACGGTGCGCCCTGAACGTCGGATAAGGCTTTCCAAAAGCAGCAATTCGCGGCGCGGCACCTCTAACGGCTGGCCATTGACGCGCACCTGCCCGAGGGTGACATCGACCTCGACATTACCCAAGGCAAAGGCTTCGGTGACGACATGGCGGGGGCGACGCAGCAAAGCGCGGACCCGGGCGATCAACTCATCGACCATAAAGGGCTTGGCAAGGTAGTCGTCGGCACCAAGATTGAGCCCCTCAACCTTGTCGGAGGCCGTACCATGCGCTGACAGGACCAGAACGGGCATGGACGGGTAGAGCTTGCGGACAACGGGGATGAGGCTGGTGCCTTCGCCATCGCCCAAAGACCGATCGAGCACGACGAGATCATACCGCGTGCTTTGAATGGTTTCGGAGGCGGTCGCCAGAGAGGGCGCCCAATCGGTCACGAAACCAGACTTTGTGAGCGCGGCACGGACCAATTTGGCCATTTCCGGTTCGTCTTCAACGAAAAGAATCTTCATGCCCAACCTCACGCAAAAAGCCGACTTCCGGAAATCCAGAAGCCGACTTTTGTTATTCTACAGCAATTGCTGCCGAATTTTGATTAGTCGTCGGTGTTCGGGATCGACTTAGCTTCGCAGAACGATGCTTCCTTGAAAGTGCAACCGTGGGTGGTGGCCTGCGCGAAAGTCGGCGCGGTGACGCCAGCAACCAGAGCAACGGCGAGGAGAGCGGATGCGATCTTCTTCATTTTCAATTCCTTGTTCGCGTCTCGAGGAGGGATCGAGTGCGGTGAAATTGCATCGGCAACCTTGCGTCAAACTTGACTCATCAGCGAGTAAACGCACAATTCTCGCTGAACACAGAAAGTTGATCAAAATCAGCCCGATACGAAGGCACTCGCGCACTGAAACGCGATGAGTAAAACGAAGTAGAAGCCCACACTTTCGCGAGCAAACATACCATACAAGTCATGCAAAACATTGACATGATCAAAGCCCGAATGGTTGATGCAGCAATGACCGCACGGCGCACTGTTTTAAAACTCGAAGATATCCATCTGCACTTCGGCGATGTCGTTGCGCTTCATGGCGTGGATCTCGCTGTTATGGATGGCGAGATCATTTGTCTTTTGGGGCATTCGGGCTGCGGCAAGTCTACTCTGCTGCGCGCTATTGCCGGTGTCGAAACGCCTCATGCGGGGACAATTGCAATCGACGAGACGCTTGTTTTTGCCCCGCACAGGTTTGTGGAGCCGGAGCATCGGCGGATTGGCTACATGTTGCAGGACTATGCTCTATTCCCGCACCTGACAGCGCGTCAGAACATTGCCTTTGGCCTGAAAAAACTCACGAAGCAGGACGCCAGCACACGCGTGGACGAGCTATCCTCTAGGCTTGGCATTGACCATTTGCTTGAGCGCTATCCGCATATGCTATCGGGCGGCGAGCAGCAGCGCATCGCCCTTGCAAGAGCATTGGCCCCCCGACCGCATGTTCTGTTGATGGACGAGCCCTTCTCCAACCTCGACCGTGGACTGCGCGACACCTTGCGCGGGGAAGTTGTGGCGCTGCTGCGTGAGCTCAACACCACCGCAATCATCGTCACCCACGACCCAGAAGAAGCGTTGGCGGTTGGCGATCGAATTGTTCTGATGCGCGAGGGCAAGGTCGTCGAGGCCGGACGCGGCAACGAATTGTTCAACGCGCCCAAGAGTGCCTATACAGCCGAATTCTTTAGCCGGATGAACCGCATTCCGGCCACCCGCAACGGGCAATGGCTCGACACAGCACTCGGACGCTTTCCCGCACCCGATAAGCCAGACGCGATCAGCGAGATATTCATCCGGCCTCGCGCGCTCAGTTTTGGAGCCGACGGAATCAACGCCACTATTCTTAGCCATGCCGTTTTGGGCGAAATCGAAGAATGGCGCATTGCGGTTCCAGAATTACACGAGCCTATTTTGATGCGCACCAGTCAGCGCTACAAATTGCGCCCCGGACACACCGCCAAGCTAAATGTCTCTGAAGACGAAATATTGATCTTTTCTCCGTGATCGATATTTTCTTTACAGTATTCTTGAGAAACATCTGTGGTTTAGAACTATTCTAATTCCAATCTATATTTCTTGACTCAATAATTCCACTTAGATTATTGCCCGGCCATGGGCGCAGAATTCTCCGTCGACGGCGCGCTTGTTTGAGTCAGCCACAAGGGAAACACCATGGCATCGCTTCACAAGATCATCTTTGCGACCAGCGCACTCGCGCTTGGCGTCGCAGTTCCTGCAATTGCCGAAGAACTCAACATTTACACCACCCGCGAGCCAGGCCTTGTGCAGCCCTTGCTCGATGCCTTCACCGCCGAAACCGGCGTGACCGTCAACACCGTCTTCCTGCAGGACGGGATCATCGAACGCGCGAAAGCTGAAGGCGAAAGCTCGCCCGCCGACATTCTGATGACCGTCGACTTTGGCAACCTCATCGACCTCGTTGATGCGGGCCTCACTCAGCCGATCCAGTCAGACGTGCTTTCGGCAGCGATCCCAGAAACGCTGCGCGACAAGGACGGCAATTGGTTTGCCCTGTCGTCTCGCGCCCGCGTTGTTTACGCGGCCAAGGACCTTGATCTCGACGCCATCACTTACGAGCAGTTGGCCGATGAAGAGTGGAAGGGTCGCCTGTGCATCCGTTCGGGCCAGCACCCTTATAATACAGCGACCTTTGCGGCCTATCTCGCCAAGCATGGCGAAGAGGCAACCAAGACTTGGCTCGAGGGCATCAAGGCCAATCAGGCCCGTGCAGCAGCAGGCGGCGACCGTGACGGCGCACGCGATATTGCAGCCGGAATTTGCGACATTGCGCTGGCCAATTCCTACTACGTTGGGCTGATGGCTTCGGGCGCTGGTGGCGACGAGCAAAAGGCCTGGGCCGATGCGATCAAGGTCATTCTTCCGACCTTTGAGAACGGCGGTACTTTGGTGAACATCTCGGGCGCTGCTGTTGCCAAGCACGCACCGAACAAGGATCAGGCCGTTAAGCTGCTGGAATATCTAGTGTCGCCAGCAGCGCAGAAGATCTACGCCGAAGCCAATTTCGAATACCCAGTCAACGCTTCGGCTGAAGTCCATCCGATCATCGCCGCATTCGGCACGCTGACCCCAGATAGTCTGGCGCTGAGCGACATCCTTCCGTTCCGCAAGCGCGCCAGCGAACTTGTGGATGAAGTGAACTTCGACACCTTCTCAAACTAACACAGTTCGGTGCGGCGGCTCGTTCCCGCCGCACCGTTTCCCATCATGACCATGGCGGCCAACGCGCCTCTAGCGCGCACCAGAAACCCAATCTCTGCATGGACCGCCGTGGCTGCTGCCACCGCGGTTTTGGTGTTTGTGCCAATCCTCGTCATTGTCTTCACCGCGAGCGCGGACACGGGCGATCTGTGGGGCCATTTGCTGGTCAACGTGCTGCCCCAATCGGCCTGGAACACCGGCGTTCTGCTGCTCGGCACCGGCATTATCGCGACGATGGTGGGCACGGGCGCGGCTTGGATCGTTTCGGCCTACGAGTTTAAAGGGCGCGGCGTGCTGGAATGGGCGCTGCTCCTGCCGCTCGCCGTTCCGACCTATATTATGGCCTATGCCTATCTCGACATTTTAAACCCGCTTGGGCCGGTACAAGGCACGATCCGATGGGTCTTGGGTTATTCCTCGCCCCGGCAGTTCCGACTGCCCGATATTCGCTCGATGTGGGGCGCCATCGTCGTTTTTGGCTTCGTGCTCTACCCCTATGTCTATCTCACGACGCGGGCGATGTTTCTGACCCAAGCCGCAAACCTTGTGGAAGTGTCGCGCACCTTGGGGGTCAGCCGGAACATGGTGTTTTGGCGTGTGGCCCTGCCCCTCGCCCGCCCCGCCATCGCAGTGGGGGTGGCGCTGACGCTCATGGAAGTACTCAACGATGTGGGGGCGAGCCAGTTTCTTGGCGTCCGCACGCTGACGGCTTCGGTCTATACGACTTGGATTGTGCGCACCGATTTGGCCGGCGCGGCACAAATCGCCACCGCCATGCTCACCCTCGTGCTGTTGCTGCTGGTTCTTGAGCGCTGGGCGAGACGCAACCAACGCTATGCGAGCAATGCGCAACGGGCTCGCCCCATGCCAGCACAGAAACTACGCGGCTGGCAGGCGGCGTTGGCGCTTTGCCTTGGCCTCACCCCAATCCTCATCGGCTTTGCGGGACCAGCGATTTATCTGATCTCGTCAGCAATCAAGCGGTTGGATTTTGCCGGGTTCTCGCCAAGCCTATTGCGCGCGACGGTGAACACAGTGACGATTTCATCGCTGGCGACTGTGCTCATTCTATCCCTCGGCTTTGCCGTGGCCTATGCGGCGCGGGTCCGCACCGGGCCGGTGACGCAGGGCTTTTCGCGCATCGCGACGCTGGGCTATGCCGTGCCGGGGACCGTTCTCGCCATTGGCATACTGGTTCCTGTCGCCGCTTTTGACAGAACGCTCGACGGCTTTTTGCGCGCCAACTTCGGCCTGTCCTCTGGCCTCCTTCTCCTCGGCTCAGGCGCGGCACTCCTCTATGCCTATAGCGCGCGGTTCCTCGCGATTTCGACAGGCGGGATCGAGGCTGGACTGTCGCGCATTCCGCTCTCTTATGATCATGCTGCGCGCACCTTGGGCCACAGTGCATCTGGCACGCTGCTCAGAGTACACCTGCCCCTGTCACGCACAGCGCTGATCGCGGCTGCACTTTTGGTGTTCGTTGATTGCATGAAAGAATTGCCAGCCACGCTGCTGCTGCGGCCGCTCAATTTTGACACGCTCGCAACACTACTCTATGGCGAGGCCGCGCGCGGCACTTATGAAGATGCTTCGTTAGCGGCAATTTTATTAGTAGCGATAGGGATATTGCCGGTCATATTGCTGGCGCGCACGGGACGGCCGCGAAAACCCTGAGCCTTCTGACACTATCGGTCCAATAGAGTTTTATTCTCTCATCTCACGTTCGATTGAGCGGAATTTTATTCTCCTGAACACGCTTTTAGACCCCTGTGCTTTGAAAATTATGCCCCGAAAAGGCCATGATTGGGTCAACGCGGCAGATACGCCGAGCTCATCAGGACGAGAGAATGACAAAATTTTCCCGACTACTGACCACCGCAGCAGTCAGTGTTGCATTGGTTGCCACTCCCGCCCTCGCAGACGACGCCAGCCCGCTGGTCACTGCTGAGTGGGTTCAAGAAAACATCAGCAATCCCAACGTGCGCATCTTTGAAGTCAGCGTTGATACTGGCGTTTATGAGCGCGGCCATATTCCGGGTGCGTTGAACCTGTCGTGGCACACAGATCTCGTCGACACCGTTCGTCGCGACATCGTTTCGAGCGAAGGCCTGGAAGCGATCCTCCAGCAGGCCGGCGTGACCGAAGACACCACTGTTGTTCTCTATGGCGACAACAACAACTGGTTCGCAGCCTGGGGCGCTTGGGTGTTTGATATCCACGGCATCCACGACGTAAAGCTGCTCGACGGCGGCCGTAAGTACTGGGAAGCACAGGGCCTGCCGCTCGACACCGCAACTCCAGAATACGCAGCGTCGACCATCGACTTGCCAGAAGAAGCGGCTCCGATCCGCGCGCGCCTCGTTGACGTTCTCGAAGTTGTTGAAGGTGGCGCCGACGTGTCGCTGGTCGACATTCGCGGTCCTAAGGAATTCTCCGGTGAGATCTTCGCTCCAGAAGGCGTGCAGGAACTTTCCGTCCGCGCCGGTCACATCCCTGGTGCAGTGAACTTCCCATGGAGCGGCGCTGTACAGGAAGACGGTCGCTTCAAATCGACCGAAGACCTCAAGGCAGCTTTCGCGGCTATCGGCATCGACGGCTCCAAGCCGATCATCACCTACTGCCGCATTGGCGAACGTTCGAGCCACACCTGGTTCGTTCTCTCGCGTATCCTTGGCTACGAAGTGAAGAACTACGACGGGTCCTGGACTGAATATGGCAACTCGGTTGGCGTTCCGATCGACAACCCATCGGGCACCGTATGGGGCCGCATCTAAACCAGAGCTGAACTAGCTTTGACGATCTGACATGGCGGACGCTTCGGCGCCCGCCACTGACTTTTCCGGGGCATTCTTATGACTTTGTCGCCATCTCGCTATCTCGTGCCGCTGATTGCAGCGACGGTGCTGATCTGGGGTTTCGTTTCTCTCAACAGTGCGGGCGTCGAAAGCCGCCCCCTCGCTTTGTCACTGGTGCTCGGCACGGCCTTCGGCATTGTGCTGCAGCGCAGCCGCTTTTGCTTCCTCTGCAACTTCCGCGATCTCATCGAGAAGCGGCAGGCAGGGGGCATCATTGCCATTCTGGTGGCATTGGCCGTTGGCGCGATTGGCTACACCACCATTTTTGGCGCTTGGCTGCCGACACCGGCGCTGGAGCGCTTACCCCCGACCGCTCATATCGGCCCGGTTAGCATTACCCTTGCCATTGCCTCGACCGTCTTCGGCATCGGCATGGCCATCTCTGGCTCATGCCTTTCGGCGCATTTCTATCGCCTTTCTGAAGGCTCGGTCATTTCGCCCTTCGCCATCATCGGCGCTTTCTTTGGTTTCGGCATTGGCTTCCTCACTTGGAACAGTCTTTTCCTCGCTGTGACCACCAATGCCTTTATCGGCTGGATCCCGCACCACCTTGGCTATGCTGGTGGGCTGACGCTGACGCTGGTTTTGCTCGGCGCACTGGCGATTGGTGCGCTGCTGTGGGCCAAGCCGCAAGCAACGGAAGCGGAAGCAGCGCTGACACTGGAAACCGGGGTAAGGAACCTGTTCTTTAAGCGCTGGCCCGCGATCATCTCCGGAACGCTGGTGGGCATTATCTCCACCCTCGCCTATCTGCGCGTTGCGCCGCTGGGCGTTACAGCCGAACTTGGCTCGCTGGCGCGTACCGCCGGCACTGCGGGAGGCATTGTGCCGTCGAGCCTCTTTGGCTTGGACACGCTGCGCGGCTGCGCCACCATCATCAAGGAAACCCTGCTCTCCAACAACGGCCTTTTCGTTCTGGGCATTATCGGGGGGAGTTTTTTCACCTCGTTTATCGCCGGTCAGTTCAAGCCGCGCCGCCTAAAGGGCTCTGACGTTGCTCGTGGTCTCGTGGGCGGCGTGCTGCTGGGCTGGGGCTCGATGACGGCGCTTGGTTGCACAGTGGGCGTTTTGCTCTCTGGCATTCAGGCAGGGTCTTTGTCGGGCTGGGTCTTCCTCGTCTTCATGTGCCTTGGCATTCTGCTGACCTGGCGCTTGGCGCGGGTCTTCCGCATCAGCCTTTAAGGAGCAATGCGCCTGGCTCAAGTCAGGCCCTACGATAGAAGCGTTTACCAAGAGGCTGCGGCGCGCTATGCCAATGGTCCAGCGCGCCCAGACTGCTTACTTGTTTGCACGACACGAAATTGTTTTAGAACTTTTGACGTCTCGCATTGCAGTCTTTCCGCACGCGCAGGCGTAAAGAAACATGACTAGTACAGGCCCTCATGTACGACGTATTCGATGAATATCTGAACCGCGATACCTGGCACACACCTGACTCTCTCGAGGATAATGTGTTCCACCGCACGCTCCGCAAGGTCGTCGACAATATCAACTTCACACCCGACGCGATGGGCGACTATTTTCGTAAGGTGAAGGGGCTTGCCCCCGGTGCCGATTGCGAACTGGCACAAGCCATCGCCCGCCGTGTCGCTGATGCGAAGGCCGTGCAGGATTATCGCCAGTATAATCCAAGCCACTAAGCCTTTCCGCTCAAGAGGCGTGGGTTCAAACATCTTGCTTCCATCGGCACTTGCCGATGGAGCAATATCAAGGCATGGTCACCGCCCCACCCTAAGCGGATGAACCAATGTCTGAGTTATTCTCCCCGATCACGCTTCGTGACGTGACTCTGCGCAACCGGACTGTGGTTGCGCCCATGTGCATGTATTCCTCCATCGACGGCTTCGCCAATGATTGGCATTTCGTTCATCTGGGGCGCTTTGCCATTGGTGGTTTTGGTCTGGTGATTGTGGAGGCCACGGGCGTTGTCCCCGAGGGTCGCATTTCCTATGCGGACATGGGGCTCTGGAAAGACGAGCACATCGCTCCCCTCGCCCGCATTGTCGATTTCCTGCACACGCACGGCACAGCCGCAGGGATTCAGCTGGCCCATGCGGGGCGCAAGGCCTCGACATCTGTCGAATGGCGCGGCGCGGATGAACTTCAAACGGAAGAACAGCGCAAGGCCGTAGGCTATGAGCACTGGGTACCAGTGGCGCCGAGTGCCGAAAGCCACGACCCCAATGACGACGACTATCAGGTGCCAACAGCACTGGACGCAGCCGGTATTCAGCGTGTCATTGACGGGTTTGCAGACGCTGCAATCCGCGCCGACAAGGCGGGTTTCGATACCGTCGAAATCCACGCCGCGCATGGGTATCTGCTCAACCAATTCCTCTCGACACTCGCCAACCATCGTACCGACGAATATGGCGGCAGCCGCGAAAACCGGATGCGACTGGTTTTGGAAGTGACCGAAGCGGTGCGGGCGGTGTGGCCTGCCAGCAAGCCGCTCATGGCGCGCATCTCGGCAAGCGACAATGCGGAAGGCGGCTGGACAATTGAGGATAGCGTCGTGCTGGCGCGCGAGCTCAAAGCGCGTGGTGTTGAGGTGATCGATTGCTCAAGCGGCGGGTTTGCGCAGGGCCGGATCAAGCCCGAGGCGAATTATCAGGTCAAGTTCGCCCAGCAGGTGAAGGCCGAGGGCGATATTCTGACCATGGCAGTGGGCCTCTTGGGTGACGTTGAAGGCGCAGAACAGATCATTGCGCGTGGCGAGGCCGACTTCATCGCGCTGGCCCGCGGGGCAATGGACGATCCGCAATGGGCAGCCCACGCGCGACGGGCACTTGATGGGTCTTATGACAACTGGCCGGTGCAAACAGTGCGGGTGCAAAGTCGAGACAAGGTTCTCGGCGTGCGGAAATGACAAAGGGGGCTCACGCCCCCTTTTCTTTTACAACAGCACCTGAGTGCCGATTTCCACCACCCGCCCAGACGGGATGTGGAAGTATTCGGTGGCGTCGCTGGCATTGCGCGACAGGCGAATGAACAGCTTGTCCTGCCAGGTGTGCCAGAACGACGTGGACTTGCCGATTTTAAGCGAACGACGCGAAAGGAAGAAGGAGGTCGACATGATGTCGAACTTCCACCCCAGCTTGCGCGCCAACCCCAGTGCCTTTGGCAGGTTCGGCGTTTCCATAAAGCCAAAGGTGATAACCACGCGGAAGAACAGCGCGTTATAGGCGTCGATCGTGACCTTTTCATCGTCCGGCACGCGCGGCGAAGTCGAGGTGCGAACCGTCAGAATGACGTTCTGCTCATGCAGCACCTTGTAGTGCTTGAGGCTGTGCAGGAGCGCTGTCGGCGCGCCCTCGATGTCGCTGGTGAGGAAGATCGCTGTGCCGGGCACAGTCGTTGGCTTTTTCTTGGCGAGGTTATCGACGAGGAACTGCAACGGCACTTCATCGCGACGGGTCTTTTCCTGCAGACGGCGACGACCGGCCATCCAGCTGCCCATCAAGAGCGCGACAAACACTGCGACCGCCGCAGGGAACCAGCCCCCCTGGAAGAGCTTTGACGCGTTCGCGGCAAAGAACCCGCCGTCGATAATAGCAAAGACCACGCCAAATGAGGCAACGGCCCAGAGCGGCCATTTCCAATTGCGGCGCATGACAACGAGCAACAAGGCCAGCGTGACAATCATCACCCCCGACACGGCAATTCCATAAGCATTGGAGAGGGACGCCGAGCTACCGAATGCAGCAACGAGGATCAGCACGCCGATCATCAGGAACATGTTGATCTGCGGCATGTAGATCTGACCGCTCTGCGTCTCCGACGTGTGGAGCACGCGCATGCGCGGCAGCATGTTCATAGCGATAGCCTGCTGAGTGAGGCTGAAGGTGCCCGTGATGACCGCCTGAGAGGCAATGATGGTCGCCAAGGTGGCGAGGATCACGAAAGGCAGCAACGCCCATTCAGGCTGCATCTCATAGAACGGGCTGACAACGTTGTTGACGCCCGTATGCAGCACATAAGCCCCCTGCCCGAAATAATTCAGCAACAGGCACGGAAAGACGAGGCCAAACCAAGCCAGCACAATCGGTTTGCGACCAAAGTGCCCCAGATCGACGTAGAGCGCTTCTGCGCCGGTCACAGCAAGAAAGATTGCCCCCATCACCACGAAGGCGATGCCGAGGTGGGTGACAAGAAACTCGATGCCGAGCAGCGGGTTCAGCGCCCACAGGATCGCCGGGTACTGCATGATATTGAAGAGGCCCGAGGCACCGAGAACGAGGAACCAGATCGCCGTTATGGGGCCAAAAATGATGGCGACTTTCGCCGTGCCAAATTTTTGCACGGCAAAAACGCCGACAATAATGACCAGTGTGATTGGCACCACCCAGCGCGTCATGCCCGGGGCCACAAGATCAATGCCTTCAACGGCTGACAGAACCGAAACGGCGGGGGTGATAATGGCATCGCCGAAGAACATGGCCGCGCCCAAAATCCCGAGCGCTGTAATCCAGAATGGTGGGTTGGTGAAGGTCTTGCGGGCAAGCGCCATCAAGCTGAGCGTGCCGCCTTCACCATTGTTGTCCGCACGGGTGACGAAGAACACATATTTGACCGCGACGGTGAGCGCGAGCACCCACACGATCAGCGAGAGCAGACCAAGGATCTCGACATTGGTTGCCGCAGCGCCCGGGCGCACGTGCATGGCCTGCCGGAAAGCGTAGATCGGCGAGGTGCCGATATCGCCATAGACGACACCGATCGCCCCGAGGGTCAGCATGGGTAGATTGTTGGACTTGTGATCGCTGTGGGGGACGTTCACATCACCGACGCTGGGCGCGGTGTTTTCCGAATGCGTCATGAGCGTTAGGGCTCTCGCTGTAGCAGGGCGGGCGCCGCTATACACCCGCACCCATAAACTATCAATGCCCGGCGCGATGCTTGGTTCAACAAGAAAAAAAGGCCGCTCGATTTGCGAGCGACCTTCCAAGACAAAAATTGTCTCTGAGCGTGAGTGATTTACTCAGCAGCGATTGCAGTTGCAGCGTCTGCTTCGCGAGCCTGCTTTGTAGCAGAGGCCCACCAGATCAGCTGATCGAGCATGTCCTTGGCCGCGCCACCGATTGCACCTTCGATGTCGTTCAGCGACTTGGTGCCGCCAAAGCCTGGGTGAACCGAGGCAAAATCAGCGCCAGCAAGGTGAACTGCCGAGCGAGTCGAAACCATCTGCAGCTCAACACCGATGTTCCGCAGGTGCTCGATAGCGCGTGCGCCACCAACACCACCGTAACCGAAAGCGCCAAAAGCCTTCTTGTTCCACTCGACATAGGCCTGATCAATTGCGTTCTTGAGAGCGCCAGAGATCGAACGGTTGTATTCAGCGGTTACGAAGATGTAGCCGTCGAGTTCAGCAATTTTCTTCTGCCACTTCTGCGCATTTGCGTTCTGCGAAGGCATCCAGGCAGTGGACGCAGCTTCGTCAAAGAATGGCAGGTCATAGTCGCGCAGGTCTACGATTTCAGCTGCGATTTCAGGGCGTTCGTTGGCCTTGTCAGCAATCCACTGGGCAGGGACGTGACCGAAGCGGGTCGGACGAGTGGTCGAAATAATAACGCCAATCTTGAGCTTGGACATCTGAGTGCCCTCCTTGGTAACAAAACGTAACTGAGGCGATATATGTGCCTGTCTCGTCCGTTCACAAGTGGGCACTATTATGTTCCCAGATACATATGTCTCACTAGGTAACACCGATGTAAGTATCGGAAAGTCCTAGGCTTTTAGAACAAAAAATGGACGGATCACGATAATCCGTCCATTTTCAGCATAATTAAAACGCAGTGTTCTGTTTTATCGAACAGTCTTTAGTCTGCGAGGACCGCGCAGTAGCGACGGGTGGCTTCAGCAAAGCCATAGAGCAGTGCGTCTGCGGTGATGCCGTGGCCAATGGAAGCCTCTGCGACGCCTGTCACCTGCTCTTGGAAAGCGGGCAGGTTTTCGAGCGTCAGATCATGCCCGGCATTGACACCCAGACCAATGGCAAGGGCAGCGGCGCAGGTATCAGCCAGCGCCACGAGTTCACGCTGCGCGGCAGCCCGGTTGTCATAGCAAGCGCCATAAGGGCCGGTGAACAGTTCGATACGGTCGGCACCAACCGCCTTGGCAGCAGCAACGCCTTCAGCCCCAGCGTCTGGATCGCAAAACAGCGAGATACGGCGCCCTTGAGCACCACGAAGACGCGGGATGACCGCGTTGAGAATGTCGGCCTGACCGACAAAATCCCATCCGTGGTCAGAAGTCGCCTGGCTCGGATCATCCGGCACCAGCGTGACTTGATGGGGATTGATGGTTTCGATCAGGGTGATGAAATCTTCGCTTGGGTAACCCTCGATGTTGTATTCGACATCGGGATATTCCAAGGACAGAAGCTCAGCCAAAGCGAACACGTCCGTACGCCGAATATGGCGTTCGTCGGGACGGGGATGAATGGTGATGCCCGCAGCGCCCGCGTCCAAAACCACGCGCGCAATGCCGGTCACACTCGGCCACGGCAGATCGCGGCGATTGCGGAGTTGGGCGACGGCGTTGAGATTGACGGACAGCAGAGTCACGGACGGATATCCTTACAGCAGATAGCTTCTGCTTACGCCCTGCCCCACCGAGGAGCAATACTGAAGCGCTAGGCCGTTAGACGCAGACTATAAAACACCCGGCGCGATGAGCGAACACCGCGCCGGATGATTGGGCATTACATGCTTTCAGGGCCGCGGCTGATCGCAGCCAGACCGGTGCGGACCACTTCGACGAGACCAAGCGGAGCCATCAGAGCGATAAAGCTATCGATCTTTTCTGGCTTGCCGGTGACTTCGAAAACAAAGCTCTCGACGGTCGAGTCGATGATGTGCGCACGGAAGGCATCAGCAAGACGCAGCGTTTCAGCGCGATGATCGCCCGAACCACGAACCTTGATCAGCGCCAATTCACGCTCAACGAAAGCGCCTTCTGCCGAAAGGTCATGAACCTTATGGACCGGCACGAGACGCTCCAGCTGGCTCTTGATCTGGATCAGAACCTTGGGCGTGGCGATGACAACAACAGTGATGCGACTAAGTCGACTGTCGTGTTCGGTCTCACTGACGGTCAGGCTCTCGATATTGTAGCCGCGCGCCGAGAAGAGGCTCACGACACGTGCGAGGATACCGGGCTCATTGTCGACCAAAACCGAAAGCGTGTGGCGTTCGTTCTGCTGGGTTTCTGGAGCCATGAAATAGGCGGAACCAGTGGGCTGGAGATGTGCGTTCATTTTTGTTTCTCTCCGCAGCTGGCTTAAACCAGCTGGCGTCCCTTCTCGTCGATGATGTCGCCGATGTCAGCGGTATCAGGCAGGATAATTTCATTGTGCGGCTTGCCCGATGGGATCATCGGCAGGCAGTTCTCGTCCTTCTCGACGATCACGTCGAAGATAACTGGGCCGTCATAGTCGAGCATTTCCGCGATTGCCGCGTCGAGCTCGGCTGGGTTTTCGCAGCGAATACCCTTAGCGCCATAAGCTTCAGCAAGCTTGACGAAGTCCGGCAGCGATTCCGAATAGGAATGCGCATAGCGCGAGCCGTGCAGCAGATCCTGCCACTGGCGGACCATGCCCATGCGCTCGTTGTTGAGGATGAAGATCTTGATCGGCAGACGATACTGAACCGCCGTCGAGATTTCCTGCATGGTCATCTGTACGGACGCTTCGCCGGCGATATCGATCACCAGTGCATCTTCATGCGCAACCTGCACGCCAACAGCGGCTGGCAGGCCATAACCCATGGTGCCGAGACCACCCGAGGTCATCCAGTGGTTTGGCTTATCGAAGTGGAAGTGCTGCGCAGCCCACATCTGGTGCTGGCCCACTTCAGTGGTGATGTAGACTTCCTTGGACTGGTTCTTGGTCGCTTCATACAAGCGCTGGATAGCCCATTGCGGCTTGATGACCGTGTCCGAGTTCTTGAATTTGAACGAACCAACGGCGCGCCACTTTTCAATCTGGCTCCACCACGGCGCAATTGCTTCATTGCGAGGCTGATTGGTCTTGGAACGCCAGATGCGGATCATTTCCGCCAGCACGCGGTTGCAATCGCCAACGATTGGAATGTCGACGCGGATAATCTTGTTGATCGATGCAGGATCGATATCAACGTGGATCTTGCGGCTGTTTGGCGAGAAAGCATCGACGCGGCCGGTGATACGGTCGTCAAAGCGTGCGCCGATGTTGATCATGACGTCACAGTCATGCATCGCCAAGTTCGCTTCGTAAGAACCGTGCATGCCCAGCATGCCGAGCCACTGCTTGTTGGAAGCCGGGAACGCGCCCAGACCCATCAGGGTCGAGGTGACTGGGAAGCCAGTGAGTTCGGCCAGCTCGCGCAGGGATTCGGAGGCTTCCGGACCCGAGTTGATGATGCCGCCTCCGGTGTAGAAGATCGGACGCTCAGCCTTGAGCATCATATCGACAGCCGCTTCGATAGCCTTGAGGTCGCCATCCATCTGCGGACGGTACGACTTGGCGCGCAGCGTGCTCGGCTCTGGACGATAGTAATCGCCAACCGCGAACTGAATGTCCTTCGGAATATCGATGACAACCGGACCCGGGCGGCCAGTGGTGGCGACGTGGAAGGCCTCGTGCAGGATGCGCGGCAGGTCCGCCACGTTCTTTACGAGGTAATTGTGCTTGGTGCACGAACGGGTGATGCCGACCGTATCGCATTCCTGGAAGCCGTCGGTCCCGATAAGGGTCGTTGGCACCTGCGCGGTGATGCAAACGAGCGGAATGGAATCGAGAAGAGCGTCGGTGAGGCCGGTCACCGCATTGGTCGCGCCCGGGCCCGACGTCACGAGCACAACGCCCGGCTTGCCAGTCGAACGTGCATAGCCTTCGGCCATGTGGGTCGCACCCTGTTCGTGGCGCACCAGAATGTGCTGGACGAAGTCCTGCTGGAACATCGCATCATAAATTGGCAGCGCAGCGCCACCGGGATATCCGAAGATATGTTCAACGCCCTGATCGGTGAGCGCTTGGATCACCATTTCAGCGCCGGTCATTTTTTCGGCCATCATTCAGCCCTTCCTAATTCTCCCCCGGAGGGAAATCCGTCGTTCTCCGCCTCTCCCCGCGCGGCGGAAAAAAGGCAATAAAAAAGGCCCCGTTTGGGACCTTGTGTTCGGCGCATCCGCAATCGCGCGGGGTTTTACCCCACGGTGCCGATGCGCCTGCTAACCACTACGAGAATGAGCGCCCGCATGGGACCTCTCCTGAAAATTCGTTGCGCATTGATAAAGTGATTGTGAGTCCTGAGTCAACCCAAAATGCCGCATGCAAATCACCAGCTGAGATCGCCTCAGCCTGCCACACAGGCTTTTTTAATGGCAGGACGCCTCCAAAGTGCTAAAGGCGGCACAACACAGATTATGACCTTTTGGTGACATGAGTAAAAGCGCGCTCGACAAAGACTTGCAGCGTGTTTCCGGAATGGAAACGGCAACCTTCAATTTAACCCGCTCGCTCGCAGCGCCGGGCATCGCCTTGGTCTTCCTTCTGCTGGCCGCAGTTTGGGCCAGCTACGCGATGGGCGGCTCGCCAGGCACATATATCGTCGTCATATCGGCCTGTATCGCAGGCTATATGGCGCTAAACGTTGGCGCAAATGACGTCGCCAACAACATGGGCCCAGCTGTCGGTGCCCGTGCCATTACCATGGGCGGTGCTCTCGTAATCGCGGCAATCTTCGAAGCGGCTGGCGCTCTGCTCGCTGGCGGCGACGTGGTCAACACAGTAGCGCGCGATCTGCTGATCGCACCGGACTTCGAGTCGAAGACCTTTATTACCGTGATGATGTCTGCCCTGCTGGCCTCTGCGCTGTGGGTGAACCTGGCGACCTATATTGGCGCGCCAGTTTCCACCACTCACGCCGTTGTCGGTGGCGTCGTTGGCTCCGGCATTGCTGCCGCAGGCTTTGGCGTCGTCAACTGGGGCATGATTGGCGCTATCGCCACCAGCTGGGTGATTTCGCCAGTCATGGGCGGGCTGTGCGCAGCAGGCCTTTTGTGGTTGATCATGAAGACGATCACCAATCGCCTCGACAAGATTTCAGCGGCGCGCGTTTGGGTACCAATCCTTGTCGCACTGATGACAGGCGTCTTCGCCATTTATCTAGCGACCAAGGGCATGAGCCGCATTTGGAAGCCTGAACTGCCGATCGTCGTGACGCTGTTCTTCGTGTTCACCGCACTTGGTTGGATTGTTTCCATGCCAATCGTGCGCAAGCAGTCGATGAACCTTGAAAACCGCAAAAAGCATGTAGCGACCCTGTTCCGCATTCCGCTGGTAATCTCGGCCGCCCTGCTCTCCTTCGCCCACGGTGCAAACGACGTTGCCAACGCTATCGGTCCTATGGCCGCTATCGTGAGCGCCATCGAAAGCGGCGGGGCTGACGCAGGTGGCATCAGCTTGCCATTCTGGGTCCTAGCCATTGGCGCAATCGGGATTTCACTAGGCCTCGCGCTGTTTGGCCCCCGCCTCATCCGTACTGTTGGCGAGCAGATCACCAAGCTCAACGAAATCCGCGCATTCTGTGCGGCGCTGTCGGCGGCTGTGACCGTACTCGTCGCTTCAGCACTCGGCATGCCGGTTTCCTCAACGCACATCGCTGTGGGTGCAGTGTTCGGCGTCGGGTTCCTGCGTGAGTATTTCTCGCGCCGCGATATGGAAGGCTCGGCAGTTCCGGTTAACGCTAAGTTCGTTGATCCATCCCAGCTCAATGCCACCCCGGAAGAGGCACTTGCCAATGCCCGTAAGTCTGAAGGGCGTCTCCTGGTCCGGCGTCAGCATGTTTACTCGATCGCGGCGGCCTGGGTCGTAACCGTCCCCGCATCGGCCGTTTTGTCGGGCGTGCTCTATTACGTGCTGAGCCTGATCATTCGCTAACCACCAACAGCATTAGCCGAACAAAAAGGCCCGGAACCTCATGGTTCCGGGCCTTTTCTCTAATTCGAAAGGGTTCGCTTACTTGACGAGATAAGCCGTGTGAAACTTCACAGCGAGACGCGCCAATGAGCGATCGGCCAAAAGACGCTTGGCTTCTGTCAGCGTCGCCCAGTGGCGTAGACGCTGCCCTTGCTCACGCCAGCTCTCGAGCTGCTCGGTGACGAGAAGTGGGTAGAGATCGACATTCACTAAAGTCGCCCCTTCCCCGCCGGTGCTGGCGCGGTAGCTGCCAATAACGTCCTGCGAGATTGTGCCGACAACACCCGCCTCTTCAGCAGCCTCGCTCGCAGCGCTGTCCCAAGCAGTATAGCCAGGCTCAATAGCACCCTTTGGAAAGATCCACTTGCCGCTGCGGCGCGAGGTGATCAGCAGGAAAGCCATGCGCCCGTCGATGATCGAATATGGCAGAGCTCCGGCCTGACGCAACGCATCTGGCGTTTCGACGGCGGGGCTCCAATGCTTAAGCAATTCGCGCAAGGTCACGACCCTTTGGATAAAATAGGTTGGTCGCTCCTTGGCACAGCTACGCCGCTTGTGTCCACACCACAAACAGAAAGGGCCCCGAAGGGCCCAATCAAAATTCGTTATATCGAGACGAAAAGCTCGATTAGCGTGCCAGTGCAACGTTTGCTGCGGAAACCTTGCCGTCACGGCCGGTTTCGAGTTCGAAGGTGACCTTGTCGCCTTCGTTCAGGCTCTGTAGGCCCGAGCGCTGCAATGCAGAAATATGCACAAACGCGTCTTTTTCGCCGTTCTCAGGCGAAATAAAACCGTAGCCCTTAGTGGTGTTAAAGAACTTCACGGTGCCCGTAATAGTAGACATAGCAAGACCTCGAGGTCGTAGATGCTGCTCGCGCAGCGTTGGGTGAGCCTGACAGCAAGTTGTCAGAACGTACATTTTCACCAGATCAGGAGGTAGCCTAGTTTCCGGAAGCCCGGTCGTTCAGTTAGCGCAAGTCGAGTGGCACGTTAGTACCGATTATCTACGCAGACTGAACAATTTTCAAGGCAGAACTCACTGTAAGTGAAAGACACCCGGCCGGGGGGCCGACCGGGTGTCTTACGCCCAAAAGGGCGTACGCCGCAGGGGGCGCTACGGCATCTAGAGACGGTGTTAGCCGCGCGGACAAGCCGCTACGTACTGCACACCTGTGCGTGGGTTGCGGTACACGCACTGATTTGGATTTCCGTTATAGTTACGGCTTTGCAGAGCATCGCCAGCAGCCGCCCCGGCGATCGCGCCGATACCAGCACCAACGATAGCACCAGCTGCACTGCCGCCGGTGATTGCCGACCCTACGACCGCGCCACCGACGCCGCCAACGGTTGCACCCTGCTGGCTAGCAGTACATGCGGTGAGCGAGAGAGCCGCAACTGCGACCACCAAAATCTTAAGCATGGAATATCCTCCACGATAACTTCCGCGTCCAAAATGCGCGACATCCGTGAATGGTTCCAGAATTCCGCCCAAATTATTTCTTTAATTTAGCGAGGCCCGCGCCACTTAGGGCAAATCCAAGCCATCCCAAAATCATAAGCCCACCGCCAATCGGTGCCGCACCTGCAAAAAGTGGTGCACTGAGAAACTCACGCAACGCCAAATCCGCTCCAAAAATCAGCGTCCCGAGCGCCAGAATTGCCCCCGAAAAGGCGAAGGAACGAGACCGACCAAAGAGGCCAACCGCCAACAACGCAGGGCCATGGGATAGAAAGACCGCCGCGATGGCAGAAAGATTGCGCGAGTCCACCATATGGGAGGATGCAGCCGCAGCAGCGACGCCGCTTGCCCCAAGCAAACCCGCAACGACAAGCAGGCCTCGATGCAACACAATCATGTCCAACTCCTTAGCCGCCCTTTTATAGCGCCAGCGAATGGTCTAGAGGATCACTCTCTAAGAGAGTATTGAATATGAGTGAGATGGTCGCGCCAATGCCAGAGCGTGCTTCGCGTGGCGCCTGGGGGCGGGAATTTATCGAGAGTTTTTCTCTCGCTTGGCCGCTGGTTATTGCTCAGCTTGCTCAAAACGCCCTGCAAACAACAAACGTCGTCATGGTCGGCTGGCTCGGCCCATCCGATCTGGCAGCGGCAACGCTGGCCTCCACGTTTTATACCCCTTTCATGCTGCTCGGCACCGGGATTGTCGCGGCGGTATCAGCGCTTGTTGCGCAAGCGCGTGGGCAGCGAGACATCAAGGCCGTGCGCCGTGTCGTGCGCCAGGGCTTCTGGGCGGCGCTCATGATTTGTGCGGTGCTTGTGCCGCTGATCTTACAGTTTCAGAATATTTATCAGCATCTGGGCCAAGACCTCGACACGGTCGCGCATGGCCAGAGCTACATCAATATTCTGGCGTTTTCCCTGTTCCCGGCGCTCGGCATCATGGTGCTGCGCTCGTTTTTGTCAGCGACCGGCATAACCCGTCCCATTCTGATCATCACCATCTTCGGCGTGCTCATTAATGGGCTGATCGCATACAGCCTCATCTTCGGCAATTTTGGTTTGCCGGAAATGGGCATTCGTGGCGCTGGCGTTGCCTCGCTCGTGGCGAACTTGGCGATGTTCGCGATGATGCTGACCTATGTGCTACGTCACCGCAAACTCAAGCGCTTCAACATCCTCGTGCGCTTCTGGAAGGCGGACTGGGGGCACCTAAAGGAAATCTTCCGCATTGGTGTTCCGATGGGCATGACGACACTGGCGGAAGTCGGGCTATTCACCGCCGCTGCGGTGCTCATTGGCCAATTCGGCACAGACGCGATTGCGGCGCACGCCGTCGCGTTACAATGCTCGTCGACCGCTTTCATGGTGCCGCTAGGCTTGGGATATGCCGCAACTGTCCGCGTCGGCTTGGCCTATGGTCGCGGCGACAAGGAAGGCATTCGGCGCGCCGGCTGGGCGTCCTTCATCCTCGGAACCGGCTTCATGGTGTTCTCCTGCGCCCTGTTCCTGCTCGCGGGTCGACAGATTGCCGGGGTGTTTTTGGATCCGACGCTCGAGTCCAACGCCCATGCGATCAATCTTGCTGTGACCTTCATCGCAGTGTCGGGCCTGTTCCAACTGGTCGATGGCGCTCAGGTTACGGCAGCCTATTCGCTGCGCGGCCTGAGCGACGCGAAGGTGCCCATGTGGATCGCCATCTTTGGCTATTGGTTCATCGGGCTACCGACCAGCTATGTCTTGGGCTTTACCTTCGGCATGGAAGGCTTGGGCGTTTGGCTCGGTCTTGCTGTCGGCCTCGCCTTCGTGGCTGTGCTGCTGGTCGGGCGATTTGCCTATCGCGAACGCCTCGGACTGCTCAAAACACTGAACCCCGCTTAAAGCGGGGTTCCTCCAAGGCCCAGTCTTGGCCAATCAGCCATGCGGTTGCGGAACCACGTTCGCTGCCGCTTGGCATATTGATGGGTGGCAGTCGTGGCGAGACGGATCGCCTCCTCCTCATCCATTTCCCCTTTCAGCCAAGCCGCAATTTCCGGTACGCCAATTGCCTTCATGGCAGGCAGCATCGGGTCGAGGTTTTGCGCCAACACCGCCTTCACCTCCTCCACAGCGCCATTGTCGAACATATGGTCAAAGCGATGGGCGATACGCTCGCGCAGCACCTCGCGTTCGGGCCACATAACAAAGCGCTCAATATCGGCGTCAGCCAAAATTCCAGCCTGCGGCTCGTCTTGATAAGACGACAGCGCCCTGCCCGTTGCCCGCTTGACCGAGAGCGCCCGAACCACACGCTGAGGGTCAGCAACCTTGAGCCGAGATGCGGTGATGGGATCTTCCGCCGCGAGCAGCGCCATACGCTCAGCCTCGTCAAAATCGGCAATCTCTTCTTCAACCGAAATCATAACGGCTTGAGGCACTTCTGGGATGTCTGCGAATCCCTTCGTCAGCGCATCGAAGTAAAGTCCTGTGCCGCCGACAAAGATCAGCTCACGCGCTGGATCGACCTCTTGAATCAACGCATTAACTTTTCGGATATATTCGCCGGTTGAGAACCGTTTAGCGACAGGCACAACGCCATAGAGATGGTGCTCGGCCTGCGCTTCGTCTTCAACAGATGGACGCGCTGTCACAACACGAAGCGTGTTATAAACCTGCATTGAATCGGCGTTGATAATCACGCCGCCACCCGTCTGGGCGCGCGCGATTGCCAGCGCCGACTTGCCGCTGGCAGTCGGACCCGCTATCAGAACCACGCGCCTCTGGGCCATCATTTCGTTCTCCCGAAAGTCGCTTTATCCATGCCGGTTCTTTCCCTGATCGCCAACCCTGCAGATCCTGATTTCGACACCAAGCTTGCTCAAGCTGTCGTGGCGGAAATAGGCGGAGAACTCAACTGGCTGAACAATGGTATCGCCTGCGATATCATTGAGCCAAAAGCTGAGAACGCTCTCGCCCTCGCGCGCGAAATCATTGGCACGCGCGCAGTGGACGTCAATTTGGTGCCCACCTATGGTCGCCGCAAGCAGCTTCTTGTCGCAGACATGGACTCCACCATGATCCAGCAGGAATGCATCGACGAACTGGCCGCTGCCTTGAACCTCAAAGACAAGGTTGCCGAAATCACCGAACGCGCTATGCGCGGCGAACTTGATTTCGAACAGGCGCTAGACACGCGTGTGGCTCTCCTCAAAGGCCTTGATCGTGCTGCCATGGACGAGGTTCGTCGTGGCTCCATCACCCTCATGCCGGGTGGGCGTACGCTGATCCAGACCATGAAGGCCTATGGCGCTTACACCTCGCTGGTGTCGGGCGGCTTCACCTTCTTTGCTGACTATTTTGGCAAGCGCATCGGCTTTGACGAGGCCATCGCCAATGTTCTCGAATTCGACGGCGATAACCTCACCGGCACAGTGAGCAAGCCCATCGTCGACAAGACCACCAAGCGTACACGCCTTGAAACGCTCGCCCAAGAAAAGGGTCTGTCGCTGAGCCAGACCATGGCTGTGGGCGACGGTGCCAATGACCTCGATATGATCGCCATTGCCGGCATGGGCGTCGCGCTGCATGCCAAGCCGGTCGTAGCGGCGGCCGCAGGCTACCGCATCGACCACAGCGACCTCACGGCCCTGCTTTATCTGCAAGGCTATGACGACGAAGAACTCGTCCGCTAAGCCAACACCAAGATCCAATAGAAAAGGCCGGCGCAGTTTCCTGCGCCGGCCTTTATCATGTCTAGTCAGCTTTTACTGAGCTGCTGGTGCAGCAGGCTCGGCTTCAGTCGGAACCACTGGTTCAACGGGGGCCGGAGCTTCAATACCCACGGTTGGCTGCAAAGCCGTACCATCTTCCAGCGTGATGCTTGGAACAGTGGTGTCCTGCAGGCCAAGGCCGTCGAGGAGTGGCTCAGTCGGTGCATCGACAACTTCTGGAACAACCAGAGGCTGGATCGGAGCACCAGTGATTTCGCCGCGTTCTGGCAGCGCGCCGCCCGAACCGAAGTAGCTGAAGAAAGCGCTGTCTGGCGACAGAACCATCGTCGTGCCGGTGTTTGCCAGCGACGTACGATAGGCTTCCATCGAACGGTAGAACTGGAAGAACTCTTCGTTCTGGCCATAAGCCAGTGCAAAGATACGGTTCCGTTCAGCGTCGCCCTGACCGCGGAGGATTTCCGCATCACGGGTTGCAGCCGCGACGATTTCAACCGCCTGACGATCAGCGATAGCGCGCAGGCTCTGAGCCTGTTCCTGACCACGAGCACGAAGCAATGCAGCTTCGGCAAGACGTTCAGCACGCATACGTTCAAAGGTCGTTGCCGAAACTTCAGCATCGAGGTCGGTACGCAGGATACGTACGTCGACAATGTCGAGGCCGAGATTTGCCAGATCCGGACGGATCAGATCACGGGTTTCCTGCATCATCTGCGCGCGCTGATCAGACAGAGCGTCGGAGAATTCACGCAGACCGTAAACCTGACGCAGAGCCGCATCGAGGCTTGCGCCGATACGGGCTTCAGCGACTGCAAGCTGACCGGTCGCACGCTCACGGAACAAACGCGCATCAGCGATGCGGTAGGTCAGGAATGCGTCAACCTGATAGAATGCGTTGCCCGACACCTGAACACGCATGTTCGAGATATCATAGCGCAGCAGACGATCATCGATCATCTGAACGGTATCAACGAAGTCGGTCGGGATCTTGAAGTAGATGCCCGGCTCGGTGCGCACGTCGGTGATCTGACCGAAGCGCATAACAATGGCCTGCTCGCGTTCGTCAACGACGTAAAGCGAGGAGAAGACGACGTAGAGGGCGGCAAGAACCAGACCGCCGAGAACATAAAGACGGTTCATGATCAGTTCCCTTCAGTGGTGTTGCGCTTGCCCAATTCTGGCAGCGGCAAATAGGGAACAACGCCCGAACCAGTTGCACCTGGCTCGATCAGCACCTTTTCGGAGCTGCCCAGAACCTGTTCCATGGTTTCGAGGAAGAGACGCTGACGGGTCACTTCTGGCGAATTCACGTATTCAGCATAGATCGAGTTGAAGCGTTCCGCCTCACCGGTTGCTTCCTGAACGACGCGGTTCTTATACGCAGCAGCATCTTCACGAGCCGCTGCGGCTTCACCGCGAGCGTTACCGAGAAGGGTGTTGGCGTAAGAACGGGCTTCTTCCTGAAGACGTGTCTCGTCCTGACGCGCACGCTGCACTTCATTGAAGGCATCGATAACGTCAGCTGGAGGACCAGCATTCTCGATCAGCACCTGGCTGACATTCACGCCGAGGCCGTAGCTTTGCAGCGTCGCCTGAGTGATGCGCAGAACTTCCTGCTGAATGCCGGCACGGTCGTCAGAGTAAATGTCCTGAGCCGGACGACGACCAACCGCTTCACGCATAGCGCTTTCAGACGCGTAGCGCACCAGCGATTCCTGATCGCGAACGTTAAACAGGTAAGAGACCGGATCGTTGATCGCCCAGAACACGGAGAACTGGACATTGACGATGTTCTGGTCGCCCGAAAGCATCAGACCGTCGCCCGCATTGCTGCGCGACGATGCAGTCGCTGCACCGATCTGGGTCTGATTGACGGTCGTGGTTGCACGTTCAACCGATTCAACAGGCCACACCATGAAGTGCAGACCCGGGCCCGAAATCTCTGGCTTCGGCTTACCGAAGCGGAGTTCAACACCCACTTCTTGCGGGTTGATGGTGTAGATAGAGTTGGACACCCAAAACGCTGCTAGCGCGAGGAAGCCGCCGATAAACAGCCACTTCCCACCTGGAACGTTACCTTTAAACTGGTCACGGCCACGATTGAGAATGTCTTCGAGATTGGGGGGATTACCGCCCGGACGACGCGGACCACCGCCGCCGCCACCGCCGCTATTGCCGCCACCACCTGGCGCTTGGCCCCAAGGGCCGCCATTGTTGCGGCCGCCTCCGCCACCATTATTCTCCCAAGGCATCGCAATCCTTTCGGTGTCTAAGAGAAAATCTGTTCGTTCTTATATAGGCATGCGCACCCGCGTATCAATCCGCGAGCGCTTGGCGCTTTTCATAGACCTTAATGGAATATGGCGCGCCGTCTTTTTCCGACGGTTCAACATGTGGTTCGGCCACAACCTGCCAGATTTCGGGGTCGACCTGAGGAAAGACAACATCGCCCGCCGGCTCGAGCTCGACATGGGAGATATAGAGCCGATCCGCCTTGCAGATGGCTTGCGCGTAAATCTCCCCGCCGCCGATGACCATGAGCTCGTCAACACCCAGCGCACCGGCCAAGCTCGCGGCCAATTCTATGGCTGCTTCAAGGCTTGCGCGGACATGGACGCCCTCTGGAACCGCATAGTCTTCTTGCCGCGTCACCACGATATGCGGGCGCCCCGGCAAGGGCTTAGGGAAAGTCTCGAACTGTTTGCGCCCCATGATCATGGGCTTGCCCATAGTGGTTGCCTTGAACCACGCGAAATCGGACGGAATGCGCCACGGAATTGTCTGGTCAGACCCAATGACACTGTTCCGCGCCACCGCGGCAATCAAGGCAAGCAGCATGGGATACGGTCCTCAGTTCATCAGCTGATCGGAATGGCGCAGCAGAAGGATGTCGATCTCTCCTGAGGGCCAGTAATCTGTTTTGACCATTTCAAAGGTCGTTGGCCCGATTTTCTTGACGCCGTCCCCACAAAACGACACCAGATTTTTCGGGTCGCCCTTGTCGACAACGAGACGGAAGTTCTCGATTTGCCCCCCTGCCCAATTATTGCCGGTGGTGACGATGTAGGAAATCCAGTTATCCCAATAAGGGGCGTATTCCTCGCCCTTCGGAATGGATTTCCGCACTGTATTGCGGAAGCCTTCATCGACGCAGTACTTGGTTGCGTATTCGCCCTGCGGGTCCCAGCCGCTTTCCGGATCGCCGGTGAGCAGGACGTTGGTACCAACCGTACCGCCAACGCTTGGGCGGTATTTGTGCTCGACCACAACCTTATCATTGGCTGGGAAGGTCGCCTCCCAAACATAGGAGGCGCGATAGGTCCAGAGCGGATAGGTATCATCCTGCACCTTGCCCTCGCCCAAATCATAAACCTCACGCTGAACAATGCCGAGACGTTGAAGCGCGCTCTTGTCCTCCGCCGACAGACCATTGAGTGCGTCTTGGGTCTCGTCGGCGAAATTGACCAAGGGGATGTCCATGCTGGTCAATAGCGCGCTTCGATCCACCCCGACGGCCATGGCATATTCATAAAGCGTCGCGGGAAGCTCTTCGCCGTCGAAGGTCGTCACAAACTCAAAGAGGTTGTCGAGCGGCCCTGTCGGATAGGACACTGGGCTATGATAGGAAAAATCAATGTCGGGCATCGGGAAGGCAACGAGCTGCTCAATATCTTTGTCGCTATTGTTGCGGAAGACATATTTTACGCGGATCTCGTCGACCGAGATGTAGAGTTCCTCGCTCTCCATCGAGATGTGGTCATTGGTGACGAAGTTGAGCCCGTTGGTCGTCAGTTGAACGGACGTATCATTGGCAAAACTGGGTCCCACCAAAATTCCGGCAGCCACCGTAAGGGCGATGAAACGCATGTGAACTCCCCACTCTGCCCGCTCCTCGTGGGAGCAGGAATCTCGTCAAAATGCCTTGTTCCGGTTTAAGCATGTTCAGCCGCAGCGCAAAACCAGCAAATTCGCTGAATTACAGCCGACGAAAGCTGACAGCAGCCTGAGCCTAGACTAGAGCATTCTTCAGCACAGCATCCGAGCAAGTATTTAGAGCGCGCACATCATGGTTCAGACTTGGCAATTTTGGGCGTTTCTGTCCGCAGTGTTTGCGGCGCTCACCGCCGTTTTCGGCAAAATCGGCGTCCAGAACATCAATTCGGACATGGCGACGCTGATCCGGACAATCATCATTCTGGCCATGACAGCGGCCATTGTTGTGTCTTTTGGCCATTGGCAAAAGCTCGAAACTATTCCCGGCAAAACCTGGGTGTTTCTGCTGCTGTCGGGCCTCGCCACGGGCGCATCTTGGCTGTGCTATTTCCGTGCGCTGCAAATGGGGCCAGCGTCGCAAGTTGCGCCCATCGACAAGCTCAGCGTCGTTATGGTCGCTCTCTTCGCAGCGCTGTTTCTCGGAGAAAAGCTGGCCGTGCACAATTGGCTTGGCGTGGCTCTGATCGGCGTGGGCGCAGTACTCGTCGCGATCCCCTAATCGGGGCGATTGAAATAAGCGAACCACTTGCGGTCGAGCGCGGCATCAAGATCAATGCCGTTGTGGCGCGCATAGAGCAGCATCATTGCGAGAAGGTCAGCAGCCTCATCATCGCGCTTCTGCTTGATCTCGTCTTCGCTCATGCCCTTGAGCCGCCCGCGACCCGATAGGCGAAGATGCTCCGCAGTCAGCTCGCCAAGCTCTTCTTGGAGTTTGAGGATGAACCAATCGTCATTGCGTTCGACATTCATGCGCTCTGCATAAAGGTCGGAAATCTTGGCGACGAGACCGGTCAGCTCTTCGAGAGTGCGGCTCATACGGAAACCGACGCCTTGATATGCGGATGCGGATCATAGCCCTCAAACGCAAAGTCCTCGAACACAAAATCTTCCAGACGCTTGCGTTCTGGGTTCATGATCAGCTTAGGCAGTGGGCGCGGCTCGCGCGTCAGCTGCAAATTCGCCTGCTCAAAGTGGTCATTATAGATGTGCACGTCGCCAAACGTGTGGACGAAGTCGCCCACTTCGAGATCGCACACCTGCGCCATCATATGGGTGAGCAGTGCATAGGAAGCGATGTTGAACGGCACGCCAAGAAAAGTGTCCGCCGAGCGCTGGTACAGCTGGCAAGAGAGCTTGCCGTTGGCGACATAGAATTGGAACAGGCAATGGCATGGCGGCAGCGCCATATTGTCCACTTCCGCCGGGTTCCAGGCCGAAACGATGTGACGGCGGCTGTCAGGCTTGTGCTTGAGGCTTTCAACAAGCGCACCGAGCTGGTCGATGTGACGACCGTTGGGCGCCGGCCAGTTGCGCCACTGCGAACCATAGACCGGACCAAGATCGCCGTTTTCATCGGCCCACTCGTCCCAAATCTTGACGCCCCGCTCTTGCAACCAGCGCACATTGGTCTCACCGCGAATGAACCACAGGAGTTCATAGATGATGGACTTCAAGTGCAGCTTCTTGGTGGTCAGCAGCGGGAACCCCTCTTGGAGGTTGAAGCGCATCTGATAGCCAAACAGCGATCGCGTACCGGTTCCGGTACGGTCCGACTTGTCGGCACCGGTTTCAAGAATATCGGAGAGGAGTTTTAGGTACGGCTGCATGACCCATAACTAGCGCGATTCGCCGCCGAGGTGTTTCTCGATAAGTCGCGTCAAAGTTGCGATCTGCTCCTGCTGACGCAAAATGAGACCGCGGATTTCCTCTTCGCGAAGCCGGTCGAGTTTTTCATGCAGGGCCATGATCTCGATCTCCGATTTCAAATTCACCTCATAATCATGGGAAGAAACCTCCCGATCCTTCGCCGCCTGTCGGTTCTGGCTCATCATAATGACCGGCGCTTGCACGGCCGCCAGCATCGACAGCATCAGATTGAGAAAGATGAAGGGATAGGGATCGAATGCCCGACCGGCCAATAGCAGATTGGTCGTCACCCAAAGCGCCAACACCACGCCAAACCCTGCGATAAAAACCCATGAGCCGCCAAAGGCCGCGACCTTGTCGGCCAACCGCTGTCCAAAGGTCAGACTGTCATTGAATTGCGCCTGCGTATCCCGCGATAGCGTGCGTCGCTCTATCGTTTGCTCAAGGACCTTCCGTTCCTGGTCGGTCAGATTTTCCATATCCTTGCCGAGAAACCTATCGGACGCATGCGCAATACGGGCGGCGGGATCGGAAGACATGGGTTTGTTCCCTTGCTTTATGGATGGAGCAATACTGACACTGCGGTGGCGCAAGCCAGAGCGGCATCCTACTCCCGTATAGAATGCTGTCAGCACCTGTCTCAGACGGTATTGCCTGCTTCAGGCGAGGCGACTGACAAACTCAGTCTCGTCCTTCTCCCAAACATGCGACTTGTCGATATGCGCTAGCGCCCACGCGAACATGGTCTGCATGCCACGCAAGTCTCGCGCCGCGACCGCTTCTTCCAAGATCTCGTTGATCCGCATCTTGGCGGGCAAATGGCCAAGAGGTCCGACACGCTCGAACTCAACACTAATGCCCTCATCAACCCAAGCGCCGACGAGAGCCGCGAACTCTTCGGAAATGAGGAAGGCGGTTAGCTCAAGAACGAGAATTGTGATCGTGTCATTGTCGAAATGCTCTGAGCGGATGACCACGCCGCTCCGCAGAGGATGCCATGCCTCGCTCAACTCAGGCAGGAAGAAGTAGCCGCAGTAAAAGCCGCGGCACACGGTTGGACGCACATCATAGACGGTGCAGCCCTGCCCTTCGGCGCAATGCAGGCACAAAAAATTGGCGGGCTTCTGCAGTTCTTCCGTGCGGATTGGCGCAAAGGAACAGCAGGCGGTGCAGCTTTCGCAGCTACGCCCTTCAATTGGCTGCAATTCCATAGGCCCCTCCAATTCCCCCGGACCTTAGAAAAGCGTGAATTGGGCCAGCTTGTCTAGCACCAGCTTTCGCGTTTGCCGCGCCATGGATGGGCCAGACCTTCTGCGATCATGGTGTCTGCGATGGATCGGCCATTGCGCTCGACGATGCGCAGTTTGCGCCCATATTGGTCTTCGTCACGCTCATAATCGCCCAAGGTGAAAGGCGCCGCATTCAACAGCGAGACAAGGCGCGTTGTTGCGCGCTGGCCCAATGCCGCTTCCTGCGGGCAAGATGGGCTGCTGACTTCGGGCGTATTCAAATCGGCGATGCGATATTTCACACCATCGAGCCAGAATGTGTCGCCATCGACAACGCAGGTGACGCGATTTCTCGAACTGCAGACAGAAAAATGTGCGCTCGTCCTAGCGGGCATCGCCACGCCAGACGGCGCAACACCGGTCGAGGCAACAGCGCTGATCCGTGGCTCGATAAGCCATTGCGCCAACCCGCTGCGGTCGACGCCTACAACAACCAAAGCGCCCAGCATAAACGAGCCTGCAATCGCATAGGCGATGGGGAATTTCACCCACCACGGCATGCGCTGAGATCGGCGCGAGCGGTTAGATCGTACGAGATAAAGGCGGGGCGGCATAGTTACTCCTACACAGAGCAAACTGACCTATCCGATCTTAATCCCGTGTGAATTTTATGCAGAGCGTTTGCATCCTTACGCCCAGTCACCTATATAGAAGGGGCTCGCAAGAGCTATGGCGATAAACTGTCATTGTAATAAACCCATCGGACCCGGGGGCAGTACCCGGCGTCTCCACCATCTCCCCTCTTTATGAGGTGAGCCAATGGGGACGAAACAGGATCGACGAGGGCGTAAAGAGTGTGCTTTCGCTCGGCATGGTACCACCGTTATCGGACTAAAACTTATAGTTGCAAATGACAACAATAAGGCTCCAGTAGCTCTCGCAGCGTAAGCTGCGCGACATCTGGGAAATAAGTCCTCCGCCCCTAGCCGGGCGATAGGCGGGGTTCGCAGGCACCTGGCAACAGAAGCCTGCACTCAATCTCCAATCCGATCGCAAAAATCCGTCTTTGTTCTTGAATTATCAGGGAACGTAGGGCTGATATGAGCCGTTCGGATTCGACACTACTCTCGGGAGAAGCCCCAATGGCCGAAGACCACATGCGTTACGATATCCTCACGCAAGAAGCGATGCGGGGCGTCGTGCGTAAGGTATTGGCGGAGGTGTCGCGCACCGGCCTTCCGGGTGATCACCACTTCTACATTTCCTTTGCGACCCGCGCTCCTGGCGTGCGCATCTCGGAAGAGCTGATCAAGCAGTATGATTCCGAAATGACCATCGTGCTGCAGAACCAATACTGGGATCTCAAGGTCAACGAAGCCAGCTTTGAAGTAGGCCTGAGCTTTAACGGCAATCCCGAAATGCTGCTCATTCCCTACACCGCGATCAAGGGCTTCTTTGACCCGTCCGTGCAGTTTGGCTTGCAGTTTGATCCGAGCAACGTTGCCGATGATCAGCGCGACGATACCGGCTCTTCCTCCCCTTCTGCTGCGTCGGACGAAAATTCTGCCGAACCGGTTGAAGCGAGCGGCGAAAAAGTCGTTTCGCTCGACGCTTTCCGCAAGAAGCCATAAGTCGTTTCGGAGATGGACAAACGCTCCTTCTCCATTGTCGGCCACCGCACATCGATTGCGTTAGAACCCGCGTTTTGGGCTGGGCTTGAAGCCATGGCACAACAGCGCGGGTTAAGCTTGGCTGGCCTCGTCAGACATATCGACGAAACCCGCGACACGCAGAACTTATCCTCTGCCGTGCGCCTGGCCGTATTGGCCTATTATCGTGATGGCGAAGCCTTGGCTCGCCCCACAGACCCTAAGGCAAAGGCCGAATAGTCGGCGCGAAAAGCGTCGGACTTTGCGAGGCATCGGGCGCGCTCTGAATGAGCATTTCAATCGTCTGCTGATCAAAATTTGGCAAGATCGGCTCCGGCGCGACGAGCGGCTGGGAGAATGGCGGCACTGGCTCTGCCGCACGCGCCGCTTCCTCCCCGGCGGCAAGACGCGCGGCTTCTTCCTCAGCAGCTATGCGTGCGGCCTCTTCCGCAGCTAGTCGGCGCTGCTCTTCAATACGCCGGTTCCGATCTTCTGCCGCTGCCCTCTGGCGAGCCTCGTCTTCAAGACGGAGCGCATCGAGGCGATCCAGCTCAATCTCATTGGCGCGCACCTGCACGGCAGCGGAAATTTCCGAGAGATCAAGAGTGGCTTCGGGGGCAGAGACAGTCCCGCCAAGCCTGGTCAGAATGCGCGCATTGTCGAGCTCAACCAAGCCGCGTGGATCTTCAAACGCTTTTGGCATCATAACGAAAGAGCCGCTGACGCCCATATCGTTGAGCGCCAATTGGAGCGAGCCCGAAAGGGTGGCTGCCTGACCGTCAATAAACATGTTGCCCACGCGCACTGTGCCGCCCGCAATAGTGAATGCGCCCGGCGCCACCGGCGCGCCAAATTTGCCTTCCTCCAGCGCGGCACGCATGACGGTTTCCAAAACTTCTGGCGGAGTGTTGAGAACATCGTCAACGTTCACGAGTGCTGGATAGACGGCGGTAGAATGCCCGGCGACGCCGAATTCCTGAATGGCAAAATTGCCTTCCCCCGAGAGGCTGCGCACGACCTCGGCCAAGCTTTGCCCTGCCCCTTCGAACTGCCCGCTGCCATCGAGAATGCCGGAAAGACCCAGCTCGGGCGCCACGGCAGCAATAGTGACGCCCGTCATGGTCCCGCGCCCCGAAATGGTCCGTTCGCTCAGAGCGCCAGCGCAACAATTGACGAGGTTCAACGAGAGCTTGCCGCCGCCCAATGCGGTTTCAAAGCGCCCCAGCGTGGCCGATTGCTGGTCCCAGAGGAACATAAAACTGGTATCGCCGCCGATCGTCCGCCCATCAAGGCTCAGCTCGCGGGCGATGACTTCAACATTGCCACGCGTTTGGCGGGGAGCGTGCGCGGTGGCGAGCGGGCCTTCTGGCCAGACGCCCTCTGCCGCACCGATGAGCGCTTCGCCACCAAAGAGGAACGCTGCCAGTGCTGTCGTGTCCACGCGATCGGTGGTGATTGTGCCGCCAAAGCCCGGCAATTGTCCGATCATCTGCATGCTGACGTCGCCACTAAAGCGGGTGTCGCCAGACGCTCCGGTAATTTCAGACAGTGCGAGGCTGCGACCAGCGACAAATTCCATGCTGGCGCTCGCTTCTACCGGCGGCAGCTGTGCGCCGGACACGCCAACCCATGCCGCCAGCCCACTGCCATCGCGCAAGATCACGTCGGCCGTGCCCGTGCCGGACAGAACAGCGCCATCGTCAAAATCGAAATCGCCATAAAAGGCGACGACTTGCCCATCTTGCCCCAGAGAGAGACGGCCAGTGAAGCCATCGGCGAGCGTTCCGTCAACAAAGGCGCTGCCGACCATGGCCTCGTCGCCGGTAAACAAAGAAGGGCCGGTCCAACCGAATTGCTCAAGCAGCGCGAGGCTATCCTGCGCCTCAATCGAAGCGACCACAGAAAGTTGGCCCTCGCCCATGTGCGAGATGGGTCGCTCACTCTCGACGCGGACGTCCAGCGCCGCCTCGGCAATTGAGCCATTGGCGGTAATGGTCTGGCCACTGCCCTGTTCTGCATCGGCCAGCACAATCTGCAAATCGGCTGGCATGGCCAAATCGATGGCTTGTTGCCAATCGAACGGCACATTGGCCATTTCATAAAGCGCGGTGAGCCCGGGCGCGCCGGCCTCTTTGAGATTTAGGCCACCCGAAAGCGTGACATTGGGATCGAGCAGCGAACCGCTTAGACGCACAGTGCCGTTAAAGCCAACCCCGCCCCAATCATCAACCGATAGGCGCGAGAAGCGGATGGCGTCCCGCGACCATTGCGCTTCGCCGACGAGGTTTTGCGCGGGCAGACCGAGCACATCGAGCGCCTGCGCCTGTACTGAGAAACTGCCATCGGGGAAGCTAATAAGGAAATTGCTGTCGAGCGACGCATTGGGCGCGAGGGCAAAGAGCGCCTCGCTCAGCGGCGCATCGAGGTCTCCCAAGCGCAGCACAGTGTCCAGTCTCGGCTCTGCGCCAAACCCAATACGCAGGTCCAGCCCATGATCCTGCCCACCCAAGGCGATCCAAGCATTACTGAGGCCAAAAGCGTCGGAGCCCAAACGCACGCGACCGTGCAATTCCCCCGGAACGCCGAACAGCGGGTTGTCGTCGCTCGGCTTGCGCCAAAGCGCTGCCAGTGCGTCGAGACGCTGCGCCCGCATGACAATGTCGCCCATGACGCCCAAGCTTCCGCCGGCATTGGTCACCTTGCCAGAAAATCGGGTTTCGGTCTGGCCGGGCAAAAGCCCGATGGCTTGCGCAATGGTCCAGCTATCGCCGTCCGTCGTTGCTTCAACGCGCAAATTGCGCAGCGAGAAGCCACGCATCCCAACCTCAGCAAGGTCAATCTCAAGCTTGCCTGCCATCTTGGGAATTGGCGGAGCCGGAATTTCGCCCAAGAGACGAACGAACTCATAGGCCTGTTCGGCTGCAACTTCGCTTGCATCACGCGGCGGGAGCGAGAACACGCCCCCTGAAACCATAATGTCGAAGAAGCGCGTTTCCCCCAGCTGCACATTGGCCGTGCCGGTGAGCCGCATGCCCGAGCGGTTCTGATCTGGGCTCAACGTAAACCCGGTCAGCGACACCCGATCGGTGGACGCGGTAATCTTGGTTTCGAGCACCAGATCGCCCGTAATGTCCTTAGCTGCCGTGGCGAGTTGTGGTGGCTGACGATAGGTCAGCGTGCCATCAAACTTAGGGGCGAGCCCACTTTCAAAAGAGCCATCGGCATTAAAAACCGTATTGGTCACAAGATCGCGCACGAAGGCCGACACGCGCGCTGCGCCCTGCGCATCGCTGGCCCCAGAATTGAGCCGCAGCTCATAGCGCCCATCGGCATAGTCGGCATTACCCTGAAACTGGAATGGCCCACCAAAACTAGACAGCCGCAGATCGCCTGACAGATTGGAAACAGTGAAGGTTTCGTGGCTCCGCACATCATTGAGCCGCACACTGCCATCGGTGATGCTGGCGTGGCCCAGAGCGACACCGGTTCCGGCGTTCGACATATCAACGCCACTGGCCAAAAGCCCGTTCTCGTCGATGGTGAAATCAACAACGGGACCAATCAGCGAAACCGAGGTGGCGTTATAAATATCGCGCAAAAAGTCCATCAGCGCGAACTCAGCTTCAACGCGCCGAACCGTTGCCGCCGGATCGGTGGCCGGGCCCACCACCACATCGTCAAACTCAAGACGCGGGGTCGGCAACAGTGAAAACGCAATATCGCCGCGAATGGACACATCTGTGCCAAGCACTTGGCTAGCCAGCACTTCCATGCGGTCGCGATAATCCGCCCAGTGGATGAACCGGGGCAGAATGAAAGCTGAGCCGAGCACCACGATAGCGAAGATGCCGACCACGATATAAATGCGATTAAGCAATGTTGTGCCTGCCCCGGACAATTTGGAGCGAAGTGTAGGCGCTTGCGGCCCCCGCGCAAGCCATAGCCGCAATTTGCGCAATGAAAACGGGAGAAATTTCGAGCTCCGCCGCTGACGGATCGGTGAAAACACCCGCTTCTATACAGGGGGCGGCGCACTCCCTATATTGCAATGAGAACAAAATGAGATTCGACGAGGCTTGGCGACGTGGCAGCGATGCTGTGAGCGCCTTGGAAACTTTCGCTAATGGTCGACCACGCGCCCCTGCCCCGCCCCAAAGCTGGCCCCATCACAAGCCAACTGAACCGTCAGCCGCCGGTTGATCGGAATATTCCCGATTACTTGCACGGTCTGAACCCCGAACAGCGCGACGCCGTGCTGACTACAGAAGGGCCGGTTCTGGTTCTGGCGGGCGCGGGCACAGGCAAAACGCGCGTTCTCACCACCCGTATTGCGCATATATTGAATACCCGCATGGCCTGGGGCTCGGAAATTCTCGCTGTGACCTTTACCAATAAGGCCGCAGCGGAAATGAAAAAGCGCATCCATGATCTGGTGCCCCAACTCGATGGCCTGCCATGGATGGGCACATTCCACTCCATCGGCGTCAAAATCCTGCGCCGCCATGCCGAACTGGTTGATCTCAAACCGCAGTTCACGATTTTGGACACGGACGATCAGCTGCGCCTGATCAAGCAATTGCTTGAAGCTGAGCAGATCGACGAAAAACGTTGGCCCGCTAAGCAGTTCGCCGGCATGCTCGACGCCTGGAAAAACCGCGGCTGGACGCCCAAGGATGTTCCCGCCTCGGAGGGCAGTCACTACGCCAATGGCAAGGGCCTAAAGCTCTATTACGACTATCAGGCGCGGCTAAAGTCGCTGAACGCCGCCGACTTTGGCGACCTTTTGCTCGAATGCATTCGCTTGTTCCGCGAAAACAAGGACGTGCTGGCCGAATACCATCGGCGCTTCAAATTCATCCTTGTCGACGAATATCAGGACAGCAACACCGCCCAATACTTGTGGCTGCGCTTGCTCGCCATGGGCAAGCCCGCACCTGAAGCCAATATCTGCGTGGTGGGTGACGACGACCAATCCATCTACGGTTGGCGCGGCGCTGAAGTGGACAATATCCTGCGCTTTGAGCAGGATTTTCCCGGCGCAAAGGTCGTAAAACTCGAGCGCAATTACCGCTCTACGGCCAATATCCTCAAGGCCGCATCCACGGTCATCGCCTATAACGAAGGCCGCTTGGGCAAAACGCTTTTCACCGACATTGCCGAAGACGGCGAAAAGCTGCTGCTCACGTCCGTTTGGGACAGTGAGGAAGAAGCCCGGCAGGTCGGCGAAGAAATCGAACAGCTGCAGCGTGACGGCGAGCAGCTCAACGACATCGCCATTCTGGTACGCGCCTCGTTCCAGATGCGTGAGTTCGAAGAACGCTTCATTACGCTGGGTCTCAACTATCGCGTTATCGGCGGCCCGCGCTTTTATGAGCGGAAGGAAATTCGCGACGCGCTGGCCTATTTGCGTCTTGTCAGCCAGCCCGCCGACGATCTTGCCTTTGAGCGCATCATCAACGTGCCCAAGCGCGGCATCGGCGACACCACGGTGAAGACGCTGATGGAAACCGCGCGGCTGATGAACATGCCGTTGCTCGAAGCCACCCGTCAGCTGGTTGAGACCGAAGAACTCAAGCCCAAGCAACGCTCGACACTGAGCGCGCTGGTGCAGCAATTCGACCACTGGGCCGAGAGAATGGCATCCATTCCGCACCACGAGCTGGCCGAGCAAATTCTCGACGAAAGTGGCTACACCGGCATGTGGCAGGCGGATAAATCGCCCGACAGCCCCGGGCGCTTGGAAAACTTGAAAGAACTCGTCCGCTCAATGGAAGGGTTCGAAAACCTGGGCGGTTTCCTCGAACACATCTCTCTGGTCATGGACCGTGACGCAGGCGACGCCAGCGATGCTGTGTCGATCATGACCCTGCACTCGGCCAAGGGATTGGAATTCAACACAGTCTTCTTGCCCGGCTGGGAGGAAGGCCTCTTCCCGCATCAGCGCTCGCTCGACGAAAGCGGCAAGGCTGGGCTCGAAGAAGAACGGCGCCTTGCCTATGTGGCCATCACCCGTGGCCGCAAACGCGTGCGCTTGTCTGTGGCGCAAAACCGCCGCATCCATGGCCTCTGGCAATCCGCCATTCCAAGCCGCTTCCTCGATGAACTTCCCCCCGACGTGGTGGAAGTGAAAGACACCGGCTCGTCCTATGGCGGCTATGGTTATGGTGGTGGCGGCGGCGCATCGAGCCGCTTTAATAAGATCGACCCGTTCGAGAGCGTATATGAAACGCCCGGCTGGAAGCGTGCTCGCGAAAACCAGTCGAGCCGCAAGGGCGGTGGCCCCATGACGATTGAGGGCAATCTCGTTGCCCGCTCTGTCAACACCGGCAGCCAATCGAGCAGCTATTCGCTCAACGACCGCGTCTTCCACCTCAAGTTTGGCTATGGCACGGTCACCAATATCGAAGGCAATAAGCTGACGATTGATTTTGAGAAGGCCGGAACCAAGAAGGTTTTGGAGAGCTTTGTGAAGCCGGGCTAAGAGCCCGGTTTTTCTTCACGCTGCCCTATCCATTCGTGAACTCTGCTCCCATTTAAGCGTTGTGCCTGCACACACTTATGGGAAGCAAACATGATCCTCTCCACCACACCCACTCTCGAAGGCCGCCCCGTCTCGCAATATCTTGGCATTGTTACGGGTGAAGTGATCGTCGGCGCTAATATCTTCAAAGACCTGTTTGCCGGTATTCGCGACATCGTCGGTGGCCGCGCGGGCGCTTATGAAAGCACACTGCGCGATGCACGCCGTGAAGCGTATCGCGAGCTGGAAGAAGAAGCCCGCCGCCTCGGCGCCGACGCTGTTGTGGGCATCGATCTCGACTATGAAGTGGTCGGTCAGGGCGGCTCCATGCTGATGGTTTCCGTCTCCGGCACAGCCGTAAAACTCTAATTCCGCGCGGGCAGGACACACTGCGCCATTGACTTGGACGCCTCTCCTGCCCCAATGGCACCGAACTCTAATAAAGGTCGCCCATGTCCGTCGAACAAGTCTCCGTCGCTCTCACCAAAGAACAGGCCTATGCGCTGGTCGACGCCGTCTCTGAACGCGACGATCTGGCCTCGACCGTGTCGTGCCACGAGAACGAAGAAACCGGCGAGTGGATCTTTGAGGCAGGCTGCGAAGACACGCCAAACCTTGAAGCGTTTAACGAAATCGCTCAGCAGGTTCTCGGCGGCGCGGTGACCTTTACTGTCGAAGAAATCGACCCGAGCATCAACTGGGTGGCCAAGTCTCTCGAAGGCCTGGCTCCGGTGATCGCGGGCGGCTTTTACGTCTATGGCTCGCACTCGACCGACCCGGTACCCGAAGGCCTGATCGCCATGCAGATCGACGCTGCGCAGGCGTTTGGCACGGGTCACCACGAAACCACCACCGGCTGCCTTGAAGCCATCGACATGATCCTGGGCGCTAAAAACCCGCAGAACATGATCGACGTCGGCACCGGCACCGGCGTTCTCGCCATTGCGCTGGCCAAGAAACTCAACCGCAAGGTGTTCTCGACCGATATCGACCCGATCGCTGTCACCACGACGCTCGAAAACGCTGCCCTCAATGATTGCGCTGAACTGATCGAATGCATCGAAGCCACCGGCCTCGACCATGAAGAGATCACCTCGCGCGCGCCATATGATCTGGTCGTCGCCAATATTCTGGCGGGCCCGCTCACCGAACTGGCTCCGGGCGTTGGCGCTGTGACGCAAGAAGGCGGCAATGCCATCTTGTCGGGCATTCTCAACACTCAGGCGCAGGGCGTTATCGACGCTTACCTCGCAGCCGACTTCAAGCTGGTCGAGCATCTCAAGCGCAAGGATTGGACCACGCTTATTCTCGAAAAGAACTAAGCAACTGCGCCTCAGAAAGAGAAAAGCCTCCCTTCGGGGAGGCTTTTTTGTTGGCCCGTGGAACACGCAATGCGGTGCGAGCCCCTGGTGCACAGGCCCAAAAACAAAAAATCCCCGAAGGTGGCTCCGGGGATCGTCTGGTCTAGATTGTCAGCGTAATGCTTGCAGCCGCCTTATGGGCGCTTAGTAACCGCGCCAATCAGCTGGTGCTGCATGCGGTAGCTGACCTGGCGGGTAGCTTCGCGACCACGGCAGTCAATCAGACCACCCAGTGTGCTGCGGAAGCTATTCTTGCTCTCGGTCATTCTCTACTCCATGCGACGGCGGCAATCCGTTGCGCCGTCTGTGTGTTTCTCTATTCCATCCGCGCCATTCCAGTTAGTGGGGCGCGAACAGATCAGCTATGCCTTTTATGCAAGGCGACCGATTAGATGTCGGTATTGTGCTTCTGAGCAGCCTTGGTCTTGGCATCGAACTGAGCAACATAGCGTTCAGCCTGCTGTGTGCGAGCATCAACGATGGCATTCAGGGCGCGGCGGAAGAAATTCTCTTGCTTCGTCATTTTTCTCTCCTAGTGTTCGACACTAAGATAGGCATTCTTCGGGCGACAACCAGTCCGATAAAGACAAGCCAGCTATGCCCAGAGCGCAGCACGGCGCAGGATTTGTAAGCATGACAGACCGTTCTTTCCCGCCCACGCAGTTTCAGAGCTTCGAGGTCAAGAGTGACCCAAGCCAGGTCGCGCCCCGAGTCGCTCAGTTGCGCGCGGCGATGAAAGCTGCGGGCGTGGATGCCTTCCTCATTCCACGCGCTGATGCGCACCGCGGGGAAAGCGTGCCGGAAAGCGATGCGCGCTTGGCATACCTCACCGGCTTTACCGGCTCGGCGGGTCATGCCCTGGTCACAGCGGATAAGGCCGCGCTTTTTGTCGACAGCCGCTACACCTTGCAGGCACCCGCGCAGACCGACACAGACGTTTTTAAAATCGAGGAACTGGCAGTTGGCTCGGCCAGCCCGGTACTGCGCGATTACATCGCCGAGGGCGCGACCCTTGCTTATGATCCGTGGCTACACACCCCGGGCGAAATCCGCACTTTTGTTGATGCGCTCAAGGGCTATGCCAAGGTCGTTCCGCACACCAATCTCGTCGATACCATCTGGCAGGACCGCCCTGCAGCGCCCATTAGCCCGATCGAATTTCTGGGCCACAACCGCGCTGGCAAGACCGCGCAGGACAAGCTCACTGATCTGCGTAAAACGCTAAGTGACGAAAACGCCGCTGCTGTGGTGCTCACCCTGCCCGAAAGCATCTGCTGGCTCTTCAATATGCGCGGGCGCGACGTGCCCAACACGCCCTTCGTTCTTGGCTTTTCCATCGTGCCACAATCCGGCACACCGAAGCTGTTCCTCGATGAGGGGAAGATCACGCCCGAGATTAAACAGGCACTTTCGGGCATAGCTGAGATCGAACCAGTAACCGGATTCTCTGCCGCTCTTGCGGCTTTTGGCGCAGATGCGAATAGCGTTTTAATCGACCCACAATCTGCCCCCGCTGCCGTTGCCGAAACGCTGACCAACGCCGGCGTCAAGCTCATCGAAAAGCGCGATCCTATCCTCGGACCCAAATCGCGCAAGAACGAGGTCGAACTCTCCGGCATGCGCGAAGCGCATAAGCTCGACGGTGTTGCTCTCGCCAAGTTCCTGCATTGGTTCGATACCGAAGCCCCCAAGGGCAATCTCACCGAGATCGGCATCGTGACCGCGCTGGAAGCCTTCCGCCGCGAGGAAGAAACCTGCGTCGACGCCAGCTTTGATACCATTTCCGGCTCCGGTCCAAACGGCGCCATCGTCCACTATCGTGTCACGGAAAAGACCGACCGTCGCCTCAACCCCGGCGAGCTGATGCTCGTCGATTCAGGCGCGCAATATCTCTCCGGCACCACCGACATCACCCGCACGCTGTATACCGGCGATGCCAGCGCCGAAGAAAAAGACCGCTACACGCGCGTCCTCAAAGGCATGATCGCTATTTCCATGGCGCGCTTCCCCGTCGGCACCAGCGGCGCAGTCATTGATGTGCTGGCGCGCCAATTCCTCTGGCAGGATGGCATCACCTACACCCACGGCACCGGCCACGGTGTGGGCCATTTCCTCGGCGTCCACGAAGGGCCGATTGGCATTTCCAGCCGCTACACGGCGCCCCTAGAAATCGGCAATGTGCTCTCCAACGAGCCGGGCTACTACAAGGCCGGAGCCTATGGCATCCGCATCGAAAACCTGATCGTGGTCGAGGAAGCCAAATCCTTCCCCGGCTATCTGGAGTTCGACACCATCACCCTCGCGCCCATCGAAACGCGCCTCATCGACCAAAGCCTGCTCACCACGCCGGAGCGCGATTGGCTCAACGCCTTCCACGCCAAGGTGTGGGACGAAATCAGCCCGCGCCTTACGGGCGATGTGAAAGAGTGGCTTCGCCGCGCCACCACAGCGATCTAATCAAACCAAAGGGCAGTCTCTCGACTGCCCTTTTTACATTCGGCTATTTCGCGACCCGCTCAAACCACTCGTCTTCCGAGATCACCTCAATGCCGAGGCTTTCCGCCTGTTTGAGTTTAGAGCCTGCCCCCGGCCCCGCCACCAGCAGATCGGTCTTCGCCGAAACCGAACCCGCAACCTTCGCGCCCAAACGCTCGGCCATTGCCTTGGCTTCGGTGCGTGTCATCTTCTCAAGACTTCCCGTGAATACAACGGTTTTGCCCGCGACGACGCTATCGGCCGAGATCACCACCACATAGGGCTTTGGCTTCACCTCAAGCAGCAAATCGTTGAGCGCAGAGACGTTCTTGTCATTGGCAAAAAATGACATGATCGAAGAGTGCACTGTCTCCCCAATACCCCCGATTTCCGGGAAGAGCGCGTGCCCTTCTTCGTGGTGTGCCGCCGCAAATGCGACATCGCGGAATTTTTCAATCGTGCCAAATTCCTTGGCCAAAAGCGCCGCTGTGGTTTCACCCACATGACGAATACCGAGCGCAAAGATGAAGCGATCGAGCTCAGGTTCACGGCGCGCATCAATCGCATCGAACAGCTTTTTGACCGAGACAGCACCAAACCCGTCAGCGTCTTTGAGCTTTTTGAAACTTTTGGCGTCTTCAGCCTTTAGGGTGAAAATATCCGCGGGGCGCTTGATGCGACCTTCTTCGTAAAACTGGCTGATCTGCTTGTCACCCAGCCCATCAATGTCGAGCGCATTGCGCGATACGAAATGCTTTAGGTTCTCGACGGCCTGTGCGGGGCAGAACAACTCGCCCGTGCAGCGACGCACCGAGTCGAGCTTACCCGTCTTCTCATTGATCTCGCGCACCGCTTCAGAGCCGCACACCGGGCAAACATGGGGGAAGACGAAAGGCTGGGTGCCCTCTGGACGCTTATCAAGCACGACATTGACGATCTGCGGGATCACATCACCCGCGCGCTGAACGACCACTGTGTCGCCAACGCGCAGATCGACACCATCGCGAATGGCCTCGCCCTTGTTACCTATGCCTTTGATGTAATCTTCATTGTGCAGCGTCGCGTTCTCAACAACCACGCCACCCACGGTCACCGGAGCCAAACGCGCCACCGGGGTCAGCGCCCCCGTGCGGCCCACCTGAATATCAATGGCTGTAAGCTTGGTGAACGCCTGCTCGGCCGGGAACTTATGAGCAATGGCCCAACGCGGCGCGCGCGCCACAAAGCCCCAACGCGCCTGCAGGTCGAGCCGATCAAGCTTATAGACCACGCCGTCAATGTCGTAGCCGAGCGCCGCGCGCTGCACTTCGATACCGTGATAATGGGCAATCAGCTCTTCAGCTGAAGTGGTGCGGATCATCAGCGGATTGGTAACAAAACCCCAAGATTTTAGCTTCTGAACGAAATCAAACTGCGTTTCGGCCGGAGGCTGCGGATTACCCGCGCCATCCTCAGCCAGACCCCAGGCATAGGCAAAGAAATTGAGTTTTCGGCTCTTGGTGATTTCCGCGTTTTTCTGGCGCAAAGACCCCGCCGCGGTATTGCGCGGATTGACGTAATCCTGCCCGCCGAACTTGGCGGAATGCTCCTTGAGGCGTTTGAACTCAGCGTGGTTCATATAAACTTCGCCACGGATTTCGATCACCGCAGGCCAGCCCTCGCCCGAGAGCGAGTGCGGAATATCGGCAATGGTTTTGAGGTTTTCGGTGATGTCTTCACCCACTGCCCCATCGCCACGCGTTGCGCCCTTTACGAACACACCATTCTCGTAGCGCAGCGATGCCGAAAGCCCGTCAATCTTTGGCTCAGCGGTGAATTCGAGCTTGAACTCCGGGTCGCGCAGCGTGTCCGCCATGAAGAATTTTTTGGCCCGCGCGACAAAGTCCGTCACGTCCTCGTCGGTGAAAGCATTGGCGAGGCTGAGCATCGGCACGCCATGCCGCACCTTGGCAAAGCCATCGGCAGGTGCAGCCCCAACCGCCGTCGACGGGCTATCCATGCGAACGAGAGCAGGGAAACGCTCTTCAATGTCAAAATTGCGTTGGCGGAGCTTGTCGTAATCGGCGTCCGACAAATCCGGCGCATCATTTTGATGATACGCAATATCCGCCGCCGCAATCGCCGTCGAGAGCCGGTCAAGCTCAGCCCGTGCTTGGTCTTCCGTGAGATCGGTTACAGGCAGCAGCGGCAAATCGGTCATGGCATCACTCAGAATCTGAATGCTGTTGGTTTAGCAGAACGCATCACACCGCGCATGGGTTACGCCCTAAGCTCCACGACTATGGCGCCGTGCGCGTCAGAGGGTGGCAGGAGCGGTGGCATACTAGTCCCCCCATGAAAGCGGGCCACCAGTTAAAACGAACACGGGTTCCCAATTGCTGTGACGACGCCCCACCCCCCCACTTTCGCGAGAAAGATAGGGGAACGACACTGGAAGCTGCATCAGCTTATGGTTTCTTCGTGGACTTGAAAAAGCTTCGCACGCAGCCCCCCACCTAACCTCCCCCGCTAGCAAGGGAGGGACCGATCGAGTGTACTGTTAGTCCCCCAATAGAGCCAATCGGGAATCAAGCCCACTACTGAGATTAGGCACCACCCCGCCCGATCCAAACGCGCAATGCGCTCCTCCCCCTATCAGGGGGAGGCTGGGTGGGGGAAAGCACTCAAGGCATACTGCCTCAACTCGGCCAAACACCGAGCGCCATTTTGACTAAACCACGGTCCCCAGTAACTTGCTCGCGGCGGCGCGGGCTTCATCGGTAATTTCCGCCCCCGCCAACATACGCGCCACTTCTTCCTGTCGCGCATCCCGGTCCAGCGGACGAACATGCGTGCGCATGAAAGCCCCCTCTTTGACCATCTGCTTTTCAATAAGCAGGTGACGGTTCGCCCGGGCTGCGACCTGCGGGGCGTGTGTTACCGTCAGAACCTGCACTGTGCTTGCCAGCCGCGCCAAGCGGCGACCAATCGCATCGGCAACAGCACCGCCAACACCAGTGTCGATTTCGTCGAAAATCAGAACTGGTGCCGAGCCGCGATCGGCGAGCACCACCTTAAGCGCCAGCAGGAAACGGCTCAATTCGCCGCCCGACGCCACCTTAAGCAGTGGCCCAGCGGCCGTGCCCGGATTGGTCTGCACGTGGAACGCGATTTGGTCAAAGCCAGCAGCAGCGACACGGTTCTTATCGACCTGCTGGTCGACAATGAACTTGGCCGCGCCCAGCTTCAAATCCGGCAGTTCAGCCTCGACCGCCTTGGTCAGCGCTTTAGCAGACTTGGCTCGGCTCGTGCTGAGCTTTTCTGCCGCCTCTGCATATTTGGCCCGCGCCAGCGCTTCGGCCTTCTCCAGAGTTTTGAGGCGCCCTTCCCCGCTTTGTAGCGTATTAAGATCGCCTTCATACTTTTCGAGCACTTCAACCAAGCCATCGCAGCTGGTCTGGTGCTTACGCGCGGCTGCGCGCAGCGCGAAAAGACGCTCTTCGACCTGCTCAAGCTCAGAGGGATCAAACGCCATCTCACGCTTCAGATCTTCCAAGGCGTCAGCGGCTGTATCTAGGGTGGCCAGCGAAGCGTCCAGCGCATCCACAATCGGCTGGAACAGGGTCGCCCCGCTGTCCAGCTTGCGCAGCAAGCGCCGCATGAGCGCCGCGAGTGCAGGCGATGGCGCGTTTGGACCGTTGAGGATTTCATCAATCTCGACAACATCCGCGGCAGCCTTTTCGGCCTGCTGCAACTGTTGGCGACGTTCGGACAATTCTGCCTCTTCGCCCAATCCCGGTTTCAGCTTGGAGAGCTCATCAACCGTGTGCCGCGCATAGTCTTCGGCGGCAAGTGCCGCATCAACCTGCGCGCGCTGCTCCTCAACGGCCTGTTGCGCCTCAACCAAGGTCGCCCAGGCGTCCCGCACAGCCGCTGCCGGTTTGGCGAGTTCACCAAAAGCGTCGAGCGCCGCGCGGTGCGTGGCCACATCAACCAAAGCGCGATCATCGTGCTGGCCGTGAATTTCGACGACCTGGCTCCCCACCTTTTGCAAAAGCGAGGCCGACACCGGCTGGTCATTGATAAAGGCGCGGGTACGGCCGTCCGAGAACTGAACACGCTTGAGGATCACGTCCTCATCATCGGGCACAGCGTTTTCGCGCAACAGCGCGCGCGCCGGATGATCTGCGGCCAGTTCCAGCACGGCGACGACCTGCCCGCTGTCCTGCCCCTGCCGTACCAGCGAGGCATCCCCGCGTCCGCCGAGCGCTAAAGTCAGCGCGTCAAGCAAAATGGATTTGCCCGCGCCGGTTTCACCGGTGAGGACAGTCATGCCGTTATCAAGCGCCAGATCGAGCTGGTCGATGAGAACGATATTGCGGACCGACAGCGCGTTTAGCATGCGCGAATTTCCCTCAAGGGACTGGGCTTTGCTTGTCTTATCAGCTTGGCTGCGGATTGAGACGCCCGCGAGACGCCTTCCACAGCAAAGCCGCTAACACAGCCGCGTGACACGATAGCAAATTAGAACAAAATAGCAACACCGTCTTTCGCTAACCCAAGAGCGAAAAACAAAGGGCCCCGTGTGGGGCCCTTCAAACTCGTCATACTGACACGCTTAGTTGCGAACGCCGGCCAGCCAGCTGCCTGAATTCAGGCTTGGTGCAAGGCCCTGCTTACCGAGAAGTTCAAAGCCGCGCTTGTACCAGTCGCTCGATGGGTAGTTGTGGCCCAGAACGGCGGCAGCCGACATGGCTTCTGTGGTCAGACCAAGCGAGAGATAAGCCTCGGTCAGACGGTAGAGCGCTTCTTCGATGTGAGTCGAGGTCTGCCACTTTTCAACGACTTCGCGGAAGCGATTGATCGCCGCGGCATACTGGCCATTACCGAGGTAATAGCGGCCAACCGACATTTCCTTACCAGCGAGCTGGTCATAGGCGATCAGGAGCTTTTCCTTAGCGTCCTTGGCGTGCTCGGACTTAGGATAATTGTTGATCAGGAGCTGATAGGTGTCGATCGCATCCGTCGACAGCTGCTGATCGCGGGTAATATCCTTGATCTGAGCGAAATAGGCAGTGCCCTTCAGCCAGAGGATATAGGCGGTTTCAGAGCTCTTGGGATAGAGAGCCAGATAGCGGTCTGCCGCTAGGATCGCCTCGTCAAACTTGCCGATGCGATAGTTCGCATAGACCTGCATAACCTTGCCCTTTTCGGTCAGCGGATCCAGCGGATGCTGGCGATTGAGCTGATCGAGCTTGCGGATCGCAGTCTGGTAGCGCTGGCCATCCATATCGTCGAGCGCACCCTGATAAAGGGCAGCGGCAGGAATGATAGCAGCTTCTTTAAGCTTAGGCGGCTGGAACAGACCACCACCGGCGCAAGCCGTCAGTGCTGTCGCAAAAACGCCAATGGCAGCGAGCCGAACGGCGCGGGCTGTAAGCTTCTTCATTGCATTAAAGGTCACGTACGGCCCCGTATTGGTTCATGCGCACTAATGCGACGTAGTTTCCAAATGGATCAAAACTGTGGCAGCAGAAATCAACGTCTCAGCTTGCCGAGCGCAGATAATGGGACACCTCAAGACCTTCAGGTTGGTCGTTGAAGGCTTCCATTTCAAGCGGCAGATCCTCCGCGCTAACTATCTCATAATTAGCATCGCTGGAAAAGAGACCAGTCAAAACATGAGCATTAAGCGCATGGCCCCCTTTATAGGAGCGGAAGCGACCGAAGATCGGCAGGCCAGCGAGCGAGAGATCACCCACGGCGTCGAGCAGCTTGTGCCGCACGAATTCGTCCTCAAATCGCAGACCACCTGGGTTCAGGATGCGGTCTTCATCGACAGTGATTGAGTTATCAAGGCTCGAGCCGAGCGCAAAACCAGCCGAGCGCAGGATTTTGGCGTCGCGCGCGAAGCCAAAGGTGCGGGCGCGCGATACGTCTTCAAAATACCGGCGCGGTGTCCAGTCAAAGATCATGCGCTGGCGGCCGATGACACGAGAATCAAATTCAATTTCAAGATCGAGCGCGCGCCCGTTGTAGGGCTCAAGCGCTGCGAAGGCGTCATTGTTACGAACCGTAACGGCGCGCATCACCTTGAGGAATTTCTTGGCAGCCGGCTGCGTGACCAAACCAGCTTCAATAATTGCCTTGGCAAAGGGATAGGCAGAGCCGTCAAGGATCGGGCATTCCGGTCCTTCAAGCGTGATCAGCGCGTTGTCGACGCCAAGTCCCGAGAGTGCGGATACCACGTGCTCAACGGTCGAAACACTGTAGCTATCGCCCAGGTCGATCGTGGTCGCGAGCGTCGTGCGGCTGACGCGCGTGTGCAGCACCGGAACCGTCTTTGTATACGTGCCGCCGCCGAGGGCGCGTCGAATTACATAGCCAGTATCGGGCGCTGCAGGCGCCAAAATCATTGTCACAGGCTGCGCCCCGTGGACGCCGTAGCCAGCAAAGTTAATCTCGCTGGCCAAGGTCCGCTGACGCGTAGATAGCTTAGTCATGCCTGGAATATTCCAAATAGGTCACGCTCAATCAGAACGCTTATCGAAAAAAAGCTCGGTGCGGAAGCCGCACCGAGCAAGGTTTTCACCTGTTGATCACGAAAAGACTAACCGTGCTTACGCAGGAATGCTGGAATCTCAAGGTGTTCCTTCTGCGCGGGTGCAGCAGGAGCGCGACCATGTGTATCAAGATTGCCACGCGCGCCTTCGGTTGCTGGCGGGACACGCGAAGCGCGCTGACCACCATTCTCGATTGCACTGCGAGCCGCAGCATCGTCAGCCATGGTCTGGCGCGGTTCAGCACGAACCTCTGCCTGAGCAGGTGCGCCCAAGTTCAGACCAACATTGGATGCCAGACGCTTGAAGAGTGCGCGAGCATTGCGTGGCTCTTCAGTCTGCACCTGCGGAGCGACTGCAGCTTCCTGAGTGCGGCGAGCAACAGCTGGCAGCTCTTCAGTACGCGGCATACGTCGCTGACCGTCCGGACGCGCTGCATTGGATGGAACATAAACCGAAGGGATCGGCTGTTCCTGAGCAACAACAATCTCTTCTGGCTCATAGTGAGATTCAGAAGCCGGCACGTATGGTTCTACGACGATACCGTCGTCTTCGTGAAAGGAAACTGGCGATGGCTGCGCAGCGGGCGTTGGGTGCTGAGCGTGGAACGCTTCGGCAACCGCAGCTTCAACCTGCGAGCTGATGTCTTCAACTTCCATCATCACTGGCTCAACCGGAGCCTGCGGCACCACGGGACGGTTGGCCTCAACCGGAACGTGGCGTTTTACTGATAAAGGGGTGCGGGACGCGTGCGGCTTAGCCGGCTCCATTGCCTGAACCATAGTCGCGTCGGTGCCAGTAGCAACGACAGATACGCGGATCGTACCGTTCAGGTTTGGATCGTAAGTCGCACCAAGAATGATATTCGCGTCGGTATCCACTTCTTCGCGGATACGCGAAGCGGCTTCATCGACTTCATAAAGGGTCAGGTCTGGACCGCCGGTGATCGAGATCAGCAGGCCACGAGCACCATGCATCGACACATCGTCGAGCAGTGGGTTCGCGATAGCCGCTTCAGCAGCATGACGTGCACGATCTTCGCCCGAAGCTTCGCCAGTACCCATCATCGCCTTGCCCATGCCACGCATAACAGCGCGCACGTCAGCGAAGTCGAGGTTGATCAGGCCTTCCTTGACCATCAGATCGGTGATGCAAGCAACACCCGAGAACAGCACCTGGTCAGCCATCGCGAAAGCGTCGGCGAAGGTGGTCTTCTCGTTGGCAACACGGAACAGGTTCTGGTTCGGGATAACGATCAGCGTGTCAACGTGACGGTGCAGTTCGTCAATGCCATCTTCAGCCAGACGGGTACGACGATTACCCTCAAAGTTGAACGGCTTGGTCACAACGCCAACGGTCAGGATGCCCTGTTCGCGCGCAGCCCGAGCCACAACGGGCGCTGCACCAGTGCCAGTACCACCACCCATACCACAGGTGATGAACACCATGTGCGAGCCGGAAAGGTGATCGTTGATTTCGTCCCAGCTTTCTTCCGCTGCCGCACGACCCACTTCCGGGTGCGATCCAGCGCCAAGACCTTCAGTGACGCCAACGCCAAGCTGAATGATCCTCTGTGCCTTCGACAGGGCGAGTGCCTGCGCGTCGGTGTTTGCAACGACAAAATCCACGCCTTCAAGGCCGGATTGAATCATGTTGTTTACGGCGTTGCCGCCACCACCGCCCACACCGAACACGGTGATGCGGGGCTTGAGTTCCTGAATATCGGGAATAGTGAGGTTGATCGTCATGTGTGGCCCCATAGGTGGCGTGGTTGATTAAGATTTAGCGGCCTAATCGTTAATCCCACCCTAACAATTGCCTGTATTGCGCAGTTCTCGGCGCATTTTGCGACACCACATGCAAGGCACGCCCTCTGGCGTTAACCAGCCGATAAGCAACAAAATTAACCTTGCACGGTGCGGAGCTGGTCAGTTTGGGCCTTGATAAAGTGATAATAAAATAAACGAATGCCCATAAAGTGAGAGGGCGCTCGCTTAACGAACGCCCTCTCCTGATTTGGCTCTACGGAGTTATCCGTATCTATCTTTGTGTGTTAATTCGCGTCCAACGCCGCCACCTGATCGATCGTTTCCGTCGACGATCAGAAGCTGCTACGCAACCAATTGCCGACTCGTGAGAGGTAGCCGTCCGTCCCAATGAGTTTGCGGCTACTGCGCGGCTCGGAGTATTCATTGGCGCAGACCTGCGGATAAACCAGCATGCCCGCCACTGTCGCAAAGGCGGCGCCACGAGCAATTTCAGGCAGGCCCGAAATTCCCATCGGGCGACCATTGCGGACGTTGCGAGCAAGGGTGCGACGCGCCACTTCCGGCAGGCCAGTCATTTCGCTGGCCCCACCGGTTAACACGAAGCGACGTCCGCAGACGTCCATCATGCCCGTGGCCTGCATGCGGTCGCGGATTGCTGTCAGCACTTCTTCGATACGCGGACGCATGATGCGGGTCAGAACAGCGCGCGGGATTTGCCCCGGCGCTTCGTCATGACTTGCACCCACGGGCTGGATCGGGATCATCTCGCGTTCGTCCGCCTGCCCCGGCAGAACCGAGCCATGCAATGTTTTGAGGCGCTCTGCGTCCTGCACGCTCACCGAGAGCTGGCGCGCGATGTCGAGCGTCAGATGGTGGCCGCCAATGGCGATAGCATCGGCATATACCATATGCCCGTCGTTAAACACCGACACAGTCGTCGTCGCGCCGCCAAAGTCGATGCAGGCAACACCCAATTGCGCTTCATCATCTACAAGGGTCGCAAGACCCGAGGCATAGGGCGTGGCAACGATGGCTTCGATCTGCAAGTGGCAGCGGTGAAGCACCAGTTCCAGATTGCGCATAGCCAGAGTTTCCGCGCTCACCACGGCGACATCGACGGACAGCTTCTCGCCTACCATGCCCTTGGGATCACGAATGCCCTTGTGACCATCGAGCGAAAACCCGATGGGCAGCGCGTGAATAATGGAGCGTTCCGGACGAACCGAACGAGAATTGACCGCCTTGAGCACACGCACAAGGTCAGACTTTTCCACCTCTTGGCCGTCAAGATTGACCGCCGCCGAGAAGGTTTCCGAACCCAGACGGCCAGCCGTAACGTTGACGAGCACGCTTTCCAGCGTCAGCCCTGCAGCGCGCTCAGCCATGCCCACGACATTGCGAATAGCCTGTTCGGCCTTTTCGATGTCGGTGACCACACCGCTCTTGACGCCTGCCGCCGGACCATAGCCAAAACCGATCACTTCTGCCTTGTGGGTACGCCCCTTCAAGGAGCGACCTTCGCTGCGCGGAACCAGGCGCGCGATAATGCAGCAGATCTTGGTCGACCCAATGTCGAGCACGGCCACCAGAGTGGTCTTGCCAGGTTGAACCGGACGAAGCCGGGAGGTCATCGCATCGGTGATCATTGGGGTGTCGTCACAGTTTCTTCGATAGGCTTATTGGGGCGGAGCGCGACCAGCGTGTCATTGCGCAAATCAATCTGCGCCAGATCGCGGTCGAGCAATCGGAATTCATCTTGATAGTCTTGCAGCTTGCGCAGCGCTTGGGCGACGCCCTGCTCCGGCAGCTGCACACGCAGGCCAGTGCTATAGATCAAATCCCAACGACGGTCGGCGATACGCGAAATCGCCACCAACTCGTCTTTGAGTTGCGGAACAGTGTCGATGGCGCGGATCATCGCCAAGGCATCGTCCGCAGCGCCATCGCCAATGACCAATGGCAGATCGCCATAGGCACCACGATCTTCGCCGATCTGATCCCCTGCCCGATCAATCAAGAAGGTGATGCCATCCACGCGCCAACGCGCAACCGGCAGTTTCTCAGTGATCGTAACGTCCACCTTCCCCGGATAGGTCTTGCGGACCAACACGCTTTCAACGGCCGGTAGCTCAGCAATGCGCTTGCGCGCGGCATCCACATCAAAACTCATCGTCGAGGTTTCGAGCTGGATCGCCAAAGCGTCGAACACATCCTGCTCGGATGTCAGTGTTTGACCGGAGATCGAGATTTCCGAAACGGCAAGGCCAGCATGCGCAAATTGCGCCTGCGCCAGTTCGACCCCGATCATCGCCAGATTGCCGATAGGCTCACGGACTTGGTAAAGCCCGGCACAGCCAGCGAGTAGCAAAACACCAGTAAAAACCTTGCGGATCTTGCCGCTGTGCAAAACCCAAACGCGGTTCAGCGAATTTTTGATACGGCGACGCGGAGCGCGCGCTCGGACAGGCAAAGCGCGGGTCGTCACTGGTCGCGCTCCAGCGAGAAGTGTCTCGCTTTTTACCTGTTGCAACTCGCGTCCTCCACCATCCAGGAGACTAGATCTTCGTAAGAGTGCCCGGCATGCAGAGCCTGCTCGGGCACCAGGGATGTCGCTGTCATACCCGGCTGGGTGTTGATCTCGAGACAAACCAGTTCGCCATCTTCCCCAGCTGCCTCGTTGTACCGGAAGTCACTTCTGGTCACGCCTCGGCATCCGAGTGCTGCATGGGCAGCTAGTGCGAGCTTTTGCACTTTGTCGTAAATTTTCGGTTTCAGATCGGCAGGCAAAATATGCACCGACCCACCAGCCGCATATTTTGCTTCATAATTGTAGAAGCTGAGGTTTGTGACGATCTCCGTCACCCCTAGCGCCACATTACCCATTACCGCGCAGGTGAGTTCACGGCCCGGAATAAACCGTTCAACCATGACCTCTTCGCCATTATTCCAATCCTCGCGCAACAGTTCCTGCGGCGGATGACTGGTCTCGGCTTTGACGATAAACACGCCAAAGCTGGAGCCATCGGCGATCGGTTTGATCACATAAGGCGGGGCCATAACGTGGTCGCGCGCCGCCTCGGCCCTGGTCACGATCACGTGATCGGTGACAGGGATGCCCGCAGCCTTGAAGGCGATCTTGGCCTGATGCTTATTCATCGCCAGCGCCGAAGCCATCACGCCCGAATGGGTGTATGGGATTTCGAGCAGTTCCAGCACGCCCTGGATCATGCCGCTTTCGCCAAACGGGCCATGCAAAGCGTTGAACGCCACATCCGGCTTAAGCTGACGCAGCACATCCGCAACGTCACGGCCAACGTCAACCTTGGTCACCCGATAGCCCGCATTGCGCAGAGCCGCAGCGCAGCCAGCGCCGGAGCTCAGCGACACGGGGCGCTCGTTCGACCAACCACCCATCAAGACCGCGACATGCTTGCTCATTGTGCAGCCTCGTTCTGTGCAGCGGCCAATTGCGCCGGAAGCGCTGCCGCCCATTGAGTGATATTGCCGGCGCCTAGGCACACGACATAATCGCCTGCTGCCGTGCGTTCCGCCAGAATTGCGGCAAGGTCTTCAGGCCCTGCAAGAACGCGCGCATCGCGATGACCACGGGCACGAATGCGGTTGACCAACTCGTCGTTGGTCACGCCCTCAATCGGCTGCTCTCCCGCAGCATAGATCGGCGCTACCAGCACAGTGTCCGCGTCATTGAAGCAGGCCGCGAAATCATCAAACAGATCCTGCACACGGCTAAAGCGGTGCGGCTGCACAATCGCCACCACATCGCGTCGTGCCGATTGGCGCGCTGCCTTCAACACTGCCGCGATTTCAACCGGGTGATGACCATAGTCGTCGATCACTGTCACACCGCCCGCTTCACCTGTCTTGGTGAAGCGACGCTTGACGCCCGTAAAGCCCTTGAGGCCCTTGCGAATCGCTTCAGCTGACACATGCAGCTGGTCCGCCACGGCAATCGCTGCCGTCGCATTGAGTGCGTTGTGAATGCCCGGCATTGGCAGTTCGAGCCCATTAATGCGCAATTGCGTCTGACGAATCCGGTCACGGATTTCGACCGAGAAGGTCTGAACACCGTCATGATTTTCGACATCGATCAGGCGTACGTCTGCCTGCGGGTTACGCCCATAGGTGACAACACGACGATCGCGGATTTCGCCAACCAGCGACTGCACAATCGGATGATCGAGGCACATCACCGCAAAGCCGTAGAACGGCACATTCTCAACGAACTGGTGGAAGGCCTTCTTCACGCCTTCAAAGTCACCATAGTGATCAAGGTGCTCAGGGTCGATGTTGGTCACGACCGCTACGTCCGCCGGCAGCTTCACGAAAGTGCCGTCGCTTTCGTCTGCCTCAACCACCATCCATTCACCGCCACCAAGACGGGCATTGGTGCCATAGGCATTGATGATACCGCCGTTGATCACAGTCGGATCAAGATTGCCGGCATCGAGCAGCGCCGCGACCAGCGTGGTCGTCGTCGTCTTGCCATGCGTGCCGCCAATAGCAATGGCGGTCTTAAACCGCATGATTTCGGCCAGCATTTCAGCGCGACGCACCACAGGCAAAGCCCGCGCCCGCGCTTCCATCAGCTCTGGATTGTCTTTCTTGATCGCCGAGGAGATCACCACGACTTCAGCCAGACCGAGGTTGTCACCGCTCTGACCGATCTCAACCTTGATCCCCATGTCGCGCAAGCGCTGAACATTGGGATTAAGCGAGGCGTCGGAGCCTTGCACCGTGTAGCCTTGGTTATGAAGGATTTCGGCAATACCGCTCATGCCAATGCCGCCAATGCCGATAAAATGGACCGGCCCGATGTTCCGCGGCATCTTCATGATGGAATTCCTTCATTCGTCTTTGGTGCAAGCCCAGCGATTTGCTCGGCAAGGTCGGCCAGTTTCTCGACAGCCTGAGGCTGACCCAAGGCTCTGGCAGCCTCAGCGGCTTGCTGTAATTTGGCAGGATTGCTGAACAGGTTCTGCAACCGAGTGGCAAGCGATTGCGGTGAGAGTGTGTCTTGCTCCATCACCCAGCCGCCGCCGCCCTCTTCGAGCACCTGGCCATTGTATTTCTGATCGCTATCAAGCGCGCCCGGCAGCGGGATCAAAATCGCTGGACGGCCAATAATGCAAAGCTCATTTACGGTGGAAGCGCCCGAGCGTCCAATCACCAAATGCGCATTGGCGATCCGCTCTGGCAAGTCGCCAATGAAGCTCGCCAGTTCCACATTGGTGCGCGATTGGCGGTAGCTTTCCGTCACACGATCAATGTCTTCTGGACGCGCCTGCTGAACAATCTGGAAACGCGAACGCAGCGCATCCGGCAAAAGCGCAATCGCCGCAGGAACCACATCGGAGGTGAAGCGCGCGCCTTGGCTGCCGCCAGTCACCACGAGCCGGATCGGACCGACAGCGTCGAGCGCGGGATAAGGTCGACCCGCTACGGCACGAACACGGTCACGCGCCGGATTACCCGTCACCACTGACGCCACTTTTTGCGCATCAGCAAATTTCGTTTTGGCAAAGCTCAGCGCCAGCGTATGCGCGAAACGGGTCAGCGCCCGGTTGGCGCGCCCCATAACCGCGTTTTGCTCGTGCAGAATGCCCGGCACACCGGCCAGCTTCGCCGCGATGAACGGCGGGAATGTCGGATAGCCACCAAAGCCAATAACGGCGGCAGGCTTGTCCTTAGCGAAAATGCCATAGGCCTTGGCCACGCCGCGCAGAATAGTGAAACCCGCACCCGCGGCCTTCACCAAATTCGCGCCTGAAGGGGTGGCGGAGGGGACGATATGGATCGCCTTGGCCGGGAAATCCGCACCATAGGCTTCCACGCGATGGTCCGTCATCAGCTCGACGACATGACCACGGCGTTGCAGCTCTTGAGCCAGCGCCATAGCCGGGAACAGGTGCCCACCGGTCCCACCGGCAATAAGAATAAATCTGCTCATTCTGCGGGGGCCACCACTGCACTGCGATACGAAGGAATGCCGGTCGCCATACGCTCTTCCGGCTTGGTACGGGTCAATGCGAGCATCAGCCCCATACCAAAGGCCACTGCGAACATGGACGTGCCGCCATAAGAGACGAATGGCAGCGTCATCCCTTTGGGTGGGATCAGGTTCAGGTTCACAGCGAGATTGATGCCCGACTGCATCGCAAACTGCACGGCAATGGTCGATGCGGCCAATCGCGCAAACAGACTTGTCTGACGCTGCGCCGAGATCATCGCGCGGATCACGATAAAGGCGATGAGACCAACTAGGCCCATGCAGAAAAGAATACCAAACTCACCCGCTGCCGCCGAGAACACATAGTCAGCATGCGCGTCGGGAATGAGCTTTTTGGCCAGAGACTCGCCCGGACCACGTCCAAACCACCCACCTTCCAGCAGGGAATGAATGGCGCGGTCGATCTGATAGGTGTTGCCACCAGCATCAGGATTGATGAACGTATCGATACGGCGCGACACGTGCGGGAAGAACATATAGGCCCCTGCCAGCGCACTGACCGCCAGTAGCCCAAGTCCAATAATCACCCACCAGCTGATCCCGGAAAAGAACAGCAACACGGCCCAAGTAGCGACCACCAGCGCGGTCTGCCCAACGTCCGGCTGCAGCAGCAGCGCTGCCACGATCAGGACCATGAGCCCGGCGGCCATCCAGCGCCCAGGCACGTTGCGATGGATGAGCGATTCAGAAAACAGCCACGCACTGATCACCGCGAAGGCAGGTTTGACGAATTCCGATGGCTGAATGGATTGCCCGGCGAGCGATACCCACCGGCGCGCACCCTTAACCTCGGTCCCGAAGTAGAGGGTCGCCCAGAGCAATACTGTCATCACCACCAGCACGAAGAGCGCGCTCAAGCGTGCTTGGCGGTGAGACAGTAGAGAGGTTGCCAGCATAACTGGCACCGCCAAGACGCAGAACATGGCATGGCGGATTACAAAGTGCCACTCATCGAGCCCGATGCGTTCGGCCACAGCAGGGCTTGCGCCAAAGCTGAGGACCATCCCACACGCCAAAAGCATAATCAGAGCGCCGAGCAGCTCGCGGTCAATCGACCACCACCATTCGGCAAGCCAAGTTTTTTCAGCACGGGAGAACATCATCGGGAAAGCCCGGTTACGCGGTACAACTTACCTCGATTTGTAACCAACGATGGTTACCGATTTGCCAAGGCATTTGCGTTTTGCAAAAGCGTGATCAGAAAAAAACAAGCCCCGGCGAACCGGGGCTTGCTTGGAATTTCAATGACTTGACCGATTTAGCGGAGCTTGAGGCTCGACAGACCGATCAGCGCCAAAACAAAAGAAATGATCCAGAAGCGAATAACCACCTGACTTTCCGTCCATCCCAGATGCTCGAAGTGGTGATGGATGGGCGCCATTCGGAAAACGCGCTTCCCTGTTAGCTTGAACGAGGTCACCTGCACGATCACAGAAACCGTCTCCAGAACGAAGAGACCACCGATGATGCAGAGGACGATTTCGTGCTTAGTCGCGACCGCGATCGTGCCCAAAGCACCACCCAAGGCGAGCGAACCTGTGTCACCCATAAAGATCTGCGCCGGTGGCGCGTTGAACCACAGGAACCCAAGCCCCGCCCCGATTAGCGCTCCGCACACAACCGCCAATTCAGCCGTACCCGGCACGGAATTGAGGAAGAGATAGTCCGCGTAGTTCTGCGAACCAACGACATAGGCGATGAGGCCAAAGCAAGCCGCCGCCACCATCACCGGCACAATCGCCAAACCATCGAGACCATCCGTCAAGTTCACCGAATTGCCCGCAGCAACCACGACGAAACCGCCGAACAGAATGTAGAAATAGCCAAGGTTGATGGCGAGGTCTTTCACGAACGGGAAGACCAGCGAAGTGCCATAAGAGCCCGAAGCAAGCTGGGAAATCGCAAAGGCCGCGACGCCCCCGATCAGCGCTTCCAACAGCAAGCGCTGCTTGGACCCAAAGCCCTTGTGGCTCATGCGCTTGACCTTGAGATAGTCGTCGTAAAACCCAATCGCACCAAAGCCGATGGTTACGAACAACACGACCCAGACATAACCATTGGTCAGGTTCGACCACAGCAGTGTTGAGATCACCGCGCCCGAAAGGATCATCAACCCGCCCATTGTCGGGGTGCCCTTTTTGGTCAGCAAGTGTCCAGCAGGACCATCTTCACGAATTGGCTGTCCACGTCCCTGCTTCAGGCGCAGCAGGGAGATCATCCCCGGGCCGAACATAAAAACGAAGAACAACGCCGTTACAACTGCTCCAGTTGTACGGAAGGTGATGTACCGGAAGACGTTGAAGGCTGACACGGAGTCGCCCAACTGGCCGAGAAAATAGAGCATTCTATTCCGCTATTCTTGTTGGGGATTTCAGCTGTTTGAGAATTTCTGTGTGATGGCGCTGACAATACGCGCCAGACCAACCCCGTTCGATCCTTTGATCATAACTGCGTCGCCAAACGCAAGATCATCTATGATCACCTCTTGGGCTTGTTCAACACTCTGATGATGGCTGGCCACAATGCCAGCGGGCAGAGCCTGTCCGAGAGCCGCCATATGTTGTCCCACGAGATGCACGCGCGTCGCGCCCGACGCCAGTACGGCTGGTGCAAGGCCCGCGTGCAACGCGTTAGCCGTGTCACCCAATTCTCTCATATCGCCCAACACAATGACCTTGCGACCATTCGCCGGTGTTACAGAGGCGAACACATCCAAGGCAGCACCCATTGAGGCGGTATTGGCATTGTAGCTCTCGTCGATCAGCAACAGAGGCTTATCGGCTGATCCAAAATTGGTGCGCTGTCCCCGCCCCGGCTGCGCACCCAAACGCGCTAAAGTGTTCAGGGCAAAACCCGTATCGATGCCCGCGAGGTCCGCCACAATCAGCGCTGCCGTGGCGTTGACCAGCATATGCCGCCCAGCGACGCTCAGCTCAAGCGCATAGCGTTCCCCACCACGCTCCACCGTAGCCGTACTGCCGTCAGCTCTCGTCACAACATCAACGATCTGCCAATCGACACCGGCCGAAAAGCCGTAGGTGATGACCCGGGCAACGCCTGCAGCGCTTGCCGCTTGCAGCAAAATATCAATTTGTGGGTGATCAGCATTGATCACCGCCGTGCCACCGGGCTCAAGCCCGTCAAATATCTCCGCCTTAGCCAGCGCGATGTTTTCCAGCGAACCGAGATTTTCCAAATGGGCTGGCGCCACATTGGTGATCACCGCCACATGGGGGCGCACCAGCTTGCTTAACGGGCGAATTTCGTCGGGCGCGCTCATGCCCATTTCAAACACACCGAACTGCGCCGTTTCCGGCATCCGCGCCAGCATCAGCGGCACGCCCCAGTGGTTGTTAAAGCTCTTGATCGAGTAATGCGTTTCGCCCGCTGTTTCGAGGACAGTGCGAATGGCTTCTTTGGTCGTGGTCTTACCCACGCTTCCGGTCACGCCAACGATAAACGCCCGGCTCCGCGCCCGCGCTGCCCGCGCCATGTCACGCAACCCGCCCAAGGCGTCAGCGACGACAATACGCCCCTCGCCCACGCTTTTGCCGTCTGTCACCAGAGCTGCCGCTGCGCCATTAGCGATAGCGGTATCGACAAAATCATGCCCGTCGAAGCGATCGCCCTTGATCGCCACAAACAGGGCATCACGGCCAAGATCACGGGAGTCGATCGAGACCGAGTTGATCTCAGTCGCACTCACACCAGCCGCGCGCCCACCGGTCGCTGCGAGTATGGCATCAAGCGTAAAAAGTGGAGGGGTCATGAGATTAGCTGTCGTTGAGAGAAGCGCAGTTGGTGACGCAAAAAGTCAGATCACCGTTCTATAGCGAAATTGAGGTGATGGACCACGCGTGTCACTTTCCCCCAAAACAATAACGCCGGACTATGAGGTCCGGCGCCATCGCTTTAGCCCTTAATCGCTTCCAGAACCACTTCGTGGTCCGAGAAGTGCGATTTCGTGGTTCCGATGATCTGGTAAGTTTCGTGGCCTTTGCCAGCGACCAGAAGCACGTCGCCTTTCTTGAGGCGCTTCACCGCAGCAAAGATAGCCTCACGACGATCAGCGATTTCCTCAGCGCCCTTGGCACCAACCATCACCTCAGCGCGGATCGCAGCCGCGTCTTCAGTGCGTGGATTATCGTCGGTAACGATCACTTCGTCCGCCAGACTGCTGGCGATCTCACCCATCTGCGGACGCTTGCCCTTGTCGCGATCCCCGCCACACCCAAACACCACGCGCAGCTTGTTCGGCGCGTATGGACGCAAGGTGGTCAGAGCCGTACGCAGTGCTTCGGGCTTATGCGAATAGTCCACGAAAATGGCTGCGCCATTGTGCTCGGCAACCAGTTCAAGGCGCCCAACAGCACCCACCAATTGTGGCAGCGCGGCAAACACATCCGCCTTATCAACACCCGAAGACATCGCCAGAGCAGCCGCTACCAGCGTGTTTGACACCTGGAATTCACCAGGGATTTTGAGGTGGAAGCTGACGAGTTCGCCAATATGACGGATTTCAACGCGCTGGCCATAGCCTTCCGGCTTGATCGAAAGCAGCTCAATATAGGCGCCTTCACGACCAACGGTGAGCAATGTTGCGCTGGCCGAAAGGGCCGCGAACATAAACGCTTCGTGTTCCGGATCATCGACGTTGACGATTGCCGCGCCGCCATCAACCAGAAGCTCGGTGAACAAACGCAGCTTGGCGTTCTTATACTCTTCCATGTCAGCGTGATAATCGAGGTGATCACGGCTGAGATTGGTAAAAGCGACCGCTTCAAAGTGGATACCGTCAAGCCGGCGCTGGTCCAGACCATGGCTCGACGCTTCAAGCGCCACATGGTCAATCCCCTGCGCCTTGAGCGCGCGCATGGCCTGATGCAGCGTGCGGCTGTCGGGCGTGGTCAGAGCGCCGTCGATACGACGGTTGCTCGTCTCAATACCCAGCGTACCAATGCTTGCGCCCGGCACCCCGACTTCGTCCCAAATCTGGCGAACAAAGGAGGCAACAGAGGTCTTGCCATTCGTGCCGGTTACAGCAACCAGCATTTCTGGCTGCGGCTCAAACACACGGCTTGCCGCGCGCGCGTAGGCAGCGCGAACATCGGGAACCACGATCACTGGCACGCCCGGGTCACCCGGAGGCGTCACATCCGTCACAACAGCAAGCGCGCCGCGTTCAACCGCGTCAGCGATAAACTGATTACCGTGCACCTTAACGCCCGGCAGAGCGAAAAAGACATCGCCCGGTTCAATACGCCGGCTGTCCGAATTCAACCCGAATACGGCACCAAGACCCTTTTTCGGGCGGGCGCCAGATCCCTCGAGCAGTTGGCTAACGCTTATGGACAACAGTCAAAATCCTTCTGGATAGAGCTGCCGCACTGATTGCGGAACGATCTGTTGATCCAGCAGCTCACTAAATTCTGGCGCAATACCCAGCATTGGTGCAATCCGTTGCACGATCCGGCCGGTCATATGCCCCGCATTCCAACCTGCGGTGGTGCCTGACCGTTCATTTTCTGCCTTTGGCTCATCGACCATCACGACCATAGCATAGCGGGGATTATCGAGTGGGAAGGCAGACGCGAAAAAGTTCGTCACCTTGCTCGATGAATAGCGGCCATCAACCACTTTTTCTGCAGTACCAGTCTTCCCGCCAACGCGGTAGCCCAGCGCAAGCTTATTCATCTGCGAACCGGAACCGCCAACCGAGATTGCGTTCAACCGCATCAAATAGCGGACGTATTCGCTGGTCTGCGCACTCACCACTGGCTCATAAAGCTTCTCTGCGTCAGCAATCGAGCGCTTGAATAGCGTTGGGGCAATGTAATTGCCGCCGTTGAGCAGAGCTGTGTGCGCCATAACCATGTGCAGCGGCGACACCGAAAGACCGTGACCGAAGGATGCCGTAGCGGCCCCCACTTCTGAGAACGACTTTGGAATGGTCGGAGAGCGCATTTCAGGCAATTCAAACTCGACGCGTTCGTCAAACTTGAGGCGGCTGAGGAAGGCGCGGAAATTGTCTTTGCCCATCGCCTGCATCACCCGGATCGTGCCGATATTAGACGAGTATTTGTAAACTTCCGGCAACGCGAGGATACGGTTTTTACCGTGGAAGTCGCTAATCGTGTACCGACCGAAGCGCACACCATAGCGCGCATCGAACTTGTCCGTGATACGGACGGTACCGGAGTCCAGCGCTCCCGCGATGGTGATGGTCTTGAAAATCGAGCCCGGCTCAAAGATGCCCGACGTGATCCGGTTGAATGTATCTTTGACCAAGGCAGACGCGGGCTCATTCGGATTGAAGTCCGGCAACGATGCCATCGCAACAACTTCACCCGAATAGATGTCGATAATGACGCCTGCAGCCGCGATCGCCTGATAGCGCGCCATCGAATCCTGCATCTCCTGATGCAGAATATGCTGCACGCGCATGTCGACCGAGAGCTCAATTGGCGTCAGCGCATTGCCGCGCGCAAGGCCAAGCTCCTGCAACACCGAAAGGTGGTCGGTATCGACATAGCGCTCAATGCCCGCAATGCCCTGATTGTCGACATTGGTCGATCCCAGAATATGGGCCGCCTCGCTCATCGCCGGATAGAAGCGCTTGGATTCCGTGATGAAATCAATGCCCGGAATACCCAGACGCATCACTTGCTCTTGGATGGCGGGCGTCAGTTCGCGCTGCACCCACACAAAGCCCTTTTCGCCCGTCAGTCGCTTGCGCAGCCATTCTTCATCCAGGCTTGGCAACACGGTACGGAGCTTGGAGACAGCCTCTTCAACGTCAATAATGCGGCGCGGCTCGGCGTAAAGCGAAGGCACACGGATATCGACCGCCATCTCCAAACCATTGCGGTCCAGAATGGGCGGGCGCGACGCCATGATCGCGTCACGCGTTTGCCCTTCGATCGATTGATCCGGCACAACCATGCCCAGCTGAATGAGGCGACCGCCCACCAGGCCAAAGCCCATGACGACGGCCAAAATCATCCACCGAATACGCGCCTGCGTCAGGTTCCCGCGCTGCTTACGCGAGCCCTCTAACGCAATGGTCGGCGGCATTCCCTCGGCGACGATAGCCATTATTCGGCTCCATCCAGTTCAATGATAGCGTCGATTGGATCAACGCCTTCTGCAATTGCTTCAAACAAGGCATCCATGGATGCCGCATCGGGTTTTTCGGGGCGCATCGGCAAGGCCGCGAACGCCCCAAATTGCTCTTGCGCAACAGGGGTCAATTCGAGCTCCACCTGATGGCGCTTCACAATTGGGTCGATGTGACCGGGCTGATTGAGCACCGCCCAGTCTGCTTTGATCAGAGAGAGTTCTCCCTCCTGCTCATTGATTTTTACGGCTAACGCAGTTCGCTCAGCCGCCGTGCCTTCAATGGAAAACTTGAGCGCGTAAACGCCCGAAAGCATGGCCACCGACACAAACAGCAGGAAAATGTTGACGCTGCGGATCATTACGCTTCTCGCACTTCCGGAACACCCAGACCACGCAACTGCACCGGACGCGCAGCATCAGTGGTGCGACGCGCACTGCGCAACACAGCCGAGCGCGAGCGCGGATTGCGCGACAACTCAGCCTCGCCCGCCTTGACGGCCTTGGCGACCGGATGCCAACGCCGCGCTTCGGCCTGCACCTGCGGCAAGTGACGCGATGCGGTCGGCCCACCCTTGTCAGGGTCGAAGAAGCGCTTGACGATACGATCTTCCAACGAATGGAAGCTCACCACGGCCAGCGTCCCCTCTTCGCCCAAAAGGCGTTCGGCCGCGAACAGGCCTTCAACCAACTGGTCGAATTCGCCATTCACCGCGATCCGCAAGGCTTGGAACGAGCGCGTTGCCGGATGCGCATCACCAGGCTTACGACCGATGGCCTTCTCAATGATCTTGGCGAGTTGCAGCGTCGTGGTAATCGGCTCGTCTTCGCGCGCGGCCACAATGAACTGGGCGATACGGCGAGACTTACGCTCTTCGCCAAACGCATAAAGCAAATTCGCCAGCGGCTCCGTTTCCAGCTCATTGACCAGATCCGCGGCACTCGTGCCTGAACTGCTCATGCGCATATCCAAAGGCCCCTCACGCATAAATGAGAAGCCTCGTTCGGCCTGATCAAGCTGCATAGACGACACGCCAATGTCGAGCACAACGCCGTCAATCGGCCCAAAGGGCGCGGCCAGCGTATCGAGAGCCGAGAATGTGCCAGCAACAAAATGGAAGGTATCGGGGAATTCAGCGCGCAACCGCTCGACATGCGGAGCAACGGTCGGGTCGCGGTCGATCCCGATGACAGTCGCGCCAGCCTGCAGCAGCGCACGCGAATAGCCGCCTGCGCCGAACGTACCGTCGACGATTTTCATTCCCGGTGCGGGCTTCAAAGCCCAAAGCACTTCGTCCAACAAAACCGGTAGATGTGGCCCTGCTGTCACGTCTGACTCGGGCAGATTTGGCTTGCCCATATTCGGCAAAACTCCATCACCGGCAAAACGCGCCGGTTACAAAAACTCATCCCCTATTTTGCAATGGGACCTTTAAGATTTTGTTTCCCATTCACCTGACGGCGGAACCACTCACGATCTCGTGACTTATATTCATCATTGCGCCTGTAAAATATTCAGGCGATTAAATATGTGCCTGCCGAGATTTCAGATGCCAATTAGCAACAAAACATTCATCCGATCGACAGCACTCTTAATGCTCACCGGCTTGATCGCCCTGATCGGCATCGTCGGGACCAATATTTGGTTGGTCGAGCGCTCCCAAGGCTATTTCCAGGAAGTTATTGATGCGCGCTCCATACGCCGCGCATCTGTCGACCTACTCGGATCATTGCAGGATATGGAAACCGGGCAGCGCGGCTATTTGCTGACCCAGGACCGAAAATATCTTGAGCCATACGAACAGCATATTGAGGCAATCGATCGGAACCTGGCCGATCTGAATGCGAGCCTCAGCCAAATTGAAAACGCTCAAGAGTCGTTGCAGCGACTGAGCACCAATATCGCCTACAAGCGCGCCGAGCTCGCGGACACCCTAACCCTCGCTGATAGCCAAGGTTTCCCTGACGCGATTGAGCGGGTCCGCAGCGATAGTGGTAAGCAAGCGATGGATGACATCCGGGCTTTCCTCACGGCTGTGATGACAGGCGCGGATGATCGAATCTCTGCCGGTGCTGAGAACCAAGAAAACACGATCAATTTTCTCCGCCTCATCACGGTCGTGGGCGGCGCGGTCATTCTGCTGGTGGTCAGCGGCTCCATCTGGACCATGATTTCCTACATGCGCGAACTGGCCCTTGCGCGCAAAGAGATTGAAGAAGCGAACCTCGGGCTCGAAGCGCGCGTCGCTGATCGCACCAAAGAGCTGGGCAAGGCGAATGAGGAAATCCAGCGTTTCGCCTATATCGTCACGCACGATCTGCGCGCCCCGCTCGTCAACGTCATGGGCTTCACCAGTGAGATGGAAACAGGCGTTGCAGCCGTGCGGACCTATATGGAACTGCACCCGCCTGCCCCCGGCGACACAGTGGCTGAGGAAGCCTATCTGGCCGCCTCTGAAGATCTTCCCGAGGCCGTCACCTTTATTCGCGCTGCCACGCGCAAGATGGATAGCCTCATCAACGCTATTCTCAAAATCTCCCGCGAAGGGCGGCGCACCTTGCGCCCTGAATCTATTGATCTCAAACGGCTCGTTGAAAATTCGGCGGCGGCCGTCCATCATCAACTCGTCGAAGGGCAAGGCGAGATCAATATCGACGTCAAGGTCAACGAGCTGTTCACCGACCGGCTGTCTGTCGAGCAGGTCTTGGGCAATATTCTCGATAATGCCATCAAATACCAAAGCCCAAATCGGCCGCTACACGTTCGGATCACGGCGCGGAACGCGCCCGGCAATCGCGTGATCATTGATGTCGCAGATAATGGGCGCGGCATTGCTGACACTGACCACGAACGCGTCTTCGAGCTCTTCCGCCGCTCTGGCACCCAAAACAATCCAGGCGAAGGCATTGGCCTCGCCCACGTCCGCACCATGGCCCGCAGCCTCGGCGGCGACGTAAAACTCTCATCCAAACTCGGTGCAGGCACCACCTTCACCGTCGATCTTCCGCGCGATCTGCGCGCATACCTAAAGGGAAATGGGGCATGAACAACGCGCGTCCAGTGACCATCGTCATGGTCGAAGATGATGAGGGCCACGCCCGCCTCATCGAGAAAAACATCCGTCGTGCTGGTGTTGCCAACGAAATCCTTGGCTTCACCAACGGCACCGATGCACTCGAATTCCTTCTTGGTCCCGACGGCACCGGCCAAACCAATCAGGGGCGCCAGCTTCTGGTTTTGCTTGACCTCAACCTGCCCGACATGACCGGCATCGATATCCTCGAAAAAGTCAAAGCGAACGAGCATACTCGCCGCTCACCGGTCGTGGTGCTCACCACCACCGATGATCAGCGCGAGATCCAGCGCTGCTACGATCTGGGCGCCAACGTCTACATCACCAAGCCGGTAGACTATGAAGGGTTCGCTCATGCCATCAAACAGCTCGGCCTGTTCTTCTCAGTCATGCAAATTCCAGAGGCCGAATAATCTAAATGCCGAATAGAACGCCGACCGTTCTTTATGTTGATGACGACCCGGGTCTGACGCGGCTGGTTCAAAAAGCCATGCAGCGCAGGGGCTTCCACTTCTTCAGCGCTGGCGGCGTTGGAGAAGCGCTGACCCATTTGCAGAATGAAAATATCGATGTCGCCGTGCTTGATCACTACATGCCCGACGGCACCGGCCTAGACATTCTCGCAGGCATGGGCACGCTCGAAAACCGGCCCGGTGTTGTCTATGTGACAGGCGCTGCTGAAACCGAGATTGCCGTGTCCGCCATGAAGTCCGGGGCCACCGACTTCGTCCCCAAGACCGGTTCTGAGCAATTCATGGAACTGCTCTTGGTGGCGATTGATAGCGCCGTCGACAGTGTGAGATTGACCCGCGCCAATGAACGCGCCAACCGCGAAGCCCGTGAAGCCCGCGAACGCGCCGAAATGCTGTTGGGGGAGGTCAATCATCGTGTCGCCAATTCACTGGCCATGGTTGCCGCGCTCGTCGGCTTACAAGCGAACGCCTTAGAGGATCAGGAAGCCAAGCGCGCCCTCTCCGAGACGCAGGCGCGTATTCATGCTTTGGCCGGGGTGCATAGGCACCTTTATACCTCCGGCGACGTCCGAACCGTGCAAATTGGCGACTATGTCTCCAGCCTGATTGGCGAACTCGAAAACAGCGTTCAGGCAGAGGGCCAAACCGCACGCATTCGCACCGATGTGCAGAGCTTTCCAGTCCCAACGGAGAAGGTGGCCTCTCTCGGCGTCATTCTCATTGAGTTGGTCACCAATGCGCTCAAATATGCTTATGAGGGTCGCGAGCCCGGCGAAATCCGCATCACGATGCGCTGTCAGAATGACAGTGTTCGCTTGATCATCGAAGATGATGGCGTTGGCTGGAGCGGCGTAGGCAAACCGCGTGGCACTGGGTTGGGAACGCGCATCGTCAGAGCAATGGCCCATTCCCTCAGTGCCGATGTCACTTATCGTAACGGGCCGGGCACAAGCGTTGAGGTCACCTTCCCGCTGAACGGCTGAGCATAGAGCACAGGGGCAAGCTCGTTCGGTACAGCGGCAAATTTCACGATGCCCACAACCAGTGCCAAAACCAGAGCGCCGCTCAGGACGTAGAACCTAAAGTAGCTGTTTTTGAAAGGGTTTTTCCGACCCCGCATCGGATCACCGCTGTTAGAATAGTCCATAGAGAGGCCCGTAATTGTATTGCAGACATAAGCCCGTCGCCGGGAAGTGGTTGCAATAACAAACCTAAGAGTGTGCCCAAAACATCAAAGACCGGGATTGCTCCCGGTCTTTCGTATGTCGTAAATCCTTAAGCCAGCTTGGATTTAGCCTTCTGGGCCTTAAACTCAGCCGGGTTAAATTCGCGGTCACCCTTAGCGTCACGAATGCGTGTCGGCAGGCCAAGCCTGCCCAAAAGATCGATGAACGGCACAGCTGGCAGTTCTTCGACATTGGCCATGCGATGGCAATCCCACTCACCCGTAGCGATCAGCATTGCGGCCGCGACAGCAGGCACACCCGCCGTATAGGAGATCGCCTGGCTATTGGTCTCAGCAAAGGCTTCTTCGTGGTCTGAGATGTTGTAAACTAACAGCTCAGTGGCCTCGCCATTGCGCGTGCCCTTGATGAGATCGCCAATGAAGGTCTTACCGGTGTAGCCCGGCGCGAGCGACATCGGATCAGGCAACACCGCCTTCACCACCTTAAGCGGCACAACTTCCAAGCCCTCTGCCGTCGTCACCGGCTGTTCAGAAAGCAGGCCAAGGTTGTTCAGAACGGTGAAGACATTGATGTAGTGCTCGCCAAAACCCATCCAGAAACGAACATCTGGAACACCGAGATTGGCCGAGAGCGAATGCACCTCGTCGTGACCGGTGAGATAGGTCGTGTGCGAACCAACGACCGGCAGATCGTCCGTGCGCTTGACTTCGAACATCTTGTTCGCCGTCCACTCGCTATTCTGCCAGCTCCAAACGGTGCCGGTGAATTCACGGAAGTTGATTTCCGGGTCGAAATTGGTCGCAAAATAGCGCCCATGGCTACCAGCGTTGACGTCGATAATGTCGATGCTGTCGATCTGGTCGAAATAGGCATTCGCTGCCAGCGACGCATAAGAATTGACCACGCCTGGGTCAAAGCCAGCACCGAGAATGGCTGTGACGCCCTTGCGCTCGCATTCATCGCGATGCTTCCACTCGTAGTTGCCGTACCACGGTGGCGCTTCGCAAATCTTCTTAGGGTCTTCGTGAATTGCTGTGTCGATATAGGCAACACCCGTATCCATACAGGCGCGCAGAACCGACATATTCAAAAACGCAGAACCGGCGTTGATGACGATGTGTGTGTGGGTCTGCTTGATCAGTGCCTTGGTGGCTTCGACATCCATTGCGTCGAGCTTATGTGCAGCCAAGACTCCAGGGCGCTTAAGCGCCTTCTTGTCCAAAATGCCCGCAACCAGTGCGTCAGCCTTGGACAGCGTTCGGGAGGCAATGTGAATGTCTCCCAAAACATCATTGTGCATTGCAGCCTTATAAGCTGCGACCTGCGCGACACCTCCGGCGCCGATGATCAGTACGTTTTTCTTCAATTGTCACGAAACACCTTTTTATGGGTGGAAAGGTCAGCCAATCCTAAGACAGGCTAGCGAGATAGTCAGAATAGTCGAACGTGCGTACCAGCTCGACATCCCCATTTCGTTTCTTAATAGCGATGGAAGGCATGGCAACACCGTTGAACCAGTTCTTCTTCACCATTGTGTACCCGCCTGCGTTCTGCAGAGAGATACGGTCTCCAACCTTGAGTTCCGTCGGAAAATCGTATTCGCCAAACACGTCACCGGCGAGGCACGACTTGCCCGCGATAACATAGTGGTTTGGACCGGCATTGGGTTCCATTTCGGCACTCTGCCGATAGATCAACAGATCCAACATATGGGCTTCAACGGCGCTATCGACAATGGCGACAGACTTTTCGTTTTCGACCACATCAAGAACCGACACTTCCAGCGTCGTAGTTCCAGTGACGATCGCGTCACCGGGCTCAAGATAAACTTGTAGCTGATAGCGCTCAGAAAACGCCTTGAGGCGGGCTGCCAGCGCATCGATGTCGTAGCCAGCGCCGGTAAAGTGAATACCACCACCAAAGCTGACCCACTCGAGCTTCTCGAAAAGGTGACCGAGCTTTTCTTCAAAAGTGTCGAGCAATGCGGAGAAAGCGACAACACTGTCGTTCTCGCAATTGCAGTGCAGCATGAACCCGCTGACGCGGTCCATAACCGCCTCAACCTTGCTGACGTCGCGTTCCCCCAGACGGGAGTATGGTCGCGCCGGATCGGCAAGATCGAAATGGGAATGACTCACGCCCGGATTGACCCGCAGCCCAACTGGCATATGCGCAGCCTTGGCACCAAAACGCTCGAGCTGATTGATCGAGTTGAAGATCATCTTGTCGGCGTACGAAATCGCTTCGTCGATTTCATCATCGGACCAAGCCACGGAATAAGCGTGGGTTTCCCCGCCAAACTTTTCCTTGCCCAAACGCACTTCATTCAGCGAGGACGAGGTTGAGCCGTCCATATGCTGGGAGATTTGCGGAAAGGTTGACCAGGTCGAAAACGCCTTAAGCGCCATCACAGCTTTCGCCCCGGAGAGCTGCCGCAGGCGATCAACTTTTGCCAGATTGAGATCGAGCTTGGCTTCGTCGATCAGGTAAAACGGTGTTGCCAGGGGCATCGCGCCAACTCCAAAAAAGCGTGTGCCCGCCGGAAATACGGCGGAGGTCCAAGGGGCCCCCGTTTAAGGGAAGATGACGAAAATCGCAAGGGCACACAGGGATATCTCACGGGGTTGCGACCCCACGTCCTGTGGACGCCCCTCCCCACCACCATGGGGAAGGTATGCCAGTTGACCTATAAGCCGGGTTCTGTAAGGCCGCTAAAAGCGACGCGGTGACCATTCATCTGAGGCGGCCGTCGCCGGCGCGCTCGTGCAACCAACCCGGATGATCTGGCCTCGAAACAGGCTGGGCATAAAGCCCGCGTCATCCCTATTTGGTTTTGCTCCCGGTGGGGTTTGCCGTGCGGCCTCTGTCGCCAGACGCCCGGTGCGCTCTTACCGCACCCTTTCATCCTTACCTCGGCATGCCGAGGCGGTTTGCTTTCTGTGGCACTTTCCCTAGGGTCGCCCCCGGCGGCTGTTAGCCGTCACCGTGTTTCGATGGAGCCCGGACTTTCCTCCAACGGGCAGTTACCCACCCGCCAGCGGTCACCCGGTCAACTGACGGTGCCTAAATGCGGCAGCGCCACTGATCCGTCAAGTGAGCATCGGTTGGGGTTTGGGCCGAGTAATCGCTTGATACGCCAAATTGATCGACGCCATGCGCGCGGTCGCCACATCGATCAGCTCTTCAGGCACGCCTTTAGCAATCAAACGATCCGGATGGTGTTCGGCGACCAGCAGGCGATAAACCCGGCGCACTTCCTCAGGCGGCGCATCGTGGCGCAGGCCCAGCACCATATAAGGGTCCACCCCCTCCTCCAGCATCACATGCTGGGAGGCGATCTGTTCAAACCGCGCCTCATCGAACCCAAAAATTGAGCTGACGTGTCGCAGGTATTCCAGCTCGCTTTCATGCACGAGGCCGTCCGCCGTGGCGATAAAGAACAGCCCGTCGAGCACGTGCTCCAGCGTTTCTGGCGTTTCAGCGAAATAGCGGGACACTTTGCGTGCATAAGAATCGTAGCCAGCAACATCCTGCTTGGCCAAGTTGAAAAGCTTCTGCACCTGCTCGCGGCTACCATCGGCAATATCGACCGTAGCGTTAAACGCCCGCACTTCCGATGCGGTCACCGCGCCGTCAGCCACAGCCATCTTGGCCGACAAGGCAATCAAGGCCAGCGTAAAGGCAGCGTCGCGCCCACCCGGTAGCCATGTGTCTGGGTCGAGAATATCAGCCACTCGGCCCGCGAGGCCGGTGCGATCTGAAAACGAGCCAAGGAACCGCGACAGCTTATGACGCAGATCGTTGTTCTCTTCAGCTTTGCGGACGCAAGATAACATTTGCTGTCGCTTTCAGTTTCCGTCGAAACACCTCTCTATCGGCATTTTACGATGAAGTCCATGCCAGCACCGCATGGACCCGTTTCATCAGTTCAACGGATAGACTTCATATTCGGGGATGTCCCTACCGTCATAAACCAGAGGGAAGCCCCTTGGTTGCGCGTTCGCGGGACCTTGATCAAAGAAAAAACCGCCCGGCACATAGTCATTGCCACCACCAACATTGGCCGGAGGCACGACTGCGTTTGGTGGCACAATCTGCTGGCGGCGAACGGTGGCGCGGCTACCCTGCTGATTGAGGAAATCCTGCACAGGCCCAGCTTCCCATTCTTCCATCTCATCAAGCTCTTCAGGCCGAATGACGCGATTGTCTTGGAGTCGGATAACACGGTTATCTGACGGACGTATGACGGTCTGACTATGGATCGGCGGCGTATCGATAATCAGCGGCGGTGTAGACGCAACCTCGACTGACGGCGGACGCTGCCACGCAGGCGTCGGAAACCCGACGACCTTTGGCACAGTAGCAACAACCGCAGGTGCAGGAGCCGGAGCGGCTGGTGGCGTTGCAACGGGCACAGCCACCGGAGCCGGTACTGGTTTTGGCGCAGGCTTCTCTACGGCCTGCTGCGCAGGCTGTATCGACGCCGGAACTGCTGGCTTCGCGGCAACCGGCTGGGTTTCAGGCTGAGCCGCGGGCTTAGCCGCAGGCGCGCTGCCACCGCCTGAGATATAATCGGGAAGCGCACGCCCGGAGTTCAAAAAATTATCGACCACATCGCCAGACTGAGCCGCAGCAGGTGCACTCGCCTTTGGAGCTTCAGCCACCTCTTGCCGCGCTTCAACCACTGGAGACGCCGGGGCTGAAACGGCTGCAGGCGCCGAAGTAGCAGCAGGCGCACGCACTTCACTGACCACAGCCACGCTTGATCCGACATCAGGCATGAACTGGCGAGTAATGAAGTCTGCGGATGGAATGGCAACGACCAGCAAAGCGCCGGTCCAGGCCAAGCCATTGGTAATGCGGCGGTCGATCTTCATAAACATCATCCAAACGGCTGTGGGCGCTAGGCGAGGACAAACCCCGCTTTCATGGCCACAATATGAACTGCGGCCATGATCCCATCATCCGCCACCCCGTCTGAACGGGGGATGAACGCCTCTTACGGGCGGCGACCCAGCAAGCGCGCGAGTGCCAGAACCAGATTTGACCGGTTCAGCGTAAAGAAGTGGAACTCCGTTATGCCTTCATCGAGCAGTTCGGTGACCTGTTCCGCCGCAACCGCTGCAGCCATGAGCGCATGCGTTTCTGGGTCTTCGTCGAGCCCATCAAAACGCTCTGCGAGCCATTCTGGGATCGACGCACCGCAGCGACCGGCAAAGCCTGAAATCTGCTTGAACGAGTGGATTGGCTGAATGCCGGGCACGATTGGCGCGGTGATACCGGCCTTTTGCGCGCGCTCGACATAGCGCAGATAGTCCGCGTTCGAGAAGAACATCTGCGTAATCGCACGGTTCGCACCGGCATCGATCTTGCGCTTGAGATTGTCGATTTCGACATCCCAGCTTTCGCTCTGTGGGTGCTTTTCCGGATAGGCGGCAACCGAAATATCGAAATCGCCAATCTTGCGGATACCCGCAACCAGATCAGCCGCGTTCTGATAGCCTTCCGGATGCGGCGTGAACGGCTGCCCAATGCCTTCTGGTGGATCACCGCGCAGCGCCACAATGCTGGTCACGCCAGCATCCTTATAGCCGCGCACAACCTCGTCGACTTCGGCCTTGGTCGCGCCAACGCAGGTCAAGTGCGCTGCCGCTGGCACACCGGTGTCCGATGCAATGCGGCTCACCATGCGCAGCGTACGCTCGCGTGTCGAACCACCGGCACCATAAGTCACCGACACGAAACGTGGCTTCAGCGGCGCAAGCTTGTGTACGCTTTCCCAAAACCGCTCTTCCATAACGTCGGTCTTGGGGGGAAAGAACTCGAACGAGATCTGCAAATCCGGCCGCGTCTCTGCGGTCTTGCGGCTAGCGCGCAAATTGTCATCGAGCATTTTAGTTTTCCGTCTTATTTCGATCGACCAGAGACCACAGACACACGGTCAGCCCCTGATCATTTGTGTCGCTTGGGAACAGACGTACAGACTGCACATCCATTCCCGCTGAATTGGCCCAACCCGACATCTGCTCATCGGAGAGCCCGAGGCGTCGGTGCGCATGGTCGGTGCGCAAAAATTCGAGTGTGTGCGGCGCAAAGTCGACGATCAGAACCTGCCCACCGGGTTTCAACAACCCCTTGGCCTGCGCCAGCATTCGACCCGGATCGTCAAAATAGTGCAGCACTTGGTGCACCACGATCACGTCCGCTGGTCCCAGCGTGCTATCGAGCGCCGCCATATCGCCGAGGCGAACCTGCGCATGGGCGAGCCCAGCTTCCACCAGACGCGCTCTGGCAACCGCCAACATTTCACGGCTGGAGTCGATGCCGATCCCGCGCTCGTATGCAGGCGCCAGCACCTCGAGCATCCGCCCTGTACCCGTCCCCAGATCAAGCAGCAGCTCAATCTTGCGTTCGCCAACCGCTTCCAAAACCGCCGCTTCCACCGCAGCTTCTGGCACATGAAGGGTTTTTAAGAGGTCCCAGCTGTCCGCCACTTGCGCGAAGTAATTCGCCGCCAGAGCCTGCTGCGCGCTCCGCGCTTCAGCCTGACGCGCTCTGTCGCGCAACCGCTCAGGGTCGGTCGGGTCAACACGTGAGGTCAGCCAACGGGCCAGATCTGCGCCCTGCCCCGATGGGGTCAGGCGATAGTAGGCCCAGGCCCCTTCCGCATGGCGTTCGATTAGGCCTGCATCGGCAAGCAGTTTCAAATGACGGCTGACACGGGGCTGACTTTGATCCAATATCTCGGTCAGGTCCTTGACCGAGTGATCGCCATCGGCCAGAAGCGCCAAAAGGCGCAGCCGGGTGCTTTCCCCCGCCGCCTTCAAAACGCCCACCAACTCGTTCAGATTGCTCATACACACCTCAGATATAAAGATATGTTTATATCTTTATCGTGACGAGGTCTAGCCTGTTCTTAACCCATCTGCCGTCATTCTGCCACGCGGTTCCTTTTGAAGGGGCCGCCCGGCAAACCGCCGTATTCCAGCGCCCGCCCGCTGATAGGAGACTTTATGCTGCCACTTGAGTGGATCGACAATCACCCGCTGGTCAGCACAAGCATAGCGCTCATCCTGCTCGCACTCGCCGCTTATGCTGCGAATCTGGTGATCAAGCTCGTCCTCTTGCGTGTTCTGCATCGCCTGCTCAAGTTCACGCCCTATGGCAAAGACCCCGAGCTCAGCCGCCAGAATGTCATTGAGCGCCTCTCCCAGGCCGCGCCACCGCTAATTATCGCACTCGGCATCGCCATCGTGCCAAACCTGCATGATGTTGCCGTCGTCGCCATTCGCAACGTCGCCAATGCCACCATTATTCTGATGCTGGCCCGCGCCATTTCGGCTGTGCTCAACGTCGTTGACGTTATCTACCATCGCCGCCCCAAGGCCCGCCTGCGGCCGATGAAGAGCTATATTCAGGTCCTCAAAATCGCCGTCTACGTCATCGCCACGGTGATGATGATCGCCACCCTGATGGATCAATCCCCGGTCATTCTGCTCTCGGGTCTTGGCGCCATGGCCGCCGTCTTGATCCTCGTATTTCAGGACACGCTGCTCTCGCTGGTCGCAGGCATTCAGATTTCGTCCACCGACATGGTCCGCGTTGGCGATTGGATCGAAGTGCCCAATCAGGACGCCAATGGTGATGTTCTTGCCATCGAGCTGCACACGGTCAAAGTCCAGAACTTTGACAAAACCATCACCACCATCCCCATTCGCCGCCTCGTCACTGATCCGTTCAAAAACTACCGTGGCATGCAGGAATCCGGTGGCCGTCGCATCAAGCGCGCCATCAATATCGACCAAAGCTCCATCCGCTTCCTCAACCAGGACGAACTCGATCGTCTGGCCTCAATCGGCCTTCTCGAAAACTACCTCAAAAAGAAGCGTGAGGAGATTGCGCAGTGGAACGCCAGCCTGGGCGAGCGCGCCACAGTCCCTGCGAACACGCGCCGCTCAACCAATATCGGCGTCTTCCGCGCTTACGCTGAAGCGTATCTGCGCAACCACCCCCACATTCACCCCTCAATGGTGATCATGGTGCGCCAGATGGAGCCCACCTCCACCGGCTTGCCGATGGAGTTCTATGCCTTCACCAACACTGTGGTTTGGGTGAATTACGAAGCTATCCAGTCGGACATCTTCGATCATCTCTATGCCATTCTGGCAGAGTTCGACCTGCGCGTTTTCCAAGAACCCGCAGGTCACGACATGCAGCAAATGGGCAAGCTACTCGCTCAGCCAAGCCGGACCGTTCAGGCCGAATAGCGTTCTAGGCTGGGGCCTTTCTTACGAAAGGAATGCGCGCGCCAGAGGGCGAAAATCTCTCTGGCGTCTTCCAGCTCCAGCGCCTTAAACCGCGACAGGACCATCCGCTTTTCTTCTTCAGATGGCAGATCGCGCCACGGCAGTGTGGCAACAATCGCCTCATAAAGGTCTGCGTTCAGCCCCAGCGCTTTCAGCGCCACGGTGAGCGCTGCGTAGTCCTGCGAGGCCAGCCAGCGCACCACGATCTCCGGACCGACCTTGAGCATCACAGCAATGCCCGCAGCCGAATGGTGACCATAGCCAAAGCGGGCAAATCGCGCCAAAGCCCGATCATCAAGCTGACGGCGATCCGCCAAGCCCTTTACCTGATTATAGGCGACCTTCCATTCCTGCGCGTTGAACCCCGCACGAGCGCGCAGGCGATTGTAAACCACCGCATTGATCTTGCTCGCCGTTACCGGATCGAGCGCCACATTGGCTTGCGGAATAGCCTGCAGAACCTTTTCAGACGCCTCATCGATCTCGTTGCGAACCGAGGACCAATCGATATCATTGCGTCCGCGCAAATCGTCAGCCAGCGCTGCGTCCTGCTGGGCACGCTTAATCAGTTTCGCCAGCGTTTCCCGTGCAAACTCAGCCTTGGGGTTTTGCACCAGACGCACAACCGAAGCGCCGTCGCCATGCTCGACAATGGCTTCCCCAACCCGCTCATTGACGCCATTGCGGCTAGCAATGGCGATGCGATGTTCCTCGCTTTGGTTGGCGATGATGTCGATCAGATCGTCATCACTGAGAACCGTCGAGAACTCGAGCAGAGGGTGGGCCACCTCAATCGCGTCATTCGCGAGCCGAAGCACCACCGTGCCGGGTGCGCGCTCCAGTGGAGCCAGAATTTTCGCTACATGCGCCCGCGCTTCGATCTCGACATATTCAGCCAAGCGGCAGAGCGCTTCGTCATACTGATTGACCTGATCGTCGTCGCAGCGATCAGACACAAACGAAAACAGCTGCGCCATGTTCCGGAACAGCATTGTGCGTTCAGACGTATCGCTGTCGGTCGTCAACACGCGAAAACTTGCGAACGCTCTTTGCCCATTATCATTCTCGCCCATGCGCCCTATCTCCGAGTGTGGCTTTTTGGGAGAGATTGAACCCCTATCTGCTTGTGGCTGCTAAAGCTTCACTCCAGCATTTGAATAAAATTGTAGCAAATGGAGTTCCGCGAGCACTTCCGGCGGCATGAGGTTAACCTCAGGAAACTGCTCATGCAAAGCCGCCGTCAACCCTGACAGCACCTGCCGCCTATGCTCGACAGATAGAAAATGACGCGCTGAGGTATAATGCAGGTGCTGGATCATCGCCGTGGCGCTCAGGCGTTAATGTCGCCAGCATGGTTTCTTGCTCGGGCGTCATGCTCTGCAAGGGCGAGATAAAAAACAACGCAATGGCTTGGGCATGAGGCCACGCCTGAAACAACTCCAACGTTGTCGCCTGCACCTCGGCGCGCCGTCCTCCGGCCATAAGAGCGGTGCATTTTAGGATCAGGAGATAGGCGTAAAACTCTGTACCAAACTCTGCCAGTTCCAGCCCGAGGTCATAGAGCCTTAGCGCCTCCTCGAGTTGCCCCGCACACATATAGAGCTGCGCCCTTGTGGCATAGGCGGCGGCGAAAGCGGTCGATTCCGCAAACGCTTCTTCCGCCAATTGCTCTGCAAATTCATGATGACCGCGATTGATGAAAAACAACATCTTGGCGGCCGCCAACTTCAACAACGGATTGTCTTCCGTGGCCTGCAGATGCCCAAAAACCAGGCTCTCGATCTCATCCTGCAAAGCCTCCACTGCGCCCGGCGCAGATAGCGCCGCATCAGGGGGCCAATCAATGCTTTGCACCATGCGATTGAACGCCCAAAGCATCGCCAATGTTGAGTCATTGGGCGCATGCCCCCGCGCTGCCTTGAGCTCGCGCTCGCCCTCTCGCCAATGCGCTACAGGCGCCATGAGCGCGCGGTTCGCCTGACTCAAGCGGATTTCCAGAGGAACATCGCTCGCGCTGATCGGCGCTGTATGGTCGGGTTGAGCCATATTTTGTCAAATGGAGCTCCGCACCCAACGCGCCAACTCAATAGCTTTTGGCAAGGCATGACCCCGCTCAACGACCAGACGCACGCTGGCCAAAGCACGCGGACTATCGCGACCGGTCAGCGTGAGCACGCCATGAACGCGCCCCTCATCGGCAATACAGGCCAGCGCCAAGCCATATTGATGCTGCCCCTTTTCGCCTCCACTTGCGTCGATGACCACAGCGCGGCCACCTCCGAGAAGACTGGCGAGTTGTCGATGGACTTGAGCGACAAGCTCCTGCGCCAGAGGCGCCCCCACCTCTCCTTGAAGCGGTCCGAGCACAAGAAATGCGTCTGAAGTTTTGCGCGTCTCTTGCGCCACCCACACATAGCCTTCGCCATATTGCGTGGCGACAAACCGGGGCTCCCTTGCGTCGTCCTTCAAATGCCGGCGCAGCTTATTGACGAGAAAATCGACATTCCGCTCGCCCGCCTCGCGACCAGTTTGACTGAGGGATTGAGCCAACTCACTCCGTGTCACCACGGCTCCTGCCCTCCGTGTCAGGGTCAGCAGCAAGGTGCGTTCTTGTCGGGTGAACACCACGACACAGCCATCCGCACGTCGTGCCGACCGCATCGAAGTTTCAAAATCAACACCTTCGTATGAAGGCATCCCCCTCCTAAAACCGACCCCATCACAAACAAAATTCAAAAATCAAACAGTGAGCTAACAATCACACAATAGTCTTCATCACTCAAACGCAAATACCACAAAGGAGTGATCATGACCAAAACTAATTACGACTATGGAAATACACCCCTTTGGAGCGCCATGATTAGCGCCAGATCGAACGGCGCCATCAAACAAATGTCAGAGCGTTATTCATGTGACGCTCCAGCGCCACTCGACACGCCTTCAGCCACTGTGTGGCAGCGCATGGCTGGCTGGCTGAAACGCACCGATTAGAAGCAAAAAGGCCCCGATGCTGAGCACCGGGGCCTTCATACTTAGAGCAAAGCTCTAGCGATTAGCGCAGATCGAAACGGTCTGCGTTCATCACCTTGGTCCAAGCCGCCACGAAGTCACGAACGAACTTCTCAGCATTGTCCGCCTGGCCGTACACCTCTGCGATTGCGCGCAGCTGGCTGTGCGAACCAAAGATGAGGTCAGCGCGGGTCGCGGTCCAACGCGCTTCGCCAGTCACACGATCAACGCCCTGATAGACATTGTCGCCAGCTGGGGTCCACTTGGTGGACATGTCCAGCAGGTTGACGAAGTAGTCGTTGGTCAGCGCTTCTGGGCTGTCGGTGAAGACGCCATGTTCATTGACGCCAGCCTTGAGCACACGCAGACCACCAACCAGTGCGGTCATTTCCGGAGCGGAAAGGCCGAGCAGCTGTGCACGGTCAACCAGTGCAGATTCTGGCGACAGGCGCTGCTTGCGGTAGAAGTTACGGAAACCGTCTGCCTGTGGTTCGAGCCACTTGAAGCTGTCAGCGTCGGTCTGTTCGTCGGTCGCGTCAACGCGGCCTGGGGTGAACGGAACTTCGATAACAACGCCAGCGTCGAGCGCTGCCAGTTCAACACCGACAACACCGGCCAGAACGATCAGGTCAGCAAGCGAAACACGCTTGGAGCCGGTCTGGGACTCGTTGAATTCAGCCTGAATTTCTTCGAGCGCAGCAAGCACTTCTGCAAGCTGTTCTGGCTGGTTGACTTCCCAGTCCTTCTGCGGCGCGAGACGAACGCGAGCGCCGTTTGCACCGCCGCGCATGTCCGAACCACGATAGGTCGAAGCCGAAGCCCAAGCGGTCGAAACCATAGCCGATACCGAAAGACCAGCGGCTTCGATGTCGCCCTTAAGAGCCACGATGTCAGCATTGTCGATCAGCGCAAAGTCACGCGCTGGAAGCGGGTCCTGCCAGATCAGTTCTTCCGATGGAACTTCCGCGCCGAGGTAACGAGCCTTCGGGCCCATGTCGCGGTGGGTCAGCTTGAACCAAGCGCGCGCAAATGCGTCAGCCAGTTCATCTGGGTTCGCCAGGAAGTGACGGGAGATCTTGTCGTAAGCTGGGTCCATGCGGAGCGCCAGATCGGAGGTCAGCATCGCTGGAGCCCAGCTCTTGCCTTCGATATGCGCATCCGGAACAGTGCCAGCACCGGCGCCGTTCTTTGGCGTCCACTGCTTTGCACCAGCTGGCGAAGTGGTCAGTTCCCATTCAAAACCATAAAGGTTTTCAAGGAACTTGTTGCTCCACTGGGTCGGGGTCTGCGTCCAGATGACTTCGAGACCCGACGAAATGGTGTCTGCACCCTTGCCCGAACCAAACTTGCTGTTCCAGCCGAGGCCCTGTGCTTCGATTGGCGCGCCTTCTGGCTCAGCTTCAACCAGCGATGCGTCGCCCGCACCGTGGGTCTTGCCGAAGCTGTGACCACCAACGATCAGTGCAACGGTTTCGTAGTCGTCCATCGCCATACGGGCGAAGGTGTCACGAATGTCACGAGCAGAATCCAGCGGATCGGCGTTACCAGCCGGACCTTCTGGGTTCACATAGATCAGGCCCATCTGCACAGCGGAGAGGGCGTCGTCGAGCTTGCGCTCGCCGGTGTAACGCTCAGCGTCCGAAAGCCATTCGCCTTCCTGACCCCAGTAGATGTCCAGTTCTGGAACCCAGGTGTCAACGCGGCCGCCAGCGAAACCAAAGGTCTTGAAGCCCATGGATTCGAGCGCAACGTTACCGGTCAGGATGAACAAGTCAGCCCAGGAAATACGGTTGCCGTACTTGCGCTTGATTGGCCACAGCAGACGGCGGGCCTTATCAAGGTTGACGTTATCTGGCCAAGAGTTCAGCGGCGCGAAACGCTGCTGGCCTTCGCCACCGCCACCACGACCGTCCTGAACACGGTAGGTGCCAGCGGAGTGCCAAGCCATACGGATCATGAACGGGCCATAGTGACCCCAGTCGGCTGGCCACCATTCCTGGCTGTCGGTCATCAGCGCGCGAAGGTCTGCCTTGAGGCCTTCGTAGTCGAGCTTTGCAAACTCTTCAGCGTAGTCGAATTCTTCGCCAAGCGGGTTCGCTTGAGCAGAATGCTGGTGCAGGACCGAGAGGTCGAGCTGGTTTGGCCACCAGTCGCGGTTCTGCGTACCGGCCTGCTGCTTGCCATGATTCACCGGGCACTTGCCTGTCGGTGCTGCGTCTTTCTGGTCAGGGAATACGTTATCTTCCACAGCGGGGCTCCTTTTTATTGGCCCCACATATACGGATTCGCACGCCATAAGGCCAATTGATAATTCTACCAATCATGATAAGATTATCTTATCATGCAAATCTCGTTGAAACAGATGCGTTACGCCGTTGCAGTCGCCCGCGCTGGCCATTTTGGCCGTGCTGCGGAAACCTGCGCAGTCACCCAACCTGCCCTGTCTCAACAGATCCTCGCCCTAGAGGCCCTGTGTGGCACGCCTTTGTTCGACCGGTTGAAAACGGGCGTTCGCGTCACCCCATTCGGTCAAGAGTTCGTTCTGCTCGCCGAAGAGGCCCTCCGCAGTGCCGAAGCGCTCGACGCTTTCGCCTTGCGTCACGCCGACCGCCCCGATCGCCCTCTCCGCTTTGGTCTTATCCCCACGGTCGCGCCTTACCTGCTGCCCGAAATTTTCCCAGCGCTGGGCCAGACCATGCCCGATTTGCGCTTTGCGATTTCCGAAGCGCAAACCGATAATTTGCTCACCAGTGTCCAGGACGGACGTCTTGATCTCGCGCTGATCGCCACCGAGCCACCACAAACCGGCCCACGCCTTGTGGTTCATGCCCTATTTGAAGATCACTTCGTTCTGGCCACGCCCAGCAATGAAATTGTCCAGCAGCCGGTTTCGCTCGACACCATCGCTCCTGAACGCATGCTCCTGCTTGATGAGGGCCATTGCTTCCGCGATCAGGCCATTGCCGCCTGCGGCCTGCCGGGCCGTGGCAAGAGCACGTTTTCCGCGACCTCGCTCTCAACCATTGTGGAGTTCGTCGCCTCAGGCCAGGGCGTCACCCTGCTGCCTGAAATTGCGATGCGCAAAGAAGGCCATAACCCGCGCATTGCGGTCCATCGTCTCAATGACCCAACCGCAACCCGTCAGTTGCGGCTCGTCTGGCGCGAAGCCACGCCCTTTGGCAAAACCTTTGAAGCCATTGCCCATCAGATCCGCCAGGCCCAACCGCCAACCGCCGCCTAGGCCTTGCTGCGACGGTAGCGTCTCAAACCGTCCCACGAGTAGATCGCCAAGGCGAACCAGATCAGGGCAAAGCTGGCAAATCGCACCGGATCAATGCTCTCACCAAAATAGGTAATCGCCAGCACAAAGGTGATGGAAGGCGAGAGATACTGCAGCATGCCAATCGTCGTCATGCGCAGGCGGCGAATGCCATATGCAAACATAATCAACGGCAAAGCTGTCGCCGGACCGCTCATTACCAAGAGCGTCATCAGCTTGGGATCAGCATGAACCCCCGCCCCGTTCGCCGCAAAATAAAGCCCTACCAGCACCATGGCGATGGGCGACACGACAATCGTCTCAACAAACAGCCCTGAAGTTGAGCCCACCTGCGCAGTCTTGCGAATATAGCCATAGGCCGCAAAACTCAGGGCTAGGCTGAGCGCAACAAGAGGCACCTTGCCCAGCGCCACCCACTGAATAGCAATCGCGAGACACGCCACCGCAATCGCCGAATACTGCACGCGGTTCTGTTTTTCTCCCAAAAGCGCGATGCCAATGGCGACGTTGACGATGGGGTTGATGAAGTAGCCAAAGCTGACCTCCAGCACCTGCCCGCTTTCGACCGCCCACACATAGATCAGCCAATTGCCAAACAGCAGCAGCGCCGAGCTGGCCAAAACCGCCAAGGTTCGCCGATTGGCCAAAACCGCCTTAACTTAGCCAAATCCAGTGGTGAAGGCGAGCAAGAGCCCGACAAACAGCACCGACCAAAGCGCCCGCTCTGCCACCACCAACACCGAGCCCGCGGGCTCAAGAAAGTGGAACAACACCGGCAAAACGCCCCAGGTGGAATAGGCCCCGACCGCGGCGAGAACCCCACTATTGTCGTTCGCCTTGGCAGGCTGTGGACCACGAACACGATTTGGCGAAGACATAGAACTACCCCGGCACGGACCCGTGCCCCTTGGCAGTAACAGGCTCACAGCACGCCATCAATTGGCCCCGCGCGCCTCCGGTATAAACTTTGCCACCCTTGGCAAACTTTTGACTCTATCCCACGTTGTACTCAGTGACCGCACTTGAACGCGGGACCATAGAGAGGAGAAACAGATGAAAACTGTCACCTGGATCCTGATTGCCAACGGCACGCAAGCCCGCGTTGTCGAATACAACGGCCCCAATAAGGGTCTCACCACAATTGGCGCCCTCGATTGGTCGATAGAGCCCCTGCAAGCGCAAGACATCAACACCGATAAAGAGGGCAAGGGCAAAACCTCAGACAAAAGCCCCGCCCAATTGCGCGAAGCCGATTTCATCAAGGAAGTTGCCGCCCGCCTCGATAAACGCGCTCTCAAAAACGAATTCCAACGCCTCGTCATCGCCGCCGCCCCGATTGCCTTGGGCAATCTGCGCAAGGCGATGTCCGAGCACGTTAAAAAGACCATTATCGCTGAGTTGGACAAAGACCTGACCAACATCCCCACCGACCAAGTCGGCAAGCATTTCGACGGCATTATTCCCGTCTAACTCAAACCTTCGGCACACTCGCTGCCATCCCTCCCCCGACCCGGGGGAGGCTAGGTGGGGGTATGTCCGCCACCGTCCGAAGTCAGATCATCCCGTTTGGATAATCTGAGGGCAGAAAGCCATGACTGCTACGCTCGAATGGCTGGATTGAGGAAGGTGACACACCAGCCTCGCCACACACCCGATCTGCCTCCCTCGCCCTCGAGGGGAGGGATTGAGGGTGGGGGGACTAAACCCTCAAACGCGAACGCCTAAACCGCGTCCTCGTCCTCATCTTCGTCATCCACCCCGCTCAGCACGTCCAAAAACTGCAAGAGCAGTGAATTGACCAAGTCCGGTCGTTCAACGCTTGGAATATGCGCCACGCCCTCAAGCACCACGGCAAATGCATTGGGCATGGTTTCCGACAAGGTTTCGTGGCGCTCAACCAGCGCCGTAAAATCCTCATCGCCAACGATCAGCAGCGCTGGCGCCGTCAGATCCTCTGTGCGATCCCACGCCTTTGGCCGCGCGATCTCTCCCGTCAGCTCCGGCTTGCGCAAAATATTGCCGTTCATCTCCATAAACAGCGCCCGCGCATCCCCGCCCACACGGCCGCTTTTCGCCCGAGGTCCATCCAGCCATTGATGGGTGATAACCTTATTGAGCATGTCGAGATCACCGCGATCCCATGCGTCTTCTTCGGCCATTTCAATGGCGCGTTCTTCCGCCGTCGCCGTCCATGGCGCGCCTGTCACCGAAGTCCCAATCAGCACCAGACCCAACACGCGTCCCGGATGCGCCAGCGCAAAGTCGATGGCGAGGCCACCGCCCATCGAGCAGCCGACAAACAGCGCCGCGTGAATATCGAGCGCGTCGAGCAAGGCTTCGAGATCGTCGAGATGGTTGAAAGCTTCGTCGGTGCTGGTGGTCTCGCCATAGCCCCGTCGATCATAGGCAATGGCGTGCCAACCGGCATCCGCCACCGCGCTCATCTGCTCGGCCCACATGCGTTTGTCGCAAACACCGGCGTGCAGGAAAATGATCGGGAGCCCGTCCCCCTGTTCTACCCCCTCGATGGTTGCGCCACCAATGTCGATAGAAAAGGGTTCTGCGGTCATTTTAGGAACTCACTCTGCGATACTGGCGCAGAAGGTAATCTCTTTGATCGGCGCAAACCAGCAACCGTCTCGATCCGCTACCGGAAAAAAGCGCCCCAATTGTGCGGGCGACCGACCGGGCTGACTATCTGCGGCGATCACATAACCAGGACCAGCGCCATCGGCCTCATGGGCGAAAACGAAAGTGTCGCCGTTTGGCAGAGCAAAGGTAATGCCGCCACCGTCGACTGCCACGTCACACGCGAAGCTGTCGTAGCCAGCCAAAGAGCATTCCCCAGAAGCCCCCAGCGCGGGCACTGCGAGAGCGCAGCAGAACAGCAATGCCGCTCCCGTCAAAAACCTCTTCATCAAATCCCCCAGAAAGCCAAGGCTCCGCAACCGCGGTGGTTTTGCACAGCTTACCGTAGAAAGTCCAGCGGCCTCAAAGGGTTTTCGCATCCTCCTGCCGCAATGGTAAAACAGCCCCTTAATTGAGCTTGAGCAGGGTGTTAAGCGCGTTCGAAATGTCGGCCTGAGTGTAAGGCTTTGAAACCACAGGACTGTCCTGCCATTCCGCCGACAGCCCCTCGCGTCCGTACCCCGTTGCAAAGAGGATCGGCACGCCCCGGTCGGCCAAAATCTTCGCCACGGGGAACACCGAGGAACCACCGATATTGACGTCCAATATCGCAGCATCGGGCTGTTCAACCGACGCCGCCAGCGATTGGGCTTGGTCGATCCACATCGCTTCACCCACGATTGTGAACCCCAAATCCTCCAAAATGTCTTCGAGATTGAAGAGGACGAGCGTTTCGTCCTCGACCACAAAAATCTTGCCGGATGGATTAGCCAAAATCGCCCTCCTGCGCGCCATAAGCTGCTGGGGGCACCGACAACAGTGCCGAAAATCCCTCAGCGGCATAACGCTGGTTGAGCGTCCCACCCAATTCACCGGTCACGACCGTGCGCAAGAGGCGCGAGCCAAATCCGGTTCGCGTCGGCTCCGCCACACGTGGGCCGCCGCGTTCCACCCAGTTGATCATCAATTCCGTGTTGGCGCCCTGCTCCCAACTGACCGACAACACACCATCGGCCGAGGACAGAGCGCCATGCTTGGCGGCATTGGTCGCCAGTTCATGCAACACCAACGCCAGCGCAATCGTCGACTTGGCGTTGATCGGGATGATCGGCCCGCCATAGCGCACGCGCTCATCGTCAAACGCCGAGAGCTCCTCTCGCACCAATTGGCCGATTTCCGTGTCGCGCCAACTGCGCTGGCTCAAAATCGTATGGGCCTTTGAGAGCGCAATCAGCCGAGATTCAAAATTAGATCGGGCCGTGTCGAGGTCATCGGTCGTCCGCAAGGTCTGCCGCGCGATCGATTGCACCGTCGCCATCGTGTTCTTGACCCGATGGTTCAGCTCATCGATCAGCAGGCGCTGCCGCCGCTGCGCTTTAACGGCCTCGGTTCGATCAATCCCATGCACAAACACACCGGTGATATGGCCGTCACGATCCTTGATCGGGTTAAAAGTGAAATCGAGATAGCGCTCCAAAGGCGGCTGGCTCGGATCATTGTTGATGATCACCTTCGCCGCCTCGGCACTATGGAAATATCCCTCGTGATAGACCCGGTCGAGCAACAGGAAGAACCCTTGCTCAATCATTTCCGGCAGGGCGTCCGCGCCAGCCATGCCCAAAGTCGCGCGATTGTTCACCATCGTCGCGAACCCATCGGAGGCGAATTTGATTTCGTGGTTCGGGCCCGACACCACCACCACAAAGCCCGGTGCCTGCTGAAAGAGCCTGCGAAACTCTTCGGCCGTTTTTTCAGTCTCACGCGTGCGTTCGATCAACTGTGAGGCCGCCGGAAACGCTGCGACCGCCAGCGCCCCATCACCATCGGCACTCGCCAACTCGGACACATCCACCGCCTGCTGCAAGATGTATTCCACCTCACCATCCTCGCCAAAAATAGGCACTTGGACGGCGGTCCAATACTTGTCGCGGATCGTGCCGTCCGCGCCAGCGATGGGGTAATGCAGGTAAGGAAGTGTCTGACGCAGCCCCGTCTCCAAGACGCGCTCATAGGATTGCTGGAGTTTATCGCGCCCTTCTCCCGGATTAGGGAACAGGTCGCGCACCATCCGCCCCACGACGTTTTCGCGCTTGCGTTCGGCGGCCTCCAAATAGGCCGCGTTCACAGCCACAATGCGCAGCTCGCGATTGAGAAGGAGGTAGGGACTGGGGAGCGCCTCAAAGACGCGGGAAAAGACCGTCACATCCATGCGCGCGTCAGCCCCTTACAAAAATAGTCCGAAACTGGAAGACGTTTACGTCTAACATTGGTTCCCGCCATAAGCAGAACTGCCATACGAAACCGGCAAACAAGAGCAGCTTTCCCTCACATTGCTTAAGGCCCAATGAAGAGAACACTGCGTTTTTCTCTAGGTGGAGGCCGGAGAACTTTTCTAGACTTATCCCCGCCAACATAACCTAAGTTAGTTTCATGCCCGTTGTGCCCATGAGCACGGTCATGACGAGTGAACGGGACGCAATGGCAGATGCAATGGGGTCGCCCATTGCTGATCCAACCTCTGGACCTGGTAGTCAGCGTGATACCCTAGGGCCAAGATCGTGGCGGCCGCTGCCAGCGCTGCCACAGCCAAGCCCAAATGCGGCAGCGCAAGTGGGCGACAGCTTCTTGCGATGACGGGCCTCGTCATTGGCCAGATCGCCCAGAGGTGAGGATGGTCTGTCACTCCGGCGAGGCGGAAACCTCACCCTTTTCACCACCCCTTTTATCGAGGCCAAGTCTCGCCGGGGTTGCTCATCCAACAAAAAACCGGCCCCGAAATTCGGGACCGGCTGAATGTGTTGCTCGTCTTGAACAGACTTAGCGGGTCAGCGGCTTGTAGGTCGCGCGCTTTGGATTGACGGCATCGGCGCCAAGACGACGGACCTTGTCCGCTTCATAGTCCTGGAAGTTGCCTTCAAACCATTCAACATGGCTATTGCCTTCAAAGGCCAGCATGTGGGTCGCCAGACGATCGAGGAACATACGATCGTGGCTGATGATCACTGCGCAACCTGCGAATTCTTCCAATGCTTCTTCAAGCGCTGCAAGAGTTTCGGTGTCGAGATCGTTGGTCGGTTCGTCGAGGAGGAGAACGTTCGAGCCCGCCTTGAGCATCTTTGCAAGGTGAACGCGGTTACGCTGACCACCCGAAAGATTGCCAACCTTCTGCTGCTGATCGCCACCCTTAAAGTTGAAGGTGGAGGTGTAAGCGCGCGAGTTCATTTCGCGCTTGCCGAGCATCAGTACGTCGTCGCCGCCAGAAATTTCTTCCCAAACGGTCTTATTGCCATCGAGCGCATCGCGGCTCTGATCGACATAACCAAGGTCAACGTTTTCAGCGACCGTGATGGTGCCCGAGTCTGGCTTTTCTTGACCGGTGAGCATCTTGAACAGCGTGGTCTTACCCGCGCCGTTCGGGCCGATGATCCCCACGATACCGCCCGGAGGCAGCTTGAACGAAAGGTTGTCGATGAGCAGACGATCGCCAAACGACTTGGAGATGCCTTCTACGTCGATAACATTGTGGCCAAGGCGTTCGCCTGGCGGAATGATGATCTGAGCGGTGTGCGACTGAGTACGCGCATCGTTGATCTTGACCAGTTCGTCATAGGCCTTGATACGCGCCTTGGACTTGGACTGGCGTGCCTGAGGCGACATGCCCATCCATTCCTTTTCGCGTTCCAGAACCTTGGCGCGAGCCGCGTCTTCGCTCTTTTCCTGCGCAAAGCGCTTGGCCTTGGCATCGAGGTAAGCGGAGTAATTGCCTTCGTAAGGCACGCCACGGCCACGGTCGAGTTCGAGAATCCAACCGGTCACGTTATCGAGGAAGTAGCGATCGTGGGTGATGATCAGCACAGCGCCTTCGAATTCACGAAGGTGACGTTCGAGCCATGCGGTCGTTTCAGCGTCCAAGTGGTTGGTCGGTTCGTCGAGCAGCAGCAGATCTGGCTTGGAGAGCAGCAGCGCGCACAGAGCCACGCGGCGCTTTTCACCACCCGAAAGATTGGCCACCGAAGAGTCGCCCGGAGGGCAACCAAGGGCTTCCATAGCCACTTCGACCTGGCTTTCCAGATCCCAGAGGTTCTGGCTGTCGATAACGTCCTGGAGCTTGGCCGCTTCGTCAGCGGTCTCGTCCGAATAGTCCATCATCAATTCGTTATAACGATCGATGACAGCCTTCTTCTCCTTAACGCCGAGCATGACATTGCCCAGAACGTCGAGGTTTGGATCGAGCTGTGGTTCCTGCTCAAGATAGCCAACCTTGGCGCCATCGGCAGCCCAGGCTTCACCGGTGAATTCGGTGTCGATACCGGCCATGATCTTGAGAAGCGTAGACTTACCCGAGCCGTTCGGGCCAAGGATGCCGATCTTCGCATCGGGGTAGAACGAGAGGTGGATGTTATCCAGAACCTTCTTGCCCCCGGCATAAGCCTTGGACATGCCGTGCATGTGATAAATGAACTGTCTGGCCATCGCCGCGTTCCTCGAATGGAAATTTGTGCCTCATTTAAGTGATACCCACCAGCTAAGCAACCGCCGCAGCAAAAGCCAAATGCCGCGCTTGCTCGGAATGTCGGCGTAATTTGAAGTCGGAGCTTATAAGTCAATGAACAGGACCATATCCTGGCCCCTAATCTCTGTTTTTCTGGTGTCTCCGGCATTTGCCGAAGATCTCCAGATCGTTCCCGATATCAGTCATTACACCCTGGATAATGGCCTACAGCTGGTGGTGATTCCCGATCACCGCGCTCCCGTCGTCACGCAAACGGCTTGGTACAAAGTTGGCTCAGCCGATGATCCGGTTGGTCAGTCCGGCATTGCCCACTTCCTTGAACACCTGATGTTCAAAGGCACCGAGAAATTCCCCGGAGGCACACTCGATCGTTTGGTCAGCGAATCCGGCGGCGACCACAACGCCTTCACCACCTATGACACCACCGCCTATCTCCAGACCGTGCCCGCCGATGTGCTGCCACAGATCATGGAGATCGAGGCCGACCGCATGCGCAATCTGCTTCTGCCCGAGGAGGTGATCGCCTCCGAGCGCTCCGTTGTGGAGAACGAGCGTCGACAGGTCGTCGACTTTGATCCCGGCAGTGTTCTGAGCGAAGAGATCGACGCCACCCTCTTCCAGAACCACCCCTATCGCATTCCCATTATCGGCTGGGCCCACGAGATCGCGCAGCTCGATCAAAAAGATGCCCTCGGCGTCTATGAGCGGTTCTATGCTCCCAACAATGCAATCGTTGTGATTGCCGGAGACGTGACCCCAGATGCAGCACTCAAGTTGGCCGAAGAGACCTATGGCAAAGTTCCGCGCGGGCCAGACCTGCCGGAGCGCGTTCGCCCGCAAGAGCCTACCCAAGAGACCACGCGCACGGTGACCCTTTTGGATGACCGCGTAGCAACGCCAAGCTTTGTTCAGTCTTGGATTGTGCCCTCTTACCGCACGGCAGAGCCGGGCGAAGCGGAGGCACTCGACGTTCTCAGCGCCATCCTGAGCACCGGCACGCTCAGCCGTCTCAATCAGGAACTTTATATCAATTCCAGCGACGCCTCTTACGCCGCGACCTTTTACGATGGGGGCGCTTTTGACTATGGCACGTTCAGCCTGACCGCTTCGCCCCAACAGGGCATCGACCTCAAGGCGCTCGAAGCCAAAGCCTATGGCGAAATCGAAAAAATCATCGAGAACGGCGTCACCGATGCCGAGTTGGATCGCGTCAAAAACCGCTATCTGCGCAATATGATTTTCCGCCTCGATAGCGCTGCGGGCGTGGGCAATTACTATGGCTCTTGGCTCGTCAACGGCATGACCATCGACGAGATCAACAACCGCCCCAACCAGATCCGCGCCGTCACCTCGGCCGATATTCAGGCTGTCGCCGCCAAATACCTGCGCCCCGACATCTCCGTCACGGGCTATCTCCTGCCCAAGGTGCCAGCTGCAACCGGTGATGCCCCTGCGCCCACAGAGCCTGCCCCAAGCCTGGCCCCAGCAACCGAGGAGACAGTGCAGTGATCGCCTTCCCAATGCCCAAATCTGTCCGTCTCGCCGCCGTGCTCGCCCCCGTTTTGCTGGGCACGCTCACACTCCCGGCTGTCGCTGAATCAAAGTTCAAGCAGTTCACCACGCCTGGCGGCATCTCCGCATGGATGGTGGAAGATCAGACCTTCCCCATCATCTCCATGTCCTTCGCATTTGAAGCCGGAGCGACCAAGGAGCCTGCGGAAAAAGCGGGCGTGGCCGGCCTTACCGCCGCTGTCATGACCGAAGCTACCGCGCAGCTTGATCCAAACCAACTCGCCGCCAAGGTCGAAGAGGTAGGGCTTGATCTCCAGCTATCTGCCGACAAGGATTACTTCTGGGGAAGCGCCCGCACCACGAGCGACCACGCCGACGAGGCTTTTGCGCTCATGGCCGAAGTGCTCAACGAGCCTCGGTTCGCGCAAGACGATCTCGATCGCGTGCGCCGCATCGCCATTGAAAACATTCGACGCAGTGCCGAAGACCCGAGCTATCGCGCTTCGCTTTTGTGGAACACCGCCATTTATGGCGACCACCCCTATGCTCGCCCGACCATCGGCACCGAGGAAACGCTGACCGCGATTGTGCCAGAAGACCTGCGCGCCTTTTACAAGGCTGGTCTCTCGCGCGACACGCTCAAGATCGGCATCATCGGCGCCGTGACCGAAGCTGAGGCCGGCGCGATCATCGATAAGGCTTTTGGCGCACTGCCTGAAAAGAGCACGCTGCCGACGGTTGCAACGGCCGAGGTGAACATTGGCGAAACTCTCGCCGTGGCTTACCCGCTCCCTCAAACGAGCCTGCGCATCACCTATCCCGGCATCGCCATCGAAGACCCGGACTATTACCCGGCTCAGGTGCTCGTTGAGATGCTGGCGGGTGGTGGGATCAGCTCCATCCTCAACACCGAAGTGCGTGAAAAGCGCGGCCTGTCCTATGGCGTGAGCGGCGGCCTTGCCAATTTCCGCTATTCCAACCTCATCACCTTCGGCACCTCCACCGAGCCACAAAACGCGGCCGAAGCGCAAACGGTGATCAATGACATCTTCAAGCAGATCGCCGAAGAGGGCCCGACCCAAGAGCAGGTCGATCTCTATAAGCGCTATCTGGTCGGCTCCTACGCCATCAACAATCTTGGGTCCACCGGCGGTCTCGTCGGCACCATGGTCAGCAACCAATTGCTGAACCTGCCCCTCGATTACGTCGACACTCGGACCGAGTTGATTGAGGCGGTAACCCCAGAACGCGTACAGGCCGTCGCCAAACGCATCTTTAGCGCGACGCCAACAGTTCTCACTATCGGCCCAGAAGCCACAGAGTAAAACGCCAAGTTGGCGCGCCGATCACTTCTGCTCGGCGCGCCAGAATTGACTTAGATTAAGCGGAACGAAGTCATCACGCCTTTGTTATGCTGACACTTAGGGATTGTCAGCATGTCAGAACTTCTAACGCCTCCCGCGACGCATTCACGTCGCCCCTCCGCTTTTGAAAGTGTCGCCACTTTCTGCCTCATCGCCGCATTGCTTTTCTTCGGCGCAGGCATTTTTGTTCCTCTGGTTTTGGCCATCCTTCTCGCGTTTGCCCTCAACCCGGTCGTGTCCATGCTCAACCGCAGACTGGGTCTTCCCGACCCTGTCGCGGTTATTTTGGCCGTCCTTTTGGCCATGACCCTTTTGGCCGGTTTTGCGCTCCTCGCTGGCTCGCAAATCGCCCATCTGGCGCAAGAACTGCCGGGCTATCGCCAGACCATTCAAGGTAAGATTGAAGGCCTGCAAAGCCAGTTCAGCGGCCTGACCTGGCTGGATCAGTTCAATGGCATGATCTCCAATATCGACGCAGGCTTCGGCGGCAGTAGCGACGCGCCAGCCGTCACCGGCCAGATGAAGCCGATCCCGGTCTCCATCTCCAATGAACTGGGCCCCCTCAGCATCGTCACCTCGGTGATGGGCTCCATCGTTGGCCCTGTCGCGACCATTGCCATCGTCACCGTCTTCCTGATCTTCCTGTTGATGGGCCGTGCGGATCTGCAAGATCGCTTCATTCGCCTTGTCAGCGCCGGTCGCTATTCGCTCACCAACCTTGCCATCACCGACGCCAGCCGTCGCGTTGGCCGCTATCTCATCATCCAGTTGTGCGTGAACATCACCTACGGCGTCATCTTTGGCATTGGCCTCTGGCTCATCGGCGTGCCGAGCGCCCCTCTGTGGGGCATGATGATCGTGCTGTTCCGTTACATCCCTTTCGTTGGCGCGCTGATCGTTGCCGTGCTCCCCTTCGCCCTCGCCTTCGCGGTCGATCCGGGCTGGAACATGTTGCTGATGTCGGTCGGCCTCTTCCTCATCATCGACCTCACCACCGCCAATGTCATCGAGCCGCGCCTCTATGGCACCAGCACGGGCGTCTCCCCGCTGGCCATTCTGCTCTCCGCCATGTTCTGGGCCACGCTCTGGGGTCCTGTAGGCCTGATCCTCGCCACACCCATGACCGTCTGTCTCGTCGTGATCGGGCGACACCTGCCGCAGTTCCAATTCCTCGAAACCCTTCTCGGCAGTGAACCCGTGCTCTCGCCCGCCGAACGCCTCTACCAGCGCATGCTTAAAGGCGACACCGAAGACGCGATTGATCTCAGCGACGACTATCTCGAAGAAAATGGCCGTGCCGCGCTCATCGCCGATGTCATGCTCCCGGCCCTGCGTCTGGGGACTACCGAGCTATCAGACCGCCCAGAGTCCCTACCCCAACGTCGCCAGCTCATCACCTCATTTGAAACCGTCATCGCCGACGTCTTCGAGCACGAGTTTGCCGATAATGCCTCCGTCCTCATCGTCGGCGGCCGCACCGAAATTGACGAAGCAGCCGCACGCCTCATCGGCCTAGAGCTGGCTGAGCGGACCATTCCCGCCACCATTCTTCCTCCCGGCGCCATCCGTCAGGAATCCATTGGCCGGCTAGACCTCGATCCGGTCGAAACCCTCGTACTGGTGTTCATGGGACGCGATGTGCGCGCTCAATGCCGCTATGTCGCTCGCCGTATTCGCCGCATGAGCCCCAATGTGCGCCTCATAGCTATCGTCACCAATGCGCTTGCCGCCGACGAAACCGCTGAATCGCTCCATGTCGATAACGTCTACCGCGACTTCCACAGCGCCGTAGATGGCATCTCGGAAGTCGCAACACCAAAAAGCATCGAGCCTTGGGAAGAAGTACCGCAACCCTTCGCCGGTCTTGGTCGCGGTGATGATGCTCTGGGTCAGGAACTTGACGCGATTGCCGAGCGCTTCGGCGTCCCAGCAGCGCTCATCAATCTGATCGATGATGATCGTCACCTCGACGATGGCGATGCTGCCAAACTCACCCAGCTGGTTGTTACCGACAACGCTCCACTGATCGTCCACGCAGCTACGCCTGACGAACGCATCGGCGACAACTCATATCTCGTGACCAATGGAATAGACTTCTACGCCGCAGTCCCGTTAACGGTCGCCAACGGCACCACCCCGCTCGGCGCACTGGTCCTCTTGGATTATGAGCCACACGAGGGCTTCACCGAAGACGATCTCGCACGCCTCAGACAAGAGGCCACAAAGCTCGTCGAAAACTTCGCTTAGCAACAATCCCAGTGCCCGCGTAACAGCGGGCACTACTCCGCCGGCAGCGCGGCGACGGACGAACGGCCATCTGCAATGACCTGATCACGCCCGGCCTTCTTGGCAACATAGAGCCGCCTGTCCGCCTCTGCCAGCAGCTGTGGTCCGCTCAAAATGCCCGTCTCAACCAGGCCAATGCTCACCGTGACCTTCAATCCCGGGGCCAGATCACTAAAGTCCGTATCCCGCACAGCGGCCGTAATTTGCCAGGCAAGTGGCGCCGCAGCTTCCAACGACACATTTGGAAATAGCAGTCCGAACTCTTCGCCCCCGATGCGGTAAGGCCGCATGGCCGGATCGATCGTGCGCAGCAGTTGTGCGACCCTACGCAGAACCTCATCCCCGACAATATGCGAGTATTGGTCGTTGACGAGTTTGAAGTGGTCGATGTCGAGGATGGCTAACGACGACTTCTCATGGCCGATGGTCTCGAAGGCACTGTTAAACGCACGCCTATTCGGGATCTCCGTGAGCGGATCGACACCCGCCTGCATCTCAAGCTCTTCCGTTCGCTTGCGCAATTTGTCGTTCGTCAACTGCATATCGACCACGACAGCGCGTTGCCGCGTCCGATCATCACTCTGCCGGATATAGGCCGCATGAAAACTGCGATGGAACGACAAGGCGCGTGCGAAATCGCCCTTGAGCTCCCAAATATCAGCCAAGCGTTGCAAGCTTTGAACGATCTGATCACTGATGGAATGTTGCGATGCGATCCGCTCGGACTCGACATAAGCGGCAAGCGCCTCGTCAATGCGCCCCATATTCCGAAACACCTCGCCCCTTGTGTAGAGCATATGCGTTCGCGCTCGCGGGCCATGCTTGCCAGGCAAGGTCTCAGCTTCCACTAAATCTTTCAGCGCCCGGTCGAAGTGGCCGCAATACGCCAACAGTTCTGCACTGTTACACAGCGCCACCGACAAATTCCAAAGGTCACCGGCGGCCCGCGACACATCGGCGGCAGCCCTTAGGGTTCTGGTCGCATCATCGATGACCTGCTCGCCATTCATACCGGGATCGATCTTGTCGGCGACCAATATTGCCGAGAGGGTGGCGTAAGATCGGTTGACCAACGTCAGGGCAATCGTGCTCTCGTCGCCGGACGCATAGGCGAGATCAAGCGCCTCTTTCAGCATCTGCGATGCCAAGGCTCTCTCATTGCAGATGACCAGCGCTACGGCCTTACAATTCAGCGCGAACGCATGAAGTGCAGGATCAGCCGTTCGCGAGGCGATAACCACAGCCTCACTGGCGGTCTCAAAGCTAATGTCGCTCAGGCCCAATTCCAAAATCAGCCACGAGTAAACTGCCAGAGACAGGGCATGGCCCCAATCGTTCTCCGTCTGCGAGAAATAATTGCGGGCAGCGTCCGCGGCCTGCATGCCTTCGTGAGGATAGCCCAGCTGCAAGCAGAACCATCCGATACACCGGTTGCATTCCGCCTCAGCCTCGAGGTCGCCTGCAGCTTGGGCCTGTGTCAGCAACACGCGCGCTTGCTCCAGCCCCTCGAACGAGCGGCCAACACGTCCATGGTCCCAACACTCTCGGGCGAGCTCTACCAGCTGCTTGTTTGAAACGTCGTTCAATAAACCCTCCGATAGAGCTAACCTGACCGACTTATGTAAATAAATTTAGAAATAAAAATCAAAAATCTACATCAGATGACAAGAGACTGTCTGCGCTACTAAAATACTTCTCTACAATACCGGCCGAATGCTAATCGGAACTGATTTAAAAGCGGGCGTCTTACTGCGCGGATCAACTTCCGTCCCCACGAGCACATTGGCCTCGGGGTAATAAGCCATGGCGCTTCCTGCCGGCAGATCAAAGCTGGTGGCAAAGCCAACCATCTCGCCGGCCTCTGAAGAAACGGCAATTCGCTCCCCTTCGCTGACCCCAAAACGCGCCATGTCTTGCGCATTAAGAAACACCGAATAGCGCCCCGACTTGCCGCGATAGCTGTCCTCTTCCTCATAGATAATGGAATTGAACTGCCCCTCGCTGCGCACGGTCGCGAGAATCAACTGATCTGACCTCATCGCCGGAATTGGCGTCACCACAAAATGCGCCTTGCCATCCACCGTGCCGAAACTAGGCGTGTGCATGACCCGGTTCTGGATATGGAATTCGCGCTTAGCGACATCAATATCGGCCAAGCCCTCCATGCCCGGAACAATGGCAGCAATGGCGTCGCGAATTTTGCTGTGCTTGGAAAAGCCGTCAAAATCAATTGGACTGCCGGGCAATATCCGCTGTCCCAATTGCCCCAAAATCCAGCTTTCTGGTCGCACAGTCTCGATGCGTTCTATGCCGCCATCCGAGAGGCGAACGAAGTTGAACATCGACTCTTGCGTTGTCGGTTCCCATTCTTCGTCGCGCGCCGTCACCGGCAAGATCATCACCTCACCATCGCCCAGCCCATGAACATGGCCCTGATTGAGCGTGGTAGTCAGAAACAGCTTGAACCCAATATTGCCCATGGCCCGGCTGGAAAACGCTGTGTCTGGCGTCGCCGCCCACAGATTGCCGCCCATAATCACAGCGGCATCAATTTCCCCCGCCTCGGCGCGCTTCATGCACGCCATGGTGTCGAGCCCCTTCTCCTCAGGGAAGGTGACGCCAAAAGCCTCCTCCATTTTGGCCAACACATCCTTGGCCAAAACAGGCTTCACACCAATCGTGCCGATGCCCTGCACATTGGAGTGCCCGCGCAGTGGCAACAGGCCCGCGAAGCGTTTGCCCAACATGCCGCGCACCAGAGCAAGATTTGAAATCGCCTCAACATTGGCAACGCCATGAACATGGTGGGTCATCCCCATGCCCCAGGCAAAAACCGCGTGTTTGGCTCGCCCATAATTGGCCGCCACACGTTCGATCTCTCCTCGTGCAATCCCGCAGGCCGAAACGATCTCGTCCCAGCTCAGTGCCTCAAGATCGCTCCTGAAAACCTCGAAATCAGCACCGTGGGCTCGAATAAAATCCGCGTCCTCGGTCCCCTGCTCAAGCACGGCCTTAGCCAGTCCCTTGAACAGCGCGATGTCCGAGCCGATGCGCGGCTGCAAATAGTCTGACGCAATATCGCTCCCGCCCTTGAGCATGGACATCGGCGATTTCGGCACCGCAAACTTGACCAGACCCGGCTCCTTGGCCGGGTTGATCACAATCACCTGCCCGCCCCGCTCGCGGCAGTTCTTGAGCATATGAATAAAGCGCGGGTGGTTAGACGATGGATTGGCCCCGATGACAAAGATCAAATCGGTCCCGGTCAAATCCTCTAATTCAACGGTTGCCGTGCCCTTGCCGATTGTCGTCGCAAGGCCCTCGCTGGTCGCCTGATGGCAATAATAGGAGCAATTGTTGACATTGTTGGTCCCATAGGTCCGCGCCAGCAATTGGAACAGGAACCCCGCCTCATTCGAGCTGCGGCCGGACGAATAAAAGAAGGTGCGCCGCGGGTCGGTCTCGGCCAAACGGTGTGCTGCATGCTCAAGCGCAGTGTCCCAATCAATCGGGACAAACCTGTCTGATCCGGCGCGACGGAACAACGGCGTCCCCAAACGCCCCAGATGTTCCATTTCTTTGCCGGTCAGCTCGCCCAACTCGGCAATGCTGTGTTCAAATATTGGATGTGGAATGGCGGGCTGGATATCGGTCGACTGCGCCTGCACACTCTTGTTGCAAACCGATGGAAACTCATCGAGTTCGTTGGTCATGCCGCCGTGCTGGCCACCCATGCCATAGGCGCAAGCCTTGCAGGTGTTCTTGGCCGTCAGTGCCTTGGTGGCTTTGCCCACCCCCATCTTGCCGATGGTTGAGAGCGTATAGAGCACCTTCTTGGGGCCACCGCCCACAATTGCACTGGTATCGGCCACGAAACTTACCCTCCCCCGAAACAGGTCGGCTATTCTCATGCCCTGACGAGGCAGACGCAAGTGCTGGCTGCGCGAGTTTGAGAAGTGAGGATGATTTTGGTTTTCAAGAAAACCCGCCCCGATCTGTTCCCGTTCCCTCCGTTGAACAAATCGGGGCGTTAAGCCCGGGCGCCCTTATCACCCGAGCCGGGTAACTGAAAACTCAGTGGAGGCAAGTGCTACATGCTCATTGCCCTGCACGCCATTGGCCAAAAGGTTAGTGCGCCATCAGAAAAACCTAGGCTCTGAACCTGTGCAAGCATTTTCAAACAAAATCGCCGCGAAAATCTTTTGCTGCCTATTTCCTGCGCTTTGTGCTGCCTTTTTGAAGACCACAAAACCGAGAAGGGCCGGCCATAGGCCGACCCTCTTTTGTTGCCGTTTTGCTCTTTTAATAAACGAACATCGTCAGCTGCGAGCCATTGCGATGAACTGCAAACACTCGGTCTGGCTTGTGCGAGGTACGGCTCAGCGAAGCATTGAGCAGAGCATCCCCCGAAACGGCATATTGAAGATTTGGGGCCATGCCGGTCTGGGCCATGGCCGACTTCAGCCAGTTGCGCAGTTCTGGACAGACATTGACCTTCTGCACCTGCACATTGCTCGCACGGTTCCAACCGTCAAACTTAGTGCCCTGCATCATCTGTGCGAGCTGACCGCTCGAAACGCCATTGCAGACGATCCCTGCAGCACCGGGGCCGCCGCTGCCGTTTAAACCGCCGGCGCCAAGCGCACCAAAGTTGATGACCTGCATCCCGCCACCAGCACCAGGTGCGCCCGGATTGCCCGGATTACCGGGAGTACCCGGCCCGCCAGGACCACCAGGGCCTCCAGGTCCACCCGGAAGGATACCGATACTCACCACGTCAGGCCCTAGCAGGCCAACGTCGACAAGCGTCGTTCCACCCAGACCAACATTTGCATTGATGCCACCGCTAGTGTTCACATTGGCCGTAACGGCGCCATTGCCGATGTTGGCGTCGAGCAAACCGCCACCGCCACCACCAAGACCGACGTCAATCAACGCCCCCGTATCCGCATCGCCAGAACTAACGCCAACGAGGCCGCCAACATTGAGGCCACCACCGGAATCCGAGCTGGAGCCTCCGCCTCCGCCCAAACCGCCGGTAACAGTCTCGGTGACCGAGCTCAGTGTGTCCGTGACACCGCTGAGCAAGCCACCGCCACCGCTATCACTTCCGCCGCCACCAAGAAGACCTCCCAAAAGTCCCTGAGAATGTGCCGGAATAACCGATCCTACCATCAGCGCCGCAGACAGTAGGACAATGCCCATTTTCGTCATGATCAACTCCCGTAAGCGCGAAACACGCTATACGGATAAATCCGCATGAATACTTATGTTGCATCACGAAGGTCTAAGCTAAAAACACAGAAATCAAAGAGTAACGACACTCAATTCAACTTAATTCAAATGCAATTCAGATTGAATTCTCAATTCACTATACCCTTAGTAAAAGAGCGCGAAGTCGAAACTTCGCGCTCCTGGGAACTGAGCAAGGAGCGTCAGCCTCACTCACTTCACCCTCTTCAGGCCGACAGATCGCCAGCCTATTTTGGGTCGGGGATTGGTAGATTTCCGAAGGCCACGCTGGCGCTAAACATCCCGTAAAACCGTGAAACTGCAGATGCCAATAAAAACGCCCGGTCGAAACCGGGCGTTTTTAACGGAGTGTGATGGGTTACTGAACCCAACCACCGTCCTTGCACTGCTCAAGCGTGATCCCGCTGAGATCAATCGTGGTTGTGGCCTGAGCTAAACCCTCGGCAGGCGGCTTGTCGCCATCGGTTGGCTCTGCATTCGGCAGCGCCCCAGCGGCAGCGTCGCTGAGAGTATTCTTATCAGTCGAGTTCATTTCTGAGGAAGCCCCTGCAGCGAGAGCGATTTCATCGCATTTGGCCTGCACAGCAGCCACATCGCCTTCAATCACGGGATTACCAGAGATGGTCTTGGCGTCTTGCGCCATCGCTGGAACGACCATCATGCCAACAGTTAGTGCAAAAATTGAAATTGCTGATTTCATATGCATTTTAGTGTCCTGTATGGTGTTTCGTACAAGAGCTCTTGCTCGTCCGATAAATGGTAGTGCGGTCAAAACGTTCCGATGAGTGCGATCACGGCAGAAAAACTGATCTATGCTGACCTTCAACGAGCTCGCGGCATTGGCCGGGTCTCGACGAAACAATTCGGCGGTCGGACGCATTTAGCCAGCTTGTACCAAGATGGCTGCGCCAAGATCCGCCTGCCAAAAACTCATTCACAATCGCTGGAAGCCGTACTCATCAACACCGCTGGCGGCATCACCGGTGGCGATCAAATTGAGTGGGAAGCGTCCGTCGAAGCAGATGGCCACCTCGTTCTGACCACCCAAGCTTGCGAACGCAGCTATCGCTCCACCGGCCAAACGGCCCGTATCCAGACCACTCTTGAAGTTGGTCAAAACGCCCATCTCGATTGGCTCCCGCAAGAGACGATCCTGTTTGAGGCCAGCAAGCTCTCCCGCCGCCTCAACATACATCTGGCCGAAGGAGCGACCCTCACCGCCATTGAAGCGATATTGCTCGGTCGCGAGGCGATGGGCGAAGATGCTCGCGACGCGGAGCTCTCCGACAACTGGCGGATCTATCGCTGTGGGCGGCTGATCCACGCCGAAGCCACCAAACTGACCGGCACTGCTGCAGAGCGCGATGCTAACGCCCTCTTGTCCGGAGCGCGCGCCTTCGCCTCGATTGTACACATTACCAAGACCAGCGATGAAGCCGACCGTATCGCTGACCGCCTCCGCGCCATCATCGCTCCACACAGTCGCACTGCCATATCGGCCAATGGCGAGCGCATAGTCCTGCGTGCGGCCGCGCCCTCAGGCATAGAATTGCGCCGAAACATCGTTCCTATCCTCGCAAATCTCACCGCAACCGGGACCCTACCCCGCCTTTGGCATCTCTAGGAAACGCCCATGAACCTCACGCCTCGCGAAAAAGACAAGTTGCTCATTGCTATGGCTGCCATCGTGGCGCGTCGCCGCCTTGAGCGTGGGGTCAAACTCAACCACCCCGAAGCGATCGCCCTGATCACCGATTTCGTGGTCGAAGGCGCTCGCGATGGCCGCCCCGTCTCAGAGCTCATGGAAGCGGGCGCTCACGTTATCACCCGCGATCAGGTGATGGAGGGCATTCCCGAGATGATCCATGACATTCAGGTCGAAGCGACATTCCCCGACGGCACCAAGCTCGTCACCGTGCATCAACCCATCCGATAAGGCTGTACCATGCTCAAACGCCTTCTTCTTGCCCTCGCCCTCACAACCATCGCTACCGTCCCGGCATTCGCCCATCTCGACCCGGAGGCTCATGGCTCCTTCGCTGCAGGCTTCAGCCACCCTCTGCTCGGCCTTGACCATATCCTGGCCATGGTAGCCGTTGGGCTGTGGGCGGCACAGCAATCAGGTCGCACCATCTGGCTTGTTCCAGCCGCGTTCGTTGGCACCATGGCGCTCGGCTTCCTCACAGCTATCCTCGGCATGCCCCTCCCCATGGTTGAGCCGGTCATTCTTGCCTCGGTGATCTTCATCGGCCTCGGCATTGCCTTGGCCCTCCCCGTTCCACCAGTCGCAGTGGCTGGCCTTGTCGCCTTCTTCGCCTTCTTCCACGGCCACGCGCATGGTGGGGAATTGGGTGCGGCAGGCGCTTCGCAATTCGCGCTAGGCTTTATTGTCGCAACTGCTATTTTGCACGCCGTCGGTATTGGGGCCGCTCAGTTGTTTGCGCGACTGTCTGCTCCCCTTGCGACGCGTCTGGTCGGCGCAGCCACAGCATCCGCGGGTGCGTGGCTTGCATTTGCATAAGGAGTCGTGATGATCCCCGGTGAAGTCATTCCTGCAAGCGGCGAGATTGAGCTCAATCGTGGCGCAGTGCAGATCACCCTCGAAGTTGCAAATGCGGGTGATCGGCCCATCCAAGTTGGCTCGCACTATCACTTCTACGAAACGAACCCTGGGCTGCTGTTTGATCGTCAGCAGGCGCGTGGCATGCGCCTCGACATACCAGCGGGCACGGCGGTGCGTTTCGAACCCGGACAGGCGCGAGAGGTCAGACTCGTGCCAATCTCCGGCGACCGCAAAATCTATGGCTTTCGCCAATCCGTCATGGGCGCCCTGTAAACGCCCAACTCCTTTAACTCGATGTGCGCTGCACACGACCGGCAAAGAAAATGACCCAGGAAACAATCAACGAAAACAATAAAGAAGCGTTCTTCAAGCGTCATTTCATTGCCGTGATCGAGGACTTGAAGGAAAATGGCTTCAACGACGGCGAAGCCATGGCCATGATTGGCTCTCTCGCGCTCACCGTCTCTGAAGGTCTCGGACACAAAAAATGGAGCGAAGCGAAGGCCGCGTGCACTCGTGAGCAATATGACGCCTTGCTCCTGACGTTCCAGCAGCAGGGCGAAAAGGCCCATGCCGAAGGCTTGAGCAAACAGGCCTACGCCATCCAAACGCTCTCCACCGCCCTCGTGGCCGCGACCCAGCGCAAAGACCCACACATCGCGCAGGGCGAGCCCTTGCTCGACGACATCATCGATGAAGCGGTCACCTTCTACGAAACCTTCAAAGACACGACCGTGAATTAAATCAGAGCTGGCGCAAGCCAGCTCTCTTGTTTTCAGCCGCCAAACCGGCCAATCTGAGCCTTGGGAAGCTTCTGTTCCGGGCTCATACGGGACATAAAATGCCAGCACGTATCTCGCGCGCCAGCTATGCCGACATGTACGGCCCGACCACCGGCGATAAAGTCCGGTTGGCGGATACGGAACTCTTCATTGAGGTGGAGAAGGACTTCACCACCTATGGCGAAGAGGTCAAATTCGGTGGCGGTAAAGTCATCCGTGATGGCATGGGCCAATCGCAGCGCACCCGCGCTCAGGGCGCCGTTGATACTGTCATCACCAACGCATTGATCGTCGATCACACCGGCATCTATAAAGCCGATGTCGGCCTCAAGAACGGCGTCATCTCCGGCATTGGCAAAGCGGGCAATCCGGACACCCAGCCGGGCGTAGACATCATCATCGGCCCTTCAACAGAGGCGATCGCCGGCGAGGGTAAAATCCTCACTGCGGGGGGCATGGACGCCCATATCCACTTCATCTGCCCCCAGCAGATCGAAGAAGCGCTGATGAGCGGCGTCACCACCATGCTCGGCGGCGGCTCCGGCCCGGCTCATGGCACGCTCGCCACGACGTGCACTGGCGCTTGGCACATCGAACGCATGATCGAAAGCTTCGACGCCTTCCCGATGAACCTTGCTCTCGCTGGCAAGGGCAATGCGGCCGTTGCCGCCCCGCTCGAAGAAATGATCCTCTCCGGCGCTTCCTGCCTCAAGCTGCACGAAGACTGGGGCACCACCCCCGCCACCATCGACAATTGCCTCTCAGTTGCTGACGATTACGACGTGCAGGTGATGATCCACACCGATACGCTCAATGAATCTGGCTTTGTCGAAGACACGGTCGGCGCCTTCAAAGGCCGCACCATCCACGCCTTCCACACCGAAGGCGCGGGCGGCGGTCACGCTCCGGACATTCTCAAAGTCGCGGGCCTGCCCAACGTCATTCCCTCCTCGACCAATCCGACCCGTCCCTACACGGTCAACACCATTGCCGAGCATCTCGACATGCTCATGGTGTGTCACCACCTCGATCAATCGATCCCGGAAGACGTCGCCTTCGCCGAAAGCCGCATCCGTAAGGAAACCATCGCGGCCGAAGACATTCTGCACGACATGGGCGCCCTCTCGATCATTTCCTCCGACAGCCAAGCCATGGGCCGCGTCGGCGAAGTGCTGATCCGCACCTGGCAAACCGCCGATAAAATGAAGCGCCAGCGCGGTCGCCTGCCGGAAGAAACCGGCGATAACGACAATTATCGCGTCCGCCGCTACATCGCTAAATACACCATCAATCCAGCCATCGCCCACGGCATGAGCCAGCACATCGGCTCAATCGAAGTCGGCAAGCGCGCCGACCTCGTCCTCTGGAACCCAGCCTTCTTTGGCGTCAAACCTGAAATGATCCTGCTCGGCGGCTCGATTGCAGCAGCGCCCATGGGCGACCCAAACGCGTCCATCCCAACACCGCAACCGATGCACTATCGCCCCATGTTTGCGGCCTACGGCAAACTGGCGTCGCGTTCCTCGGTCGTCTTCATCTCACAAGCCGCACACGACGCTGGGCTGCGCAACCGCCTCGGCGTCGACAAACAGCTTCTTCCGGTCTCCAACACGCGTGGGGGCATCGGCAAAGCCGCGATGAAGCTCAACACCGCGACCCCGAACATCGAAGTGCATCCTGAGACCTATGAAGTGCGGGCCAATGGCGTCTTGCTCACCTGCGAGCCCGCAACCGTACTCCCTATGGCACAACGGTATTTTCTCTTCTAAGTCTGTTTGACACTCCCCCCTCGCTGCCGCACATTGCTGCCGTTGCGAGGGAGGTGAGCCATGTCTAAGTCCAAAGGATTCCCCAAGAATCCCGTACAGGCGCTGCGAGCCCAAGAACTCCTCACGGCGCTGCAACAGCTTACCGCCGCCAATGATTGGAAACGCGCCGCCCCGCTCAGCCTTGAGCTCACCCGCATCGCGCCAGAGCTGACAGAGGCCCATGACATCATGGGCCGCGTCGCCTTCCAAACAACCGCCTTCGATATTGCTGAAACCTGCTTTGAACGCGCCGTTGCGCTCGGGCCAGTCAATGCCATGCGGCTGCACGCTTGGGCCACCGCGCTCATCGCTCGCGGCAATTTCAAAGCCGCTGAAAAGGCGCTTGAGCGCGCCCTCGTCTTCCGCCCCAAAGACGCGCAGATCTCCTGCGATCTGGCCGACGCCTATCTTGCCCAAGACCGCTCGAGCGACGCCTTCAAGCTCTTCCGCTCGGTCGCCAAGCAAAACCCGGCCAACAGCTATGCCCGCCATATGCTGTCGGCGCTGTCAGACGCGCGCCAGCCAGATCGGACCTATGTCACAAATCTCTTCGACAGCTACGCGCCCATGTTCGACCAGCACCTAACGGGCGCGCTGCACTACCGCATTCCTGAAATTGTGGCCGAGGCCGTAACGCCCTACAGCCCCTTCGCATCGGTACTCGACCTCGGCTGCGGCACCGGGCTCATCGCAGAGGCGCTCAAAGGCAAATATGCAGCAATCGACGGCGTCGATCTCTCGCCCCGTATGATTGAGAAGGCGACAGAACGGGGCCTCTACCGAACCCTCACCACCGGCGACTGCGTCGACGCGCTCAAAGCAAGTGCCGAGCTGGCATCGAGCTATGACCTCATAGCCGCACTTGATCTACTCATCTACATCGGCCCCGCCGAAGACTTGTTCCAAGCCGTAGCCACAAAACTCAGCCCAAAGGGTCTCTTCGTCTTCACCACCGAAGCCGCGGACGACACAGGAATAATCATCCGGTCGAGCGGGCGTTTCGCCCACTCGTCTCAGTACATCCGCTCGTGCTTGGCCGCCAATGGGCTCGCTGTGCTGGACCAACAGCATCACACGATCCGGCTCGAACACGAAAAACCAATCCCCGGCGAAGTCTATATTTGCCGACGAAACTGAACTTGTCTAATCCACGAATAGCCATGATTGTATGTCCGTGATTGGGCTATTCGCATCAACCGCGTGATTGGAGAGTTCCTTGACAGTGATCCGCATAATTTCGGCCATCGGCCTTATCTTGGCCAGCACTGGCGCGGTTCTCAGCCAAGACGCTGTGGCCCCTGAAGAAGTTCCCGCAGCGACAGCTCCCGCGCTCAACACGGCTGGCGTTTCGCTGACCATCTCGATTGATACCGCAGGCGATATTGACCGGAAAATGGTCAGCTATGCCTGCGAGAACGGCGTCACCCTGCCCGTTCAATATATCAATGCCGCGCCGAACTTCCTCGCAATCGTGCCGGTAGATGGCGCAAATCTGGTGATGGTCACCACCCTATCTGGCTCGGGGGCGCGATATGTCGCCGGTCCATATGAATGGTGGAGCACAGGGGATGACGCGACCTTGCGAGACCTGATGCAGGATGAGGATAGTGACCCACTCCTCAGCTGCACCGCTGTCGTAAACACTCCATAAAAACCGGAGGGGGAGGCGATGGACTTAGAAAGCCACACTGTCGACCTCTTCGCTCATACCCGCATCGTGATTGGCATGGTGATCGGTCTGGGGATCACCCGGACCCTTCTCACCTTCGCCAATATCATTCAAACACCGAAGACCCACACCAGATCGCTGCTCCACCTGCTGTGGCTCGGGGCCATGCTCGTTGAGCTGGCCCTATTCTGGTATATCCACATTGAACTGGTTCTGCTGCCGCATTGGAACTTCGGCTATTTCGCCTTCTATGTCGGCTATGCGATCGTGCTCTATATGCAGACCGCTCTGCTAACCTCAGACAGAGCACCAGACCATGGTGGCTATCAGGAATTCTTCATTGAGCGGCGCCACTGGTTCTTTGGCTTCTTCATCGCAAGCCAAGTCTTTGATATCTTGGATACAATCTTCCTAGCGCCAAAAGAACAGTTGGAACCGGCCGACCTGATTGTTGGCGGCGTCTTTATCGTTCTAGGCCTCGCTGGATGGATATCGAAGAAGAGGCGTGTCCATTACACCATTATCACGCTGCATATGCTGGGCTTGGCCATTGTGAGCTTCTTCTACGCGATTGAAACAATCTAGCGCTCAGACAAAATAATAAATGTTCAATACTAAGCCATTAGGCTTGGTCCTTGGGTATATAGCTCTCGTGCATTGAGCCATGCCGCAAGGATAACCATGGAACACTTGACGTCTTCCGAAATATTCCTCCACGTCCGAGTACTTCTCGGCACAGTGATCGGCCTGGGTCTCGCCCGTTTGATCATGACCGTCGCTGGCATCATTCAGCACCCCAAGCGCGCAAGATCCTCACTCCTGCACATGCTCTGGGTGTTCTCCATGATCATCGAGCTGGTGCTCTTCTGGTGGTGGGAACTCTCCCTCTACTCAGTTCACGAGTGGACCTTCGGCGTTACAGGTTTCCTCGTCATCTATGCGATGCTGCTCGTTCTCATCGCCACCATTCTCGCGCCCGACCACATTTCTGAATATTCTGGCTACGAGGACTTCTTCCTCAAACGCCGTCGTTGGTTCTTCGGTCTCTTCGCCGTCGTTGCCATCTTCGACGTTATCGACAACGCCATCAAAGGCGGGGTCTACAGCGCACGCTTTGGCGATGGTTATGCCGTGCAGGCCGGAACTGGCATCATTGTTGCTTTGATTGCGTGTTACAGTAGCAATCGCGCCCTCCATCTCACGATCGTGGGGCTGCATTTCGTCTATCAAGCCTATCTGATGAGCAAGTACTTCAACGGCTAGCTCACGACGAGGAAACTTCATGCGCCGAGTGACCGACATCATCCCCTCCGATCCGTCAGCCACCCCGCCCTATGACAGCATAAAGCTCGAACACTCTGAGCGTCGCCTGCGGCGCAAGGTATTGCGCCTCTCTGGAGGCGATGAAGTCCTCATTGACCTGCCGCAAACCACAACCCTTGATCACACCAGCCTGCTCTTGCTGGACGACGGCCGCACCGTCAGCATTATTCCGGCCGAGGAACTTCTCTACGAAATTCGGGCCAAAGACCCCACCCACCTCATCCGTCTGGGCTGGCATATTGGCAATCGCCATACCCCCGCCCAACTTGAAGAAATACGCATCCTGATCCAGCGCGACCACGTCCTCAAAACCATGCTCGAAGGCTTAGGCGCGACAGTCACCAATGTGAGCGAGCCCTTCTTCGCTGAGCACGGCGCTTATCACAGCCACGCGCATGCCGATGCAGGCCACGCCCTCCTCGCCAAACGCTCATGACCTCAGACCTGCAAAAGCTCCTGACTTGGTTGTCCCCGGCCTTCCCTGTGGGCGCATTTGCTTGGTCGGCTGGTCTCGAAACAGCCATTGTGCAGGGCACAGTTGGAGATCGCGCCACGACAGAGGAATGGGTAGCCGCCACTCTCGATCACGGCGGCATCAAGACCGATGCGATCCTGCTCGCGCATGCCCATCGCTCTCATGCCGATCAGGCGACACTGCGCGACTTGGCCGACTTGTGCCTGGCCCTCACCCCAGCGCGGGAGCGCCACGCCGAGACGGTCCTAACCGGCAACGCCTTCGTGCTGGCGAGCGCCGCCTGGCCGACCGAAAGCCCTCTCGCCCTGCCCAAACCCTGTCCCTATCCCATCGCGATAGGGGCAACAGCCGGTGCACACGGCATCGACGCCCTAGCCACAATTACCGCCTTCCTCACCAGCACAGTGCACAGCCAAGTGTCTGTCGCCGTGCGCCTCGTCCCGATCGGTCAGAACGATGGCCTCGCCATCATGGCCAGCCTCGAACCCAGAATTCTCAAATTGGCCGAAATTTGCTTGGCAGCAACACTGGACGATATCGGTTCGGTAGCCTATTGCGCAGACATCGCACAGATGCAGCACGAGACTCTGGGCACGAGGATATTCCGATCATGAGCATGTTGATTGCCGCTTTTGTTTGTATCGCCCTCTTGGCGATCTCCGTCTCCCACTTCGTCTGGGGCGTCGGCCTGTCCTGGCCCTTGAAGAACCGCAAACTACTTGCGCAAACCGTCGTCGGCTTTACTGGCGTTGAGAAAATGCCAAACCCATTGCTGACCTTGGCCGTTGCCATCGGCACTTTCTATGCAGCCTTCATCGCCCTCGCCATGGCCGACCATGACGGTGGCGGCACCAATCTCAACCTTGTCGGCGGCGTCATTGCCGTTATCTTCCTGGCCCGCGGCATCGTTGGCTACACGCCGAAGTGGCAAGCCATAACCGCCGAACCCATTTTCCGTCTCAACGACAAGCGCGTATATTCGCCACTCTGCCTGTTTATTGGGCTGGGCTTCCTCTCGCTCATCCTCCTTCGCCTCATCTAGTCTCTCGGAGCACGCAATGTCCAAAAGCCTACACGGTCCCCTTCGCATTGGTATTGGTGGACCGGTAGGCTCGGGCAAAACCACCTTGTGCGAGATGCTCCTCAAGGCCATGCGCGACCGCTATTCCATGGCAGTCGTGACCAATGACATCTACACCCAAGAAGACGCGCTGATCCTCGCCCGGGCTCAGGCCATCTCCGAGGATCGCATCGTTGGCGTTGAAACCGGTGGCTGCCCGCACACCGCCATCCGCGAGGACGCCTCGCTCAACCTCGCCGCCATCGACGCGCTCAACGAAAAATTCCCCGATCTCGACATCATTCTAATCGAGAGTGGCGGCGACAACCTCGCGGCAACCTTCTCACCCGATCTTGCGGATCTCACCATCTACGTGATCTCCGTCGCGCAGGGAGAAAAGATCCCGCGCAAGGGAGGGCCAGCCATTTCGCGCTCCGACCTCCTGGTCATCACCCACACCGACCTAGCGCCCTATGTCGGCGCCAGCCTTGCGGTAATGGACAGTGACACGCAAAAAATCCGCGACGGCCGCCCCTATGTCTTCACCGACCTGCTGCGTCGTGAAAGCCTCGACCAAATCATCGGCTTTATCGAAAAGCACGGTGGCTTCGCCGCCGAGGCAGCCGAGTAATGAAAAGCGCAGCGCCCTACCTCAGATTGCGTAAGGCGCTGATCGCTCCCATTCCCGCCCCCAGCTGGCCGACAGGCCTCGTAAAGGCGACGCTGTCCCACGTCCCTCCTGAAGCAGTCCATAAGCTCCTCAAGGCAACCTTCCGCGACATCGCAAAGCCCTGCTCAGCTTGGTATGCAGCGCTGTCTACCGACGAAGAATACGATCCCGCATTAGCGATCCTCGCGCTCGGACCTGACGGCACGGTCGCGGGCTACATCCAAAGCTGGACCTCAGGCTTCGTCAAAGACCTGGTGGTCGCCCCAGAGTATCGCCGTCAGAACATCGGCACCTTGCTCATGGCCGAAACCTTCGCGCTATTCGCCGCGCGCGGCCTCTCTCACGTTGACCTCAAGGTCGAACGCAAAAACAAACCCGCGCAGAAGTTCTACGCGGGCTTGGGCATGATCGAAGTGCTTGATTAGCCTGCGGCGGGCCGAACGAGCACCACCACCGAACGCGGCGGCAGGGTCACCGTAGCGCCTGAAAACGGCACATCCGCATTCGTATCGGACTGAATACCCACCGCCCACTCGCCTTCTGGAATGTGGGCGACAACGGGTTCAATCTTGCGATTGTACCAGATGATCACCTCATCATCCTTGTGGCGCAAATGCTGGCCGAGAACCGAAGCGCTGCTGTCGTTCCAGTCGCCCTCATTCATTTCGCGACCATCAGGGTGCATCCACACCACATCGCGCACGCCATTCTTGTCGTGCCCGGTCAGGAAGTGGTCGTGATGGATGGCCACGTGATCCCGGCGGAAATGATTGAGCGCGGCGACATAGTTGACGAGGTCCCCGTCGACATTGTCCCAATCGACCCAAGTAATCTCATTGTCCTGCGCATAAGCATTATTATTGCCATGCTGGGTGCGATACATCTCATCGCCCTGCTGGATCAGCGGCACGCCGCGCGAGAAGAACAGCGTCGCCAGCATGGCCCGCACATCGCGCTTCCGCGCCGCGATAATCCCCGCGTCGTCCGTTTCGCCTTCGACGCCGCAGTTCCACGACAGATTATGGCTGTGCCCGTCGCGGTTCTCTTCCCCGTTCGCCTCATTGTGCTTGTCGTGGTAGCTCACCAAATCCCTCAGGGTGAACCCGTCGTGCACGGCCAGCATATTGACCCCGTGGCTCGGCTTGCGCCCTGCCACGTCAAAAATCTCAGCCGAGCCCGAAACCTTCCCGGCAAGTGCGCCCAAGGCATGGCTCTCGCCCTTCCAGAAGCCACGGATTTCGTCGCGATAAGTGTCGTTATGCTCGGCAAACTCCTTGCCGAACTGACCCACCGCATAGCCACCCGGACCCGGATCCCACGGCTCAGCCACCAGAATGCACTTGGACAGCACCGGATCTTGCTTGATCTTGCGCAGCATCTCCGCGTCCGGGTTAAATCCCGGATCACGCCCGAGTACGGTCGCCAGATCAAAGCGGAAGCCGGAAACCCCGCATTCCTCGACATAGTAACGCAGGCTGTCGATCACCAACCGCTGCACCGCCGGATGGTCACAGCGCAGCGTATTGCCCGTGCCCGTGTCATTGACGAGGTGCTTCTTCCCATCAACTTCCACGAAGCGATAATAGGTCTGCGGATCAAGCCCCATCATCGAGAGGATCGGCCCTTGCTGGTCGCCCTCCCCGGTGTGGTTATAGACCACGTCGAGGATCACCGAGATATTGGCCTTGCGATAGGTGTCCGTCATCACCCGCAGCTCTTGCGGCCCACGCGGCGCGAGGCGCGGATCAACGGCAAAATAGGCCACGGGATTATAGCCCCAGGCATTGGTCAGCCCGAGCGCCGGAAGGTGCCCCTCGTCAATCCAGGCCGCTGTCGGCATAAGCTGGATCGTATCGACGCCGATATGCTTGAAATGGTCGACCACCCACTTGGTTGTCAGCGCCGCAATAGTGCCGCGCAACGGTCCCTGCACGCTGGGGTGGCGCATGGTGAAGCCACGAACATTGAGTTCGTAATAAAGGCTCGGCGCCTTCTTGCGTGGCACGGCCGGCTCATTGCTCGCCCCCGGCACAATCGCCTTGGGCACCAGCGGAGCGGTATCCACCGCCTCGTCACGTTCCAGACGTAGCTTTGGCGAGCGCACAAACACCCGATCCAAAATCCGCGCATAGGGGTCAACGAGCAGCTTGTTGGGATCAAAGAAAAAGCCCTGATCGGGCTCATACGGCCCGTCTGCGCGCAAGCCATAGCGCGCTCCGGGTCCAATATTGGCGATCAATGCCGCCCTGATGTTGTCCTGATGAACATCAAGCTCAAAGCGCTCGATCTCTTCGTCCAGTTCATTGAACAGACAAACCCAGATCGCCGTGGCGCTTTCGGAGTAAACGGCAAAGTTCACTCCGTCAGCGGTCACGGTTGCGCCCAGGTGCTCGATACGACCAGCACCCGGCACCAGTTCAGGCTTCGATGCGAGAGCCAGATTAGGTGATAACGGTGGGAGCGTCCCGTCCAGTTCGGCTCCGGATTCCTGCGATGGCATCTGCGATCCCGATAAGTTCTGCAAGGGCGACTTGAGTGTCGAGATCGTGGTTTCCATCGGCTGCCTCATAGCGTTCAATATAGAGACGCAACGTGGCACCAACGGTCCCGGTTCCTGACAAACGCAGGACCAATCGCGACCCGTCCGTAAAACCGATCCTCACACCCTGCTTGGCGCTGGTCGAACCATCGACAGGATCGAGATAGCTAAAGTCATCGGCATAGGCGACCTGCAGATCATCGCCCAACACCTGACCGACCAGACCCGGCAGCTTGGCGCGCAGATCATCAACCAGCGTGTTGGCAATCCCAGCATCAACCTCGTCATAGTCGTGGCGGGTGTAATAATTGCGGCCGTAGGTCTTCCAGTGCTCACGCACGATCTCATCGACGCCCTGCTTACGCACGGCAAGAATGTTCAGCCACAGCAGCACAGCCCAAAGGCCATCCTTCTCGCGAACATGATCCGAGCCGGTTCCTGCGCTTTCCTCGCCGCAAATGGTCACGCGGCCAGCATCAAGCAGATTGCCGAAGAACTTCCAGCCCGTTGGCGTCTCATGCATTTCAATGCCGAGCTTCTCGGCCACACGATCCGCCGCCGCACTCGTCGGCATGGAGCGAGCAATCCCCGCGATGCCCTTCTTATAGCCCGGCGCCAAATGCGCATTGGCCGCCAGCAGCGCCAGCGAGTCCGAAGGCGTGACAAACCGCTTCTTGCCGATGATGAGGTTACGGTCCCCGTCACCATCTGAAGCCGCACCAAAATCTGGCCCTGCATCGGTCATCAGCAGGTCATGCATGTCCTTACAGTACACAAGGTTCGGATCGGGGTGCCCGTCGTCAAACGACGGCGACGGCGTACCATTGATAACCGTGCCCTTGGGCGCACCCAGCATGTCCTCAATGATCTTGTGCGCATAGGGGCCCGTGACCGCCGACATCGCATCAAAAGTCATGCGGAAGCCGCCCTTGAACATCGCGCGGATCGCGTCGAAGTCGAAAAGGCTCTCCATCAGCTTGGCATAGTCGGCAACCGGATCGATCACCTCCACCACCATGTCACCCACTTTCTGGGTGCCAGTCGTGCCGAGATCAATGTCCGCCGCGTCGATGCTCTTATAGCTGTCGATTACCTTCGAGCGCGCATAAACCGCGTCGGTAATCTTCTCCGGCGCCGGACCACCATTGCCAATGTTGTACTTGATGCCGAAATCACCATCCGGCCCGCCCGGATTGTGCGACGCCGACAAGACGAGGCCGCCAAACGCCTTATAGTGGCGGATCACATGGCTTGCTGCCGGGGTAGAGAGCAGACCGCCCTGCCCGACAAGCACCTTGCCAAAGCCATTTGCCGCCGCGATGCGGATCGCCTTCTGAATGGCGACGTCGTTGAAAAAACGACCATCCCCACCGATCACCAGCGTCTGCCCTGCAAAACCTTCAAGGCTATCGAAGATCGCCTGAATGTAGTTCTCGACATAGTTCGGTTGGCTGTAGACGGTGACCCGCTTGCGCAGCCCGGACGTCCCCGGCTTCTGATCCTGATACGGCGTTGTCTTAATCGTCTGAATTGTCATCGAGCTTATATCCGATCAGCGAAGCGTAGAGTTGGGCGTAGCGGCGTGCGCTTGCTTGCCAGCTCACCTCCGACTTCATCCCGCGCTTCTGCATTTTCTTCCAAGATTTTTCATCGGCGTAGAGCGCCAGCGTGCGGCGGATGGCGTTTGCCAATGCCCCTTCGCTCGGCGGCGAAAACTGAACGCCCGTCGCAACATCGGCGGAGAGCGCCGCCACATTGGCGTCGATTACGGTATCATTGAGACCGCCCACCCGCGCCACTAGCGGAATACATCCGTAGCGCAGCGCATAGAGCTGCGTCAGACCGCAGGGTTCAAACCGTGAGGGCACCATCATCACATCGGCCCCGCCCTGAATGAGATGGCTGAGCGCTTCGTTGTAACCGGTCACGAGCCCGACCTTGCCCGGGTGGCGCTGCGCGGCAGCCCGAATGGCGTTCTCCAGCCCCACTTCGCCTGAGCCCAGCACAGCCAGCTGCGCCCCCGCCGCCACCATCATATCGATATTGGCGGCGATCAGGTCGATGCCCTTCTGCCAGGTCAGGCGCGACACCACTGCAAACAGCGGCCCATCGCTCTTGTTGAGGCCGAAGCTCTCCTGCAACTTGGTCTTGTTCGCCTTGCGATACTGGATCGTATTGGCAGAATAATTCTGCGTCAGCGCCGGGTCGGTCGCCGGGTTCCAAGCCCCAAGGTCAATGCCATTGAGCACGCCGTCCACCGTCGATGGGCGATTGTTGAGAATGCCCTCAAGCCCCATGCCAAACTCATGGGTACGGATTTCAGCGGCATAGCTCGGGCTAACAGTGGTCACAAAGTCAGCGCATTCAATGCCCGCTTTGAGATAGCTCACGCCGCCATAATATTCGACGCCATCGACGGCGAAGGCATGAGGCGGCAGGCGCAACTGGCCAAAAATTTCACCACCGAAATTGCCCTGAAACGCCATGTTATGAACGGTCATAACCGTCTTAACGGACGATGCCGGACCGAATTTTACATAGGCCGGAACAAGACCTGCCTGCCAATCATGGCAATGGATGACCTGCGGGCGATAGGCCTCAACCAGCCCCGCGCCCAGCTCCGACGCGACCCAAGACAGGGCCGCAAAGCGTTTCCAATTATCCGGCCAATCCCAGCCTTCAGGCCCGAGATAGGGGTTCCCCGGTCGGTCATAGAGCGCTGGCGCATCGAGAACGATGAGATCGAGCCCTGCCGCTTGCCCGGCGATGAGCTTGGCCTTGACGCCAAACAAATCGTCGAAACTGGCCACGACCCGACCATCGGTCATCTTGGCCATAATGGCGGGATAACCCGGCACCAGCGTGCGCATGGTCACGCCCTGTTCAGCCAAAGCGGCAGGGAGCGCGCCGGCGACGTCCGCCAGCCCGCCCGTTTTGATCAGCGGATAAATCTCCGCCGTGACCGAGAGAACTTCGATCATCTATCCGCCAGATATTTGTTGATCATGGCCTGCGTCACGAGCGTGACCCCTTCTTCAGTTCGCCTGAAATACTTGGCGTCGAATTCCGGGTCTTCGCCCACGACAAGTCCTTCGGGAACACTCACGCCGCGGTCGATAACCACCTTGCGCAAGCGAGCATTCCGCCCGATTTCGCAATAGGGCAGCACCACCGCCTCATCAAGCACCGAATAGGAATGGACGCGCGCCCCGGTGGACAACAGCGTGCGCTGCACATGCCCGCCTGAAATAATGCAATCCCCTGACACCAGAGAATTCACCGCCGAGCCCCGACGCCCGTCATAATCATGCACGAACTTAGCGGGCGGGGTGATTTCGGCGTGGGTCCAGATCGGCCAGTCACGATCATAAAGATCAAGCTGCGGGGTGATGTCGGTCAGATCGATATTGGCCTTCCAATAGGCGTCGACCGTGCCCACGTCACGCCAGTAAGCGACCTTCTCATTGCTCGAGCGGACGCAGGAGCGATTGAACCGATGCGCCCATGCCGTACCGTTCTTGACGATGTAAGGAATGATATCCTTGCCGAAGTCGCGGCTTGAGCCTTCCGTCGCCGCATCGCGACGCAATTGCTCCATTAGGAAACGCGTCTCAAACACGTAAATCCCCATGGAGGCCAGCGCCATGTCTGGGCGATCAGGAATGCCCGGCGGGTCCTTCGGCTTTTCGACGAAATCGACCACGCGGTCGCGCCCATCAACGCGCATCACGCCGAAGCCCTGGGCTTCCATACGCGGCACTTCGAGGCAACCAATGGTCACATCAGCGCCGGTATCGACGTGCTGACGGAGCATGATTTCATAGTCCATCTTGTAGATATGGTCGCCCGCCAGAATGACGATATAGCGCGCGCCATAATCCTCGATGATGTCCATGTTCTGATACACGGCGTCGGCCGTGCCAGCGTACCACATGTCCTCCGCCACGCGCTGCGATGCGGGCAGCACGTCAAAGCTCTCGTTACGCTCCGTGCGCAAGAAGTTCCAGCCGCGCGACAAGTGGCGGATCAAGCTATGCGCCTGATATTGCGTTGCCACCGAAATGCGTCGGATGCCGGAGTTGATCGCATTGCTCAGCGCGAAATCGATGATGCGCGACTTGCCGCCAAAGTACACAGCTGGCTTAGCGCGGCGATCCGTCAATTCCATAAGCCGCGTGCCTCGCCCCCCAGCCAGCACATAGGCCATCGCCTCACGAGCTAAAGGCGACGGGACCCGATATTCAGCCATAGTAGTCTCCCTCCTCAAGCCCGGCAAACGCCACCGGGCGCTACTCAAACACAGCCCTTCATTCGGGCTCGAATTTTAAGAAAAGCGTCGCCAGCGGGGGCAGATAAAGTTCGGCCTCCGCAGGCCAGTGTTGCCCCTTCACGGCCCGCGCTTCAACGCCGCCATGATTTCCCGTATTGCTGCCAGCGTACCAGCCAGCATCGGTGTTGATCCGTTCGACCCATCTGCCTGCAGCTGGCAGCGGCACCTTGTATCCGGTGCGCGGTACGGGAGTGAGATTGGTGATCACCAAAACCGGGTCCGCACCCGGCGCCTTACGCACCCAGGCCAGAACCGAATTCTGCTGATCATTGCCGATCACCCAATTGAACCCCTCGGGCTCGCAGTCGCGCTCATGCAATGCGGGCAGGCTCCGATAGGCCGCATTCAAATCGGCAATCAGCCGGCGCATCCCCTCATGGTTGGGCTGATCGAGCAGATACCAGTCTAGCGCCTTGCTTTCATTCCACTCGGCGCGCTGGGCAAATTCTTGGCCCATGAACAAAAGCTTCTTGCCCGGATGACCCCACATGAACGCCAGATAAGCACGCAGATTGGCAAATTGTTGCCAGTCATCACCCGGCATCTTCTCGAGCAATGTCCCTTTGCCATGCACCACCTCATCATGGCTCAGCGGCAAAACGAAATTCTCGCTAAAGGCATAGACCATGCCAAAGGTCATATCGGCGTGGTGGAACTTACGATGCACCGGGCTGCGGCTCATATAGCGCAGCGTGTCGTTCATGAAGCCCATGTTCCATTTGAAGCCGAAGCCCAGCCCATTGGCATAGGTCGGCGCCGTCACGCCCGGCCAGCTGGTGCTTTCCTCGGCGATCATGAACCCACCGGGAAACTGCCGATAGACCTCGGCATTCACCCGCTGCAGAAACGCGACCGTCTCAAGGTTCTGATTGCCCCCATGCTCATTGGGCACCCATTCCCCCGGCTCCCGCGAGTAATCGAGGTAAAGCATCGAAGCCACCGCATCGACCCGCAGACCGTCGATATGGAACTGATCAAACCAATAAAGCGCATTATTGGTGAGGAAAGCCGAAACCTCTTTGCGCCCCAGATTATAGATCGCGGTGTTCCAATCAGGGTGAAACCCTTGGCGCGGATCGGCATGTTCGTACAGCGCCGTGCCATCGAAATTGGCGAGGCCGAATTCATCGGTCGGAAAATGGGCTGGCACCCAATCGAGGATCACCCCAAGTCCCGCCTCATGCGCCGCATTCACAAAGCGCGCAAACCCTGCCGGATCGCCAAAACGCGCCGTTGGCGCATAGAGCCCCGTCGGCTGATAACCCCAGCTTGGATCATAGGGATGCTCGGAGATCGGCAGCACTTCGATATGGGTGTAACCCATGTCCGCCACATAAGGCACAAGCTGTTCGGCCAATTGGTCATAGCTCAAAAAGCCGCCATCCGGCCGCCGTCGCCACGAGCCTAGGTGCACCTCGTAAATCGACATCGGTGCGCGCCGCCAATCCTTGGCCTTGCGCTCTTCCATAAACTGCGCGTCCGTCCAAACGAACGGCGTCGGGTCGGGCACAACCGATGCACTTTTGGGGCGCATCTCGGCCTGCCGCGCAAACGGATCTGCCTTGAGGGGCAAGATTTGGCCCTCTGGCCCAACGATCTCATACTTATAGATCGTCCCCGTACCGAGCACCGGGATGAACACTTCCCAAATGCCCCCACGGTTGCGCATGGGGTTGCGCCGCCCATCCCATTCATTGAACGGACCAACGACCGAAACGCGCAATGCATTGGGCGCCCAGACCGCAAAATGCGTTCCATGAATGCCCTCAAACGCCATCTCATGCGCGCCGAGCTTATCGAAGAGCCGCAAATGCGTGCCTTCTCCGATATAGTAATCGTCCATTGGCCCAAGCACTGGCCCGAACGTATAGGGGTCGTAGACGTCCCACTCTCCGCCCGCGTTCTTGGCCCGATAACGCACTGGTTGCGGGGTATCGATCGCAACCTTGCCCTCAAAGAACCCCGCACCATGACGTGGGATCAAATGACCAAGCTCAGCCCCATCCAGCGTATAGGCGGTCAGCGTTTCCGCATTGGGCACAAAGGCACGCAATACCCACGCACCTTCGATCTGATGCAGGCCGAGAAAGCCGAAAGCGTCACTGTGCCGACCGGCAACAATGGCTTCGACTTCATGTGTCTCGGCTTGCCAGACTTCCTTACCCAAGCTCACGCGCTTCCCCTCATCACGACCGTCCAATCCGACCCGAGCCTAACGCTGAATAGTGCTATGTGTTCATTCTTACTGACGCCAAGCCAGCATTTATTTCGTTGGCACTCCCCAAATCTCCGACGCGTACTGCCGAATGGTTCGGTCCGAGGAGAAGAAACCAACACTGGCCGTATTGCGAATGGCGATAGCATTCCAACGCGCACGATCCTTCCAGATCGCATCGACTTCCGCCTGCGCCGCCACATAGGCATCGAAGTCGCGCGCCACCATGAACCAGTCATGGTCGTAAAGCCCGCCGATCAGGTCACGATAGCGATGCGGATCATCAGGCGAGAACACGCCGGATGAGATCGACTCCAGCGCTTCCTTGAGCGCGTGAGATTTGACAATCGCCGACCGAGGCACTTCCGCCCGCGAGCGCTTCTCAGCCACCTCATCCGCCGTCATGCCGAAGATGACGATATTGTCGTCGCCAACTTCCTTGTGCATCTCGACATTGGCGCCGTCCATGGTCCCGATGGTGAGCGCACCATTGGCCATGAACTTCATATTGCCGGTGCCCGATGCCTCCATCCCCGCCGTCGAGATCTGCTCGGACAAATCCGCTGCCGGGACGATCACTTCAGCCAAGCTGACGTTGTAGTTCGGCATAAACACGACCTTGAGCAGCCCGCGCACCGCCGGATCATGGTTGATCACCCGCGCCACGTCATTGATCAGCTTGATGATCAGCTTGGCGTTCCAATAGCTCGGCGCCGCCTTACCGGCGAAAATCTTGACGCGCGGCACATATTCCCGCTCCGGATGCGCCCGGATTTCATCATACAGCGCCACCGCATGAATGATGTTCAACAGCTGGCGCTTATATTCGTGAATACGCTTGATCTGCACGTCGAACATCGCGTCCGGCGACACCACAATATTCATCCGGTCCTTGATGACCTTGGCCAGCCGCTCCTTATTGGCGCGTTTGACCGCCGCAAACTGGGTTTGGAACCCAGGGTCCTCAGAATGCGGGATGAGCGCCTTAAGCGCATCGATACGATCCAAAAACTCAGGCCCGATCCGATCCGACAACAGCTTGGTCAGCGCCGGATTACACTGCATCAACCAGCGGCGCGGGGTGATCCCATTGGTCTTGTTATTGATGCGCTCGGGATAAAGCTTATGCAGGTCCGCAAACACGGTCTGCTTCATCAGATCGGTATGCAGCGCCGACACGCCATTGATCGAGTGCGAACCCACGAACGCCAGTTGCCCCATGCGCACGCGACGGCCACCATGCTCGTCAATCAGCGACACAGCAGCAATCTGCTGATCGGTAAACTTGGCCCGTGTCCGCGCTTCCGACAATACGTCGGCGTTGATCTGATAGATGATCTGCATGTGGCGCGGCAGCAGCCGCTCCAGCAGCGCCACCGGCCAGCTCTCTAGCGCTTCGGGGAGCAGCGTATGATTGGTGTAGCCAAATGTGCCCTTGGTCAGGCGCCAAGCTTCAGCCCATTTAAGCCCATTCTCATCGACCAGAATGCGCATCAATTCGGCAACGGAGATCGCCGGATGGGTATCATTGAGCTGGATCGCAACCTTATCCGGTAGCGAGCCCAAATCCCCAAATTGCTGGCGATGGCGGCGCACAATGTCCTGCAAAGACGCCGACGAGAAGAAGAACTCTTGGCGCAGGCGCAGCTCCTGCCCCGCTGCCGTCGAGTCCGCAGGATAAAGCACGCGAGTAATCGCACTCGCCTTCCCACTCTCTTCCAGCGCACCAATATGATCGCCCGAATTGAACCGATCGAGAAGGATCGGGTCTATGGGCTGCGCGCTCCAAAGGCGCAGCGTATTCACGCGCTGCCCGCGCCACCCAACGATGGGCGTATCATAGGCGACAGCCAGCAAATGTTCATTGGGGTGCCATTCCTGGCGCACTTCCCCATCGGGGTCCATAACCGGTTCGACCTTGCCGCCAAAGCCAACCTCATAGGCGCTTTCCCGGCGCTCGAATTCCCATGGATTGCCGTGCGTCAGCCAGTCTTCCGGCAGTTCCACCTGCCAGCCTTCACTCATCTCCTGACGGAACAGGCCGTGGACATAGCGAATGCCATAGCCATACGCCGGAATATCGACCGACGACATGGACTCCAGAAAACACGCCGCAAGACGACCGAGACCACCATTGCCCAGCGCGGCGTCAGGTTCGAGATTGATCAACTCGCCGAGGTCAACATTGAGGTTCTTAAGCGCCTCTTGCACAGGCTCCATCAGCCCCACATTGCTCATCGCGTCGCGCATCAGGCGACCAATGAGGAACTCTAGGCTGAGATAATAGACGCGCTTATTGGAGGTCCGCCACGTCTCGCGTGAGCTCTCCATCCAACGATCCATAACGCGGTCGCGCACCGCCAAGATAGTAGCGCGCAACCAGTCATGTGGACGAGCAACAATCGGGTCCTTACCGACTGAGTAAATCAGCCTCTCAAGGATTTCCGCCTGTATCGCTTCAACAGTAGTGGCACGTGGCTCCGGCGTAGGGGCATCGTAAACAATAGGCTTTTGCGGCATGACGCAGTCCAATATTCATTGCGATGTTCCCCTCAGAACTGCACTGACTGTTGCACTTATTTTTCAACACGAAAAGCCCTAATAACGCCTGCCTAGAGAGGGCTAGTTGGCCCTCTCTTCTTTCTCCTCTGCAGCGACCAGCTTAACTGTTGGTGCTATTCCGCTTTCTCGTGCCTGATCTTCGGCATTCGACAACAGCAAGCCCGTTCCCGCCGTCACGCCGCCCAACACCTGAGCCTCAAATCGAGCACGGTCGCGGACCCGCACGCCCTCGATCATCTCTTCGATTTCGATCTCGTCCGCACCCATCACGCGGATCGCATGAGCGCCGAATTGCAATGCCGATTCAAACGTCTCACGCAGCTCGAAGTCGACGCCAATCTCGCGCAACTCGATCGCATGGCCACGGTCGTAGGAGCGCACCATGACCTTCACCAGCGGGAATTCATGACGCAAAAGCTGCGCAATCTTGGTCGCATCGCCCTTCTTGTTGACGCACACCAGCACAAGATCGGCATTACCCGCCCCTGCCGCATGCAGCACATCAAGACGCGTTCCGTCACCGTAATAGATCTTAAAGCCAAACGGCTGCGCCGCCTGGATCATCTCGACATCATTATCGATGATGGACACTTTGTGCCCCTTGCCCAGCAGCGATTGACTGGCGATCTGTCCAAATCGACCAAAACCGATCATCAGAACGCTGCCGTTAAGGCCATCCGCCAACTCGACACCATCGAGCGGCTGCACGCGCTTGGGCATCAGCTTCTGCATAGCAATGATGGCAAATGGCGTGAGCACCATCGAGACGATTACGGTCGCGGTGAAAATGGCATTCGTCGGACCGTCAATAATCCCTGCCGTTACCGCTGTCGTATAGAGCACGAAGGCGAATTCACCGCCCTGCCCCATCAGCACCGCGCGCTCTAGCGCTTCGGCATGATCCGACTTCAAAACACGCGCGATGACATAGATCGCCACGGCTTTGACCAGCATATAGGCCACGACGCTCAGCGCGATGATCTGCCAGTTCTCACCCACGATCCCAAGATCGAGCGACATCCCAACCGCAAGGAAAAAGAGGCCAAGCAGCAGACCACGGAAAGGCTCCACGTCTGCTTCAAGCTGATGCCTAAAGGTTGAGGTTGAAAGCAACACGCCCGCCATGAACGCGCCCATGGCCATGGACAAGCCGCTCAGTTGGAACAAAAGCCCCGCGCCGAGCACCACAAGCAGCGCCCCAGCCGTCATGACTTCACGCACTTTAGCGCGCGAGAGGATGCCGAAGAACGGGTTCATGATGCGACGACCAAGGAAAATCAGCAGCACAATCGCGCCAACCGCCACGCCAACCGAAATCAGTCGCGTCGTCAGCGAGATCTCTTCGTGTGGTGCCAACAAAGCGACAACGCCAAGAAGCGGCACAATCGCCAGATCCTCGAGCAGCAGAACGGAAACCATCTTCTGGCCGCTCGGACTGTTGAGTTCGCCTCGCTCCCCCAAAATCTGCATGACAATCGCAGTCGAGGTCAGAACGAAGCCCATGCCGAACACAAAGGCCACGACGGGCGCAAAGCCGAGCAAAATACCAACGCCCGTAAGCAGCGCGCCGCACAACCCGACTTGGATCACGCCGAGCCCAAAAATCTGCTTGCGCAATGCCCAGAGCTTGGACGGCTCCATCTCAAGGCCAATAATGAACAGGAAGAGCACCACCCCGAGTTCCGAGGCGGCCAAGACCGAACTTGGATCAGCAATCAGAGCAATGCCCGATGGCCCGAGCAATAGACCTGCCGCCAGATACCCCAATACCGATCCAAGCCCTAATCGCTTGAAGATCGGCACAGCAATCGCGGCAGCTGCCAACAGAGCAACGATTGGGATCAGATCAATCCCATGATTCGCCGCATCGCCTGCGTGACCGGCCAGTTCACCTGCCATTCTCGTTCCTCAATCTAAAAAGAGGTCGCAAACTCTGCCTCTCTAGTGCAGCCGTCACCGCTCAAAAAGCGGCCAAATACAGTCGCGAACGCCATTGGACCACAGAAATCGGGAGGAAATTACACGCGCTCTCGACAGCTTTTTCTCGCTAAGCAAACACCTTAGTCAAAGCCGTCTTCGCCCCTCTGAGGTGTGTCGACCCCGCCAATGCGATCCGATAAAGTGACCTCAAACTGCGGTTTGTTCAGAGAAGCCATCTATGTCCCGTAAGATTATTATCGACACCGATCCCGGCCAAGACGATGCCGTTGCCATTCTGTTGGCGCTGGCATCCCCAGAGGAACTCGACGTTCTGGGTATTGTCGCTGTTGCCGGTAACATCGGTCTCAAGCAGAACGCCATCAACGCGCGCAAAGTCGTTGAACTCTCCGGCCGCACCGACGTCCCAGTCTACGCTGGTTGCTCGCGCCCGATGCGCCGCACCCTCGTCACTGCCGAACATGTTCACGGCGACACCGGCATGAACGGCCCGGTTCTGCCCGATCCGACCATTCCGCTGCAGGAGCAGCACGGCGTCGATTTCATCATCGACACCATCATGAACAACCCGCCAAAGACCATCACCTTGGCAACGCTTGGCCCACTGACCAACATCGGCATGGCGCTGGTCAAAGAGCCAGCCATCGCTGAGCGCATTCAGGAAATCGTCCTGATGGGCGGCGCTTACTTTGAAGTGGGCAACATCACCCCTGCCGCCGAGTTCAACATCTATGTTGACCCGGAAGCCGCAGATCTGGTGATGAAGTGCGGTGCCAAGATCACCATCCAGCCGCTCGACGTCACGCACATGATCCAGGCCACCCCTGCCCGCCTCAACGCCATTAAGGCGCTGGGCAATAAGTCGGGTGCAGCCGTTCACGCCATGCTGACGTTCTCAGAACAGTTCGATCTCAAGAAATACGGCTGGGAAGGCGCTCCGCTACACGACCCAACCGTCATCGCCTACCTCTTGAAGCCAGAGCTGTTCGAAGGTCGCGTCTGCAACGTCTCGATCGAAACAGCATCCGAGCTAACCGTCGGCATGACCGTCGCCGACTATTGGCACGTCACCGACAAGCCCCGCAACGCGCTCTACCTGCGCTCGGGCAATGCCGAAGGCTTCTACGCGCTCCTCACCGAACGCCTATCCCGCCTGCCCTAATCGGCCTCGCATTCATGATGAAGACCCCGATAGTTCACTCTATCGGGGTCTTTTTTTATGCCGAGCAAACCCCCGTCGCCTCCATTCCGCTTGAATGGGGGGACCGAGCGTGCGGGTAAAAACCTCCCACCCTCTACCCACCAATCTCCACCCACCGGGTCACCCCAATATTCTCCAAAAACGCCGTGTCATGGCTCACCACCAACAGTGCCCCGTCAAACGCGCGCAGCCCCGCCTCCACCACCTCTATCGCTTCAATATCGAGATGGTTCGTCGGCTCATCCAGCACCAGTAGCATCGGCGTTGCTACCCCTCCGAGCACACAGGCCAGTCCCGCCCGCAAAAGCTCACCGCCACTGAGCGTCCCCACGGTTTGCAGCGCAGCATCATTGCGGAACTTGAACGCGGCCAACACTGCTCGACCATCATTGATCGTACTGTCCGGGTTGAGCCTTTGAAAATTCTCCAGCACCGTCTCGTCCCGATTGAGCAGACCAACATGTTGGTCGAGCATAGCCACAGCCCCAAAAGCCTCCACCCGCCCAGCTGTTGAAGGCAGCGCCCCGGTCAACAATTTCAGTGCCGTCGACTTCCCCGCCCCGTTGCGACCAACGAGCGCCACCCGTTCCGGCCCCATGATCTCAAAATCAATGCCACGGATCACCGGCGCATCGGGAACATAGCCCCCCGTCGATCCACTTGCGCGCAACACAACCTTGCCCGCATGCAGACCGGTCGGCGCCAGTTTGACCGCAAACGGCGTCAATACTTCGATCTGCTCGCGAGCAGCCCTAATGGCGTCATCGGCCGCCGCAGCCAGCCGCTGACCAAGCTTATCGATAGAACCGGACGTACCTTCCGCCTGCCGCTTGAGCCCGCCAAGAAGGATCTTGGGTGCGCCGCCCCGTGCAGCACTCTTGCGCCCACTGGCATTGCGCCGATCTTGCCGCTCCTTAGCCTGCTGTGCCGACCGCGCGGCATCGTTTTTCTGCTGCTGCGCCACATCCAGATCATGCTGCGCCGCCGCCAGCTCCAGCGCCTTCCGCTCCCGATAAAAACTGTAATTGCCGCCGTAACTGCGGGCGCCCAGTCCCGTCAGCTCAACGATCGTGTCCATCTCCTCGAGCAATTCGCGGTCGTGGCTCACCACAATGGCCGTGCCGCGCCAGCGCTTAAGCAGATGCAACACAGCCGCCCGTCCCTCGCGGTCCAGATTGTTAGTCGGCTCATCGAGGAGAATGATGTCGGGCTGCGCAAACTCGAGTGCAGCCAAAGCCGCCCTGACGCGTTGCCCTCCCGACAACTCGGCCAGCACAGTTTCAGCCGTAGCCACGAGACCAAAGCTGCTCAACGCTTCCTCAATCCTGGCTTCAAGCGTCCAGTCTATCGTGTCGAAGTCCTCAAGCGCAGCATCGCCCGCAATGGCTCTCTGCATCGCCAGCCACGGTGCGCGGACATCAAATAAATCCATGATGGTTTCACCATCGGACGCGCCGACATCCTGCCGCAACATGGCAACCCGGCCGTGCACGGCAACAGTGCCACTGGATGCCACAAGCGTGCCCATCGTGAGGCCCAAAAGTGTGGACTTCCCGCCACCATTACGCCCAACGATGCCAGTCCTGCCGGCGTTGAAACTGAGGTCGATTTTATTGAAAAGCTGGCGGCCGTCAGGCGCAGAATAGCTCAGCTGAGAGATGGTAATAGCGGAAGGCATGGTTGGAACAGTCCTCAAAAGCAAACGGGAAAACTCGTGTTTGCGGGACAAATTCCATTGGGCACCTACCGGTCCAGTTGCGACGTTCTGACCATAACCCCTTCAAGCCAAACGTCAACTCCCCCTAGGCAAGGCCAAAGTCTAGCGCTAGAGATGTTTGGATAATTGGATGACCGCCATGGATCTGTTTACGCTTTTTGCTTTCACCATTGCCTATTTGATTGCCCTGATTATTCCGGGGCCGGGCATCGCAGCAGTGGTCGCCAGAGCGCTCGGTGGCGGATTCAAAAATGCCATCCCGATGACCCTAGGCATCCTCGCCGGTGACCTCGTCTATTTCTTCTTCGCCATCTTTGGCCTCGCCGCGCTCGCCACCTATTTCGCGCCCATCTTTGTCATCATCCGCTGGGTTGGCGCGGCCTATCTGCTTTATATCGCTTATCAATTCTGGACAGCCAAGCCTGGCTCCGAACAGATGCGTCCGAAAAAAGAAGACGCCATGAAGACCTTTTTGGCCGGCTTCTCGCTCACCATGGGCAATCCCAAAACCATTATTTTCTACCTCGCAATTCTGCCCACAGTGGTCCCTCTCGGCCAGATCAACGCCCTCGCCATCGTAGAGTTGACCGTTCTGGTTATCGTCTGCCTGCTCCTCGTGTGCAGTGCCTATGCTGCCTTGGCATCAGCTGCACGCGACATGTTCCGCAGCGAAAAAGCCTTGCGCCGTCTCAATAAAACCGCTGGTGCCATGCTGGCGGGCGCAGCAACACTTGTGGTCCTACAGCACTAAACTCTTTGGCGGCCGTGCTTTGCTGCCCAACTTATTCCCACAAGTTCGCGCCAAGTCTACAATCACCCTTGACCGCGCAGGCCGACACAAACTAGGAAAATCCCCGTGCGACGCACATGGGGGCCTATAGCTCAATGGTTAGAGCCGACCGCTCATAACGGTCTGGTTCCAGGTTCGAGTCCTGGTGGGCCCACCAAATCTCCTCACCTCACGCGCTCTATTCTTGCCCAGCTTCGCGGTTTTTGACGCCGAGAAAATGCTGCGCGGAATCTCTGCCGACACGTGGTAAGGCCTTAGCCAACCACGAGGACCAATATGCCAACACTCTATTACGTTCAGGGCTTCCGCGCTAAAGGCCGCAAGCTGGAACCTGATGTGCCCCAGGCAAAGAAGACTGCCGAGGCGGCCATTGCCGCCGCCGAACGGATCGCTCTAACGCGCGCTGGGGTCTGGGCCTACTCCGCCGATGTCGACGTGGAAGCGGACACATACGACGAGCCTAAAGTACTGTTCAGCGCGGGCACCCTCCCCGAAGGCCTCTTGGGGTAATCCCGACTGGCAAGCTGATAATCAAAAGCCATTAAAACGCTTTCGTGAGCTCTGGCGCTCGCGATAGGCCTACCTTCACAAATCTGCGCACTGCGGCACTGTTGTTTTAGGTGCGCAAAAGCCTATCTATGCCACATGGCCAGCAAACGAAAATCTCCTGAACCAGCAGTCCATATCGCGGAGTGGTCACTGCCAACAGCGGCGACACTGGGTTCTGCCGTACGCACCAAAGGCATCATGCTGGAGATGCGCGCCAAACTGCCCACAATGCTCCGCAAATTTCTGGATGTACGACCCGGCACTCTCATTTTGGGAATGCCGGAAGGCCACGAACAAGAGTTCGCTCGCGCCTCAGAAACGATTGAGCGCAATCTCGTGGGCATCGAGAAACTCGCTATAATTCCACGCGAAATTCAGGACATTCTCACGATCACCACCAGCGAACGCCATCGCTGGCTCAAAGATGGCCGGCTCCCAAGCGCAGGAACCCGTACCGTCAAGCTCCACGGCCGTGCCCGCAAAATCACCTTTCACGTGTTTGAGCCTAAGGTCGTCGAAGACATGCTCAACGACGATAAAATGAGTGAATGGCGCGAACAGGATAAGCTCACCGCAGCCGAAAACCGTCGACAGGCCGCTTGGAAACGCCGCCTCGCGCGTGAAGAGAAAGCCAAACCTTCCGAGACCCTGAAGGACACGAAAGCAGCAAAACTAGCGGGTTGGGCCGAGTTCGAACGCGAAGGCCTCTTGCGGTAGAGTGTCCGGTGTTAGCGGCCCCGACACACTGACTTTAGCGCGCGCACACACAAAGCCGAACCGTGCGGCATCGATGGCAGCACTTCCCGTGAGCCAAGCCCACAAGAACGCCCCGCAGAAAGTGTCACCCGCCCCATTTGCATCAACGACGCTGACAACATCGTTCGTCTTCGGCAATTCGTACTGGGCTGAAACCTCGCCCCCCTGCCCTTGGTAGACACCTACCCATTCGTGGTGCCGGGATACAATCATCCAGCCAGACTGCGCCAATCGCACACCGACGCCGCGAATATCCCCGGCGCTTGATTTCATGAGATGCTCAAGCTCTTCATGATTGAGGTGCAAAATGTCGGTCTGTTTGAGGATCTGCGCAAAGCCATCCCCGCCCGGGAACACCCAAGCAGCGCCCGGATCAAGCGAGAGCTTCAGCTCCGGATTGACCGCCTTGGCATCGGCCACAATGCCCGCCAGCAACGCAGGAACCTCGGCATCGAGAAACGAGGTGATATGCACCACGTCACACTCGGCGACGGCAGACACGATGCGCGCGCGCTCCGCAGTCAGATATTCGCGCACCTTCGCATTGGCGCCCAATGCCGTCAGCAACGTGCGTCCGCCCGGCTCAACCATGGCGAGACATGTGGCCGGGGGCAGCTCGAGCATTGCGATCTGGCGCGGAGCAATCCCGAGTGCGGCCAAGGTTTCGACATGCGGCCAACCGCCATCAATCGCGCCAGCGATCCCGATAAATTGCCCGTCGATTTTTCGGTTTGTTTCGTTCAGCAGACCGACGACGCCGGCAACATTAAATGCAGATCCGCCCAAAAAGGTTTTTGCGCCAAGCCGCGCCAACGCTTCAGCACCACTGTTGGCCGCCTCATCGCTGACCGCAGTCTCGACCAATGGCACGGCCTCAACGCCGATTTGTTTTATCAAATCCGCGCCGGAAAGTTTTGCCACCAAATCGCGATTCATCGCGCCGAGAAAACCAATCTTTGTCATGTCGCTTTCGTTGCCATTCTCGGGCGCGACACGCAAGCGCTGTGCAATCACGTGAGGGAAGGATTGTCCCTGAGTCTGGAGTCAAATCGGCCAAAGTCGGGCAAGGAGCCGCGCTTCAGACCTCAATCCAAAAATATTCTTAGCGACCCATCGTCGCCCCCTGCACTTGAACAAAGATAGGTAAGTACTTCTGTCATTTCAATTCTTCGGCGTGAAGCCATCCTAACCCCTCGATAGTATTAAGAATTCTCCGTACCCGCCGGTACGTTGATCGTTGACAGCGTCTCATACTTTAGACATGTTCGCGCCATGTTGGCTCATATGGCAGAGATCATTGTGGAGCCTTTGCGGGGTATCCCCGTCGAAGGATTACAGCCCGCGGCCGCGCTGAATAGCACGGCGCGCGGGTCAGGTTAGTATTTCCCTCCACAACACGGTCTCACAAAGCACGTCGAACACAGCCCCGGCACGGCGACCACCGAATTGTCCATCATGATCCTTCATCACCAAGCCATAGCTGAATTTCTATGTCTTGATCCGTCGCAAACCCAGCGACGCCCTAAGCGCGAGACGCACGGTGCTCAGCCTGCCGCCTTCGCCGCCGAGGGTTTCGTTTCAAAGTCCATTGCGAGTTGGACTTTCGGGGTTGTGACACTCCATTTACCTGCAGTGTTCTAGGAGGAAGCTAAGAACATGACGGATACACTACTGTCCCGCGCCCTTGTTCGTCTCGATGAGGCTGCGTCGCATATCGATGTCGACGCCGACGTGCTTGAAAAGCTGAAATTCCCGCGTGAAACGCATAAGATGCGCCTCATGATCCGTATGGATGATGGTTCGCGTAAGTCTTTCCTGTCCTGGCGTTGCCGCTACGATGACACCCGTGGCCCAACCAAAGGCGGCATTCGTTTCCACCCGCACTCCACTGAAGACGAAACCGAAACCTTGGCGTTTTGGATGACCTTCAAGTGCGCGGTTATGAACCTGCCTTACGGCGGTGGTAAGGGTGCGGTTCAGGTGAACCCACGCGACCTTTCCAAGTCTGAGCTAGAGCGCCTCTCCCGCGCTTACATGCAGGCTTTCTCCCGCGTCATCGGTCCAGATCGCGACATTCCGGCTCCAGACGTTTACACCAACTCCATGATCATGGGTTGGATGGCTGACGAATATAACCAGATCGTCGACGCCGTTACTCCAGCCGTTATCACCGGTAAGCCAATCGCTCTCGGCGGTTCGCTGGGCCGTGACGACGCGACTGCACGAGGCGGCTTCTATCTCGTCCGTCGCCTCGCCAACGACCTAGGTCTCGCCGACAAGTTGCGCGTAGCGATCCAGGGCTTTGGTAACGCCGGCCAGCACATGGCTCGCCTTATGGCGTCCGATGGCCACATCATCGTTGCTGTCTCGGACACCGGTGGCACCGTTTACAACGCCAACGGCCTCGACATCGAAAAGCTGTTCGAAGCCAAGAAGAACGGCAAGTCGGTCGCTTCCTTGGTCGCCGACGGCCAGGCAACGGCAATCGACGACGTCGTCGGTGTTGACTGTGACGTGCTTGTTCCATCGGCGATGGAAGACATGATCACCATCGACAATGCCGATCAGGTCAAGGCCAAGCTCGTTGTTGAACTCGCAAACGGCCCTGTCACCGCGCAGGCAGATGCGATCCTCAACAAGAAGGGCGTCATTGTCCTCCCAGATATTCTGGCGAACGCTGGCGGCGTGACTGTTTCCTACTTCGAGTGGGTTCAGAACCGTCAGGGCTTCTACTGGCCACTCGACGAAATCCATGAACGCCTGCGCGTCATCATGGAACGCGAAGGCGCTGCTATCTGGCAGGTGGCAAAGGACAAGAACATCAGCGTCCGTACGGCCGCCTATGTGACTGCACTGAGCCGCATCTCGACCGCCATTGAAGCGCATGGCACTCAGCCGTTCTTTCAGAGCTGAAAAGCCGTAGATCGCTGAACCTTACCGCCCGGATGGTCCCAGACTGTCCGGGCGTTTTCGTTTTAGGCGGAAGCCAGAGCCTTAAACCGCTCTAGCTGATACAAATTCCGACAATTAAAACAAACTAATCCACCAATAGAATCTCAAGCACAGACAACGCATTACCCCGCCATATTTAATCTCGAGTTAGGAAGATAGAGACATACTACAAGCAACAGCAACTGGTTAATGCCATGCAAAAACAGTATTACGAACCTCCTGCCAAGCTTTAATAGCAACACTATTGTTCATCACCCCAAACTTTGCTGCCGAAAACACCCGCCCAATTCTCACGATATCAGGGCACAGCGGCGCAACGTCTGAGGCGGACGAGATCACTTATGATCAGGCCAGCTTAGAAGCGATGATGACTGCATCGATCACCACAAGTACGCCGTGGTTCGATGGCACCTCCGTTTTTGAGGGCATACCCCTCGAAGAGCTAATCGGCGAGCTGAATGCGGGCGCCACCAAGATCACCGCCATCGCACTCAATGATTACATGACCGAGATTCCGTTCGACGACATCAAGGCCAACAAGCCGATCCTAGCCCTCAAGCGGGATGGTGAGTTTATGAGCGTTCGCGACAAAGGCCCGCTGTTCATAATCTACGCGTACGACTTCAAGCCAGAGCTACGCACGCACCACTATTATTCACGGTCAGCTTGGCAGGTTGCAAAACTTGTCATCGAATGAGGCCAACCAGCTCGGCATTATTAGACTGCTCAATTGGCTTCTCGTTGGCACAGTAGTCCTGTTTGCCGCAGCGACCTACTACGTCAGCTCAATTGAGGCTGAACGTCAGCATGCACACGACACGTTCTCACCCTATGAAGTAGCCTTTGCAGTCGCCCAGACCGTGAACGAATTTCTGCGGTTCGAGCAAACCTTGGCGATGTACTCTCTGCCCGGAAGCCAGCTGTCGATAGACGATGTGCGGCTCCGTCTCGATATCATTATTGGCCGCTTGCAGCAGTTCGAGCGCAGCACCGATCATGTCGGGGAAGAGCGCCTCGTCGTGAACTTCATGCACACAAATCCGGGCTATGGCGAGACCATGACGGAGGTCAAAAAAGCGCTCGACATCGCCGATATCGCCCTAAACTCTGGCGACACCCCAAACATGGCGCTGGTCCACACCAGCCTTCGCGCGCTCAATCGACTAGACAGCAAAATGGCGAGTTTTGCGGCGCAAGCGTCCAGCTATTCCGCTCAGCTCTATGCCGGTGACAAGCGTGAATTGCAGGATATCGCAAGCTTCTCAGAAATCCTCAAAGCCATTCTCATCGGGTGCGGCGCGCTCCTCGTCGGCGTCCTCACACTCAAGCTACGGCTACTTGATCGAACACAAGTCAAACTCCGCGACCTGACGGCCGAACTCACACGCACAATGCAGTCCGTGACCGTCCAGAACGAACGGTTTGACGCCGCACTCAACAATATGAGCCACGCGCTCTGCATGTTTGATAAGCACCGAAAACTCGCCGTCTACAACAGCCGTTTCAGCGCTTTAACGTGCATTGACGAGAGCGAATTAGAAGGGCTTTCCATCAACGCCCTGCGCAAGAAAGGCAACCGCACCTTTCAATATCTGTATGACGCTATTGCCCCCTCCGTCATCAAGCGCCGCCCCCAGCTCGTTATTACCGATCTGCCCAACAAACACAGCTATGCCGTCAACCAAACGCCGATGGCAAATGGGGGATGGCTCGCAACCTTTGAGGATATCTCTGGCGTCCGCGCAGCCGAGGCGCGGATCACCCATATGGCACTGCATGACTCATTGACCGGTCTGCCCAATCGCGCGCACTTCCGCCAGCGCCTCGAGCATGTGTTGGGCCAGAAGGATGAGAAGGACAGCCATATGGCCTTCTTCTTCCTCGACCTCGACAAATTCAAAGACATCAACGACACGCTCGGTCACCAAGTTGGTGATGACCTATTGCGCGCTGTCGCCGCCCGCATGCTCGCCGCCCTTCCAGACGGGTACTTCCCCGCGCGGTTTGGCGGCGACGAGTTCGCGGTGATGAGCACATTAGGCAAGGCCAAAGACCACCAGGGCTTTAGTGTATGGCTGATTGACCAGCTCTCCCGCCCCTACCTTATCGGGACGAACTCTTTACGTGTTGGCGTCAGCATTGGCATAGCGACTTGGTCTAGCGATCTCCGATTTCGTCCGAGGAATTGATCCGACGCGCCGATGTGGCGCTATACCAAGCCAAAGCTGACGGACGCGGTCAAATCAGCTTCTATCTTCCGCAGTTGGACGAAACTCGGGTCCGACACGCACGACTAGAGACCGACCTAGCGGTCGCCCTTGAACGCAATGAGATGTCGCTGGTCTTCCAACCCATCGTCTGCACCATTTCGGGCAGACCTATCAGCTACGAAACCTTGGCGCGCTGGACGCATCCGGAGTTTGGCCCCATTCCCCCCGAGACCTTTATTGCGCTCGCCGAAGCGAACCAGACCATCTTCAGCATTGGCGACTGGGTGCTCAATCAAGCATGCGCCCAAGCGGCGACTTGGGAGGAAGACACCAGCGTGTCTGTTAATATATCCCCTGTCCAGTTCCGCGACCCTACGCTCGCTTCCAGAATATCGTCCACCCTCGAGCAAACTGGACTACCACCGTCGCGCCTTATTTTAGAAATCACCGAAACAGCATTTCTATCTGCGTCAGACACAACACTATCGACATTGAAACACTTCAAAGACTTGGGCGTTAAATTTTCAATTGACGATTTTGGCACGGGCTACTCATCACTTCAGAGCCTGCTGCGCTTTGAATTTGACAAGGTAAAGATCGACCAATCCTTCATCCGCGAACTTTCACACTCAACCCGTGCTCGCGCCGTTGTTGAGATGGTCACACAAATCACCAAGAAGATGAACATTACCAGCACGGCTGAAGGGGTCGAAACTGAAGAGCAACTTGCCTGCCTAGCTGAGCTTCTTTGCCCAGAAGTCCAAGGGTTCCTGATAAGCTCACCGTGTCCATTAAATGAGCTTCCGGCGGAACTTCAGCCCAGAATAGCCGGACCAACCGCCGACGCTTTACTGCGCGCATAAGACTCGCCCACTGTTCGCGGGCTGCCTGTCGAAAATTGTTCACAAAATTAATCAAATTGACCAGCTACGCTATTGCAATAGCGCCCCAAATTGCTGCCAAATAGGGCTGCACAGCGCTGCCAAGGGTAAAAGATTCTACTCATAGGTTAGCGGCCCCCTTACACTGGAGACCAACCGCGTGAACCGATGCCCGGCATAACTATCGCTTTCTTGTGTGTCGTGCCCTTCATCGCCAGTGCACTGGTGCTGAACTTTCCTGCTGCTGCTCGAAATGCCGTTGCCTGGGTGGCCGGTGCTGTTTGCGCTGCGGGTCTTGCGGCAACGATCAGCTTTTTCCCACAAATCGCAACTGGTGGGGCTGTTCAACACACGATCGAGTGGATGCCTTCGGCAGGACTCAACCTCACGTTCCGCATGGATGGCCTTGCTTGGCTCTTCAGCATTCTGATCACCTTTATCGGCGTTCTGGTTGTTCTTTACGCGCGCTACTACATGTCGCCGCGCGATCCCGTTCCGCGTTTTTACGCCCTTCTGCTCGCCTTCATGGGCGCCATGCTCGGCGTGGTGCTATCCGGTAATGTGATCCAACTCGCCATTTTCTGGGAAATGACCAGCTTGGTCTCGTTCCTGCTGATTGGCTATTGGTATCACCGTGGTGACGCCCGCGACGGCGCGCGCATGGCGCTCATTATTACCGGCACGGGTGGACTCGCCCTGTTTGTGGCGCTGCTGCTGATCGGTCACATTGTTGGTAGCTACGAGCTCAACGACATTCTCGCCTCTGGCGATCTGATCGTTTCGCACGAGCTCTATCCGGTCACGCTGATCCTCTTCCTGCTCGGCGCTTTCACCAAAAGCGCGCAGTTCCCCTTCCACTTCTGGCTGCCGAACGCGATGACCGCGCCGACCCCTGTGTCGGCCTATCTGCACTCCGCAACCATGGTGAAGGCGGGCGTATTCATGCTCGCCCGCTTCTGGCCGGTTCTGTCGCAATCTGACCTCTGGTTCTGGATTGTTACCTATTCCGGCCTCGCAACGCTTCTGCTCGGCTCTTACGTCGCGCTCTACCAGCGCGATCTGAAGGGCCTTTTGGCCTATTCGACCATCAGCCATCTGGGCCTGATCACCACACTTCTCGGCATGGGCACACCGCTCGCTGCGGTCGCTGCGATCTTCCACATTGCCAACCATGCGACCTTTAAGGCGTCGCTGTTCATGGCGGTGGGCATCATCGACCACGAAACCGGCACCCGAGACATCCGCAAACTGTCGGGCCTGCGCAAGGCCATGCCATTTACCGCGCTGTTCTCGATCATTGCCTGCGCGGCCATGGCCGGCGTTCCGCTGTTGAACGGTTTCCTCTCCAAGGAAATGTTCTTCACCGAAACCGCAGAGTTCAACGAGAACCCCTTCGTCAACATCTCGCTGCCACTCATCGCAACGATTGCGGGCGCCTTCTCGGTCGCCTACTCGCTGAAATTCGTCCACGGCGTCTTCTTCGGCCCGGAAAGCACCGAGCTCGAAAAGACCCCGCACGAGCCCCCAGCGCTTATGCGTCGCCCGATCGAGCTCTTGGTTATCATCTGTCTCGCCGTCGGCATTGTGCCCGGCTTGACTATCGGACCTTACCTCGCTGCCGCTGTAGCCTCAGTACTTGGCCAAGATGTGCCTTACTACAGCCTGTCGATCTGGCACGGCTTCAACCTGCCACTGATCATGAGCTTGATTGCCCTCGCGGGCGGCGTGCTCATCTACATGCTTTACAACCGCCAGCTGCGCGACACCGATCAGGCGCCACTGTTCCGCGGCATCATCGGCCAGCGTATTTTTGAGCGTCTCCTGCTGACGGCGACCAATCGTTGGGCCAAGAACACCGTCCAAAAGCTCGGCACCACCCGTCTGCAAACACAGCTGCTTATCGTGGTGCTCGCCTCCCTCTTCGCGGGCTTTGGCGCCGGTTGGGCACGCATGGGCAATCTGCCGCTGCCGGAGAGCTTCGATCCGATTTTGGCCATTGTCTGGCTCTTGGGCGGTTTCAGTGCTCTGGCCGCAGCACAGCAAGCCAAATTCCATCGCCTTGCCGCGCTCATTCTCATGGGCGGAGCGGGTCTTGCGACCTGCCTAACCTTTGCGTGGTTCTCCGCGCCAGATTTGGCGCTGACCCAACTTCTGGCCGAAATTGCCACGACCGTGCTGATCCTTCTTGGCCTGCGTTGGCTGCCAAAACGCAGTCCCGTTGCCGAAGACACCACTTGGGCCGTTCGCATTCGCCGTCACCGCGACTTCGCCATTGCCACCGCAGTTGGCCTCGGCGTTGGCCTGGCCGCCTATGCCATCATGACCCGCCCCGCCGTCGATGGCATCTCGCGCTACTTCGTCGAGAACGCCTACGCCAAGGGTGGTGGCACCAATATCGTCAACGTGATGCTGGTCGACTTCCGCGGTTTTGATACCTTGGGCGAAATCACTGTTCTCGGCGTTGTCGCGCTCACGGTCTTCGCCCTGCTGCGCCGCTTCCGTCCAGCCAGTGACTCTGTCTCTCGCCCTGAACAGCAGGTCGCGCAAGCCACCTTTGCCGAAACCGAAGAAGACGACCGCAAGGCGCTCAACGAGTTCATGCTCGTCCCAGCCCAAATCATGCGCTGGCTCTTCCCGGTCATTGTAACCATTGCGCTCTACATGCTGTTGCGTGGCCATGATCTACCAGGTGGTGGCTTTATTGCCGGCATCATCATGTCGCTGGCCTTCATTCTCCAGTACATGTCGAATGGCATTCGCTGGGTTGAAAGCCGCCTCCGTATCCGTCCGATCCTCTGGATTGGTTGGGGCCTAATGGCAGCCTTGGTCACGGGTTTGGCGTCTATGGCCCTCGGTTATCCGTTCCTCACGACGGCTTTCGCCTATCTCGACATACCGCTCATCGGCAAAGTGCCGCTAGCGAGCGCTCTCATTTTCGATATTGGCGTGTTCACACTCGTGGTCGGCGCAACTGTGCTCTTGCTCATTGCTCTCGCCCACCAGTCCATCCGTGGACCAAAGCCTGCCTCAGCGCCGCGCCGTAAGCCAACCAAGGGAGCTGATCAATGGAACTGACCCTTGCCATCGCCATTGGCGTTCTCACCGCGTCCGGCACCTATCTCGTCCTGCGTCCTCGCACCTTCCAGGTGATCATTGGTCTGTCGCTCATTTCCTATGGCGTGAACCTATTCATTCTCTCGATGGGCCGCCTGCGTACGGATGCCCCACCGATCATCACAGACAAAGCAAACATCGACCCATCTCAATATGCTGACCCGGTTCCGCAAGCGCTGGTTCTGACCGCAATCGTCATCGGCTTTGCGATGACTGCTCTTTTCCTCGTCGTCATGCTGGCCACCCGTGGCCTGTCGGGCAATGACCACGTCGACGGAAAGGGGAGCTAAGGATGGATCTCGCTCACGTCGCTATTCTACCGATCCTCATTCCGATGATCGCCGTCATCACCAATCTGCTGATTGGTGATGGTCGCAGCGATCGTTTCGTCGGATTGAACATCGCTTTCGCCGCAATGAGCGTACTGGTTGCAGTACTGCTCGTCGCTTCGATCATTCTAGCTGGCGATGCGGCAGTGGCCGTTTACCCGCTTGGCAATTGGCCCGTACCGTTCGGCATTGTGCTGGTTGCGGACCGACTGGCCGCAATCATGGTGCTGCTCACAGCGGTCCTCGCCTTTGCTGCCTTGGTGTTTGCATCGGCCCATTGGTATCGCAATGGCACGAACTTCTTCCCACTCTTCCACGCCCTGACCATCGGTCTTTATGGCGCGTTCCTGACTGGGGACTTGTTCAACCTTTTCGTCTTCTTCGAAATCCTGCTGGCCGCGTCCTATGGTCTGGTTTTACATGGTGGTGGTCGCAATCGCGTCCGCCCTGCCCTGCACTATATCGCCGTCAATCTGGTCGCCTCATCGCTCTTCCTCATCGGCGTAGCCTTGATCTATGGCACCACCGGCACCTTAAACATGGCCGATATCGCTCGCGTATCGGCGCAGTTGGGTGAAGAGAACCGCGGTCTGTTTGAAGCAGGCGCTGCTATTCTCGGCGTTGCTTTCCTCGTCAAGGCTGGCGCCTGGCCCCTGCACTTCTGGCTCCCGACCGCCTATTCGGCAGCAGTTCCGCCGGTCGCAGCCCTCTTTGCGATCATGACAAAGGTCGGCTTCTATGCCCTCTTGCGTCTCTGGACCCTCGTCTTTGGCGAAGGCAATGATTTCGGCCAGAACACGCTATTCGTGCTCGGCCTTCTCACCATTGCCTATGGCAGCTTGGGCGTACTGCAGTCCAAGGCTCTCGATCGCCTCGCCAGCTACTTGATCATCGTTTCTGCAGGCACGCTGCTGCTCAGCGTTGCCTATAACGACCCCGGCGTCACAGCTGGCGCGCTGTTCTACGTGATCGTCGCAACTCTCGCAGCGGGTGCCCTGTTCCTCCTCAAAGACATCATCGACCAAGGCTTGCCCGCGGAAGCGCAAGTTCTCGCCGTTTCGCTCGAATTCTACGGCGACGAAGAAGATGAAGAGATCGACGAAGATCAGGAAGTTAGCCCCACCATTCCCGCCGGAACGGCGCTGATCAGCTGCTGCTTCGCCATTATCGCCCTGTTGATGGCGGGCCTGCCGCCTTTTGCTGGCTTCTTGTCGAAGTTCATCATGCTGTCCTCAGCGTTCGACGCAAGCAATGCTCCAACTGCGGCGACCTGGTGGTACACTGCGGCAATGATCATTTCAGGGCTCTTGGTGCTCATCGCCATGGTGCGTAACGGCATCAACATCTTCTGGACCTCCATGCCTGAAGAAGGCATCCAGGTGCGGGTGGCCGAAATTCAGCCCATCATCGGCTTGATTGGCATCTGCGTGCTAATGACCTTGTTTGCCGGGCCCATCCTCGACATCCTCAACGACACGGCCGCCCTCTTGCATTCGCCTCAGGCCTATATCGACGCTGTCTTCACCAGCATGAGGAACACACAATGAGCAGGCTGTTCCCCTATCCTGTCCTCTCGCTCATGCTGCTGTTGTTGTGGCTCACGCTGCAGCAATCTGCCGGGCTCGGCCACATCATAATGGGCATCGCCATAGCGATTGCCGTGCCCCACTTCGCACTCCCCGTTCTGCCGGATCGTGTCCGCATCAAACGGGTCTTGCCCTTGGTCAAAATGACCTTTGTTGCAGGGCTCGACATTATCCGGTCGAATTTGGCCGTGTTCACTATTCTCATTCAGAGACGACCAAAGCCCACGGCCGAGTTCATCGAGATGGAACTCCAACTCACCAATGAGTTTGCCCTGGCCATCTTGGCCTGCATCGTCACCGCCACGCCGGGCAGTGCTTGGCTGCAATACGACAAAGAACGTAATGTGGTATTGCTCCACGTGTTCGATCTGATTGATGCCGATGAATGGATCAACACCGTCCGCAATCGCTACGAGAAACCGCTGTTGGAGGTATTCCAATGAGCCACGATATTCTGATGTGGAGCATTACCAGCGCACAGGTCATGCTTGCGGCCGCGATGCTCGCGACCCTCTATCGTATGTTCATGGGCCCGCGCGCCCAAGATCGCATCCTGGCGCTCGACGCTCTATACGTCGTCGCCATGCTCCAGCTGATCGCTTTGGGCATTCGCACGGCGAACCAAATTTACTTTGAACTGGCCATGCTGATCGGACTTTTGGGCTTTGTCGGCACCGTCGCCTTGGCAAAGTTCCTCATGCGTGGCGAGGTGGTCGAATGATCCCCGACCTTCCCCTCTGGCTCGCAATCATCGTTTCCGCATGCGTGGTTATTGGCTCCTTGCTCACTCTTGCAGGGTGCCTTGGCCTGGTACGGCTCAATGATTTTTATCTGCGCATTCATGCCCCCACGATGGGCACAAGCATGGGTGGCGGACTGATCCTCTTGGGCTCGGCAATCTATTTTACCGTCATCCAAGAGCGTCCTGTCTTCCATGAGATCGCGATTTTTGTCTTCATGACACTCACGACCCCGGTGACGCTGATGCTGCTCGCACGTGCGTCCTTGTTCCGGGATCGCTATGAAAAGGCACTGACGGAGGCCAATAAGGCCGAAGACGTCAAGATCGAGAACCAGCCTACAAACTAGTAGCGGCGTCCAAGAACGCGGTTCGCAACCTCATTATTCCGGCGTGAAATCATGCCGGGAATAAGCAAGGCATCAATGAGCCACCACGCGCCCATGATGAACCACAAAAATGCGAACAGTCCGAAGCTGACAAAAGTCAGCAGCGCAAAAAGCGCAGACATCGCCAGCATGATGAAACCGCTGACCACACGCCCGAGGTAAAAGCGGTGTACACCGATATAGCCGAGGAAAAACCACAGCACATAGGCGATGATCGGGGACTTCTTTTCGATGTCATACTGCGCATAAGCACGATCTTGCGTCATTTTTTCTCCTAGAAAATTGCGCCTTATGTGGTGGTGGAACCACCAAAATACAAGCGTATCAACGGAACCGCGCTTGACCTTGTTCCGAGACAACGCGACAAAGCTCCCATGCGTGATGGCGATATCATTCACGGCCTGATTAGAGGCCTATCGGTTATCGAATGTTTCGATGAGGAACATTCACGGATGTCGATCACCGAAGTTTCCGCGAGAACTGGTCTGGAGCGCGCAACCGCACGCCGATGCCTGCTCACTCTCGTGCATCAAGGCTATGCCACTTATGATGGTAAGTTCTTCCAGCTCACGCCACGCGTCCTAAAGCTGGGACATTCCTACCTCGCCACCACGCCCCTACCCCGCCTGATCCAGCCATTTTTGGAAGAGCTATCGCGGGATACCAATGAGTCAACGTCTGCAGCAGTGCTCGATGGAACCGACATTCTTTATGTCGCGCGCGTCTCGACGCGCCGAGTGATGTCCATCAATCTGGCCCAAGGCGCGCGCCTGCCGGCTTATTGCACCTCCATGGGCCGCATATTACTGGCCGACCTGCCCCAAGACCAAGCGCGCGATATTCTCGAACGGTCCGAGTTGATTGCCTACACAGAGCGCACCAAGGCAGATATGCCCTCAATTCTGACAGAGCTGGCCGTCGTCGCGGCTCAGGGCTTTGCGGTCATTGATCAAGAGCTCGAACTCGGCCTCTGTTCCATCGCCGTGCCGCTCTATAACTCGTCCGGAAAAGTCGTCGCCGCCGTCAACATCGGCGCCCAGACAGCACGCGCTCCGACCTCGAAAATGATCGCGCATTTTTTACCGCTCATCCGCAAAATTCAGTCCGAGCTGCGCCCCCTCCTGCGTTAATCGTCTCAGATTCTCTGTGTCACACTCCGTCACATAAGCTGTCACACAGCGTATCATCTTTCATTTTGTCATTCTAAACCAGCATCTTAGTGCGTCACATACCTGTCACCGAACTGCAATAAATCTGTCGCCGTGCAGCAATATGGTCCTCCACGTTCAGGGCGGCCAGACAGATGGCTGGCCAAGACCTAAAACGAATTTCGAGAGGGAATTCCCTATGAAGATCGCACTCTACGCTAGCACCGCTGTTGTCGCTCTCGCCGCTTTTGGCACTGTCGCCGCTCAGGCTCGCGACACCATCCAGATTGCTGGCTCCTCGACCGTTCTCCCATTCTCTTCCATCGTCGCTGAAGAGTTTGGCGCGACCTTCCCTGAATTCAACACACCAGTGGTCGGTTCGGGCGGCACCGGTGGTGGCTTCCGTCAGTTCTGCGAAGGCGTTGGTGAAAACACCATCGACATCGCCAATGCATCGCGTCCAATCCGTGACAGCGAGCGCGAAGCTTGCAACGCCGCTGGCGTGACCGACATCCGCGAAATCCAGTTCGGCTTTGACGGCATTGTTTTCGCATCGGCCGCGTCGGGCGCTGATTTCGCCCTGAAGCCAGAACACGTCTACAAGGCCATCGCGGCTAAGGTTCCTGTTGATGGTGCCCTTGTCGACAACCCATACACCACTTGGGACCAAGTCGACCCATCCCTGCCGAACCAGCCAATCGCCCTCGCGATCCCTGGCTCGAACCACGGCACGCGCGAAGTCTTCCAGGAGAAGGTTGTCGCGCCAGGTGCAGAAGCGGTCGGCCTGCCAGACGGCCTTTCGGAAGAGGAAGCCGAAGCCGCTGTCACCACCTTCCGTCAGGACGTCGTTGTCGAAATCGCCGGCGACTACACCGAAACTCTGGCTCGCCTGACCGCAGACAAGAACACCATCGGCGTGTTCGGCCTTTCGTTCTACGACCAGAACAAGGACACCCTCAAGGTCGCGACCATTGATGGCGTTGTTCCTTCGCTCGAAACCGTTGCTGCCGGCGAATACCCAGTTTCCCGTCCACTCTACTTCTACGTCAAGGGTCAGCACATCGGCACGATCCCGGGCCTAGCTGAATTCACTGAATACTTCATCTCTGAAGGTATGTCGGGTCAGGGTGGCACTCTCGAATCCGCGGGTCTGATCCCGCAGCCGGCAGAAGTCACTGCCGAAGTACTGGCTACCTTCCTGGGCCAGTAATTCTCCCAAACAGCGGGCCGCATCTGATGCGGCCCGCATCTCTTAGGGCCAGTAAGGACCCCACAAAGTGAACACAGCGATCGTTGCCGGATTACTCATCGTCCTGCTTGGTCTTGCTTACCAGCTCGGCTGGTCCAAGAGCCGCGCTCTCGCAACGCCAAACGGCGTTCGCGTCCATTCTCGTTCCCAATATCACGGCTCCCTCGCCGCGATTTGGACTCTGGTGCCTGCCGTTCTAGTGCTGGCCATCTGGGCCTTTTTCTCCCCCGGCGTCACCCATTGGTTCACGGTCTCGCAGATCCCAACGGATGTTCTCACGGGGCTCGACCAAATGGGCCTCAACGCCCAACTCAAGCGCATTCAGGATATCGCCTCTGGCTTCGGTGTCACTGGCGAGCTTTTGCCGTTTGAACAAGCCGCTGGCGAAAATCTGGGACGTTTCCAGCTTCTCTCATTTCTAATCATGCTGGCGTCGGCAGCCGGTCTTGGCATCCTAGGCCTAAACCTTGCCCGCCGCCGCATCAGCCCGCGCCTTCGCGCCCGAAACGAGGTTGAACGCGCCATTTCCTGGCTTCTGATCGCCTTCTCGGCCGTCGCGATCCTCACCACCGTAGGCATTGTTGCCTCGCTGGTCAGTGAAGCACTGCGCTTCTTTACCTTCGTCAATCCGCTCGATTTCTTCTTCGGCACCGTCTGGGCGCCAAAGTTCTCCTCCACCGGGGCGGGTGATGCCGGGTCTTATGGCCTACTCCCTCTCCTGGGTGGTACGCTGATGATTTCAGCCATTGCCATGCTGGTTGCGGTACCGATCGGTCTGATGACCGCCATCTACCTCAACCAATACGCCCATAAAAAAGTCCGCGCAGTCATCAAGCCAGTGATCGAAATCCTCGCGGGTATTCCAACCATTGTTTATGGCTTCTTCGCCCTCGTCACCGTCGGACCCTTCCTGCGCGACTTCGGCGCATCCATCGGCATCTCGATCAGCGCCACCAGCGCTCTGACTGCCGGCATCGTCATGGGCGTGATGATCATCCCGTTCATCTCCTCCCTGTCCGACGACATTCTCAATCAGGTTCCGCGTACGCTCCGTGACGGTGCCTACGGCCTCGGTGCCACCCAATCCGAAGCCATCCGTAATGTGCTTCTGCCTGCAGCTCTCCCGGGCATTGTCGGCGCATTCCTCTTGGCCGTGTCCCGCGCCATTGGTGAAACCATGATCGTGGTTCTCGCTGCCGGTAACGCTCCAATCCTGCGCGGCAACCCGCTGGAGCCTGTCTCCACCATCACCGTGTCGATTGTTAATCAGCTGACCGGCGACACCGACTTCACCGGCCCGCAATCGCTGGTTGCCTTCGCCTTGGGCCTGACGCTCTTCGTCATGACCCTCTGCCTGAACATTGTCGCCCTCTACATTGTCCGTCGCTTCCGGGAGCAGTACGAATGACCAACACTGTCCTCGACACTGCCGCCGAACGCCGTAAACGCGTCCGCGATGGACTGGCGCGCCGTCACCGCACCGAAAAGCTTTTCCGTGGCTTTGGCGTCGTCGCCATTGCACTCGCTCTTGGGTTCGTCGCCATTCTGTTCACCGACGTTCTCCGTAAGGGCGTTCCAGCGTTCATGCAGTCGAACCTGCATCTGGAAATCACCTACGATCCTGAACTGATCAAGATCGAGCCAGCCCCTGTCCGCACTGCCGGCCTGTCCGATGCTGAGTTTCATGCTGCCAACATGGCCTGGCAGCGTAAGCTCGCCATGCTCAACTGGAACAACGTCATTGAAGCCTCCCTGCGCAAAGCAGCGCCGGAAGGGTATGAGATTGACACCCGTCAACTCCTGACCATTGCCGAGACCGACGCCCGTCACGAAGTCCGTGAGCGTCTCGTCGCCGACCCATCCCTGATGGGCCAAACCGTGCAGATGGAGCTTCTCGCTTCGGCCAATGCCGATAACTGGATCAAGGGCAATATTGACCGCAGCTTGGGCGACGGTCAGCAACAGCTCTCGGCCCCGGCGCGTGCTCTCATCGACATTTTCGAAGAAGACGGCACCATCACGCAGGGTTTTGCATGGTCGCTGCTCTCCAGCGTTGATAGTCGCTCTGCTCCCGCATCGGCAGGCCTCCTGGGTGCCTTCATGGGTTCGCTCTGGATGATGCTGATTGTGGTTGTGCTCGCCGTGCCAATTGGCGTGGGCAGCGCGATCTATCTTGAAGAGTTCGCTCCCAAGTCGCGCCTTACCGACCTGATCGAAGTGAACATCAACAACCTCGCGGCTGTTCCCTCGATCGTCTTCGGTCTTCTGGGCGCCGCAGTGTTCATCAACTGGTTCCGCCTCCCCATCTCTGCGCCCTTGGCTGGTGGACTCGTCCTCACCTTGATGACACTCCCGACCATCATCATTGCCACCCGCGCAGCATTGAAGGGCGTATCCCCGGCCCTGCGCCAGGCGGCGCTCGGCATGGGTGCCTCCAAGACGCAGATGGTGTTCCACCACGTGCTTCCCGTCACCTTCCCTTCGATCCTGACCGCCACCATCATCGGCGTCGCTCAGGCTCTGGGCGAAACCGCGCCGCTCCTCTTGATCGGCATGAACGCCTTCGTTGCGTCGGTCCCCGGAACCCCGCTCGATCAGGCGACCGCCCTCCCCGTTCAGATCTACCTCTGGCAGGGCAACGAAAACCGCAACTTCTTTGAAGCCCGCACCTCCGCCGCTATCATGGTCCTGCTGGCCTTCATGATCTCCCTCAATGCGATCGCGATCTTCCTCAGATCTCGCCTCGAAAAGCGCGCATAAGGATCACATAATGGATATCCTTGCCTCCAAGGCCAAGACAGCCCACACTGCCCTCGGCGCAAATACGGATCTGTCTGAAATGATCGCGCATCCCATTCGTCTGACTGCCCGCGATGTCACCGTGCACTATGGTGCCAAGCAAGCCTTGCACGGCATTTCCATTGACATCCCAGATCGCTCTGTCACCGCTTTCATCGGTCCATCGGGCTGCGGTAAGTCGACCTTCCTGCGCTGCATCAATCGCATGAACGACACCATTGAAGGCGCCAAGGTTGGCGGTAAAATCGAACTCGACGGTCAGGACATTTACGCGCCAGACCTTGACGTGGTTGAACTGCGCGCCCGCGTTGGCATGGTGTTCCAAAAGCCGAACCCGTTTCCGAAGTCGATTTACGACAACGTCGCCTACGGCCCACGCATTCACGGACTTGCCCGCAATAAGACCGATCTCGACGCTATCGTCACCTCCTCGCTGCAAAAGGCAGGTCTCTGGAACGAAGTGAAGGATCGCTTGCAGGAACCAGGCACCGGCCTGTCCGGCGGTCAGCAGCAACGTCTGTGCATTGCCCGCGCCATCGCCGTTGGCCCAGAAGTCATTCTCATGGACGAGCCCTGCTCGGCCCTCGACCCGATTGCAACCGCCATCATCGAAGAGCTCATTGACGAGCTGCGGACCAATTACACCATCGTCATCGTCACCCACTCGATGCAGCAGGCAGCCCGCGTCTCGCAAAAGACTGCCTTCTTCCACTTGGGTAATCTGATTGAACAGGGCGACACGGAAGACATCTTCACCAACCCTGTCCACAAGCAGACCCAAGACTACATCATGGGCCGTATCGGTTAATCTAAGGGGAGAGCACAGCCATGCCACACAATACCGGCACAGAGCACATCGTTACCTCGTATAACGAAGAACTTCTCGCCCTCGCGCAGGCCATCGCCGAAATGGGTGGTCAGGTGGAAACGGCTGTCGAAAACGGCACGCGCGCCCTGCTCAAGCTCGACCGCGAACTGGCTGACGTGACCATCATCGCCGACCAGCGCATTGACGACATGCAACGCAAAATCGACGAAATGGCCGTGTCCATGATCGCCCGTCGTCAGCCAATGGCGTCCGACCTGCGTTCGATCATCACCGCCATCCACGTGGCGTCGGATCTTGAGCGCGTTGGCGATATGGCCAAGCAATTGGCCCGCCGCTCGCTCAAGCTCGAAACGATCAACCTGCAGGCCTCGTTCTACAGCGGCGTCCGTAACATGACCGCTCTCGTGCTCGGTCAGCTCAAGGAGGCGCTCGACGCCTACGCCAATCGTGATGCGGAAGCTGCCGTTGACGTTTGCAATCGTGATGATGATGTCGACGCCATGCACACTTCCCTGTTCCGCGAACTCCTCACCTATATGATGGAAGATCCGCGCAACATCACTTCTTGCACCCAGCTTTTGTTCTGCGCCAAGAGCCTTGAACGTGTAGGCGACCACGCAACCAATATCGCTGAACGCGCTTACTATCTTTCGACTGGTAAGCAGCTCACCAGCGACGTCCAAGAACTCCAACGTCAGCAGATCAAAGCCTAAGCGCCAATTTCGTCACGTCGCCCAATCGGCGTGACGAACTCTTCGAAAATCCCCTATATTGAGTAACGGTCCCTACGGGCCGATTGACGGAGCACGCCCATGCCCGCGACGATCCTTGTTGTCGAAGACGAAGCCGACATCTCCCTGCTCCTGCAATACAATCTGCAGGCTGAAGGCTTTGATGTCGTCACAGCGGAAACCGGCGATGAAGCGCACCACGCCATCGCAGAACGCGTCCCTGACCTGATCTTGCTCGATTGGATGTTACCCGAAGTTTCCGGCATCGAAATCTGCCGTCGCCTGCGTGCGCGTGAAGAAACCGCCCGCGTTCCAATTATTATGCTCACGGCCCGCGGCGAAGAAGAAGAGCGCGTACGCGGTCTCACCACCGGCGCAGACGATTACATCGTCAAGCCATTCTCTGTCCCCGAACTCGTCGCCCGTATTCAAGCGCTGCTGCGCCGGGCGAGCCCAAGCCTTGTGACGAACGCGCTTAAGGTTGGTGAGCTTGAGCTAGACCGCACCACTCACCGCGTCAGCCGTGGGTCCCGAGACATTCACCTTGGGCCGACAGAATATCGCCTGCTCGAATACCTCATGACCCATCCGGGCCGCGTCTACACCCGCGAGCAGCTTCTCGACGGCGTTTGGGGCAATGACGTCTATGTCGACGAACGCACTGTGGACGTCCATATCGGCCGCCTCCGCCGCGCCATCAACCGTGGCAAGGAAGCCGACCCCATCCGCACGGTCCGCGGCGCCGGCTACTCCTTCGACGAACGCTTCTCGCAACTGGCTTAGATCGCGTGCCCTTAGGCACAACAAGGTCTGACACTCGGCACTGTTTTCTGGTCACCGCAAGTCGCCGCTGATCAGAAAAAAGCCAAAAAATCTCTCTGCGCGGGGCGCATCGAAACTGTTTTGCGTGTTCTACGAGGCCCAATAACGCAATCCACCAAATCAGACGCTTGACGTGTAAAGTCCTTTCATATCATAGAATTAACCATAATATTCTTCGTGTCTCCTGATTTGTTGAGCAGCGCCAAAAGCTGCAGATTGCCGCGCCACTATGTTGTCAAAGCCAATTGCCGTTGTACCGGCGATCGTCGCCCTACTTGCTGCTACCAATATCACCGCAGCGCAGGCCCGAGATATCACCATCAGTGAAGGTCAAACCGGAGGTGCTCAGAGCCTTTCCGGGATCGGGGACACGCTCTTTATCGCAAGTGGTGGCACCTTGGACTCCACAAGCAACGTGATTTCCATCACCGGCTTGGATACGGTGATCACGAACTACGGTACGATCGAAAATCGCGGAAGCGCCACCTACGCGCTGGAAACGCTGGCAGCTAACACGCGAGTGGTCAATCACGGCGGCATCTTCTCCTACGAAGACTGCTCCTATGGCGTCTACGCCACTGGTGATTATTTCACACTCACCAACACCGGAACGATTGAGACCAAGGGCAGCTGGGCGGGCACAGGTATCCAGGTCGAAAACAGCGCCAATAATGTGCTCAATGTGACGTTGGACAATAGTGGCAGCATCATCACCCACGGCACACAATCCCACGGTATTAGCCTTTACGGCACCAGTTCACGCATCACCAATACGGGCAACATTAGGACAGCGGACCACGGCAGCGCCGGTATCTATGTCTACTCCCCCACGACCCAAAGTGATATTGTCATCACCAACTCCGGGACCATCCATGCAAAGGGTGGAGAGTACCAAACCTCTTCTGGCGGCTACGTCCAGAGCCATGGCATCCAAACCAATGCCGCCAATGTTCACATCATCAACAGCGGCACCGTAATCAGCGAACAGTTCGACGCTTTCGCAATGGGCTTTGCCAATAGCAAACTTACGCTCTTGCCCGGCTCTGTGGTTTCTGGTGGCATTCGCTTCTCGCAGGCTGCAACGGGCTCTCTCGAAATCGGCAACGGCCTTGAAGGCGTTATCAAGATCACTGGAGAGTTGCGCGACGATCAGATCGAAACGCATGGCCAGGCCTATACCCGCGCTGTCACAACCGAAGCCACTGAGCACCGCCGCAATGGCGATGCCGCGACGAGCACCTACACAACCTTCACCGTTGTTTCCACCGCCTCCATCGAAGCGGCCAACACCGCGACTGTTCAAACTGCTAGCACTGTAATATCCAATATCGCCAACCATACTGGCGATCGCCGTCAAAGCCTGCCGCGCAGCACCTCGGCTCTGGGCTATGCTCCGTCCCCGGCGACACCAGACTTCCCTGATTTTGCCCCTAGCGACGATTTTGGCGCATGGGCCAGCGCTTATGGCGAACTCACTGCCCCAGCTTCGGGCAAGACCGGCTCCAAGTCCTTGCAAGGTGGTGCACTGGTTGGCTCAGACGTAAAACTCTCTGATGATAGCCTCGCGGGGCTTTTCGTTGGCCTCGGTCGTGGCCACGTCGAGACGGTTTCCAAGTCCGAACTCGATGTCACGTCTCTGCTCGGCGGCGGCTATGCCTCGCTGGCTGTTGGGTCCGTGTTCATCGACATCAACGCGACGCTTGGCGTTTCCGCCAATGACAGCGCGCGCCGCTTCGTCAACAACACGGTCGCAGCAGGGTATGAAACAGCCTATGCCAACTATGTTAGCATGTTCGCCAGTCCGTCGATCAAACTCGGCATGGACCAGGATCTCGGCTTCGCTCGCCTAACTCCGAGCGTCACCTTGACCTATACTGGCATTCATCAGGCTGGTTATTCGGAATCAGGCTCCTCTGCCAATGTCACCATGGGTTCCAGCTTCTCGCACCTGCTCAATGCCCGTGCAGAACTTGAACTCGGCACTATCGACCTCGGCGAAGCGGGCAGTGGCTGGAGTGGCAGCGCCAAGATTGGTGCCGATGGCACATTGACCTATGGCGGCACGACCGATGCTCAAGTGCTCGGCACGACACTAAGCCTTGCGGGCAACTCGACCAATGCCGCGCGCGGCTTCATCGGTGCCAATGCCCAATACCAGTCCGGCACCTACAGTTTTACCGCCGGCACAGAACTCGGCCTCAACACCCAAGGCATGGTCTCGGCCAGCCTACGCGGCGGTGTCGGAATGCGTTTCTAAAGCCAGCAGTTGTCTCCAACTCAAATCGCTCGCCACTGGCGGGCGATATTGGTTTCGACGTGGTTCACGTTCTCGCTGTACGTTCCTCACAGCTCAGCTAGTCTCCTAGCAACCATTTGAGTCGGAACTTCATGACGTCCTTTTCAACGCAGCGGGTCAACCCGCTCTACCTGCTCGCTGCGTTCGCCAGTGGGTGCTTACTCACCCTCGCAGTTTTCTTTAACGGTGAGGCCGGTCGCTATGGCGGCGGCATCTTTTCATCGTGGCAGGCTCATGGTGTCGGCACGGTCGTTGCAATGCTGCTGCTCGCCATCATATGGCGCAAGGAACGCGCCAAAGCCGCCGCTGCCAAGGCCATTTATGGCAAGGCCCCCCTCTGGGCCTATCTCGGGGGCGTGTTTGGTGGTTTGACCGTTATTCTAACGTCCTACTCAGTCAATTCGCCCATCGCCTTGGGCGGCACTTTGGCGATTGGCCTCGTGGGTCAGTTCGCGCTTTCGCTTGCCGCTGATCACTGGGGGCTGCTGGGCTTGCCGAAGCGCAAGCTCGACCTGCGCGACGGCGCCGCCGTACTACTGATTTCCGCTGGTAGCATGATCATCATTCTCTTCGGCGTCGGTGCAGCATGATCGGCCCCATTATCTCTGCCTTCGTGATCGGCCTGCTGATCATCCTCAGCCGTCAGGTCAATGGGCGCGTCTCCGTCTCCACCACCCCACTCATTTCGTCCTTTTGGAACCATATCGTCGGCTTCGTGTTCATGACCATCCTCGGTCTTGCCGTGGGTGGGCTCATTCCAGAAAACATCGGCGATATTCCGCTCTGGGTATATTCGGGCGGCGCAATCGGCGTGATCTTTGTCGCCGCAGGCTCTTTCCTCATCACCAAGATTGGCGCGACCAATACAACCCTATTACTCATTGCTGGTCAGATGATTTCGAGTGTCGTTCTCGACATGCTGCGCGGCGTACCCCTGACCATGTGGGCGAGCGTCCTGGGCATTGTGCTAATCCTTGCAGGCATGGCGCTGACCCAACGTCCCGCTAAAGACCAAGCCGAATAAAAAAACGGGGCCCGAAGGCCCCGTTCGCATTTCCTATTTAGCCGGCAGCTGTGTAAGCCGTCTTCACCACGGTGAAGAATTCTGCCGCATAACGGCCCTGCTCGCGGGGGCCGTAGCTCGATCCCTTGCGACCACCAAACGGCACGTGGAAGTCCACCCCGGCCGTCGGCACATTGACCATCACCATGCCCGCTTCGACATTGCGCTTAAAGTGCGTCGAGTATTTGAGCGAGGTGGTGACAATGCCTGCCGACAGACCGAACTCGGTGTCGTTACAGATCGCCAGACCTTCTTCGTAATCCTTGACCTTGATCACCGCTGCAACCGGCCCGAATATCTCTTCGCGCGCGATGCGCATGGAATTGGTCGCTTCAGTGAACAGCGCGGGCTGCAGGAAGTAGCCCTCTGTATCCTTCTGCACACGACCACCACCCGCGACGAGTTTCGCGCCCTCGGCCTGACCAATTGCGATGTAATCGGTGTCCTGCTTGAGCTGGCTCGGATCGACGACTGGCCCGATTTCGGTATCCTTGTCGAGCGCCGCGCCAACACGCAGATTGCGCGTGCGCTCAGCCAAATCTTCGACGAACTTGTCGTGAATACCTTCCGTGACAATCACGCGGCTGGATGCCGTGCACCGCTGGCCGGTCGAGAAGAAGGCCGACTGCGCCACGCTCTCGACGGCGACTTTGAGGTCCGCATCATCGAGCACCAAAACCGGGTTCTTGCCGCCCATTTCCAGCTGGAACTTACGATTGTGCTTGATCGAGGCTTCCGCCACGCGACGGCCAGTGCCAACCGAACCGGTAAAGCTAAGCGCCGCGACATCAGGGCTATCCAGCAGTGTCTGCCCGACGACAGAGCCCTTGCCCATGACCAGATTAAGAACACCCTTCGGCAGGCCCGCGCGCTGCAGAATGTCGACAATTGCCCAGGTGGAAGCTGGCACCAAATCCGCGGGCTTGATGACAACCGTGTTGCCATAAGCGAGCGCTGGAGCAATCTTCCATGCCGGGATCGCAATGGGGAAGTTCCAAGGCGTGATAATCCCCACGACGCCAATTGGCTCGCGGGTGATTTCAACGCCAACGCCCGGACGAACCGAAGCCATAACTTCGCCTGTCAGACGCAGCACTTCGCCCGAGAAAAAGTCAAAGATCTGCGCAGCGCGGGTCACTTCGCCAATTGCTTCTGGCAGTGTCTTGCCTTCTTCGCGCGCCAACAGCTCGCCCAGTTCGGCCTTGCGCGCCAAAATCTCGTCGGACGCTTTGCGCAGAATGCCATGACGCTCAAGCAGCCCTGAACGCGACCATGCTGGGAATGCGGCCTTAGCTGCCGCGATCGCCGCTGTTGTGTCGTCAACTGATGCGCGCGCATAGACGCCCACAACATCCGAAAGGTTGGATGGGTTGATGTTTTCTACGCCGTCAGAGCCGACCCACTCGCCGTCGATAAGGTTCTTAAACAGTTCAGTCATGAATGTGCCTTTCAGCAATGGGTCACAAGAGGTCCGCGCGAGCAAGATCGCGCAGCAAATGGCTCGCGCCATAGATCCAGGGTGGACAAACAGTTGAGAGATTAACCCGGTTGCGCAGTGTGCCAAGGCTTGGCGTCGAAACAGAGACAACGTCCCCAAGTTTATGGGTAAAGCCCATGCCCTGCCCGCCGCGATCCTTCACCGGGGCAAACATCGTCCCCAGATAAAGCACAAGACCGTCTGGATATTGGTGATGTTCGCCAATCGTGGCGGCAACCAGCGATTCAGGCGTGCGCGAGATTTGCGCCATGTTGGAATGGCCATCGAGTTCAAAGCCGTCTTCGCCTTCAACCCGTAAGGCGATCTCAGCGTTTTTGACGGTGTCGAGAGTGAACTCGCCATCGAACAGGCGCACGAATGGGCCGAGCGCGGCCGAAGCATTATTGTCCTTCGCCTTGCCCAAGAGCAGCGCCGAACGTCCTTCAACGTCACGCAGATTGACGTCATTGCCCAAGGTCGCGCCGATAATCGCGCCCTTGCTGGTCACCAGCAGAGCCACTTCCGGCTCAGGATTGTTCCAGCTCGAAATCGGGTGCAGGCCAACTTCGGCACCAAAGCCAACAGCGCTCATCGGCTGGGACTTGGTGAAAATCTCGGCATCCGGTCCAATCCCAACTTCGAGATATTGGCTCCACACGCCCTTGGCGATCAGCGCGGCCTTGACCTTCATGGCGCTGTCCGATCCCGGAACCAGTTCGCTGAGGTCTGTACCAATCAAGTCGAGAATTTCGCTACGTAGAGCATCTGCACGGCTCTTGTCGCCGCGTGCTTGCTCCTCAATCACGCGCTCAAGGAGCGACACCACAAAGGTCACCCCCGAAGCTTTCACCGACTGCAAATCAATTGGCGCGAGAAGCCGGGCGACATCATCGCGTGGGGAAGCCGCCTCCGAATTCGCGAGCACGGCCTCGACAGCACCGACAGCAGTGCCCGCCACAGTGCGCACATGCTCGGTGGCTCGCCCGCTTTCGGCAATATCGCGAACCGTAGCAAATCCCTTGGCGGTGATGTCGACGAGTTGCCCGTCCCTAACGGTCACAATGCGCGGATATGCATATCCCGGCACCATTGCACGTCCCAACAACACTCCACCCGGAACCAAGCCCATATTCGCAACCTCTTTTGCCTCTGGCCGCGACTGCACCGCAGCCCGCGCCCTCCCATGACGCAAGGGTATAAGTCATACTTTTCTGGAAAGGAAGGGAAAGTGGGCAACATCGCTTTGTCCAAATCGGAACAAATCCAACCCGCTTGCACCAGCGTAATCATACGCAAGACTCTTGCAAGCCTGCGCTCCTAAACCCTCGCCCCAAACGCCTATTCCTTGGCGTTAAAGTGAAACGTTCAGGCACAGTTCATCTCTGCCGCAATACTGACGCATAGACAGGGGATTCTCCCCTGACCTCATCTAGGAGTATGACATGCGTGCATTAAGCCTGATCGTTCCCTTCGCTTTGCTTGCTAGTGTTGCGCCTGCTTTTGCCGGTACCATTGCGATTGAGGGCAGCGGCCAAGTCCGCGCAGCGCCTGACATGGCAACAGTGTCGTCTGGCGTGACCACACAGGGCGCGACAGCCAAGGAAGCGCTCGACGCGAACAGCACTGCCATGACGGCGCTGATTGAAGCCCTCAAAGGCTCGGGTATCGAGGCACGCGATATTCAGACCTCAGGCTTCTCGGTCAGCCCCAACTATGTCTATTCGGAAGAGCGTGACGCGAGCGGCTATAGTCTGCCGCCCAAGATCAATGGCTATCAGGTGGCCAACAGCGTTTCCGTCGTCGTTCGCGACCTCGAAAAGCTTGGCTCGATTCTCGATCAATCGGTCACCGTAGGCGCCAACACCGTCAATGGGATCGAGTTTTCGGTCACCGACCCATCGGAATTGCTCGATGAAGCGCGCAAGGCCGCTTTCGCCGATGCCCGCGCCAAGGCTGAGCTTTACGCACTAGCCTCTGGAACAACCCTTGGCGATATTGAGAAGATCAGCGAAAGCCGAGATTACGCCGTACCAGTCGCTTACGCCATGGCAGAACGCGCAGTCGCCGCCGACAAGGTCCCGGTTGAGGCCGGCGAGCTGAGCTTCTCCATCACCGTCAATGTCGAATGGGACCTTGAGAACACCAAAAAGTAATCGGTGGAACTCTGTCGCACCTGCCTTGTTTTGAACAAACGGGACCCGACATAGGCACAGTTACATTCCGGCAGACATGTCTGCCGCGAGAACCCGGATCCCCTCCTTAGAGGGGGCTTGGGCGGTGGGGACGGAACCACCGTAGTCACTCCGTCCCCACCAACCCCTCCGAACCGGCTGGCCGGAGGCCAGCAAAAAGGCGCCAGTGGCGCCTCTTTAGGAGAGGAGGCCATGAGAGCTAAGCTCGAATGGCCCGGCTCATCAAAAGCCCCCCTCCCTACCCCGCCAGCACCTTCCAAAGCATATTGAGCCCCACCAGCACCAGGAACACGGCGAACACGCGCTTGAGCGTCTTCTGGTCGAGCTTATGCGCCAACGTCGCGCCAAGCGGCGCACAAACGGCCCCCAAAACGCCCACCAGCACCAGCGCTACGATATTGATGTAGCCAATGCTCAGCGGCGGCAGGTTCGGCACGCCCCAGCCTGAAATCAAAAAGCCCGCGGTCCCGGACAGCGCAATCGCAACGCCGATCGCAGCCGACGTCCCGACGGCCTTGTGCATGCTGTCCCCAAAAGCCACCAGTGTCGGCACAGTCAGCGAGCCACCGCCAATACCCATTAACGACGAAATATAGCCGACGACAAACGCCGAAATTCGGTGTGTCAGCGACGAGCCTTTTAAGTGCCCCATAACCTTGGTTTGCAAACCAAAGATAATGTTTGCCGCGATGAGGAAGGCCATTACCGCAAAAACAATGCGCAGCACATTGGCCGAGAACAAGCCAGCCATAAGCCCACCGATGAACGTGCCAACCACGATAAACGGAGCCCAGAGCTTGAACACATTCATATCGACCGCGCCGCGCTTATGATGCGAGCGCGCACTCATGATCCCTGTCGGTATGATAATGGCGAGCGAGGTCCCAACAGCGACGTGTTGAACGATCTCACTATCGTAACCCATCAGCAGCAGCGCGTTGGACAGCGCAGGCACGATGACCGCGCCCCCGCCAATCCCAAGCAGACCAGCGGCAATTCCGGACACAATACCGGTGGCGAGCAACCCGACAACGAACGGCCAATAGCCGATAAGTTCGCCCCAATTCATGTGTTATTCTCCGATGAGGTGGAGCACGATCTCGCGCCGATGCGGTCGGCGGCGGTGCTCAAAAAGATAAATACCCTGCCAGCTTCCGAACACGGGACGCCCCTCGCTCACCGGCACGCCGATTGAGGTCTGCGTCAGCGCGGCCTTTATGTGCGCCGGCATATCATCAGGCCCTTCAAGCGTATGGGCCAGCCAATCCATAGTCTCCGGCACGAGGCGTTTGAAGAAACCATCAAGGTCCACTTGCACGTCCGGATCGGCATTTTCCTGGATGGGCAGAGAGCAACTGGTGTGCCGGACAAAAACTGTCAGCAGCCCCGTCGACATGCCAGTTTGCGCAACGAAACTGTTCACTGCACGAGAAAATTCGTAAAGCCCCGGCCCTTGCGTCTGAATGCTGTGACTGTGTATCGCTTGCTGCATCGCACATGCCTATCACGACGGGTTGGACTGGAGGAGCCTGACCACTGCGAAATCGTCCAGCGCCCCAATCCCGCCGCATTGTCGGATTGCTTGTGTTATCCAGAATGTCTTGAGGAACTGCCCCAACAGCCCGGCGTTAGGGGATTATTACAAGATCTCCACCTGCTCCTGGCGACTGACACTTCGTTCAGACTGGGTTCAGGCAAATAAATCGATCTTCCCGTCATAGTGTTACACACTCGAAGGAATTGACATATGAGTTTCAAGACCTGGCTCCTCACCGGGACCAGCATCGGCCTCTTGGCCGTCGCGCCGCTTCCCGCCAATGCACAGGGTGCACAACTCCAATCTGCAATCCAGTCCTACCTGCAAGCGCAGGCATCGGGCGATGCCGCCGCTCTTGAAGCTGCACAGTCGACGTTGACCAATGAGTGTATCGTCGCGGGCTTCTCTAGCGTCGAAGAATGCTTAGCATCGGGTGGTAGCGCTCCTGCGGCCCCCGCCGTCGATAATGCCGCCGCCGAAGCTGAAGCGGCCGCTGCTGCCGAAGCAGAAGCTCAGGCTGCTGCGGAAGCAGAGGCTGCCGCCGCTCAGGCCGCAGCTGACGAGCAAGCGCGCCAGGCAGCGGAAGCCGCTGCCAATGAAGCAGCAGCACAAGCTGCTGCCGAGGCCGAAGCACGTGCCGCTGCTGAACAGCAGGCTGCCGACGAAGCCGCTGCCGCTGCAGCGCGTGAGCAGGAAGAAGCCGCAGCCCGCGCTGAAGCTGAGGCTGCCGCACAGGCTCAGGCCGAAGCTGACGCCGCCGCTGCAGCTCAGGCAGAACAGGCCGCTCCTGTTGAACAGCCTGCCGTAGAGCAACCCGCCCCAGCCCCTGAGGCAACCCCTGAGGCTGCACCCGCTCCAGAGCCAACCCCTGCCCCTGTGGCACAGGTAGCCCCAGAAGCCGCACCAGCTCCAGCACCAGAAGCTGCGCCAGCACCCGAAGTCGCGCCTGCGCCTGCTCCAGAAGCGGTGCCAGTAGCACCGGGCGTTGACTATCAGGCAGAGTTGACCCGTCTCGTCACCGACTACGAAACAGCTATTTCCGATCTACTGAACGGCGCCAATGCAGACGAAGTGAACCAGCGTCTCGCAGCCATCCGTGCAGAAATCTCCGACCTCTGCGCCGCTCAGGGCAATGGTGATGTCACCTCCTGCCTCGCCGCCTTTGGCTTGGCACTGCCAGAAGTGCCTGGAATTGCCGCTCAACCTCCAGTGGAACAGCCTGTCGAACAGCCTGTAGTCGCGCCAGAAGTGCCAGTTGAACAGCCTACGCCTGTCGAGGAAACCACCTCTGATGGTCAGACTGCAGAACCGATCACGGAACTGCCAGCTGGCATCGAAGCCGAGCAAATCGCTCCGCTGCTCGATAGTGCCAAGGATGAGCCAATGGTGGCAGCGCCAGCCCCTGTTGACGGCCAACCAGCTGTGATTGCACCAGTCGAAATTGCTCCGGCAATCGTGACGGTCGAAACCCTGCCACAGACGGATGAAGCGGCACAGTCCGAAGAAATCCGCGCCATGGTCGAGGCGCCTCTCGCGAACGCAGAGGCAGGCACCGAAGTCGCTGCGACGAACAACACAACGGTCAACCAGACCGTGGTCAACAACTACGTGACCAATATCGTCAACAACGTCTCGAACGTCAACAACAGCGTCACCAACAACACCACCGTGAACGACACGGTGACGAATAACAACACCAACATCACGAACAATCAGAACACCACCAATATCGGGCAGCAGAACAACTACGTTCAGATAATTGAGGCCCCGGTACTGCAGCAAACCTCAACTGGCGATGCCATCGCACAGGTGATCCTGCAGGTTGGTACACAGCTGATTGTGAACTCCATCGGTCAGGACACCAACCGCTTCTACAATCCGCAGCAGGACGAGATTTACTACGAAAATCTCTCCAACGGCCGCACGCGTGAAGTGATTGTCCGTCCTGATGGCACGCAGGTCATCACCGTGCGCAACCGCAATGGCGACATCCTGCGTCGCACGCGCATCACCCCAGATGGTCAGGAATATATCCTCGCCTATTTCGATGATCGCTATGAGGAAAACCTCAACAACTGGCGCGATCCGGGTCTGGACCTGCCTCCGCTGCAGCTCAACATTCCAGCACGCGACTACGTTCTGGATGCCCGTTACGCCGATGACCGTCAGCTGACGACCTTCTTTGCTCAGCCTCCGGTTGAACAGGTTGCCCGTCTCTATTCGATCGACGAAGTGAAGCGCTCGGCTCGTGTTCGTGACAGTGTGCGTAAGCTCGAAGTGGGTAACCTCACTTTCGATACGGGTGCTGCCACCATCGGCCGTGATCAGGTCGGTTCGCTCCAGAGCGTTGCCAACGCAATGCTGGCTCTGCTGCGCACCAATCCGAATGAAACCTTCCTTATCGAAGGTCACACGGACGCGGTCGGTTCGGACATTTCCAATCTCCGCCTCTCGGATTCTCGTGCCGCCACAGTCGCCCGCGTTCTCTCGGACTTCTATGGCGTACCGCCTGAAAACCTTGCCACCCAGGGTTACGGCGAACGCTATCTCAAGATCCGCACCGAAGCTGGCGAACGTGAAAATCGTCGCGTCACCATCCGCCGCATTACGCCGCTGGTAACAGTGGCAAACCGCTAAAACCACCCTCAAGGTCGGCCTTCGGGCCGACCTTACTTTTTACCCTGCGGCGCAGAGACACTTGCGCGCCACAATCGTCTTGATAAGCCGGAGGCAATTGCCTTGGAGTTATCATGAAAAAACTCGAACTCTTTGTTGAAAGCATTATCCTGGCGTCGCGCTGGCTGCTGGTCGCTTTCTACATCGGCCTGGCCGCCGCGCTTGGCCTCTACGCCCTCTCCTTCTTCGGCAAGCTCTTTGACTTTGCCACGAAGTTCATGGAGCTGAGCGAAAACGATACCATCCTCAAGCTGCTCAGCCTGATTGATGCAGCCCTCATCGCCAGCCTAGTGGTTATGGTGATCATCTCGGGCTACGAAAACTTTGTCTCGCGTTTTGACGACGACAAGGACGTTCACTGGCTCGGCAAAATCGACGCAGGCTCGCTAAAAGTTAAGGTCGCTTCGACCATTGTCGCGATCTCTTCAATTCACTTGCTGCAGATTTTCCTCAACATCCCGAAGTACGAAAACAACGAGATCATGTGGTACACAATTCTGCATGTGACCTTCATTTTCTCGGCGCTCTTCTTGGCCTACATCGATAAAATTACAAAAAAAACGGGCAAGGACGACACCCCGGGGCTCTAACCCACAGAGCAAACTACTGTCAGTAGGGCGGAAATCGGCAAGATTTCCGCCCTCTTCACGTCTTTCGTCGTTTTGGAACCAGCGAATTAAAAACGCGTTGAATCGGGGACGTTGAAACAAAGGAAACCTAAAATGGCGACCCCAGAACGTGATCCAGTCTACACCCGCGACGAAAGCCGCACCGTTTACACTCGTGAGAGCAATGGTACCGGTTGGTTCGTCGGCATCATCGTAGCCCTAGCACTCCTCGCAATTGGCTATCTGGTTTTCTCCGCCAATACCGGGCCAGCGACCGTTGATACCACTGCGCCAGCGCCAGCTATCGAAAGCACCGCTCCAATGACTGAAGCGCCTGCGACAGACGTTGCGCCTCCAGCTGCGCCAGCAGCACCAGAAGCGACTACCCCAGCTCCAGCAGCTCCGGCCGCTCCAGTGACCCCAGCTGCTCCGGCTACTCCGGCTACTCCGGTTGTGCCAGCCAACTAATTGATTGCACAGCCACATTAAGCGCGTTTAGCAGACCCCGGCTTGCCGGGGTCTTGCTATTTTGACTTCATAGGACCGCTCCTATTGTAATCCCCGACCGCGCGCACCATGTGCAGTTTTTCACGGAGACGACATGTTCAACATCGACCAAATTCTAAAGACGCTGCAGTCCGACCCGAACCTCAAGAGCAAGGCTCTGACCGGTGCGGCTGGCATGGCTGCTGGTATGTTGCTCTCTGGCGGTAAGCCGCACAAACTTTTGGAAACCGGCCTCAAGGCTGGGGCTATCGCAGCCGTTGGTGGCCTTGCGTATAAGGCTTGGCAGAACCATCAGGCCAATCAGGCCGGTCAGGCCGCGCCAGTGCGCGAAGATGCCTTCATCCCACAGCCGAACACGCCAGCGCAGGAAGATTTGGGCAAAACCCTCGTCCGCGCCATGATCGCCGCATCCAAGGCCGATGGTCGCATCGACGCCGACGAAAAAGAAGCAATCTTCGCCAAGCTCAACACCATGCAGCTGTCCGGCGAGGAAAAGGCTTGGGTGTTTGACGAGCTCTCGTCCCCACTCGATATCAATGCTGTTGTCGCCCGCGCGGACACGCCTGAGCACGCCGCCGAAATCTATGCGGCCTCACTCGTCGCGATCACCGCTGATACCGCCGCAGAACAGGCTTATCTCGAAGCGCTGGCGGTCAAACTCAAGCTTGACCCAGCCCTCGTTGCTGAAATCCATCGTCAGGCCGGCGAAAAGCTGCCTCAGCCGAGCCAGCAGCCAATCGCCCCGCTCGCCTACACCCCACAGTGGCAGCGCTAATATCTCCGATCCAAGAAGGCCCTCTTCCCGAGGGCCTTTTCATTTCTGGCAACAAAAACCTACCGTAGTTACATTCATGTGCGCTCTTGCGTCATGCACCGGCTGCCTCCACTTCACGCGCTAAGGAGATACACCCATGGAACTCGGCCTATATTCCTTCGCGGAAAACACCCCAGACTTGCTCAACAATGGGCATTTGCAATCCCCGGCAGAACGCTTGCGGGATTTGATTGAAGAGATTGAGCTTGCCGATCAGCTCGGCCTTGCGTTCTACGGCTTGGGCGAACATCACCGCTCCGACTATGTCGCCTCGTCTCCGGTCACCATTCTGGCCTCCGCCGCCGCGCGCACCAAACAGATCAAGCTTTCGACCGCCGTCACCGTCCTCTCCTCAGAAGACCCTGTGCGCGTCTGGCAGCAGTTTTCAACGCTCGATCTTCTGTCCAATGGCCGCGCCGAAATCATGGCCGGTCGCGGCTCCTTCATCGAAAGCTTCCCGCTCTTCGGGCTCGATCTCAACGACTATGATGATCTCTTCGAGGAAAAGCTCGACATGCTCCTCGCTATCCGCAAGGGCGGGAAGGTCGCTTGGCCGGGCAGCCAGCATACAACCCCCATTCCGGGTCTGGAAATCTACCCCAAGCCCGCTCAGGAGCAGTTGCCGCTCTGGATCGCCGTTGGCGGCACCCCCAATTCCGTCGCGCGCGCCGCCTATCACGGCCTCAACCTGATGATTGCGATCATTGGTGGTCGTCCCCGTCAGTTCCAGCCGCTGACCGAGCTCTATCGCCAGACCGCCGAAAAGGTTGGCCATGATGTGACCAAGCTCAAACTCGGGGTCTCCGGCCATGGCTTCATCGCTGAAAACAGCCAAGATGCCCGCGACATAGCGTACCCGGCCCATAGCGCTGCCATGAATAAGATCGGCGCCGAACGCGGCTGGGGCCCAAGTTCACGCGCCCAGTTTGATGCCAACACCACGCTTGAAGGGGCCTATTACATGGGCTCGCCGCAAGAAGTGATCGACAAGATTTTGGCTCAGCACGAATGGTTTAAACATGACCGTTTTGGTCTGCAGCTCAGCGTTGGTACGCTTCCTCATGACAAGGTCATGAAGGCAATTGAGCTTTACGGCACGGTCGTAAAACCGGCGATTGATAAGGCATTAGCATAAGTGAGTACGTCTTAAGCGCAGGCCCGACTTAACCATCGGTTAAGCGGGCCACGCCTAGCTCACGCGCATGTGTTTTTCTTATCTCGTGCCTGAAAACTCAGCGAGCCGATCCAAGACGTCTCTCCTGAAAAACGCTGTCACTTGGCTCCCCGCAGTCGCTTTTGCGCTAGTCGGCGCCGGACTTCTTGCTGCCCCACAAGCGGCAGCAGACACCGGCGAGATGGCGGTGATCTTCCCCCCCTTCACCTCAGAAGCCACTGCTTGGGAACGCATCCACGAGGCTGGCGGCTTTGTTGTCGGTCCGACCCGCTTTTCCAACATTGTCGTCGTCTACGCCGACGATCCAGATTTCAAGTACCGCGCCAGCCAATTTGGCGCCCTTTGGTTCACCGCTGCCACTGGCCTATGTGCCGAGGCCTAAAGCTAGTTCAATGACACTTAACAATATTCGTTCTGTCGCGACCATTATGGTCACGGCCCTGACCCTGTTTATGGCGGCGACTGCTATCGTCGTAGAGCTGCTCATGCAGGGCAATTTTGGCACCACAGCGCTCATCGGCGCTGCCGGCATCGCAACGGTAGTAACCGGATTCTTGACCACAAGATCGAGCGCCGGCTTCCGTTATCTGCTGGTGACAGTGCTGATGGTCTCCATCTCTGCCATCATCGCTGCAACCAAGGGCACGCCTTGGCAGACCGACTTGCACATGGCTTTCTTCGCCTCGCTCGCTTTGAGCTCTTTGCTCTACGACGCGCGCGTCATTCTGGTGGGCACCATCGTTATCGCCATCCACCACCTTCTTCTGGGCATGACCCTGCCCGATCTGGTGTTTTATGGCGGCGGCGGCTTCCCCCGCGTCGTACTGCACGCTGTCATTCTGCTGGTCGAGGCCGCAGGCCTGATTTGGCTGCTCCGCAATACTTTCGCTTTCGTCTCGCTCGCTGATCAGAACGCAAATGATGCAAACGCCAATGCCGAGCGTGCCATTTCGCTCGCTCGTGACGTCGAGGAAAGCGAAGAAACACGCGTTGAAGACCGTCAGCGCACCCTGCAAGAGCTGCGCGATCAGTTCGGCACAGTCATCACGGCTACGCTCAATGGCGAATTTGGCCGCCGTGTGCCCGAGACCTTTGCAGAGCCCGACCTCAACAATCTGGCGCATGCCGTCAACGATCTCATTGCCAACCTTGAGACCGGGCTTGCGGAAACGTCATCCGTCATGGCGGCACTGTCGCAGAAGGACTTGAGCGCGCGCGTTACCGGCACCTATGCCCCCGTGTTTTCCGGCCTCAAGACCGACACAAACCTCGTTGCCGACCGCATGAGTGACGTCATCACCACGATCCGGACCGCCACAACCACGCTGGCGCACGCAACGGGCGAACTCCTCGACGGCGCGGAAGCGCTCGCCCGCCGCACCAACGAGCAGTCAGAGGCCGTGCGTGAAACCGCCGTCGCCCTGGAGCAGCTGAGCCGCAATGTGGACGAGACCGCCGAGCGTGCTTCCAAAGCCCGCGCAGCCACGGAGTCCGTTGCCACCACGGCCGATCGCGGTACCACGGTCATGACCAATGCAACCGCCGCCATGGAGCGGATTGCCGCCTCCTCCCAGCAGATCGCTGGCATTATCACCATGATCGACGACATCGCCTTCCAGACCAACCTGCTGGCGCTCAACGCCTCAGTTGAAGCGGCCCGTGCAGGCGATGCCGGTCGCGGCTTTGCTGTGGTCGCGGTCGAAGTGCGCCGTCTGGCGCAATCTGCCGCCTCCTCATCCGCTCAGATCAAAACCCTGATCGAACAGGCCACCAGCCAAGTTGGACAAGGTACGGTTCTGGTCAAGGATGCAGCGAGCGCCCTGAGCGAGATCACCCAGGCAGCCCATGTGAGCGACAGGCTCATGCATGACATTGCCGAGGCCACGTCCGAGCAGAACCACGCCTTGCGCGCGATCGACGAAGCAGTGCAGCACATCGACGTGCTCACCCAGCACAATGCGCAACTGGTTGAAACAACCCACAGTGCGGTTGCAGAAGCTCAGGGCGAAGCTGGAGCGCTCAATACGCTCGTCGGTGAGTTCCAGCTCGAAACCCGAGTTCCACTCGCCAAGAGCGCTTAAAAAAGAAATGGCGCCATCGCGGGATGGCGCCATTCATAGCAGCTTACGCTCGCACTGTTCCAAGATAGACCTTACTTACCCGAACGGCTCAGCGACTTGATAGCGAGTGGTGGCATGCCGGACTTTTCAGAAATCGCACGGTCCTGAGCTTCAATCTCAGCACGTGCAGGCTCATCGCCATCGAGGCCGCCGAGCAGGCCTGCATCAACCTTACGGTTCGAGCGCTGGGAGCCGTCTTCGTACACAACGTCAAACATCACGAATTCAGTGCGGGCAGTTGGCTTACGGGCCATCAGAGTTCTCCTTGCAAAAAACAACCGCGGGCCGATCGGCCCGCGGTCGTCAAAAAGTCAGTTATTCTGGGCTTAGCGGAAGATGTGCTCGCCCTGCTCATCGATGATCTGCCGACCCTTGCTCAGAGCTAGCATAACCAGATCTTCGCGCGAGCTCATGCGGTCGGCGCGAATAAAGCGGTAGGTTTTCACCTCGCCGCCAATTTCTTTTTCGATGGTGCCAGCGAGCTGGAGCTCTGAGCCGACCTTCATCTCAATGGCCTTGATCTTGAAGCCCTTGTAGTCTTCTTCGCCCAGCGACTTATCGCCAGCAGGCGCGGCTTCCGATTTCCCGCCACCAAATAGCTTCTTCAAGAACGACATGGGAGCTCCCCTCAATCTACCGTCGCCGCAGTGGTCTCGGATGTTCGAGTTCACCGCGTTTCTCCATCTCCTCCTGCAACCACGCAGGCGAGATATCAAAATAGTTGGGCCAGATCGGCTTGCCGTTGACCAGCTCGACCTTAGCGAAGAAATTCCGATCCCGCAGAGGCTCAGTCCCCTCCCCCCGCTCAGAGAGCATGGGGGCCGCGTTGAACGTACCATAAGTGGCGTCCGAGAACGTCACCACCAGCTTGAACGGCACAACGGCCTTCAAGCTGGTCACCTTCAGCCGAACCGGCTTTAGCGGAATGATCTCAGTTATCGAGGAAGCTCCGCAGCTTGCGCGAACGGCTCGGATGCTTGAGCTTACGCAGTGCCTTGGCCTCAATCTGACGAATACGTTCACGCGTAACCGAGAACTGCTGACCGACTTCTTCGAGCGTGTGGTCGGTGTTCATACCGATACCAAAACGCATACGCAGAACGCGTTCTTCACGCGGGGTGAGCGAAGCCAGAACGCGAGTGGTGGTTTCACGCAGGTTCGACTGGATCGCCGCATCAATCGGCTGGATCGCATTCGAGTCCTGGATGAAATCGCCCAGGTTCGAGTCTTCTTCGTCACCGATTGGCGTTTCGAGCGAGATTGGTTCCTTCGCGATCTTGAGGACCTTGCGGACCTTGTCGAGCGGCATCTGGAGCTTTTCGCTGAGCTCTTCCGGTGTCGGTTCGCGACCGATTTCGTGGAGCATCTGACGGCTGGTGCGAACGATCTTGTTGATCGTTTCGATCATGTGAACCGGAATACGGATCGTACGGGCCTGATCCGCGATCGAACGCGTGATCGCCTGACGGATCCACCAGGTCGCATAGGTCGAGAACTTGTAGCCGCGACGGTATTCGAACTTATCAACGGCCTTCATCAGACCGATGTTGCCTTCCTGAATAAGATCGAGGAACTGCAGACCGCGGTTGGTGTACTTCTTGGCAATCGAGATCACGAGGCGAAGGTTGGCTTCCACCATTTCCTTCTTGGCGATAGCCGCTTCGCGCTCACCCTTCTGAACCTTGTGCACGATACGGCGGTATTCAGCGATATCGAGACCGGTTTCAGTGGCCAGCGTAGCAATTTCCGTACGGATGTCGCCAATGGTACCAGCTTCACGGCGAGCGAACTCACCCCAGCCCTTACCGTCAAAGTTTTCGAGTTCCCATTCCCAGCTCGGATCGACTTCACGACCGTAGTACTTGTCGAGGAACTTCTCGCGCTTAACGCCATAGCTTTCAGCCAGACGCAGCAGGCGACCTTCCAAACGCACGAGACGCTTGTTGATGTCGTAAAGCTGTTCAACCAGGCTTTCGATACGGCTCGCGTTCAGCGACAGCGACTTAACGTCGGCAATCACTTCGCCGCGCAGCACGCCCAGCTTGGTGTTTTCGTCAGCGGAAACAGCAATGTTGCGGTCTTCGGCGTGCCGATCCTGCATCTCACGCATCGCGCCATAGGCTTCGGCGATACGGTTGAAGGTTTCCACGACCTGCGGCTTGAGTTCCGCTTCCATCGCCGAGAGCGACAGTGCGTTATCAAACTCATCGTCGTCGTCTTCGACTGGGTCCTGCGGAGCTTCTGGCTCTTCTGGCACGTAATCGTCGTCTTCGCCCGAACCGGCCGAGCGACGTGGCGCAGGCTTAGCAGCAGGCTTAGGAGCCTCAACCACAGGCTTAGCAACAATCTGCACTTCCGGTGCAGCCTGCTTGGCGTCTGGGCCAGCATAGGTGGCTTCCAGATCGATAATGTCGCGCAGCAGAATTTCGCCCTGAGCGAGCTGATCGCGCCAAATAATAATCGCCTGGAAAGTCAGCGGGCTTTCGCAAAGCCCTTCGATCATGGTTTCGCGGCCAGCTTCAATGCGCTTGGCGATGGCGATTTCGCCCTCGCGGCTCAGAAGCTCAACCGAACCCATTTCGCGCAGATACATACGCACCGGATCATCGGTGCGGTCAGAACCGGCCTTGGCGTTGGACGTGTTGGCAACAGCGGTGCCAGCAGATGTGGCGACTTCCGTGCCGGTGTCGTCTTCGTCCTTCTCCACCTCGGTTTCTTCAACTTCGTCTTCGTCGACGACGTTGATGCCCATTTCCGAGAACATGGACATGAAATCTTCGATCTGCTCCGAGCTGACTTCTTCCGAAGGCAGTACGGCATTCAGCTCTTCATACGTGACGTAGCCACGCTTCTTGGCGACCTTGATCAGCTTTTTAACAGCTGCATCGTTTTGATCGATTAGCGGGCTGTCGTTGGATGTTTCCGGAGCCGCGCCTTCGGGCTTCTCGGTATCCTTAGTATTTTTGTTCGCTGCCTTGGTGGCCATCTGCTACTCCTCGGGACCGTTGGGCACGGAGGTCCCGGCTTTGTCTTAGGTGGTGACAACTCAAGACAAGGTAAAGGTTTGGTCACCAGACCGTTAACGGGGTGCCATACGCTGGTCCGCTATGGAGCATAGCAACGAGTGATTCGCCACAACGCAAAATCGCGCAATTCGCCCGTAATTAGAGAATGACCTCTAAAAACTGCGACTTGCGCGTCCAGATAGCGAACCAAACCCTTCAATCAATGCTTCAGTGCCATCGACAGTGGTGATCTGGTTCTTGATGTCCCGCAGCCGTTCAAAGGTTTCTTCGCTCGGGTCTTCGCCCAGCGCCGCTTCTGCTGCTTTGAGCTCTCTATTTAGCTCAACTTTCTTTTTATGCAAGGCCAAGGCGTGACTCAAACCGATTTCCGCGTCCGTTGCCGCGACCTCGGTATCGACTTGCCAGACCCCCTGAATTTTTAAAATCTCATTCATCCGGTACAGTGCCGGACCATGACCACGCACACCCAAAGCGGCCCGCAAATCTTCTGCAGAAATGTCATGGTGGCGCACGACTAGCGCCAAAATGTCGCTCAAAACTTTCTGTGCAATAGTCGTCTCACAGTCGAATGCACCCAGCGCATCGAACTTATCCTCGACCAGCGAGGGGTGATTGACCAGCGTCAGAATAATAGTGGCTTCACGCGGAGTAGCATCGACAGCGGTCGCACCACTACGCACGAGGCGTGAATTGCGCAGCGTATCAGAGACCACGAGCTTAGGCGTACCGCGTGAGGGGAAACCATAGCCCCCGCTCTGACCATAGGCCGGCTTGCCACCGCCACTCCAATTTCCCTGCCGTCCCTGCTGCCGGATTGGCGCAAAGAACGCTTTCAGCTTTTCCTCAAACGCCTGCGCGTAGTGGAAGCTGACATTGGAGTCCTGAATGGATTTCGCCCGATCACGAAGTCGTGCCTGCAAGGCCGCGCGCTCTTCGGGCGCCTCTGGCACAATCCCGCCAGTCTCAATGCTCCAGATCGTGTCCGAAAGGCTGCGTGCCTTGTCGATCACATCAGCAAAAGCACCCCGCCCCTGCGCCTTGATCAAATCGTCCGGGTCTTGCCCTTCAGGCAAGGTCGCGATTTTGACCGTTTTTCCGGGCTGCAAATGCGGCAGAACGATTTCGGCAGCGCGCTGCGCCGCCTTTTGCCCAGCCTTATCGCCGTCAAAGCACAAAACCGGCGCATCGCTCATGCGCCAGAGCAATTGCACATGCTCTTCGGTCAGCGCCGTACCGAGCGGCGCAACCGTGCCCTCAAAACCCGCTGACACCGCTGCGATAACGTCGAGATACCCCTCAACCACCACGACCGTCGCGCCTTCATAGGCCGCGCGTTTTGCTGTCTGGCCGTTGTAGAGCGTTTGCCGCTTGGAAAAGAGCTGCGTCTCCGGCGAATTGAGATATTTCGCCGGCACATCTGCGCTCATCGCCCGGCCACCAAAGGCGATCACCCGCCCTTTGAAATCGGTGATTGGAAACATCACCCGGTTGCGAAACCGATCATAGGTCAGCGGGTCGCCGTCACGACTTGTCACGAGGCCAGTATCGATCATCGCCTGCGCCGAAACCCCGTTCGCCGCCAGATGTTCTTTCAAGCCATTGCGACTGTCGGGAGCAAAACCGATACGAAACCGGCTCTGGCTCGCGGCCGACACGCCGCGCTCAAACAGATACCCCCGCGCTCGCGCACCAATATTATGCGCCAGCGCCGCCTCGAAATACCGCGTCGCCAACTCCATCACATCGATCAACGAACGCTGTGCGGCCTCGCGACGCTCCGTGCGCTCGTCGCGCGCCGGCATCGCAACACCAGCCATGCTGGCCAGTTTTTCGACAGCCTCTGGGAAACTCATCCCTGTCTTTTCAGTGAGGAACCGGAAGTGGTCCCCACTCACGCCACAGCCAAAGCAGTGATAGATCCCGCGACGATCGTCCGCGTGAAAACTTGGGCTCTTTTCGCCGTGGAACGGACAACAGGCCCACATATCGCCCTTGCCGGGCTGCGATTTCCGCTTATCCCAAAGCACGTGCTCGCCCACCACCTGCGTTATCGGCAGGCGCTGACGAATTTCATCCAAGAAATGATCGGAAAAGCGCATATAGAGTACTTAGGGTCTAACCCTCCGAAAGTCACGGCTCAGGATTTTGATTATACATGCGACCAATCCGCAAAACGCCAAAGCCCATGCTTGCCGCTTTAATTATCGGCCCCGTGCTGTGTGTCGTGCTGACGCTGTGGTTCGTCTGGACGCTCATCCCGGCCTAGCAGGACAAGCGCCCATTGCTTCGCTTAAGCCTTGCTCGCCTTGTAGAGCCGCCAAGCCCAGCCAAATAGGCCAATAGCGAAGGCGATCAACAAGACACCGCCCAACATAACGCTCACCACCGCCGTCAGCATCGGGAACAGCAGGAAGACGAGCCCGAGAAGCACATAGGAAATCCCGGCCAACACCACAGGCCAAATTCGTGCGTAGCTATCGCGCTCGCGCACCACGACGACAATCTGCATCACCCCGACCACGATGGCGACCAAGCCCACCATGGTGGACATGAATGTCACGGTCAAAATCGTCGCCAACAGCGGGCTGATCAGAACGACAATACCCAGCACCAGCGACGCCGCATTGGCCACAACGTCAAACCAATAATTGCCGCTCTTGCCGCCCCCGAAGGTTAGGCTCCACAGGCCAAGCGCACCGTCGATCAACAACAGCGCCCCCCCAAACAGCACCAAAACAGTCAGCGCTTCGGCAGGCACCAGCAGGGCATAAACGCCCCCAACAAACATCAAGAGACCCCGCAGCGCTGTAATCAAAGCGAAGCGGCGTTTGGTTTCGGACGACACAGGCATCGACATTCCCCTCTTTGACGGCTCTCCTACCGTCACCCTAACTGCGTCGCCCACGTTACGCCCATTGTGCAAGGGCGCAAGTGCGCAAGCATCAGGGGTCACGGTCCACACCAGCGGCGATTTAGCCGTTGCCCTTTACCCCCGCACATGGGATGCAGCACCCCCCCCTCCCAAACCGGTCGCCCTTTTATGTCTGTGCCTCTCCTCGCGCTTTTCCTGACTGCTTTTGCTTTCGGCACAGCTGAATTCGTTATTGCCGGCCTTCTCCCCGAAGTCGCCCTCGGCCTGGATGTCTCCGTACCCGTCGCGGGCTATCTCATCTCCGGTTACGCCATCGGCATTGCCGTCCTTGGTCCGCTGCTGACGCTGGCGACCAAGAGGTTCAATCGCAAGACCACAGTTGTTGTGCTCGGCGCGCTCTTTGCCGTGGGTCAGGCGCTCTGCGCCATCGCGCCCAATTTTGAACTGCTCATGGCGGCCCGCGTCTTCGTCTCGGCGCTACACGGCGCATTCTTCGGCATGGCCTTCGTGATTTCTACCGGTCTGGTGCCGCCCGAGCGTCGCGGCTTCGCCGTTGCGCTTGTTCTCTCCGGCCTCACGGTGTCGAACGTCATCGGCGTGCCGCTGGGCACGGCCATTGGTCAGCTGTTCGATTGGCGCGCGACGTTCTGGGCTGTAGGTGCCCTCGGCCTTATCGCTTCAATCGTCATCGCCGTTTTCCTGCCCAAGACTGCGGGTTCTGAATCAACCCACTCTAGCTTTGCCCGCGAATTCAAGGCGCTCGGCCGTCAGCAGGTCTATCTGGGCCTCGCCATCGCGACCTTGGTGATGCTGGCCCAATACGCCGTCTTCACCTACATCGCTCCGCTTTATCTCGAAGTGACGCGCCTCGAGGAAGAAATGGTTCCGATCATGCTGCTGATCTACGGTGTCGGGGCCACCATCGGCGTGTTTCTGGGCGGGCGTTTGGCCGATTGGAACCTCGGCAAGTCCATTGTCCTCGTTCTTGCCGGCCAAGTGCTGCTGTTCGGGTCGCTCTATTTTGTGGCGCCCTACCCGCTCGCCATGGGCATCACCACCTTCATTTGGGGCGGCGTCAACTTTGCCTTTGGCTCGCCCTTGCAGTCGCGCATGCTCCTCTGGGCCAATGACGCGCCAAACCTGACCTCGTCGCTGATCCCAACGGGCTTTAACGTCGGCATTGCCGTGGGCGCGATCTTATCCGCCAATCTGCTTGAGCAAGGCATGGGCTATCACAACCTGCCTTGGGTCGGCACGGTCGTCATCACGATCGCGCTTCTGCTCGCCATCATTTCTGTGGTCTGGGAAGCCAAGAGCACCAATCGCCCCCCTACTGGCGATGCCGACACCATAATTGTTGCGCACTAACCACAAACACTGACGAGCAAACAATTTGTCAGTTTAAATTAACACATCGTACGGACTTCCTTCCTATCTAACTCCCCTAGGGGGGCCGTACGATGATCGACTTAGAGACGCTGCGCGTAGCGGTGGCCATTTCTAGCGCCTCATTGGCGATAGCTCTGGGAATTGGCTGGCACTACTCAAGAACGCAGACGTTCCTCGCCCATGGCGCACTCGGTGTCGCTGTCGTCGTCATCGGACTTACGGCTATGACGCTCATGGGTGGTCTCTACACCCCTTGGTACAATTTAACGCCCTTTTGCATCGTGCTTGTCGGCCTCAGCGGCATCTATTCGGCAACACGGCGTTTCCGCTCCGAGTCATCGAGCATCTTGCCACCCGTCGTAGCCGCAGTCAGCTCTGTGGCCCTCGCGCTTGCCCCTGCCATTGTGAACTTGTCAGGCGTCAGCGCCCTCATGCTCAACGGGGCTTCAGGGGTCATTCTTTTGCTCTGCGCATTTGAGAGTTGGCGCGCCCGCAAAGAATCAAGACTAGCGATCACCGCCAACGCCTTTATCTACACTCTCACCGGCATTTCGTTCCTCAGCTGCTCCTACGTAATTCTGATAGAGCAGAGCTGGTATCTAACCACTATCCCCAAAAACTGGGCAGAAGACTTCAACACGGTCATGTCGCTGATCGGGGCGACGACCATTGGCGCCCTTACTCTGACCCTGCACCATGCGCGTTCCGCTGCACTGCACAAGGACGAAGCGAATACCGATCCACTAACGGGTGTCCTCAATCGACGCGCCCTTTTTAGTCGCCTAGAGGCTGTGCCGTCCTGCGAAGGTCATGCGGTCATCATGTTTGACCTCGACCATTTTAAGCAGGTCAACGACCAATTCGGCCACGAATATGGTGACAGCGTCCTGCGCCAGTTCGCGCTCGTCCTCAAACAGCACCTTCGCAATGAAGACGCCATCGCGCGATTGGGTGGTGAAGAGTTCTGCGTCGTCGTCAAAATTGAGGGCAGAGATAACGTTCAGCAAATTGCCGACCGCATTCGGCGCGCATTCGTTGCGCTGCGCATTCCCGGTGGCCCACAAGGCAAATTCGCGACGGTCAGTATTGGCTTGGCGCTCGGTTCCCCAGAGGAAACTTTCCCTACCGCCCTCCGCCGCGCCGATGCAGCGCTATATGAAGCAAAGCGATCCGGACGCAATCAGGTCCAGATCGCTTCACTCAGATTGGTGGCGTGATTAAGCCGAAAGAGTCGAGCGAACCTGGCCGCTGACCTTACCAAAATCGATTCGGCCCGGATAATCGGCGCGCAACTGGGCGATAACTTTGCCCATGTCCTTTGGCCCTTCGGCCCCTACGGCAGAAATTGCTGCTGTAATTGCCGCAGCGACTTCTTCTTCTGTCAAAGGCTTAGGCAGGAACTCATTGAGAATATCAATTTCTTCCTTCTCCACGGTGGCGAGATCGGCGCGACCGGCGCCAACATAGATCGCGAAGCTCTCTTCGCGCTGCTTCACCATCTTCTGAATAATGCCCAAAACCTCGTCATTCGTGGCTGGACCCTTGCCATCACCGCGATTTGCAATGTCACGGTCTTGCACCGCCGCATTGATTGCGCGCAATGTTGCTGTGCGGCGCTGATCACGGGCTTTAAGAGCCTGTTTCAGACCCTCGCTGATGTCTTCGCGCATGTGGTTTTGGCTCCTTGCTATGCAAAATCTTGCCCCCATATAGGCATTAAAGCGCAGCTACGCCACTTGCGTTGATCGCTTTGGCCTTCTAAGGAAAGGCCTCAACCGACATCTTCACTGCGCGACCCGCTAGGCCCCAAGCTTAGGTCCTTGTCGCGCGACCGTATAAACCGAGCCTTGGAGACCCAAAGTGACCGGCTGGCAAAACACACCCGCGACCGCAGTTCTAATTCTGGCTGATGGCACGCGACTTGAAGGCCAGGGCATCGGCGCCGTCGGTCATTCGGCAGGCGAAGTTTGCTTCAACACCGCCATGACCGGCTATCAGGAAGTCCTCACCGACCCGTCCTACGCTGGCCAGATCATCACCTTCACCTTCCCGCACATCGGCAATGTCGGCACCAACGACGAAGACATTGAAACCGTTAACATGGCTGCCCTCTCCGGCATCCGTGGTGTCGTGCTCAAGGCTGACATCACCAATCCTTCGAACTATCGCGCAGCTGAAAAGCTCGACGCATGGCTCAAGAAGCGTAACATCGTCGGCATCACCGGCATCGACACCCGCGCCCTCACTGCGTTGATCCGTGAAAACGGCATGCCGAACGGCGTGATCGCGCACGAACCATCGGGCATTTTCGACGAAGCCTCGATCAAGGCTGAACTCAACGCCTTCCCGGGTCTTGAAGGTCTCGACCTTGCCAAGGAAGTCACCACGGCTCAGACCTATCATTGGGACGAAGCCAGCTGGGAATGGAATAAGGGCTACAGCGCCCTCGAAAACCCAGACTTCCACGTCGTCGCCATCGACTTCGGCGCCAAGCGCAATATCCTGCGCTGCCTCGTTGATCAGGGTGCCAAGGTCACTGTTGTTCCGGCCACTGCAACCGCAGCGGACGTGCTCGCCCACAATCCAGACGCAGTGTTCCTGTCGAACGGCCCCGGCGATCCGGCAGCGACTGGCGTTTACGCTGTTCCAACCATTCAGAAGCTGATGGAATCCGGCAAGCCAATGTTCGGCATCTGCCTGGGTCACCAGCTGCTCGGTCTGGCTCTTGGCGGCACCACCTCCAAGATGCATCAGGGCCACCACGGCGCGAACCATCCTGTGAAGGACCTCACCACTGGTAAGGTCGAAATCACCTCGATGAACCACGGCTTTGCTGTGGACGCCGAAAGCCTGCCTGCTGGCGTCACCCAGACCCACATCTCGCTGTTCGACAACACCAATGCTGGCCTTGCGGTTGATGGTAAGCCGATCTTCTCGGTTCAGTACCACCCAGAAGCCTCCCCAGGCCCACAGGACAGCCATTACCTCTTCACGCGCTTCCTCAACCATGTCCGCAAGCAAAAGGGCATGGCCGAGCTCCCTGAGCACCAAGCTCCTGGCGCAGCAGCGTAAGACACGAAAAAAGAAAAACCCGGCTCCGGCCGGGTTTTTTGTTTTTGGGCCTTTTGCATCCAGTTGAGCACAAAGCGCTGCTCTCACCTCTCCCCCACGGGGAGAGGTCGGCCTCCTTAGGCCGGGTGAGGGGGCCTTGGGTACCAGCACAAATCCCCCAAAAACTCGATCCAGTCCCTCCCCCTATCAGGGGTAGGTTAGGTGGGGGTATTTACGTAACCCTGATTACCGCCCCGTCACCGCAGTAACATTGGGCAGTGCTGCAACATCAAAGCCCGCATCACGCGCCGCAATCGCCAGCCCTGCCGCATCGCGATGGAACTTCACCGGCTCCACCGCAAACCGAACACCGGCTGCAATCACCTCGGCGCGCACGAACACGACATCAGCGCCAACAATCGTCACCGGCGCGATCTGGAGGGGACGCAAATCGACCAGCGGCAGACCTGAAGGTGAGGCCACGCGCGAGACGACGCCCCCCAATGCCCCGGCCCGATACAATCCCTTAAAGATCAAATCTGAATACAACAGCGTATCCTCATTGCGGCTCTCACCCGTCGGCGAAACCACATCGAGCGTCACAACGCCCTTATCCGCGCCCACAAGCGCCTCCACAGTGCCCGCAGCCAATTCCACCAGCCTGCCATCAAGGATCAGGCACTGCTTATTTCCCGCAGAGACCAACATCGCATTGTGCTGTTGAGCAGCGCCCTCGATTGCCGGGAACACTTCAAAGCCAAATCCGGCCGCTGCCAGCTTGGCGCTCACCGCGCCGATAACCTCTGGCGTGCCGCCAAACAGCCCAAAGCTCAGCTTTGCCCGATCATAAGTAATGGACGTCAAGACCGCCCCAATAGCGTCCCCGCCCTGCCCCAGATCGACCGCCACGAAAACCTCAGGCCAGTCGGTAAACCGAGCAAACTCTTGCTTATGGAAAATCCGACGCGCCGCCGTAAACTTCGTCTGTGCAATCTGCGGATTGGTCTGACGGCGCCACCACCATTGGATCTTGTTTGGCACCTTCCAGAATTCTGGGCCCTTATAGAAAAAGGGCATGAACCAGCTGTTGCGCCAGAGGTGCGAGACGAGCGTCGGCTTCCCCCGACCGATCACGGTGAACTCAGCTTCCACAGCGTCCGCATAAGCGTCCGACATTGGCGCGAACGTGCCATGCCCCGATTGGGGGCTCCACCGATCCGGCAGCAGCACATCTGGCCGCTCGTCCTTGGGCGCTCGCAGCGCCACCCCATTGACGAGACGCGGCCCCGTCGCATCCACCACGTCATTGCTGGCCGCACAGCGCGCCATCGCGTCCATGCAGCGTTCCCAGAACTTGTGCCCCGGCACCGAGCCCATAAACGCATTGCACAGCACAAACGGCATGCCGCGATACAGCCCGTCGTTCTCTTCGACATGGCGTTCTGGCTCCGCGCCGACGAAACACTCTGTCTCCTCGATCAGCTCATCAATCCGCGCCTTGGGCAGCACATCGAGATCGGCATAGATCCCGCCCTCATGATGCAGCACGAAAAAGCGCCACGCATCGGCGCGGAAAATCCCCGAGCGATAGCCATCATAAGTGGAGAGGTGTTCCGGATAATGCTCGGCAATCAGCGCCCGGCAATCCGCATCGTCCCAGAGCTTTAGCTCAAAATCGGGGTGCGTTCGCTGCCATTCATCCCAAGTGCGCTGCGCAAACTTCGTTAGAGTTTTGGTCTTCCACGTAAAGTGTACGACTTTAGGGATGCTCATAAGAAAAAGGCCCGGGCAAAAAACTATGCCCGGACCTATAAATCACAAACTTAGACGTTGCCAGTAAACGTATCGCAGGCGCCGGGATCGCCGGTTTCATATCCACGCTGGAACCAGTCTTTACGCTGCGCCGACGTGCCGTGGTTGAACGTCTTAGGCACGGCAAAGCCCTGCATCCGCTTTTGCAGCGTATCGTCGCCAATCTGATTGGCCGCGTTCAGTGCTTCGTCAATGTCCCCGCCCTCGAGCAGGTTTTGCTGCCCAGCGTGGTTCGCCCACACACCCGCATAGCAGTCTGCCTGCAACTCAACGCGCACCGAATAGGCATTGGCCTGTTCCTGGCTCATGCTGGCCCGGCGCTGGTTAAACTGAGGCAGAACGCCAGTTAGGTTCTGAACGTGGTGGCCCACTTCATGCGCCAACACATAGGCCTGCGCAAAGTCGCCGGGCGCACCGAACTTACGGTGCAGCTCGTCATAAAAACTGAGGTCAATGTAAACCTTGCTATCGGCGGGGCAATAAAACGGGCCAACCGAGGAGTCCGCTGCGCCACATCCCGTGCTCACCGCATTGGTGAACAGCACGACATTTGGCTCAGGATAGTCCTCGCCGATTTTGGCGAATTCAGCGTTCCAGAGGTCCTCGGTTTCCCGGACCACAACAGCGACGAAATCGGCAAGTTCATCTTCGCCCTCAGCCGGCAATTGGCGAGAACTCGATGCCGAAGGCGCGAAATTCGAACCTGCCCCGCTGCCGCCTGCGAGCATATCAAGCGGGTTCTGCCCCGTCGCAAACCAGATAATGCCCAGCACGACAACAATGCCGATCAGACCGGAAATCCCGCCTTTGCCACCGCCGCCGCCGCCGCCACCCATAGGGATGCGAAAGCCGCCACGCTGGCCTTGTCCAAAGCCACCGCCCAGTCCACCGCCGCCACGTTGACCGCGTAGGTCCTGCACATTGGAGCTGCGCTCCCTCCCACGCCACTTCATGTCGCGCCTCTCAAAAATTCTTTCAACACAGATGAAAAGTAAAAAAGCGCGGGTGAAGTTCCCGCGCCTTTCGCATTCGCTCTGCTTCTGTCGCTATTCCTGCGCCGACAGTTGATAATTGGCAACGGTTTCATGCGCCCCGTTTTGCCAGAAGCTCCACAATTGCTCGAGCACAGCGTTGCGGAACACCTCATTATCGATGAGATCAGTGCCGAAGATCGACTGGATGGACACCAGCCCGTTGAAATAGGCTTCCGGGTCCTCGCCCGCGTCTGCCGCAATGGCGAGCAGTTTCAGCGCCAACGGATCGCGCACGTCGATCTCATTGCCCTCTTCGTCGATCGCCATCACATAGCGCATCCACGCCGCGACGCCCAAAGCCAGACGATCAATGCTCTGCCCCGCCGCAAGGCGATCCCGGATCGTCCCCAGCAAGCGCTGCGGCAGCTTCTGCGAGCCGTCCATAGCAATCTGCCAAGTGCGATGCTTCAGCGCCGGATTGGCAAAACGCGCGAGCAACTGATCGCGATAGGCTTCCAGATCAACACCGGGCATGTCGAGGGTCGGTATGACTTCTTCCGTCATCAACCCATGCACCAGCTCACGGTAGTCTTCGTCGCCAACCACTTCAGCGATATACTCATACCCACCGAGATAACCGGCATAGGCCATGGTCGAGTGCGAGCCATTGAGCATGCGCAGTTTCATATGCTCGAACGGCTCAACGTCCTGCACCAGTTGCGCCCCGACCTCTTCAAACGCCGGACGGCCACTTGGGAAATTGTTTTCAATCACCCATTGGGTAAACGGCTCGGTCATGATCGGCCACGCGTCTTCCGCCCCGATCAGGCGCGCAACCTCTTCGCGATCCGCATCGGTGGTGGACGGCACAATGCGATCAACCATGGTCGATGGGAAAGCAACGCCCTTCACCCATTCGCCCAGTTCCGCATCGCGCTTGGCCGCAAATGCTGTGACGATGCGCTTGGCCGTCTGCCCATTGTTCGGCAGATTATCGCAGCTCATCACCGTAAAAGGCGCGATCCCTGCCGCCTTACGACGCGCCAGCGCTTCCACCAGCATCCCCGGCGCCGATTTCGGCACGCTCGGGTTGCTCAGATCGTGCTGGATATCGGCGTGATTCAGGTCCAGATCACCCGTCGAAGGCTCGTAGCAATAGCCCTTTTCTGTCACCGTCAGCGACACGATGCGAACCTCAGGGCTCGCCATCAGATCGAGCAGCGCGTCGCGCTCAGTATTGGCGTCCATCACCTTAAGAATCGAGCCGATCACGCGCGGATGTGTCCCCGAAGCATCGCGCACAGCAATCGTATAGAGCCCGTCTTGCGGCTCCAAAGCATCCTTGGTGTCAGGGCGACGCAAGCTCGCGCCGACAATGCCCCAACTCGGGTCCTTGCTCAGCAGATCGTCGACATAAACCGCCATATGCGCGCGATGGAACGCACCAATGCCCAGATGCACGATCCCAGCCGTCACCGCGCTGCGGTCATAATTCGGAACAGTAATGCCTGCCGCCAAAGTCGACACGGTCTTTAGATTGAGGCGTTGCTTGCTCAAATCGATCTCCTCATATCCATACCATCTTGTATGGAAGTTTGACGCAGGTTAGGAGCCTGTTTAATGATCCCATCTTGCTCGCGCAAGACCGCACCTGCATAAGCGAGCAAAGACATTTGGAGGGAATGGCAGTGTCGCAGCGTATCGTATCCATCGGTGAATGCATGATCGAGATGAGCGGCGGCGAAGATCGCAGCTATCGCCTTGGCTATGCAGGCGACACTCTCAACTCTGCTTGGTACCTGCGCGCCCTCCTCCCCGACGCTTGGAAGGTCGATTATGTCACCGCTCTGGGGGCAGACAAATACTCCGGCGACATTCGTAACTTCCTCCAAACCAACAACATCGGCACCGATCACATCCAGACCATCCCGGCCCGTCGCCCCGGTCTTTATATGATCCACCAGGAAGCAGGCGATCGTCACTTCACCTATTGGCGCGACATGTCTGCGGCCAAACTCCTTGCCGACGACAAATCCGCCCTCGCCGCTGCCGTTGAAGGCGCAGACCTCGTCTATTTCTCCGGCATCACCCTTGCCATTCTGGCCCCCAAGGCCCGCGGCCGCCTCCTCGGCGCTATCGTAAAAGCGCGCGACAATGGCGCCAAAATCGCTTTCGATACCAATCTGCGCCCCGCTCTCTGGTCGTCACCCCGCGTCATGGCCTCTGTGCTCACTGCTGCCGCCAGCCTTTGCGATATTGTCCTGCCCACCCACACCGACGAAGCCCCCCTCTTCGGCGACGCGACAGTGGACGACACCGCCAATCGCTATCTCGAGCTCGGCGTTGAAGAAGTCGTCGTCAAAGACGGCTCCAAAGAAGCCCTCATCGCCACCGCCACCGAACGCGTCCGCATGGCCCCGCCCCCTGCCGCATCCGTGGTCGACGCCACCGGCGCTGGCGACAGTTTTAACGGCGCCTATCTCGCCGCGCGCCTGCAAGGCAAATCCATCACCGAAGCCGCTCAGGCCGCCCACCGCACCGCAGGCATCGTCATCGGCCACAAAGGCGCCCTCGTCGATCCAGCTTTAGTGCGCTGACGAACCCATGCGGTCGCAACCTTGCAAAGGTAAGGAATTTCCATTACCTTTGCATTCCATGAAAGGTTGCGTGATGACATCGGTTCTTAAAGAAGAAAGCACCATCACCGCCAAGGGCCAAACCACGGTACCAAAATCGGTACGTCAGGCCTTGGGCGTCGATTACGGTGGCCGCATCACCTTCACCGTTGATGCGCAGCGCCGTGTCATTGTCGAAAAAGTTGAGGACGAAGCTGCAGACCCGGTCGTCGGCAGCTTCCTCAATTTCCTCGCTCAAGACATGGCGGCCAACCCCCAACGGTCCATCGTCCCACTGACGTCAGCATTGCTCTCTCGGGTTGCCGTGCTGGTCGAAGACCTTGAAAGCGATCCGGGCGAGACAATCGACGGCGAGACGGTGCTTTAGCATGCTCACCGTCAACGGTTGGACCCTGCTTGCCCATCCGCTGTTTCTTCAACAACTCGAAAAACTCACCGCGGCCGTTCAGGTCCTGAAGGCCAAAAAGTCCGACACCTACGCGCAAAACGCCAATACCAAGCTTCTCGCGGCGCTCAATCGGTTAGCCTTCGAAATCATTCCTTCTGATCCGACCGCCACCGTCTACAGGCAAGGGGCAACACAGGGACCGGACTACAAGCATTGGTTCCGCGCCAAGTTCGGTGGCGGACGGTTCCGACTGTTCTTCCGCTACGATACCGCGTCCAAGATAATCATCTACGCTTGGGTGAATGACGAGAATTCCTTGCGCACATACGGGTCCAAGACCGACGCCTATCACGTCTTTAAATCCATGCTAGACGGTGGCACCCCGCCCGATGATTGGCCCGCGCTTCTTTCTCAGGCGCAGCCAATCGACGTCGACGAAGCCTAGTCCAACTTTGCATTTCCGCGACAATTTCCGTTAGACTGACCAAGTACTATCCGAGGACCACCATGCTGCGCAGATTGACCACTCTTGCCTTTGCCTTGATCTGCGCTCCAGCCTACGCGGAAGTCCCTCTCTCGGGCACATTCACCGCCGCCGAAGCCTGCCCAGCATTGCAATCAATCAGCCGCGAAACCAATCCCGGCAACATCACCACTCAGGCTGGCACGCAGTATGAGCTGCTCGCAGGCAACCGCACCCCGCCGACCCATGTGCGTGTTCGCATTCCCGGAGCGCAGCCCGATTTGCGTTGGGTGAGCGTCGCATGCGGCTCCTCTCCTGCCCTCACTGGCGAAGCCCCCAGTCAGCCAACGCGCAATGCCGCATCAGCGCCCAAGCAACACTATATTCTCGCCGCCAACTGGCAGCCGGCCTTCTGCGAAACCGCACCGCGCAAAACCGAGTGCCGCAATCAGCGCCCCAATAGCTTTGAGGCGACAAATTTCACCCTGCACGGCCTCTGGCCACAGCCCAAAGATGCCGAATACTGCGACGTCTCCAATCGCGACCGCTACGCCAGCCAGGACGGTCGTTGGCGCGACTTGCCGCAACTTGACCTCACCATCGCCCAACGTCGGGAACTCGACGTCGTCATGCCCGGCAGTGCCTCAGGGCTTGATCGCCACGAATGGATCAAACACGGCACCTGCTATGATGGCAACCAGCGCGACTATATCGACGCTTCGCTCTTTCTTATGCAGGCCCTCAACGATTCCGAAGTCGCGCATCTCTTTTCGGAAAGCATTGGCCGCCGCGTCGCCATTGATCAGGTCCGTGCCACCTTCGACGCCAGCTTCGGCCGTGGTGCGGGCGACCGTGTCGCCATGGATTGCGAGACCGATGGCAACCGCACCATCATCACCGAACTGCGCATCGCGCTTGCGGGCGAGATCACCTCACCAGACGATTTCGCCGATCTCGTGCGCGCAGGTACGCCGCAACGCCACACCTGCCGCTCTGGCCACGTCGACGCGGTCGGACTGCAATAAGCACAGACCCGAGATTTGTGATCGCGCCGCCCCGTGGCGCGATCCAACCTGCTCTCCCGACGCCTCAACCCCCTGTCAGACCATAGTTTTTTCTCCATGGACGTGTATTAGGGCGTGTATTAGGCACACACTAAGGCATTGATTTTTCGCGCCAATTTTATCTCCTCATTTGCTTTGACCAAGCGATCAAAACCGTCCTACGCTCCTCACGTCGTCGTCATTGCCGTGTCACAGCACGCCGCCATGAAGAGACCACGCTAGGAAAACTGGCGCACAATGACCGGTCGAAAAGCCGGGTTCGGGAGCACGCCCCCGCACAAGCATTGGTCAGAGGAGAGGTAAGCATGAATTTCTTCCCGAGCATTTCCCGCCGTGCGTTTCTCGCCGGCTCCGCCAGTGTCGGGGCCGCAGTCGCCCTGCATCCCTTCGCGGTCTTTGCGCAGGCCAATCAGGCCCATCTGCGCATCATAGAAACCACCGATATTCACGTCGCCATCCTGCCCTATGACTATTACGCCGACGGCGCCAATGACACGATGGGCCTCGCCCGCACCGCGACAATCATCGAGAACATCCGCGCCGAAGCGGGCAATGCCGTGCTCTTTGACAATGGCGATCTGATCCAGGGCAATCCGATGGGCGATTACATGGCCTATGAAAAGGGCCTCAATCAGGGGGATATCCACCCCGCCATCAACGCCCTCAACACCTTAGGCTATGACGCTGCCACTCTGGGCAATCACGAATTCAATTACGGCCTCGAATACATGGACCGCGCTCTGGCGGGCGCAAAATTCCCCTTTGTTTCGGCCAATGTCGTGCGTGGCGTGGATCTGGGCGAAGACCCAACCGACGACGACACCTATATCGCGCCCTATAAAATCATCGAGAAAACCCTCCTTGATGGCTCGGGCGCTGAACACACGATCAAAATCGGCGTCATCGGTTTCGTCCCCCCGCAAATCCTCACTTGGGATTCAACCCATTTGACCGACAACGTTGTCGTCCGCGACATGGTCGAAACCGCCCAAGCTTGGGTGCCAAAAATCCGCGAAGAAGGCGCTGATATTGTCGTCGCCCTTGCGCACACCGGCATCGAATCTGGCCCCCATGTCCCCGGCATGGAAAACGCCGCGCTCCAACTGGCCGCTGTTGACGGCATCGACGTTGTCCTCACTGGCCACCACCACCGTGTCTTCCCCGGCAAGGACTATGAAGGCATCGACGGCGTCGACACCGTGGCAGGCACACTCAACGGCAAGCCCGCCGTCATGCCGGGCTTCTGGGGCAGCCACATGGGCCTTGTCGATCTGCTGCTCGAAGTGGATGCGAGTGGCAAATGGACCATCGCCTCGCACACGTCCGAAGCCCGTCCGATTGTCGAGCGCATCGACAATAAGAACGTCCCAACCGTCGTGTCTCTCCCGGCCGTTGAAGCTGCCGTCGCCACCGAACATCAGGAAACGCTGGACTATATCCGTCGTCCGGTTGGCGAAACCTCAGCCCCCCTCCATTCCTATTTCGCCCTCGTTGCCGACGATCCATCCATTCAAATCGTTACTCAGGCTCAGTCTTGGTATCTGACGCAAATGATGATCGGCACCGAATGGGAAATGCTGCCCATCCTCTCCGCCGGTGCGCCGTTCAAAGCCGGCGGCCGTGGCGGCCCCGACTACTACACCGACGTGCCCGTCGGCCCGGTGGCGATCAAAAACGTCGCCGACCTTTATCTCTATCCCAACACCATCCAAGCCGTTCTGATCACCGGTGCGGACGTAAAGAACTGGCTTGAACGCTCAGCGGGCATTTTCAACCAGATCGAGAAAGGCGCGACCGACGCCCAACTGATCAACCCCGCCTTCCCGTCCTATAATTATGACGTTATCGACGGGGTCACCTATAAGATTGATCTCACCCAGCCGTCGAAATATGCTGCTGATGGCGGTGCGCTCGAAAACCCCGACGCCAACCGTATCGTTGATCTGCAATTTGACGGTCAGCCCATCGATCCGGCGCAGCAATTCATCGTGGTCACCAATAACTATCGCGCTGGCGGCGGCGGCGGTTTCCCCGGCATTGGCCCGGACAAAATCATCTTCATCGGCCCCGATACCAATCGCGATATCATCGTGCGCTACATCATCGAGCAGGGCACCATCGACCCCAAGGCCGACAGCAATTGGTCCCTCGCCCCAATCGGCGACACCACCGTGCTCTTTGCCACTGGCCCAAAAGCCGCCGATAAAGTTGCCGATGTCACTGCCGTCAAAATCGAAGCGACCGGCGATACCGATGAGGCCGGTTTCGGCATCTATCGCATCGCGCTCTAAACGGTTCAGGGGGAGAGGTTCCGGCCTCTCTCCTACTTTTCTGCCAGCGCCGCATCCAAGCGCGCGCGCAAGGCCAGTAGCTCAGCGCGCATGGCCGAAATATCGTCCATCGCTAATCCTGTGCCCTTTGCCACGGCCAGCGGCACCACCAAAGCCTTAGCTTTCAGCCCCTGCCCCGCCTCGGTCAGCCCTATCCGCACCTGCCGCTCGTCGCCCGCATCACGCTTTCGCGTCACCAGCCCCCGCGCTTCGAGCCGCTTTAACAAGGGCGTTATTGTGCCACTATCGAGGAACAATCTCTCCCCGAGCGCTTTGACCGTGATGTCGTCCTTTTCCCAAAGCACCAGCAAAGCGAGGTACTGCGGATAGGTCAGTTCAAAGGCATCCAGCCGTGGCTTGTAAAACCGCGTAAAGGCATGCCCCGCCGCATAGACGGCGAAACACAGCATATTGTCGATCGTCGGCATGGTCTCGTCAGCCATCGCCCTACCCTCGCTAAGTTGCAAAAACAGCCTACATAAAAAATAGATTGCGCGCAATTTAATTGCGAACTATGAATTATCCATCTTCAAGGAGAACTGTCATGAGCATTAAATCTGCAGTCTACATCGCCCACGCCCACACCACTGGCGGCCGCACTGGCACCAGCAAGACCGACGATGGCCGCCTAGAAGTTACTCTCGACACGCCCAAGGCCATGGGCGGCAATGACGGCCCGGGCACCAATCCCGAACAGCTGTTCGCCGCTGGCTACTCCGCCTGCTTCCTCGGCGCGCTCAAGGCTGTTGCCCGCGCTGAAAAGGTGAAGATCCCAGACGAAACCACCATCGACGCGTCCGTCTCCTTCGGCGAAAATGCCAAGGGCATTGGCTACAATATCGCCGTCGCGCTCAAGGTCAGCATTCCCGGCTTTGATCACGCCGAGGCCGAAGCTCTCGTGGAAAAGGCCCACCAGGTCTGCCCTTATTCCAATGCCACCCGTGGCAATATCGACGTCACTCTGACGGTCGCCTAAAACAAAAAAGGCGGTGTCCACAGACACCGCCTTTTCTTTATGGCGTGAGGCCTACCGGAACCGGTGGCGCTTGGTGCAGTACGGTAATTCTCACCCGTTCATTGGCAGCCATATAAGGGTCATTGGGGAAGAATGGATCGTCCGTCGACCGGCCGATCACCGACTTCACCCGATCATCGCTCAAACCAAACTCGCTCAAGATCGAGCGCGTGACATTGGCGCGATCCGCCGACAATTCCCAAGGTCCATAGCGCGGGTTATCAAAACGACCACCAGCCGCCGTATGGCCGGACACAGACACCTGCGCATTGAGCCCCTGCAAAATCGGCGCCATCACCGAGATAGCCAGACGTGTTGGCTCCACCGGATACTTCGAGCCTTCCGGGAACATGCGCGCCCCCTGCTGCTCGACGATCTGGATGTCCAAGCCCTCTTCGGTCTCTTCAACCAGCAGATTGTCTGCAAATGGGGTCAGCTCCGGCAGAGACTGCCAGGCCTGCTTAATGCTCGCCGCAGCACTGTGGAACGAACGATCTTCCGTCGCCCGCATCGATTCCGCGCTTTCAGCAGTTTCGGCGTTTTCTTCGCCCTGGCTCCGATCGGGACCACCAGAATTCACGTCAGCGGTGTTCTGCGCCGAACCCGTTGGGCTCGACAGCGAACTCAGCGACACTTCTTCAACCGAACCCGACATCATATTGCCGTCGCGTGCCATCGCCGTGCCGCCCAGCACACCGCCGGCCCCGCTCATGGTTTCGCTGACAGAAGCGGGCGCGAAATAATTCGCCAGCCCTTCTTTCTGCTCAGGCGTAGTCATGCTGATCAGCCACATCAACAGGAAGAAGGCCATCATCGCCGTCACGAAGTCGGCATAAGCAATCTTCCAAGCGCCACCATGGTGGGCGTGTTTGTGTTTCTTGACCTTCTTAATGATGATCGGTCGTTCTAAGTCCGCCATTCTGGCTTCTCCTTTCCGCCGACCTTAGCTGGTCGCCGGCAGGTTAGCTGTGGACGCTTCAACTTCGTTGAAGGTCGGACGAACTTCACTCATCAGCGCCTTACGGGCAAATTCAATCGCCATCACTGGCGGCTGACCATTGATATGAGCCAGCATACCAACCTTGAGCGACAGGAAGTACTTGCCTTCCGACTCATAGGTCGCGCGCAGGGACTGGGTGAACGGTGCAAAGAAGCCATAAGCAACGAACACGCCGAAGAAGGTACCAACCAGCGCGCCGCCGATCAGGTGACCCAAAACTTCTGGCGGCTCGGTAATCGCGCCCATGGTCTTGATCACGCCCAAAACGGCCGCAACGATCCCGAGAGCTGGTGTACCATCGGCCAATGCCTGCATCGCAGTCACATTGCGCTCTTGTTCCTGATGGTGGGTTTCCAGTTCCTCATCCATCAACGCTTCAATTTCGTGCACATTGTTTGCGCCCATCGTCACCATGCGCATGTAGTCACACACGAACTGCACTGCGTGATGGTTCTTGGCAAAAGTTGGGAACGCGTTGAAAAGCGTGGAATTGTGCGGGTCTTCAATATGGGACTCGATACCCAAGATGCCCTTCTGCTGGACGATCTTAAACATGGCATACTGCATGCCGAGCAGTTCCAGATATGCGGTCTTGTCGTATTTTGGGCCCTTAAACAGCGAGCCAAACATGCCCGGCACGGCCTTCAATACAGGCGCGCCGTTAGCAATGATGAAGGCACCAAGCGCAGCACCCAGAATGATCACGAATTCCCAAGGTTGCCACAGAACCTCGACATGTCCACCCATCATATAATAGCTGCCCAAAACGCAGGCAAAAACGACGATGGTTCCCAAGATAAGACGCATGGAGGTGACCGACCTAATACATTACGACACGAGCGACAAAAAACGGCGCAACCGCTTAGCGCGTAAGGATATTGCCTCGTATTGACTTAACGGGGGGTGTACTTCTCGCCGCAACACGCCGCTAACGCCGCGGCAAATTGCAAAAAAATTGGTGCAAAAACACAAACTCGGCGTACTGCGTAAACGCTGTGCAAACAAAAACCCCCGCCGAAGCGAGGGTTCGATGACCTTGATATTCCAGTCGCGTTAGATTGTGCCGCGCTCTTTGCGGATAGCCAAAACGCGGTCAATGTCCGCTGCAGAGTGGCGCTCGGCCAGCATTTCATCTTCCGGACCCCAAGCAGTGTTCACGCAGCGCCCGCGCTTGACCGGCTCGCGTGCGTCGATCTCTTTGGCCCAGCGGATAACATTGGTGTAGATGCCCACATCCAAAAATTCGCCGGCATTGTAAGACCGGTTCAACACCATGCCGCCATACCAAGGGAAAATGGCGATGTCGGCGATCGAATAGTCCTCGCCCGCGATGAACTTGTTCTTGGCCAACTGCTTATCGAGCACGTCGAGCTGGCGCTTGGTTTCCATCGCATAGCGATTGATCGGATACTCAAGCTTTACCGGTGCATAGGCATAGAAATGCCCGAACCCGCCACCAACAAAAGGCGCACTGCCCATCTGCCACATCAGCCAGTTCATCACTTGCGCGCGTTTAGCTGGGTCCTTTGGGTAAAACGCCCCAAACTTTTCTGCCAGATGCACGAGGATAGACCCGCTCTCAAACAGAGCGATGGGCTCCGCGCCTGAGTAGTCCCACATCGCCGGGATCTTGCTGTTGGGGTTGACCTCAACAAAGCCCGAACCGAACTGATCACCCTTGCCGATATTAATCAGCCAGGCGTCATATTCCGCGTCATGCCCCGCCGCCAGCAGCTCTTCGAGCATGATAGAGACCTTCTGACCATTTGGCGTCGCGAGCGAGTGGAGCTGGAACTTGTGCTTCCCGCGCGGCAAGACAGCGTCATGGGTCGCGCCCGCCGTTGGGCGATTGGTGCTGGCAAAAGCCCCACCATTGCTTTGATCCCACTTCCAGACTTTTGGCGGCACATATTCTGCATCAGACATGGCGTAACTCGGCTAAAAGAACTGGCACAACTATATCGTCATTTGCCGATGAAGCAATGTCCCATTGCTCTTCGCCGCACTCCCCGGTAATTCACCAGCATGACCACCTCCCTCCTTGAAATCTATCTCGTCGCCACGCCGGGCCTTGAAGCCCCACTTGCTCAAGAAGCCGTGCAAGCGGGCTTTATTGACGCCAAAGTCACTGATGGCGGCGTTACTTTCATGGGGACGTGGGGCGATGTTTGGCGCGCCAATCTCACCCTGCGCGGCGCCACCCGCGTGCTGGTGCGCCTCACCAATTTCCGCGCCATGCACTTGGCGCAGCTCGATAAGCGTTCACGCAAACTCCCTTGGGCCGAATGGCTCCAGCCCAATGTTCCCATCACAGTTGAAGCCAGCTGCAAGCGTTCGCGGATTTATCACGCCGGGGCCGCCGCCCAACGCGTCGCCACCGCGATCACGGAAACCATCGGCACGCCCATCGCCGAAGAGGCAACTCTTCGCATCATGGTCCGCATCGAAGACGATCTTGTCACCATCAGCGTCGACACCACAGGCGAGTCCCTTCACAAGCGCGGCTTCAAGGAAGCGGTCAACAAAGCTCCTATGCGCGAAACCATGGCCGCCATGTTCCTGCGCCAATGTGGCTTCGACGGTTCCGAGCCAATCCTTGATCCCATGTGCGGCTCGGGCACCTTCCCGATTGAAGCCGCTGAAATCGCCGCTGGTCTCCTGCCCGGTCGCGCGCGTTCTTTCGCCTTCGAACAGCTCCCCGGTTTCAAGCCAAAGGCTTGGGCCGAGCTGCGCGCTGCCGTCCCGCCGAGCAAATCGACCGATATCCGCTTTTACGGCTCAGATCGTGATGCGGGCGCCATCCGTATGGCTGGGGAGAATGCGGAACGCTCCAGCGTTTCAGCCCTCACGATATTCGAGCAAAAGAACATCGAAGACCTCGCCCCACCGTGCGAGCAGCCAGGCCTCATCATCGTCAATCCGCCCTATGGCAGCCGCATTGGCCAAAAGGGCCCGCTGATCGCCGTCCACAAAACCCTCGGCACCGTGCTCAAGACCCGCTTCAAGGGCTGGCGCGTTGGCATTATCACCGCCGATAAGCAGCTCGCCCAGGCCACCGGTCTTAAATTTGAACCACAGTTGCCCACCGTGCTGCACGGCGGCATCCGCGTCGCCCTCTATCGCACCGCGCCACTAACATAAGCCAATACGCCGCCCCTACGGAACGCACGGCCCCCTCGTCCATTGGGCACCCATCGCAACTCTCTAAGGAGAATGAAGATGGACTGGAACCGTATCGAAGGTGGCTGGAAGCAGTTTGCTGGCAAGGCCAAGGAACAGTGGGGCAAGCTCACTGACGACGACATCGCCCAGATCAACGGCAACCGTGAACAGCTCGAAGGTAAGCTTCAAGAGCGTTACGGGAAAACCAAAGACGAACTCCGCAAGGAAGTCGATGATTGGTCCAGCCGCTTCTAAGCGCTCAAACCCCTCCCACCGGAGGGGTTTTCTTTTTGTGGGCAAGCACGGGGGTCAGCGAGCACCCCGCTCACTCCGTAAAATTTGAACCAAATGCTAACCATAATGGCAAGCTTGCCCGATCTCGGCGCAACCATCCTCCACCCAAGCCCTTGAATGCGCAGCGTCACCCTTCACCACCTAGGTCCTGACCCATGAGCCCACTCAAGCGCCTCCTCGTCGTCGAAGACGATGCCTTACTGCTTCTATTCCTGATCGACGATCTCGCCGAACGCGGCTTGGAAGCCGTTGCCGCCAGCAGTGCCCGCACGGGTGCCCGTCGCATGGCTGAAAACATCGACGCGCTCATCACTGATATCGAACTGGGCGATGGTCCCAATGGCTTGGCCTTGGCCCGCCTCGCGTCCCAATATCGCCCCGGCCTGCCCATCGTGATTGTCTCGGGTGGCGTCACGCCCAAGCCCGAGGACCTCCCCAAGGGCGCGATCTTTATTCCCAAACCCTACAGCATCGACCGGATACTCTCCGCTTTGGAAAAGCAGCGCGTCACCCGCGCCGCCTAAACACAGCAAAGTCAGAGCGCAGCACTATGGCCGCGCTCCGATCTGGCGGGCGTTAGTCGCCCTGGCTAATCCGCACGATTGTCGAGCCACCGCCCTCAGTCACTGCATAGATCGCCCCATCAGGCCCGACCTTCACATCGCGTACGCGCGCGCCGACAGGAATGCGCTCTTCGTGCTTCACCCGTTCGCCATCCATGTGCAGCACCACGACGGCCTTGCCCACAAGCCCGCCAACCAGAAATGCGCCATCCAGCTCGGGGAATTCATTGCCTTCATAATAGGCCATGCCTGAAGGCGCGATCACTGGGTCCCAATAGTAAACCGGCTGCTGGGTTTCCGCGTCCGCGGTCACACCCTGCCCAATGGCTTGCCCTGAATACTCGACGCCGTAAGCGACATCCGGCCAGCCGTAGTTAAGGCCAGCTTCGGGCAGGTTTAGCTCATCGCCACCGCGCGCGCCGTGCTCAACGACCCACAGCCGGCCCTCACCATCAAGCGTTGCCGCCTGCGCATTGCGATGCCCAAAGCTCCAGATTTCCGGCAATGCGCCCTCAACGTCAAGCAGCGGATTATCCGCCGCCGCCTTGCCCTCACCATCGATCTTGAACACCTTGCCCAGACCGCTGGCGAGTTCTTGCGCTTGCGGTCGCATCGGACGATCAGACCGCTCGCCAACCGTTACATAAAGCGCCCCATCAGCGGTTGGCACGATGCGCGAGCCGTAGTGCTTATCCCCGTCATAGCTTGGGGTTTGACGGAAGATAACGTTGACGTCTTCTAGCACTGCGCCGCCCTTGTCATCTGCCACCAAAACCGCCGAGGCGACACTGGTCCCGTTGCCATCGCTCCGCGGCTCGGCAAACGAGAAGAAAATCCGTCCCGAGGTTTCAAAGTCATAAGCCAGCGCCACGTCGAGCAATCCGCCCTGCCCGCGCGCATCAACCTCCGGCACGCCCGCAATCGGCGCGCTCACCGTCCCATCCGGCGCAACGATATGCATCGCGCCTTCTTTGGCCGTCACCAGCATGCGCCCATCGGGCAAAAATTCCATGGCCCAGAGATGCGGCAGCCCCTGCGCAATCACCGTGCTCTTGGTCTTGAGCAAGTTATCGGGTTGGGTCGCGCGCGTCTGGCCTTCAAACGCTGGCACCTGCCCGCGCCCATTTGCTTCACCGACCGGAACAGGTTCGCCCTGTGCCACCGCACCAGCAACCATCAAGGCCCAGACGGACGTTATCGCCACGATCTTCTGCACCATCTCGTACTCTCCTTAAGTGTTGTTCGATCAGTATAACTGATCTGTGCCCGCTTCGTTCAACCACGCGTCTGCAACGGGATCGCGACTGACGCGTTGACCTGCAAACACATTCGCCGAGAGCACGGGGCGCCCTTCTGCATGTCTGAAAATCGCTATCACGTCATTCTCAATGCCAATTCTGGCACCGCTCATTCCTTGGGTGTCACCAAGGAATCCCTCCAAGCCCTCTTTGAAAGCCACGGCCTCAACGCCGAAATCGACGCCGATTCCGACAAGGATTTTGACGATCGCATGAAAGCGGCTGTCGACAGCCCCGCCAATATTATCGTGGCCGCTGGCGGCGATGGCACCATCACCGGACTAGCAGACGTTATTATCGAGACCGACAAAGCGCTCGCCATTCTCCCGCTTGGCACCGTCAATGCCCTCGCCAAAGACCTCAATATTCCGCTCGATCTCGAGGAGGCCGTGGCCGCCCTGGCCACCGGCCATCCAATGCAAATCGACGTCGGCGAGGTGAATGGCAAAGCCTTCCTTCATAAGGTCGTTGTCGGCGTCATCCCCGGCATGGCCGCCGCGCGCGAGCACATCCGCGGCAGCGACGATCCAACCGCCAAAGTTGGCCTTATCCGCTATATGTTCCGCCGTATTCAGCGCGCCAAACGCATCGCTGTGGTCTTTGAACGCGCCGACGGCTCCCGCACGATCGAACGTTTGCACTCGCTGGCTGTCTCGTCCAACGCCTATGACCAGGGACTGGGACGCTTCTTCTCACGCTCCAAGCTCGATCAGGGTTTTTTGACCCTTTACACGCTGCGCCACTTCCGCACCTGGGACTTTTTCCGCCTCGTGTTCGGCATGATGTTTGGCAAGTGGCAGAGCGATCCGGAGCTAAATATCGAATCCATGCAATCGCTCACCGTCGACTTCCGTAAGCCGCAGATGCAGGTGATGTTTGATGGCGAAGTCATGCTGCTCGACACGCCCATGAAGTTCACCATCCGCCCCTTGGCCCTAACCGTCATCGTGCCTGAAACTGTATCGACTGAGATCGCCGCGTGAAAATCCTTCATATCTCTGACCTCCACTTCGGCAAGCATGACCCCGTTCTTGCCGAAGGCTTTGCCGACGACATCAACGCGCAAAACCCCGATCTGATTGTCGCCAGCGGTGACTTCACCCAGATCGGCACCAAAGAAGAATTCATTCAGGCGCGGGTCTTTCTCGACAAACTGAACGCGCCGATTTTCGCCGTTCCGGGCAATCATGACGTGCCCGCCGTCAATTTCGTGCGCCGCTTCCTTGATCCCTATGGCCTTTATAAGCGCTATATCTCGCGCCAGCTCGAGCCTTTCCTCGAAATGGATGGCGTCGCCATCCTTGGCATGCGCACCTCGCGCCGCTTCCGCCTCGAATGGAATTGGGGCCACGGCACCATCTCCCGAAACCAACTGGCAGATCTCGAAGCCCGCTTCTCCCGCGCGTCCCCGCATGCGGTCCGCGTGATTGTCGCCCACCACCCCCTGCTCTATCCCACCGAGCAAATGGCACAAAAAGAAGCGCGCACCGTCAAACGCGCCGACGACGCCCTCATGCGCTTTTCTGAGCTTGGGGTTCGCCTCGTCCTCTCCGGCCACTTTCATCTGTCGTATGTGCGCAAGCATGAACCAGCCTCGAAAAGCCGCGAAGGCGAACCGATCGGGGTCAGCAAATCCACCGCCGCGCCCATCCTAGTCGCGCAAGCGTCCTCGGCTATTTCCACCCGCCTGCGCGGTGAGCCCAACGCCTATAATCTGATCGACATCACACCCGATCAGATCACGGTCACCGTGCGTGAATGGCGCGACGGCTCCTGGATCACACGCGACAAGGCCTCCGAGCCTGTCTAGCCCGAACCAATATTGGTTCAATTTATAGAACTGAACTCATTTCAGTTCATTTTTCTATCTTGAACCATTTTAAGTTCACAGGCATGCTCCGCGGATGGATATTGCTCGCGCGCCAAATACCGCCGTTCTGATGGGCGACATCGTCAACAGCCGAGACCGGCACACACCGGCCCGGCTGCACGCCTTGTTCAATGATGCCGTCGCCGCTGCCAATCAAAACAATGGCGCCGACATTCTCTCCCCGCTTACCATCACCTTGGGGGATGAATTTCAGGGCATCACGACCTCATTGACGACAGCGGCCACCATCGCGCGCCAGCTGCGTCTGGACCTGCTCCAATCTGGGATCGATTGCCGCTTCGTCATCGGCCAGTTGCGGCTGCAAACCCCCATCAACACGAGCATAGCGTGGAACATGATGGGCGAAGGCTTGGCACGCGCCCGCTCCAAGCTGAACGACAAGCAAACTGGCCTCTTCTACCGCGTCGCCCTGTTCGATGATCCCACCCATGAGATCCTGTTCGACGCCCTATGCCTGAGCCTATCCACTATAGAAGAAGACTGGACCGACATTCAGGCCCAAACCGTCGCGCAAACTCTCGCGGGGAGCAGCGTTGAGGATATCGCCACACGTCGCGCGGTTACGTCACGCAACGTTTACAAGACCCTCAAAAGCGCTAAGCTCGACGTCTACACGACCCTATGGACCGCGCTACTGACCGGGTTCACCAAGATCGAGGAGCCATAATGGACACCACAAGGATTGCCATTTCGCTGGTTTCCCTCGGCACATTCCTTGTCATCCTCACCTTCTTCGGCAATCTCTTCTGCAAATGGGTGCTTGCCGTCACCCACGTTACGCCCCTCCCGCAGGGCGCTAGCGAGACTGGCGAGACCCAGCACAAGCGCAACACCGCCGGGCGGTGGATCGGCGCGGTTGAACGGCTAATCATTGCTTTTGGCATAGCGCTCTCAAGCACCGAGATCATTGCGGCCGTTGTCGCAATCAAGGCGATCTCGCGCTTTCAGCAAATGGACAATAAGGACTTCGCGGAATACGTCCTCTTGGGCAGCCTCTGCAGCGTTCTCTGGGCTATCGTCTGGACAGCCATCGTTCTGTCCATCGACGCAGCATGGGGCGCAAATCTGGTCGACCTCTGGCTCCACCAGATTACAGCGCCATAACGCCGCCGCATTGCGCCCCCAGCCTACCGCCTATGCGCCTACCGCTTACGCTCCTCGCCACGCTTCTGGTTCTGCCCATGCTCCCCGCATCAGCGCAGAGCCAAACCGAATCCATTGAAGCGCAGCTCTGCCGGAATCAGCTCGACCTCCTCCTCTCGCGTGAAAAGCTGACCCAAGATGAGGAGGCGGTGTTCAATGCCCAGTGCGATTGCCTTGAAGAGCAAGCAAAATCCAGTGATCCTGAGCGCCAAGCCTGCGCGCAGGCGCATGACTAGCCCTAGTGGCACCATCCTCCTGTCAGTCTTGATCTTTTTGCCCTTTACCCTCGTCCCCGGCGCGACATTTGCGCAGTCCGACTGGGGGAGGCAGAAATGCGAACTATACGAAAACGCTTGGGCCCGCGCCCTCTCCAGCACCCCCAACACCGACATCAATGACAGTTTCCGCGCGGCTAACGAGACCTTCATAGCCTCGGGCTGCACTGAGAAAATTGCCGCCTGCCCCCGCTCAAGCGATGAACGGGAACTGGCCAATATGCTCACCATCGCCATGCTCAATGAAGGCGCCGCCAGCACCTTCCTTCCCTTTGCCTGCGACGATGAATAAGTGCCGCTCCCTCTTCCCTTCTGCGCCCTCTTAAGTTAAACCGCCCACCTAACCACCATGTTCGGCCTTTATGCCCCGTGCCGCAGTGCTCAACTGCTGCGCGGGTTTCGCGCGGACGGGTGTGTCCGGGCGATTCTCCTCGCCCGCGTCCTGATAGAAACGACAGCAGAGCGAGTCCCATGCCGAAGCGTACCGACATTAAATCGATCCTCATCATCGGCGCGGGGCCAATCATCATCGGACAGGCGTGCGAGTTTGATTACTCCGGCACTCAGGCCTGTAAAGCGCTCAAGGAAGAGGGTTACCGGATTATTCTGGTCAACTCGAACCCAGCGACGATCATGACGGACCCAGATCTCGCCGACGCAACCTATGTTGAGCCGATCACCCCAGAAGTGGTCGCCAAAATCATCGAGAAAGAGCGCCCAGACGCGCTCCTGCCCACCATGGGCGGTCAGACAGCTCTGAACTGCGCACTCTCGCTGCGTAAGATGGGCGTTCTCGACAAGTACAATGTCGAAATGATTGGCGCGACTGCTGACGCCATCGACAAGGCAGAAGACCGCGAGCGTTTCCGCGATGCGATGAAGAAGATCGGGCTTGAAACCCCGCGCTCCATGCTCGCGCACAACACCATCGAAGCCCTTCAGGCTCTCGAAGTGATCGGCCTTCCAGCCATCATTCGTCCGTCCTTCACCATGGGCGGCACCGGCGGCGGCATTGCTTACAACCGCGAAGAATACCTCGCGATCTGCGAAAGCGGCATCGACGCTTCGCCGACCAACGAAGTTCTGGTTGAGGAAAGCGTCCTCGGCTGGAAGGAATACGAAATGGAAGTTGTCCGCGATAAGAAGGACAACTGCATCATCGTTTGCTCGATCGAAAACCTCGATCCAATGGGCGTGCACACCGGCGACTCCATCACCGTGGCTCCTGCCCTCACCCTCACCGACAAAGAATACCAGATCATGCGCGACGCCTCCTTGGCTGTTCTGCGCGAGATCGGTGTTGAAACCGGTGGTTCGAACGTTCAGTTCGGCGTGAACCCAGCTGATGGCCGTATGGTCGTCATCGAAATGAACCCACGCGTATCGCGTTCGTCTGCTCTGGCATCGAAGGCCACTGGCTTCCCGATTGCCAAGGTCGCAGCGCGCCTCGCCGTTGGCTACAGCCTCGACGAATTGGACAACGACATCACCGGCGGCATGACCCCGGCGTCGTTCGAACCAACCATCGACTACGTCGTCACCAAGATCCCACGCTTTGCCTTTGAAAAGTTCCCGGGCTCCGATCCACGCCTGACCACCGCGATGAAGTCGGTTGGTGAAGCCATGGCTATCGGCCGTACCTTCCAGGAATCGCTCCAGAAGGCTCTCCGTTCGCTCGAAACCGGTCTCACCGGTCTCAACGAAATCGGCATCCCAGGCATGGGTGAAGGCGAAGACAAGAACGCCATTAAGCAGGCGCTTGGCACCCCGACCCCAGATCGTCTCCTGCACGTGGCTGAAGCCATGCGCTTTGGCATGTCCAACGAAGACATCCATGAAGCGTGCAAGATCGATCCTTGGTTCCTCGAACAGATGCGCGGCATCGTCGATATGGAAAACAAGGTCCGTGAACTTGGCCTGCCATCGGACGCGGCAAACCTGCGCACCCTCAAGGGCATGGGCTTCTCGGACGCGCGCCTTGCCGAACTCGCAGGCACCAAGGCTGCCGACGTGCGCAAGCTCCGTCACGACCTTGCTGTTCGCCCGGCCTACAAGCGCATCGACACCTCGGCTGCCGAATTCGCTTCGCCAACCGCTTACATGTACTCGACCTACGAAACCCCGTTTAACGGCAAGGTCGAAGACGAAGCGCGTCCATCGGATCGCAAGAAGGTTGTCATCCTCGGCGGTGGCCCAAACCGTATCGGTCAGGGCATCGAGTTCGACTACTGCTGCTGCCATGCTGCCTTTGCGCTGGCTGACGCTGGCTATGAAACCATCATGGTCAACTGCAACCCAGAAACGGTTTCGACCGACTATGACACTTCGGACCGCCTCTACTTTGAGCCGCTGACCGAAGAAGACATCATCGAAATCCTGCTCACCGAAAAGCAGAACGGCACGCTGCACGGCGTTATCGTTCAGTTCGGTGGCCAGACCCCGCTGAACCTTGCAGAAGCCGTGAAGAAGGCCGGCGTTCCAATCTTGGGCACCCAGCCAGACGCGATCGACCTTGCCGAAGACCGCGATCTCTTCTCCAAGCTCCTCAACAAGCTTGAGCTGACCCAGCCAAAGAACGGCATTGCCTATAGCCTTGAGCAGTCCCGCCTCGTTGCGGAACGCCTTGGCTACCCACTGGTGATCCGCCCGTCCTACGTTCTCGGCGGCCGCGCTATGGCCATCGTCAACTCCTCGGCTGAGTTCGAACGCTACATTCAGGATACGCTCTCGGGCCTCGTCCCGCCTGACATCCTGCGCCGTTACCCGAACGACAAGACCGGCCAGATCAACTCTGTCCTCTCTGACAACCCACTGCTGTTCGACGCATACCTTCAGGGCGCGACCGAAATCGACGTGGATTGCCTCTGCGATGGCGAAGACGTCTTCGTCGCTGGCATCATGGAGCACATCGAGGAAGCCGGCATTCACTCCGGTGACAGTGCTTGCTCGCTGCCATCCCGCACGCTCTCGGAAGAAACCATTGCTGAACTCAAGCGCCAGACCCGCGCGCTCGCTCTTGAGCTCAAGGTCGGCGGCCTGATGAACGTTCAGTACGCCTACAAGGACGGCACGATCTATTTGATCGAAGTGAACCCACGCGCTTCGCGTACTGTTCCTTTCGTGGCCAAGGTCATCGGCGATCCAATCGTCAAGATCGCAGCCCGCATCATGGCTGGCGAAAAGCTTGCGTCCTTCGGCCTGCAAGAAAAGGTCCTCAAGCACGTCGCCGTTAAGGAAGCCGTGTTCCCGTTCAACCGCTTCGCTGGCGTTGACACGGTGCTTGGGCCTGAAATGAAGTCGACCGGTGAAGTAATCGGCCTCGACACCAACTTCGCGATGGCTTTTGCCAAGTCGCAGCTCGGTGCCGGCCAGAAGGTCCCAACCTCGGGCAAGGCGTTCATTTCGGTTCGCGATAGCGACAAGCAGTACATCGTTGATCTGGCCCGCCAGCTCGTCGAAAACGGCTTCGAAATCCTCGCCACCGGCGGCACGCAGTCCTACCTGGCTGAAAACAATGTTCCAGCCACCAAGGTCAACAAGGTCTTGGAAGGTCGCCCACACATCGTCGATGCGATGAAGAACGGTTCGGTTCATCTGGTGATCAACACCACCGATGGCGCCAAGGCAATCAGCGACGGCCGCGACATCCGCCGCACCGCGCTTCTGGCCAAGATCCCGTATTACACCACCATCGACGGCGCGATGGCCGCAGTTGAAGGCATCATCGCCTACTCCAAGGGCAACCTCACGGTCCGCCCACTGCAGGACTATTTCACCGCCTAATCCGCGCGAAACCCGAATCCGAAAAGGCCCGCCCCGCGCGGGCCTTTTTTTATGCTCTCAAAGACCACCGATACGCTCCCCAACACCGAACCAGCCTCCCTCCCCCTACCAGGGGGAGGCTTGGTGGGGGTCCCCATCCACAGTCCCCACAGCAACCCTCCCCCTCGTCTCCGCATTCATCTACGATACATCTTGGCTCCGCCATAAAGAGCGAAACCAAGCACACGAGGATTGCCCATGTTGCGTCGTACTGCCGTTACACTCAGCCTTCTTCTCGCCACCACGTCTCTTGCCGTCGCCCAATCGGACACCGACGAAGCCATCGCCCAGTTTACCGGGGCCAATGGCTTCTCGCTCGTCGACACCGAAACGCTTGAAGCAACTCTCGCCAGCTATTGGCTCGATACCAATGCCGCCACCCCAGACGGCACCGTCGGCCCTATCGAGAAAGCCCTGCTCATTGCCGATGACGCTATCGAGAGCACGCGCACCCGCACCGAGCTTTCTTATGGCGAAATGATCGACAGCGCAGAGGACGGATCTTCCGCCCCTGTGAGCTTTATCGAAGTCCGCCACTTCAACTTGGGCCCAACTATCCGCGCTGAACTGGCAGCGGACCTCGGGGAAGAAAACGTCGCCGACGCAGCCGAGTTCGGCACTGGCGAACACCGCGCTTGGCGCTTCGTCTTCACCCCGACCATGAACAATCAGGCGATCCTTCTCCAAGCCTCGACCAAGGAAATCTCGGCCAAAGAGGCGTCAAAGCAGGATTGCCAGGGCACCCCCTGCCTCGACAGCTATCGTGACTTCCAAGACATGGCGGATTGGACCGAAGTAGAGGGCGAGCAGCCCGATTGGCCCCTGCTCTATGCGGACGTCGCCGATGATGTGGCGATCCCTGCCTATGCCGCCGCGCGCCTCGCCACTCTGGGCTATTGGGCCAATGCCGAAAGCGGCGAGTATCAGTGGACCTATGGCGAGCACCCTGAAGGCGTGGAACGTTACGAAATGTACCGCTTCCTCTCCATGGACCGTAATCTCGGCAACGAAATCGGGCTGGACGCCGTCTGGCACGAAACCAAGCTCAACGACGATGCCGTCACCGATCTCTGGTATCGCTTCGCCGATGTCGCCGGCTTCCACACGGTCTTTACCGCCAGCGCAGGTCGCTAGAAACGCTGAAAAACCATCAATCCGGTCGCGCGCCAAAGGCCAATCGCCAGCGCGAGCGACCGGACTGCCATCGCAATTGCAGCCCCTGCCGCTGCGCCGATCAGCCCAAATTGAGGGGTGAGCGCCGCGATAAGCACCACGCTGGCCGTGACGCTGACAAGGTTGACGACGATCCCCGTCCTCTGTTTACCCAGCACGATCAGCGCCTCTTGGGCCTGACCGCTGAGCGATTTGGCCACCATGCCTGCCCCAAGCACCGCCACCAGCGGCCACCCGGCCTCATAGGCCTCGCCGAACGCGCGCAACAGCAGTGGCGCGGCGATAATCGTCACAGCGACGGCCGCCGTCGTAAGCCCCACCGTCAGCATTGTCCCGCGCGAAATACTGCGCTGAAGTTGGTCGTTCGATGCGCCAGCGAAATCGAGCGCATAGCGCCGCCCTGCAACCAGCGTCATCGCATAGGCGACAAATCCCCCCAGCGCCAAACACCGCGCCGCCGCAAAATAAACCGCCACCTCTTCCGGCCCAGCCAACAGCGCCAGCATCAGCACGTCGGCATAGCCGGTCAAATCCTCGAGCCCCGACAGAACCAACAGCGGCAACGAGGCCGTCAGCCAAACCCGCTTTTGTCGCGCGCTCACCGCGCCCGCCACGCCGAGCCTGCGCACCCGCTGTCCCACCACCAGCGCCAGCGAACCACTGATCACAGCCATAGCCGTGATGAAAACGCCGCCCACCACCGGCAGGGTCAATTCAACGCCGCGCCCGTGCAGCAGCAAAACCGCGCCTATAACCAGCAGTGGCCGAACCACATAAACAGGCACCGCTGCCAGGCGGAACCAGCCAAAGCTGCGCGCGACGCCTTCAATGAAATACTCAAGCGCAATAAAGGGCAGCCCCAACGCGACCAAGATTATGACGAGCCCAGCGCCCCCTTGCGGCCCCAAGCCCATGCCGAGGGCAACGCCGGCTACGCCGAGCGCCACGCTGACCCCGCCCACAAGGCGCAAGCCAAACCGCCAATAGCCGAACAGCTTCACCCGCTTATCGCGCAGCTGATACCGCGGCAAAAATCGCACACTGGATTCGGCAAAGCCCAGCGCCGCAAAGCTCCCGAGCGCGAGGATCCAGCTCCACAGCGTCACGAACCCGCCGTAGTAATCGGCGGGCATCAGCCGCGCTAAAACCACCTGCATGGCGAACACAAGGCCCGCCCCGGCAACGCGAATGGCTATGGCAATCGCCGCATCGGCAAAACTGCTTTGACCGTCAGACATACAGCAGCAAACACACGCTACCTTGTAGGAAGTTCGTCCATCTCTGCATCAGTACTGGCAGCCGTTCATAGTGCCGCTTCACAAACGGCCGAACGGTCGGCAACCAGTAACCGGTATAGACCCGGCCCTTCCACGATAGCGGCTTGGCCCGTGTCGCCACGGCATGCGCGCTATTGGTCCAGCTGTTTTTATAATCGGCCGGATTGACCAGCAGATCATATGCGCGCGCGCCCTGCTCGATCAGCCAGCCCACCGTCATTTCCATCTGCACCTTGCCCGGAGACAGCTCGCGCAAGCTCCAGTCAAAGCTGCCGATATAGGCGTAGTAATGCCGGTAATGCAGAAAACCGAGTTCAAGCGCCACGACCCTGTCGCCTACGCGCAGCACGGAAATACAGGCGCCAGAGCGCTGATCACTATCTCCAGGCAGTCGCTTGAGGAAGGCGGCATAGCCCTGGGCCGAAAACCCCACACTCCGCCGCCCTGTCTGCGCCAGCCATTCGCGCTTCCAGTTCACCGCCTGCTCAACGAGCCCATCAAAGCCCGCATCGTCTGGAAAGACCATCTCAAAAGACACGTCGCCCAATCGCGCCAGATGATTGCGCCGCCGATTGCGGTTCCGCTTCTGCAGTTTTCCCAAGCGCTCGAAGTAAGCATCAGCGCTCACATAGGGCGTCAGATCGAGGACCGAGCTCTGATTAGGTTCTTCGCGGACCCGAGCAATGGTTGCGATCATGCGATCAAGCGCCGACCCTTCGATGACACAACGCTGCACCCAAACGTCAGTCTTCGAGGCGCGCACGGCTAAGCGCAGCGCCTCAACGACCTCAGGGTCGCTCGTCGCGCCCGCCAAGGCCAGAGCACCACAATATTGCGCGTGTGCCTCGCCAAGCGTCACGAGCCGCGCGATCCCGCCCTTACGGGTCACCACCAGCGGCACGATGGCCAGCAAGACTTCGTCGCGCCACAGCGTAATCACATAGGGCTCGGTCGCTTCAGTGCAGAATTCCGCAACCCACGATCGGCACCAGTCAAACGATTGGAAATAGCTCATCGGGTCGGAGCATCGCAGCTCCAACGCCCGCCAGTGCTGTTCATTCGCATCAATATCGTGGAGCGACGCAAGAATTCGCGTTGTCACCCCGGATGTTACCGCCCGCAAAATGTGATCTCCCATCGTCACATTCGAACACAATGAAACGACCGACCGAATATGGAAACAGTAAAGTATTCTTACGGTAAATACTTATTAGTCTTTGAAAAACGTATCGACCGCCGAGATGGCATTTTCAATGTCATCATCGCCGATATCAATATGGGTGACCCAGCGATGCTCCCCATAGCCGCCGCCGAATGCAATACCCATGCTTTCCAGATGCTCTGTCAGCGCTCCAGAGACTTCACGCTCTGCCTTTGCCCAGACGATATTGGTGTCCGGCATGGTCACACTCAATTGCGGGTGCCGCGCCAGACCCTCGGCCAAACGCTTGGCGCGCTTATGATCGTCGGCAAGCCGTTCAACATTATGGTCCAGCGCATAGAGTGCCGCGGCCGCCAGAATGCCCGACTGACGCAATCCGCCACCCACCATTTTGCGATAGCGCCGGGCTTTGCCAATCAGCTCCCCGCGCCCAACAAGCACCGAGCCCACGGGCGCACCCAAGCCCTTAGAGAGGCAGATCGAAACCGTATCAAACCGTTTCCCCAGCGTCGCAATATCGATGCTCAATGCCAGCGCCGCGTTGAACCCGCGCGCCCCATCCAGATGCAGCCCCAGCCCATGGCGATCCGCCACATCAGCAACGGCATCCATATAGCCCATCGGCAGCGCCCGCCCGCCAAAAGTGTTTTCGAGCGCGATTAGCCGCGTCCGCGCATAATGACTGTCGTCAGGCTTAATGGCGTTTTCAATGTCATCGATGGCCATCGTTCCATCGGCCTGATGCGCAATAGGCTGCGGCTGGATCGACCCGAGCACTGCCGCGCCACCGGCCTCATGCGCATAGCAATGCGCGTCCTGCCCCGCGATATATTCGTCGCCACGCTCACAATGGGCTAGGAGAGCCAGAAGGTTAGACATTGTGCCGGAAGGCACAAACATCGCCGCCTCTTTGTCCATCATGCCGGCTATGCGCTGTTCCAGCAGGTTGACCGTCGGATCGTCGCCGTAAACATCGTCCCCCACCTCCGCCTCTGCCATTGCTGCCCGCATCCCATCGCTGGGACGCGTGACAGTGTCAGAGCGAAAATCGTGGCGGATGGTATTCATGGTCATCTCCAGAGCTATCGCACCTTTATGGCCAAGTTCGGCGAGCGCCGCTAGGCAGCGACGTCACCATCCATGCCGACATCATTGGCGGCCGTCATACTATGCTGCGGCTTTTGCGCCACCACCAAGATCCCGGTAATCGGAGCGCCGCGATCCATACGTAACTCGGCGGTTTCATAGCGCAAAATGCTGAACCCAGCGGCCACCAGCGCCGTGCGCGTCGCCTCAATGCCATGGGCATAGCGCAGGCTTGGGCGTAAAAACACCGCTTCAGGGCCGTCATGCGCTTCCAGCGAAAAGGCGACGAGCCCCCCCGGCTGCAAAGCGGGCATCATCGCGCTCAGAACTGGCTCTATTGCGCCGCAATAAATCAACACGTCTGCTGCCGTCAGCAGGTCCGTGTCGCGGTCGCACCGATTGAGTGCTTCAACCAGCTCGGCCTTTTCCAGTTTATCGTAAATGCCCTTGCGGGCCGTCTCTGCAATCATCGCGGCGGAAATATCAACGCCCTCAAGATGATCAACCTTGCCGCGCAAGCGCTGGCCCATCAAGCCTGTGCCACAGCCCAGATCAATCGCGCGGCCAAACCGCTCAATGCCAAGGCGTGCCATCTCTTGATTGACAATTTCGTCGAGCAGTTCAGGCACTTTATAGCCCAGTTTACCGACCAGCGATTGCTCGAACTTGGCAGCATATTGGTCAAAAAGGGCTTCGACATAGCCCACTGCCGTCCCCTGACCTGCAGCACCGGCATTATGCGCTGCCAGTTTTAATCTAGCCCCGAAAACACCGTGGTCATCGAGAGCTTCAAGCCGCCGCCAAGCGCCTATGGCCGCGGAAATATTGCCGGCTTTTTCGTGGTAGTTGCCGAGCAGGTCCCAACCGGCAGCCCATTCGGGGGCCAATTCCAGAGCCTGCTCCATCAGCTCTGAGGCTGCAGCGGGATCACCACTTTGGTCCAGCTGCCGCGCATAGTCGGCACGCCGATCGGCGAATACATCGCCGGAAGAATAAATCGCCTTGCTCAAGACGGTACGCTTTCGAGAGGACACGGCCATGCTGACCGCGACTGCGAATTAGCCGGAAAAACCGTACACGCGCAAGGAGAATACAGGGCACGATTGAGGCACCGACCCGCGTGAAAATTTCGCCCCAGATTCCGCCGAAATCGGCACGAATTTTCACGATAATGCACGCGAAGGGCAATTGCCTTTTCAGAAATTGCTTCCGGCAAACAACTGACCACTCACGAGAACTGTCGCTATTTATCGAAAGCACCCCCATCAACACACGAGATATTGATGCAATCGTTTTTTCAGGTTAGGTTCCGCCCATCGAATACTGCGGCCGACTGACCTAAAGACGCGAATTGCCATTCGCCATTGCTGTCATCATCTTCCGATAGTTCGATATCAACTAGGGGGCCTGATCAGGTGCATGATCAGAACCTCATTTAGCAGAGACGTCACGAGGGATAGCGCATTATGGCAACGGGCACCGTTAAGTGGTTCAACGGCCAAAAAGGTTATGGTTTCATCCAGCCAGACGAGGGTGGCGCAGATGTGTTCGTTCACATTTCTGCTGTCCAGCGTTCGGGCCTGAACGGCTTGGATGAAGGCCAAAAGGTGAACTACGAAATCGTCAAGGACAAGCGCACGGGTAAGTCCGCCGCTGACAATTTGACGACGTCGTAATCACGAACCTGGCTTAATGGATTGGGGCGTGCCCTAGGCGCGCCCTTTTCTCTTGCCCACGCTCTTTGCTACTTTTCAAGTGTCCTTGGGTGTGCGCTGCGCGGTTTGGCCTAGTTTCAACGGCTTGACCGCGAGCGAACCTCCGGGCAAGGTCAAATCTTCCCCAGATCCTTATTCGCGACGCATGAGCCGACCGACCGGCTGGGGTAAACTATTTGGGGCCAAGCTGGCTTCAAACCAGATCAACGACTAAGCAGCGCGGCCGGCAAATGTTGGCGGCGCGCTCATTACTATTTTGCCGAGCCGATTGGAGGCAGCAGGAATGGACAAGATCCCAATGACGGTGCAGGGCCAAAAGGCCCTTGCCGCAGAATTCGAGCACCGCACAAGCAATGAGCGCCGTCGTATCATCGACGCCATCGCGGAAGCGCGCGCTCACGGCGATCTGTCTGAAAATGCAGAATATTCCGCTGCCAAAGAACAACAGGCACTGAACGAGGGCCGGATCAAGGAACTCGAGACCATTCTCGCCTTGGCCGATGTCATCGACGTCAGCAAGCTCTCCGGCACGACGGTAAAGTTTGGCGCGACCGTCACCTTCATTGATGACGACACAGAAGTCGAAAAGACCTACCAGATCGTTGGCGATCCAGAAGCTGACGCTTCGGGCGGTCGCATCTCGATTTCGTCCCCGATTGCCCGCGCCATGATTGGCAAGGAAGAAGGCGATTCGTTCGAAGTCGCTGCTCCGGGCGGTTCGCGTGGCTACGAAATTCTCAAGATTCGCTATGTGTAATCCGCAAGTCTGCGGATAAATCCACAATAGCTGTGGTTTTCTGTATACTCCCGCGTGGTTTCACTGCGCGGGAGTTTCTTTGCCTTGAAACCACCCCGGTTCGCACCTTAACTAGGGGAAGAGGGAGCATTCCGTCTTTTAGGAGCGACATCGCGATGCACGCAAAAGTCATCATCATTGGCTCGGGTCCAGCTGGCTACAGCGCCGCGATCTATGCTGCACGCGCAATGCTCGAACCGGTCATGATCCAGGGCCTTCAGCCCGGCGGCCAGCTCACCATCACCACCGATGTGGAAAACTATCCCGGCTTTGCTGATGTCATTCAGGGTCCATGGCTCATGGACCAGATGAAGGCGCAGGCCGAGCACGTCGGCACGCGCATGGTCAACGACATCATCACCGATGTGAATTTTGACGTGCGCCCCTTCGTCCTCACCGGCGATAGCGGCGACGTCTACACCGCCGATTCCATCATCATCGCCACCGGTGCTCAGGCCAAATGGCTTGGCCTGCCGTCCGAGCAGAAGTTCCAAGGCTTTGGTGTCTCCGCTTGCGCCACCTGCGATGGCTTCTTCTATCGCGGCAAGGAAGTGCTCGTTGTCGGCGGCGGCAATACCGCTGTTGAAGAAGCCCTGTTCCTCACCAACTTCGCCGAAAAGGTGATCGTTATTCACCGCCGCGACGAATTCCGCGCCGAACGCATTCTTCAGGATCGCCTGTTCAAGAACCAGAAGATTGAAGTGCGCTGGAACACCGAAATTGTCGAAGTTGCTGGCTCCGAAATGCCACCTTCGGTCAATGCCGTCATGCTGCGCAATCGCGCCACCAACGAAGTTTATGAGCAGAAGATCGACGGCGTTTTCGTCGCCATTGGTCACGCTCCAGCCACCTCCATCTTCTCGGGCAAGCTCGACATGAAGGCTGGTGGCTATCTGCAAGTTAAGCCAGGCACCACGCAAACCAATGTTCCGGGCGTCTTCGCTGCGGGCGACGTCACCGACGACGTCTACCGTCAGGCGATCACTGCTGCTGGCATGGGCTGCATGGCCGCGCTCGATGCCGAGCGCTTCCTGGCAGAACACGAATTGGCCGAAGCGGCGGAATGAGGGTGACTGCCGTGAAACTCTTGCCTCACGCTAGAAGGAGCCGCCTCTGTCGGCTTTTCTGCAGCAGCAAGACAAGCGTTCGCCCCGGCTGATCAACATAGAAGGCGTCACGAGAAATGCTCGACTGGGACAAGCTCCGGATATTCCATACCGCCGCAGAGTCGGGCAGCTTCACGCATGCCGCCGAAAAACTAGGGATGAGCCAGTCGGCCGTGAGTCGGCAGATCTCCGCCCTAGAAGATGATCTGGGCTTTAAGCTCTTCATCCGCCACGCTCGTGGCCTCGTGCTCACCGAAGTCGGCGAGCAGCTCTTCCGCACAGCGCACCGCATGCATTGGGAACTCCAGCAAGTGGAGACCCAGATGTCGGAAAGCCAAGACGTGCCAACCGGCCCGCTGGTGGTCACCACCACCGTGGGCATTGGCTCCACCTGGCTCTCCTCGCGCCTCGACGAGTTCCTCAAACTCTATCCGCTGATCCAGCTCGAAATCCGCCTCAACGACGCTGAGCTCGATCTGGCCATGCGCGAAGCCGACGTCGCCATCCGTCTGCACCGCCCTAACCAGTCGGAAATGATCCAGCGCAAGCTGTTCACGGTGCACAACCACTTCTATGCCTCGGATGCCTACATCTCCGAATACGGCATGCCCAAGTCGCCCGAAGATTTGGACAATCACCGCATTATCAGCTTCGGCGAACCTGTCCCCTCCTATCTTGGCGACATCAACTATCTCGAACGCATGGGCCGCCCAGACTCCAGCCCGCGCCGCGCCGTACTCAAGGTCAACGCCATCTATGGCATGATGAACGCGGCCCGCGCTGGCATCGGCATCGCCATGCTCCCCGCCTATGTGGTCGAGAAGGCCGACGGCCTGGTGCAGGTGCTGCCCGAAGTCGAGCTGCCAGCCTATGAGGCCTACTTCGTTTATCCACCCGCTCTGAAGAATTCAAAGCGCGTTGGCGTCTTCCGTGACTTCCTCGTCTCCAAAGCCCGCGAGTGGAGTTTTTAGGCGCCTAACCGACCGAAGGCCAATCGCCCCTATTCTTTCTTACCTCGCCCCTACGGGGAGAGGTCGGCACGCAGTGCCGGGTAAGGGGGCCCTACTTGCAATAGGCACATCCGCAGCCCCTGCTCGGCCACGCTCAAAAGCCCCCAAATGCCCCTCGTGCGCCCTTGCTGCGGCCCATAAGTGCCAGCAAGATGCCACATAAATGCCCCTGAACGCCCCGCCGAGGTGAACCATGGCTCGCATCACCACCATCGCCCTCGATGCTGACGATACCCTCTGGGAGAACGAGCAGTTTTTCCGCCTCACAGAGGAGCGTTTCACCACGCTTTTACGCGACCACACCGATAGCGCAGATCTCAACGATCGCCTGATCAGCGCCACCATGCGCAATTTGGCTTTCTATGGTTTTGGCGCCAAAGGCTTCACCCTCTCGATGATTGAAACGGCCCTCGAGCTCACCGAACACCGCGTTCCCGGCCCCGTCATCGCTGAAATTTTGGCCGCCGGTCGCGAGCTACTCACCTATCCGGTCGAGACCCTGCCCTATGTTGATGAAGCGCTCCAAGCGCTTGAAAAGAAATATCGTTTGATCCTCATCACCAAGGGCGATGTGATCGACCAAGAGCGCAAGCTTGCCGCCTCGGGCCTCGCTGAATATTTTGCGGCTGTGGAAATCGTCCAGGATAAAACCACTGCGGTCTACGAGCGCATTTTCGCTCAGCACACCGAAGGCGCGGGCCACACGGTCATGGTCGGCAACTCAATGAAGTCTGATATCTTGCCCGCGCTTGAGGCCGGAGCCTTCGCCGTCTACGTCCCCCATCGCTTAACATGGGTTTATGAACAGGCTGATGAGCCAATAAATCATCCACGATGGGCAAAAATAGAGCATCTCGGTCAGCTCCTGCCCGTCCTCGACACCTTCGCCACCCAGGCATCCCACCCGTAAAAAACCGAACGTTTCCGGGCGATTCCGTACGGGGACTTCTGCGCCAACCGTTGATGTGAACGTTTTTTGGCGACTACATGCGTACGGCGCATGGCTGACATGCCCATTAACCAGTTCCTCATCTTCGAGGATCACCCTATATACCGCGACATCACAGCGGGTGTTTCTCCTCCCTCCCTTGCGCCCGCTGCGTTCCCTCCTTAGTGAGCCGTCAGGCTTACTACTCCTTAGGCTCCGCTCTCCCCTCGAGCGGGGCCTTTCTTTTGTCTGCAATTCTGTGGACCGATGCATAAATGCATGGCTGACATGTGTTTTCCGGGATTGCCTACTAAACCAGTAGAGTACATAAAGGCCTCGTTGCTGAGGCGCGCTCCGATCTCCTCCTCCCTTCGGACCGTGTATCGCAACACTGAGCTGCGGATCGTAACCTCCTCCCTCGATCCAATGTTCTGGCAGAGCAGCATACTCCTCCTCCCTTGCTCCTCTGCCTTTCACTTTCGATTTGGCCTCAGGCCCAGTCATCGGCCCCATCTTCGGATGGGGCCTTTTTTTTCTGCCCACTGCAACCCGGTGAGCCACCCTCCCCACGCACGCAGTTCGACCTCCCTCACCTTGAAGGGGAGGGATTGAGGATGGGGGGACGAAGCGCAGAACCAGCAATCCTCTCACGCCAGCCCGCCGGCCATCTCCCACTGAAACACAAGCCCCACCAGCCACTTGCCACGCTGCCGCGCCGCTTCATCCATACAAGCTGCACATTAAATGGACAGTTTGTCGCTGTGCCTAATGCATAGCTGGCATGACGAAGCATGCATTGTTGTGGGGGCCAGAAACGCCTAGGTTGTGTGTGTCGACGGGACGCCGCTCCGTATCCTCCTCCCACGGACCCGCGTTGTCGACACCCGGATTGGAACCGTTTCCTCCTCCCTCGGTTCTGGTCCACATGGTCTGACGCATATCCTCCTCCCATGCGCTCAGACCAACACTTTCGATTTGGCTTCGGCCCTATCATCAGGCTCCAACTTCGGTTGGAGCCTCTTTTTTTGCCCGCACAAGACTGCAGCAAGGTGACGCGTAGATTTTGCATGGCAGCATTACGCAATTGGCGCTTTTCTAGGCACTGCCGCCGATTGATAATGTCCTCAACGCAGCGCTCGTGGTGACGCTGCCCTCCAAGGTCTACGGTCCGCCGTGACCCTTAAGACCCTGCCCCTCCCCTCGGGCAGGGTCTTTTTTTAGGCAATCAAACGTCGGGCAATTCGCGCAGTGGCGTATCATCGTGAAGCGGCACGGTCTGGCGCTCGATCATGCGATGTACCCTCGGCGGTTCTGCCAACTGGTGCAGGGCCCGCAAGGCCAGCGTATTTTCCGCATCAGCCTTTGTCCGGCGCATGTTGTGCCGCAAATAATCATCCCAGGTGGGCACGTGGTAGCTTTCCACCCACAGATCGGGTTCCTGCAAATCGCGCAGCACCGCCCATTGCCGCGCCCCGTCACGAATGCGGATACGGCGACGATCAGCCATCAGTTCCAAAAACTTAGGGATGTCGTTCTGCGCGATACGATAGTCGATCATCACGAGGATCGGCCCAGAGCGTGGCCGCAGATCGAGCCGCAAAGCGGGCTCATTAAACGTGTCGAGCGGGTTGAGGTCGCGCGAGCTAAAGGCCGGCAACGGCAAGCGTAGTCCCACAGCGCCGCAAAACACCAAGACGAGAGCCGCGCACAACAGGGCCAGCTGCGGCCCGCCAATATCCGCGAACAGGCCCCAAACCCAGCTGCCCAAGGCCATGCCGCCAAATGTAGCGGTCTGGTAGAGCGCCAACGCCCGGCCAACCACCCAACGCGGGGTCGAGAGCTGCACCGACACATTGAACAGCGAAAGCGCGAGCACCCAGCAAGCCCCAGCCGGGATCAACACAGCATGGCTCAGCCACACCTCGCGACTGAGCCCTAAGCCAACACAGCACAAAGCGAAAATGGCACAGGCGATCCGCACGATCACCTCATTGCTGAAGCGCTCCCGCACGCGACCATTGAGGAATGCGCCACCGATAGCGCCGAATCCGAAGCAGCCGAGCAATGTGCCATACACAAAGGCCCCACCACCCACATAGTCATTGGCCACCGATGGCAGCAGCGCCAGAATGACCACAGCCGCTAGGCCAAAGAGAAAGCCGCGGAACAACACCGTCGTTAAATGCGGCGACAGCGACACATATCTGATGCCCGCATACATGGCCGAGCCGAATTTTTCGCGCGGCAACTGGCTTTTGACCCGCACCGGCTTCCACCGCCAAAGCGCAAAGATCAGGGCGATATAGGACACCGCATTGAGCGCAAATGCAGCAGCGGCACCGGCTGTCGCCACAATCAGCCCACCAACCGCAGGGCCAACGCTGCGCATGAGGTTGAAACCCATAGAGTTGAGCGTCACCGCACCGGGCAGGTCTTCGCGCGGCACCACATCGCCCATCGAGGCCTGCCAGCTTGGATTAAACAGCGCCGTGCCGCACCCGATGAGGAAGGTGAAGCCGAGCAGTAGCCAAGGCGTCAACAGGCCAAAAACTGTCAGTATCGCCAGAAGGATAGAGACCACCATCAGACCGATCTGAGCGACCAGCATGACGATACGTCGATCGAAATTGTCAGCGAGAGCCCCGGCCGCGAGCGAAAACAGCATGATGGGAAGCGTCGTAGATGCCTGCACCAGCGCCACCATATTGTGGGAGCTCGACAGCGTGGTCATCATCCACCCGGCACCCACCGATTGCACCAATCCTCCCAGATTGGAAAACAGCGTTGCCAGCCACAGCATTCGGAATGTCTCATGCCGAAAGGGGGCCAACATCGATTTACGCTCAGACATTACAGCTCCGAAGTATAGCACGGCGCAAAAGTGACGCGCCGCGCTCCCCTACGATAGGCCGAGTTGGTTCACGCCGTCCTACCGATTCTCACTCTGGACCCAACGAAACTACAAAGTCTCGAGTTCACACCCGACAGACCAGAATAAGTTCTTGCCCGGCAGTTTTTACCGCCACCCCGAGTTGCTCCCAATGCGCGTCTGATTTCATTCAAAAATATCCGGCACGCCCATTGCATGGCTTATGGCAGAAGCTCGGGAGACACCCACATGGTCACCGTTACAGCGACTACCCCCTACTCGGCCTATCGCGATTACCGCGCCAGTACTGAACAGCCAGCCACCGCCGCGACAGAGCGTCAAGAAGCCGAAAGCACTGTCGATCGGCCTGCCACGACGATTACCTTATCTGCCGAGGCGCAGGCCGCCTTAGCGGAGCGCGACTACGCCACCATCGTCAAAGACGCCGAGAGTAAACTCCTCACCCTCCTCACCGAGGCTCGCCGCTCCTCTCCCCTTCAAAACGGCAGTCTCGCGCTCGACTTATCCTCGCTCGATAATCGAGAGTTATTCTCCATGGCCAATGACGACCCGTTCAACTCTGAGGAGAAGCAAGCGGCAGGTTTGGAGATGGAGCGGCGCTTTCGGGCCGCACTGGCAGGTCCTGCTGCCATTGCCAAGGTAACGGGCAGTTATCTGGCGCTTTATCAAACCGCTGCCAACTATCTATCCTCTCTAGGCACAGAAGAGAAAAGCTCCGCAGATTGGCAAGCGGGGCGCGATGCTGTCCTCAAAGGCATTGAGAGCCTAAAGCTCACGCCCGGCACGCTCCCTGCGCCTGATAGTGCCGATCCGGTGCGCGCCTATCTTGCCCTCAGCGAAACGCCTGAGACCACCACAACGCCGATTGCCAACCTCGCTTCTAACGCCCGCGCAGCGCTTGATCAGCTCTACGCCCAGGCCGACGCCAATGGCAAATTTCCGAGCTTTAATCGCCAGACTAAAATCGGCCAATATATTGATGTATCAGCGTTTTCTAGCCGAACACTGTCGTCAATGGTCATCAATAAGGATGCGCTTTCTACGTCTGAAGAGGCATTCGCCGCTAAAACTGTGCTGGCCGCACGGAGCGGCGCGACGCTCTCCGAGAGCTTTTCGAGTGCCAGCAGCTCTGGCGACCCTACCGCCTTCAGCCGCAATATTATTGCCGCTTACTCATCATTGAGCGCCGAAGAGCGGCTGGCAGTCGGCTGGAGCGACAAGCTCTATCAGGCCGCGGTACAAAGCTATGCCTCAACCACAAAGATCATGAACACTTTAAACCAAACGGCCGGCTCTACCGCTTCCGATAGGCCGACCGTTTTGTCATTCTTGGGCCGCTAGTGGCTTATTTGATACCAGCGCAGAAGGTCTGAATACGGCTGACCGCATCGGCCAGCTGCTCGTCGCTTGCGGCATAGGACAGGCGGAAATGCCCGGCGAGGCCAAAGGCCGAGCCATGCACCAACGCCACGCCGGTTTCATCAAGCAGCGCCATGACGAAATCTTCGTCTGTATTCAACACAGTACCGCCCGCCGAGGTCTTGCCCAGGAGACGCGCGCAGGATGGGAACACGTAGAACGCGCCTTCTGGCGTCAGGCAATCGAGCCCGGTGTTGGCGTTGAGCCCAGCGACAACCATGTCACGGCGCTTTTGGAAAACCGCGCGCCATTCAGACAAAAATTCCTGCGGACCATTGAGCGCTTCCACGGCAGCCCACTGCGAAATCGACGACGGGTTCGTGGTCGACTGCCCCTGCAGCTTGGTCATCGCCGCCAAAAGCGGTTTTGGGCCAGTGCAATAGCCAATGCGCCAGCCGGTCATAGCGTGCGACTTGGACACGCCATTCATGGTCAGCGTCCGCGCCTGCAGTGCCGGTTCAACCTGCGCGATCGTCGCAAAGGTCTTGCCGTCATAGACCAGCACTTCATAGATATCGTCGGTCAGAATATGCACATGCGGGTGGCGCAGCAGTACGTCAGCCAAGCCGCGCAATTCTTCTGCCGTATAGGCCGCGCCGGTCGGGTTCGATGGCGTATTGAGCAGCAGCCACTTGGTCTTAGGCGAGATCGCCTTTTCCAAAACCTCCGGCGACAGCTTGAAACCTGTTGTGGCATCGGCCACCGCAAACACCGGTTCAGCGCCGCACAAACGCACGATTTCCGGGTAGCTCACCCAATAGGGTACTGGCACCACAACTTCGTCGCCGGGGTTGAGTGTCGCCATCAGCGCGTTGAAGATGATCTGCTTGCCGCCCGAGGACACAAAGCAATCGGCTGCCGTAACATCGAGCCCATTGTCGCGCTTGAACTTGGCCGCAACGGCTTGTTTCAGCTCAATAATGCCGTCGACATTGGTGTAACGGGTCTGGCCTTCGTCCATGGCGCGCTTTGCAGCGTCGCGCACGTTTTCCGGCGTGTTGAAATCCGGCTCACCCGCAGAAAGCGCGATGATGTCGCGGCCTTCCTGCGCCAGAACACGCGCCTTCTGACTGATAGCAACGGTCGCCGACGGCGCAACACGAGAGAGCGCGTCTGACAGAAAACCCATTTGAACCTCCAAGCTTAGCCGCACCCTCTTTAGCGCAGCCCCGTGTTCCTGAGAACCACGACCAAGCGCCAATGCGTCAGATTACGCTGCTGCCAAAGCCATTTTTGTCTAGAGCACCCGCTCGCGTTCACGACTTCGTTCTCGCCTTTGCCACAGTTTCGCCCCCAACAAATCGCCACTTGCCCCAATCACCCCCTACTCACACCGCAATCTCATGGTGAATTGAGTACAGTTCAGTAAAGTGTAAGACGTCGATCCCATGCAAAAGTCCGCGTCCCCCAAGTCGAAGAACCGTCGTGTTTTCACGCTTGCCGGCATCTCCTTGCTCTCCTTAGCTGCTATCGCAGCCGTCACAGTCTCGGGTGTCTCACCCGCCAACTTGGCCCAACAGGCAGACACTCAGATCGCTGTGTTCCTCATTCCAGTCGCGCTTCTCATGGCCGTGATGCTTTATGAAGCAGCTCGCTTCGTCATGGCCGGCCCCCTTCCAGCGCGCGTCACGGCCCCCAAGCGTCCAGCGCGACGCACCAATTGGGCCGATAGCGACCGCTAACCCTCCCCCTGACCTCCCAAGACTTCAAGGACGGCCCCCCGGCCTTTTTTTTTATTTGAGTGCGATCAAACCAAGCTGCACCTGCGCGATTGCCATTTGCACCAACGCCTGCCCGGCCCCACACTCAACCGTAACGCCCTGCGTCTCCCTCCCCCTTGCGGGGAGGGATTAAGGGTGGGGGTCCGTAAAGAAACACAGTTCTCCCCGCCCCACCACTCAGCGAGACCGCCGAATGGGGGCCTATTGCATTTGTATGGCAGTCAACTACCGTCGTCTCACCTCTCACGAACGACATAACTATGACCCAACTGCCACTCGATCCTGCCCGCGTCCGCGCGTTGTTCCCCGCCTTCTCCGAGCCTAGCTTGCAAGGTCAGGCCTTCTTTGAAAACGCAGGCGGTTCCTACACCGCCAAGCACACGCTGGATCTGCTGGATCGCTACTATCGCCAAACCAAGGTGCAGCCCTATGGCACCAGCCCGGCGTCAATCGCCGCGGGCAAGGCCATGGACCATGCCTATGAGCGGATCGCACAAGCGCTCAATGTTTCCGCCGATTGGATCCATTTCGGTCCATCCACCTCGGCCAACACCTATGTGCTCGGCAATACCTTTGGGCAGTTTCTCAATCCCGGCGATGCCATCATCGTCACCAATCAGGACCACGAAGCCAATACCGGCGCATGGCGTCGCCTTGAGACGCTCGGCATCGAAGTGCGCGAATGGGCCGTCGACGAAACCGGTCGCCTCAACCTCTCCGACCTCGACGCGCTACTCGACGGAAAAGTAAAACTCGTCGCCGCGCCGCACTGCTCCAACATTGTTGCGCACATCAATCCGGTCGCAGAGATCGCCGCGCGCGCCCACGCGGTTGGCGCGTATTGCGCCATTGACGGCGTCAGCTACACCCCACACGGCCTACCCGATCTCGTCGCCCTGGGCGCAGACATCTATCTGTTCTCAGCGTACAAGGTTTATGGCCCCCATCAGGGCATCATGGCCATTCGCCCGGCTCTCGCCGAAAAGCTTCCCAATCAGGGCCATTTCTTCAACGATATCAAACCGCGCTATCGCCTGACCCCTGCCGGTCCCGATCACGCTCAAATCGCCGCCTGCGCGGGCGTTGCCGACTACCTCGAAGAAGTCGGCAATATGGTCTCCGGCACAATTGCTGGCGAAAACGCCTTCAGCCGCGCCCATACGGCCATGCGCAATCAGGAAATCGCTCTCGCCGCGCCGCTCCTCGAATATCTGCGCTCGCGCAATGACATTCGCCTTCTCGGTCCTGACGATCCGGTCGAGCGCGCGCCAACCATCGCCTTCGCCCACGCCGACGCTGCCGTCGCCGTCGCCCAGCGTCTCACCAAACACGGCCTCATGGTCGGCGGCAGCCATTTCTACAGCTACCGCCTTCTTAAAGCCTTGGGCATTGATCCCGATCATGGTGTTGTGCGTCTCTCCTTCGTCCACTACACCACGCCCGACGAAATCCAGCAGGCCATCAAAGCGCTCGACGCCGAGCTCTAGGCCGCTGCCGTATGCCCCCTTCTAAAAGGGCCATCACTGGCCCTTTTTCTTTGCGAGTAATCATGTCCCGCCCCATCGCTACCTTGATGCTTCTCATCTGCACCATGTTCTGGGGCTTCGCCTTTATTGCGCAAAAGTCGGCCATGGACATGATGGGGCCGCTGACCTTCGCAGGCGTGCGCTACATTTTGGGCGGTCTGCTCATCCTGCCGCTGGCGATCTGGGAATATCGCCGCAAAGCCCCAAAGCTCACCGCCAAACACTGGATGTTCATCCTGACCATGAGCTGCGCCTTCTTCTTCGGCTCATGGCTCCAACAGGCCGGTTTGAGAACCACGACCGCCACCAACGGCGGCTTCCTCACCGGGCTCTACGTTTTCTTCGTGCCGATCTTGGTCTTCGTCCTGTTCCGTACGAAACCCCACCCGATCCTCTATGCCGCTGTTCCGACAGCACTTATCGGCATCTACTTCCTGAACGGTGGCGGCCTCGACAGCTTTAATTCAGGCGATTGGACAATTGTAGGCAGCGCAGTGTTCTGGGCGGTACATGTGATCCTTCTGGGTCACTGCGCTCGCATCACGGGCCTACCCATCTTTGTTTCGGCCGTCAGCTTCCTCTTCGCGGGCGTCATCGCCTCTGGTATTGCACTGGGCACAGAAGCTCCTTCCCTCCAGGCGATCAGTGCTGGCTGGGTCGAAATCGCCTATGCCGCCATTTGCTCGACAGCCATTGGCTTCACCTTCCAGGCCATCGGCCAGCAGCACGTGCCACCGGCCAATGCTGCAATCATTCTCTCGGCTGAAAGTCTGTTCGCGGCCTTGGGCGGCGCACTACTCTTGGGCGAGCGCCTGCCGACAGTAGGCTACTTCGGCGCCGCCTTGCTCTTCGCCGCGATCATTCTAGTTGAAGCACTGCCCCCGCTCTGGAACCGGCGCAAGGCGCACATCGAGCGGACGACCAACTAGGCTGCATTCGCTCTCGCTGAACGACCTCCCTCCCCTTGAAAGGGGAGGGATTGAGGGTGGGGTGCCTCATAAAGAACAAGACCCTACCCGTTATAGCGATACATCTCGTAAGACTTGCAAAACACCGCCAGCACACAGCCTTGCAGCGTGATCTGGTTCTCGTTCACCTGCGTGATCGTGCCTGCCGCCTTGTGGCCATAGAGGTTGAGTTGCCCCTTCCATTCGCCCGGACGCGTTTGCGTGGCCTCGTTGATAATCAGCTGGTTGAGATAGGGGATATTCTCCGGCTGCTGTTCAGCACCATTACCCAGCCAGATCAATCGAACACAGAGTTGAGTGCCATCGCCACACATCGTCGCCTCATAGCGACTGTCGCGCATTTCAATTTCCCACGTGCCGACCGGCGACGCAAAAGCAGCGGTGGCCGCAGCAAGCGCAAGGCCAGCACCCAAGGCGTATCGAGCAAATCGGTTCATCTCACACTCCAAAATCGTTGGCTTAGCTCTAGTGCGCCACGGCTGAACTGAAACTGAACATCTGGGAAATTGATCTCGTTCCCCTCAGCCCGCTACTCACTTGGCCGGTCCAGCCCCATGGTGATCGTCACACAGGGCGAGCCCAACTCGCTACCCGGCTCATTGTAGAGCTCGACCCAGCCGCGACGGAGATAGAATTGACGCGCCCTGTCGTTAAATTCGCGCACTTCCAGCCGACGCGCCCCACGCCGTTCGGCATCTGACATCATCAGCCGCCCCACTCCGGTCCCCAGATGGTTGACCGCAACATGGATGGCATGGAGAAACCCGTCTTCAAGGTGATACACGCCAACAAGCGCCCCGTCCCGCTCCGCCACGGTGAACTTGGTCCAATACTGGCGAGCATAGCTATCCCCCGGACGTCCAAGCAAAAACGTCTGGCGCGAGGTCACACTCACATGCGGCCCCCAGTGGGCGATCCACGAGCGGAAGAATAATTTGTACAAGTCCGGAAGGTCATCCTCCCGCGCCGCCCGTAAAATCAGCCTCTCCATCGCTCTCCCATTCACCTGTTGAAGCCAGCACTCTTAGGCTTTCGCCCAGCCGCCCTGAGGTCTATCGCTATCCCAATCAGGGCCGCAGCAGGACTCGAAACATGGCTAAGCTTTATTTCTCCTATGCGGCGATGAATGCGGGCAAGTCTACCCTCCTCTTGCAGGCGGCGTATAACTACCGTGAACGCGGCATGAATCCGCTGCTCTACACATCCGCACTTTATGCCGATGGCGGCGAAGGCTTGATCTCGTCCCGCATCGGCATTTCCGAACCTGCTCAGCTCTACGCTGCGCAGGACGATGTCTACCAATCGGTCAAAGATCAGCACGAAGCGGCCAAAGTCGATTGCGTCTTCGTCGATGAAGCGCAATTCCTGACCCGCGATCAAGTTTGGCAGTTGGCGCGGGTCTCGGACCGGCTGAAAATCCCGGTCATGTGCTATGGCCTGCGCACCGATTTCCAAGGCAAGCTTTTCCCCGGCTCGATGGAGCTGCTCGCCATCGCCGATATCCTGCGCGAAATCCGCACCATTTGCACCTGCGGCGCCAAGGCGACCATGGTCGTGCGCCAGGACATGTCCGGCCGCGTCCTCACCGCAGGCGACCAAGTGTCTATTGAAAAATCTGTCTATCTCTCCTTATGTCGTAAGCATTGGGAGGAAGCCGTCGGCCGTTGGCCGCCTAAAGGTCCTTAAGAATATGAATGACTCTGCCACTCAGCCTACGGGAACGCTCACAATCCGCACTTTGGCCATGCCAGCGGATACTAATCCTGCTGGCGATATTTTCGGCGGATGGGTCATGAGCCAAATGGACATTGCCGGTGCTATCGCCGCGGTCGAGCGGGTCCGCGGACGCGTCGTGACTGTTGCTGTCGAAGCGATGACATTTATTGCGCCAATCAAGGTCGGCGATGTCCTGTGCGTCTACTCCACAGTCGAACGCGTTGGCCGCACCTCGATCACAATCGCGCTGGAAGCATGGGTGCGCCGCGAACGCCACGAAGACCGCCAGAAGGTCACCGAAGCGCGCTTTGTCTATGTCGCACTCGATGAAAATGGCGAGAAGCGCGCCATTCCTGCTGAATAATCAAAGCCATGAAACGCTGCGAAAGTGCCGTTTCACGGTTTCTGGCTTGCGGGCTGGGTTCTGATGGAATGAAACCCATCTCAACCCGGCTCGCTGGCATCCTTCCCGCTTTTCTACTCACGCTGCTCGCAAACAGCGCCAATGCAGCAGAGATGGTCGCCGTGCATTCCGGCCCGGGCCGAAACCACACTATTCTTGAGTTCATCAGCACCAGCGACCGCATAGATGGTCTTCAATGCACCCAGCAATGGTGCGCTGTCCACATCGGCTCACGTGCGGGCTGGATTTATGAACCAGACCTTCCGGCTCTCTCCAACATACTGAACAATAAAGGCAATCCCGGCGCTCCGCCGGCGCGCATCCCCGCGCCTCACCCGTTGGACCGTCCGACTGCGCCTGAACCTCACGTGCTCGAGGCCCCACCGGAACGGCTGTAAGGCGCTTCTCGCCAACAGAGGTTTGTCTTTGACGATTCTTGCCGGTCTCTCGAAAAATTCGAGAATTGCTAAGTAAAAATAATAAAGATCTGAATTACGGTGAAACCGCAAAGTTGAACACAGCGTTCAGCTGGCGTTCAGACGCATTACTGTTATCTGTTCCACATAACGAGTCTCCGCAGACTTCGTCACAGCAGTCACAAAATCGTCGGAACCCTCCGAAGGCCGATCCGTTTGGTGACCAAACAATATTAAGCAAAGCCGGACCAATGGGCTTTGTAAGGGGATAGTCACGATGCACAGCAAGACTCGTAAGAGCCTCCTCAACTTCGTCACGGGCATCGCTATTGCCGCCGCAGCCGTCGTTGTCTTCATGCCTGATGCCCAGGCAGCCCCCGGCACTGTCACAACCAATGTGAACGTGCGCAGCGGTCCAGGCACAAATTACGGTGTGGTTGCCGTGGCAGTTCAGGGCCAGCGCGTGGATGTGCAACAGTGTGAACGCTCGTGGTGCTACATCAATACCGGCCGCACCTCTGGTTGGGTCTCTGCCCAATATTTGCAGCCAACAGGCGGCGGCAACACGCCAAACCGCCCGAATAACAATAACCAGCCAGGCTTTAATTTCGACATCACCATTCCTGGCGGTCCATCGATCAGCATTGGCAATGGTAATCAGCGGCCACAGCCGCCGGTCGTTCGCCCGGAACCGCCGCGCCCAATGCCGGTGCCTCCGCCGCGTCCTCCACGCCCACAGACGATGCCACAGCCGGTCGCTGACGACATCTGCTTCTTTGATCGTACGCAGTTCCGTGGCGACAGCTTCTGTCTGCAACCGGGTGATGCGCAGCGCGATTTGCGTGGCTGGACCGATCGAATTTCCTCGATCGACAATCCGGGCCGCTACACGATTGAAGTCTGTTCGGAACGCAATTTCCGGGGCTGCCGCACATACACCACCAGCGCCTCTTCTCTCGGCGATTTCGACGACTACATCGCCTCAATCCGGATCCGCTGATTTTCCAAATCAAACGCCGTCCCTCGGGGCGGCGTTTCCCTTTTCAGACCAATCGTTTCCAGATAAGGTGACGAAAATCAATCCGGATCGATAGTCCTAATGCGCTCTGTTTACGCTGTTGCATTTGCTGTTTTCGCGACCTTGCTTGCGGCCACCCCAAGCTTTGCCCACTCACTTTCGGGTAGCCATGCGTGGAGTAAATCAACGCTGGAGCTGCGTACTGGTCCGGGCACGAAATACGCCATCACTGGAGAGATTGCCGGCTTCGCGCCGATCAAGGTTCTCCGCTGCCAAAAACATTGGTGCGTAGTCGATGGCCCGAATGGGCGTGGCTGGACCAATATCGGCGAGATCGATTTCGGCACGACCACACGCGATGTGGCACTCAATGTTCCCGTCAAGGATCTATCGAACGGCGAGATGTGCTTTTACGAAGGTGCCAATTATACCGGCGCCTATTTCTGCTTGTCATCGGGCAATACTGTGCGCGATCTCGGCCTCTCGGGTTGGGACAATCGGGTGACCTCCGTTCGCGTCACCGTACCAACCAGCGCCGCGCTGTGCCGGGACCGCACATTCCAATCCTATTGTGAGCGCATCACCGAGAGCCAACCGCGTCTTAGCCGCTATCTGGCCCGCAACCTCTCCTCGCTCCGCGTCTATTAAGTGCCTCGTTCAGAACCAAACCGATGAGCGCGCCGAGGGCGCGCTTTTTTCTGACCTGAGTGCCCAGCCAAGCCAAAATATCTCCCCTCCCGTCGTTACCATTTCTAGGGTGGAGCGTTCTGTCCTTACCGCCTTCGCAACTTTTACGTCGCGAAGGCCAAACAACACGGAGGATTACGATGGGTTTCTTTGACGCCATTAAAGAGAAGATTTTTGGTGCCCCTAAGACAGAGCAGACCAGCGCGCCGCAGGGCCTGGACCCGAAGGCCACGCATCACGGTAGCGTCGTCGGCACCACAGATTCCACACCTGTAGCGCCAACACCAACCCGCGAAAATCTTGCAGCAGGCACCGCCCACGCGAACGCAGCGCCACCAGCATCAAGTGCATCCGCACCGGCCTCCGGCGCAGCTCCGCAGGCCAACGTTGATGTTGCCGCTATTCTCGACGCGGCAGTGGCTAAGTCTGGCCAGCAGCTGAATTGGAAGACGTCCATCGTCGACCTCATGAAGGCCCTTGGCATTGATAGCTCGCTGACCGCTCGTAAGGAGCTTGCCGACGAGCTTGGCTACACCGGCGACAAGTCCGACAGCGCCACCATGAACATCTGGCTCCACAAGCAGGTGATCAGCCAGCTCAAGGCCAATGGCGGTACAGTCCCAGCCAACTTGCTGGATTAATCTCCCCATAGGATGCCTGCTACGGCAGGCATTCTCCCAATACCAATCCAGAAATATCCGTATATCCCAGCCCTTTGCGCCGCACTACGCTTGCGCGGCGACGCACCGAACAATCGGGCGTGCACAGGGAGGATATAAATTGCCGTTGGTATCTCAGCATTACTTCCGCATAGCCGTCATATTTCTCATCATTGGCATCTGCTTTGGCCTTTATATGTCGATCAGCACCGACCATCGCTTCACCGGCGCCCACGCGCACTTGAACTTGGTGGGCTGGGTCACTTCAGCGCTATTCGGCATCTATTTTGCGCTCAATCCGAGCAAAGCCACTGGCCAACTGGTGCGCGCTCAATTCTGGATCTTCGTCGTCGGCGTCGTGATCATGACGTTGGCGCTCGCCCTTTTGCTGGCCGGCAATGCGGCCATGGTGCCATTCGTCGCGGGCGGATCAATGATCACCTTCGTCGGCGTGCTGTTATTCTCCTACATCGTCTGGAGGAACTGACGGCGCCAGGACGGTTCGACCAATAGAAAACGGGTACCGATCATTGATCGGTACCCGTTGAAGCTTCTCATTATTGGCGATTAGAACTGCGCTTTAATCTTAGCTGACGCTCCGACGCCACGGGCCCCAGCCGCAGTTGCGTTGCCATCTAGGCCGAGCACCACTTTGAAGCCCCCATCGCTAACCAGTTCGGTGCCAATCCCGCCCTGGATCATCTGGCTCCACGCACCGTTGGTTCCAACCATGCCCAGATCGAGACTTACATGCGGGGTCAGAACCCAATTTTCGCCCGCGTCAAAGCTGTGCTCAATCCGGCCACCGGCACTCGCGGTCAACTGTTGCTGCACGTTTGCATCGACGTTCTGGGTGGTGCCTGCGCCGTTTGAAACGGTGTAACCAGCAATATTCTCGCGCATATAGAACAGCGTAGTGTTCGGACGGAAGCGCGTGCCCTCACCCAATTCGACATTGCCACGAAGTTCGGCTCGGGCAAGCACACGGTCCGTCGAAAAGTCACCGGTGAAATCATCGAATTTGAGCGTGTTCCAGCTCTTCCCATAGAGCGCCGCTACGTCAAAAAAGACGTTTGGCGTAACTTCAGCAGAAGCATAAGGGCCCACGAGGAAGCCGGCCCCTGTCGTGTTCTGGCTATCGGATTTGTCGTGCATCCAATCGCCGTAGAGCACGCTGCCAACGAGCAGGTTCTTGTCGACCAAAACGTCAACACCGGCCCCAACAAGGCCAGCCTGGCCCCACTGCAACCCGCCGCCATTGTCGCGGGCATAAACATTCATATCCCCGTCGATCCAGAAGTTCGCACCCTGATCGTCAACAACGACAGTCTGACCCAACTCAGTCACCGCCTGCGACGCAGCAGTCATAGCCAGTGTGCTGGCGGCAAAATTCATCGCCACACCACTGCCCGCCGGATTGATGGAAATCGTACCGGGCGTACGCGCTGCCGACATCTGCCGACGCTGCTGCAGCATCCCGCTGAACAGCCCTGCGTGGAGCTGACGACCACGGGCCTGCACCAAGTCTGAACTGATCTGCTCAGCTGTGCTGACCTGCTCAGTATTTTCTGGCGGGCTTACAGGGCGCTCGATTACCGTAACAGTTACAAACTCGGTACCATAATCGCCGTGATAAATTTCTAGTTCATAGTCGCCCGGCGTAGCAAACGTCAGATTGAATGTGATTTGGTTCCCGACACTCTCGGCTTCATCCCACGCGAGTTCATTGTAGAGGTCCTGCCCGATATAGTACCAATTTGCGTCCACAAAACTGCTATGAGTAAAAGTAACCGAACTGTTTCCTGTATAAACGGGATCTGGAGAATAGGTTACGGTCGCATACGCCACGCTCGGCACCACTGATACGGCGCCAAACACCATCCCTCCCAGCACCACACGCGCTAGACTATGTGCGAATGCGCGAACGATCTTGTTCGCGCGGCGACAGTACGGTTGGAACTGCGGCATGGGTAAAATCGCTCCCTTCAGCTGCAAAAATGACAAGCTCCAGCCGAGTTCTCGAGTTCCGGTGACTTAAATCGTTGCAGTGAAATGTTTTTCTCTCCCCTTTAAACGTCGCCACCAACCAATTCAGGCGCGGGAAAATCCAATATCAACAGCGCCTCGTGCCCCCAAAGCCCTCAACCGCTCCATTCACGTCTGCGCCAAAAGTACCTGCCTCGCTCCCGTGTCGCTTCCGCCTTCACCAATATTCAAGCACCGCGCCTGCTTGGTCTCGCCAGCCCCGAAGGCACGCCAAACCGCCACGCTCTCCCCGTCTCCAGCGATTTTAGCGATGCGGTAAACCTCGCCACCCGCCTCTATAATGATTTGGGTTTTGATGCTGTCGACAACAGCCCACTGTTCCAATCTTGGCGTGTCGGCCCCGGCCAACCCGCCTGGGAAGCCCACGCTCATCAAACGCGCACCGAACTGATAGCCAACATTGCCCGCGCCCAAAAATCCGCAAAGCGCTAACACACTGGGGGTGGCCACTCGCCACCTCTCACGCCATCGACGAGACGCGGCAACCCCTTCCTGACACGCCCTGTCAGCAGCACGGTTCCCTCTCGGTTCGTTCGCAGCTACACTGACAAGTAATATTGAAGTTGCTGGCGACATCTCCCATATCAGTGCCATCGCATCATCGGTGAAAAACTCAGAATCGCCGCCCGCTCCGGCAGCGCCTCTGCGCCACGTTCAGTTTAGGGTTTCCTATGGCTCCGAAATCTCCTCGCCCCGGTAAAGCTGAATTCTCCATCGATGAGTTTTTCGCCGAGATCGAAAAGGCCGAAGACATTGCCGCCAGCAAGCCGCTTTATGCCGAGCGCATGAAGAACAAGGTCCGCATGGACCGTGAGGCTTTGGCTGAGGCCGACAAAAAGGACGCTGCAGCTAAGGCCGCTGCCAAGGAAGCCGAAAAGGCCGAAAAAGCCGCCGCCAAAAAGCTCACTGCCCTCGAAAAGCGCCGCACCACCAAGGCCAGCCACGACACCGCTACCGGCATGTCGAAAAAGACGTCTAAGACGAAGATCAACGCCGTTGATCGTGTCGATTTTTCGGGGCTTGGGGAAGCCGCACAGGCGGGCTTCAATCACATGCCCGCCAACATGCCGGCGAATGAGGAAGCGCAAGAAAATATCCGCGCTCAGCTCAACGCCTCGGTCAAAAAGAACAAGGCCCGCAACAACGAAGACGTCTCCAATGCGACCACCGTCGGCGTCACCGCAACGGTGAAGGCGCTGGAGCAGATCATTCTGCATGGCCGTAAAGAAGTGGAAGGCTCGGCCCCCTGGATGCCGCATCGGCCCGAGCGTCCGGCCAAACGCGGCGCCTCCCTGCCCTTCCGCCTCGACACCACTTACACACCCTCCGGCGACCAGCCCACGGCGATTGCCGAGCTGGTGGAAGGCATTGAGAACGGCGAAACCGATCAGGTTCTGCTCGGCGTTACCGGCTCGGGCAAAACCTTCACGGCTGCTCAGGTCATCGCCCGCACCCAGCGTCCCGCGCTGATCCTTGCGCCCAACAAGACCTTGGCCGCCCAGCTCTATTCCGAGTTCAAAGGCTTCTTCCCGGACAACGCCGTCGAGTATTTCGTCTCCTACTACGACTACTACCAGCCCGAAGCCTACGTCCCGCGCACCGACACCTATATCGAAAAAGAGTCGACCATTAACGAGCAGATCGACCGCATGCGCCACTCGGCCACCCGCGCGATCCTCGAACGCGATGACGTGATCATCGTCGCCTCGGTCTCCTGCATCTACGGTATTGGCTCGGTGGAAGACTACACCGCCATGACCATCGACGTGCAGAAGGGCGAAAACATCGACCAGCGCCAGCTGCTCGCCAAGCTCGTCGCCCTGCAATATAAGCGCGGCGATACCGGCTTCGTCCGCGGCACGTTTCGCGTGCGCGGCGATACGGTCGAAATCTTCCCGGCCCACTATGAAGCTGCCGCCTGGCGCGTCTCTCTCTTCGGCAATGAGGTCGAGGCGATCACCGAGTTCGACCCACTGACCGGCAAAAAGTCCGCCGACCTGACCTTCATCCGCGTCTACGCCAATTCTCACCACGTCACCCCGCGCACGACGATGAACATGGCTATCAAGCAGATCAAAGCCGATCTCGCCGCGCGCCTGCAGGAACTCAACGGCGCTGGTCGCTTCCTCGAAGCCCAACGCCTCGAACAGCGCTCCCTCTTCGATCTCGAAATGATGGAAGCCACTGGCTCCTGCGCAGGCATTGAAAACTATTCTCGCTACTTCTCCGGCCGCAAGCCGGGCGAACCGCCACCGACTCTCTTCGAGTACCTGCCCGACAATTCCCTCGTGTTCGTCGACGAAAGCCACGTCACCATCGGCCAGCTCGGCGCCATGTATCGTGGCGACTTGCGCCGCAAGGCGACCCTTGCCGAATACGGCTTCCGCCTGCCCTCCTGCATGGACAATCGCCCGCTCCGCTTCGAGGAGTGGAACGCCATGCGCCCGCAGTCGGTCTATGTTTCGGCCACGCCCGGCTCATGGGAAATGGACCAGACTGGTGGCGTTTTCGCCGAACAGGTCATTCGCCCGACGGGCCTCATCGATCCCCCAGTGGAAATCCGCCCGGCCACCCATCAGGTCGACGATGTCATCGACGAAATCCGCACAACCATCAAAACCGGCTACCGCACACTCTGTACGGTTCTCACCAAGAAGATGGCGGAAGACCTCACCGAGTACATGCACGAGCAGGGGATTCGCGTCCGCTATATGCACTCGGACGTCGACACCATCGAGCGCATTGAAATCATTCGCGATCTCCGCCTTGGTGCCTTTGACGTTCTGGTAGGGATCAACCTGCTCCGCGAAGGTCTCGACATTCCCGAATGCGGTCTCGTCGCCATTCTCGACGCCGATAAGGAAGGCTTCCTCCGCTCGGAAACCTCGCTGATCCAGACCATCGGCCGCGCCGCGCGTAACGTCGATGGCCGCGTGGTTCTCTACGCGGACAAGGTGACCGGTTCAATGGAAAGGGCCTTGGCCGAAACCAATCGCCGTCGCGAAAAGCAGGTCGCCTACAACCTCGCCAACGGCATCACGCCGCAATCGGTCAAGGCACGCATCAACGACATCACCGACAGCGTCGCCGACCGCGACCACGTCACGATCTCGATTGGCAAGACCAAGGACGGCAAGAAAAAGATCGTCACCGGCGACAATCTCGCGACGGTCATCAAAGACCTCGAAAAAGAAATGCGCGAAGCCGCCACCAATCTCGAATTCGAGAAGGCAGCAAGATTGCGCGACGAAGTCAAACGGCTCAAGGAGATGGAACTGGACACGCTGGACGGCGTGGACCCCATGGACGCCTAGGTGGAAGATGGTCTTTCGATGGGCGGGGCGCGATTTAAAGCCAATGGAACTACGGGCAGATGGTATGTCCATTGTGCAGGCTCCCAGTGGCGCCTCGTTCATAGCAACACCCGATATTCGCGTCGCCTTGCCAGTACCGGTCGCTTAGAAGCAATTCCATCGCAGTAGAGGAAGCTAGATGGTTACGTGTGCGCACCAAGAAAGCATTAATTTTACCACCACTCTGGCTCCAGTTCACCCCACAAAAAAAACAATTAAAATAAACCCCCAACCGCGCATCAACAAAACATTGCGCCAGCGTCATCAACTAATAATATACTTCTGTTCACTTGGGGGAAAGAGGAACTGACGATTGGCAAGTTATCAACGTGTGGCGCTTTACATACTTTTCGATTCTCTAGAGCGCGATTTGAGCGCGAAGATCGCTTCCGTAGCAGCTCAGCTAGAAGACAGCGTCCTTTCACCGGAAGAGGCCAGCAAGGCCATTGCCAGAATTGACATCTCCACAAGAGCAGCAAACCTGCACAACCACGCGGACCTTATCAACAATCTCGATCTTGGCGATAAGTTAGCTGAAGACCCGCAAGAACTGGCTCGCTGAGCCTGCGGCTGCGATTGTGGTCGTCTGATTTCCGTGTTTGAGCAGATTTGGCGCGGCGTTTGGCGATCGGCGGTGCCCATTGACGGCGTTTCCCGGTCATCCGGGCAGACTCATGGCGCGGTTGCGCGCTTTTCGTGGAAGACGAGGCGGTCGAAGTTGTAGGCCAGATTGGCCAAGGTGAGTTTGGCCTCGGCCCGTGCAATGCCGATGGTGCGGATGAACAGACCGAACCGGTTCTTCTGATGAGCGAAGACATGCTCGACCCTGGCACGTATCGCGGACTTGGCCGCATTGGCCCGTGCGGTCGCGATCGGCATCGGCTTGCCCTTGGGCTTGCGTCGATGAATGCGGCTGGTCAGCATACGATCAGCCAGCCAGGCCTCATTGCTCTGTGATCTGTAGGCGCTGTCGGCCCAGACCTCGCTGCCGGTGTTTTCCCGATCGATCACATGGCGCAGCATCCGGCCGTCAGGATGGGAGGCGGAGGTCACCGCTGCAGCCCGGATGAAGCCATAGCGCCGGTCGATGCTGATGTGACTTTTATAGCCGAACACCGGAGTGGCGATCATGGGCAGGGGCGAGCCGTCTGGCCGGTAGCGCACCTTGCCGCCGATCTTGAGCGTCCAGCGGGCGTCGGTATCCTTCTGTGCGGCTTTAGCCGGCTCGTTCGGCCAGATCTCGTCAGCCGACTGGCCTGCCTTGATGGCCTCCCGCTCGCCATCGGTATTGCGCTGTTTGGGTGCCGGCACCAGCGAAGCATCCACGATCTGCCCCGACATCGGGATGTAACCCTTCTTGTGCAGTTGCCAGTCGAACGCCTTCATCACCCGCTTGAGCGTGCCGGTCTGGGTCATGCGGTTGCGGAAATGGCGGATCGTGTTCTCATCGGGCGTGCGATCGCCGAGCGAGAACCCCAGGAAGCGCATCCAACTCAGGCGGTCCCGGATCATGAACTCTGTGCGGGCATCGGACAGGTTGTGCTGTGCCTGCAGGATCAGGATCTTGAACATGGCCACCGGATCGAACGGCGGCCGACCGCCTTTGCTGCCGTCACTGTAGCCAAGCCCCTCCACCAGCCAGGACCGGAAATACTCGAAATCCACCGTCCGCTCCAAAACCTCGAGCGGATCGCCGTGTTGGCTCAAGGCTTCGAGGTGATCGTTCAGGCTGAAAAGCGAATGCGGGTCCATGATGACGCTCCATGATCGGGCGACATCAATGAATCATGACTGCATCAAAGCCGCCAAGGGTTTTTGCGGACGTCCAGCTCGTTTTGACTTCTCGTGTGCCTCTTGGGTCTGACCTAACCGTTCAGGTTGAAGGCTTTTCGAGGGACAACGCGTTGAAGTGTAAGCGGTGTTCTGCGGCCACTTAGGTTCAGGGTCGCGGGAACTGCACGACGTTGTTGCCGCGCATAAAGGCGCCGGCTCCCTCGCTGTTCAGTGCGTTCAAGGCAGCGTCAAGCGCCTCGCTGTCGGTCTGGAACTGATTGTCCCAGACGTGGCTGTCGTTGTGGTGGTCCACGACCTCGAGGGTCCAGGTATCGTCCGTTTCGAGCCGATGGATATTGATCAAGAAGGCATAACCTTCGACCACTACCCGCTGGCTTTTTCCTGATGTGACCAGGTTAGGGTGGTCTTGATCGTTCATGGGAGGGGCCTCGTTGCTGGTGGTTTTCTGACTATGCCGCCAGAGCCAACAGCGTCAATCACCCACGATGGCAGGATAGTTCCACGGGAGCAGTTCGTTAATGCGGCTCTGCCTATGTCTGGTGACGATGGCGTGGAGTGTCGCGGCCAGCCAGGCGTTGGGATCGACGCTGTTGAGCTTGCAGGTTTCGATCAGCGAGGCGATGACGGCCCAGTTCTCAGCACCGGTATCATGACCGGCAAAGAGCGCGTTCTTCCGATTCAGTGCGATGGGACGGATGGTCCGCTCGACAGCATTGTTGTCGAGCTCAATGCGCCCATCGGTCAGGAACAACTCGAGCCCAGCCCAGTATTTGGCGATATAGCTCAATGCTTCCCCGAGCGGCGCTTTTGGCGAGACGCGCCTGCGATGGTGATCATGCCAATCTTTTATCCGCGCCAGGGCTGGAGCTGACCGCTCCCGGCGCACGGCGAGGCGGTCATCCGGGCCCCGGCCTCGGATATCGGCCTCAATGGCGTAGAGTTCGCGGATGAGCCGCACCCCCTCTTGGGCGATCGGCGCAGGACCAGTGCGGGTGATATCAATCAGCTTGCGGCGCGCATGGGCCCAGCAATAGGCGAGCTGGATACCCGCGCCGACACGGCTGGGCGAGACCAGCCGGTTGTAGCCGGCATAGCCATCCACCTGCAGGATGCCGCCGAAGCCCTGCAATATCTGTTCGGCATGAAGACCACCTCGGCCAGGGGCATAGGTGAAGGCAACACCGGGTGGTGCGGTGCCATTCCAGGGACGCTCGTCTCTGGCCAGGGCCCAGAAGTATCCGGTTTTGGTCTTTCTGGCTCCAGGATCAAGCACCGGAGCGCGGGTTTCGTCCATGAACAGCTTTGAGGACCGTTTGAGGTCCGCCAGCAGGGCGTCATAGACCGGACGCAGCTCGAAGGCGGCCCGACCGACCCAATCGGCCAGTGTTGAGCGGTCCAGATCAATACCCTGGCGGCTGTAAATCTGCGCTTGGCGATAGAGCGGAAGGTGGTCGGCGTATTTGCTGACCAGAACATGGGCGACCATGGCCTCAGTTGGGAGCCCGCCAGGGATTAGTCGAACGGGCGCCGGCGCCTGCACCACACCGTCCGTGCAGGATCGGCAGGCATATTTGGGGCGACGGGTCACGATCACCCGGAACTGGGCCGGGATCACATCGAGCTTCTCGGAGACGTCCTCGCCAATGCAGTGCAGACCGCCGCCGCAGCCACAGATCAGGCTATCGGGCTCAATGATCTCCTCGATCCGCGGCAGGTGCTTGGGGAGCGAACCACGATTGGTGCTGCGCGGTTTGGCCGACCGCCGGGCCGCGCGATCCTCTGCATCTTCCTCGGCGTGGACTGCCGCGATGGCTGTTTCCAGATCCTCCAGCGCCAGCTCGAACTGGTCCGGATCGCTCTTTTCCGACCTGCGCCCGAAGGCCGCTTGCCTGAACGCTGCGACCAGCTTTTCCAGCTGTGCGATCCGCTCATCCTTGCGCTGATTGCGCGCCTCCGCCGCGACGAGCATCGCCTTGAGGGCGGTAACATCGTCGGGAAGTTCGGCGGTCTCGAGCATGACCAGAACCCTAGCAGATCAGGCGCCGGCATGCCCGCAAAAAGACAAGCCCTGAGTCATCCTGCCGCAGTCATTCCACGGCTTCTGGAGCCCTGGCTGCAACGGCCCGAACCCGCCGCCAGTCGAGTCCGGAGAACAGGGCCTCGAACTGCGCGTGGCTGAGTGTCATCAGTCCGTCCTTAACCGCAGGCCAAGTGAAGCTGTGCTCTTCCAGTCGCTTGTAGGCCATAACCAGTCCGGTGCCATCCCAGTAGAGCAGCTTCAATCGGTCGGTCTTTTTGGCACGGAACACAAAGACCGTTCCCGTGAACGGGTCCTTGTGCAGCTCGTTCTTCACCAAAGCGGCCAGGCTGTCGTGGCCTTTGCGGAAGTCGATGGGTTTGGTCGCCACCACGATCCGCACCCGGTTCGAAGGAAAGATCATGAGGTCGCCATCAGGGCGTGTACAACCGAGGCAATCCGGCTCGCCGGAGCACCCGGCTCCAAGCGGATGGACACCGCCCCCAACACAATCTCTGGCCCAGCCGACGCCGACGGCTCCTCGGCCGTCACCTCCTCAACCGGAGCGACCATTAGACTCGCAAACTCAACAGGGCCTTCCGGAGCCGGCAGCACCAGCTTCCCATTCCGGGCGAGGGTCCGCCACGACGACAGATGGTTGGCCTTCAGCCCATGTCGCTGCGCAACTTGACCGACAGTCGCCCCTGGCCGAAGCGTTTCGGCGACAATCCGCGCCTTCACCTCATCGGGCCATTGCCGGTTGCGACGCCGTCCCGCGCTGTTTGTGAGAAGCTCCATTGGAGCGTCCATGGAGAAACTCCCGCACTGACATCAATCAGTGCGCAATCTCATGGCCGACACCAGCATGGAAGGTGGAGGTAGGACACCGCTTACGTTAAAGTACTACTACCGAATGGCAGATGTACTCTCTAACAGCGCCCTCAAGCGCTTACCAAAAGAAAAGCTGGAGATACATTTTCAGAAACTAGGCAACAAACCACTTTTGATTAAATGGTTCGCCTTAGGGATAGATAGCGGCCTTTCCGCGGAAAGTATCACGTCAAATCCAACAATAGCTCTAAAGTTCTGTATGGAGAATGTGCTGGACAGGCTCAGTGATGATGCAAAATACATCGCATCGATTTTAACACTTTTAGTCCAGAGTCTCTCGATAACTGTTTTAGAATTTATAGGTCGATTGAACGCAATCCAAGCCGAGAACGCCATCTCTGAGCTGGACGTCCGCAAAAACCCTTGGCGGCTTTGATGCAGTCATGATTCATTGATGTCGCCCGATCATGGAGCGTCATCATGGACCCGCATTCGCTTTTCAGCCTGAACGATCACCTCGAAGCCTTGAGCCAACACGGCGATCCGCTCGAGGTTTTGGAGCGGACGGTGGATTTCGAGTATTTCCGGTCCTGGCTGGTGGAGGGGCTTGGCTACAGTGACGGCAGCAAAGGCGGTCGGCCGCCGTTCGATCCGGTGGCCATGTTCAAGATCCTGATCCTGCAGGCACAGCACAACCTGTCCGATGCCCGCACAGAGTTCATGATCCGGGACCGCCTGAGTTGGATGCGCTTCCTGGGGTTCTCGCTCGGCGATCGCACGCCCGATGAGAACACGATCCGCCATTTCCGCAACCGCATGACCCAGACCGGCACGCTCAAGCGGGTGATGAAGGCGTTCGACTGGCAACTGCACAAGAAGGGTTACATCCCGATGTCGGGGCAGATCGTGGATGCTTCGCTGGTGCCGGCACCCAAACAGCGCAATACCGATGGCGAGCGGGAGGCCATCAAGGCAGGCCAGTCGGCTGACGAGATCTGGCCGAACGAGCCGGCTAAAGCCGCACAGAAGGATACCGACGCCCGCTGGACGCTCAAGATCGGCGGCAAGGTGCGCTACCGGCCAGACGGCTCGCCCCTGCCCATGATCGCCACTCCGGTGTTCGGCTATAAAAGTCACATCAGCATCGACCGGCGCTATGGCTTCATCCGGGCTGCAGCGGTGACCTCCGCCTCCCATCCTGACGGCCGGATGCTGCGCCATGTGATCGATCGGGAAAACACCGGCAGCGAGGTCTGGGCCGACAGCGCCTACAGATCACAGAGCAATGAGGCCTGGCTGGCTGATCGTATGCTGACCAGCCGCATTCATCGACGCAAGCCCAAGGGCAAGCCGATGCCGATCGCGACCGCACGGGCCAATGCGGCCAAGTCCGCGATACGTGCCAGGGTCGAGCATGTCTTCGCTCATCAGAAGAACCGGTTCGGTCTGTTCATCCGCACCATCGGCATTGCACGGGCCGAGGCCAAACTCACCTTGGCCAATCTGGCCTACAACTTCGACCGCCTCGTCTTCCACGAAAAGCGCGCAACCGCGCCATGAGTCTGCCCGGATGACCGGGAAACGCCGTCAATGGGCACCGCCGATCGCCAAACGCCGCGCCAAATCTGCTCAAACACGGAAATCAGACGACCACAATCGCAGCCGCAGGCTCAGCGAGCCAGTTCTTGCGGGTCTTCAGCTGAGCAGATTTGGCATCGTAGAATTTGACGATAGTGAAGCGGGCGATCGTCGATACAGGGTCAAACCCTTCGCGAAGGCATATATCTCTAAAGCCATTCCCTTTGATGAAAGCGTAGCAAAGTCGGTAATGGCAAAGTTTCGGCAAGTCTCCGCAGCATATCAATATGAAAGCGCGGGCAGGCTAAGAGACAGATACAATCCGCGCAATTTTGTTGTCACTTCCCCTAGCCAAGCTATTGCAGCTCGCAAACTCCGACACGCTGTCACGCTTGTTCACAGTGGCGATATCGACGCGGCGGAGGAATATTAGCAGACACCAAAGTGACATTCCCGACCTACTTTGAAGTACACCGCGTAGAGGCGTACATATCTCAGCGCTCTGGAGATATTAGCAGAGCGAGAACGGCATTCGAGACTGCGCTGGCAGTCGATGAAAAACAACCACAGTTACATTTTTTCTACGCCCAATTCCTAACAATAATATATTCCGATTTCTCTTCAGCAGTTAAGCATTTCGATATTGCTCACAGCCTCGACCCAAGCAGTAGCGAGATTTTATTAGAGGCGGCACGTGTCAGCTTCTTCAACCATGAGTTCGACAACGCAGATACATACTTACGACTAACACGCGAGATTCCGCAGGTAAGTGAAAAAGGAAGAATCAAGCTACTTGATCTGAACGCTCAGTATTTCGTCAGACGCGCCGAATTTGAATTTTCGAAAGGGGCTTTGAGTGAAGCCGAGCGCCTTTTGAGTGAATTGGGGCAGTTCCTAGAGAGTTCAGACATCGTCGAATTTGATAGCTTATTCGTTCGACACCTTAAGAAAGCTGAGGTTTTCATCGAGTCGATTGAAAAATTATCATCGTCTAACTCTGACGGCGGACTTTCGCGATTGCAAAAGTACATCAGCAATCTTCCGAATCGATCTGGCCATGAAAATGAAGATAGAGGGCTAACAGAGCGACGATATTACGTGGGCAAGATCAAGCCGAACTCCCTCCACGACACGTACCTGTTCCTCAAAGACTACTTTGGCGATGAAACTTATTTATCCAAAACAACTGTGAGCCAGCATTTGTGGATGAGATATCTGGAGGCTGTTCGGTGATGTATGAAGTCACTCACGATCAATCACTAAGGAAGTCCGCAGTAAATATAACTGTTGTATAGCGCCCCTCCGAAGATTGTACAAAAAATCCCGAATAGCACTCTGCCCCCACCCAACCTCCCCCGCAAGCGAGGGAGGGGCTCGTCCTGTGGTCGCCACCGCTATCGCAACGCCCCCGATGCCATCCCTCCCCCTCCCAGGGGGAGGTTAGGTGGGGGTACCAAGCCCCCTGCATAACGCGTCGAAAACACCTTCAGGGCTCTCATAGAGATCAACATTGCTGAAGCGGAGAATAGTGAAACCTTGATATTTGAGGTAGGCCGTTCGCGCCGCGTCGTGCGCAAGTTCAGCGTCGGTTGCATGGGTATCGCCGTCGATCTCAACAACCAGCTTCATCCGCTTACAGCAGAAATCGACTACATATGGGCCAATAGGCGCCTGCCGCCGCCAGTGCATGTCCTGCGCGCGCCATGGGTGAAGCAACGCCCAAAACTGGCGTTCAGCGTAGGTTTGATTGCGCCTTAGGGTCTGCGCAAACTTGATCTGGTCACGCATGGGCTCCCCCCCAACCTCCCCCGCAAGCGAGGGAGGGGCGCTCCTGCTTTCGTAACGGCGACCGCGACAACGGCGATGCACCCCCTCACCGTAACATGGGGGGTAATTCGCCCTCCCCACTGCCCGAGAATACGAACAGATCACGCACCCAAAGTAAGTCAGACTACGTCTGTCACCCCTCCCTTAAAACTTGAGCCATTTGCCGCGTCAGCGCGGCGATATCCGTCGGCCAGGTGGTGCTAAAAATCGCATTGAGCTGTTCGGTCACCCAATCAGGGCGATAGCGCAACTGATCATGGCTGAAGCGGACCACGCGATAGCCGCGCGCCGCGAGCCGGGCGTTGCGGGCACTGTCGTCAGCACCGGCATTCGCCTCCCCATCGGAAGCACCGACAATGTCGAACACCACCTTGCCGCGCTTACACACGACGTCAGCCACAAATGGCCCGACCGTGCCCTGACAGCGAAAGTGCCAGCCACTCACCCGCCAGGGATACAGCAGCGCCCAAAAGCGCCGCTCGGCCATTGTTTGATAGCGCCTCACGCCCTGTGCAGGCTTGCCCCCATCACTCATGTCGCCCCCCTGCAACATTGCCCGCCTACCCTCTGCCGTTTCCAAAGATCCGACAAGACAGATTTTTCCGGACAGGCAACGCGGTGTCCGCCCTGCCTTCCCCGCGTGTGGGGGCGGCGTGCAACCGCAGGAGCACCGAACCGTTGCCCCCTCCTAACGAGGAGATACACATGGTCAAAGAACACCACGACAACGAGAAAACCCCTCAGGAAGTCGCTGACCGCATTTGGGAACTGGCAGGCAAGATTGACATCTGCATGTTCACCACTTGGGACGGTGAACGCCAGCGCTCGCGCCCGCTTTCCGCCCGCGTTAAACGCGAGGAAGATGCGATTTATTTCCTCGTCGATGTGAGCGGCGAGAAGAACCACCAGATCGAAAAATACCCTTTTGTGTCGCTGGCTTGGGCCGATAATGGCGGCCATCGCTATGCGGTGATGTCTGGCAAAGCCTCGGTGAGCAATGATCGCGCCAAAATCACCGATCTGTGGAGCGATTGGGATAAGGCTTGGTGGGAAGATGCCAATGATCCAAGCATTCGTTTGATCACCGTATCGCCCGAAGATGGCGAGCTCTGGGATAGCCCCAATGCCGCTGTGGCGCTGGTCAAAATGGCGGCCGCTGCCGTCACCGGAAAAGCGCCAGACATGGGTGAAAACCAAAAGGTTGAACTCTAACCCGCGTGGAAGCGTTGATTGACCAGCAAAGGGGAAAGCCAATCTTTTCCCCGCCACAATCTGCGCGCAGAGACTGGATTTTCTGCGCGCCAGACGGAGTTTGAGAGATGAAGCGGACTATTGTTGGTGTGGCAGCAGCCGTATTGGCGAGCGCCACTTTGATCGCCCCGACTTTCGCCCTGACCATTACCGCCCGCGTCTCGGGCGGCAATATCGCAGTCTACGATCAACCCCGCGAAGGCGCGCGGATCGTTGCGCGCCTGATGGATGGACAGGAAATCCCGGTCGACGAATGCACCCAGAACGATAGCGATAGCTATTGGGGCTCATTTGGCGATGCCGGTCACCGACTGCGCGGCAAGTTTGCGCGTCAGTACTGTCACATTCCTGAACTGGGTTGGGTCGACCGCAGCTGGATCGTCGGCAAGGGCCTCGTCAACGTGACACCGCCCGATTTCCACGGCGCCGGCTGGTAGTTCGGCCTTCAAATCTAGCCAACAAAAAACCCTCCCAGCCTAGGCTGAGAGGGTTTTAATTTGTCTGGCGCTAGGCTTAGAGCCAGCCCATCAATTCGCGGCGAACCATCGCCTCGATCATGACCATGCCTTCATCCGAAGCATTCAGACATGGGATATAGGCATAGTTCTCGCCGCCAGCTTCAAGGAAGGTTTCCTTGCCGCCAATAGCGATTTCCTCAAGGGTCTCGATACAGTCCGCCGAAAAGGCTGGCGCTAGGATCGCGACCTTCTTGATGCCCTTCTTGGGCAGTTCTTCCAGTGTCGTGTCGGTGTAAGGCTGCAGCCATTCCGTCGGCCCAAATCGGCTCTGGAACGTCACCATCAGCTTCTCTTTCGACCAGCCGAGATATTCGCGCACCAAACGCGTCGTCTTGAAACACTGGCAGTGGTACGGGTCGCCCTTCTGGAGATATTCGACCGGCATGCCGTGATAGGACGTGATCACCAGATCCGGTTCGAAATCGAGCTTAGCAACGCCATCGCGGATCGAGTTACCGAGTGTCTCGATATACTTCTGATCGTCGAAATAGGCTGGTGCTGTCCGAACAGCTGGCTGCCAGCGCATGGTCTTGAGCGCGTCGAAAGCCTTGTCGTTTGCAGTCGCGGTCGTCGTTGCAGAATACTGCGGGTACAGCGGCACCAGAAGGATCTTCTGGCAACCAGCGGCCTGCATCTTTTCCAGGACAGACTTGGTCGACGGATTGCCATAGCGCATGGCGTATTCAACCATAACGCCGTCGCCAGCCATACGCTCGGCCAGCGCTTCGCTCTGGGCACGCGTGATCACGCGCAGAGGGCTCTCATTGCGCTCCTTGTCCCAAACCATATCATACGCATGCCCGGCCTTTTGCGGGCGGAAGCTGAGGATGACCAGGTTGAGGATCGGCCACCACTTCCACTTCGGCGTTTCGATAACGCGCGGATCGGACAAAAATTCCTTCAGATAACGTCGAACGCTCCAATAATCGGTAGCGTCGGGCGTCCCGAGGTTCAGCAACAGAACCCCAATCTTCTGCTGGGGAACGGTCGGGTGATCTTTGGGCAAAACTTGGGACATGAGAGCCAGTTTAGAAGGGTTCCACTTTTGGACGGAACATAAGGGTTTAATTCAACCTCGCAAGGCGGCGATGGGTCGCGCTTCGATCAAATACTCGCAACCAACAACAATATACCAAATACGAGCACAAAAACGGCCCCCAACAGTTCAGCCCACCACAGCAACGCCACAGCCAACCGACTGTCAGCGCCGCCGATCTTGCCAGCGAAACTCTTGGCCGTCACGGCCAAAGCAGCCAGCGTGCTCACGGTGATTGCCGTACCTGCTGCCATCAAGAGCACAGAAAAAATACCGGCCGCCAGCAAGCCCTGCGATAAGGCAAAAACCATCACCACCAAAGCACCAGAACAGGGGCGAAGTCCGACAGCCAAAACCACACTGAGTTTTTCTGTCCACGACGCGTTCAATTTCTGCGGGCCGACAGCGTGGTGCATGTGCTCTGAATGACTGTGGTCATGGTGGTGGTGATCGTGTGAATGACTATGGTCATGATGACCGTGGTCATGTGCATGATCGTGCTGATGGTCGTCCTCAGCGTCATCCCAGCGGATTTTCTGCCTCGGCTGCTGCGCAGCGCCGTGGTGATGGTGATGGTGATGGTGCCCCCAGCCAAACACTTTGCGCGCCACGAGCCACAGGCCGAGCAATGCCACCAGCCCGTAAGACACAACGCCAACCCAGTGAGCCGCATCGGACAAAGCCGTGCTCGTGAAATTCAATATCCCTGCCAGCACCAAAACAAAGGCGATCGCGACCACCGCCTGCATCAGGGCCGAAATCGTGCTCAGGAAAATGCCTTGCCGCAGCTGCTGTTCGTTGGCCAGCATGTAAGACGAGATGACGACCTTGCCATGCCCCGGCCCCGCAGCGTGAAACACGCCGTAGAGGAAGCTCAGCCCTCCAAGAACCCAGAAAGCGGTCCAGTCGGTACGCATGCTGTCGAGCGCCGCAGTCATCGCACCATAAAAATCGCGCTGGGTATTCTGCAGCCAGCCGAAAAATCCTGTGCGCGGCAGATTAAGACCAACCTCGGCAGGCGGTCCGGCAAACGGAACCGTCGCGCGCGGCTCGGCCATCTGCTCGGTCGCATCCAGCGCCGTTTCAGTCACCGGAATTACGCCGCCACTGCACGATACAATGGTCACACCTTGAGTGCCGCGCATCGCGGCAGCCAAGTCCGGCGGCAGCTCCAGCACTTCCGGTCCCAGCGCATAAATCCGCTCTTCAATGTCGCGCGACATTGCCTTGGGCGGCTCCACCCGCGCTGTGCAACTCGCTGGCGCATTCGAGAGTGTGACGTCCGCCACCGAAGCCGTGGTGATGGCAACGTAATACTCAGGATCGTAGACGCCCAGCTCAAAATTGGGGCCCGGCACCTGCGGGCGAACGGCGGCCAACGTATAATCGAGCGTCACTCGATTATCCTCATAGCGCATGGCTTGGTCCCCTGCCGGAACCCACTCCATGCCCTCCCCTGCAACCGTATAAAAACCGAACTCAGCGAGCCCGATCATGTTCTCGTCGGCCAGCTCTTGCAGCTCAGCGCTGGTAGTCACCCCATCACCATCGGTGTCGAGCCCCTGCACCATCCACACGGAAAATGCGCTGTCGAAGGTCCAGCTATGCTTGAGAGTAGCAATGCGCCCCGCCGCATCAAAACCAATGTCGACTTTGGCATCGATGAAGATATGCGGATGCGCCAGTGCCCCATGCGTTAGGCCAAACAAACCGAGTGCTGCACCAAACAGCGGGGCACGCCAATGTTTCAAGAGTTCGTCCTAGTGGATGGGGTGAACGGCGAACCAGTCCACCAGATGGTCGATCAAGGCGCGAACCTTGCCAGCAAGGTGTCGACGATGCGGATACACAGCCTGCAAAGTCTGCCCAGTGGGCAAAAACTCAGCCAACACCGGCACCAGCTCGCCAGTCGCACAACTTGGCTCTGCCAAATAAGAGGGCAATACGACAAAACCGAGACCAGCCTTGGCCGCGCTCATCGCCGCTAGAGGAGAATTCACACGAACGGGGCCATTGACCGGCACTGATATGGTTTTACCGTCTTCGGTAAAGCGCCAGTTCGATTGCCCCTGCAGATTAACGTCCACAATACAGGGCAGATGGCGCAAATCTTCTGGATGCTTCGGCACGCCATGGGCGGCGATAAACTCGGGAGCAGCGCCCACCACCACATGCATATCGGCAATCTTACGGGCGATCAGCGAGCTATCGGCCAAAGTCGAAATGCGCAGGGCAACGTCGATACCTTCGTCGATCAGATCGACATAACGGTCCTCAAGGCGCAGATCGAGCTGCACCTTTGGGTGTTGTAGCAGGAAATCAAAAATCGCGGGCGCGAGCGTAGTCTCCCCGAAATTGCGGGGCGCCGAGACGCGCAACAACCCACGGGGTTCGGTCGTCTGTTCGGCAATCGTTGCGTCCAGATCGTCCAATTGCAGCAAGAGGCTCGAGGCTTCGCGATAATAGGCCTCGCCCGCCTCTGTCAGACTCAACTTGCGCGTCGTCCGGTTCATCAAACGAACCCCAAGGTAGTCCTCAAGATCGGTGACATACTTCGATAGCAACGCTTTGGATCGCCCGTGCTGACGGGCTGCGGCAGAAAATCCACCCGCGTCGAACACTTGGACGAATGCACGTATGCGGGCAAGATCCTGCGTCATAGCAACCGTTCCATCCGTTTCCGGGTTAAAGCCCACGCATAGCTCATCCGCTGTGAGTGAACAATAAGACCCCTTGGTCGTCTGTAGATTAACGATAGAATGCAAGGTGCATCGACCAAAGAAGGAGTTCGGATTATTTTCCCGCTCATGTCCAAACCTTCTTCCCGTTCAACGCTGTATAAACTCATCGAGGCCGGTCAGCTCGCTCACAAGGCGCTGGTTGTCCCCCTCTATGAAAAAGGCCTCGAAGCGGGAGATGACGCCGTTCTGTTCGCTCTCGGCAAAAAAGGCTCCACTGAGACCAGTATTGCCAATGATTTTGGTATAACCACCGAGATGCTCCAGCCCCGCCTGCAGCGTCTGGTCGACCGCGATATTATCGCGCGCCAGGCTGTCGGACCCCATTTAGAGCCAGGGATTGTGCTTACGGATCGCGGTCTTCGCCTCCGCAACAGTCTCGCGGATAATTGGGCTCAACTGGAAGAAGCGCTCATGGGTGAGCTCAAGCCAAAGCACCGCAAAAGGCTCGGCGACGCCCTCACCCGCTTTATCAATCTCCTGCGTCTCTAGCGGGCTTTTTGAACGCGAAAAACTTCCTAAACGCACCATTCAGCTTGGGTTCATCCGGAATGGTGTTTGTTGTGATCACAGGCTGCAAAGCCGCCGCAACACACAGGGAGTGTCAAATGACCTTCAAAAAGAAACTGCTCACAGCCGGTATGGCCGCACTGGCCATCTTCGCCACTGCCGGAGCTGCGTCGGCAGCCTCCGCAGTCGCCACCGCAAACGTAAACGTCCGCACCGGTCCGGGTACTGGCTATGGCGTGATCGGGACCCTCTTCCAGGGCGAACGCGTCAATGTCGATCAGTGCCGAGGGTCTTGGTGCTACATTGAACGTCGTGGTCGCGAAGGCTGGGTGTCCTCCAGCTATCTGAGCACCCGCTCAGGCTGGGACAATGGTTGGGATAACGGATGGGAACGCCCACGTCCTCCGCGCCCGCCACAGTGGAACCCGGCACCGCGCCCGCCACACTGGAATCCAGGCCCACCACCACGTCCGCCCCATTGGAACCCACGTCCACCGCGTCCAGAACCGATCTACCCGATCAATCCCCGTGGTCCGAACGCAAGCTTCTGCTTTAACGGCCCGAATGGCTACTTCTGCGCCGGAAGCTAAACTCAAATAACAAACGCCGCCCTCAGGGGCGGCGTTTTCGTTACATCACTTGCAATCGATCCACATCGATCCCGCGCTTTTCGAGCGGCGCCTTGGCCGTACGACTGAGGTAAACACTCGTGCCATAGCCGACGAGCGCGCCTACCGCACCACTTGCCAAAAAAGCAACCCAGCCTTCTTGGCTCCCGAGAGCCGCCGCAATTATCACGGTCACAAGACCAATGCCGGTCACAGCCAGATTGCGACGCTGCTCGGCAACTTTGAGGTTCGTTGCCCCGGCGTGCAGTAGGTCCCGCAACTCACTGTCGCTCATGGCCGCCAGCTCGGCGTTTTTCCGCTCACGACGAATGGTTTCGATATAGGCGTCCACACGCCGCAAGGTCAGCGCCTCACGCTTGGCATTGCGCTTATTGCGATTGAGATAGGTCCAGCCGCCGCCGACCACCAAAAGCACAATGGCGATTTCGATCAAAATCAGCATGTGGCTAGCCCTCCTAATTCAGAACACATGTAGAGCGTGAGCCCCAAGGTCAAGACCGCTTCATGCTCTCACGCGCCATCACCACCAGTCCGGCCCCCACAACTATGGCCGCGCCGACGAGGGTCAACGGATCAATGTGCTCGCCAAAAACGAAATATCCAATGCAGATCGCCCACGGGATCGCCAGATAATTGAACGGCTGAATGACACTCGCCGGAGCCAGCTTGAGCGCATAGGTCATCAGCCCGTGCCCGGCGATCGTCGTGCCCATGATCGTCACGATAATGGCCAGATGCCACCATCCCATCGGTTGCCAAAAAAACACCCCGACGGCACTCGATAGCACCAAGCCAACCACCGCTGTGTAAAGCATAGAGGTCGACGCACTATCGACGCGCGTCACCTTGCGGGTGATGACGATATACACCGCATAGAGCGCGGCACTGGCCAAGAGGAACATCGTACCCGTGCCGACCGGAACCATGCCCGGACGCACAATGATCAAAGTCCCAATCAACCCCGCGCCCACGGCGAAAAAGCGGAATGGACCAACTTTTTCACCCAAAACCGGGATCGCAATCAGCGTCACCAGCAGCGGGTATATGGACGCAATCGCCTGCGCTTCGGCAATCCCAACGGAAACCAACCCGAACGCAAAGCACCAGATATCGGCGATAAGAAACACGCCGCGCGCAATCTGCCATTTCGGCGTTTTCGATTGGAAAGCTTTGCGCAGCGGCGCCTGCCGCGACACCAGCCACAGCGCAAATAAGGCAAAGCCCCAATAGCGCATCATAGCCACTTGGAAGGGCGAATAGTCCTGCACCATCAGCTTGAAGAGCGCGTCTTGAACCCCAAAAACCAAAACGCAGAAGATCGTCAGGAAGATGCCGCGCCCGATCTGATCGGTACGCGAAAAGTCTGCAGAAATGGTCATAGTCTGTACGCTCAAGAAAAAGCGTTCTGCCCCGGTCTACCGCAGAACGCTAAACATCATTATCTCAAGCAAGTGACGCAGACCACAGACGAAACCAACTGCCACACGTTGACACACCTTCTCACTATGCACCTGATGCGTTGAACTGAATCGCCGATCCGACCTATTGTGCCGTTGATGTCAAACACACCCGCTGCTTCGCTCTCGCAAAATCCCGTCGCCTTGGTCACCGGTGCCAATGATCGCATTGGCGCGTGTCTGGCCAAAACACTCGCCGCGTCAGGCTATGCCGTCATCGTGCATTACCGTTCTGATCCGGAGGGAGCCAATCGAGTTAAGTCGGAGATTGTCGCCGCCGGCGGTCGTGCCGAAGTTCTGCAGGCCAATCTCGCCGATCGCGCTCAGCGCAGCCATGTGATCGCCAAGGCAGGCGAACCCTTTGGCCCGCTGACCTTGCTCATCAACAACGCATCGATTTTCGAACGCGATAGTATTTTCGACGTGTCTGAAGAGCTTTGGGACAAGCATTTCGCCATCCACGCCGAAGTGCCCGTCTTTCTCTCGCGCGACTTTGCCGCCCAACTGCCCGCCGGGACATCGGGCAATATCATCAACATTCTTGATGAGCGCGTGCTCCACCCGACCCCGGGCTATTTCAGCTATTACCTCTCCAAAGCGGTTCTCTGGACGGCCACGCAGACCATGGCGCAAAGCTTGGCTCCCGCCATTCGCGTCAACGCCATCGGCCCCGGCCCCGTCCTCCCTAATGCCCGCCAGACACAAGCCGAGTTTGAAGAATCGCTCTTGCGCCTTCCCCTTCACACCAGCGCTGGCCCCCAAGAAATCGCTGAAGGGGTGCTCGCGATCCTCTCGATGCGCTCCTACACCGGTCAAATGCTGGCTCTCGATGGCGGCGAACACTTAAGCTACCTGCCCGAAAGTGGGCTCACGCGACGCAAATGAGCACCGACCAGACACCTCAGGCGGGCCCGGAAGTCATCAAGGCTTTCGTGCGCACGCTACCTTCTGCACCCGGCGTCTATCGCATGCTCGATGCCGAAGGCGCCGTCATGTATGTGGGCAAAGCGCGCTCGCTAAAGTCGCGCGTCACCAATTACACGCGGCCTGAGGCCCTGCCCGTTCGTCTGCAGCGCATGATCGCCGCGACCGTCAGCATGGAGTTCGTCCGCACCGAAACCGAGTCTGAGGCCCTTCTGCTTGAAGCCAATATGGTCAAGCGCCTGCGCCCTCGGTACAACGTGCTGCTGCGCGACGATAAAAGCTTCCCCTACATCATGATCGCCACCGATCACGAAGCGCCCGAGCTCACCAAACACCGCGGGGCCAGACGCCGGAAGGGGCACTACTTTGGCCCATTTGCCTCGGCCAGCGCTGTTAACCGCACCATAGCCAGTCTTCAGCGCGCCTTTTTGCTGCGCAATTGCTCTGACAGTTTTTACGCCGGGCGCACACGTCCGTGCCTGCAATACCAAATCAAGCGCTGCGCCGGTCCCTGCACTCGTGAAATCAGCCTTGAGGGCTATGCCGGCCTCGTTGAGGACGCGCGCCTTTTTCTCACCGGCAAGTCACGCGCCGTGCAGGACCACTTGCAAAAAGACATGGCGCAAGCCGCCGAAGACCTCGATTTTGAGCGCGCCGCCGTCATCCGCGACCGCTTATCGGCCTTGGCCCTTATCCAGTCGCAGGGCGACTCGACGGCGCAATCGGTCGAAGAAGCTGACGTCTTTGCCATCCACCATGAAGGTGGCCAGTTCTGCGTGCAGGTGTTCTTCTTCCGCGCATTCCAAAACTGGGGCAATTATCCTTACCGCCCCAAGGCCGACATCACCCTCACGGACGAGGAAGTGTTGGAGAGCTTCCTCATCCAATTCTACGAGGACCGCCCGCCGCCGCGACTGATCCTGCTCAGCCACAATTTGGCCGAAACAGAACTGCTCGAAGAAGCTCTCGCCACGCGTGCGGGCCGCAAGGTTCGTATCGAAGTGCCGCAGCGCGGCGAGAAAAAAGATCTCGTCAATCACGCGCTGCAAAACGCCAAGGAAGCCCTCAGCCGTCAACTTGCCGAGGGTGCCTCAAACCGCAGCCTGCTCGAAGGCGTGGCTGAAGCCTTTGGTCTTGAGCGCGTGCCTCGCCGCATCGAAACCTATGACAATTCCCATATTTCGGGCACCAATCAGGTGGGTGCTATGGTGGTTGCGGGTGAAGACGGCTTTTCCAAAAAGCACTATCGCACCTTCAACATCAAATCCGACATCGCGCCGGGCGACGACTTTGGCATGATGCGCGAAGTGCTCACCCGCCGCTTCTCTCGGCTCGCTGTTGAAAGTGAAACAGACGCTGAAGACGATGCCACTGGCATGCCAGATTGGCCCGATGTGGTCTTCATCGACGGTGGTGCAGGCCAGCTGAACGCCGTCAAGGAAGTGATCGCTACGCTCAACCTGCCCAAGGAAGTGACCTTCATTGGCATCGCCAAGGGCGAAGACCGCGACGCCGGGCGCGAAAAATTCCACATGGAAGGTCGCGAGGCTTTCATGCTGCCCCACCGCGATCCGGTCCTCTACTATGTGCAGCGTATCCGCGACGAAGCCCACCGCTTCGCCATCGGGACTCACCGCGCCAAGCGCAAGAAAGATCAGATCAAAAATCCGCTCGACGAAATCGACGGAATTGGTCCCACCCGCAAGCGTGCCTTGCTCAATCATTTCGGCTCGGCCAAGGCAGTTTCCCGCGCATCGCTTGCAGATTTACAAGCCGTTCCAACGATTTCTGCCGCCATCGCCCAGCTGGTTTACGACCATTTCAACCAGGCCTAGGCCTTATACCAAAGCCGTAATCAGGCGCGGCGTTTAGGACTCGACAAACCCGCCGCGCCTCATCTACAAATTGTGCCATGATCAACGCAGCAACCTTTTACTGGTACTTTAGCTATCCGCTCCCGGCGGAGGCTATCGCGCGCGCATCCTGATCAGACAAAATCAGTAAGCAAATCGCAAGCCAGCCGCCCGAACCCGAGGCGGCTTTTTTCTTGGCCGCCTTGATACAAAATCAAGAGACGCCAAATGCTTAAATCGACTGACGACCTTCGCATCACCAATATCCAGCCGCTGACCACCCCAATTGAGGTTATGCGCCAGCATCCGCGCACCGACGCGGCCACGCGCACCGTTCTCGCGGCCCGTCACGACTTCCACAACATCCTGACCGGTCAAGACGACCGTTTGGCTGTTGTTGTTGGCCCCTGCTCGATCCATGATCCCAAGGCCGCGATTGAATACGCAAAGCTGCTCGCTCCTCTGCGTGAGAAGCTCGGCGATCGTCTCGAAATCATCATGCGTGTCTATTTCGAAAAGCCGCGTACCACTGTGGGCTGGAAGGGTCTGATCAACGATCCAGACCTCGACGGTAGCTTCAACATCAATCAGGGCCTGCACACCGCCCGCGCGCTGCTTCTCGAAGTAAACAACCTCGGCCTGCCCGCCGCTTGCGAATTCCTCGACATGACCACCCCGCAATACATTGCGGACCTGGTGTCCTGGGCTGCAATCGGTGCACGCACCACAGAAAGCCAGATCCACCGCGAACTGTCGTCCGGCCTCTCCTGCCCCGTCGGCTTCAAGAACGGCACCGATGGTAACGTCAAGATCGCGCTCGACGCTGTGCTCTCCGCCTCCCAGCCACACCATTTCCTGGCCGTGACCAAGGACGGCCGTTCCGCCATCGCAGCAACTGCTGGCAACGAAGACTGCCACATCATTCTACGCGGCGGCAAAACCACCAATTACGATGCTGACAGCGTCAACGCTGCCGCAGAGCTGGCTAAGAAGAACGGCGTCAACCCGGCGATCATGATCGACGCGAGCCACGCCAATTCCTCTAAGAAGCCAGAAAACCAGCCACTGGTTCTCGGCGAGATCGGCACGCAGGTCGCCTCCGGCGACAAGCGCATCATCGGTGTGATGATCGAGTCCAACCTCGTCGCTGGCCGTCAGGATTTGGTTGAAGGTCAGGACCTCGTCTACGGCCAGTCGATCACCGACGGCTGCATTGATTGGGCAACCACCGTCACCACCCTCGAAGCACTGGCCGAATCCGTCACCCAGCGCCGCGCCATCAACTCCCAAGCCGTGGCATAAGCGCCTCGTAGAGGCCCCCTCACCCCAAAAACGCGATCCCATCCCTCCCCCTACCAGGGGGAGGCTAGGTGGGGGTGGCGCAACAGCCCCAACCTCCCCCACATCCCAGTGCCCAAACGCACCTCTCCCCTTGACCCCCGACGCCGAACCCTGTTCTCTCGCGCCATGGCACAGAACCCGCTCTTCCTCGTCCCCAACATCATCACCATTGCCCGCATTCTGGCGATCATTCCCATTGTTGCGCTGGTGATGAGCGGCGACCCGACGCTCCGCTGGGTGGCCCTTGTCCTTTATGTCGTTGCCGCCGCCAGCGATTGGCTGGACGGCTATCTGGCCCGCGCGTGGAACCAGTATTCCGACCTTGGCCGCATGCTCGACCCCATTGCCGACAAGCTCTTGGTCAATATCCTCATTGCAGCTCTGGCATGGGACGGCAGCCTCAGCGGCCTCGACATGATCCCGGCCATTGCCATCATTTTCCGCGAAACCTTCATTCCGGGTCTGCGCGAGTTCTTGGGCAATACCGCCGTCGTCCTGCCCGTCAGCCAGCTCGCCAAATGGAAAACGACGATACAGCTCGTCGCCCTCGCAGCCGTTCTGTTCGCAGGAAACGTTCCGCAAGCTGAAATCGTCGCCAGCCTTCTCCTCTGGGCCGCAGGCGTCATCACGCTCCTCACCGGCTGGAATTATCTGCGCGCCTCCTGGCCGCATCTTTCCGGCATCGGCAGAAAATGAAAATTCTCTACTTTGCTTGGCTGCGCGAGCGCCTCAATCGCGCCAGCGATGAGGTGTCTCCGCCTGCAGAGGTGGTGACACTCAACGATCTCATCGCTTGGCTCCGCGCCAATGACGAAGTGCTCGACCACGCTATGCAAAATACCAAAATTTTCAAACTCGCCCGCGATGCCAAAATAGCGGCTTGGGATACACCCATCGGCGATGCCAAAGAAATCGCCATCCTCCCGCCCATGACAGGCGGCTAAAGCATGATCCGCGTCACCACCGAAGCCTTCGATCAAGGCGCAGAGGCAAATGCCTTCATTGGCCGACACACTGAGGCGGGCGCACTCGTCACCTTCACCGGCCTTGTTCGCTCTCTGCCGTCAGACCCGATCTCGGCCCTGATCCTAGAGTGCTACGAGGAACTGGCCCTCAACCAACTTACCGCCATTCGTGACGCAGCGATCACTCGCTTCGCCCTCACCGACGCGGCCATCATCCATCGCTACGGACGCCTGGTTCCGGGCGAAACCATCATGATGGTCATGACGCTCGCGCCCCACCGTCAGGCCGCCTTCGATGGCGCGCAATTTTTGATGGACTACCTCAAAACCGACGCGCCCTTTTGGAAACAGGAAGAAACCGCGTCGGGCCTGCGCTGGGTCGACGCCAAATCAACCGACGACACCGCGCGCGATCGCTGGCAGGGCTAAAGCCCCCTTCCCGCCAAACAAAAACGCCCACCTTGCGGCGGGCGTTTTCAATTTCATTCAGCGCTACTTATTCAGCAGCAGCAGCCTTGGCCGGGTGGCTAGCAGCAGTGTAGAGCTCGATCAGCTCACGGCAGCCATTGCCCGGGGTAAAGCGATATTCGCCAACTTCCGAAACCGGGGTCACTTCTGCAGCCGTACCGGTGAGGAAGCACTCGTCAAACTCAGCCAGTTCTTCCGGCTGCATATGACGTTCGGTGACAGTGTAACCTGCGTCCTTGGCGAGCTGGATAACGGTCTGACGTGTAATGCCGTTCAGAATGCAATCCGGTGTCGGGGTGACGATGTTCTTGCCCTTGATGAAGAACACGTTCGCGCCGGTCGCTTCAGCGACATAACCGCGATAGTCCAGCATCAGCGCGTCAGCATAACCATTGGCCATGGCCGCATCCTTCGAGAGGGTGCAGATCATGTAGAGGCCAGCGGCCTTAGCCGTGTGTGGAATGGTTGCGGGATCAGGACGGCGCCACTTCGACCACTCAAGGCGAATGCCCTTGAGCTTTTCTTCGGTCGAGAAATAGCTCGGCCAAACCCAAGCCGCGATTGCGACGTGGACCTTGTTGTTGCGCGCTGGAACCGAAAGTTCCTCAGAGCCGCGCCAGACAACTGGACGCAGATACGCGTCGGTCAGGCCGTTCTTGTCAAGAACGAGGCGCTTAGCTGCTTCAATTTCTTCTGCCGAGTATGGCAGCTGCATATCGAGCGTTGCTGCCGAACGGATAAGACGCTCAGTATGCTCTGCAGACTTGAAGATTTCGCCGCCGTAGCAACGCTCGCCTTCAAACACCGAGCTCGCGTAATGAAGCCCGTGCGTCAGCACGTGAATCTTTGCGTCCTTCCAAGGCTTGAGTTCGCCGTCAAACCAGATCCAGCCTTCGCGCTGGTCCATTGGCACGCCTGCCATAGTTCCTACTCCGCAGATTTATGAGCAGCCATCCTCTTGGGTGGCCATTGCCGCCGATCATGCATAAGGGACATGCCCTTGGCAAACCCGAACACCTTTGGGATAAGACCAAGTGGAAGGCGACAGTGGAGAAACTATGCCTGCGGACGCAAACAATGTCAACAAGGCTGACATAAATTCAGCAACGCTGGAGCATGCTGACCTGCCGCTCGACATCATGGGGCTTTTCTTTTTTGCCTACAGGGACTTCACTGCCGACGCGGATGCGGTCTTGGAGCGTCAGGAATTCGGCCGCGCTCACCACCGCGTGCTTTATTTTGTAAATTTACGTCCAGGCATGTCGGTAGCCGATCTTCTCGACATCTTGAAAATCACCAAGCAGAGTCTCGCCCGCGTGCTGCGACAACTGGTGGATAACGGTTATATCGAGCAACGCACCGGACAATCGGATCGTCGCCAACGCCTGCTTTACGCCACGGACAAGGGCCGCGAGTTTTTCGCAGTGCTGTCTTCGACTCAGGCGAGCCGCATTAAATCCTCTATCGCGGCCCTCCCCCCTGACGCTGCCGACATCGTCCGTAAGTTTCTCGTTGGCATGGTCGACACCGAAGATCACCGTAAGCTCGACCAGCTCAGCCTCACGACAAAACTCAAGTAAAATGGCCCCCAAGCACTGTGCTTGGAGGCCATCGCTTATCTCTGTCTCTCGCTGGTTGCGGGCTTAGCCGCGGCCCAGCTCTTCGCTGCGCAGCTTTGCCGCTCCCACGGCCCGCTCCATCAGCGGCGTCAGACCGTCGTCGGCCATCAGCACATTGAGCGCCGCAAAAGTGGTGCCGTTCGGCGAGGTCACGTTCTGGCGCAACACGCTGGCCGGTGCCGGGTCGGCCTCCATCAACGCTGCCGAACCAATCACCGTCTGGCGCGCCAGTTTCATGGCGATGTGCTCAGGAAGCCCCTGCGCCACACCAGCTGCCGCCATAGCCTCAACCATATTGAACACATAGGCCGGGCCTGAACCCGAAACCGCGGTAACGATGTCGAGGTCGCCTTCCTTGTCGAACCACAGGACCATGCCTGCAGCCGCCAACAGCGCATCAGCCGCAGCGCGATCCTCAACGGAAGCGCCCGACCCTGCGACTGCGCCCGTCACACCCTTGCCCAACTGAGCCGGGGTATTGGGCATAGTGCGCACCACACGGTCTGTCCCCAAACCCGCCGACAGCTTTTCAATCGAAATACCGGCGGCAATGGAGAGAACCAGCGTATGTGAACCAATCACGGGCGCGAGGCTGTCCATCACGGGCCCGATCACTTGCGGTTTAACCGCCAGAACCAACACATTTGGCTGAAGACCAAAGGCTTCTTTATTGACGACAATGCCATTGTCCGCCGCCAAAGCCAGCGCTTGCTCGCTGGGGTTGGGATCAACCAACACCAGGTTCGACGCCGGAAATCCAGCCCCGAGCCAGCCTTCCGCCAGTGCCAAGCCCATCTTGCCGGCACCAACCAGCATGACCGGACCCAAATTTTGCAAATTCGTCATCAGGCTTCGCCTACCGTCTCAAACATCACATGGCTCAGAGCGTCTGCGGCTGATTTGCCAGCCCACACGACGAACTGGAACGCCTGATAATACAGATCGCAGGATTCGCTGGCCGAACGAAGCAGCGCTTCACACTGCTGGGGCGACACATCCGCGCCACCGGTGAGCAGGTGCGAATTCCGGAACAAGACGACGCCTTCCTTGTGCCAAGCGTCGAAGTGGCCAATCCAAAGTTGTTCGTTGATGAGGCTGATCAGTTGTTTGATTTCAGCGCGCCGCGCTTCGGGAACTTTCAAGTCAAAGGCACAGGCAATGTGCAGACTTTCCAGATCCTGCATCCAGTTGAACGACACATGATAGTCGCTCCACCCTCCGCGTACTGAAATAGAAATCTCGTCCGCGTCCTGACGTTCAAACGTCCAGTCGTTGATCGAAGCGATGTGCTCGACTAGGTCCACCGGGTGGGACATCCGATCGGGCTCGAATTCAATCAGAGACATGAAGTTCCGTCCTCACAAAGGGCGTTGTCATGGCGCAGCATTTGCTGCGCGTTCTGGATGCGCGTGAAGGAACTTGATCGCCGCAACCGCGACTTACGAATCGTCCTCCTAAGCAAACCCTACACTGAGCATTTGATTCAGGGCACGCGGGCCAACCGCCGAACGCCAATCTCTTGTGGATGATCCTTGGTCTTTAAGTATTAACGAGGGTTTAACAGAAATTGTGCACACCGTTTCATAATGGTGCACTTTCATCGCCCAGGAACAATTCCCAATAAAAAAGGCGCCACGTTACCGCAGCGCCTTCGCATGATCATCAATCCGCTATTGTTAAGCGGACTTACCGCGCAACTCAGCCAGTTCCTTGCGCAGAGCGTCAATTTCTTCGCCCTGCACCTGAACCAGCTCGCGCAGCGCGTCGAAATCTTCGCGCTTCACCAGGTCCATATCATTGACGATGCGCTGAGCTTGGGTCTTCACCACGGTTTCGACCTCGCGGCGAACGCCGTCAGCGACGCCAGCAGCTTCGTTCATCACACGACCCAGCCCGTCGAATAGCTTGTTGTTCTGGTTCATACTGTGTCCGTTCCCATTGGGGCATTGTTTGCATTTACTTAAGCCACCTAGGACCTAAAAACCAGAGTACCCAAGCAAAGCCCTTTGACGTGCTCAACGTCACAGGGATTGAATGGCTCCAACCGACGCGCTACCTCAGGCACTCTATTGCCACGATTGCTTGGCAAGTTTCGGTCGAACCTCGGAGAACCATCGGTGCCCTTCCCCAATATCGACCCGATCGCCATTGCTATCGGCCCTATCGCTATCCGTTGGTATGCACTGGCCTATCTCTTTGGTGTTTTCCTAGGCGCGGCCTATGGCTATTCCCTGCTCAAGAACACGCGGCTCTGGCACCGCGGCAATCCCCCCTTTGAAGCCAAAGACATTTGGGATTTCGCCTTCTGGGCCATGCTGTCCATCGTTATCGGCGGCCGCGTTGGTTATGTGCTGTTCTACAACTGGGGATATTACAGCCAGAACCCGCTGGAGATGATCAACACGCTCGATGGCGGCATGTCCTACCACGGCGGCATGGCAGGCCTGATGATCGCTGCCATCTTCTTCACGCGCTCCAAAGGCGGCAATTGGCTGTCGAGCCTTGATCTCCTCGGCGCAGTGGCCACCATTGGTATTTTCCTTGGCCGCGTCTCCAACTTCATCAATTCCGAGCTTTATGGCGCACCCACCAATTTGCCCTGGGGCGTGGTCTTCCCGACCGACCCGATGCAAGTGCCCCGTCACCCAAGCCAGCTTTATGAAGCCCTGCTCGAAGGCCTCCTGCTCTTCATCATCATCCGCATCGTCACCCATATCTTTTATGGGCTGCGCAAGCCGGGCCTCGTCGCTGGCATTTTCGCCATTGGCTATGCGCTGGCGCGCTCCTTTGTCGAATTCATCCGCCTGCCGGATGCGCAATTGGGCTATCTCAACGGCGAATGGCTCACCATGGGCCAGCTTCTCAGCCTTCCCATTCTCCTCGGCGGCATCGCTCTGGTGGTCTACGCGCTGACCCGGCGCCAAGACCCCATCCGCCCATAATCCTCTTTCTCTAGTGCAAGTGAGACGTTCAACGTGAACCAAGCCCCCACGCTTGAGCAGCAGATCGAATTCCAGATCCGCACCTCCGGTCCCATGTCGGTCGCGACTTACATGGGGCTTTGCCTCACGCACCCGAGCAAAGGCTATTACAAAAACCATGACCCATTCGGCGCCAAAGGTGACTTCATCACCGCGCCGGAAATCTCGCAGATGTTCGGCGAGTTGATCGGCTTCTGGGTGGTCAATCTCTGGCAGCAGATGAACGAGCCCAAGACGTTCACCCTGCTCGAACTCGGCCCCGGTCGCGGCACGCTGATGAGCGACGTCTTGCGCGTTGCCTGCCGCGCCCCCGGTTTCCGAGATGCGCTCGACCTGCGCCTTTTTGAAACCAGCCCTGCCCTTGTGGCCGAGCAAAAAGCGCGCCTCGAAGCTTACGATCCCAAATGGCTCGAGAACTTTGAAAATGTCGGTTCCGGCCCGATCATCATTCTTGCGAACGAATTTTTTGACGCCTTGCCGATCCGTCAGTTCGTCCGCAAAGAAAACGGCTGGCATGAGCGTCAAATCGGGCTTGATGGCGACAAGCGCGTCTTCGGCCTCTCGCCCACACCCATTCCGCCCATGTCCATGCCGCCCGGCGTGGCCGACGCCGCGATCGATGAAATCCTCGAATTCTGCTTCGGTGGCGCGCAACTCATGAGCCGCTTGAGCCAGCTGGTGAGCCGTCAGGGCGGCGCTATGCTCGCCATCGATTATGGCTACGCCCGCACCCAAACTGGTGAAACCCTGCAAGGCGTACGTCGCCATGCCTATGCCGACGTGCTTGAAGCACCCGGCGAAGTCGACCTCTCGGCTCACGTCGATTTCGAGGCGCTGGCCAGCGTTGCGCGCCAGTCTGGCCTCGCGGTCCAACCGCTCCAGACCCAAGGCGGCTTCCTCACCGACATGGGCATTAGCCACCGTGCGACGGCCCTTGCCGGGGCCAACCCCAATCTGGCGCAAGACATTCGCGCCGCCGAGCAGCGCCTCATCGGTGCCGATCAAATGGGTGAGTTGTTCAAAGTTCTTTGCGCCCACAGCCCCGGCCTGCAACCGTCAGGTTTCGGCGCATGACCCTGTCGGCAGAACACTCTCCGTCCCTTGCGTCCATGGATTGGCTCCGTCACGGCTTTTTCGGTCGCAAGGGCGGCGTCTCAACCGCCCCTTACGACAGCCTAAACGTCGGCCTCGCCGTTGACGACAATGAAGCCAGTGTTCTGGCCAACCGCCAAGCTATCGCGGTTTCATTGGGTGGTGCTCCGCTGATCGTTCTCAAGCAGACTCACTCTACGCATGTCGAGACCATCACCGCGCCCCTAACGGGCGTGGTCGAGGGCGACGCCATGGTCACCGCCACCCCCGGATTGCTTCTCGGCATTCAAACCGCCGACTGCACGCCGATCCTTTTCGCCGACCGCCAAGCGCACATCATCGGCGCCGCTCACGCTGGTTGGCGCGGTGCCGTTGAGGGCATTATCGGCAATACCATCGCTGCTATGGTTAAGCTTGGTGCGGATCCTGAGCACATTGTTGCGGCATACGGCCCCACCATTTGGGCGCAAAACTACGAGGTTGGCGACCAATTCCAGACCGATTTCCTAGCTCTGCATCCCACTGGCGACGACCTGTTTTTCACCCCAACTGGCGGAAAAGCCCACTTCGACCTACCCGGATTTGTGCAGGCACAACTAAGGGATGCAAGGGTTTCCACCATCGAGCAAGTGGGCGGCTGTACCTACGACAACCCAGACCGCTATTTCTCCCATCGCCTCGCGACCCATCAATCGCGCAAGACCGGTCGGCAAATGTCCGTAATTAGCATCTCTCTGCGATAATTTAACGACACTGGCCAAAAGTGTAGTTGTGAGTCCGAAGTTCTGCCGCTAAAGCTGCCCACGAAACTGGTTGGCCCCTGCTCCCGTGGGGCCGGTTGAGACAGGATCGCACCTCATGAAACTGGTGACTGGCAATTCCAATCGTCCATTAGCGGAAGCTGTGGCGAGCTACCTTGAGCTGCCGCTGACCGATTGCACGGTCAAGCGCTTTGCCGACAAGGAAGTCTATGTAGAAGTGCATGAGAATGTGCGCGGTGAAGACGTCTTCATCCTACAGTCGACAAGCTACCCGACCAATGACAACTTGATGGAACTGCTGATCGTGATCGATGCTCTGCGTCGCTCGTCAGCCCGTCGTATCACCGCCGTTATCCCTTATTACGGCTACGCCCGTCAGGACCGTAAATCAGCACCACGCACGCCGATTTCGGCAAAGCTGGTTGCCAACCTCATCACCGAGGCTGGTGCAAACCGCGTCCTAACGCTCGACCTGCATGCCTCGCAGATTCAGGGCTTCTTCGATATCCCAACCGACAACCTCACCGCAGCTCCGGTGATGGTGCGCGATATCAAGGATCACTACGACGTCAGCAATGTCATGATCGTGTCGCCAGACGTTGGCGGCGTGGTTCGTGCACGCAATGTGGCGAGCCGCATTGGCGTCAACCTCGCCATTGTCGACAAGCGCCGTCCCCGCGCTGGCGTGTCCGAAGTGATGAACATCATCGGCGACGTATCGGGCAAGACCTGCATTCTCATCGACGATATCGTCGATTCTGGCGGCACGCTGGTAAATGCTGCTGAAGCTCTGCTCAATGCGGGCGCCAAGGAAGTCTCCGCCTACATCACACACGGCGTATTGTCCGGCGAAGCTGACAAGCGTATCGCCGCTTCCAAGCTCAAAGAACTGGTCATCACCGACTCGATCTTTGACCCGCAAAACAGCAAGGCCGCGGCCAATATTCGCCGCATGAACATCGCTCCGCTCCTCGGCGAGGCGATTGCCCGCACCGCCAGCGAACAGTCGGTTTCGAGCCTGTTCGACTAAGATTCGAGACCTTTTCGGTCTCTATAAAGCCTTCAGACCACCAGCATGGTCTGAAGGCTTTTTCTTGCGCTCTTACGAGTTACGCAGCTCGATCGTTCCCGCTTTGGCAGCCGCACGACAATCGGCCGCGTCGTGCATGATGTCGTCCTGAATCAAAGCTGTTTCGGTCATGCCGCTGCCGCTAAAGCGCATGTCATCGCACTCACCGTCATTGGCGAACTCGCCCTCGTCGTCGCCAAAATCAATCTTGCCGTCTTCCGCGACGCCCAGAAGTGAAATCTTGCCGGCGTCATACGCGCTCTGACAGTCGGTGGCATCGGCCAGCAGATCCTCGCTGAGCAGATCGGTTGCCGTCATGCCAGCGCCAGTGAATCGTGGATCGTCGCACTCGCCATCATTAGCGTAGCTGCCACTGTCATCGCCGAAGTCGACTTGGCTCTGCGCCATCGCCGGAGTGACAGCCGCGCAAAGAACCACAGCGCACGCCAAAACTATTGATTTCCATTGAACAATCCCGAGATAAATACAAACAGGGCAGACCCTATCTTCGGGATGCGAACCTATCAAATCACTTATGCCGCCCCCGTGCGTTTTCACCCGGCCAAGAGGCCCGCAAAACCACTATATTTCTTGCTCCCCGCCCCCCTTTGCGCTATAGCCGCCCCCATGAAGCGCTCGTCACCCCTGGAGGACGGGCGCGTATGGTGTTGTGTAACACCGTACACCAACCGGAATGGATGATTTCCATGGCCAATAAAGTGCTCAAGGCACAGGCGCGCGACGGAGTGGGCAAGGGGGCAGCTCGCGAAGCACGTCGTCAGGGACTTGTTCCTGCAGTTATCTACGGTGACAAGAAGGCTCCTGTCACTGTGTCCGTCTCGTTCAAGGACGCCTACAAGGCGATCTACGCAGGCGGCTTCAAGTCCCACATCCTCGACCTCGACGTTGACGGCACCATCCACCAGGTAATCCCACGCGATTACCAGCTGGACGTTGTCCGCGATATGCCACTGCATATCGACTTCCTGCGCGTTTCGGCTAAGTCGCTGATCACCGTAGAAGTTGCTGTTAAGTTCATCAACGAAGAAAAGGCTCCTGGCCTTAAGAAGGGCGGCACTCTGAACGTCGTTCGTCACGCTGTTGAACTGACCGTTCTCGCTCACAAGATCCCGGAAGAAATCACCGTTGATCTGACCGGCGCAGAAATCGGCGATTCGATCCACATCTCGGCAGTAACCCTGCCAGCTGGTGCGGTTCCGACCATCACCGACCGCGACTTCACTATCGCGACCATCGTCGCTCCTTCCGCACTGAAGTCGGAAGAAGCTGCTGCTGAATAATTTCAGTTTCTAGCTCGATGCTTTCTGAGGCGGCCTTGCGGCCGCCTCAGTCATTTGTAAGGTTTGGTTTCATGAAACTGCTCGTTGGTCTGGGCAACCCCGGCGCTCAATACTCTGGCAACCGCCACAATATCGGCTTCATGGCGATTGACGCCATTGCCCGCGCCTATGGCATTTCCGCGTGGAAAACCAAGCACTCGGGCCAGTATGCCGAAGGCAATGTCGGCGGCGAGCGCGTGCTCCTCCTCAAGCCTCAAACCTTCATGAATAAGTCCGGCGACAGCGTGCAGCAGATCGCCAAATTCTTCAAAATTCCCGTCAGCGAGGTCTACGTCTTCTATGACGAGCTCGATCTCGCGCCGGGCAAAGTCCGCGTCAAAACCGGTGGCGGAAATGGCGGCCACAACGGCCTGCGCTCCATCGACCCGCAAATCGGCCTCGACTACAAGCGCATCCGTCTCGGTATCGGCCATCCCGGCAAGGAGAACGTCACGCACCACGTTCTCGGCGACTTCGCCAAGGCTGACAAAATCTGGCTTGAGCCGCTGCTCGATGAGCTGGCCCGTCAGACCCCGCTTCTCCTCAACGGCGACGACGCTGGCTTCATGAACAAGCTCGCCCTCGCGCTCAAGCCCGAAGAACCAGCCAAAGAAGCCAAGCCGAAGAAACCTTCGCCAGAAGCGTCTGAAGCACCCAAAGGCCAAAGCCACATCCGCCAAGCCCGCCCAGCGGCGTCCAAGGTCGAGCTCCCCAAATCCGGCCCCATGGCCGACATGCTCAAAAAGCTTTTAGGCGGCGAGTAACCGCCCCACACTTCCCCATGAACAGGGGGAGGAGCTGCATCGAGTGGAATGTGACAAACCACTTCAGTCGCAACCCTAACCCCAAACACCGCACTGCCTCCCTCCCCCTTGAGGGGAGGGATTGAGGGTGGGGGTCTTCAGTTCGGTGCGTACTCAGCCCAAATCTCCCCACACACCCGATGCCATCCCTCCCCCGGTTCCGGGGGAGGCTAGGTGGGGGCAACGCTGAGCCTTACCCCCGCGCCCACTCCGGCAACATGTCCCCGTGCGCCTTGAGCAGATCATCCACCAGCGACCAGATCTGATCGAGGTCGAGTTCCGCCGCCGTGTGTGGATCAAGCATCGCCGCGTGATAGATATGCTCGCGCTTCTCTTCGATCAGCGCCCGCACGGTGAGCTCCTGCACGTTGATATTGGTGCGCATCAGCGCCGCCAGCTGTGGCGGCAATTCACCGATATAGGTTGGCTGAATGCCGTTGCTATCGACCAGACACGGCACTTCCACTGCGGCCTGGTTTGGCAGCGAGGTGATCACCCCATTGTTGCGCAGATTGCCGTAGATCACCGAGGGCTCACCGGTCCAAACCGAATTGACGATGGAAGACGCATATTCATGCGAAGCCTTCACGCTGATCGTGTCGGCATTGCGATACTGCTCGGACGTCTTCTTCCAATTCTCGATCTGCTCAATGCAGCGCTTTGGATATTCATCCAGCGGAATGCCGAATTTTTCGATCAGATCGTCGCGCCCGTCCTTGATGAAATACGGGGTGTATTCGGCAAAGTGCTCGGAGCTTTCGGTGACGAAGTAGCCGAGGCGCTTCATCATCTCATAGCGCACCTTATTCGGGCAACGCGGGTTCCAACCGGGCTTAGGCGCACGACCCTCAGCATAGGCGCGGTGCAGCTCCGGATAGAGGTCCTTATACGACCCATCCGGCTGACGATGCTCAAACTTGAGATAGAAGGCCATGTGGTTGATACCGGCCGAGCGGTAGCGGATTTCCTCGTATGGAATGTCGAGGTCATGGGCCAGCTCATGCGCCGTGCCCTGCACCGAATGGCACAGGCCAACCTGCTTGATCTTGGGAAATTTCTCCGCAATCGCCCAGGTGTTGATCGCCATCGGGTTCACATATTGCAGCATCACCGCCTCAGGCGCGACCTGCATCATGTCTTCGCAAATGCTCCAGAGATGCGGCACCGTACGAATGCCGCGCATGATCCCGCCAACGCCCAGGGTGTCAGCAATCGTGTGGCGCAGGCCATATTTCTTGGGCACATCAAAATCGATCACCGTCGATGGCTCAAAGCCACCGATCTGGAAGCAGACGACGACGAAATTGGTCCCCGTCAACGCCTCGCGCTGGTTCGAGTAGGTCGTCACACTCGCTGGCACACCCAGCGTTTTGACCAGCTTCCCGGCGATAATCGCGCTTTCCTCAAGACGCGTCGGATTAATGTCCATCAAGCGAATTTGCGCACCGGCAAGGGCCGGACGCTGCAAAATATCGCCAACGATATTCTTCATGAACACGGACGAGCCAGCGCCGATGAACGTGATGATAGGATTAGCCATTTAGAAAATGCTCCGATAGCGGCCAGGCCGGCCCGCGGCTCCTCCCGCCGCTTTAGTCCATGCTAGCGTGACCGCATCGACTTGCAATCCGGGATTAAAAGCGAATATTCCGGCTTTCTAAGCTTTACCCATGAGACGCAAAAAAGGCGGGATCGCTCCCGCCCTTCAGATTTTATCCAACGACCTCAACAATGCCCATCATGCCGTGGTCTTCGTGGAAGAGCAGATGGCAATGGTAGACATACTTGCCGGTAAAATCGAGGAAGCGATGACGAATGGTCAGCGACCCGTTCGGCGGAATGCCGCGCGTATCTTCCCACGAGAGAACCTCGTCAACGGGCTCGCCATTCACCGCCACGACTTGGAAGTCGTTGGTGTGAATGTGGAACGGATGCCATTCGGGCGAGTCGTTGACCAACTCCCACTCCTCGAAGGCCCCGAGCGGAACCGTCTGGTCCACGCGGTTCATATCCACCTGCTGGCCGTCGATCACAAAGCGTGTGCCGCCCGGCTCGCCGCGGATCACGTCAAAGCGAATTGTCCGCTTCCGATCGACTTCTTTCCCACGCAGGTCTTCCGATAGCGGCAGCAGCACTTCTGGGATCTGGTGATCGGTGACAGCATCACCCTCTTCAACCACAAGCGTTGCCAGCAGCTCATCCGGCTCATACTGGCGCGGCGAACCCAGCCACAATGTCTTGCGCAATTCAAAAGCGCCACGGAACATGTGCCCCTGCACCAGCACATCGGCGCGCGTGCCCGGTTCGATCAGCAGTTGATCATGCTTGACCACACGGGTCATCGCATTACCGTCCTTGGAAATCTGATAGAGCGGATGCCCTTCCAGCCCGATCATGAGATAGGTTTCCGAGGCCGCGTTGACGAACCGCCACCGCTGCACTTCGCCCGAGCGAATGCGCAGCGTCGGATTGATCTGCCCATTCACCGTACGGGTCTGGCGATGCATGTCCTGATCATCCGATGGGATGATGGAGTTGTTTTCGTCAAACTGGGTCGACTGGATGACGAGCAGCTGATCGACACGATCTTTGATCCCCTCAACCTCATCAAGCCCGCCCTCGATAATCAGTGCGCCGGCCAATCCGCCCGACACCTGCGAATAGGTCACCCCATGCACATGCGGGTGATACCAATATGTCCCCGCCATATGGTCGGCCGGAATCTTAATCTCGTAGTCGAATGTTTCACCCGGCTGGATTACGAGCATAACGTTGTCGCTATTGCCCGATGGTGACACATGCAGACCGTGCGTATGGAGGTTCGTCACATCATCGAGATCATTGATCAACTTGATCTTGATGGTATCGCCCGGCTTGGCCATGAGCGTTGGGCCTGGATACTGCCCGTCAAAGCTCATCACCGTGGCTGTCTCGCCATCCACATCGGCTGGCCCATAGGCAAGACGTAAAGTGGTCTCCAGCACGCCATTCACCGACCGGCGCACTTCAGGGAAACGGATATCGTCACCCGTGGCCAGCGCCACAGCGCGGCTCAGAGGCTTTTCGGTCACCCGCACCTCACCGCCATGATGGTGGGCGTGTTGTGCCAAGGCAGGAGCGGCAACACCGGAAGCCGCAAGCGCGCTTCCAGAAACAAGCAACTTTCGACGGCTGATCGAGACAGACATAACGGCTCCGGAAAAGATCTTACTCTGAGCACGTTAGCATAGAGCCCAGATTCGACGGCAATAGTGTTTGCAATCTAAAATCGACCCGGATGTTGCTCTCCAAAACCACCAACAAAAAAGGGGCCGCCGCAGCGACCCCTTCTCAATCTTGCAAAAATCCAAAACCCTTAGGTGTTGAACTTAAACAGCATCACGTCGCCGTCCTTGACGACATATTCCTTGCCTTCGTCGCGCGCCTTGCCCGCTTCCTTGGCACCAGATTCACCGCCGAGTGCGATGTAGTCTTCATAGCCAATGGTCTGCGCGCGGATGAAGCCGCGTTCAAAGTCAGAGTGAATAACGCCAGCCGCAGCCGGAGCCTTGTCACCCTTATGGATGGTCCAGGCGCGCGTTTCCTTCGGACCTACGGTGAAGTAGGTCTGCAGACCCAAAAGGTCATAGGCTTCACGGATCAAACGGTTCAGACCAGCTTCCGACAGGCCGAGGCCTTCAAGATATTCTGCCTGCTCTTCGTCTGGAAGCTGCGCCAACTGGCTTTCGATTTCAGCCGAGATGATGACGACGCCTGCGCCATTGGCAGCAGCATAGTCTTCAACCAGCTTGCTCATCGCATTGCCCTTGTCGGCCGAACCTTCGTCTACGTTACACACGTAGAGAACGGGCTTGGACGTCAGCAGCTGCAGCTCCTGGAAAGCCTTTTCTTCTTCAGCATCGCGCTTAACAAAGCGAGCCGACTTGCCTTCGCGCAGAACAACCAGAGCGCGATCGATCAGATCGAGCGTGACCTTGGCGTCCTTGTCATTGCCCTTGGCCTTCTTTTCCACGCCAGCGCGGCGCTTCTCAAGGCTTTCAAGGTCAGCGAGCATCAACTCGGTCTCGACAACTTCGGCGTCCGCTAGCGGATCAACCTTATTGGCGACGTGGATGATGTTGCCGTCTTCAAAGCAACGCAGCACATAGGCAATCGCGTCACATTCACGAATGTTCGCGAGGAACTGGTTGCCCAGCCCTTCACCCTTGGATGCACCCTTCACGAGGCCCGCGATATCCACGAAGCTCATGCGTGCTGGCAATACATTGATGGACTTGCCGATTTCGGCAAGCTTGTGCAGACGCACGTCCGGAACCGGCACATCACCGACGTTCGGCTCGATCGTGCAGAAAGGGAAGTTTGCAGCAGCTGCTGCGGCGGTGCGCGTAAGCGCGTTAAACAGCGTCGACTTGCCCACATTCGGCAGACCGACGATACCCATTTTGAAGCCCATTGGGATCTCCGGAAATCATTGGGTTCCAATTGGGTCGGATTGCCCCAGAAGTCAATGCGTCGGGGTGTACTCCCTGCCTCCCAAGGCCCATCACGGTGCTGAAAATGATCTCAGTGAAGCAAGACCATCCCCAAACACCTTGCCCGTGCCCCGCACCCTATGGCAGAAGAAAACAATTGACGTATAGGGAAAGCAAATGACCAATCCAGTCATAGCTAATCGTCTCCATTTTGAAGACCTGCGCCTCGGCGAAACTATTGCGCTCGCCCCCTCGACGCTGACACGCGAGATGATCACGACTTTCGCCGCAGAGTTTGATCCTCTGCCTTTCCATTTGGATGAAGAAGCAGCTCGCCAGAGCCTACTCGGAGGCCTCGCCTCCAGCGGCTGGCAGACGGGCGCTTTGAGCCTTCGCGCCCTCGTCGATGCGTTCCTCTCCAAAATCGCGTCGGCTGGCGGCCTCGGCTTTTCCGATCTGAAGTGGAAGGCCCCGGTCATGGTCAATGACACTATCTCAGGCACTGTCACGATAGCCGAGCTCCGCCGCTCGCAGTCACACCCCCATTGGGGCATTGTCACCCTTGATTTCGACATTCGAAATCAAAAGAACAAGCAGGTCATGACCATGCGCCTCGCCAATCTGGTTGAGTGCCGCAATCCGGAGGTCGCGGCATGACGCGCTGGTTTGAAGAGATCAATCTGAACGAAGACTTCCCGATGGGAAGCCACACATTCACTCAAGACGAGATCGTGCGGTTCGCATCGCTCTACGATCCGCAGTATTTCCATACCGACGCCGAAGAGGCCAAGCACAGCCATTTCGGCGGCATCATCGCCTCCGGCTGGCACACTGCATCCGTCGGCCAGCGGCTCATGGTCGATGCGCTCTTTGCCGAAGAAAAGCGCCTGCTCGATGCCGGCCAGTCGCCGGGTGTCTCGGGTCCCTCACCCGGCATTAGTTCTATGCAATACACCACGCCGGTTCGCCCCGGAGACACCATCACCTATTCGATGTACGTCAAATCCAAGCGCGTCTCCAATTCGCTCCCGGGCTGGGGCGTGCTCATCACCCATGTGTCGAGCACCAACCAGAATGGCGAAGCCGTCTATTCGGCAGAACTCGTCAGCTTCTCGAAATTGCGCGACTACAAGATGCCCCTCAAGCTCAAATTGCTCCTTGGCCTTGCCAAAGTTCCTCTGCTCAAGAGTTTGATCAAGCGCGGGTCTTGAAAGACAGAGGTCGGGTCGGCACTGTGCACTTATGCGCCGATTCGCCCTTGCACTTGCTGTCACCGCCGTAACCGCAATCCCTGCCTTCGCTCAGGCCTATGAAGGCAATTGGAGCTGCAGAGACGAGACCACTGAACGCGTGGGCATTCTCACCATGTATGGTGGTGTCTATGGTTGGGCCGGCCGAACCATGGGCGACACACGCTCCGGCACAGGCACGATTACTGCCTATCAGGACGGCGTCGGCTTCAACGATGGCAATCTGCTGGCCAATGGGTCGGTGCAAGCGGGCCGCATTACCAGCGACGAAAATTTCAATATCGCCCTGCAGCTGGAAACAGCTGAAGCCGTCGTGATGTTCTGCACCGTCCGCTAATCCCGTCTGACGCCCCACAAAAGACCTCAACGGCCCCGCTGCCGCGCGTTCTCACGCCAATTGGGCACAGCATAATTCTGTGCTTTGCGGGCTGCCTCGCGGCAGCACCTTGAAACTTTCCCGTTTCTGGCGCATTTTATACGAGCAGCGCCGGGCCCCTCTGGTCGTAGCTCTTGCTACGGCGATGTCGGAGCTGCTCCACCACGTTACATGGAGAAGGTCCGGCACATGGATATGTTGCTGTCCGCTTTTTCGGGCGAGTTCCTCGGCACCCCCGTTTACTTCTGGGTCGCGTTTATCGCGATCGTTCTTGCTCTGCTTGTCTTCGACCTTGGCATCCTTCACAAGGATGAACACGAGATCGAAGCCAAAGAGAGCCTTATGCTCTATGGCTTCTACGTCATCATCGCGCTTGCGTTTGGTGCTTGGGTCTGGTTCCAGCGCGGCTCTCAGGCCGGGCTTGAGTTCTACACCGGCTATTTGATCGAGCAGTCTCTGGCGATGGACAATATGTTCGTCATCGCCACGATCTTCGGCTTCCTTGGCATCCCACGTCTCTACCAGCACCGCGTGCTGTTCTGGGGCATCTTGGGTGTAATCCTGTTCCGCGCTGTTCTCATCGGCGTTGGCGCTGCTCTGGTTCACCAGTTCAGCTGGATTCTGGCCATCTTCGGTGCCTTCCTCATCTTCACCGGCTTGAAAATGTTCAAGCACGAAGACGAAGAGCCGAACATGGAAGACAACAAGATCTACAAGTTCTTGTCGTCCCGTTTCCGCGTCACCAAGGAACTGCATGGCCGTAACTTCACCGTTAAGGCTCCAGATCTGAAGACCGGTAAGCTCGTCACCTGGCTGACCCCGCTGGCCATCGCGCTGATCATGGTTGAAATCGTCGACCTGATCTTTGCGGTCGACTCGGTTCCAGCTGTGTTCGCGGTCACCCAAGACACCTTTATCGTCTACACCTCGAACATCTTCGCGATCCTTGGCCTGCGCGCGCTCTACTTCGCTCTGGCAGCCGCAATGAACCGCTTCCGTTACCTGCAGGTATCGCTGGCCGTCATTCTGGTTCTCATCGGTATCAAGATCTGTCTGGTGCCATTCGGCATCCATATCGACACCCTGCTCTCGCTGGGCGTCACGATCTCGATCCTTGCTGCTGGCGTCTTCTACTCCCTGTGGAAGACCCGCAACGAGCCAAACATCAGCGCCGAAGACCATCCGGAAACCGGCAAGCTCGAGCCTTAATTCGCTCAGCTCTGAACACGAAAGAGGCCCTTCGGGGCCTCTTTTTTTGGGTTCACCCGCCGTAAGCCAGCCTTCACAATTGCGTCGGCAAGCCCCGACCTCGCCCTATTCTGTTCAAGCTCTGGCCCCATTCTGCCGTTAACCCTTCGGTAAAGAATGAGGAGAAGCGCCATGGGCGTCATCAATCAAATCGTTTTTGACTGCGAGCACCCTGCCGCTCTGGCAAGGTTTTGGGCCAACGCATTAGATGGCTACGCCCTGCGCGAATACGACCAGCTTGAGTTGGTTCGGCTGGCCGTCTTTGGCCTCACCCCAGAAACCGACCCAACGGTCATGGTCGATGGCCCCGGCCCGAGCCTCTGCTTCCAAAACGTCGATGGACAGCGCCACGATAACAATCGCGTCCACCTCGATGTGGAAGTGGCCAATCGGCAGCCGGAGGTGGATCGCCTGAGAGAGCTTGGCGCCAGCATTGATCGGGTCCTGCCCACCTATACGGTGATGCGCGATCCTGAAGGCAATCAACTCTGTCTCGTCGACAAGCGTGAGGCCATGGCTGCCTGAGCCTACTGACAAGCTCTGTCAAAACCAATGGTTAGCACTCTCTCATAACGAGGAGACTAACCATGGCTTTGACCGCGTCTTGCCACTGCGGCGCTATAAAATTCGAGATTGCCTCTGCCCCAAGCGAGGCACACACCTGCAACTGCAGCTATTGCCAGCGGTCGGGAGCCGTTTGGACCGGTGTAAAGCCTGAGGATTTCAAGCTGCTCTCCAATAGCGCTGAAGGCACCTACAACCCGACAGGGCTCAACGTGCATCACTTCTGCGCCGCGTGCGGCATGCAGACTTGGGGCGACAGTCCCGATTGGAGCGCGATCTACAACGACGACGGTACGCTTAAGCCGGGCGCGACCGAGGGCGTCCCCGAAACCCGCTCCATGTATTTCAATCTCAATTTGGTCGATGATTTCGACCGCACCTGCATTCCAATCACCGCCATGGATGGCCGCAACAACTGGTAGAAACGACAAAGGGGCCGAGCTAGGCTCGCCCCCTTCACATTCAGCTTAAACCGGCTCAGTGGCCCTCAAAAGCCATCAGCGCGCTGACTTCAACGTTCTGTGCCGCCAACTTCGCCGCGCCGCCGAGATCAGGCAGATCAATGGCAAAGGCTGCATGGTCACACGTTGCACCCGTGCTGCGCACAAGGCTGACTGCAGCAATAGCAGTGCCGCCCGTGGCGATCAGATCGTCGACGATCAGAACCTTGTGCCCAGCGTTGAGCACGTCAGCATGGATTTCAATCGTGTCGACGCCATACTCAAGCACATAGTTCTGGCCGATAGTTGCGCCCGGCAGCTTGCCGCGCTTACGGACCGGCACAAAGCCCACGCCCATCGCGATAGCAACGCCAGCGCCAAAAATGAAACCACGCGCTTCAATACCAGCGACATGGGTAAAGCCCTGATCGCGATATTGAGCCGCGATCTGTTCAACGCTTTGACGGAACCCTTCCGGATGCTCGATCAGGGTGGTGATGTCCCGAAACAGAATCCCTTCCTTGGGATAATTCGGAATCGTACGGACGAGCGACTTCAGGTCGAGCGACATCTGCGGCCTTGAGGCTAGAATTTAAGAATTAGGTTTTGTTGCGGCCCAAAAGATGCCGCGCCAGAACGCCAGCACTATAGGCGACATTCCGGGATGTGTTGATTGCGACTTCGCGCGTTTTCGGGTTCTGAGCCACTGCCTGAATCCCCGCGCGAACCGCTGGGTGGCGGCTGACGGTGATAGCAGTAGTAACGACCGTAACGGCCAGACGTACAGCGGACATCTCAGTCCTTCTCTCAACACAGCGACTTCACGGGAATATCACCATACTTCCACCCGATGGCAAGAGCATGGCGCAAGCGTGAGCGGATTAGTTTACCCAAACCACCAAAAAGAAAGGGGCCCAACGGGCCCCTTAAATGTTCAGCGAGCGTGCACTTAGTGCTCGATGCCCTTCCAGAGCTTGCGCTTGGTTGCATAAAGCAGACCGGCGAAGCCGATGAGGAAGATCAAAACCATGAAGCCGGTTTCCTTGCGGCTCACGAGGTGAGGCTCTGCAGCCCACATCATGAAAGCAGCAACGTCATGGGCGTACTGGTCGAGGGTTTCCGGAACGGTTTCACCGTTTGGACCTGGCTCATACGTCACCGAACCGTCAGACAGCGGAGGTGCCATGCCAATAGCATGACCAGGGAACACGTCGTTGTACGACTTGCCATCTGGGAGCTCAAAGCCTTCTGGAGCTTCGTCGCGGTAGCCGGTCAGCAGACCATAGATATAGTCAGCGCCGCCTTCCTGGTAGCCAGTGAAGTAGTTGAAGATCCAGGTCGGGAACTCGTCCTTGACGCCGCGAGCCTTTGCCAGCACCGAGAAGTCAGGCGGGAAAGAACCGCCCATTGCTTCGGCTGCTTCAGCGTCGCTCGCGAACGGGCTCGGCCAACGATCCGCTGGAACAGCTGGGCGTACGCCACCTTCTGCGGTTGCATCAGCGACTTCGTACTCAGCAGCAAGTGCCTTGACCTGTTCTTCCGAGAAGGACGGGCCATTCTCTTCCGAAAGGTTACGGAACGAGAGAAGACGCGCACCGTGGCAGCTCGCACAAACTTCACGATAGATCTGGAAGCCACGCTGAAGCTGGTTCTGATCGTAGGTACCGAACAGACCGCCGAACGACCAGTTCTGACGTTCGATTGGAGCACTTTCGCCGGCGGCGAAGGCTGGAGTCGCAGCAAGGCCTGCTGCGACTGCCATTGCGATAGCAATGGTTTTGATTTTTGACATAGGTCTCGCCTCGTTCACGAGTGTACCTTGCCGAGAACACTCTCGGAGATGCTGGTCGGCAGCGGCTTTGGCGTTTCAATCCGCGAAAGCACCGGCAGAATCACAAGGAAGTAGATGAAGTAGTATGCAGTGCAGACTTTTGCCAATGTGGTGTAGACGCCTTCTGCCGGTTGCGCACCGAGGTAAGCCAGACCGATGAAGTTGATCACGAACAGAGCGTAGAACCACTTGAACATCGGACGGAACGAACCCGAACGAACCTTGGAAGTATCGAGCCACGGCAGAACCAACAGCAGGAGCATCGAACCGCCCATGGCGATAACACCGCCAAGCTTGGAGTCGATGAACAAGATGTTGAAGTCAACCGCACGAAGAATGGTGTAGAACGGAAGCAGGTACCACTCTGGAACAATGTGAGCCGGCGTTACCTGGCTATTCGCCATGATGTAGTTGTCGGCATGGCCCAGAATGTCCGGCGCAAAGAAGACGAACCAAGCGAAGGGGATGCAGAACAGCACCATCGCGAACAGGTCTTTCATCGTGTAGTACGGATGGAAAGGCACGGTATCGCGTTTATCCTTCACTTCGACGCCAATTGGGTTGTTATTACCCGGTACGTGAAGCGCCCAAATGTGCAAGCCCACCACCGCAGCGATGATGAACGGCAGCAAGTAGTGCAGCGAGAAGAAGCGGTTCAGGGTTGGGTTGCCAACGGCAAATCCACCCAAAACGAGCTGCTTAATGCTTTCACCAATGCCCGGAATTGCGGTGAACACGTTAGAAATAACGGTAGCACCCCAAAAGCTCATCTGACCCCACGGCAGGATATAGCCCATAAAGGCGGTAGCCATAGTGAGGATGAAGATCAGCACACCCAGAATCCAGATGATTTCACGTGGTGCCTTATACGAGCCATAATACAGCCCACGGAAGATATGAATGTAGAGTGCGACAAAAAACATCGACGCACCCACAGCATGGGTCGCCTGAATGATGCGACCGCCGTTGACGTCACGACGAATGTGCTCAACCGAGTCGAAAGCCATCGAGACGTTCGGGGTGTAGTGCATGGCCAGGATAATCCCGGTCACGATCTGCACGCCAAGGCACATCACGAGAATAGCGCCGAAGGTCCACCAGTAGTTGAGGTTCTTCGGAGTGGGGAAATCCATCAAGTGCTCTTTAGCGAAGCGCACGACCGGCAGGCGGTCATCGAGCCACTTCTCGACTGAGGATCCGGGAGTATAATTCGAGTGTTCAGAAGCCATCGGGTAAGTCCCCCACTAACCGATCTTAACCAGCGTATCGCTGACAAATTCATAAGGCGGCACGACGAGGTTTGTCGGCGCGGGACCCTTGCGAATGCGACCTGCGGTATCATAGTGCGAACCATGGCACGGGCAGAACCAGCCGTCGAACTCACCAGCTTCACCAACTGGTACGCAACCAAGATGCGTGCAGTTCGCAACCATAACCAGCCACTGTTCGTGACCTTCCTTGGTGCGCTGCTCATCTGTTTCCGGATCCTTCAGATCCGACAAAGGCACAGCCTTGGCTTCAGCAATTTCAGCAGCCGTACGGTGACGTACGAAAACAGGAAGACCGCGCCAGGTAATGGTTACCGACTGGCCTTCTTCGATTGCGCCTAGGTTGAATTCGATGCTGGCGAGAGCCAGTGTTGAAGCGTCCGGATTGAGCTGATTGATCAGCGGCCAGACCACGGCGGCTGCGCCAACAGCGCCAACAGCGCCCGTGGCGACGTACAAAAAGTCCCGCCGGTTCGTGGATGAATGTTCTACTTCTGTGGCCAAAGTCCGTATCCCCGTACGAATGCACCTTTGACGGAGCCGGCAGCGGCATTATCGATTATGCAAATAGGAGAATATGCAGAATCGACCGCCGTCCGCCCTCAAGCGGTCCGTCAGTTAGGGTCCTTTTTGCACTGTCACGGGCACTTGTCCAGAGTGCGACAACTGACAGCACCCTCCTGCGACACTATACCCATGGATCATGCATGCTCCACCCTTGCGAAAGATGAACACTTAGTCATGGCCTTGGATTTAGCACTCTATCAACCTGACATTGCAGCAAATACCGGGACCCTTTTGCGCTTGGGAGCGTGCCTGGGAGTACCAGTTCACGTTATTCATCCAGCCGGCTTTGCCATCACCCAGAAAAATCTCGCAAGATCTGGAATGGATTACCTCGATCACGCCAATCTTGTTGAGCACAACAGCTTTTCAGCCTTTGAAGACTGGCGGATTTCCCAAGGCAGGCGGCTGGTTTTGATGACAACCAAGTCCAGTTCATCACTTTATAAGGCGCAGTTTGTCGCTGGCGACATTTTGCTCCTTGGACGTGAAAGCGCTGGCGTGCCAGATGAGGTCGCAGAACGCGCCGACCTTCGTATCCGTATCCCCATGCGAGAAGGCCTGCGCTCTCTCAATATCGCTATCGCTGGCGCTATGGCTTTAGGAGAAGCCATCCGTCAGACTGGCAGTTACGCTGAAGACATTTGAAACTATCCGCACGGCATCCCCCCATGCTGCTAGGACCCTTTACAGTTTCCGCATAAAGGTACATGTCCCCCGCCATGACACTGCCAATCGATATCGACGACAAGAAAATCGCTGCGCAAGCTTGGTTCCGCACTCTGCGAGACAAGATCGTGGCGGAGCTGGAAGCTATTGAAGCTGAGGTCACCGGACCTCATGCCGATAGGGCGCCCGGCAAGTTTGAAATTTCCCCATGGGATCGCGCCGCTGGCGGCGGCGGCGAAATGGGCATGCTTCACGGCCGCGTCTTTGAAAAGGCAGGCGTGCACATCTCAACTGTGCACGGCACCTTCTCCGAAGACTTCGCCAAGCAGATGCCAGGCACCGAAGCGGGTGCGGGCTTCTGGAGCTCGGGCATTTCGCTCATCATCCACCCTTGGAACCCCCATGTTCCTGCCGTGCATATGAACACGCGTATGATCGTCACGGGTAAGCAGTGGTGGGGCGGCGGCGCCGACCTGACGCCAGTTCTCGACGTTAAGCGCACGCAGGACGACACCGACACTATCGATTTCCACGCTGCCATGAAGGCGGCCTGCGAAAACCGTCCGGGCGTCGACTACGATCGCCTCAAGGCATGGTGCGACGAGTATTTCTTCCTGCCACACCGCAATGAACATCGCGGTATCGGCGGCATTTTCTACGATCACCTCAATACTGGTGATTGGGACGCCGATTTCGAATTCACCCGCGCTGTCGGCGAAGCCTTCCTCGACATCTATCCCAAGCTCGTTCGCCGCCATTTTGAAAAGAACTGGTCCGAAGCTGAGCGCGACGAACAGCTGGTTCGCCGTGGGCGCTATGTCGAATTCAACCTGCTCTATGATCGCGGCACGACCTTTGGCCTGAAGACCGGTGGCAATATCAATTCCATCCTCTCCTCCATGCCGCCTGCGGTAAAGTGGCCCTGATCGGCGACTGACCCAACTCAAATTTGATCATGGCGCCCCCACTCACCTTCTGATTGACTGGCGCCATGACTGTTTCTGACCTTGAGATCAAAGCCTATCGCTCGGTTCGATCGATCCGCTTTCCCCTACGCCGCCTCACCGTGCTGACCGGCGGAAATGGCGTGGGCAAAACCAATCTCTATCGCGCCCTAGAACTCCTGCAAGCTGCGGCCAATGGCACCATTACCCATGCCATCGCACGCGAAGGTGGGCTTGGCTCCGTCCTCTGGGCGGGCGAGCGCGGGGTCAAAGACCTGCCGCGGCTCAGCCTCGAAGTTGGCCTTGAGGCCGACAATGGATCCGACGTCATCCTGCCGCGCTACGCCGTTGAAGTCGGGTTCGGCGACAGCAAATACGAAGCCGTCTTCTCCGAAGAACCCCAGATCAAATCCGAGAGCCTGATCCTGCCCGGTCGCCGTCCCGTGACGCTGCTGGAGCGCAATCGCGCGGCCGTGTGGTATCGCGATGATAATGGCGCGCGCCGCCAGCTTGATGATACGCTCCTGCCCAGCGAAACCGCTCTCTCGTCATTGCGCGGCACCCTCCCCGAGGTCGATGCCGTTCGCCACATGCTCGCAAGTTGGCGATTCTATCACGGCTTCCGCACCGACCCAGATTCGCCGTTGCGCCAACCTTCGCTCGCCATCACCTCGCCCATGCTCGATTCTGACGGCAGCAATCTCGGCGCGGTCTTTGCGACCCTCAAACATATTCGCGGCGACACCGTCGATCTCGACGTAGCAATTGATCGAGCCTTCCCCGGTGCGCGTCTCGACATCCCACCGCCAGACAAATACGCCAGTTTCACCATGACCTTCCCTGAGGTCCCCCATCGCCCCTTCGGCGCTGCGGAACTCTCCGATGGTACATTGCAGTTTCTCGCCCTGCTGGGTGCCCTCCTCAGCTACCGCCCCGCCCCCTTCATTGCCCTCAACGAGCCTGAAGCCTCACTCCACCCCGATCTTCTGCCCGCTCTGGCGCAAGCCATCGCCCGCGCTTCTGAGCGAACCCAAGTCTGGGTCGTCACCCACTCCCAAGCGCTCGCTCGGGCCCTTGAAGACGCAACAGGCCTGGCCCCGCGCACCGTTATCCGTCGCAAGGGCTCAACCTGGCTCGAAGGCCTTTCCGACATGGGCTTCTTCCCCGATGACGAAGATTAGCGGAACCCATACCCCGCCCACTCGTTGGGCCCGGACACGCCCAAGGTCAAACCAAGGAGTTACGTGATGAAGCGATTTGATGCTGGAACACTCATCCCAGGCGCAACCTGGCACGCAGAGGCGGAATCGGAAGCTGAAGTCGTGCGTCGCGCTGTCGAAAATCTAAAATCTTTGCACGGCGAAACGGAAGTGCGCCCCGACATGGTCGAGCGTATCAAAGAGCGGATCGTCGATGTTGGTCCCCGCGCCTAAAGCGCGAGGAGCTCATCTTTTGAAAGCGTAAAACCGCTCTCGACCCAGGCCTTCTCAAGCTTTTTAAGCCGTTGACCCAATTCCGGGCCAGCGGCAACGCCTTGCTCTATCAGGTCTTTCCCCGACACGGGCAGCGGCTGCGCGGGCAGTCGCGCCAATTCTCGCGCCGCTTCCATAAGCCGATCACGCGGCCAGTCATCAGTGCTCGCCGCAACAGCCAGCCCTTCAACCGCGTCTTCGCCAAACCGATAAGCGGCCCAGTTGGCTTGATTATGCGCCAGCAAGTCTGCGGACTCAACAATGCGTAAAGCCTTGGCATAAACCTCGCCCGAGAGCCGCCACTCGGCCTGACGCAGCGGCAGGCTATCCGCGCCCAAGAGCGCCAAGCGCGCTTCGGCGGAGCGACCGCCAAGGTCCTCATAGGTTACAAGGCTTGCGATCTGCTTTTCCGTCGCCCGCACAAGGCCAATGCCTTGCATAACCGCCAGCGTCCGCGCCACTTTTGGCTGCGCCAGCATGCGCATCATTTCTGAACCGACACGCTCGCGCGAGAGATGGTCCAAGCGCCCCGAGGCCGCGCGACAAGCAGCCAACCCCTCGGCATCAAACTGCCCGCCACCATGCGTCGTTGAAAATCGGAAGAACCGATAGACCCGCAAACCGTCCTCAGCAATTCTCGTCGCCGCATCGCCAATAAAGCGCACGCGCTGATTATGGAGATCGCCCAATCCGCCCAGCGGATCAAACACCGTCCCATCAGCTTCCACATAGAGTGCGTTCATCGTAAAATCGCGCCGCTGAGCGTCCTCCACCCAGTCTGTGCCAAATTCCACCTGCGCGTGCCGACCATCGGTCTCCACGTCCTTGCGCAAGGTCGTCACTTCCACGCTCGTATCGTCGAGCCGAAGCGTCACCGTCCCGTGGTCTATGCCCGTCGGATAGGTCGCTATGCCCGCAGCTTTTGCCCGTTGCATCACGCTCACCGGCAACAACTCGGTGGCCATATCAATATCGGTATTGGGCCGAAGCGAGCCGAGCAGGCTGTCGCGCACAATCCCACCGACCGCGCGGGTTTTCCCCTCAGCGCCGCCGAGAATCGAGAAAATGGTCTGCACAGCAGGAAGAGCGAGCCAATCCGCTTTAAGCTTGGTCGACGTCATGCAGCATCCTCATCCATCACCAAATCTCGGAATTTCCGCGTGAGATTGGCCGTTATACCCCAGATCATGTGGCCATCATGGTCGATCTGCCAAGTGGTGTGTTCTTTCCCCTGCCGAGAGATTTTAAAGCGCCCATAGGTGGATCGCTCTAATATCCGCGACAGCGGCACTTCAAACACCGAATGCACTTCCCCCGGATTGGGAACAAACGGCCCGCTCGGACTGACCAAAGCCACAACCGGGGTAATCAGATAATTCGTGCCCGTGTAATAGGTCGGCAAATAGCCAAGGATTTTCACATCCTCCGCCCGCATCCCCACCTCTTCATTGGCCTCGCGCAGAGCCGCCGCCGCCACATCGGCATCGGTCTTGTCGACCTTGCCGCCGGGAAAAGCCACCTGCCCCGAATGCGCCCGCAAATCGGGCGACCGCTCCGTATAGAGCACCGTCAACCCTTCGGGCCGCTCCACGAGAGCAATCATCACTGCCGCCTCAACGGGCGGACGGTCATAGGGTGTCAAAGGCGCCCAATCGGGCACCAGCTCTCCGGCGTGTACTGGCGGAACCTGCAACAGGCGGCTGCTCAGTCGAGAAAGGAATGCGTCGTCGCGAATAGTCATAGCGCCAGATTAGGGCAGCCGAACGCAAAGAGCAGCAGAAATCTGCCTACTGACCGGTGCGGAACGCACCGATGCGGCCCGACATGGTCTTGGCAAGGCCCTTGTCATCCGACAGCAGCAGCACGCGGCTCACATCGACCGGGCCGGGAAACTCGATATTGCCCGGAGTGGTGATTTCCCAGCCAAGCGGGCAGTAATAGTCCTGATCGCCAACCAGCAGCACAAACTTGCCCTCGCCACGCGACAGCGCCAGCTTAGACACTTCCAAAGCCAAAAGCTTACCAGCACCGCGCTTGCGGAATTTCGGGTGTGTTGCCAGCGGCCCAAGCATGTAGCCGTTCATGTCGCCAACGCTGATCGGGGTCATCCACACCGAACCGGACGGCACGCCATCGACTTCCGAAATCAGGCTCAGGCTCGGATCAATCGGGAAACGCTCACGCACCCGGAAAGCCGTCCGCGCAAAACGTCCCGGACCAAAGGCAAGTGCCTGAAGGTCATCGACGAATGCATCGTCAGCCGGGGTTGCAACACGCAGGGACAGGGTTTCGCCAGCAGGAGTCGTGATGGCAGCGGACGCAAGAGAAGCGGTCATGAGAAAATGGTCCAGTAATGTTCAGACGAGGACAGGGCCACCCGCTCGGGGCACCCGTTAAAAACGACCAACTAGGGTCGTCGGTTCATCTGAAAAACTTTCACCATCCTGGACGCCTCCACGTCTAGAATCCCGATTAGCACCGGTGTGCGATCACGTAAACAAAAATGCGAAGTCGCGAACAGTCTTGTGTTCGCATCGCCTGTTTGTGTTCCAAATGCACAACAGTGCGTTGCCATTGCCTCCCCTTATCTCCGCCCCTCATTCCCTCTAACTTTGGGGCCACAGCAACCTCCACATCCCCTGCCTCATTGAGGACGTGCGATGGCGAACGAAAGGACGAACAATGGGACAGTTGATAGATGGCAAGTGGTCAACCCAGTGGTACGACACTTCCAAGACCGGCGGAAAGTTCGTCCGTTCGCAATCCGGCTTCCGCAATTGGGTCACCGCTGATGGCGCTCCCGGCCCGTCCGGCGAAGGGGGCTTTAAAGCCGAAGCAGGCCGCTATCACCTCTATGTCTCCCTCGCCTGCCCTTGGGCCCACCGCACGCTGATCTTCCGCAAGCTCAAAAACCTTGAAGATTTGATCCCGGTCCACATCGTCTCGCCCAAAATGCCAGACGAAACCGGCTGGTCATTCAAAACCGACGAAGGCTCGTCCGGCGACACGCTTTTAGGCAAAGACTTCCTCTGGCAGGTCTACGCCGCCGCCAAGCCGGACTACACCGGCCGCGTCACGGTCCCCGTTCTCTGGGACACAAAAACCGATTCCATCGTCTCGAACGAAAGCAGCGAAATCATTCGCATGTTCAACTCGGCCTTTAACGAGCTGACCGGCAATGAGGACGATTATTACCCAGAAGCCCTGCGCGCTGACATCGATGCGGTCAACGCCCGCATTTATGACGAGGTCAACAACGGCGTCTACAAGGCTGGCTTTGCCACGACTCAGCCCGCTTACGAAGAAGCGGTAGCAAAACTCTTCTCCGCCCTCGATTGGCTCGAAGGCCTGCTTGGCGAAACCTCATACCTCACCGGCGATACCATCACCGAAGCCGATTGGCGTCTCTTCACCACGCTCGTACGCTTTGATGCGGTCTATGTCGGCCACTTCAAATGCAACATCCGTCGCATCGCCGATTACCCCAACCTCTCGCACTATTTAAAGGCGCTCTACGAGGTCCCAGGCATCAAGGAAACGGTCGACCTCGATCACATCAAAACGCACTATTATTGGAGCCACATCACCATCAACCCAACCCGCGTCGTGCCGGTCGGGCCAGATCTGGAATTCCTGCGTTATGCGTAAAATTCGGCGTGGGGCTTAATAGCCCCACGCTTTCCGCTTTTCGACGCCGTCAAAATACTCGTCGATCCGCTGCGATGTCGCTGGCGACACCCCATTTGGCAGCTGCCGACGGTCAAACCAGCCGATCTCTGCGATCTCACGATCCGGCTTGCGCTCGAATTCGTGGCTGAATTTTTTGCAGACGAAGAAGGCGACGTGGTCCCGGTTCGTCACCGGACTGGAATTATGGTAAAGACCAAATAACTCCATCGGGCCCTCGACTCGATAGCCGGTTTCTTCCAGCGCCTCGCGCACTCCGGCCTCTTCAAAAGTCTCGCCGGGGTCGACGCCACCGCCCGGAAATTGCCAGCCCGGCACGTAAGTATGCTTAATTAGCAAGACCTTATCGCCATCGACCAGCATAACGCGGGTGCCGACAGTCATGCGGAGCATAAAGCCTTTTACGGTTAGAAAGATGCGCGCAATCATGCGCTGTCGGCCATTCATCATCGGCTTTGCTCCAATACTTGCCCCATCGCTAGCAGAGCTTTGCGCGTGACAAAATCGTGTGGAAGCACGATTGAACATTTTCTTGGCCGCTTCATTCTGGCACAACCCCTCTCGATGATCACACTCGCCCACATTTCAGACATCCATCTCTCGCCGCTTCCAGAAGTGGCACCGCGTGACCTTTTGGGCAAACGCCTGACGGGCTACCTGAACTGGAAGCTCAAGCGCCACGGTGAGATGAACACCGAAACCCTGCAGCGACTTGTTGCGCACATGCGCGAGCAAAACGCCGACTTTACGGCGGTCACTGGCGATATGACCAATTTGGCGCTGCCCTTCGAGGTCGAACGCGCTGGTCAGTGGCTGCGCGAGTTGGGATCTTCGGAAACCACCGCTGTCTGCCCCGGCAATCACGACGCCTATGTCCCCGGCGCGCTTGAGCACGCGCAGCGCGAATGGGGCGATTATCTCAAGGGCGAGACCATCGAAGGCCAGGCCTTCCCCTTCGTGCGCCGTGTGGGCGACGTTGCCATCATCTCCTGCTCAAGCGCTATCCCGACCGCGCCCTTCTTGGCCGTCGGTAAGTTTGACGATATGCAGGCCGCGCGTTTGTCGCGCCTTCTCAAAATTCTCGGCGATGCGGGTTACTTCCGCGTGGTGATGATCCACCACCCACCCGTCCAAGCGCTTCAGCACCCAAGCTTTGGCCTCAAGGGCCACCGCACCTTCCGCCGCGTCATCGCCGAAGAAGGCGCTGAAATGGTCCTTCACGGCCACACGCACCGCTCATCCATCCACCACATCCCCGGCAAGGGGCATGAGGTTCCGGTGATCGGCGTCGCCGCCGCCAGCGCCGCCCAAGGCGGCACGCTCGACGATCCAGCCCGCTACAATCTTTTCCGCATCGAAAAAGCGGGCGAGACTTGGCAATGCACCATGCGCGAATACGGCTTCCAGCGCATCGGCTCCGACATCGTCATGCGCATGCAAATGCGGATTTACTAAAGAGCACCCAGCTCTTCTCCTCCCCCGAATTCGGGGAGGTCGGGTGGGGGCACCTCCCAAAAGCTAACTCTCCTTCTCCTCCCCCGTACTCGGGGGAGGCCGGGTGGGGGCTTTATCCTCACCTCACCGACATTTCCCCACCACCCTCAGGCCCTAAGCAATGAGCGCTAACAACCTTGTGTAGCTCAGCCCGTTGCTCCCCTTCTCCGTGGCCCGTACAAGGCCGGTGATGATTTTTCGTGTTCTCGTCATAGTTCTGGTGGTCGTTGGCCTCGTGTTCCCCGTGAACGCCCAGCCGAGTGGTACAGCGACCTGTTTACGCTTGATGCTCGACGCCACGACCGCACACGACGTTTCGGTCGCGTGCCCTCCCTTGCAAAAGTCCAGTGAGACATGTTGCTCCAGCAAGGCAATCGCGACCAGTTCTGCACTGCTCGCAGCGCCGAAGCCAGCCGCAGCTCTGCCGTTCGCCGCGAGAGAAATCTTCGTGGCAACCGGAATTGATCGCGGCATAGACCGTCCACCAAAAGCTTTCCTGAGTTAGCGCTCCCAGGCACCTTCATCACCAAAATCTACGGACGCAAGCCTTGTCCCCTAGAGACGAGACTTTGCGCGCTGACACCGGAAAGAACTCCCATGTCGAAGATCCACGCTCCTATTCCCGAGCGCATTCCCGCCCTCACGCCAATCTACGCGCGCCTTCACACCCTTGCTGAAACGCTGATGCGCGTTATCTGCGGGCTCATTCTCACAGTCCATGGCTATCCCAAGATCATGGACCCATTCCGGGCCGTACCTATGGTCGAAGGGCTCGGGTTTTACCCCGGCGTCTTCTGGGCACCTCTGCTTGCCGCCACGGAGTTTTTCGGCGGCATTCTGCTTGCCATGGGTCTTTTCACGCGACCCGTTGCGATTGCGGCCAGCGTGATCTTGCTGGTCACTGTTTATGCCCACTGGATCCCGATGGAACAGGGCTACTCTGGCGCTGAAAAGTCTATCCTCTGGCTCGGCATGAGCCTCTTCTTTGCAATTCGCGGATCGAACGCCCATTCGATTGACGCCAAGCTCGGGCGTCAATTCTAACGCTCACGACAATGATCCGGCGCAGCCCCTGTGCCGGATCGCATTGGCGAGATGTCGCCCATCACCGGCGACACTGAGCCTAACAGGCGGCGGCGGCGCTCAACAGCTTGCCGATCCTGTATTGAGGGTCTTGCAAAAGGCTCAAACGCCGCCCTCATCCTCGACAGCCTCTCCCACCGGCCATCACCCTTGACCCGAAGGCACACCACTTCTCCTCCCCCGTATTCGGGGGGACTGTTCATTTGGGACTCCTTATGAGGTGTCTGTTGAAGAACAGATTGAGCGTAATCTCGAGCATCTGCACTGTTTTGGAGACGCGCTTTGTCCGCCGATCGAACCGCGCAAGATTGTCCCTGATTGAGGAATTGGAGGACTCAATCAGGTGGGTTTGCGCCTTTGTTTCCAAATGTGGCACGGTCACGCCATTGCGCTTGAAAGCGAGTGCGTAACAAGAGTTGGCATCGGTAAAGATGGCCCCGATCTCACCCACAGCCTGCAGGGCCAAGCGGTAGGCCGTGATCGCACTTTCTACGCCTTTGTCACCGATGTGGTGGGCAACAACGCGGCGCTGTCTTCGGCTATAAACGGTCCAGATAACCGCTCGCTGCTGTTTTTTTGGACGTAGGTATAGATCTCGTCCATCTCAATAATATCGGGTCCGCTCGCTGGCGTCCCGCGCTGAGCCGCGATCCGCTCTTGCAAGATGTCGTGCTCCTTGCGTATCCATTTAAGGACCGCGGCTGGGGAGGCCGAAAGGACGCGCCCAATGGCCCGAATGCCGGTGCCGTTGAGATACATCTGAACGGCCTGCGCTTTTGTCTGAGCGCTGAATTTAGGGGCGCGATCAGTAAAGTACCGACCACACTGCTTACAGCTAAATCGCTGGTAACCCGCCTTGAGGCCGCGCTTGACCGTGGCAGTGCTAGAACAATCTGGACAATCCATCTCAAACCCTCCGGAAAAACACCCCCAAGCAGCCAAACTAGAATCCCAAATGAGCAAGTTGTAAACAGTCCCCGCATTCGGGGGAGGCCGGGTGGGGGTCTTCCTCCAAACCCGCACCTACTCACTCCCGGGCACGCCCAAGTGTAGCCCCTTGGGTCAACCCCAAGGGTAACGAGCCGTGCGAGGGACACACCTGCTATGACAGAAGTCACCCATCACCGGTGATCCTCACCACCACCCAAACGAATTAAGCAATCCCCGCCGCCAAAACCACGCGCATCATGGCAGACCCCTGCCCCTCACTCCGCGCCGAGCGCCTCCCCCCCAAAAAAAGCCGCCCCCTTGGCGGCGCGATCTTTTCCGCCTTTGCGCCCCTTTCTCGCGCCCCAAACCGCCACCTCCGCGCCCATCCTCGTGCCCATAAAGGCCGGCAGAATGCCCATGATGTGCCAATTGGCGCCCCTAAATCGGCAGCACGCGCGAACTCTTCACTGCCCCCAGCGAAAAACTGCTCTCGATCGAGGCAACGCCGTCGAGCTGCGTCAGCCGTTTGCGCAGGAAGGTCTCATAAGCTTCCAGATCGGCGCAAACCACGCGCATGAGAAAGTCAAACTTGCCGGTCATCAGATAGCAGTCCATCACCTCCGGCCACCGACTGATGGCCGCGCCAAAGTCGTCGAGATTTTGCGCCCGCTGCTGTTCGAGTTTGATCGAGATGAACACCGAAACGGGCAGCCCCACAGCCTTGGGATCAATGCTCGCCCCATAGCCGGAGATAATCCCGGCCTCTTCCAGCTGCCGCACTCGCCGCAGACAGGGCGAGGGCGAAATGCCCACCCGCTCGGACAATGCCTGCACGGTAATGCGCCCGTCCTCCTGCAACGCACGCAAGATTTTATGGTCGATTGGATCGATCTCTCGTTTGGCGAATTCTGCCAAGATTATCTCCAGAACTTGCGATTTCCTGCGCGAACAATCGCCTTAGAGGGCGAGATAGGCGGAAACCGTCCCTGAACAGAGCATAATGTCAGACATTATGGGAGGACAAGCCGATGACACTAGGTTCGGATCGCATTGCGGCCATTGAAGCACTGAACAAGAAATCTCTCTGGCTTGCCAGTTGGATGGTGCATCACGCCAATCACATCCGGCCCAATGTTGACGGCGTTAAAGTGGGCGGGCATCAGGCTAGCTCGGCTTCCATGGCCATGCTGCTCTCGACCCTCTATTTCGGCGTTTTGAAGCATGAAGATCGTGTCGCCGTAAAACCGCACGCGGCACCGATCTTTCACGCCATCCAATATTTGATGGGCCGACAGGAGAAGCAAAAGCTCATTGATTTCAGAGCCTTCGGGGGAGCGCAGTCCTACCCGTCCCGCACCAAAGACACCGCAGACGTTGATATTTCCACCGGCTCCGTGGGCCTTGGCGTTGCCTTCACCGCCTTTGCCTCGCTGATCCAAGATTATGTCCGCGCCAAATCTTGGGCCAAGACCGACCGCCCCGAAGGGCGGATGATCGCACTCGCCGGGGATGCCGAACTCGACGAAGGCAATATTTACGAATGCCTGCTCGAAGGCTGGAAGCACGGGCTGCGCAATTGCTGGTGGATCATCGATTACAACCGCCAAAGCCTTGATGGCGTTGTCCGCGAAGGGCTTTACGACCGCATCGAAGCCATCTTCCAGGCCTTCGGCTGGACGGTCGTTACCTTGAAATATGGTGCCCTCCAGCGCGCCGCCTTTGCCGAACCCGGTGGCGATAAGCTCAAGTCCTGGATCGATAATTGCCCCAATGATCTCTATTCGGCGCTGATGTTCCGGGGTGGCGCTGCCTGGCGAGAGCGCCTCACCGATGCCATCGGCGATCAGGGCGAAGTCTCCGCCCTTCTCGCTCGCCGTTCTGATGCTGAGCTTGCCGAACTCATGGCAAATCTCGGCGGCCACTGCGCCGAGAGCTTGCTCGAACAGTTCACCGTCGCAGGCTCGGATACGCCCACCGTCTTCATCGCCTATACGGTAAAAGGCTGGGGCACGCCGCTCGCGGGGCACAAGGATAATCACGCTGGGCAGATGACGTCGGCCCAGATTGAACAGCTCCGCGCTGCGCACAAAATCCGCGACGGGCATGAGTGGGATCGCTTTGAAGGTCTTGAAAATCCAGACGAACTCCAATCCTTCTTGGACGCAGTCCCCTTCAACACCAAGGCCTCGCGCCGTCTCTCCTCGGCCGCAGTCCCAACCATTGGCCCCCAGCTCCTCGGCACAGGCGCGACCTCCACTCAAGCCGCATTTGCCAAAATTCTCGACGCCTATGCGAAATCTGACAGCGCCTTGTCCGAACGCATTGTCACCACCTCGCCTGACGTCACCGTCTCCACAGGCCTTGGCGCTTGGGTCAACCGGCGCAATCTCTTTGCCCCCAAAGAGAAGGTCGACCTCTTCCAAAAAGAGGCCATCCCGTCGACGCAGAAATGGCGCTTCACCCCCTCAGGCCAGCACATGGAACTCGGCATTGCCGAGATGAACCTCTTCCTCATGCTCGGCGCGGCAGGGCTCTCGCATTCGCTCTTTGGCGAACGCCTGCTCCCGGTCGGAACGCTCTACGATCCGTTCATTTCGCGCGGCCTCGATGCGCTCAATTATGCCTGCTACCAAGACGCCCGCTTCCTGCTGGTCGCGACGCCCTCCGGCGTTTCCTTGGCAGGTGAAGGCGGCGCGCACCAGTCTATCGCCTCGCCTCTGATTGGCATGGCGCAGGATGGTCTCGCCAGCTTTGAACCGGCCTTTGCCGACGAGCTATCCATCATCACCGATTGGGCTTTTGACTACATGCAACGCACGGGCGATGCTCGTCCTGACCTTGCCGATTGGCCGCGCGACGTCACCGGCGGCTCGGTCTATCTGCGCCTCTCGACCCGCACGCTCGAGCAGCCACCCCGCCCTGTTACACCAGCCCTCAGCGAAGGCATTATCCGCGGTGCCTATTGGCTCAATCCACCAACGCCGCAATGCGAGGTTGTGCTGGCCTATCAGGGCGTGCTGGCCAGCGAAGCCATTGAAGCGGCGGCACGATTGGGCGGCGACCGACGCAATGTTGCCGTGCTCGCCATCACCTCCGCCGACCGCCTCAACGCGGGCTGGCAGGGCTCTGTACGCGCCCGTATGCATGGCGACCACACCCCGAGCCATATCGAGCAGCTGCTGGCCCAAGTGCCCAACAAAATCGGCATTGTCACCGCCATCGACGCCCATCCGGCCACGCTCTCGTGGATCGGCAGCGTCTGTGGCCACCGCACCATAGCGCTCGGCGTCGAGCATTTTGGTCAAACCGGCACGGTTCAGGACCTTTACCGCCACTTCGGCATTTCATCGGACGATATTGTTCGCGCAGCAAAACAGTTCGCCTCATTTTGAGGCGAGCTGGCCAGCCAATAAACACGGCCACTCTATTGCATTCGTTTCCTAGAAATACGCTTGTCAGCGTCGATTTCATTTGTCAGACATATGTCAATTGGTTCGTTTGGAAGGGACAGACGAACCAAGCACGAGCGCAAAGATGCGCCGGACTTCAGGGAACGACATCAAGCTTCGAGAAGGAGGGAGCTCATGCACATTCTACCGAAATTGGTAGGCGCACTGGCCGTCGCAACAGCGTTGACCATGCCGGCCTTGGCCCAAACCACCATTTTGGCACCGGGCCAATCGACCACCGGCACCTACATGGACTACATGAAGACGGTCTATGACCGCGCCACCTTCGCTGAACTCCTGCAAATTCCCATCGCTACTTTCGATAAGGAATTTGAGCTTGTTCCGATGGCAGCGGAAAGCTGGAGCCAATCGGAAGATGGCCTCACCTGGACCTTCAAGCTGCGCCCCGGCCTCGTTTGGTCCGATGGTGAACCTCTGACCTCGGAAGACTTTGTTTTCTCGCTCCAGCGCGCAGCCAATTCGGGCTATGACTTTGCTTGGTATTGGGATTTTGCTGGCGGGATCAAGGGCTGGAAGGAAGTCACGGAAGGCGCTGACGCTTCCGAACTGGCCGTCAAAGCTGTCGATGATCTAACCATTGAGATCACCACCGTCGCGCCAAAACCCTATTTCCCATCCGTCACCAGCCTCTGGTATCCGGTGCCAAAGCACCAGCAGGATAAGTTCGGCGACGATTGGGCGCTCAATGTCGAAAACGTTGTGTCCTCCGGTCCGTTCTCGGTCGAGAGCTGGGAGAAGTCGAACAATTCTGTCGTCTTCGTAAAATCCCCGACCTACACCGGCCCATGGCAGGCACAGGTTGATCGCCTCGAAGTCGATCCGACCATTGGCGCGCCAGAAGTTGGCCTGCCAGCGTTCCTCGCAGGCGATGCGGATTATACCTTCCTCAACACCGGACAGGTCCCTGTCGCCACCGCGACCAATCCTGACGGCATCCGCAAGAACGCCGTGTTCGCAACGTCCTACATTTCCTATGATTTGGACGCCGAACCCTTCAACAATGTCGACGTCCGCCGAGCCTTCTACCACGCCGTGGACCGTGCTGAGTTGACCTCAACCGTTCTCAAGGACATCGCCATCCCAGCCGGGTCAATCCTGCCCCCAGGCTATCCTGGCTACAATCCAGACGTCGTTGCGCAGGCAACTTTCGACCCGGAAAAGGCCAAAAAGCATCTCGCCGATGCAGGCTTCCCGAACGGCGAAGGCTTCCCCAATGTCGACATCTGGATCCGTGAAGAGGGCGGCTATAACGGCGCTATCGTTCCGGCTATGGCGCAGTACCTTCAGGCTGAATTGAAGGAACACCTCAACATCACCGTCTCAATCCGTCAGCTCCCCGGCGCTGAATGGATGGATGGCCTGCGTGGCAAGAAGAACAACATCTTCATCGCCCCGTATGAATACGACTATCTCGATCCGTCAAACTTCTACGGCATCTTCTACAATGGTGGCCGTCACGGCTACTTCGTGCCGGAATATGACGCGCTCGTCGCCAAGGCTGACGCCGAAAGCGACTGGGATACCCGCTACGATCTCTACGCTCAGGCCGAACAGGTCATGATCGATCAGGGCCTGATCGTGCCGCTGGTGCACCCGATTACCACTGCTGTGATCTCTGGCGATTTGGGCGGCGAAGCCTCGCAGCCAAACTCTCTTGGCTTCACCCCGCTTGACCGCCTTGGCCACTACTTCTTCACGCACCTGACGAAGTAATCCAGCAGCATCCTAGCGTCCCTTGGTTCCTCGTGCCGAGGGACGCTAGCCCAATTAGGTCAGCCCATGCCCCTCATCGAAATCGAAGACCTGCGCGTCAGTTTCCGTCAATACGGCGGCAAAATTGACGCTGTTCGTGGCGTCAATTTCACGCTCGACGAAGGCGAAAGCCTCGGTATCGTGGGCGAGAGTGGATCAGGGAAATCCGTGAGCTGCAGCGCTCTCATGCGCTTACTACCCGCCACCGCAGAGGTGAGTGCCACAAAACTCATGCTCGGCGGCATCGACGTCACCAAAGCCAATAAGGAAGATCTGGCGCGCCTTCGCGGTCGCTTTGCCTCCATGATCTTCCAAGATCCGATGACGGCGTTTGACCCCGTTTTCACCATCGGCCACCAAATCGCCGAAACCATTCAGGCCCACCGCAACCTGCCCAAGAAGCAGGCTCTGGCGGAAGCCGAAGACCTGCTGCGCCGCGTCGAAATCAAAAACGCAGCGGATGTCGTCAATTATTACCCCCACCAGCTTTCAGGCGGCATGTTGCAGCGCGCTATGATCGCGATGGCACTCTCTTGCCGACCCAAAGTTCTGATCGCAGACGAGCCAACCACCGCACTCGACGTCACCATTCAGGCCCAGATCCTAGAGCTCATAAAGAAGGTTCAGGCCGAGTTTGGCATGGCCCTAATCATGATCACCCACGATCTGGGCGTCATCGCCGAAACCGTCGATCGCGTGCTGGTCATGTATCGCGGCGAAGTGGTCGAACAAGGCACCGTGCAGCAGATTTTTGACGCGCCGGAACAAGCTTACACCAAGCAACTCTTGGCCTCGCTCCATTCCAGTTTCGAGCCGTCGCGCGGCAGCGATGATGAGACCCCGGCACTGGAACTAAAGGGCGTTCAGAAAACCTATCGCATCCGCCGCCGCAGCGGGTTTCGCACTGAATATTCCGATTCCAACGCCGTCCAAAAAGTGGACCTCGTTCTGCCGAAAAACCGCATCGTTGCCGTAGTCGGCGAAAGCGGTTCAGGCAAAACCACCACCGGCATGATGGCGCTACGCCTCCTCGATTCCACCGCTGGGCAAATCCTCTTGCACGGCACCGACATCTCTTCGCTCCCCCCCGCCGGCCTCAAGGCGTGGCGCAAGAAAATGCAGGTTGTCTTCCAAGACAGCTACTCAGCGCTCGACCCGATGATGACGCTGACGCAGATCATTGCCGAACCGCTCCATATTCATCAGCTTGGCACCCCAAAAGAACAGGCCGAGAAAGCCATTGCTTGGCTTGAACGCGTCGGCCTCGACCGAAGCTTTGCCACCCGCTATCCACACGAGCTATCCGGCGGTCAACGCCAGCGCGTCGCCATCGCCCGCGCCCTTATTTTGGAGCCGGACGTGCTCGTTGCCGACGAGCCAACATCAGCGCTCGACGTCACGGTCAAAGCGCAGATCATTGGGCTTCTCAAACAGCTGCAAGCGGAGATGGGTCTGTCCATCCTCTTCATCAGCCACGACCTCTCGACAGTGAAGTCCCTCACCGACAGCGTGGTCGTTATGTATAAGGGGCGCGTTGTCGAAGAGGCACCAACTGAGCGCATTTTTGCCGATGCCCAACATCCCTATACGCAGGCCCTGCTCGACGCCGTGCCAGCCACCAACCCGCGCAACAAACGCAGCCGCACCTTCCTAACAGCGGAAGAGATCGCCGCTCGCACCCCACGCTTTACCGTTATTCAAACCGGCGCCGCGCCGAACAAAACCCCGCAACTCGTCACCATCGCTCCCGGCCACCGGGTCGAAGCCATTGTGACGACCTAAAGGAGGAGCGACCATGTTGAGCTATATCCTGCGCCGCCTCGTCTCAGTTGCGTTCACCTTCATCGTGGTGTCGCTGATCATCTTCTTCATGATGCACGCTGTCCCCGGCGGCCCGTTCGACGCCAACGACATGCCGGTCTCCGCCGCCGTCCGCGAAAAGCTTATGGCCCAGCTTGGGCTCGATCAGCCGCTATACGTGCAATACTTCAAATACATGTGGGGCGTGCTCCATCTCGATTTCGGCGTGCCCTATCAGAGCCCTGGGGAAAGCGTGCTGCAATTGCTCTCCCGCGCTTGGGTCCCGAGCCTTGTCTTGGGGGGCCTCGGCGTTGTGGTCGGCGCGCCCTTGGGCATTCTTTTGGGCATGGCGGCAGCGCTTAATCGCAACACTTGGATCGACTATGTGGCCTCCGCTCTTGCAACCATCGGCCTGACCATTCCGGTGTTCGTCACCTCAATGCTGCTGATCTTGGTATTTGCAGTCTGGCTCAAATGGTTTCCGGCAAGCGGTTGGCCCCACCCCAATCGCTGGGTACTGCCAGTCATTGCCTATGCCGCAATTCCGCTCGCCACCTACGCGCGCTACACCCGCTCGGCCATGCTCGACACTTTGAGCAAGCCCTTTGTCAACGTGTTGCGCGCCAAGGGCCTTTCCGAGCGAAAAATCATCTTCCAGCACGTGCTGCGCAATTCGGCCATTCCGCTGGTGACCGTCTTCCTCCCCATGTTCATTGGCACAGCAACAGGCTCGATCTTTGTCGAAGCCATGTTCCGCGTGCCCGGCCTTGGGTCATACTTCGTCTCCTCGATCCAGAACCGCGATTATCCGCTCGAAATGGCGCTCATGCTCATGATCACCTTCATGTACTGCATCGCCTATCTGCTCTCGGACATCGTCTATGCGCTGATCAATCCGCGTATCCGCGTAGGAGGAAGCCAATGACCGACATCCTCACCCCAACGCCCGCGAGCAACCGCAGCCCGCTCTGGTTCGCTTGGATGCGCTTTAGCTCAAACAAAGCCGCCCTCGTCGGTGGCATCGTCATGGTAGTGCTGATCTGGATGGCGATCTTCGCCCCGATCATGACCCCTGTCGAACCCGAAGCGCAGCTTTTTCTCACCCAGGCCCTCGCCTTCCCTTCCCCCGAGCATTGGATGGGGATTGATAATCTCGGGCGCGATTTTTACACCCGCATCGTCTATGGCGCGCGCGTCTCGCTCTCCATCGGCTTTATTGCGGCTGGGTTTTCCGTACTCATAGGAATTCCCCTTGGCGCTTTGGCAGGCTATTTCGGCGGCAAGGTCGATTGGGTTATCATGCGTATCATCGAGCTCTTCTCGGTTGTTCCACCGCTGCTCGCCGCCATGCTCTTGGGTGCCCTCACCCGTGGCGGCTATCCCACTATTGTCGCCATCGCGGCGCTCTTTGGCTGGGTGCAAGTCTGCCTACTCGTCCGCGCCCAGGTGAAGGCATCGCGCGAGAAGGAATTTGTCCGCGCCGCCGAGGCCCTCGGAGCCTCCCCTTGGTACATCATCCGTCGCCATCTCATTCCAAATTCCATTAGCCCGATCATTGTCGGTTTCGTGCTTGCGATCCCCCTCGCCATGATGCTCGAAGCCTCATTGAGCTTCCTTGGAATTGGTGTTCCCCCGCCAACCCCCACCTGGGGTCAGATGATCAATGAAGGCATCAACTTCATGTTCTTCTATTGGCATCTCGCCGTGTTCCCCACGGCAGCCCTTGCTATCACCGTTCTTGCCACCTCGCTGTTTGGCGATGGTCTGCGAGACGCCCTCGATCCGACCCTGAAAGGCCGTTAATCGTGTCTGAAAATCTTGCTCGACAGTTCCTCATCCGCGAGGATGTCGTTTTCCTCAACCACGGCTCTTTCGGCGCGTGTCCGCGCCCGGTGTTTGAGACCTACCAAGGCTGGCAGCTCGAATTGGAGCGCGAACCCGTCGAATTCCTCGGCCGCAAGCTCACTGAAAACATGCGCGTGCCGCGTCAGGCCCTCGCTGCCGAACTAAACTGTGACGAACAGGACGTTGTGGGCGTCATCAACGCCACCACCGGCCTCAACATTGTTGCGCGTTCGCTCGACCTCAAGCCGGGCGATCAGATCCTCACCACTGACCACGAATATTCCGCTCTGGAAAAAACCTGGGCCTTTATCTGCCGTCAAACTGGCGCAGAAATCGTCGTCGTCGATGTGCCCTTGCCGCTCACCAGCGAAGAGCAGTTCACCAAGGCCATCGTGTCCGGCATGACGGAGCGCACCAAAGTTCTCTTCCTTAGCCACATCACTTCCGCAACAGCCCTCGTGTTCCCGGTCGAGCCCGCCATTGCTGAGGCCCGTAAGCGCGGCATCTGGTCGGTGATCGATGGTGCTCACGCCCCCGGCCATATCCCGCTCGACATGCAAAAGCTTGGCGCCGATTTCTACTCTGGCAATTGCCACAAGTGGATGATGGCCCCCAAGGGTTCAGCCTTCCTCTATGCCCGCCCCGAGGTCCAATCCCTGCTCGACCCTTTGGTCGTCAGCCACGGCTGGACCGCGCAATCCAAGGACCCCGGCGCTAAGGGTGCATTCGACAACTCCCCCTTTGTCGATGAGATGGAAATGATGGGCACGCGTGACCCTTCGGCTTTCCTCGCCATTCCCGCCGCGCTCAAATTCCGCGATGACAATGATTGGCCCGCTGTTGCCGAACATTGCCGCGCCTTGGCGCAAGACACCGGCGAACGCATTGCCAAACTCACGGGCCTTGAACCCTTCAGCTCGCCCGAGTTTTGCGCCCCGCAAATGGTCGCCATGCCGATCCCGGAATGCGATCCACTGGCCATCCACACGGCGCTCTTTGAGCAGTATAAAATCGAAATCCCGGTTTTCCGCTGGAAGGACCACTGCGTCGCACGTGTTTCTGTGCAGGGCTACAACTCCAAACCACAAATGGATCGCTTGGTTGAGGCTCTCACGGCGCTTCTGAACTTAAACAAGGCATAGGCTGACAAACGCTCTCAGATGTGGTGAGAGAGAGCACCTAGCCGCCACACCGAGAGGATCGGGCACCCATGGATCGGGAAAATGCCCTTAACTATCTGGAGCCTTTAGAGAACCGCACGCGCAACGTGGCGGTACAGGATGCGCTCGCCGAAATGGTCGAGCGCGCCGGTCTCAAAATCGGTGACCGCCTCCCGCCAGAATTGTCCTTGGCCTCGTCCTTGGGCGTCGGTCGTTCGACAATTCGGGAGGCCCTCAATCGCTGGGAAGGCCTTGGCGTCATCCGTCGCCGTCGTGGCGACGGAACCTATCTCACCGCCAATGTGCAAACCTCGCGCGGGCTCATCCCCACCATGGTGCGCTTGGAAGGCGAGGCCTTGCTTCGCCTTCTCGAAATTCGCCGCACGCTCGAAATCGACGTCGTGCGCAAAGCCACGATCCACGCCAGCGAGGCGCAGCGCAAAGAGATCAGTCGACTGGGCGACATTCTTCTCAAGGCAGTCAATGGTGGTCACCCTTGGCGCAAAGAAGACCATGCTTTCCACGACGCCATCTATCATGCCTCCGGCAATCCCATGTATGGCCAGATACTCACCAATCTCGATCACGCCCTCGAACGTGACGTAAACTCGCCCTACAATCGCGATGCCTTCGGTCTGGGGTCTTTCCCTATGCACAAGGATCTGGCCGACGCCATTCTGGCCAGTAATCCAGATCGGGCCGTCCAAGCGATCAGCGAAGTGATCGACAATGTCGAATTCGAAATCCGCGCAATCTTGGCTGCCACCAAGGACAGTTAGCGCGCGACAAAAAATAGCGCGATCAACTCGCCACCGCCCTACTCCCGCCCAAGCTGCAAATCACCTATATGATGGACAAACGCAGCGAGTAGCCCGTGACTGAATTTTTCCGCATTGAGAGCCCGAGCCTTGATCCCGCCACGGGAGAGGCCCGCTTTACCTATACGCTGAACGATCTCAGCTTCACCGAAGTGCTGACCTTGCCGCAAGGCGCGGACAGCGCGGCGGCACAAACCTCTAACTTCGAAAAACTTCTCGGGCTTACCGCGATCACCTTGGGCGTGAGCTACTTTAAGCTCCGTGCCCCGTTCACCATCGAAGCGCCAAGCATTCCGCTGACCTCCGCCGAACGCGCCTTCGTCATCGACATCTATGAAAACGGCCTCGGCGAATTCTACGCCCGCAATGAGCTGGCTCGCTTCGGTAAGCTCACGCTCACCGCGCCCGAGGACACTATTGCCCGCAAGCCCGAGATCACTCTGCTCGAACGCACCCTGCTGCCCATTGGCGGCGGCAAGGACAGCCTCGTCAGTGTTGATCTCCTGACGCACACGGGTGTGCCGTTCACCCCGTTTGCGGTCAATCCTAAGGGCCCAATCGTCTCTTGCGTGGATGCCATTGGCACGGCGCCCGTTTACGTGTCGCGAAAACTCGACGCTGAGATGATCCGCCTCTCCAAGGAACCGGGTTATTACAACGGGCACGTGCCCTCGACCGCGATCAACTCCATGATCGCCTCGCTGTGCGCTGTGCTCTTTGGCTACGACCAGATCGTTCTCTCCAACGAGCGCTCTGCCAGCGAAGGCAATGTCGTGTTCGATGGCCGTGAGACCAATCACCAATACTCAAAGTCTCTTGGCTTTGAGCTGCTGATTGCCGATACGCTCGCCAATGCCACTGGCGGCGCGCTGAAATATTTCTCGCTGCTCCGTCCCTATTCGGAAGCCCGCATTGCCTCGCTCTTCACCAAGAGCGATAAATTCGACGCGGTCTTTTCAAGCTGCAATCGCAACTTCCGTCTCAACGGCAATGACGGCGCATTGTGGTGCGACGAATGCCCAAAATGCCACTTCGTCTTCCTGATCTTCGCGCCCTTCATGAAGAAGGAACGGCTCTTGCGCATCTTCGGCAAGAACCTGCTTGATGTCGCTGAATACGAACATTCCTTCCGCGAGCTCTCCGGCCTTGCTGGCCAAAAGCCCTGGGAATGCGTTGGCGAAATTCTCGAAGCCGCAGCGTGCTTCTACACGCTGTCGCGCCACGCCGATTGGTATCAGGACACCATCGTCAAAGCTCTCAAGGACGACCTCCTCGCCCAATACGGCGAAGAAAAACTCCAACTGGCCATGGCGGAGTGCCTCACCGACAGTCGCGATCACCACATCCCGCCCGCCCTCTCGGCCAAGGTGCAAGCTTATGCGGTTTGAAGAACCGGTCCTGCTCTATGGCGCAGGCAAAGAAGCCCTCTCGACCCGCGCTTTCCTAAAAGCCCAGCAGCCCAACCTGCCGGTCTTCGTCGCCGTCGATAGCGGCGCAGCCGACATTCCGGACACGGTGCATATCCCGGCAGATGAGCTGCCGCGCGCCATTGCTGAGCGACGCTTTAGCTACATCATCAAAAGCCCCGGCGTGTCGCGTTATAAGCCGATTTTTGAAATCGCCGCCGATGCTGGCATTTCCGTAACATCGAACCTCAATCTCTGGGGATCGAGCTATCGCGCGGGCCGCACCGTCATTGCCATCACCGGCACCAAGGGCAAGTCGACCACAGCCACGCTCACCCATCTCATGCTCACCCGTTCGGGCATTGATGCAGGTCTGGCTGGCAATGTTGGTCTCGCGCCCATCGACATTGCCGACAAACATGCCGTCGTGATTTTTGAGCTCTCGAGCTACCAAACCTCGGACATGAGTTTTCTGCCCGATATTGCTGCCCTCACCAATCTCTACCCCGAACATGTCGATTGGCACGGCTCTGTCGAGCGCTATTACGCCGACAAGCTCCACCTCATTGATCGCGATGGTGATTTCCCGGTAGCGCTCGGCGCCAAAGCCAAGGGCAATGCACTGGTCGCCAAGGCAGTGCGTGATCATCGCCGTCTGGTCCAAGAGCTGACGGCGGATCAAGAACGCGCCATAGAAAACGCTGCAGCGCACTCCCGCCTCAAAGGCGCACACAATCTCGATAATGCCTTCCTCGCGGCCCAGATCGCCCTGGCCACAGGCGGAACTATGGAAGGCATCCTTGCCGGCATCGCCGCTTTCCGCCCTCTGCCCCACCGTTTGGAAGAGCACAGCATCGGCGGCGTCACCTTCGTTGACGACAGCATTTCCACCACGCCTGAAGCCACCAAGGCAGCCCTTGCGGCCTATCCTGGCCGCCGTATCGCGCTGATCGCTGGCGGGCACGAGCGCGAACAGGACTATGCCGAGCTCGCCACGCTTCTGGCCCTGCGCGGCGTCACGACTTTGGTCACGCTTCCCGTCACGGGCAAGCGCCTCGCTGATGCCGCCCGCATCGCCGCGCCCGAGATTGTCGTGACCGAAGTGCCTGATCTTGAAGCCGCTATGCACACGCTCCTCGCGCAGCGCGAGCGTTTTGACACCATCATCCTCTCGCCCGGCGCGCCGTCGTACAACCAATTCAAAAACTTTGAAGAGCGCGGTGCCCGCTTTATCGCCTACGCTCAGGCGCTATTTGCGACCGCTTAATACGGGCCGTCGAGCCGATCGTTCGGCACGCCCGCAGCGGACAGGCTCTTGCGAATAACATTGAGAAGCTGCGCGTCGGTGATCCGGCGCGCCAGCTGCGGCATGATCCCGTTTTCGCGAAAGCTACGTGTATCCAAAAGGCGCGGCAAAGACCGATTGAGCTGATTTGAATCGTTCAGCCCGTAGCCCGCCAGCACCCCGAACAATGGCGCCGTCATGTTGTCCGCATTCTGTAACAACACCGCATAGCGCCCAACCGCTTCCCAGTCTTCCTCAGCCAGTGCCACCATCGCCGGTGTGATGTAATACCAGCCCGGCGGATTGCTCGAACTTTCAAGCGCGATATCGAACAGCTCCATCGCCTCGCGTCGACGTCCCGCAATCGCTAGAGATTGAGAGTAGGCCGCCAGAAGTTCCGAATTGGCCGGGTCAAGCTTCTGCGCCGTCCCATAGGCCATTTCTTCGCTTTCAAAATCTCCCCGTTCCCGACTAAAGCGGGCGAACTGGGTCCAAACGAAAGCATTCAGGGGTTCGCTGGAGACCGCCACGCGCAGCAGTTCTTCGGCCATCGCCGTGCGCACGCCCATATCAACGTTTTCATAGCCGCTACCGGCCGCTCCCCCCATAATCAGCAGCGCCTGTGCCGCCTGCACTTCCCCGGTCGCCCGTACATCCGGGCTTAACTGCGCATAGCAGCGATTGCTGCGTGCAGCGGCATCGGGCGTAAGATCAGCACGGTAGCCAGAGTAGATCACCCTGCACAGATAGAGCGAAGGCACGACATTGATCTCTTGATCCGCCAAAATCGCCCGAACAGGCGCTAGCACCGGCCCATTGATATTGCTCAGCGCTGTCGCCAGTCGCAGGCTCACTGCATCGGTTAGGCCCTGAGAACCGCGCCCATCAACATTGGTCGTAATGACCTTGCTCCAGCTCACCTGGCCCGTCGCGGTATCAGTCAGGATCGCACTATACTGCGCCTCGTCACCATCGCGACGCACCGTGCCGCTCAAAACAAAGTCAGCATCAACCAGCTGCGTCAGGCTGGTGCCACCATATTTGGCCATCACCAAGCCTGAGCTATTCAACTTGGACACCAAATCAATGGCGAGACCAGCGGTCAGCGAAACATCGTCACCTGTTTGACTGAGGCGCTGAAACTCCATCACCTTTACCGACAATGGTTGGGTGAGATAACGCGCCTGCTCAGTGCGCTCTTCTTCCATGCCGCGAATAGCAAAAGTAATCGCGACCGCGGCAAACATCAGCGTCGCTAGGGCCAGCACACTCCACGACCGCAAGAGATGCTGGCGACTCACCAGCGCGGGGCGAGCGGACGATTTTGGCGCGATCTCGACCACGTCCATCCCGGCTTCGGGGAAAACTCTTGGTGTCGTCGAAGGACTTAAAACAGTAACCGGATCAACAACAACAAACTCCGGTACATATCGACCGGTTGGCAGTTCAATACGAACAGACTCACCTTGCCCGGCGCTGGCATAATACTGGGCGATTAACGCACGCAATCTACGCGCTTGCACGCGAACTATTGGGTCGGCCTGAGGGTCAAAATGGGCCGGACGATCGAACACGTCGACGGCGATGGAGTAGGCTTTTATGCTGCTTTCTTCGCCCCGCAGAGTGGCACGAACGACATAATCGAGAAAACGGCTAAGCTGCGTAGAACGCGCGATTTCTGGCCACGACAGCAGGTTTTGCAAGGCCGCAAGAACGTCTTTTTCTGCTGGTCTGTCGCTGGCCACAAATGTCCCCCCACGCGGTCCGAACTAGCACCGTTTTACATGTAAAACGCAAGCGTTTGTTACCTGCGTTTAACGCCTATTTGCTTCCGGTGCAGAAACAATTCCCGCATACCAGTCCTCGTCGCGGCGCTTTCGTAGCGACGCTGGCCAGCGATTATTTCCCGCTGGATATCCAAAGTGAAATGCACGGGCCCCACCAAACGCCGCGCTAAGTCGGCGAGTGCATGGATCAAGACTACCGATGCTTCGGCATCCACTAAACAGGTAAGCGACAACTGCGTCCACAGGTCGCGTACCTAGGCGGAGAGAGATGCTGCAGAAGGGTCCCCCCGACTTCAACTGCGTTCCCTGCGTCCTCTCCGCCGCCTCAGTTTAGATCAACGGTCTGCACCACTGTTGATCTGATGCGCAGGGCACTCTCAGCTCTGTGCTTGGGCGCGGTTACGGCTCCTCCCTGCTGTGCCGCTCCGGGGGGAGGAATGATCTGCAAAGGCGCTAGTCCCTCAGCGAATTTGCCTCTTCCTCCCCGCGCCCCTCCCGCATATCGCTGCGCGCATGCACTTTCCGACTAAACGTTCGCAACGCCGCCATGATGATCACGGCGAGTAGAGCCACGCCGCCTGCGACCACATAATAGCCGAGTGCTGTTGCGAGCCCCACAGCTCCCGCCAGCCACATCCCTGCGCCGGTTGTCAGCCCTTGCACGCCCGCTCCGGAGCGGAAGATTGCGCCCGCTCCAAGAAACGCGATGCCCGCCGTCACCGCTTCGACCGCGCGGATCGGGTCCGCACGCATTTCGCCGCCTGCAACTGACTCAATTGTGTGGAAGATTTCAAAGGCGAGAATGGTGAACAGCGCTGCAGCGACTGACACCAGCATATGCGTCCTTAACCCAGCTTCTGCGGTGCTGAGTTCGCGTTCGAGACCGATCAGGGCCCCAAACAGGGCCGCGATGCCAATGCGAATGGCGATGATGTGGAGCGGGAGGTAGGTATCGACCATCCCAAAGCTGTTACCCATGTCCATCTGAGCTCATCCCTTGAACAAGACAATAAACAAACTGTCGACGCCTCAGGGGGTTCCGAGTTGCGTGAGCTTAGCTGGCGGGTGGCTGCATTGCGCCATTGACGAGATAGACAATCGCAAAAAGCACGACGATAGCCACCAGCGACACGATCAAAACTCGCGAATTCATCTTGCGCGAATTGCCCTGTCGCACTTCGTTCTCAGATTTATGCGGATCATAGGTCGGCATATCATTCTCCGGTTTCATCAAGTCCCAACGATGGGGGTAAGCCATGGTTCCCAAGTGCCATTGCGCTTGACGTAGAGCCGCGAGAGGTCGACCCTAAAGGCGAATTCAACTTGAGGCGAATATGATCAGCACCGAAGTTTTGACCCGAATGATAATGGCAGGCCAAGGCAAGGAGCCCGCCGATCTGGTCATCAAGAACATCGGTCTGCTCGACATCATCACTGGCCAAGTCACGGTCACCGACATCGCTATTGTTGGTGATCGGATCGTGGGAACCCATGAAACCTACGAGGGCAAAGTCACCATAGACGGCACCGGACGCTTCGCCGTCCCCGGCTTCATCGACACGCATCTGCATATCGAATCTTCCCTCGTCACCCCACACGAGTTTGATCGCTGCGTTCTGCCCTACGGCGTCACCACTGTGCTCTGCGATCCTCATGAGATCGCCAATGTCCTCGGCACCGAGGGCATACAATACTTCCTCGACAGTGCCGAACAGACCATCATGGATGTTCGGATCAATCTCTCGTCCTGCGTCCCAGCGACACCGTTCGAAACGGCAGGTGCCCAGCTTGAAATCGAAGACCTTCTCCCCTTCCGTAGCCACCCCAAGGTCGTCGGCCTTGCTGAAATGATGAACTTCCCCGGGGTGCTCAATGCCGATCCCGGCATCATGGCCAAGCTCATCGCTTATCAGGATGGCCACATCGACGGTCACGCCCCGCTGCTGCTCGGAATGGGCCTCAACGGCTATCTGGCGGCCGGCATCCGCACCGACCACGAAGCCACCAGCGCCGCCGAAGCGCGTGAGAAGCTGCGCAAGGGCATGGCCATTCTCATCCGTGAAGGCTCGGTCTCCAAAGACCTCGAAGCCCTGGCTGAAATTCTCGACGAAAACACCTCGAGCTTTGTCGCCCTCTGCACTGATGATCGCAACCCGCTCGACATTGCCGAAGAAGGCCATCTCGACAGCTCCATCCGCCGCCTCATCGCCCGTGGCTGCCCGCTGCACCACGTTTACCGCGCAGCCAGCCATTCCGCCGCCCGCATCTTTGGCCTCAAGGATCGCGGCATCCTCGGCTCCGGCTACCGCGCCGACATTGCCATTCTCGACAGCCTCGAAGACTGCCGCGTCTCCGATGTCATCTCTGCCGGCCGCCTCGTCACCCCCGAACTTTTTGAAACGCGCAATCCCGTCGCCCCAGTTGGTCTAACCTCGGTTAAGGCCAAGCCTATTACCGCCGACGCCTTCATCACAGAACCCAAACCCGGCCAAAACCGCGTTCCTGTCATCGGTGTCAAACCCGGCCTCATCCTCACCTTCCGCGAAGAAGCCGCGCTCGCCTCAACCGATTTCGGCCTTCAACCCGATCTTGAAGAAGACGTCATCAAAGTCGCCGTCATCGAACGTCACGGCAAAAATGGCAACATCGGCCGCAGCTTCGTGAAGGGGTTCGGCCTCAAGCGCGGCGCCATAGCCTCGTCCGTCGGCCACGACAGCCATAACATCACCGTTGTGGGTGCCACCGACGCCGACATGGCGTTGGCCGTCAATCGTCTCATCGAGCTGGGCGGCGGTTTCGTCGTCGCCAATGAGGGCAGGATCACAGCAGAGCTGGCCCTGACCATCGCGGGTCTCATGAGCCTAAAACCCTTCGAAGAGGTCGCACACGACCTCCACATCCTGCGCGAAGCCGCCAAAGCGCTAGACTGCGTGCTGCCCGAGCCCTTCTTGCAGGTGGCCTTCCTCGCGCTCCCGGTCATTCCCCATCTCAAGCTCACGGACCGTGGCCTGTTCGACGTCGACAAATTCGACTTCGTCGACTAACCGCACATAAGTTGAACTTGCCGGTCATGAAATAATTTAGTCTAGTGCGCCCACTGCGCACTGGACCTGCTATGACTGAAACGCCTCAGACCGACACGCCCCGCTCCGTTCTCCAAGATACCGATGGCGATGCCATTCGCCGTGCCAAAACGCTACTGCGCACTTCGCGCTATGGAGCTTTGGCCACGCTGGACCCAACGAGTGGCGCTCCAGTCGCCTCCCGCGTTGGTACAGCGAGTGATTTCTATGGCCGCCCTGTCCTGCTCATTTCCGGTCTCACCGCCCACTATAAGGCGCTACAAGCCGATCCACGCTGCTCTCTACTCTTAGGCGAACCCGGCAAGGGCGACCCCTTGGCCCATGCCCGCATCACCATTGCGGCCGAAGCCCGTTTTGTGGATCGCGACAGCGAAGAGCATCAAAGCCTCGCCTGGCGCTATTTGAACCACAATCCCAAAGCCAAGCTCTACGTCGACTTGGGCGATTTCCGCTTTGTCGTGCTTGAGCCTCTATCGGTAAGCCTCAACGCCGGTTTCGGCAAAGCTTATGCCCTCACCGCCAGCGATCTGCTCACGCCTCAAAACCCAGACCTCGCCAAAGCCGAGCACCATGCGCTCGAACACATGAATGACGACCATATCGATGCCACGGCCGACTATGCGCGCCACTATTGCGGCGCCGAGCTTGGCAATTGGCGGCTTGCCAGTCTCGATGCCGATGGCATCACCATCGTTCTGGGCGATGACATGCGCCGCATCTACTTTGACGAACCCGCCACCGTGCCGCAGGATTTTCATCTCAAGCTCGTCGCCATGGCCAAAACCGCACGCATCGCTCTGAGCGACCAATCAAACTAACGGCAAACAAAAGCCCTCGCAGACGGGTCTCTGCGAGGGCTCTTAAAATCGGACCAAACCAGCCAAAAGCTTACTTGGCGTCGCGCGCCTTCACCTTGCGGCGGGCGGCATGGAGCAGCGGCTCGGTATAGCCGCTCGGCTGGTCAGCGCCATGCAGCGCCAGATCAAGCGCCGCAACAAATGAGATCGATTGGAAATTGCCAGACATCGGGCGATAGAGCGGATCGCCCTGGTTCTGATCATCCACGACTTGTGCCATGCGCTCGAACACCGAAGTCACTTCGTCCCGGCTCACCAGTCCATGACGCAGCCAATTGGCGACGGCTTGCGAAGAAATGCGGCAGGTCGCACGGTCTTCCATCAAGCCAACATTGTTGATGTCCGGAACCTTGGAACAACCAACGCCCTGCTGCACCCAACGCACCACATAGCCCAAAATCCCCTGAGCATTGTTTTCGAGCTCGCGGATAATCTCTTCGCGGCTGAGCGAATACGGCTTCTGGATTGGCATCGAGAAAAGCTCAGAAAGCCCCGGCATCGCCTGATTATGCCGGCGACGCTGCGCTTCGAACACATCAACCTGATGATAGTGCAGCGCATGCAGGGTTGCCGCTGTCGGCGAAGGCACCCAAGCGGTATTGGCGCCAGCATTGGGATGACCGATCTTGGCGTCCATCATGGCGGCCATATCGTCTGGCCGCGCCCACATGCCCTTGCCGATCTGCGCCTTGCCGGAAAGCCCACAGGCCAAGCCGATCAGCACATTGCGATCTTCGTAGGACGAAATCCAGCGCTCGGACTTGATCTCATCCTTGCGCAACACCGCGCCAGCTTCCATCGAGGTGTGAATTTCATCACCTGTACGGTCAAGGAAGCCGGTGTTGATGAAGAACACGCGCTCACGCGCTTCATAAATCGCCGCCTTGAGGTTTGCCGACGTGCGGCGCTCCTCATCCATGATGCCGATTTTGATGGTGTTAGGCGCAAGACCAAGGAAGCCTTCCACCGACGCAAATATCCGGCAGGCAAAGGCCACTTCTTCCGGACCGTGCATCTTCGGCTTGACGATATAGATTGAGCCCGTCGCCGAGTTGTTGCCCTGATCATGCATGGCGCACAGTGCGGTGATCGCCGCGTCCATCAGCCCTTCGCCAACGGGCTTGCCGTTCAGCAGCACCGCGTCCGTGGTCATCAAATGCCCGACATTGCGCACCAGCAAGAGCGAGCGGCCCTTGAGCACCAGCTCTTCGCCATTCACGCCGCGATAAACCCGATCCGCCTTGAGGCGACGCGTGACGGTCTTGCCGCCCTTATCGAATGTATCTTCCAGATTGCCCTGCATCAGGCCGAGCCAATTGGCGTAAACGCCAACCTTGTCCTCAGCATCTACAGCGGCAACCGAGTCTTCGCAGTCCTGAATAGTGGTGAGCGCCGACTCGACAATCACATCAGCCAGACCGGCTGCGTGGGTCGCGCCAATCATGCTCGATTTATCGATCAGCAAAATCGCATGCAGACCGTGGTGCTTGAGCACGATCTCCTGCTTATCGCCAACGCCCGAGTACCCCACGAAGGCATCAGCATCTGCGAGAGACACGTCACCCGCAGCGGTTTTGATCAGAAGGGTTGCGACGCCACTCTGCTCCACCACGCTATACTGCGTGACAGATGTGTGGCTGCCTGAAGTCAGCGGAAACGAGGCATCGAGAAACTCTGCCGCCCGCGCAACAACGGCTGCGCCACGTGCCGCATTGAACGCCTTGCCCGGCGCCAGATCGCCATCTCGGCTGATCACATCCGTGCCGTAAAGCGCGTCATAGAGCGAGCCCCAACGGGCATTGGCAGCATTGAGCGCATAGCGGGCGTTCGAAACAGGCACCACCAGCTGCGGGCCACAGAGCGAAGAAATTTCTGGGTCTAGATTGCTGGTCGAAATGGAGAAGTCACCCGGCTCGTCGACCAGATAACCGATCTCGCGCAAGAACTGCTCATAGCCCTCAGGATTGTTCGCGACGGGTCCATTCTGATGGTGCCAATCGTCAATCCGGCTCTGCAGCTGGTCGCGCTTTGCGAGGAATTGCGCATTCACTGGCACATGTTCGGCCAACAGCGCTGCAAACCCCGCCCAAAACGCGTCTACCGATACGGGAAGTCCTGGAAGGGCCGCTTTTTCTAAAAAATCCACCAGTAAGGGGTGAACGGAGAGGCCGGACTTCGTCACGTATTCGGTCATGTTAAAACTCTGCTCGAACAGTTTGGGGTACACTGGTTTATGACAAGAGCGGTTGGTTTCACAACCCGGCTAAAGTCGACTTTGTAGCGGCTCCAGCAACATAAACTTCCACAATGGAGCGATCATCGCCCATGGTTTGGAGTAAGAATAGCTCTTCAACCAAAGATGTCACTGTTCCTTGGCGCATTTGCATAGTTGGCGTTGCTCCAGAATCGAGCACGACCAAGTCAGCATCGCGCCCCGGCGCTATAGATCCGATCTTGTCTTCTAAGCCCAATGCTTCTGCGTTACCCCGCGTTGCCAAATGAAACGATGACAATGGATTGAAGCGCTGCTTGCGCAACTGCAAAATCTTGTAGCCTTCGTCCAATGTCCGCAGCATGCTCATGCTGGTGCCGCCACCAATGTCCGAGGCAATGCCAATCCGAACCCCGTTGGCCAGAAGGCGTTCGCGGTCAAATAAGCCTGATCCTAGGAACAGGTTTGACGTCGGGCAAAAAACCGCCACCGCCCCGGTTTCCGCCAAGACGGCCGTTTCGCGATGATTGAGATGGATCGAGTGACCGAGCAGCGTTTTCCGACCCAATAGGCCGTAGTCCTCATAAATCCCCGTATAGTCCTTTGACGCCGGATAGAGCTCCATCGAGAAGCGAATTTCTTCGTCATTCTCGCTCAAATGCGTCTGCACGTAGCATTCGGGATGCTCGGCGACCAAAGCCTGCGCGGCTTCGAGCTGTGCGGGAGTCGAGGTGATGGCAAAACGGGGGGAAATCGCATACTGGCCGCGACCGCGCCCGTGCCATTTGGCAATGAGCGCCTTGCTGTCGTCATAGCCGGATTGAGCCGTATCGCAGAGCGCTTCGGGCGCATTGCGATCCATCATCACCTTGCCGCCGACCATAAGCATATTGCGCTTCTCGCCCTCGGCGAAGAACGCATCAACCGAGCGCGGATGGCTTGAGCAATAGGCGACGGCTGTGGTCGTGCCGTGCCGGATCAGCGCGTCGTAAAAATCAACAGCGACCGCTGCGGCATGTCCCTGCTGGCTGAACTTTTGCTCTTCGATAAAGGTATAGGTATTGAGCCATTCGAGGAGCGACCCAGCATAGGCGGCCATGATGTGGCTCTGCACATAATGCACGTGGAGGTCGATAAAGCCGGACATGATCAGGTGAGGCCTGTGGTCCACCACTTCGGCCCCAGCAGTCTCAGCGCTCGCATAATCACCGACTGCGATGACCTTGCCGTTCTCGAGCGTCACGGCACCATCTTCGAGATAGAGATAGCTCTCGGTGTCTCCAATATCTTGCGGGGCCCGGTGGAAGCTGAGAACTCTGCCTCGCAATATGGTTTTCGTCACGAGTTAGAACCCTCTCTATACCACTCTACGAGCAACGCCCGTTCTTGCGCAGTCATTTCCGTCACATTACCGGGCGGCATCGCGTGGCTCCACCCAGACTGAATGACAATCTCGCGGGCGTGGTTGGCAATCGCGATGTCATTATCAAGCACGACATTCTTGGGCGCACGATACACCCCCTCATAGGCCGGCTCGGCCGTATGGCACATGGCGCAGCGCGTCTGCACTGCAAGGCTAGCGGCCGCAAAATGCTGGCTATCCATATATTGCTGCCCACCCGCGCTAATCTGCGTCTCGGCCCCTTCAGGCAGGCGCGGACCGGTCGAGAGCCAAGCGATGATCAACATCAGGATCACAGCAACAGCCCAGGTCCCATGCGGATTGCCCTTACGAGCATGGCGCGTGTTGAAATAGTGCCGCACGACCACGCCAACGAGGAAGATCAGCGATGCGATAATCCAGTTCCACTGCGTGGCGAAAGCCAGCGGATAGTGGGACGATAGCATGAAGAAGATCACCGGCAGGGTGAGGTAATTGTTATGCAGCGAGCGCTGCTTAGCTATCTTGCCATATTTCGCGTCGGGCGTGCGCCCGGCCTTGAGATCGGCAACCACAATCTTCTGATTGGGAATAATAATCATCGCGACATTGGCGGTCATAATGGTCGCGGTAAACGCGCCCATATGCAGCATGGCCGCGCGGCCAGTGAACAGCTGCGTATAGCCCCAGCTCATCGCCACAAGGATGGCGAACAGCACGAGCATCAGGCCCGTGGTCGATTGCCCGATCTTGGACTTGCACAGCGTGTCATAGAGCAACCAGCCCAGACCAATCGAGCCGATGGAGAGCGCAATTGCGCCCCAGCTCGGAATATCGAGCACATTGCGATCGACCAGATAGAGGTCCGCGCCGATGTAATACAGCAGCGCCAGCAGCAGCGCGCCCGAGAGCCAGGTTGCATAGCTTTCCCACTTGAACCAAGTGAGGTGCTCGGGCAAAAACTCCGGCGCAACGAGATACTTCTGGATGTGGTAGAAGCCACCACCATGCACTTGCCATTCTTCGCCATGGGCTAGCGGCGGCAAGCTCGGGGTCTTTCGTAGACCCAAATCGAGAGCGATAAAGTAAAAAGAAGACCCAATCCAAGCGACCGCTGTGACCACGTGCAACCAGCGCGCGGCGAACATCGCCCATTCATAGAAAATAACTAAATCGCCCATGTCCCACCCTCATAAAAAGGGGCGGGTAAACCCGCCCCTGATCATCTCGAAATGTCTATCAGGCTGGTGGGATCACGCCTTCAACATACCAGTCCATGCTGAGCAATTCAGCGTCGGTCATGGTGACGCCAGCCGCAACGCGTTCAACACCAGTGTGGTCCTTGATCGGACCGGTGAAGATTGCAACCGAACCATCGATCTGGCCGAGACGCATAGCTTCTGCGTCCTTAACGGCAGCTTCTGGAACCTTGGAGTGGTAAGGGGTCATGGTCACGACTTCTTCCTTGAGACCTTCCCAGGTGTTGCCTGGAGCCCAAGAGCCATCGAGAACAGCCTTGGCCGACGCGAGGTAGTGCGGGCCCCAGTTGTCGATGATCGCGGTCAGCTGGGTGTCAGGAGCAAATGCGCTCATGTCTGCGCCCTGGCCGAAGCCGCCGATGATGCCGCGTTCCGCAGCAACCTGCAGAGCCGCTGGACCGTCGGTGTGCTGAGCAATGATGTCCATGCCCTGGTCGATCATAGCGCGGGCAGCGTCAGCTTCCTTGGCTGGGTCGTTCCAGGTCGAGATATAGACCGGGGTCAGGGTGAATTCTGGGTTGATTTTACGCGCAGCGAGCGTGAAGGAGTTGATGCCCATCACAACTTCTGGGATCGGGAACGAGCCGATGTAACCAGCCTTGCCGGTCTGGGACATGTGACCAGCGATGATACCGCAGATCGCACGACCTTCATGGAAGCGCGCGTTGTAGAGGCCAACATTCGGGCCGCTCATGTAGCCGGTTGCGTGTTCGAACGCGATATCAGGGAACTCTTCTGCAACCTTGATAACGCTGTCGCCGAAACCAAAGCTGGTTGCGAAGATCAGCTTGCAGCCCTGCTGAGCCAGTTCGCGCAGAACGCGTTCGCAATCCGGGCCTTCAGCCACGTTTTCGACGAACATGGTTTCAACCTGTTCACCCAGCTGTTCCTGGATGAAGATACGGCCCTGATTGTGCGCGTAGTTGTAGCCGTTGTCGTTGATCGAGCCCACGTAGATGAAGCCGATCTTCAGTTTTTCTTGACCGAAAGCAGTGCTTCCGAGAAGTGGCAGAGACAAGGCGGCCCCACCAACCTTGATGAAAGTACGACGCGACAGTGTCATCATTTTTCTCCTGATTGACGACATTTTTATGAATTGAGGCGTTCGTTGGCGCCGCCTCAATTACCCGGCATGAACGGCCTGCCAAGGCAGGCCGGAGCATTAGTTGACGCGTCGCGCTTCAGCGAAATTAGCACCAGCACGACGATCGTTGCGAGATAGGGCAAGGCTGCCCACAATTCAGCAGGTATAGCGGAGAAAAGACCGCCACCCGCCTTGATGTACACTTCCATGGTCATCACCAGACCAAAGAGATAAGCGCCGAACAACAGGCGCATTGGGCGCCACGAGGCGAACACCACCAGCGCCACGGCAATCCAGCCACGGCCCGCCGTCATGCCTTCGGCCCATTGTGGCGTCAGCAGCAGCGGGAAGCACGCACCGGCGATCCCTGCCATAGCGCCACCAAACATGATCGCGAGGTAGCGGACACCCAATACCGAATAGCCAATCGAGTGCGCCGAATGGTCGTTCTCGCCGACAGCGCGCAAGATCAGGCCCGAACGGGTCTTCTTGAGGAAGAACCAAACGGCAAACACCATGAAGAACGCGAAGTAAACCGGCAGCGAATAGCCCAGCAGCACGCGCGCAATGGGATGGTCCGCGATGGTTTCGGGCAAGACCGAGTCCATAAGCGGGACCGGACGAGCAGAGTAGTTGGCCCCAATGAGAGCCGAAAACCCTGTCCCGAAAATCGTCAGTGCCAGCCCGGTCGCTGTCTGATTGGCCGAAAGCGAGAGCGTCAGGAAACCAAAGATCAGAGACGAGAGAACACCAGCAACGGCCGCTGCCAGAAGAGCCAGCAGGGGCTGACCGGTATGGAACTGAACGATGAAGCCGACGACAGCGCCAATCAGCATCATGCCTTCAACGCCGAGGTTCAACACCCCTGCCCGTTCAACGACCAGTTCGCCCAAAGCGGCAATCAGAATAGGAGTGGACGCGCCGACGACGGTCACGATGATCGCAATGGTAAGATCCATTATGCAGCTCCCACGCGGGCATCAGGCTGAACGCGCCGAATGCGATATTTGATCAAAATGTCACCAGCCAACAGCAGGAACATCATTAGCGCCTGGAAGATACCTGTCGTTTCATCCGGAAGACCCATGGTTGTCTGAGCAATCTGCCCACCAACGAATGTGATCGCCAACACGAAACCTGCAAATATTACGCCAAGTGGATTAAGCCGTCCGAGGAAGGCCACGATGATGGCCGTAAAGCCGTAGTTGGTGGCAAAGCCCGGCACCATGCGCTGGAACGGGCCAGCCACTTCCAGCATCCCCGCCAGACCCGCCAAACCGCCGCTCACCAGCATGGCCATCCAGATGGTTTTGTTCTGCGAAAAGCCGCCGTAACGCGCTGCGTGCGGCGCCGCACCAACAACGCGCATACGATAACCAAACACGGTACGGGTCATGATGAACCACACGACCAGTGCAATGAAAATCGCCAGCGGCACGCCATAGTGCACGCGTTCCACGAGCCCCTTGAGGATCAATGCGCCGTCACCGAGGAAGCCAAAATTTTCGACCGTCAGGTTTGGCAAGCGCGCCGCCACGTCAAAGCGACGCGACTGCGGGAAACCAATGCCCATTGGGTCCTTCCAGGGACCACGAATGAGGAAGAAAATCAGCTGTACGGACGCATAGGTCAGCATCAAACTGGTGAGAATTTCATTGACGTTGAGCTTGGTCTTGAGAAACGCCGGGATCGCCGCATAGGCCATGCCCGCAATCGCCCCTGCCACCGCCATCAGCGGCAAAATCCAGAAGCCACCCTGCCCGTGCGTGGCCAGCGCCACCCAGGTCGCAGCCAAAGCACCAACGATGTACTGGCCCTCAGCACCAATGTTCCAGACATTGGCCCGATAAGCGATCGACAGACCAACACCGATAATAATCAACGGCGCAGCTTTAACGCCCAATTCCTGCCACTTGTAGGGATTGGTCAGTGGGGTAAGGAAAATCTCCCCAACCGCCGCAAAGCCATTGTAACCAATGGCCGAAAACAGGATCACGCCCACCAGCATGGTCAGAGCAACAGCCGCAATCGGCGTTGCATAGAGCATGAACTTGGATGGTTCAGCGCGCTTTTCGAGACGAAACTGCATCATGCTGCTCCCGCCTCGCCATGCACACCGCCCATAAGCAGACCGATCTCTTCCACGCTAAAGTCCTTCACCGGCCGCACTTCAGAGAGCGACCCCATATTGATTACCGCAAGGCTGTCGGAAAGGGCCAGCAACTCATCAAGGTCCTGGCTGATCACGACAATGGCCGAGCCCGACGCGGCCAGATCGACCAAAGCCTGATGGATCGCCGCTGCCGCGCCCGCATCCACGCCCCAAGTTGGCTGGCTCACCACCAGAACCTTGGGGCTCTGCATGATTTCGCGGCCCATAATGTACTTCTGCAAATTCCCGCCCGAGAGCGAACTCGCGGTCGACTGCGAGCCGATGGCCTTCACCGAGAAACCCGCGATCACCTTGTCGGTGTATTTCTTGGCCGTGCCGAAATTGATCAGCCCCAGCATAACCATGCCGATACGATCACGCGCCGTGAGCACCGAATTGTCCGAGAGCGAGAAATCACCAACCGCCGCGTGACCATTGCGCTCTTCCGGCACCGCCGAAATCCCCGACCGGCGACGGTCGGTTGGGTGCTGCAAGCCAATGCTGCGTCCATCAAGGCTGATGGCGTCGCGGTCTTCGCCGAGCAACTCGCCCGATAGCGCGTCCAAGAGCGCGTTCTGCCCATTGCCGGCCACGCCCGCAATGCCCAGAATTTCACCAGCATGCACAGTAAATGAGATGTTGTTGACGGGCACATCGAAGTCGCCCGTCTTCTTGGTCGAAAGGCCGTTCACCACGAGCTTAGGCTCGCCAAAGCTGCGCCCTTCACCCTTGTTGATATCCTTTAGCCCGGCCCCGATCATCTTCTCGGCCATCGAGCGCGAGGTCTCGACCTTGGGATCACACGTATCCACGAGCTTGCCGCCGCGCAGAATAGTCGCTGTGTCACACAGCGCCTTAATCTCATGCAGCTTGTGCGAGATATAAAGGATCGAGCAGCCTTCGCTCGCCAACTGGCGCAGCACGGTGAACAGCTGCTCCACTTCCTGCGGCGTCAAAACCGAAGTCGGCTCATCCATAATCAGCAGTTTTGGATTGAGCAGCAGCGCGCGCACGATTTCGATACGCTGGCGTTCGCCCACCGAAAGCGTTGCAACGGTACGGTGCGGATCAAGCGTCAGCCCATAGGTCTGCATGATCTGCCGCGTCCGCTCTTCGAGCTCACGCTGCGGTATCTTCGCATCCATGCCGAGCGCGATATTTTCGAGAACGGTCAGCGCTTCAAACAGCGAGAAGTGCTGGAACACCATGCCGATGCCCAGTTTGCGCGCGGCCTTAGGGCTCTGCACGACAGTGGGAACCCCATTCCAGCGGATCTCGCCAGCATTGGGCTGCATGATGCCATAAATCATTTTCACGAGGGTGGACTTACCCGCCCCGTTCTCACCGAGAAGCGCGTGAATTTCCCCTGGCTTGACCGAAAACGACACATTGTCGTTGGCCAGAACGCCTGGGAATTGCTTGGTGATACCGCTCAGTTCGAGCCGATTGGGCAGGTCAGAAACCACGCGCCACTCCCGTTTGTTCAAAGGAGGAATTGTCACGTGCACAAATGCCCTGACTTCCAACATGTGCCATAATTTCAGCTGCGGCGAAGGCCGCTATAACGGCGGGGCGTTTGTCGCCAAGGCCCTGCGCGCCGATAGGTAAAATGAGCTTGTTCAACGCCAATGCGTCACCCCCTTGGTCACGATACCAGCTCGTGAACTTTGCTCTTTTCGTTTGTGAGCCGACCATTCCAACATAGGCAGTGTCACGTCGCGACAATGCTTCATATGCAATGAGAAAATCTAAAGCGTGATCATGCGTGACGATCACAAAGCTGCTGCCCGCAGGCGCTTGGCGCACAATCATCTCGGGCATAGCGACAAGTCGAGAAGCGATTTGAGGCGCAAGTGCAGCCAGCTCCTCTTTGCGCGTATCAATCACCTCAAGCCTCACTGGCATAAGCGAGAGAATTTGCGCCAAGACACGGCCAACATGGCCCGCGCCAAAAATGAAAACGCTCGGACGTCGCGCCAGATCGGCCTCGCACCGCGCCACAAGCTCGGTCCGCATCGTGTCGGTAACAAAAGAAAGATCGACACGAACACGCCCGCCACAACACTGGCCGATTTCAGGCCCCAAAGGCACGTCCATGACCTCATGCGCGCGCCCTGCTGTGATCAGCCGGCGCGCGTGGTCAATAACCATATATTCAAGGGCACCGCCACCTATAGTCCCAAGCGCGAGTGTCGCGCCCACCACCATGAAAGTGCCTTCCGCGCGCGGCGAGGAGCCTTTCACATGCGTGATTTCGCACAATATGGCGTCGGGATTTTCGGCGAAAAATGCGCTGAGGGCTTGAGGGGTCATGATTCTCCCCCGTAGGCGCGGCCGGTCAGTTCCCCTCCCCCAATTTGGGGGAGGTACGGTGGGACACCAGACTTTGCGCCCACCGAGTTTTTCACGCGCGCGTCTCCGCTTGGAGTCGCTCTACGCCCATCAACACGCGCTCGGGCGTAATCGGCGTATCAAGGCGCGGCGCGATTCTATAATCGGCCACGCTGGCCACAGCCATGCCCAATGCTTCAGCCACACTCATGGCCAGCATAAAGGGCGGCTCACCGACCGCTTTGGATCGACCTATGGTCGGTTCTTTGTTCACCGACCACTCCGCCAGCTTCACGTTGAAGACCGGCGGGATATCAGAAGCCAAAGGGATTTTGTAGGTGGAAGGGGCGTGAGTCCGGAGCTGTCCCTTAGAATCCCACACTAATTCTTCGCTGGTGAGCCATCCCATGCCCTGAATGAAGCCGCCTTCGACCTGTCCAACGTCGATAACGGGGTTCAGCGACTTGCCGACATCGTGCAAAATATCGACTCGGTCGACGGTATATTCACCCGTCAGTGTGTCGATGGTGACCTCGCTCACCGATGCCCCATAGGCATAGTAGTAGAACGGTCGACCACGGCCCGCCGCACGATCCCAATTGATATCCGGGGTCTTGTAAAATCCCGCTGCCGAAAGCTGAACGCGATTCAGATAGGCCGAAGCCACCAGCTCCCCAAACGGCACAAAGGTGGGCCCTGCCTGCAGTCCACCCTGCACCCACGAGCACTCGCTCTCTGAAACCTTGTGAAGAGCGGCCCCATGGGCGACCAGCCGAGCCTTGATCTGATCACACGCATTGAGCGCCGCCATACCATTAAGGTCAGTGCCTGAAGACGCAGCCGTCGCCGAGGTATTGGGAACCTTCCCCGTGGAAGTCGCCATGATCTTGACGGTGTCGAGATTGATGCCAAAGGCATCGGCAACCACCTGCGCCACCTTGGTGTGCAGCCCCTGCCCCATTTCCGTGCCGCCATGTGAAAGATGGACCGAGCCATCTTTATAGACATGCACCAAGGCACCAGCCTGATTGTACCAGGTCGCCGTGAACGAAATTCCGAACTTCACCGGGGTCAGCGCAATGCCCTTCTTGAGCACTCTGCTGGTCTTGTTGAAGGCGATCACCGCGCGGCGGCGCGCCTGATAATCCGCGCTGGCTTCCAGCTCTGCCACCACGCGGTCAACGACATTGTCCGTCACCGTTTGATGGTAGGGCGTAATATTGTCGGTGTCCGTGCCGTAGAAATTGGCCTTGCGAATATCGAGCGGATCTTTGCCCAGCGCATAGGCGATGTCTTCTACCCAGCGCTCCGCCGCCAACATGCCCTGCGGCCCACCAAAGCCACGAAACGCGGTGTTCGAGACAGTATTGGTATAAAGCGGCTGCGACCGCAGACGCACCGCCGGATACCAATAGGCATTATCCGCATGGAACAGCGCGCGGTCTGTTACTGGCCCCGAAAGATCGGATGAAAACCCCGCGCGCGCAGCATAGTTTGCATCAACGGCAAGAATTTTGCCGGTCTCATCATAGCCAACGTCATAATCGACCACGAAGTCATGGCGCTTGCCCGTCGCCTGCATATCGTCGTCCCGATCCGGACGGATTTTACAAGCGCGGTTCCACTTCTTCGCCGCCAGCGCGGCGACAGCAGCAAAGAGATTGCCCTGCGTTTCCTTGCCACCAAAGCCACCGCCCATACGGCGGATATTGATGGTCACAGCATGGTGGCGAATGGCCAAAACCTGCGCCACCATCAATTGCACTTCGCTCGGGTGCTGGGTCGAGGCGTGGATGGTCACGTCCTCGTCTTCGCCCGGAATGGCGAGTGCAATCTGCCCTTCGAGATAGAAGTGATCCTGCCCGCCGATCGTAATTGCCCCTTGAACGCGACGCGGCGCGCTGGCGAGGCCCGCTTCGACATCTCCCCGTTCCAGTTTGAGCGGTTCGGTCACGAGCTTTCCGCCCGCGCCCTGCGCCGCGCGTACATCGAGCGCATGCGGCAGGTCTTCGTAGTCAATCTTGACCAGCTGTGCTGCGCGGCGCGCGGCGTCGCGCGTGTCTGCCACCACCGCAAACATCGGCTGGCCCCAGAAATGCACCTTACCAACCGCGAAAATGGGTTCGTCATGCTTATGGCTCGGCGAGACGTCATTCTCGCCCGGAATATCCTCTGCGGTCAGCACGCCGATAACGCCGGGCGCCGCGCGAACGGCATCGAGATCAATCGACTTGATCGTGGCATGGGCGCGGTTCGACAGGCCCAAATAGGCGTGCATCGTGCCCACTGGCTCAATCATATCGTCGATATATTCTGCCGATCCGGTCACGTGCTTGGGGCCGCTGTCATGGCGGGTATTGGCATGCAGCACAGCCAATGAAATTTCGGAAGAATGCTTATTCATCATGCTACCTCACGGCTCAACCGCTCTGCGGTGCCTTCAGTCTCCATGTAGAACCGACGGAGCAGGTTCTTGGCGGCCAGCAGACGATAGTCCGCCGACGCGCGCATATCGCTAATGGGCTGATAATCCTCGCCGAACAGCGGCAGCACCGCCTCAATCGTTTCTTCCGACCAGGCCTTGCCCATCAGCGCTGCTTCCACCACCGCGGCGCGCTTTGGCGTCGCCGCCATGCCGCCAAAAGCGATGCGCACCGAGGTCACCACACCATTGTCGGTCCCCACGCGGAAGGCCCCGCACAGCGATGAAATATCCTCTTCCTTGCGCTTAGCAACCTTGTAGACGGCGTAGTGTTCACCCGCAGGCAGCCTTGGTACAAAGAGGCTTTCGACAAACTCACCCGGCCCACGATCCTGCTTGCCATAGGCAACGAAGTAATCCTCAAGCGCCATTTCGCGCCGCTCATTGCCTTTGCGCAGCGTCAATCGCGCGCCTAGTGCGATAAAGGTCGGCGGGGTGTCGCCAATAGGCGAGCCATTAGCGATATTGCCGCCCAGCGTACCCATATTACGCACCTGTTCCCCGGCAAAGCGGCTCCAAAGCTCACGCAATTGCGGGAAATGCTCTTCGATCGTGGGCAGCGCTTCCGAATAGGTCACACCCGCCATAAAATTCACGGCCGCGTCCGAGACCGTAACGGCCTTCAGCTCTTGCAGATGATTGATAAAAATCACCGGCCCAATGCGACGCATGAACTTGGTCACCCACAGCCCAACGTCCGTCGAACCGGCGACGATCCGCGCTTCCGGATACTTTGCATAAAGGTGCGCCAGATCATCCAGGCTTGCGGGAATGATAATGCGGTTTTCACCAGCGCCAATCTCGACGCGCCCTGTCTGGCTCAACGCGATCAGCCTATCCTTGACCGCAATCCGCTCCGCCCACAGCACATCGCCCTGTGGCAATCCATAGCTCGAAATCGCCTCGGCCGCGCGAATGATCGGCGCATAGCCGGTGCAACGACAAAGATTGCCCTGCAATGCCTTCTCGATGGCCGAGCGCGTTGGGTGCGGGTTCCGCATCCACAAGCCATAAAGGCTCATGACAAACCCCGGCGTACAGAAACCACACTGGCTCCCGTGCTGATCCACCATCGCCTGCTGCACCGGATGGAGTTGGCCATTCTCCCCGCGCAAATGCTCAACGGTGACGACGTGACAGCCGTTCAGGCTCCCTAGCAGTCGAATGCACGCTGTTACGCTGTCATAAATGACTTCATCGCCAAAAACGCGACCAACCAATACCGTACAGGCACCGCAATCGCCCTCAGCACAGCCCTCTTTCGAGCCGCGCAGTCGGCGCTCTAGGCGCAACCAGTCGAGCAGCGTCTGATCAGGCGCCACATCCGTCAGGGCAATATCTTCACCATTGAGCAAAAAGCGAATGGCGTTGGTCACGTCTACCAAGGCTCAACTCCCGCGGTAGGTCGAATACGCAAATGGGCTGACAAGCAGCGGCACATGGTAGTGCTTGTCTTCAGAAATGGTAAAACGGATCGGCACGACATCAAGGAACGGCGTTTCAATCTCAACGCCAATACGCTCGAAAAACTGCCCCACGTGGAAGCGGATTTCATATTCGCCGTGCTGGAACTCATCGTCCAACAGGGGCTGATCTACGCGACCGTCAGAATTGGTGTAGCTATCAACCAGATGATGCGTGTGGTCGCCATGAACATAGTGAAGTTCAAGGCGCATACCCCGCGCCGGCGTACCATGCATTGTATCGAGAACATGGGTCGTGAGGCGTCCGCCTGCCATGTTGCTACTCCTATTCGTCGTCCCCCCAAGACCATAGCATTTAGCAATCTTGCGGCTAGCCCAATTTCACACAGGAAAGCCAGAAGTTACCCAGACATATTTGCCTGCCTAATTTTTAGCCTTCACCCCGCCTTAGACAGGTGCCACACTCCCCCTCAGGACACCATGCACGATCAAGGCTTTGCGAGGAGCGCCCGTGGCTATGAACCCTAAAATATCAGACCTTAAACCCGATGCTGATGGCGTCACCCGCCTCAGTGGTGGCAATCCTCAAATCGCCAAAGGCTATGGCGATGAGGTGGTGCAGAACTACATCGCCGCCCTCACCGGTTGGCAGCAACGCGAAGCCAAAATCATCGATAGCCTGATCACCGCGGCTGTTCCCAATGTGCTCAAAGCCGTGAAGTGGAACTCGCCGATGTATGCTGTCACCGAGCACCACTATTTCACCTCCTTCTATGCCATGAAAAACTACCTCAAGGTCGGCTTCTTCAATGGCGGGCAGCTCGTGCCAGCGCCACCAGAGCCGTCCAAGAATCCAGACGTGCGCTATCTCCATGTCACCGAGGCGGGCTTTGATCACGCCCAGTTCTCCGCGTGGATAAAGGCCGCCGCTCAACTCCCCGGCGAGAAAATGTAGCCATGGCTTTCCCCCGCAACAGCAAGGCCGACCTCGCCACCGGCGCGACGCCCTCCCAACTGATTGACCAGCGCATCGCCGACCTGCCCGGTTGGCGCGGCGAAACCCTCGCCCTCTTGCGCAAGCTCATCCACGAAGCGCTGCCCGACGTCATTGAAGAGTGGAAATGGGGTCAGCCAGTCTGGTCTCACAATGGCATTTTGTGCACCGGCGAGGCCTATAAAGCCGCCGTAAAGACCACCTTCCCCAAGGGCGCATCGCTGCCCGACCCCTCTGGTATCTTTAACGCCAGTCTGGAGGGCAATGCCCGCCGCGCCATCGACTTCACCGAAGGCGGATCGATAGATCACGACGGATTTAAAGACCTCATCCGCGCCGCCGCTTCTTTGAACAAGCAGAGTGCAAAATAGGCATTGTTGATAACTCGCGAAAGAAACGCGCTTCACCGAAAGATTTTGCACTTAAACCCGCTAGCCTAAGTGCAAACCTGCTCCTACCATCACGCAGAATTATTCGACGCTGATGGATACCGCAGATGCTTCGCTACCCACGCAATATGCACGGTTATGGCGCCAATCCCCCCAATGCCAATTGGCCCGGTGGTGCGCATGTCGCGGTGCAGTTTGTCCTCAATTATGAAGAGGGCGGCGAAAACAATATTCTGCACGGCGATGGCGCGTCGGAAGCCTTCCTCGTCGACGTTCTGGGCGCGCAGCCTTGGCCAGACCAACGCCATGCCAATGTCGAGAGCATGTATGAATATGGCTCGCGCGCTGGCTTCTGGCGCCTTCATCGCCTCTTCACGCAGGCCGGTCTCCCTGTCACCGTCTATGGCGTCGCCACCGCGCTCATGCGTGCGCCAGCGCAGGTTCAGGCCATGCTCGACGCAGGTTGGGAAATCGCCAGCCACGGTCTCAAATGGGTCCAGCATAAGGACATGCCCCCCGCTGAAGAGCGCCGCCAGATCGCGGAAGCCATTCGTCTCCACACCGTCGCCACGGGCATCCCGCCGCAAGGCTGGTACACGGGCCGCTCCAGTCTCAACACCGTCGATCTTGTCACTGAAACAGGCTCAATGGCCTATATCTCCGACACCTATGACGACGACCTGCCCTATTGGCGGCTTCACGGCGATCGCCCACAGCTGATCATCCCCTATACGCTCTCGGCCAATGACATGCGCTTTGTCACGCCCCCGGGCTTTGACACGGGCGACGAGTTCTTCACCTTCCTCAAAGACAGCTTTGACTGCCTTTATGCCGAAGGTCAGGCAGGTAGCCCCAAGATGATGTCCATTGGCCTCCACTGCCGCCTCGTCGGTCAGCCGGGGCGCTTTCAGGGCCTCAAGAAGTTCGTTGATTACATCAAAACCTTCGACAACGTCTGGGTCCCCACCCGCCTTCAAATCGCCGAGCACTGGGCCAAGGAACACCCCTTCATTGCACAGGACGTGCTCCCCAGCACGCTCGACCGCGACGATTTCATTTCCCGCTACGGCTCGATCTTTGAGCATTCGCCGTGGATCGCCGAGCGCGCTTGGGATGGTGAATTAGGTCCCGCCAATGACACCGCTCAGGGCCTCCACTTCACCCTACGCAGTCAATTCCGCATGGCAACAGACGACGAGCGCATGGGCGTTCTGCGCGCCCACCCTGATCTCGCGGGCAAGCTCGCCGCTGCCAAGCGCCTCACGGCCGAAAGCACTGCCGAACAAAAGTCCGCCGGTCTCGACGCTCTCACCGACCAAGAGCGCGAAACCTTCACGCGCCTCAACACCGCTTATGTCGACAAATTCGGTTTCCCCTTCATCATCGCCGTGCGCGACCACACTAAGGCGTCGATCTTGGCGAACTTCGAAACCCGGCTCGCAAATTCCGCCGAGCAGGAGTTCACCACCGCCTGCCGTCAGGTCGAGCGCATCGCCCTCCTTCGTCTCAGCGCCGTCTTGCCCTAAGCCGCGCCCTGCCCTTTGTCCGAATTTTTGCCCGAGCCCGAGATGTCATCACATTACGCATCACCCCCTGCAGGCCTACCCAGTCAAATGGCGCTTCACACCCAGCGCGCGGTTTTCACCGAGGCCTATGCCGTGCTTCCGCATGGGACGATGCGCGACATCGTCATCTCCTATCTCCCCCATTGGCGTCTCACCCGCCTTTGGGCCATCGCCCGCCCGTTAAGCGGCTTTGCCGAGACCTTCTCGCAATACATTATGGAAGTTGCCCCGCAGGGCGGCAGCGATAAGCCTGAGGGCAATCCAGAGGCCGAAGGCGTCATCTTCGTTGTCGCTGGCGAGATCACCCTCACCATCGAGGGCAGTGAGCATACCCTCACCGAAGGCGGCTACGCCTTCCTGCCTCCTGGCTGCAACTGGACCGCCGTCAACAACGGCACCGAGTTCTGTCGCTTCCATTGGATCCGCAAAAAATACGAACGCGTCGATGGCGTCGAGGTGCCGGAGGCCTTCGTCACCTCAGACAAGGTCGAACCTATCCGCTGGATGCCCGGCTCAAACGACCGCTGGGGTACGACACGGTTCGTCGAACCGATTGATCTGCGCCACGACATGCATGTCAACATCGTCACTCTCGAGCCCGGAGCTGTCATTCCGTTCGAGGAAACCCATGTCATGGAGCACGGCCTTTACGTCCTCGAAGGCAAGGCCGTCTATCGCCTCAATCGCGACTGGGTCGAAGTCGAACCCGGCGATTTCATGTGGCTCCGAGCTTTCTGCCCGCAGGCTTGCTACACGGGCCCGGAACGCTTCCGCTATCTGCTCTACAAAGACGTCAACCGTCACGCCAAGCTGCCGTTTTGATCATGAACGATCGCACACTTCGCATCGAGCCTCTCACCGCAGAAGCCTTTGCCCCCTTCGGTCAGGTGATCCAGACCGAGGGCTCAAACCACTTCACCATCAATCGTGGCATGACCGAGCGCTACCATGATCTGGCCACGATCCAACTGGGCGGCACCGATCCCCGCCCCATGATTTCGCTCTTTGCTGGCCAGCCCTACGCCCTGCCGCTCAGCCTCGATATGGTCGAACGTCACCCCTTGGGCAGCCAGGCCTTCTACCCCACGAGCGCCGCCTCATGGCTTGTCATCGTCGCGGAGAACGAAGACGAAAAGCCGGTGCGCATCCGTGCTTTCCGTCCGGCTCCGGGGCAAGGTGTCAACATCGCCATCAACACTTGGCATGGCGTGCTTTGCCCCATCGAAAAGCCTGCAAGCTTCATCGTCATTGACCGCGGCGGACTAGACAGGAATCTCGAGGAACATTTCTTTGATGACCCCTGGCTTGTGGACGCTTAATCTCGCCGCAAAAATACTTTACCCCTGATGGCGAACGGAAATGCTACCTCGCCTTCTCTTCCGTTCGGTGATGGAGTTGCTCATGCGCACATGGATCATGCTCACCCTTTGCAGTGTTTTGCTCGCCACCCCCGCTTTGGCGCAAGCAACCACGCTAACCGGCGACGTGACCTATCGCGAGCGCATTGCCCTGCCCATTCCCGCTGAGCTTGTCGTTACCCTCGTCGAGCTGACAACCGGCACGCAAATCGCCAGCGCCACCGCTCCAATTCCAGATCGCGGTCAGGTTCCCCTCTCCTATTCGCTCAATCTGCATCAGCAGCCTGCGCCCGAGAACCACTATGGCCTTGTGGCCAAAATCCTCAGCCGTGGTGCCGTAGTCTTCCAGAACTATGATCCCATCGCTGTCGACCCTGCCTCTCCCAAGCAGACGACAATTTTTGTGCATCGCGCTGGCGATGTGCAGCCCCTTATCGAAGAGCCTCAGGTTCTCAATTTCAACGCCATGACCCCAACCACGTCCCCGCTTATTGATACCGATTGGACAGTTCAGTCGGTCAACGGACAAGCCATTGAAGGTCCGCGCAAGCCCTCAATTGGCTTTGATCATGAAGGTCGTGTTTACGGAACAGGTGGCTGCAATCGCTATTTCACGACCGCGACAATCGCCGGAACAGCGATCAGCTTCGGTGTCGGTGGCACCACCAACATGGCCTGCGACGCCGCCACTATGGGCCGGGAAGCGGCATTCTTTTCAGCCCTTGCCGAAATCGTCGGCTATGTTCGCCAAGACGATGTGCTGCAGCTCATTGGCACTTCTGGTGCGGTTCTCCTCGAGCTGTCCCGCAACGCCGCCGCTTAACCAAGTTCATCATCTCTCGCTAATATTCGAACCTTTTCATCAAGAGTCACGTTCCCCCATCAACTGATTAGTTGTTCGTGGGAAAGCGTGATGTCCGATCCATCTCTTTTTTCCGGGAGCCCTTCACCGCTCCTGGCTATATTTACCGATTTCGATGGCACGCTGGTCGAGCTAGCCGAAACCCCTGATGCTATTCATGTTCCGACCGAGCTGGCGGAGCGTTTGGCGCGGGCGATCAACGAATTCGACCACGCCTTTGCCATCCTCACAGGGCGCGAAATCGCCGACATCGACACCTATTTGGGCGAGCTGCATCTCCCCATAGCCGGTGCTCATGGCGCGCAACGCCGTCGCGCCGATGGCAGTTTTGAAGAAGTCTTGGAAATCTACACCAAGGGCGCTTCCGAAATTGCGCAAGCCTTGGCCCCGATTGTGGCGGAGAACGAAGGCCTCATTCTCGAAGAGAAAGATGGCGCCGTTGCCCTGCATTATCGCCAAGCACCCGAGCTTGAAGAACTGTGCCGCGAGGCAATGACCGAGGTGCTCACGGCCCATTCGATCTTCACCATGGTGCCGGGCAAAATGGTTTTCGAAGCTCGCCCTGCCGGCTTCGACAAGGGCAATGCCCTGCGCGCCTTTATGCAGGAAGCACCTTTTGCTGGGCGCACCCCGATCTTCATCGGCGATGATGTGACCGATGAAGATGCTTTCCGCGCCGCGCAGGAATTGGGCGGCATCGGCATCAAGCTTGGGCCTGGTGATACCGCCGCGCGCATGCGCATTGCCGATGTCGCCTCCGTCAATGCTCTGATCGAAGGTCTCATCGAAATCGCTAGCCGCAGCGCAACCGCACAGACAGACACCACCACGCCGGAGACCATCACCCACTGATCGGAGCCTTAAGCTCCGATCCCTAGATCGAGAAAAACCCGAAAGACCTATGAGCCGTATAGTAATTGTTTCCAATCGCACCCCCGCCAAAGGCCCAGCCGCTGGCGGTCTTGCAGTCGCACTCAAAAAAGTACTCGCCGAACGTCAGGGATTTTGGTTCGGCTGGTCTGGCAAGCTCACCGACAGCCCAAGTCCCACCGCGCAAATTCAAGACGTCGATGGTCTGTCGGTCGCCCAGATCGACCTGACCCGCGACGATCATCAGGCCTATTACTCTGGCTTTGCCAATTCCATCCTCTGGCCCAGTTTCCACCTTCGGCTCGATCTCACCACCATCGAGAGCCACTGGTACGAAGGCTATCGCCGCGTCAATGCGCAGTTCGCCGCCGCGCTCGCCAAACTCTTACGACCCGACGACATCATCTGGGTGCACGACTATCACCTGATCCCGCTGGCCACCGAATTGCGCCGTCTTGGCGTCCGCAATCGCATCGGCTTTTACCTGCACATCCCGTTCCCGACGCCGGATGCGCTCTATGCCATCCCCCATCACACCGATCTCATGCGCGATCTCTCGCACTATGATCTTGTCGGCATGCAGGCCAAGCGCGACATTGCCGCCTTTATGGAGTTCGCCGAGCACCAAGCCCCGCCAACCTTTGCCTCAAGCGCAAATCACCATGTAGATTTCTCCCGCACCGAAATCGTCGCTTTCCCCATCGGCTCTGATCCGGATGCTTTCGCAAGCCTCTCGGTCAGCCCCGCTGCGCAAAAGATGATCACGCGCATGCGCCGCTCCTTGGGCGATCAGCAGCTCATTCTCGGGGTTGATCGTCTCGATTATTCCAAAGGCCTGCCGCAGCGCGTTGAAGCCTATGAAAAGTTCCTGGCTCACAACGCGAGCTTCCGCCGCGGCGTGCATTTCCTGCAGGTCGCGCCCCCCTCGCGCGACACTATCAAGGAATACCAAGCCACTTCTGAAACCTTGGATGCCGTTTGTGGTCGGGTGATGGGCAAGTTTGCCGAGCCCGATTGGCAGCCGCTCACCTACGTCAAACGAGCCTATGGTCAACCAAGCCTGGCGGGTCTTTATCGCCTCGCGCGCGTCGGACTGATCACGCCCCTCCGCGACGGCATGAATCTTGTGGCGCACGAATATATCGGCTCGCAAAACCCCGAGGACCCGGGCGTACTGATCCTCTCGCGCTTCGCCGGAGCGGCCGAAATCTTCCCAGCCGCGCTTCAGGTCAATCCCTTCGACACCGACGAAAGTGCCGAGGCAATCCGCGTTGCGCTCGAAATGGGGCTTGAGGAACGGCGTGCTCGCTACGAGGCGCTCATGGCTGCCGCCCGCAAACACAATGTCGGTGATTGGGCTGAAGAGTTTCTCGCCCACCTCTCCCGCAAGCCCGGGGACAGCGCTCCCCAGCACGACCATATTTATCTCAATTCGGTCGCTTAACACCCCAAGCAGACAATAAAAAAGGCGGCCCGTGAGCCGCCTTTTTCGTGATCTTTAGCCGTCGCGACGATTGCGCGCTGCGGTCTTTTTAGCCGCTGTGCTCCAGCGCTGCTTGGTCTTGAGACCATCTGCGCGTGGTGGCTTAATCGACTTAGCCGGAGCCAATGGGTTCTTCGGATCGCGAGCAACGCCTTCGCGTGCTGCCCCGCCCTTGCTGCGCTCACCACCCGGACGTGGGGTGTTGAACTTGCGCGGATTTGGCTTCGGGTTGCGTGCAGTACGCGCACCAGCCGGAGCACCGGGGCTCGTGCGTGCGCCACGCGGAGCTGCGTCAGTTTCGACGAGGTTCACGTCGCCCGATACTGGCAGCGTACGACGAATGAGGCGTTCCACATCGCGCAGCTTGGCCTTTTCCGAACCGTCGACGAGGGTGATCGCGATGCCGCTTTCCCCGTTACGACCGGTACGACCGATACGGTGAACGTAGTTTTCCGGATCGTCTGGCAGTTCGTAGTTCACGACGTGGGTGATGCCCTTAACGTCGATACCGCGCGCTGCAATGTCGGTTGCAACCAGAATGCGAACCTGACCGGTGGCAAAGCCCTTGAGAGCTGCCTGACGGGCGTTCTGGCTCTTATTGCCGTGAATAGCCGCTGCTTCATGACCATCGATGGCAAGGTTCTTCGCCACGCGGTCGGCGCCATGCTTGGTGCGTGAGAAGATGATGACGCGTTCCATGCCTTCCTTCTCGTCGGCGAGCAGGTCGTTGAGAACGCCACGCTTTGCCTTCGAACCGGACATGATTACACGCTGGTCGATCTTGACCACAGTCGAACCCTGCGGTGCCGCTTCAACCTTGATCGGTTCCTTCAGCAGCGTCTTGGCCAGATCTTCGATTTCCGCCGGCATGGTTGCCGAGAACAGCATGGTCTGACGACGCAGACCGATCTGCTTGGCGATAGCACGAACCGGGGCAATGAAGCCCATGTCGAGCATACGGTCAGCTTCGTCAAGCACCAGCCAACGCGTTTCGTTGAGCTTGATCTTGTTGTCGTCCAGCAGGTCTTTGAGGCGGCCCGGCGTTGCAATCACAACGTCAACGCCCTTGGCGATCTTGCCAACCTGATGGTAGCGCGACACGCCGCCGAGCACGAGAACGGTATCAAGGCGCATCTTGGAACCTGCGAACTTGCGCATGTTCTCTTCGATCTGCACGGCCAATTCGCGGGTCGGCGCCAGGATCAGCGCACGAGTGGTCATTGGGCGTGGACGGCCGGTCAGGCCCATAAGGCCAGCAAGGATTGGCAGGCCGAAAGCCGCCGTCTTGCCCGAGCCGGTCTGGGCGATGCCCAGCATGTCACGGCCTTCCAACAGCTTTGGAATAGCCTGCGATTGAATCTTGGTTGCTTCAGTAAAACCACCTGCAGTCAGGCTGGTGGTGAGCTGCTCGGGCAAACCCAATTCGATGAAAGAAGTCAAACGTGTGTCTTTCTTGCTGCGCGATACAACGCGCCAGCGCACCGCACAGCGGCCGCCGAATAAAATTCTGCAAACGGGCGATAGGGTTATCGCGCGGGTGCTGGCTCAAGCCCGGAGCCTGTTGCTTCCGGGATGACTTCGCCGCTCACCGCTTAAGTAAGAAGAGAAGCCCATCATCGGCCTTTCCGGCCGGGGACGTGGCCCTCATATGGGCGAGAGATCACAAAAACGCAAGGTTTTTCGAGTGTGCGCCTGCGCATACCCTTCATGCATCCCACTTGCCTTGGCGCGATGACAGTGCGATCTAGCACCATGATCCGCGCCCTTGTTCTTCTCGCTCTGCTCGCCCTTCCCGCCAGTGCTCTGGCTTCCGAATGGCGTTACACCGACGGCGCGGGCACAGAAGTCGTCCTTGCAGAACCGCCTCAGCGCATTGTTGCGCATACTAGCGTGGCCGCCGCTCTTATTCCCTTGGGCATCGAGCCCGTAGGCATTCTGCTCAACGGCCAACCCTCGCTCGAGCGCGCCCTCGAGGGCGTCGACGTTTCCCATATTCCTGTCGTCTCGCAAGGCTGGGGCGAAATCGACGCCGAGGCCATTCTTGCCCTCGTGCCCGACATCATCATCACCGAATATGCGCCAGAGTATTATTCCTATGCTGGCGGCACCCATGAGGAGCCGTTCAAATCCCGGCTGGAAGCCATTGCGCCCCTCATCGGCATCGCCACGCCCAATTCAACTCTCGCGACGATTGTTGAGTATGAAAGCTTTGCGCGTAGCCTCACAGACAGTGTCAATGAAGAGCGCCTTGCTGCCGACAAAGCCGCTTTTGAAAAAGCCCGCGACGCTCTCATCGCCACTGCCGCCACCAAATCCGATTTGACGGTCCTGCCCATTTCGCCCGGCCGTTCAGAGATCGCCCTTGGCGTCGCCAGCCGCTTTGGCGAACTGGTCGATTTCCGCAATTGGGGCGTTAACATTGTCGAGCTGGTCCCCACCTCCGGCGACTATCACGCCACCAGCTGGGAAAACATTCGCAATTACGACAGCGACATCCTGCTCATCGATGATCGTTGGGGCATAGCCTCGCTCGCAACCATCACCGAAAACCCACTCGGCGCGCGCATCCCTGCCATCATAGCCCAGCAAACCGGCAACTGGCCTGCCGGCTGGATCCGCAGTTATCGCGTCTACGCGCAGGAAATCGACAAGCTCACGAGCCTCCTTGAGCGCAGCGAAAAGCTCTAAATTCCGCCGTACCAATCATAGCCATTGTCTTCCCAATAGCCGCCCTTGCCGAGACCGATTTTGGAGAGATCATCCACCAGCTCAATGGTGTGGAGATATTTCGGCTGCTTATAACCCAGTGCCCGCTCGATCCGCAGCCGCACCGGCGCGCCATTGCTCACAGGCAGCGTCTCATCATTGAGCCCATAGGCCAAAATCGTTTGCGGGTGGTAGGCGTCAACGAGGTCGGAGCTGGTGTAATAGAGAATGTCCCCGCTCAGCGTGCGCTGGATATTGTCAAAACAATGGTAGACGCAATAGCGCGCGCCATCTTTCACCCCAGCCTCATCGAGCAGCGCCCCAAGTTGGGTGCCGGTCCACTTGGCGATGCAACTCCAGCCTTCAACACAATCATGCCGCGTAATCTGCGTGCGCGAGGGCATATTGCGCAATTCCGCCAGCGAATAGCTCACCTCGCGCTCCACCATCCCCTTGATGGTCAAGCGATAGGGCTCAAAATTGGCCATGCGCAGGAAATTATATTCGGCGGTCGTTGGCTCTGTTGAGCCATTGGGCTTCATGCCCTGCCGAATTTCGCTTTCGCTATATTCGGGCGACAGCACTTGCTCGCCAATCAGCGCCCGCTGCGCCCTGTAGGTCAGCACATTGGCGCTTTCCATAACCTCACGGATCGGATCGCCGCGTCGCGCCAGAAAATCGAACGGCTTACAGCCAGTCATCGCCAGTCCCGCGCCCACAGCACTGCCGCCCAGAATGAGTTTACGCCGATTGAGAATGAGCTTGCTCATGGCTTGTCCTTCTCCTGAATAGGCGTATCGGGGCTGGTCCGATAGCGTCCCGTGATCATCGAGCGCAGATTATTCAGCGGCCCGGAGACAATCACCATGATCACATGGACGACGAAAAACAGCACCAGAAGCGCCATGGCGATAAAGTGGATGGTGCGCGCCGTCTGTCGCCCCCCGAACAAGTCCAGCAGCCACGGAAACCCTGCATTCATACCCGGGCTCATGCACAGCCCGGTCAGGATAACCGCTGGAAACAGCACAACGAAGACCATGAAATAGGTGAGCTTTTGCAAAGGCGAATAGCGTCGCCCATGATGGATCCGGAACCGCAGATGGTTCCAAATATCACCCGGCAAGCCCCGCCAATCGCCCTTTTTCGGGATAATATCACGCTCAATATGCCCATTGAGCACGCTGGCGACAAACCAGACGAACATCGTGCCGACGAAAATCCAGCCAAAGAAGAAGTGCACCACCCGCCCGGTCGCCAGATCGCGGAACGAGGGAATGGTCACAGCCCCCGGAAAGGCCACAAAATCGGGCCGCACGGCCGATCCGCTCATGCCCAAAACGCCGGTGGTATCAAAGGTCTGCCCGAAGACGGTCGTCTGTCCGCGCGGACCCTCAGGCGTATTGACCGCCCTGATATCGAGAATGGCGTTGTCAAACTCAAAGCCAGATTGCTGGCCGATATAGAGCGTGGGGTGGGCGTTGAAAATCTGCAAGCCAGAGAACAGCAGAAAGAATAGGCAGATCACCCAGGACCAATGGGTTAACCGCGTCCAGATCGATTGCCGATAGACCAGCGGCCCTTTGGTCGCTGGTGTGGTTTTCTCTGCGTTCAACGCCACGGTATTCGCCTCCTCAAGAGAGATAAGCGTCCGCGCCACTCATGCGGCGCGGTAGGCACTTCACGCTAAACGTCGCGTGCCGCCCAATTCATACCACGGCGGATGATGGTTGCCATATTAGGGTTTTCGAATTCTTTGGCTTGGTGGCCTAAAGTCATGTGGAACACGCGGCCCTGGCCGTACTGCCGCTTCCAGACGACAGGCATAACGACGCCCTTGGTCCAAGCGGCGTGCTCACCCGAAAATGTCGTCGTCGCCAGCACTTCGATCGATGGATCGACATGCATGTAATATTGCTCGGACGTGTATGGGAACGACTTGATCCCGGCCATGATCGGATCTTCCGGCCGCGCCACATCGACCGTGTAGTCGATGATATCGCCCGGATGCGCCACCCACTGGCCACCGACCATGAATTGATATTCGACGCTATCGCGAAACGCGTCGCTCATCCCCCCGTGATGCCCGGCAAGGCCCACGCCGTTTTCGACCGCCTTGGTCAGGTTCGCCACCTCGTCCTTGCCAATCTTGCTCATCGTGAAAATCGGGATAATCAACGACAGATTGGCAATATCAGGATCGGCAAAAGCGCTGGTCTCGGTTGAGGTGCGGACAGAATATCCGTCCTCATGGAGCCACCGACGATAAATCGTGGCGCACTCCTCAGGGTCATGCCCCTCCCAACCACCATAAACGATCAATGCACTGCGCATGCGCAATCCCCTGCAAATCAAACCGTGGCAACAATAACGGAGTGATCGGGAGATGTAAGCCCACTAAGCCAATTCATTGCCAAATCTAGACACGCACCGCCGACAAGCCCTTAAGTCTCTTACTATAAAGAAAATTTCCCACCCTCATCTTAGCGCCCCCACCAACCCACTCGATCCATCCCTCCGCCGACGAGTGGCAGGTTTGGCAGGCGTACTCTTGCCTCCCCTCAGCCCCTTCCCCAAATCCCCCAACCAACTCGATCCATCCCTCCCCCTACCAGGGGACTGTTTACAACTTGCTCATTTGGGATTCTAGTTTGGCTGTTTGGGGGTGATTTGCCGGAGGGTTTGAGATGGATTGTCCAGATTGTTCTAGCGCTGCGACGGTCAAGCGCGGCCTTAAGGCGGGTTACCAGCGATTTAGCTGTAAGGAGTGTGGTCGGTACTTTACTGACCGCGCCCTAAATTCAGCGCTCAGACAAAAGCGCAGGCCGTTCAGATGTATCTCAACGGCACCGGCATTCGGGCCATTGGGCGCGTCCTTTCGGCCTCCCCAGCCGCGGTCCTTAAATGGATCCGCAAGGAGCACGACATCTTGCAAGAGCGGATCGCGGCTCAGCGCGGGACGCCAGCGAGCGGGCCCGATATTATTGAGATGGACGAGATCTATACCTACGTCCAAAAAAACAGCAGCGAGCGGTTATCTGGACCGTTTATAGCCGAAGACAGCGCCGCGTTGTTGCCCACCACATCGGTGACAAAGGCGTAGAAAGTGCGATCACGGCTTACCGCTTGGCCCTGCAGGCTGTGGGTGAGATCGGGGCCATCTTTACCGATGCCAACTCTTGTTACGCACTCGCTTTCAAGCGCAATGGCGTGACCGTGCCACATTTGGAAACAAAGGCGCAAACCCACCTGATTGAGTCCTCAAATTCCTCAATAAGGGACAATCTTGCGCGGTTCAATCGGCGGACAAAGCGCGTCTCCAAAACAGTGCAGATGCTCGAGATTACGCTCAATCTGTTCTTCAACAGGCACCTCATGAAGAGTCCCAAATGAACAGTCCCCCCTACCAGGGGGAGGTTAGGTGGGGGTCCCGGTGCCTCCCATCAGCCCCGCCCCAAAAAACACCGCACTTTGCACTGTTACAAAGACCTGCTTAACTACCCGCGCGTTCCGTGCCCGCCACGGACTGCAGCAAGGACAATGAACGAGGAATTACGGGGATGAAGAAACTGCTTTTGAGCGCCACCGCGCTCACGTTTTTCGCCGGTCTTTCTGGCGCCGCCTATGCCGACTTCACACTGAACATCCTGCACATCAACGATTTCCACTCGCGGTTTGACCCGATCACGGGATCGGACTCCAATTGCAATGCGGAAACTGACGCCAAAGGCGAATGCTTCGGCGGCATCGCGCGATTGAAAACCATCATCGACGACACCCGCGAGAAATACACCTCGGGCAATTCGATTCTGCTGTCCGCGGGCGACAACTTCCAAGGCTCGCTCTATTACTCGACCTACAAGTCCAAGATCGTTGCCGACTTCTTCAACCAGATGGGCTTTGACGTCGTCGCCACCGGCAATCATGAATTTGACGACGGCCCGGAAGAGTTCCTCAAATTTATCGACGCTGCCGAGTTCCCAATCATTGGCGGCAATTTTGACGTCTCGCGTGACGATAACCTGCGCGGCAAGATCAAGGGCTCCTATGTTGTCGAAATCGGCGGCGAAAAGATCGGCATTATCGGCGCCACTGCAGAGGACACACCCGAAATCGCTTCCGTGGGCAATGTCGAATTCCACGACGTCATTCAATATGTCCGCGGCGCGGCCGAAGCGCTCGACGCCGCTGGCGTCAATAAGATCATCCTGCTCTCCCACATTGGCTATGGGGTAGATCTGCAAGTTGCCGCAGCGGTCCCGCTCGTCGACATCATTGTTGGTGGTCACAGCCACTCGCTGCTATCGAACACAGCTGAAAACGCCGTCGGCCCTTATCCGACCATGGTCACCAATCCGGACGGGATTGAGGTCGCCGTCGTCCAAGCCAATCAATATGGCAAATATCTCGGCGATCTCTCCGTCACTTGGGACGACAATGGCGTTGTCACCAAGGCCGAAGGCGAGCCCTATCTGATCGACGCCACCGTCGTCGGCAATGAAGACTTCAAGACCCAGCTTGCCGATCTGGCTGGCCCCCTCGCCGAAATGGCAGCTGTCGTTGTCGGTTCCACCACCGCACCGCTCGAAGGCTCGCGTGAAGTCTGCCGCGTGCAAGAATGTAACCTCGGCAATCTGCTCGCCGAAGCGATCCTCGAGCGCACCAAAGATCAGGGCGCAACCATCGCTTTCCAGAACTCTGGCGGCATTCGCGCGTCCATCGACACCGGCGAAATCACCATGGGTGAAGTGCTGACGGTTCTGCCGTTCTCTAACACTCTCGCCACCGTCGAAGTCTCGGGCGCAGACGTCATTGAAGCGCTCGAAAACGCCGTCAGTGACGTCGAAAACGGCGCTGGCCGCTTCAGCCAAGTCGCGGGCATGAAGTATTCCTTCTCGCTCTCCAAACCGGTGGGCGAGCGCGTCTCCGACGTTCTGGTCAAGGGCGAAGGCGATGAATGGGTGCCGATCGACGAAGAGGTTGACTACATCATCGTCACCAATAACTTTGTCCGCGGCGGCGGTGACGGTTTTGGAGTTTTTGCCGAGGGCGAAGATCCATATGACTTCGGCCCACCACTTGAACAGGTTCTGGCCGATTACATCGCCGAGCATGGTGGCTCCTACACACCATTCTTGGATGGTCGCATCACCCAGCTCGACTAACGCAAACTATAGCCAAGATTCTAAGGGCGCTTCCGAGCGCCCTTTTTTGTGCCCACAAACGAAAATTGTGATGACCCGTTCGGTGAACAATTCGTGAGCCCGCCCGTTAAGGGAGGGCTGGCGCCGTCACGCCTTGTGATCGGCCTAGCCAACGCGATAATTTAGAGACCCTTAGCATGAAGCCCTTACTTTTTGCTGCCATCGCCGTTTCCGCTCTGACCCTTGCGGCGTGTGATAACGCGCCAAGCGAAACACCCCCAGCCGCGTCAACGACCACGACGACACCAGCCCCGGCCCCTGCTCCAACGCCTGCACCTGCCCCAGCGCCTGCAGCGACGCCAGCGCCAACGCCTGCTCCGGCAGACCCGACCGCGACTTTGCCGTCGGACGCTGAAGTCAAGCAGGCCATGGACGATCTGCAGAACCAGGTAAAAGAGCTCAATCTGACCGATGCTGAAAAGCAGGAAGCGATTGCTCAGGCCCGTACTCAGGCCGAAACCATGGCCAAAAGCTCGGGCCTTACGGACGAACAGGTCAAGCAGGCTGGCGATGCCGCCGAAAACGCGGCCAAGCAGATGTTCGGCCTCTAATTCAAAAAAATTAGGCCCGCATCGCTGCGGGCCTCTTGCTTTGCACCGTGTCGCTTAGACGTGGTGCTCGGTGCGGTCGCGATCAGTCACCGTCCCCAAATCCAAAACCTTCTGAATATTTGTGGCGTGGCGGAAGCTTGGCTCAAGGTTCTTGCCGGTGCGGCACGCTTCAACAAAGCGCTCGTAATTTGTCTGCACCTTGTCGACCTGAACCTCGGTCCATGTCGCTGTCTCAGCATCATCACCGAGGCAGGTCAGAAGCTGCGATCCATCATGACGATGGCGCACTTCCACCGCACCCAACTCACCATAAACGCGCAAGCGCAGTTCATTGACGTGGCCGGTTGCCCAACGGGTCGCGTGAATCACGCCGAGTGCGCCATTTTCCAGCTGCGCCGTCATGGCAAAGCTGTCGTTCGCGTCCAGATCATATTCGCCAATCTTATTGCCCGGAGCCTTATCGAAGGTTTCCAAGCGGCAGAAGACCTTGGAGAAATCGCTGCCCGCGCCATAGGCGGCAAAGTCCAGGATGTGAACGCCGATGTCGCCCAAAACGCCATTCGAGCCATGCTTTTTGGACAAGCGCCAAAGCCACTGCGACTCCGTGCGCCAGTCACCCCAAGCCTTGGACACCAGCCAGCTCTGCAGATAGCTCGCCTCAAAATGCTTGACCTGACCGACCTGTCCCGACAGCACGATCTCACGGGCCTTTTGCAGCTCAGAGACGTTGCGATAGGTCAGATTGACCATGTTCACGAGGCCAAGGCGCTCGGCCGTTTCGGTCATTTCCAGCGCACGCGCATGGTCGGTCGCCAGTGGCTTTTCGCAGAACACATGCTTGCCGCCATTGAGCGCTGCAATCGTGGTCGCGTAGTGCACGCTATCGGGCGTCACATTGGCAATGGCGTCAAATTCGCCCCAAGCCAGCGCTGCATCGAGCGAGCCAAAGCCGCGCTCAATATTGTGTGCCGAGCAGAACGCCTCAACGCGTGCCGGATCAACGTCCACGCCCCCCACAAGGGTCACGCCTTCAATGGCCGCAAAATTCTTGGCGTGCGTGTTTGCCATGCCGCCAGTACCCAGGATGAGGATACGCATTGTCATTTATCCCTGCGGCCCGCGCCGCGCTGTTTCTCAACCAACGGTTCAGCTCTTGTACCGAGCCGATTTCCGTCCATTCAAAAATCCCGACGCGAACGCCGGGATTTCAAAAAGTGCGTCGCTCAGCTTATTTGAAGCCTTCGCGGCCTTCATGAAGGGTCGGACCGCGTTCTTCGATCGCTTCGAGCGCTTCACCAACCGGCACATTCGGTGCGTCCAGCAGCGCTGGGAAACGCGTACCGTTATTGGCCCAGTTCACCGCATTGCGCAGCACCTTGCCTACGGTATCGTCGTGATAGGTTGGATAGGTTTCGTGACCCGGACGGAAGTAGAAGATATTGCCCGCGCCGCGACGATAGGTCAGGCCCGAACGGAACACTTCGCCACCCTGGAACCACGACACGAAAACCGTTTCGAGTGGTTCTGGCACCGAGAAGGGCTCGCCATACATTTCTTCCATTTCGAGTTCGAAGAATGGCGGCAGGCCCTTGGCAATCGGGTGGCCCGGATTGACGACCCACAGGCGTTCGCGTTCGCCCGCTTCACGCCAGCTGAGCGCACAAGGCGAACCCATCAGGCGCTTGAAAATCTTTGAGAAGTGGCCCGAGTGCAGAACGATCAGGCCCATGCCCTGCCAAACATGCTTGGCAATGCGTTCGACAACTTCATCGGAAACGTCGCCATGCGCGGCGTGGCCCCACCAAACCAGAACGTCGGTGTTCGCAAGCACGTCTTCGGTGCAGCCATGTTCCGGCTCCTGAAGCGTCGCGGTCTTCACCTCGATATTGCCATCCTGCTTGAGCAGCGAGGCAATCTGGTTGTGCATGCCATTTGGATAGTTTTCGGCGACAACCTTGTTCTTTTGTTCGTGAACATTCTCGCCCCAAACGAGTGTACGGATGGGCATGGTAGGCTCCTAATGCTGTCGACCCCTTGGTCGACGTCTGCTGAGGTTACGGAGGTTGGCGACAGCCACAGGCATGCCGCCAACCCGATCTGTTCATGCGCCCTCAGGCGCAAACTTTAGCGAATGGGTTTTCCGGCCTCGTCGAACCGATGGATTTTCTCATTCAGAGGCGACACCCGAATGACATCGCCGCTGCGATACTCGCGCGCTTCATCCAAGCGCACGACCACTGGCTCTTCCTGCCCCATGTCGAGGTAGACATAGCTGTCCGAACCGAGGTTCTCGGTGTGGATGACCTTGCCTTCCCAAACGCCATCGGGCGACACGGTCATGTGCTCGCCACGAATGCCGACGGTGGTGCAGTTATGCGCCGCAGCCTTGTCGCCGGTGATGAAGTTCATCTTGGGAGATCCGATAAAGCCCGCGACGAACAGGCTGTTTGGCGTCTCGTAAAGCTCCATCGGCGTACCGACCTGCTCGACCAGACCATCCCGCAACACACAAATCCGGTCGGCTAGCGTCATCGCTTCCACCTGATCGTGCGTGACGTAGATCATCGTCACGTCGTTCATTTCTTCATGCAGCTTGGCGATCTCAATACGGGTCGCCACGCGCAGCGCCGCGTCCAGGTTCGAGAGCGGCTCGTCAAACAAGAACACCTTTGGGTCGCGCGTAATCGCACGGCCAATCGCCACACGCTGGCGCTGACCACCCGAAAGCTGCTTGGGCAGACGGTCGAGATACTGCCGGATTTGCAGCATGTCCGCTGCGCGTTCGACGCGCTTGCGAATGTCTTCCTTGCTCTTGCCCTTTTCGAGCGTCAGCCCGAAAGCCATGTTGTCGTAAACCGTCATATGCGGATAGAGCGCATAGGACTGGAACACCATGGCGATACCGCGCTTGGATGGTGCCAAAGCGTTCACCCGCTGCCCGTCAAACAGCATGTCGCCGGAGGTAATGTCCTCTAGCCCGCTGATGAGGCGCAACAGTGTGGACTTCCCGCACCCCGAAGGGCCGACGAAGACCATGAACTCGCCCTTTTTGATGTCGAGGTCGACGCCTTTGATCACCTCAACCGCGCCAAAGGCCTTACGGATATTGCGAAGCTCAATGCTTGCCATTTTCGACTTACTCCTTAGCCCTTGACGCCGCCGGCGGTGAGCCCGCTGACAATCTTGCGCTGGAAGATCAACACGAGCGCCACCAGCGGCACGGTTACAATCACCGAGGCTGCCATGATGATGCCCCATGGGATTTCATACTGAGACCCGCCCGACAGCATGGCGATAGCCACGGGAACCGTTCGGGTCTGGTTGCTGACGGTGAAGGTGAGTGCAAAGAGGAACTCGTTCCACGCCGCGATGAAGGCCAATAGGCCCGTCGTCACCAGCGCTGGCCACATCAGCGGCAGGAATACGCGGGTAATAATCACCCAAGGCGATGCCCCATCCACAATCGCTGCTTCTTCGATCTCGATGGGCAGGTCACGCATAAAGGTGGTGAGCACCCAGACAGTGAAGGGCAGCGTAAAGATGGTGTAGGAGAAGATCAGCGCCCAAGGGGTGTTGTAGATCCCCAAGGCACGGATCACCTCAAACAGGCCCGACAACACCGCAATTTGCGGGAACATCGAGACGGCCAGAATGCACATCAAAAGCAGGCCACGCCCCGCAAAGCGCACACGGCTCAATGCGAAGGATGCTGTCACCGCCAGAAACAGCGCAAACACCACGGTCGTTGTCGCGATGAACACCGAGTTCAGCAGATTACGCGGGAACGAGCCCTGGCTGAACACGGAGATATAGTTCTCGAGGCTGAACGAGGTCGGCCAGTAGTTGACGCGGTACAGGTCGGTGCCCGACTTAAAGCTCGTTAGAATGGCGTAGTAGAACGGGAACACCGCAGCCACCACAATCGCCACGACGAGCGCATAGAACAGCACCGTCTTGGTCAATTTCCAAAGGTTCAGTGAGCTATCCATTAGCGAGAACCTCCGTCAAAATTCACCTTGCCCAACCAGATGTAGAGAATGGTGAAGAGCGCGATGATGAGGAACAGCAGCGTCGATTGCGTCGAGCCTTCGGCGAAATTGTCGAACTGGAATAAGTTCTCCTGCGCCAACACCGACATGGTCTTGGTGGCCTTGGAGTTCGGCGTCAGCACATAAATCAGATCGAAAATGCGCAGCGCATCGAGCACGCGGAAGATGATTGCCACCATCAGCGCCGGACGCACCAGCGGCAGCGTGATCTTGAAGAACTGCTTGACCGGATGCACGCCGTCGATCTCAGCGGCTTCATAGATGTCCTTGGGGATCATCTGCAGGCCCGCCAGAATGAGCAGCGCCATAAACGGCGTCGTCTTCCAGATATCAACAATAAGCACGGCCAGCATGGCGGTATCGGGCGATGCCGTCCAAGCCACTGGCCCGTCCAACAGGCCCAGCTTCATGCCGAGATCATTGAGAATGCCGAACTGATCGTTCAGCATCCAGCTCCACATACGGGCCGATACAATGGTCGGGATCGCCCATGGAATAAGCACGGCAGCGCGGACAAAACCGCGGCCTTTGAATTCAGCGTTGAGCACCAGCGCCACGATCATGCCGAGCACGGTTTCCCAAAGCACGGACCAGAACGCGAAGCGCACGGTGTTCCAAACGGCGTTCCACCAATCGGGGTCGGCCAAAACACCACGATACAGCACGCGGCCGCTCTCAAGCGTGCGGATTTGCAGATAGTTTGCAAACCCAACCCACTGAGCGTCACCAATGCTGTTGAGCTTGGCGTCTGTGAAAGAAAAATAGATAGACCGAAGCAATGGCCACCCTGCCACGACCGCTAGGGCGATCAACATTGGCAGAAGGAACAGTCGCGCAGCACGAACACGCTGCTGCATCAGTTCGGATTTGTTGTGGGCCGCGCCTCTGGGCATCTGCGAAGAAACCGCCTCAGTCGTCATCAGCCTTCCCCCATGGTTCAAGGCAGAGGAGGTGCGGACATAGGTGCCCGCACCCTAACTTCATCCGAAGCGCTTACTTAGCGAGCAGATCGGTCAGGTCGATTTCGAGAACTTCAAGGTTCTCGGCAGCCGAACCATTGCCCGAGAGCGTGTTGTGGACTGCACTCCAGAACAGCGACGAGGCTTCGTTGTAAGAGGCTTGGGTTGGTGCGGAAGGACGCGGAACAGCGTTCTTGAAGATTTCTTCCCAAGCAGCCATGAACGGTGCTGCTGCCAAGACGTCAGCATCCTTGTAGAGGGTCTGAACGGTCGGCAGATTGTTCTGGCTGATCGCACGACGCTTCTGGGAGCCTTCTGAAGCGAGGAACAGCGCCAGTTCGGTCGCTGCATCGACTTCCTTGGAATACTTGGAAACCGCGAAGTTCCAGCCACCCAGCGTACCCGATGCCTTAGCGCCAGGGCCTTCGCCCGCAGGAAGCGGAGCTACGTCGAACTTGCCCTTAACAGGCGCGTCGGCCGAATTGCTCAGCGCATAAGCATATGGCCAGTTGCGCATGAACACCGAGTTGCCCAGCTGCCAGACACCACGAGCTTCTTCTTCGCCATAAGCGAGAACGCCTTCCGGTGCGATGGTGCCGATCCAGCTTGCAGCTTCTTCAAGCGCCGCTACAGCCTGCTCGTTATTGATCGAGATGGTGCCGTCAGCTTCGATGATCTGGCCACCGCCGTAAGCGTTAACCCACTCGAGAGCGTTACAGGTCAGGCCTTCATAGGCGTTCGCCTGGAAGACATAGCCCCACATGTCCTTGTTACCTTCGGCGCGCTCAGCATCCATGATCGCCTGAGCGGTCTGGTGCAGCTCAACCCAAGTCTTTGGAACTTCCTTGCCGTGCTTTTCCAGCAAGTCCTTGCGGTAGAACAGTGCTGGCGCGTCGGTAAAGCCTGGGACGGCAACCAGTTTGCCATTCACAGTCTGCGATTCAATCACGGACGGGAAGTGAACGCCAACAACGTCCTTGGCAGCTTCGGTCAGGTCAACGAGCTGATCGGCCAGCTGCGGCGCCCAGATAACGTCGGTCTGGTACACGTCGATGTCTGCGTTGCCCGCAGCAAGCCACAGACGGTACTGACCAAACTGGTCACTGGTCGAAGAAGGCATTGGGACGATGGTCACGTCATGGCCGCTTTCGGCCTTGAACAGATCCAGTTCCGACTGCAGGAACTGCAGGCCGGTGCCGGTGTCGCCCGAAACGATAGCGAGGGACGCCGCGTTTGCAGCGCCAACCATCGTCACACTCGCCAGCAATCCGGCGATAAGGGTCTTTAGATTCATTCGGAGTCCTCCCGAGAGAATATAAATGGGGGAGACAAAGACAGTCAGCCGCACTCCAGCCGTACTGCTTTTCCTCCCAAAGCGACTTTGCTGTTACCTGTTTCCGGTAGCGTCTTTCAAAGCGCTTTGGACGAGAAGGAACCAGACGGCCCGAAAACTGTCAAGCAAGACTTAACAAATTTTCCAGCACGCATTCTTGAGCGTTACTTTTCCTCCAAGAAGATCATGCACTTAAATCCGCAGTATTCGGCCACCCACCAAACCTGAGGTACGAACCGCAATCTGCTCCAATCGGTTTCAAACACCATCTTGCGCAGAAATTTGAAATCGCTTTGAATGGAATCTGAGGAGAAGCGCGGAGTCCCTATCAAAGGGAGCCCGCCTGCTTTAGAGCCAAGGTACACAATCAGCACTCAGCTGAGACACCGACGCGTTCGAAGCGAACCACGCCATGAGACTTAAAGATCTGGCCGAGCACCTGGGCCTTTCGCAGACCACAGTGAGCCGCGCCCTAAATGGCTATCCCGAAGTCAATGAGGAAACGCGCAAGCGCGTGTCCGAAGCGGCTGATCGCTTGGGCTATCGCCCCAATGCCAGCGCGTTGCGCCTGGCGACGGGCCGCAGCGGCGCCGTTGGGCTCGTCACCTCAGCCTCCGAAATTCTCGGGCCTCATATGTCGGAGTTCATCTCCGGCGTCGGCAGCGTCGTCACCAATCGCGACCAAGATATTCTGGTGACTGTGGTCAACAGTCTTGAAGAAGAAATGGCGGCCTATCGGCGTTTGGCAGCCAGCAAAAAGGTCGATGCAGTCATCCTGCACTCGCCCACCACCCACGATAAGCGCGCCAAGCTGCTCATGGAACTTGGCCTGCCCTTCGTGCTCCACGGCCGCACTGACATCGGTAAGCCCATCGCCTATCTCGACATCGACAATCAGGGGGCCACCGAACGCGCCACCACCCATTTGCTCGATCTCGGCCACACGCGCATCGCCCTGCTCAATGGCATCAAGGGGCAGACCTTTGCCGAGCACCGCGAGCTGGGCTACCGCATGGCGCTGAAGGCCCGCAACATTCCCTGCGACCCGAACATGGTCGTCAACACCCCGTTCACCGACGAATTGGGCTTCCGCATCGCCCAATCCATGCTCGCAGCCCCAAATCCGCCAACGGCGTTCCTGCCCGGCTCGATGATGACCGCGCTCGGCGTCTTCCGCGCCATCCGTCAGGCTGGCCTGACCTTGGGCAAAGACGTCTCCATCATCGCCCACGATGACGTCTTCCCCTATCTCAACGCCGACAACATGTACCCCAGCATGTCCACGACGCGCTCCTCCATCCGTCAGGCGGGTATCCGCATTGCCGAGCTGATCAGTCAGATCCTGGCGGGCAAATCTTCAGCCGACCTGCATGAAGTCTGGCCGGTCGAACTCGTGCTGCGTGAAAGCTCCGGCCCCGCGCCAACACGCTAACTGCCCTTGTCGTCGATCAGCCTTCCGCGCTACGACACTGAAAAGACTTGGAGCGTGCTGTGCAGACACCATTTGTCACCACTGATTGGCTTGCGGCCCATTTAGAAGACGACAACCTCGTCATCGTCGACGCCAGCTGGCACATGCCCAATGTGTCTCGCGATGCTCAGGCAGAATTCCGCGAAGGCCACATCCCCGGCGCTGTATTCTTCGACATCGACGCCATCTCCGAAAAATTCACTGATTTACCGCACATGCTCCCGACGCCACAGGCTTTTGCCCAAGCTGTCGGCGCTTTAGGCATTAGCGAAACCAGCACCATCGTCGTCTATGACGAAACCGGCCTCTTCAGCGCTCCGCGCGTCTGGTGGACGTTCAAGATTTTCGGCGCCCAAAACGTCTTAATGCTGGAGGGCGGCGGCCCAAAATGGCGGAGCGAACAGCGCCCAACCGAAACTGGCGAGCATCAGGCCCTGCCAGCGGTGTTCAATCCGCAATTCAAACCCGAAGCCGTTGCCGATTTCGACACCGTCTTGGCGCGCCTCTCCGACAAAAAAGCGCAAGTCCTCGACGCCCGCCCTGCCCCTCGTTTTAACGCAGAAGTCCCCGAGCCGCGCGCTGGTCTGCGCAGCGGCCACATGCCGGGCGCTATCAACGTCCCCGTGGGCACCCTCACTGAGGCAGGCATTCTGCGGTCCGACGATGAGCTCAAAACCCTGTTCGCTGAGCGCGGTGTGGATCTTGATCGGCCGATCATCACCAGCTGCGGCTCGGGCATCACAGCAGCGGTTCTGACGCTAGCGCTTCAACGCGCGGGTGCACAGTCGGTGGCGATTTACGATGGCTCTTGGACCGAATGGGGTTCGCGCGCCGATGCCCCGATCGAGCCCTAACCGCTCCAAACGGACTTTTCGCAGCACCTTACAGCATTGTAATGCCCGCTTTCCTTCCGTCACTGTTAGGGTCGTGCATTCTTATGACCATCTTACGACCGAGGTTTTTGTTGATCCGGCAGCTTCTGGCATCTTTTGTTGTCCTCGTGATTGCGGGACTGGCATGGCTTTATTTCGTTCCGGGCGCTCCGTCGACGCTGACGCAGCTCGGCATCTCGCTGCCCTTTGGTCCGCAAACCAGCGCTGAAGCAGCGCCCGCTGGCAGCGCTCCAGCAGCGCAAGGCGGCCCGCGCCCCGGTGGTCCTGGTGGTCCCGGCGCCCGCGCCCGCACCACTAATGTAGTCACCACCCCGGTCACGATGGCGACCATCAACGACACCCTTCAGGCCATTGGTGAAGGCACACCGTCCCGCTCGGTCACGGTCATTTCCCCGGCCGCAGGTACGCTCGCTGAAGTGCTCGTCCGCGCCGGACAAACGGTCAAAGCCGGCGATGTCATCGCCCGCATCGATTCTGCCGCCGAGCAGATCGAGTTTGACCGCGCCACCCTTACCGCCGCCGATGCCAAGGCAACGCTCGATCGCACAACAGGTCTTGCGACCACCAATGTTGTCTCCGGCACCGCCCTCACCGCCGCGCAGCTTGCCGCCAACAATGCCGAATTGGCGCTGCGCACCGCCAAGCTCAACCTCGACCGCCGCACCATCACCTCCCCCATTGATGGCACACTCGGCCTCATCCGCGTCACACCGGGCAATTACGTCAACGCGCAGACCCAAGTGACCACCGTCGATGACACCGGCACCATCCTCATCGATTTCTGGGTGCCAGAGCGCTATGCCGATAAGCTCAGTGCCGACATGCCGGTTACGGTCACCGCAGTCGCCTTGCCCGGAAAAAGCTTCACCGGTGAAATCGCCGCTATCGATAGCCGCATCGACTCCGCCAGCCGCACGCTTCAGGTTCAGGCCGAAATCCCGAACCCAGACGGCGTCCTGCGCGCAGGCATGAGCTTCTCGGTTGCCGTCGCCTTCCCCGGCGAAACCTATCCGGCAGTCAATCCGCTCGCCATCCTCTGGTCCGCCGAAGGCTCTTACGTCTGGACCCTTGAAGACGGCGCAGCCAAAAAGGTCATGGCCGAAATCGTTCAGCGCAATAGCGATGGCGTGCTCGTGCGCGGCGATCTTGAAGCGGGCGATCCAATCATCACCGAAGGCATTCTGCAGCTGCAGGAGGGCGCGCGCGTCACCGTGCTCGATGGTCCCGGCGCTGAAGAGCGCCCCGCCCCATCCGCCGATGGTCAGCGCCCCGCAAATGGCGCAAACTCCGGTGAGCGCCCAAGCGGCACCCGCCCGAGCAACTAAGGAGGGACGCCATGTCGATCGAGAAGAAAAATGAGAGGGGCGGCGCACTCGCCACCCTTTTCGTCAAACGCCCCGTCTTGGCCATCGTTATCAATGCCCTCATCGTCGTCGCGGGCCTAGCCGCGCTTTTGGGCATTGAAGTGCGCGAGCTGCCGCGTGTCGAACAGCCGGTCCTCTCCATCTCCACCAGCTTCCCCGGCGCTGCCGCCGAAACGGTGGACCGCGAAATCACTGCTATTGTCGAAGGTGCGGTCGCCCGCGTGCAGGGCGTCACCTCGATTTCCTCGTCCTCTTCGGTTGGCCAGAGCCGCGTCACGCTCGAATTTTCCGAGAGCACCAATCTCGACACCGCTACGTCCGACGTGCGCGACGCTCTCTCCCGCGCCGTTCGCAATCTGCCCGATGACGCCAACGAGCCAACCATTTTCAAGGCCGATAGCGACGCACAGGCGGTAATTCAGCTCGCCGTCACCTCCGACAATCTGACCACGGCCGAACTCTCGACCCTTGTCGACGACATCATCTCCGAGCGCCTCGCCGCTGTTGATGGCGTTGCGGAAGTGCAGGTGTACGGCACCCGCACCTCGAGCTTTGAAATCGACGTCGATCCGATCAAGCTCGCCAGCCGCGGCCTCACCGTCGCCGACGTGCGCGCGGCGGTCTCCACCATCGCGCTCGACACCCCGGCCGGCTCCATCAACGGCCCCAATCAGAACATCGCCGTCCGCGCCATTTCCGAAGTCACAAGCCCCGCGGACTTCGAAAAGCTCCCCGTCGGCAACAACAAGACCCTGCTTGGCGATGTCGCCACCGTCGTTTTCGACGCCGCCGCCAGCACCTCCTCCATCCGCGCCGATGGTCGTCCCGGCATTGGCCTGGGGATTGTGCGTCAGGCCCAGTCCAACGCCATCACCATTTCCGAAGGCGTCCACGCCGCCGTTGCAACGCTCAACGAAACCCTGCCCGCAGGCGTCACCGTCAAGATTTCCAGCGACGAAGCCGTCTTCATCAAGGGCGCGCTGCACGAAGTTGAAATCGCGCTCATCGTGGCGCTAGTGGTGGTCATTGCCATCATCTTCCTCTTCCTGCTCGATTGGCGCGCCACCATTGTGCCCGCCATTTCCATGCCCATCGCCCTTCTCGGCGCGGTCGCAGGCATGTATGCAGCAGGCTTCTCGCTCAACATTCTCACCCTGCTCGCCCTCGTGCTCGCCACGGGTCTGGTGGTGGACGACTCCATCGTCGTTCTCGAAAACATCGTCCGGCGCAAACACATGGGCGCTGGCCCCCGCGCCGCCGCCGTGCTTGGCACTCAAGAAGTGTTCTTCGCCGTCGTCGCGACCACCCTCACCCTCGCCGCAGTCTTTGTTCCGCTCTCCTTCCTCGATGGTCAGACCGGCCGCCTCTTCCGCGAGTTCGGCTTTACCCTCGCCATCGCCGTGCTGCTCTCCTCGGTAGTGGCGCTCACCATGGGGCCCATGGTGGCCTCGCGCCTCCTCAAATCGTCCGAGCACAAATCCCACGGCGCCGTTGGCAAGCTGGGTGGCCTCCTCGCGGGCTTCTACCGTCGCTCGCTGCGCATGGCGCTGAACAACCCGCTGGTTGTCATTGTCATTGCCGCCCTCTTCGCTGTCGCCTCCGTCTTCGTCTTCACCGGCCTTCGTCAGGAAATCACCCCACCCGAAGACCGCTCGATGATTTCGGTCAACGTCTCAGCCCCCAACACCGCCAGCCTGGATTTCGTCCGCACCCGTCTGGGTCAGGTCGAAGCCATGCTCACGCCCTACCTCGAAAGCGGCGAAGCAACATCGCTCTTCGTCCTGTCCGGCTGGGGCAATGGCGGCTTCATGACCCTCACCCTCGCCGATTGGAAAGATCGTGAACGGTCACAGGCCCAGATCGCAACGGAGATCAACGGTCTGCTCGCGCAGGTTCCCGGCGTTCGTGGTGGCATTCGTCAGGGCAATAGTCTTGGCATTCGCGGCGGCGGTTCCGGCCTGCAATTTGCTGTGGCCGGTTCCGACTATGCCGAACTGGCAGCCACGGCCCAGACCATTTCCAAAGCCCTTGAGGAAGATGGTCGTTTTGGCCGCGTCACCGTCGGCTATGACACCACCCAGCCTCAGCTGACCCTCACTATCGATCGTCAGCGCGCCGATGCCTTGGGCATCGACATCAATGGCCTCGCCGCCACCATGCAGGCGATGATCGACGGCTCCGAAGTCGGCTCGATCTTCATCAACGACACCTCCTATTCGGTGCGCATGGTCTCGACCACCAATCCGGTCAATGACCCTAAGGATCTCGAATCCCTCTTCGTCAAAACCGGCGACGGTCGTTTCGTCCCGATCTCAACCATCGCCACCATAACCGAAGCACCGGTTCCCCCTTCGCTTCGCCGTGAAGAACAGCGCCGCGCTGTCAACGTCACAGCCAGCCTTGAAGATGGGCTTGCGATGGGCGACGCTTATGCTGAGCTCCAGCGCATCGCCACCCCGCTTCTCGAAAACGGCCAGTCGATCCTGCCGATGGCAGAAGCCAAAACCTTGGGTCAGGCGAACAACGCTCTCGCCCTCACCTTCGGCTTTGCGCTGATCATCATCCTTCTGGTGCTGGCCGCGCAGTTTGAAAGCTTCTGGAGCGCCATCATCGTCATGACCACCGTGCCGCTCGGGGTCGCTGCTGGCATCTACTCCATTCAGCTCACTGGCGGCTCGTCGAACATCTTCGCACAGATCGGTCTGGTGCTGATTGTCGGCATCATGGCGAAAAACGGCATTCTCATTGTCGAGTTCGCCAATCAGCTGCGGGATCGTGGCATGTCGGTCAACGAGGCGATCGAAGAAGCCTCCAACATCCGCCTGCGCCCCGTTCTGATGACCATGATCGCCACCATTTTGGGCGGCGTTCCTCTGGTCGTGGCCACTGGTGCTGGTGCCGAAGCCCGTGCGGCCTTGGGTTGGGTGATTGTTGGCGGCCTCTCCATTGCGTCAGTCGCCACGCTTTACCTCACCCCGGTCGCCTATAAGCTCCTCGCGCGCTTCTCCAAGCCAAAGGTTGAAGAAGAAGCCCGTCTTGAGCGCGAGCTAGACGAAGCCAATGACCTGCCGGAGCCAACTCCGGCAGAGTAACCCTTCTTGCCTTTGGGGGCGTTTATGGGCAACCGTAGACGCCCCAAAACAAGGAGGCCGCATGCAATCCGTCCAAAACGGCGCCATCACGCTCGAAACTGAAAGTTTCGGGTCTCCCGACCATCCGGCCATCCTGCTCGTTATGGGCGCGACCACCTCCAAGCTCGGCTGGCCCGATGCACTGTGTGAAGCGCTGGCGGCCTCCGGTCATTACGTCATCCGCTTTGACCACCGCGACACCGGTCGCTCCACGTCCCGCCCCTTCGGCACCACCGCCGACACAGTCGAAGACCTCGTCACCGACGTCCTCGCCATCGCCCGCGCTTATAAGCTCACGCGCTATCATCTCGTCGGCATGTCCTTGGGCGGTTTCATCACCCAGATGATCGCCACCAATCCCCCACCAGAGCTGGCGTCCATCACCCTCATCGCCGCCGAACCTCTCGGCTGGGATGGAGCCGAACTGCCCACCTTGCCGCCCGAATTTTTTGCCCATTTCGGCGGCCTTGCAGACCTCGACTGGTCCACCCGGGAAGACGTCATCGCCTTCCTCGTCGAAATCCAGCGCCTCTCAACCGGCAAAGCCCCCTTCGATCCAGCGCTCGCCCGCGCCGATGTCGAACGCCTCCTCGATTACGCGCCGTCCGTGCCCTCCATGTTCAACCACGCCAGCCTCACCACGGCGCGTGATTGGACCGGAGCCTATAAGCGCATCGCCGTCCCGACGCTGGTCATTCACGGCAAGCTTGATCCGCTCCTCCCCCTCCCCAGCGGCGAAGCCCTCGCCCATCACATCCCCCACGCCAAACTCACCGTTCTAGCCAACACCGGCCACGAACTCCCCACCCACGCCTTCCCAACCCTCCTCACCGCCCTCACCACCCACGTGCGTGAAAATGGTTAGGTCGCCACTTTGCAAAATCGAGAGCTTCCCGCTAATCTTCGTGCACGGCATACGCCCATGCCGCCCCCCTCCAATGGGTAAGCAGCCACCTGTAGGGCCACAATTTTGAGCAAACACATCGCTCGAGCGGTTGCATAAGGAGGGGTTGCTTCATTCGCTCTAGCCATGAGGTTTGACCATGAAGCTCACCCAATCCGTCTCTCGCCTGCGTCGCCAAGCCAAGGCGATGTCTCGTGACAACGCCGTTCCCTTGCATGTGGCGCTCGACACCATTGCCCAACAAGACGGATTTGCCCCCTGGTCCTTATTGATCGCCCAAAACCCGCAACTCACGCCGCCTGAGCAGTTTTTCGCGCTTATGTCGCCGGGTGACCTGACCCTTATTGCGGCACGCCGCAACCAGGGCAAAACCCGCTTCGCCCTCGACCTGGCCCGCCTCGCAGCGCGCGCCGGGCTCTGGACCAAAATTTATAGCTTTGAGTATACCGAAGCCGAATTGCGCAATCACCTCACCACTGAGGAAGCGGACGACGCCATTGCGCTGAACTGCTCGGACGAGGTGAGCGCTCAGACCATTGCTGACGACCTCGCCCAAGCCGGTCGCCCTTCGTTTATCCTCATCGACTATATGCAGGCCCTTGATCACCAGCGCAGCAAGCCCGATCTGGGCACGCAATTGGAAAAACTCAAAACCGCAGCGCAAGATCACAGCGCCATCATCTGCCTCATCAGCCAGATCGACCGCGCCTTTGACGATAGCGACAAACGCTTTCCCAACATCGATAATCTGCGCCTACCCAACCCAATCGCACCGCACCTCTTCAGTGTAGGAGCCTTTTTGAACAAGGGCGCCGTCACCTTCCAGACGGTCCAGCCCTAGGGGGAAATCATGCACAAAGGCTCCTGCCTCTGCGGCGCTATCCAGTTTTCAGTCTCAGCGCCCCTCGCCCCGCCCACCGCCTGCCACTGCATTCAGTGCCGCAAGCAGACAGGGCATTTTGAGGCAGGAACCGATGTGCCCAAATCCGCCCTCAGCGTGACGGGCGAGGAGAATTTGCGCTGGTATCACTCCTCGGAAAAAGTCCGTCGCGGCTTTTGCGGCACCTGCGGTTCAGCCCTGTTCTTTGATCCCGTCCATCTCGATTGGATCGGCATCTTCATGGGTGCCTTCGACGGCCCCACCCACACCAAATTGGCGCAACACATCTTCACCGCCGAAAAAGGCGACTACTACGACATCACCGACGGCCTCCCGCAAAACCAACACTAACGCGCCCCAAGCCGCGCCCCGGCTTTGCGCGCGGCCTCTTCGCGTCTCTGCTGAAATGGCCCCGCGCCTTCAATGATCGCCTCTACGTCCGCTCTCCGCGCTGTCTTTGGCGAACCTCCGGACAAGGGCGGCGCGGGATCATATTCCATGCCGAGTTGGATAATGCGCGCGCGGTCCTCGCCAAAAACCCGCGCCACAAACGCCAGAGCGAAGTCGATCCCCGATGTTACACCCGCGCCGGTAATGCGATTGCGGTCACTCACGACACGCTCCGCCACCGGCTCAGCGCCCATCAGCGCCAGCTGATCCAGTGACAGCCAATGGCACGTTGGTCGATAGCCCGCGAGCAGGCCGGCCGCCGCCAAGACCAATGACCCCGTGCAAACCGAGGTGACATATTGCGCTGTCTCCGCGCGCTCGCGCAGAAACGCCAACACCGTATCGTCATCCATCAGCGCCAATTGTCCCGGCCCGCCGGGCACGAACAACACATCGGTGCGCTGGCAATCGGCGAAAATCGCGGTCGGCGTCAGCGTCAGTCCAGAGCCGCACCGCAGCGGCTCCAAATCTTTCCAAACGAGATCAATGGTGACGCCCGGAACGCGTGCAAAAACTTCAAATGGTCCAGTCAGATCGAGCTGGGTCAGTCCGGGGTAAATGAGCATAGTGACATGCATGGCAAATCCTCCTCCAAAGATTTGCCCAGGCGAACGGCGTTTCCCGGTCGCGCTCCCTGATGGTGCTCCATCGTTTCGCCAGTCACGCAACGGCTTCAGAGTTGCACCATCCCAACCACTCTGCAAACAAAAACTGCCTGTGCGTCCGTCGCGCATCGCCACTCTCGGCGATACCAACCTATCCCCTCGCTCCCTGCAGCCCCTATTCTGGTCCCCGCGCCACTGCAACAACACCAGCGCCCATTACCCCTCCTCAAAGGCACGCCCGAAACGAGCTTGCAATCGCTCATCTTTCGGCATGAGCGCATGCCACGCGAGGCCCTTTTTGCGCCCACTTGCCGCCCATCCGCGTGCCCAAAAGTGCCAGCCAAAAGCCACATCGGGGCCAATGGACGCCACAACCAAAAACTCAACAAAAAACCGGGACTCTCGCCCCGGTTTCTAACGCTTCGCCGCCAGCTAAAATCAGGCCGAGCGATTCTTGTTGTAGAGATCGAAGAACACCGCTGCGAGCAGCACGACGCCCTTGATCATCTGCTGCCAATCGATGTTCACGCCCATGATCGACATGCCGTTATTCATCACACCCATGATGAAGGCACCGATCACCGCGCCCGCCACCTGACCGACACCGCCCAGCGCCGAAGCGCCCCCGATGAACACCGCCGCGATCACGTCGAGCTCCAGCCCCTGCCCCGCCTTCGGCGTCGCCGAATTGAGACGCGCGGCATAGATCATGCCGGCCAGAGCCGCCAAAGCCCCCATGATTGCAAAGATGTAAAAGGTGGTGCGTTCGGTCTTGATGCCCGAAAGCGCTGCGGCCTTGAGGTTGCCGCCAATCGCATAAATGCGACGACCAAAGGTCAACTTCTTGGTCAGGAATACAAAGCCCGCGATCAGGATACCCATAACGACGAGCACGTTTGGCAGGCCGCGATAGGACGCCAGCATATAGGCGAAGAACAGCACCAGCGCCGCGATCACAACATTCTTGATGATGAAGAGGCTAAAGGGTTCAACCACATAGCCGCGCGCAATGCGACGCGACCGCGTACGCAGGCTGAAGAACATCATCGCCACAATCGCCACGATCGCGATCACCATAGTGGTGGTGTGCAGCACAACCGGCTTACCGTTCTCGGCGATAAATGGCGTGGTCAAAGGGCCGATAAGATCAGGGATAAAACCGGCCGACAGCATCTGGAATTCTGCAGGGAACGGACCAACCGACTTACCCGCGAGAATGGCCAGCGACAGGCCCTTAAAGATCAGCATGCCCGCCAGCGTCACGATAAATGCCGGAACGCGGTGATAGGCAATAATATAGCCCTGTGCCGCGCCGATAGCGGCGCCCACGACCAGACAGATCGCCCCGGCCACAATCGGGTTCGCAAGGAATGCCAACTCTGGCGGGAACTTCCATCCCACCATCAGCATCGCCGCCAAAGCCCCGACAAAACCTGAGACTGAGCCGACCGAAAGATCGATATGGCCTGCGACGATCACCAGCAACATGCCAAGCGCCATCACGATGATATAGCTGTTCTGGAGGATAATATTGGTCAAATTCACCGGCTTAAACAGCACGCCATTGGTGAAATATTGGAAGAAAAGCATGATCAGGATCAGCGCCAGCAGCAGGCCGTAATCCCGCATATTGGCCTTCAATGCTCCGACGAGGGTCAGCTCTTGGCCCTGTGCAGGCGCTGCAGCTCCAGTTGGTGCGGTGTCTGTGGTCATGATGCTTTTCCTTCGGCGCGCACGATAGAGCGCATGATCTTTTCTTGGCTGGCTTCGCTGGTCGGCATTTCGCCAACGATGCGGCCTTCATTCATCACGTAGAGGCGGTCCGTGAGCCCCAGCAGTTCGGGCATTTCCGAAGAAATCACGAGGATAGCTTTCCCCTGTGACGCCAGCTGGTTGATAATGGTGTAGATTTCATATTTCGCGCCCACGTCGATGCCGCGGGTCGGCTCATCCAAAATCAACACGTCTGGATTGGCGAACAGCCATTTGGACAGCACAACCTTCTGCTGGTTGCCGCCCGAAAGATTACCCGTCACCTGATAGACGCTCGAGGAGCGGATATTGGTTTTCTTGCGATAGTCATTGGCCGCGTCCAGCTCGGCCAGATCGTCAATCACCCCGAGGCGAGAAACGCCCGCCAAATTGGCAATCGTGGTGTTGTTTTTGATATGGTCGATGAGGTTGAGACCATAGGTTTTGCGGTCTTCCGTGGCATAGGCGATGCCGCTAGCAATCGCGCGACCAACGGTCGAAATATCAATGGGCTGGCCGTTCTTGGTCACTTGCCCGGAGATTTTCTGCCCCCAGGACTTACCAAAGAGGCTCATGGCAAATTCGGTACGGCCCGAACCCATCAAGCCTGCAATACCAACGACCTCACCCCTGCGCAGGGTGATATTGACGTCCTTGATAACGTGCCGATCCCGATGCTGTGGGTGATAGGCATTCCAGTTTTTAACTTCGAGAATAACCTCACCAGCATGGGTCTGCCGGGCCGGATAGCGATCTTCAAGGGAGCGGCCCACCATGGAGGTGATGATCCGGTCCTCGGTAATATCCTGCGTATCCATCGTCTCGATGGTCTTGCCGTCGCGAATAACCGTTACGCGGTCCGCCACGCGCGAAATCTCATTGAGTTTGTGGCTGATGATAATGGAGGTGATGTTCTGCTTTTTGAATTCCAGCAGCAGATCGAGCAGTGCCTGGCTGTCTTTTTCCGAGAGCGACGCTGTCGGCTCGTCAAGGATAAGAAGCTGCACGCGCTTGGACAGCGCCTTGGCAATTTCCACCAGCTGCTGCTTGCCCACGCCCATATTGGTGATCAGCGTGTCCGGGTCTTCCGATAGGCCGACCATGCCAAGCAGTTTACGCGCGCCATCGCGGGTTTCATCCCAGTCGATAACGCCGCTCTTGGCCACTTCATTGCCGAGGAAAATATTCTCTGCGATGGACAGAAGGGGCACCAGAGCAAGCTCTTGGTGAATGATCACAATGCCCTTGTGTTCGCTGTCGCGGATGGACCGAAATTGCTGTTCCTGCCCCTGATAGATGATCTGGCCTTCGTATGAGCCATGCGGATAGACCCCGCTCAAAACCTTCATCAGGGTGGATTTACCGGCCCCATTTTCCCCGCAGATGGCGTGAATTTCGCCTTCACGAACGTCCAGATTGACGTCCTGTAGCGCCTTCACACCCGGGAATGTCTTGGTGATGCTGCGCATCTCCAGAATAGTTTTGGTCATGCTGACCCTATGATTTAGAGCCACAGCGCCCCGCCAGACGCCAGTGCTGTGCCAAGTCATATGGCGGGGCCCTAAGGCTCCGCCTCTCTTCGCTCGCTCACAAGGATCGAAAAGGCCCGGCTAAAGCCGGGCCTTTCCATCCGTTTAAAGCTTACTGGAGTTCTTCGGCCTTGATGTAACCGGAAGCGATAACGCGTTCTTCGTAGTTGTTCGCGTCAACTTCGTATGGGGTCAGCAGGATCGAAGGCACAACCTTGACGCCGTTGTCATAGGTGGTGGTGTCGAGGCCTGTTGGCTCGCTGCCGCCGATAACGGTGTCGAGGAGCTGCGCGGTGTACTGAGCCAGTTCGCGGGTGTCCTTGAAAATGGTCGAGTACTGTTCGCCAGCGATGATCGCCTTAACCGAAGGAACTTCAGCGTCCTGACCGGTCACGATTGGCCACTTCAGGTCGCCAGAGCCATAGCCAACGCCACGGAGCGAGGAGATGATACCGCGCGACAGACCATCGTATGGTGCCAGAACGCCGTGTACGATCGAGCCATCGGAGTAATTAGCCGACAGGATGTTGTCCATGCGAGCCTGTGCAACAGCACCGTCCCAACGCAGGGTACCGACAACGTCCATGCCCTGCTGGCCGGACTTAACGACAACGTCACCGCTGTCGATCAGTGGCTGCAGAACAGACATTGCGCCGTCGTAGAAGAAGAAAGCGTTGTTGTCGTCTGGCGAGCCGCCGAACAGTTCAACGTTCCAAGGCTTCTGGTCTGCGAAGCGTTCTTCGAGGCCCTTTACAAGGCTGTTCGCCTGCAAAACACCAACCTGGAAGTTGTCGAAAGTGGTGTAGTAGTCGACATTGCCGCTTTCGCGGATCAGGCGGTCATAGGCAACAACCTTGACGCCCTGATCAGCAGCCTGCTGCAGAACAGCGGAAAGCGTGGTGCCGTCGATCGAAGCGATAACCAGAGCGTCCACGCCCTTGGTGACCATGTTTTCGATCTGCGCGAGCTGGTTCGGGATATCGTCTTCTGCGTATTGCAGATCGACGGTGTAGCCCATGCCTTCAAGCGCACCCTTGAGTTCATTGCCGTCCGAGATCCAGCGCAAAGACGACTGGGTCGGCATAGCGATACCAACCGAGCCCTTGTCCTGAGCGAAAACGCCCGACAGCGCAGTGGTCGAAAGAACAGCAGCACCAACGAGTGCCAGAATTGAGTTACGAACCTTCACGTCTCGACTCCCTAATTTTCGAGATGACTGTTTATGGTCACGACTTAGGAGCCGGATGATTTCTGGCGCAGCTTTGCCGGCTCCTCGCCATGCAAAAGCATCCCGCGCGCCAGTCAGCGCGCAAACGGGGGCCTGCGTCCAACGCAAACCACGGTGCCAATGAATTCCTCCGGTGCAGGCGACATGCGCCTGTTGAGCCCTCCTCTGCTCATGACCGGAAAGCTAGTGCAATCTGATAGCTTCTGTAAAGTCCCCACACGCCCTTCAGAATATTTTTTCGAACCCAGAAGAAAATTGGAACGCTTGCTTGATCGGAAGAAATTCTCAGACTAACGTCCGGGTTCTGCCGCGGTCATAGCCAGATTATACGGTAGTCAGGATGTGAAACAGATCAAAGGTATCTGATATGTTTGATAATAACGCGCCATCGCCCGCGCCGAGCGATGCCACTGTCAGCGCCGCAGATTCGGTCGCTCGCGATCTGGCAGACATGATCCTGACGCAGATGGTGCCCGGCGCGAGCCTGCCCAGCGAAGCCGAGTTAGCAACACGTTATGGCGTGTCGCGCCTCACCATCCGCGAGGCGGTCAAACTCTTGGCCGGCCGCGGCCTGCTGGACTTGGCGCGAGGACGGCGCGCGGTTGTGCGCGAGCCAGATGGTTCGGTCTTCGCTGATTTCCTCACAGCCATATTGCACAATGATAGCAAGGGGCTTTTCGACCTCGTCGAGGTGCGTTTCTCGCTAGAAATGCAATCCGCCACTCTTGCTGCCAAGCGCGTCAACCGCGCCGGGCTGACCGCAATCGAAACCACTTTGGAGCGCATGCGCCAGTCTGCCGCCTCCGACAGTCCGGACGCAGAAGCCGATTTTCATAACGCGGACATTGCCTTTCACGAGGCCATTGCCCTCGCCAGTGGCAATCGCGTTTTAGGCTATCTGTTCGAGGCCATGTCCGGTCCCCTGCGCAATGGCGTTCGCATCAGCCGTCACGGCCAGGCCGCGCGCGGCCACACGATCCAAGACACGATAAATGCCCACCAGCTCATTCTCGACGCCATTCGATCCGGCAATGGGCGCGCGGCCGGTGAAGCCATGCGTGTCCATCTCAAGGACACCGAATCCGACATCCGCGCCGCGCTTGCCAGCATGACCAATCTACGCCCCACCCAGACCGACCTGCCCCGATAAGCCTCTGAGCGACAGAAGATTTCTCAAACTCTGCGCTAACGCTCCTGCCTAGCCCCACACCCTATCGTGGGCTATGGTCCGCGCCGGATGGAGCGGAGGGTAAGGCGTGTCACAGGATCTTCTGATTGGCGTCGATGTCGGCACAGGCAGCGCCCGCGCCGGGCTTTTCGACAAAGCAGGCAAGCTTTTATCGCGCCACGAAGTCCCCATCTCGATGCGGCGCTCAGATGCCCATCACGCAGAACATGATAGCGAAGAAATTTGGTCCACTGTCTGCCAGGCCGTGAGGGCAATTCTCAATCACGCCAAAGCCGATCCTGCCGCAGTCGTCGGCATCGCTTTCGATGCCACCTGTTCGCTGGTCGTCCGGGATGCAGACGGCGTGCCAGTTACGGTTTCCCCTGATGGCAACGCGCGTTGGGATACTATTGTCTGGCTCGACCATCGCGCCATTGCCGAGGCTGAAGAATGCACCCGCACGGGCCACCGCGTGCTCTCCTCCATCGGCGGCGTGATGTCGCCGGAAATGGAAGTACCGAAGCTGATGTGGCTCAAGCGTCACCTGCCCCAATCTTGGTCACGCGCCAAACAGATCTTTGATTTGGCAGACTTTCTCTCTTGGAAGGCCACTGGCTCAAATCAGCGCTCGCTCTGCACCCTTGCCACCAAATGGACCTATCAATCCGGAGATGGCGCGGGCTGGCAGCACGACTTTTTTGAACAAATCGGCCTCGAGGATATCGTCGATCGCACCAGCATCCCGCCGCATCCTACCCCTGTCGGGGGCGATCTGGGCCCCTTGACCTCTAAGGCTGCGACGGAGCTCGGCTTAACCACGAAATGCCACGTCGGCGCAGGCGTCGTTGATGCCTATTCAGGCGCGCTGGCCACTCTTGGCCCGCTGACCAGTACCCCACTCGACCTCAATCGCCACTGCGCCCTAATTGCGGGCACCTCAAGTTGCGTGATGACCATGGCACCCGACCGCGCGCCCACGCCGGGCGTTTGGGGGCCTCACCATGGAACAATCCTAGGCGGCTACTGGCAAATGGAAGGTGGGCAATCGGCCTCCGGCGCCCTGCTCGATCACATTGTCCGTTGGCACGCTGCGGGCGGCGACCCCACAGCCGAGCGTCATCGCGACATTATTGATCGCGTTCAGCAGTTGCGCGCCATCGAGGGCTCCAACTTGGCCAAGCGCCTTCACGTCGTCCCCGATTTCCATGGCAATCGTTCACCCCTAGCAAACCCAAATGCTTTGGGCGTCATTTCTGGGCTAACCCTCGATAGTGACTTTGATAGCCTCTGCCGCCTTTACTGGCGGACATGTGTTGGCATAGCCCTAGGCATTCGTCACATTCTCGACGCCATCAACACCGGCCCCTATGCGATTGACACGATCCACGTCATCGGCGGTCACACCAAAAATCCACTATTGATGGAGCTTTACGCTGAGGCGACCGGCTGCACAGTGATCGAGCCCAACACTCCAGACGCAACGCTCTTGGGCATGGCCATGGCCGCCGCAAATGCCGCCGGGCTATATGATGGCCTGGCGCAAGCGACCATTGCGATGCACCAAGGCGACACCGCCCACACACCCCACCGCAAGGACGAAATCGCATTTTCTCGCGACTACGATATCTTCTTGAAAATGCTCGCGCATCGCGCCGAGCTGGATGCCTACGCATAAGGCCTATGCGCCGGAAACATTAGCGGAACTAATTTCGCTATGTCTCGTTCTCCCTGCAGCCGTCTTGTACCCCACAAGCCGGTTTATGGAGATACGATCATGCAGAATATCGAACTCAAATCCCTCGAAGATGCTGGTCGCACCACCGCAGTCTGGTCTTCCGATATTTCGGAGAAACCATCCCGCCTTGAAAGCGTTGCCTTCGCGCTTCTTCCGGCGTCGCTCATCCTAGTCGTCGCCGCGATTTTGCTGGTCGCGCTGCTCTAGGGTCAGAGCTACGTTCGCGCCACTTAGGAGGGTCTTATGACACTAGGCACCATACTTCTTATTATTCTCATCTTGCTTCTGGTCGGCGCACTGCCCAATTGGGGCTACTCGCGTAACTTTGGCTATTTCCCGTCCGGCATTCTGGGCGTGATTTTGGTCGTCGTGATCATCCTGCTGCTGATGGGACGAATTTAGCTGAGAACACCGAAAAACGGGCAGACTTCCCTCAGGCTCTTTGAGCCCGCCCGTTGCAAGACGGCATTGCCCCCGCCCGTCTTGCCCATGATCCCGGCGACCTAACGGTCTTGCCGGGATCATTCTTTATTGGCCCCTTCGGAACCCACACCCAGCATTCGCGTTTAGTACACACACATAGTGGAGTATTATTTATGGCAATTTCAGACGTAACCACCGCAGCGGCCAAAGCGAAAAGCACAACGCGCGAAGCAGAACTAGAGCTTCAGATTTCACAACTGCGCGAAGACATTAAGTCGATCACGGACACTGTTGGTAAACTGGCAAACAGCAAGACTGAAGAAGCCAAGGGCAAGCTAAACGAAGTTAAAGACGCTGCAGCCAATGAACTTGAACACCTCAAGGCCAAAGGCCAGGACCTGATCGGCGAAGCCCAGGGTCAGGCTGAGCAGTATGAAAAGCAGCTCAAGGACACCATTCGTGAAAAGCCACTGACCTCGGTTGCGACTGCAGTGGGTATTGGCTTCGTCCTCGCCCTTCTGACACGGTAAGCCTTATGGGTCTGATAGCGCCCCTCGCGGCGCTACTCGGCTTAGAGGTAGAGAACATTGCCGACAAGGCAAAGGCGGCAGCAATCGTTTATGGGCTGCTGGGCCTGTTCTCGACCATTGCTATCGTCTTCCTGCTTGTCGCAGCCTATCTGGCGCTTGCTGATCTCTTTAGCCCGCTGATGGCCGCCCTCCTGCTCGCTGGCCTATTTGTCCTGCTTGCAGTGGCGCTATTGCTCGGCGCTCAGATTGGAAAGAACCAGCAAAAGCGCAAGGTCGCTCAGCGTCGGCGGTCCAGTGAAACTGGTGCCTTCATCACCACAGCAGCGCTCACCGCTGTGCCGATGATCCTGCGCGCACCAATGGCGGCTAAGCTTGCACTGCCTGCTGCTATTATCGGTACCCTAGCTCTGCTGCGGAACCGAGAGTAACCGTCTCAAACCACTGTCGCTGGCTGAACAATTGCCAGAGACAGTGGTTTTAATTCGAGCACCACCTTCTCTTCCAGCGGTATCAATTCCCCATCGATCACGGCGAACACGCCGCGTTTGCGCTTGGGAAACGTCAGCACGACCTTGCGCGCCTCAATCTCCGTGACCGATGGATTGTCCCGCCATTGTCCGGTGACGATATCTTTCACGAGCCCCAACAGCGCGTTGGATGTCAGGGCACCAGCCACATAGACGCCGAGCTTGCCGCTATCGAGCCGCGCTGCCACCGGCAATCCACCAGCACCAACCGGGTTGTTGGAGACGGCCAAGCCAGAGCTATGCTGGGACACCAAGCCCTGCGCCGTTTCGATTTCAACCGCAAAGCGCGGCGGGTTCACCATTGAAGAAAACACCGCGCGCAGACTCGCCAGCATTTTGCCGATCCGGCCATGATAGGTCATCGAATTACGGATCCGCACCAGCCGTGCATGAACGCCGACACCAAACTGAAAGACGAACGGTCGGCCATTGGCCGTTGCGACGTCGACATGGGCTATGCGCCCCGCAGCCAAAGCGCTAATCGCCGCCGTCAGGTCCATCGGCCCACCTATGGCGCGCGCGAACATGTTCATTGTCCCCGCTGGCAGAACACCCAGCGGCTTGCCGCAGTGGTAGGCCACAGCTGCGGCGACGGAGATCGTTCCATCGCCACCACCGGCTATAATGCCGTCCACCCCATCGTCCTCTGCGGCCGCCTGCAATGCTGCCTCGACCTCATTGCCACGGACCTGCACACACTCGAGCTTGTGCCCTTCCGCCTCAAAACTGGTCGTCGCCAGCGCGGTGAAAGCGTCAAGGTCTGTGGTTTTCAGCGTTCCACCATCCCGGTTGAGGATCATGCGGAAGCGCAATCTAGGCCTCGTGACCGTGGAGCAACTGCCCCAGCTGCGGCATGGTGATACGCACGGTCAGACCACCGGTATCGCGGCGTATGTACTTCGGTTCCCCGCCAAACTGATTGGAGAGCTGCTTGACGATAACCGATCCAAGCCCCTCATCGCTCGTTTCATTCTGCAGCCCCGCACCATTGTCCTCGACGTCAAGAACGGCAATCCCATCATCACCCTTGTAAAGCTTGACGATGATGGCCCCGCTCTGGCCATTGGGAAACGCATGCTTGAGCGCGTTGGTAATCAATTCGCCGACGAGGATGCCCAAGGTCGTTGCATCTCGCGCACCAACCTCGATGGGTTCAATTTCAGCGGAAATGCTGACACGCCCACTGTCCGCTTGGGTGCCGGCGATGTCCTCGACCACCGCACCCAAAAACTCAGCCGCGCTCGTGGTTTCAAGATCGTCACCCAGTCGCAAACGCCTATGTGCGGAAGCGATGGCGTGGACGCGTTGACGCGCTGCCTCAAGCGCAGTCTTCACCTTATCGGAGTTAGAGCGCATTGCCTGCAAAGCGAGGAGAGACGAGACCGTTGCCAAGGAATTGCCGATACGATGGTTCATATCCTGCAGAAGCGTCTCGACGCGTTCCCGTTCCTTTTCAGCAAGAGTTTTAGCCTCTTCGATAACCTTTGTTCGTTCCGCGACCTCGGACTCGAGCAATTCGTTCTGCGATTTCAGGCCATGCCGTTCCATCGCCAAGAGGCTCACCTGGCGCTGCGTGCGCGCCAGTAACGAATAGGCCAACACCACGGAGGCGAACACTGCGGCGATCATCGCGAAAGCGGATAGGCTTCTTGTCTGACGGATCGCCTCGTTTCTCTGTGCGAGCTTTTCGTCTTCTTCGGCCACAAAGTCCGCCAGCGTCTGAGTGACTTCACTCATCAACCGCGCACCGAGCCCAGTCTCCAAAAGATTGAGCGCTTGCCCGCCTTCATTCAGCCGCGCGAGTTCGACAACCCGCTGCATCTCGGCGAGCTTACCCACGAAGGAACCCGTAATGCCCTCAAGCCGCGCGTGTTGGGCGCGGTCGTCTTCTGTCATGGTCAGTAGAGTGTCGGCATCGTCACTAATGCCAGCGATAGCGGATTGATACGCCTGATAAAATTGCTCATCGCCGGTGAGCAGATAGCCACGCTGGTTCGCTTCCGCCTCAACAAGCGATTGGCTCAATTGACTAGCAGATGTCCGCACAGCGAAGGTCTTGGTGACATCTTCAAGCTGACGCTCGAAGCCACGCAGCAAAAGCAGTGACGTCACAACGCCCAAGCACACCAAGGCCAAAGACGACCAAATAGCGACCCTGCGCATTTGCGGGCGCAACATGGGTCTCGTCTCTGCCGACTTGGTTTCCATCGTCAAAGGCCCCGATCCGATATTCAAATCCACTGCCCCGCCCAAGGCCGACATCAAGACGGCCTTGCATCACATCAATGGCAGTATTGAGGCTCAGGGCGAGAGAGATGGCAATAGGTGCCTCACTCCCCCCTAGAACGAGTGGTTTCCTGATGTCACCTGCGCTGAAACAGCATCCGGACCATAGTCAGACTCGCCGCTGACTTTGAGAATATCAGTGAGGCGCGACCGTGCTCTGGAGACCCGGCTCTTCATGGTTCCCACCGCGCAATCACAGATGGCTGCCGCTTCTTCGTAGGAGAAGCCCGAAGCACCGATCAGAATAACCGCTTCACGCTGATCATCTGGCAGCTGCGCTAGCGCCTTCTTGAAATCCTCAAGATCCATGGAGCCATACTGCGAAGGATGCACCGATAGTCGTTCGGTAAAAGCACCGTCGCTATCTTGCACCTCGCGGCCGCGCTTGCGCATCTGGCTATAAAACTCATTGCGAAGAATGGTGAAAAGCCATGCCTTGATATTGGTGCCCATCTCAAAGCTGGACTGCTTCGCCCACGCTTTCATAACGGTATCCTGCACCAGGTCATCAGCCTTGTCGTGCTTGCCGGTCAAAGACACAGCAAACGCGCGAAGACTGGGCAAGGTCGCCAGCATTTCTCTCTTAAACGAGGGAGTCTCGGCTGCCATGAGGTTACTCCCCACCCGTTTGGGCACTAGCAGCTTGAGCCCTTTCGGCCTCATCAAGTTTTTCTAGTAAATCTAGAAGTTGGTCAGGAACCCCCTCGTCCTGCACTGCTCCATAAAGAGCACGCAAACGCGAACCAATATCGGAATTCGGCCCCAACCCGTCGTCTACCCGCCCCTCATGCTTTCGCATGTTCGGCTGAGTCACACGATTATCCTTTGTCATTCACCCGACCGTTCAGTCTTGCACTACTCTATTTAACAGTTACCAATGCACACATAGGGCAAAAGTTCCAGTACATCGGAACTTTCCTTTATCGTGGTCGTTAAGGATAAAGTGCAAGATTGCACGAGCGTCACTGGGGAGCTATTTTCTATGTCACTATCTATGCGGATTGCGCCGCACCTGCCCTACCTCCGTCGTTTTTCGCGCGCAGTGACTGGCTCACAAACTTCTGGCGACGCCTATGTCGCCGCTACTCTAGAAACTCTGATTGCCGATATTAGCCTATTTCCAGAAGCGTCTAGCGATCGCATAGCGATCTACAAACTCTTCTCGGCCTTGTTCTCCTCCTCTGCCATTACGATCCCATCGCCTGTTTCCAGTTTCATTTGGGAGCAGCGTGCGGCGTCTAACCTTGCCAATTTGGCCCCGCGCCCGCGCCAGGCATTTTTGCTGGTTGCAGTCGAAGGTTTCACCAATGATCAGGCTGCAGAAATTCTTGATGTGAGCGCTGAAGAGTTCACAGTTCTCCTGCGCGAAGCCTCGACCGACATCTCCCGTCAGGTCGCGACCGAAATTATGATCATTGAAGATGAACCGCTCATCGCAATGGACATTGAGCAGATGGTCGAAAGCCTCGGCCATAAGGTAGTTAGCATTGCCCGCACCCACAAAGAAGCTGTGGCGATGTTCAATGACACCAAGCCACGAATGATCCTAGCCGACATTCAGCTTGCTGACGGAAGCTCGGGCATTGATGCGGTAAATGACATTCTCAACGCTGCGTCCGTGCCGGTCATTTTCATCACAGCCTTCCCAGAACGGCTGCTCACAGGTGAACGTCCGGAGCCGACCTTCCTCGTTACCAAGCCGTTCAACCCAGACATGGTCAAGGCGTTGATCAGTCAGGCCCTATTCTTTGACGAAGGTTCCCGGGCGGCAGCATGAACTGCAAAATCAAATCTAAATCAGAAGGCCGGTTCTTACCGGCCTTTTTCTTTGTCGAACGGAACTCGAAGAGCTGCGGAACAGTTTATATTTCAATTCAAACTTTGGAGATTGAGATGCTGTACTACGCTCTCGTATTCCTCGTTATCGCTCTTATCGCTGGCGTGCTCGGCTTCGGCGGCATTGCAGGCGCCTCTGCGGGCATCGCGCAGATTCTGTTCTTCCTGTTCTTGGCCTTCCTCGTCATATCGCTGGTCATCGGCCTGATGCGCCGTAAAACCTAATCTCAGAAAGCGGTGCTCCGGCACCGCTTTTTTTATTGCCTTGGCGCAGGCAGGATATCCCCAATTCTTCCTGTAACCTTGTAGGCCACAAGGCCAATCCATTCGCGCATGGCAACGGTAAGAACCTCAAGGTTGAGGAGCGGATTTGCCAGGTCCAACCCAAAACTCTCATTGCCGGGACTCCTATAGTCGGTCGGCCAAGCAAGCACCTCTATGCCTTCCGCGCGAAATAGACCGACAGATCGCGGCATGTGAAAGGCTGAAGTGACCAGCGCGATGCCCCGGCTGTTCTTAAGCTGGTCTGCGGTGAACGCAGCGTTTTCCGCCGTGTTCCGGGACTCACCTTCTAAAATAAGCCGCGATCGATCAATTCCGAGCTGAACGAATATCCGTTCGGCCGATTCCGCCTCTGTTTCGGTTTCGGCTACAATCAACCCGGACCCGCCGCTAAAGACGATCTGAGCCTGAGGGAAACGCTGCGCTAGGGTCACAGCTTCGATAAACCGATCCCCAGCGCTATTCAGCTCCGAAACGCCCCGCGCCGCGCTGATCCGCCCATAGGTAGAGCCACCCAAAACAAGGATTGTGTTGAGATCGTCCGGAAGCGCTGCCCGCTCGAATCTATTTTCCAACGGCGCAATTAAAACCGCACCAAAGTTCGAGAAACCGGCAACCAGCGTGAATACAACCGCGGAGGCGATAAAGCTCAATGCCATCCTTCGCTTATGGAAGAAGGTGCCGACCATCGCTGCGACTAAGAGTATCAAAATAATGCTTAATGGCTGAGCGATGAGCCAAAAAATCTTTGATAGCAGGAAGAACAACGCTACCCCCGATCTACACCGTCTTTGGGTAAAGAACCCTTTTTCACTTGCTATCTCACCGACTTCTGGTTTTCTACCAAATGGTCAAGATTGCGTGCCTTCAAAAATAGCAATCACCGGTCAGCAGGAAGGCTCTTTCGGGGGCTAAGGTCAGTATGAGTCAAGCCGAACCCGTTGTGAACGGGGCAAATGTCGTTGTCGAACTGCGGAATATCCATAAGTCCTTTGGTGAACTTGAGGTCTTAAAAGGCGTTTCGTTCACCGCGAATGAAGGTCAGGTCATCTCGTTGATCGGCTCGTCCGGCTCTGGCAAATCGACGCTTCTGCGCTGCATCAATATGCTTGAAGTGCCCAATCAAGGTGACGTTGCCATTGGTGGTGAAGTCATTTCACTGGTGGGCAACGGCCATGCGCGCCGTATCGGCGATGAAAATCAGATCCGTCGCATCCGTTCGGAACTGGGCATGGTGTTCCAGTCCTTCAATCTCTGGGCGCACATGACTGTTCTTGAGAACGTCATGGAAGCCCCTTTGATCGTTCAAAAGCGTCAGCGCGCCGAAGTAGAAGCAGAGGCTCGCGCCATGCTCGACAAGGTCGGCATCGGTGCTAAGGCGGACGCTTACCCATCGCAGCTGTCTGGCGGCCAACAACAACGCGCTGCAATTGCGCGCGCACTGTGCATCAACCCGCGCGTCATGCTGTTTGACGAACCCACCTCGGCTCTCGATCCGGAGTTGGGTGTTGAAGTACTACGCGTGATCAAGCTTCTCGCTGACGAGGGGCGCACCATGATCCTTGTGACCCACGATATGGATTTCGCACGGTCGGTTTCCGACCATGTGATCTTCCTGCATCAAGGGCTAATCGAGGAAGAGGGAACACCTGATCAGGTGTTTGGTGCAACCAAGTCGGCGCGTCTTAAACAATTCCTCAACGCAGCGAACCACGACTGACGAGGATTGGCCTTAAGGCAAAAACCAAGAATTATAGGAGAGAGCGTTATGAAGAAAATTATGTTTGCCGCCGTTGCCGCACTTGCGCTGACCGGCGCGGTCTCCGCACAGGAAACCGTCCGTATCGCAACTGAAGGTGCATATGCACCTTGGAACTTCCTCGATGACAACGGCAATGCTGCCGGTTTTGAAATCGAGCTGGGCAATGCAATCTGCGCTGAAGCAGGTCTCACCTGCGAGTGGATCCTGAACGACTGGGATTCGATCATCCCGAACCTGCTCGCTGGCAACTACGACCTGATCATGGCTGGCATGTCGATCACTGAAGAGCGTCTCAAGACGATCGACTTCACCCAGAACTACTTCCCGCCAGATCCGTCCAAGTATGTTGCTATGGCAGCGACCGAGCTTGATTATGCCAACCTCTCCGGCGCCCGCGTTGGCGTTCAGGGCGGCACCATTCAGGCTGGCTATGCCGAAGAACACCACGCGGCCAACAACACCATCATCACCTTCGCGACCGCCGACCAGGCGATGGCCGATCTTGCTGCAGGCAACATCGACACCATCCTCGCTGACGGCGCTTATCTTGAACCAGTCGTTGCAGCTTCTGGCGGCGCGATCGAATTCAAGGGCGAAAACGTGCTCATCGGTGGCGGCGTTGGCGCTGGCGTCCGCAAGGACTCCGAAATCAAGACCAAGGTTGATGACGCGATCACCGCTCTGAAGAAGAACGGCACCGTCGACACCATCATTGCGAAGTGGTTTGAAGGCCACGGCCCATATTTCGCTGAATAAGGCTTAAAGCCCAACATCGGCCTTTCCCGCCATCGGGAAAGGCCTTTTAGAGATTCCCATATGTTCGAAGACTTTGCATTCTGGGTCGCCTACCTCACCAACGGTAAGCACATGACCTGGTACGCCAGCTTTCAGTTTACCGTTATTGCAGCCCTGCTCGGTGGGGCGCTTGCTGTTGTCTTCGGGCTAACTGGCGCGACGCTGAAAAGCTCGCGCTTTCTACCGCTCCGTCTGATCGGGTCCACCTACTCCGCTATCGTTCGCGGCGTCCCAGACATCCTCTTCTTCCTCTTCTTCCCGCTCGCGTTCGAGCAGGGCGTAGAGTGGTTCATCTCGACCCAAGTGTGTAGCGCCGACATGATCGCCGCGCAGAACGCACCTTGGCCTCCGTGTAAGGAAGCTAACTGGTTCCTGGGCACCACCGAATACCTGCTGCTCGCTAGCGTTTCCCTTGGCCTCGTCTATGGCGCGTTCGCGACCAACGTCATTCACGGGGCGATGCGCTCCGTGCCCCATGGCCAGCTTGAAGCGGCGCGTGCCTTTGGCATGTCCTCAAGCCAGGTGTTGTGGCGCGTGCATGTCCGCCAGATGTGGGTCTATGCCCTGCCCGGCCTCTCGAACGTCTGGCTGTTGCTCGTCAAAGCAACCTCGCTGCTCTCGCTCCTGCAGATTGCCGATATCGTGCTCTGGGCTGATCGTTTGGGTGCGCCAAATTTCCTGCCCGCTGTAGGGTTAGTCCACGACGATTGGCGCTGGCGGTATTACCTCGTCCTCTTCCTCTTCTACATCCTGGTTACATGGGTTTCCGAACGCGTGTTTGAAGCGATTATGCGCAAGGCTGGTCGTGGGATTCTCAGCGAGGTGGCAGCATGATCCAGGAATTCATCGACGACGTGATCGTGATGGCCCCGGCTGTATTGTACAATCTGTACTTTGCTGCCGCATCGATCCCACTTGGCTTCGGGTTCGCGGTGCTTCTCGCACTTGGAAAAGCCTCCCCCAATAAGCTGATCAACCATTTGTCGCGCGGCTTTATCTACGCCTTCCGAGGTTCGCCGCTCTTCATCCAGTTCTTCATGTTCTATTCTCTGGCGCTGTCACTGAACCTGAGCGTCTGGCGTCCTTTGGGCATTTCCGGTTTTGTGCTGCACCCGCTGTTTATTGCGCCGCTGGTCCTGACCATCAACACCGCTGCTTACACCGCCGAGATTTTCTACGGCGCTTTGCGAGCCGTTCCCAAGGGCGCGATTGAAGCCGCGCGCGCTTATGGCATGAGCCGTTCCCAGCAGTTCCGTCGCGTCATATGGCCGAACATGATCCGCTTCGCTTGGCCCGCATATACCAATGAAGTGGTGTTCCTGTTCCACGCGACAGCCATTGTCTATTTCGCCGTGCCTGTGCTGAGCGGTCAGCGTGAGCTCATGCTCACCGCCAAGGATTTTGTCGAACGCGACTTCAACGCCTTCCTCCATTTTTCGGCAGCAGCCGTTATCTTCCTCGCTGTCTCGCTGGTTATCTTCGCCATCTTTGGCGTGATTTATCAGCGCCTCATGCGCCACCTCCCCTCCCAGCCGGGCCTTCGTTTTGCGCCCAAATGGTTCCGCTAAGAACATGACTTTCCAGCAGCACTCCACAGTCGTGGCCGGCGATGCGCCTGGCCACTCAACCACGCTTTATTGGTACACCGTCGGTCCTGAAACCGCCGAGACCAAGGTGCATCTTCAAGCGGCCATGCATGCCGATGAACAGCCCGGCACCATGGCGCTCCATCACCTGCTGCCCATGCTGCGTGATGCTGACGCCAACGGAAAGCTCAACGCACGCTTTGTAATTTTCCCGTCGGTCAATCCGCTCGGTCTCGACACGCGCGTCCTGCGCCGTCACATCGGTCGCTATGATCTCGGCAGTGGCATCAACTTCAACCGCCGTTGGCCAGACCTTTATCCGGCGATTGCGGACAAAGTCGCTGGCAAGCTCGGAACGAGCGGCGCTGAGAACGTCAAAACTTTGCGTGCTGCAGTTGGTGAATGGCTCGACAGCCAGATCCCACTCACCGCAAACCAGAAGCTGCGGGTTCTGGTCATGAAGTCCGCGCATGACGCTGACATCGTGCTCGACCTGCATTGCGATGACGATAGTCTCCAACACATCTTCACCTCCCCCGAGATGACCGGCCTTCAAGCTTTGGCAAATCGTATGGGTGTGGCGGCAACGCTGACCGCTGAAGACAGCGGCGGCGGCTCTTTCGACGAAGTGCTGCCGAACCTTTATCGTAAGGCACAGGCCGCCAATCCAGGCCTGCCGATCCCGATGGCCGCTGAAACCGCGACCCTCGAATATCGCGGCCAAGCCGACGTGTTCGATCACATCGGTAGCAAGGACGCTAATGGTCTTTATAGCTTCTTCTGTGATCGCGGCTTGATCAGCGACACTGTTGATCCCGCCACCCCAGCACCCCCTTTCGTGCCGTTTGAAGCGACAGAGGTTCTGCGCACAGACCGCCCGGGCCTTCTCGCCTATCGCGTCGAGCTGGGTGACGAGGTCAAGAAGGGCGACGTGATCGCCGATCTCATCGCCATGGACGGCCCCGAGGCCTTTATCGCCCGCACGCCAATCACCACCAGTGCTGATGGCTTTGTGCTGTCCCGCGTCATGGCCAAGTATGTGCCAGCAGGTGCCTCCATCGCCAAGATCGTGGGCAAGGAAGTCCTCCCCAGCCGCGCTGGCGGTTACCTTCTCGAAGACTAAACACAAAGGGCTGGATCGATGATCCAGCCCTTTCTTATTCCTAGCGCTTATCGGCTTACTTAAGCCCGAACGCGCCGTGCTCCAGCGCCGTGAACACGCCACGCAGCTCCGCCAAGCCCTTCATACGACCAATAGTGGGATAGCCCGGCTGCGCCCGGCGACCGAGGTCGTCCAAAATATCCTGACCATGATCCGGACGCATCGGGATCTGCCAATCCTTGCGACCCACAGCCTTGCGGCGGCGCTCTTCCTTGATCACAGCCGCGATAACCGCAACCATGTCCGTATCGCCCCCCAAATGCTCGGCCTCATAGAACGAGCCCATGATGTCGTCATTGTCACGCTTGACGTTACGCAGGTGCAGGAAGTGGATTTTTCCGGCGAATTGCTCAACGATGGCTGGCAGATCATTGTCAGGACGCGCCCCTAGGGACCCCGTACAGAACGTCATGCCATTCGCTGGGCTATCCACCGCGTCGAGAATGTATTTGTAGTCCTCAGCCGTCGACATAATGCGTGGCAAGCCGAGCAAAGCGAACGGCGGATCATCAGGATGGCAGCACAGCCGTAAGCCGAGGTCTTCCGCTGTTGGCACCACTTCTTCAAGGAAGTGGATAAAGTGCTGGCGGAGCTGATCGCGACTGATCGCACCATATTCATTGAGGTGCGCTTGTACGTCTTCGAGCGACATCGACTCCGTTGAGCCTGGCAGGCCCATGGTGACGTTGCGTGCGAGCTGCTTCTTGTCGTCTTCCGACATCGCTTCAAACCGACGCCCTGCCTCATCGGCAATGGCATTGGTGAAGTCCGCCGGTGCGCCAGGGCGCTTGAGGATATGAATATCAAAAGCGGCAAAATCGGCGATATCGAAACGCATGCAGGAGCCGCCATGCGCAACCTGCCAGCGCAGATCGGTCCTCGTCCAATCCAGAACCGGCATGAAATTGTAGCAAATCGTCTCAATGCCGCTGTCAGCGAGGTTGCGCATCGAGATTTTGTAATTGGCGATATGCTCCCGCCAATCGCCCTTCTGCTTTTTCATGTCCTCGGTAACAGGAAGACTTTCGACTACATCCCAAGTGAGCCCGGAAGCAGAACCGTCCTTACGCGTAGAAATTTCCGAATGGCGTTTGGCGATCTCTTCCTTCGTCCAGACGACACCATTGGGAACGTGGTGCAGCGCACTGACCACGCCTTCGGCGCCAGCTTGGGTGATGTCATCGATGCTGGTCAAATCCTTCGGACCAAACCATCTCCATGTCTGTCGCACTTAAGGCTCCATAAATTCGATTGTTCTTGAATGTGATAGGCGCGCACAAACACCCGCGTGCGGATGCTGCCGCGCGCGGGGATCTGGCTCGATATGTGATGGTAATGAACGAGCGCTGGTCGCTCGGTTGCGCTGCGCTACTTGCGCATTTGCCTGTCGTACACGAAGCGCGGCATTTCCCATTTCAAGGTCAAAGCCAGCATACGCAGCGTAAAGCCCACCGCGATGGCGACCGCCGCTGTCAGATCCGGTGAGAAGTTCAGCATGAGCCCGGCATAGTAGAGCGCGCCCGTGATCAGCGAAACGGTCGCATAAAGCTCGCCTTGGAACACCAGTGGAATATCGTTGCACAGCACGTCGCGCAGAATACCGCCCACGATCCCGGTGATGATACCCGAGACGATGATGATCATCGGATGCAGGTCGAGTTCCATCGCAATGTTGCAGCCAATGATCGAAAAGACCACCAGACCGAACGCGTCGAGCGCCAGGAAGGGCCACTTCAACCGATCGACGACGCGCGCCAATGGGATGGTCAGCAAAGCTGCCCCACACACCAGTAGCAGCAAATAAGGGTTCGCGACCCAGGTGAGTGGATAGTGGCCGATTAGAACGTCCCGCATGCTGCCCCCGCCAAGCGCGGTGACACAGGCGATGAGGCACACGCCAAACCAATCCATGTTCCGACGACCCGCAGCGAGCGCCGCTGTCATGGCTTCGGCGGTAATGGCGATATAGAATGCAATAAGCAGCATGGCCAGCCTGTGGGGGGACGGAAGAATCTGCGGCCACTGTACGGGACCGCATGTCCTCTGTCTCACCCATCGTTTTGGCACAAGTGTTCACAGCGGATCGCTTACAGAAAATCAGCGCGGTGCGGCGTGAACACATCAACCAGCCGCCCCTTCTCAAGCGCGACGACGCCGTGCACCAAGCCAGAAGGCACAATAAAGCTGCCCCCCTGCCCCACGATTTCGGTTTTGCCGTCGATCGTCACCTCAAAGGAACCTTCGGCGACATAGCTCACCTGAATATGCGGGTGACTATGCAATGCGCCGACAGCCCCTTTTTCGAAGCCAAATTCGACCTGCATCATTTCAGCGGTATGGATCAGCACACGGCGCGTATTGCCGGGCGACAATTCAATCCATTCACTGACGTTTGGCTGAGCAAAAAACGCTTGTTGGCTCATGTCGTTACCTCGCTAGCCAGCCGCCATCCACGGGGATCGTCGCCCCATGCATGTAATTGGAAGCCGGTGCCAAAAGAAAAACCGCTGCATCGCCAATGTCCGACGACACACCCCAACGACCTGCTGGAATACGCCCCAAGATCGATGCCGACCGGTCCGGATCATTGCGCAGCGCTTCAGTGTTATTGGTCTCGATATAACCGGGCGCGATAGCATTCACATTGATGCCCTTGGCCGCCCATTCATTGGCCAAAAGCTTGGTGATGCCCATCACGCCTGACTTGGATGCCGTGTAGCTCGCAACGCGGATACCGCCCTGATAGCTGAGCATCGACGCGATGTTGACGATCCGCGCTTGTCGCCCCTCGGCAAGGGCTTTGCGCCCCAGCGACTGGCAGAGGAAAAACACCGTCTTAAGATTTACATCCATGACGCTGTCCCAGTCCTCTTCCGAGAAGTCGACTGCATCAACGCGCTTGATGATCCCGGCATTGTTGACCAAGCCATGGATTGGGCCATGCTCCCCCCAAACTGCATCGAACATAGCCTGCGCGGCACTGGGTGAGCTCAGGTCAGATTGAACGGCGATGAATCCCGAACCCTGAGCCTCCATAATGGACGCCGTCTCATCCATGCTGGAACGCCCAACACCAATAACGCGGCCTCCCGCCCGGCCAATGCTGAGCGCAATGCCCTGACCAATACCGGTGTTGGCACCAGTCACCATCACGGTCTTGCCCGAGAGGCTAAACGCAGACAGATCCATTAGTAGAGATCTCCCATCTCTACCTTTTCAATGTCGGTGTAATCGACATTGTCGCCCGCCATCGCCCAGATGAAGGTGTAAGCGCCCGTGCCTGCGCCGGAATGGATGGACCAAGGCGGCGAGATAACAGCCTCTTCGTTGCGAACGATGAGATGGCGGGTTTCTTCTGGCTCGCCCATCAGGTGAATGACAAAAGCATCCGGCTTGAGGTCGAAATAGAGATAGGCCTCCATGCGGCGGTCATGCACGTGAGCGGGCATGGTGTTCCACACAGAGCCGGGCGCGAATTGGGTAAGACCGACGACAAGCTGGCAGGTCTTCACACTGTCAGCATTGACGTATTGGAAGATTGTCCGCTCATTGGCGGTATCCGCAGCGCCTGCTTCCAAACGTTTAGCGCCGGACTGCTGCAACAGTTTTGTCGGATAGGACGCGTGGGCTGGTGCGCTGAGGAGATAGAACTTTGCGCCCTCTCCCGCGAACTGGACGTCTTTGTTGCCCATGCCAATGTAGAGCATGTCGCGCGACCCAACCGCGTGGTTTTCGCCATCGACGACGATTGTGCCTGGTGCGCCAATATTAACGGCAATCAGCTCGCGGCGATCTAGGAAGTTTTCCGTGCCCGTCGGCTTAATGGGCAAGAGCGCCAGGGGGCCGCCCGCGGGCACTGCGCTACCGACGGCCATACGATCATAGTGTGTGTATACCCAACGCACCGTGTCCGGTTCAAACAGGTCTTCAACCAAGAAGGTGTCGCGTAGCTCCTCAGTGCCCATTACCGATGCGGCAATCGGATCGATAGCAAAGCGAATTTCGTACTCAGTGCTCATGACAGTCCTCACTTAGTTCTGTTCGTCCAACCGCTGGCGATAGCGCTGCTGGCTGCGAGATAGGTGGTCGCGCATGGCCTCACGCGCGGCGTCTTGGTTTTGGTCGCAAATCGCGTTCAGGATGGCGCGATGCTCTTCGTGCAATCCGGCTTGATAGTCGTAAGTCAGTACGCTCTCTGTGCCCCAGGGAGAGGCAACATCGCAGGGTATGGTTCGGCTACCGAGCGCCTCCAGCACCTCAAGATAGAAAGGGTTGTTGGTTGCGGACGCGATGGATCGGTGAAATGCGAAATCCGTGCGCCCGGTTGGTGTCCCTTGCTCCAGAAGACGCCCGAACTCATTGAACGTTTCCCGCATCTCTGCTTCTTGGCTCGAGCTACGGCGAACCGCCGCCAAGCCGGCCGCCTCAATCTCGATCCCCATACGCACTTCAAGAACGTTGAGGGCGACCGAGATTTTGTGCGTTCCGGCACCACCCAAGGCACCGAACGTCGAGGCAGCGTTGGCCATGACGTAGAGCCCTGCACCCTGCCGAGGTTCAACGATTCCATCAGCGGCCAGAGCAGCAATGGCTTCACGGATGACCGTGCGGCTAACGCCAAAAACACTTGTCAGCTTGGCTTCACTGGGAAGCTTGGCGCCAGGAACAAACTCCCCGGCTCCAATTCTTTGCCGCAACGTCTCTGCGACCACTGACGCAAGCTTGGGTTTGCGGGCGCGCTCGGCGCCCGCTTCTTGCAAAGCCATGACATCACCGGAACAGGCTTGGGAGCCAAAGCGACAGCGCCGGAATGTACGTAACGAGACCCAAGACAATCAGACCAGCCAGATAGAAGGGCCAAATGCTCTTCATCGCTTCCCAGACCGTTATCTTGCCCACCGCCGCGGCGACAAACTGCACCGGTCCAAGGGGCGGGGTATTCAAGCCAATGCCTAGGTTGAGGATCATGATCACCCCGAAGTGCACCGGGTTCACACCAAAGGCCGTAACCATCGGTAGGAAGATCGGTGTGGTGATGATGATCAGCGGACCCATGTCCATAAAGGTGCCGAGCAGCAGCAAGACGATGTTGATCAGCAGCAGCACCATGAGCGGGTCTTGGGTGATGTTTGAGATCAAGTCCGTCAAGATCGGAGCAACGCGCAGGTAAGCCATCAGCCAACCAAACGAGGCTGCGGCACCAATGATGAACAACACCATCGAGGTCGTGCGCACAGCCCCCAGCACAGCGTGAACAAACTCACCCCAGCTCAGGCTACGATAGACGAACAGCGTCACAAGCAGCGCATAAATCACCGCGATGCACGAGCTTTCCGTCGCCGTGAACATGCCCGAACGCACGCCGCCAAAGATGATGACAATCAGCATCAGGCCGGGGATGGAAATGAGGAAATACTGGAAGGCCTTACGGAAACCAGGAAATGGCTCAGTCGGGTACCCGCGCTTCACAGCCACGAGGTAAGCCGTGATCATCAGCGCAACGGCGAGCAAGAGGCCCGGAATAATGCCGGCAGTGAACAGATCCGCAATCGAGATGCGACCACCGCCCGAGAGCGAGTAAATGATCATATTGTGCGACGGCGGCAGCAACAGAGCGATCAAAGCCGCCATTGAGGTGACGTTCACCGCATAGTCAGCACCGTAGCCACGTTCCTTCATTTGCGGGATCATGATCCCGCCAACCGCAGCCGCTTCCGCGACGGCTGAGCCAGAAATACCGCCGAACAAAGTCGAAGCCGCCACATTGACTTGGCCGAGGCCACCGCGCACGTGCCCGATCACCGCCCCCGCGAAGGCGATAATGCGTGCCGCAATGCCTCCCCGCATCATCAGATCGCCGGCGAAGATGAAGAACGGAATAGCCAGAAGCGTAAAGCCCGCTAGCCCCGAGTTGAGCTGCTGAAACACCACCATCGCCGGGCGTCCCAGATAGAGAACGGTCGCAAAGCTTGCGATGCCCAGACAGAAGGCGATTGGTGTACCGACCAACATAAGCGCGGTGAAAACACCGAAAAGGATCCAGTATTCCATGGTGTTTAGGCCTCGGTCACGAGTTCAGAAACGGGTTCATCGATGGGTTCACCGGCCCAGCGCCGCAAGAGGCGCTCAAGCGAGAACAGGCACATCAGAACACCCGAAATAACGACAGGGAGGTAGGTCATGGTCTGCGGCACATGCAGAACGGGAATGGTCACCGTCCAGCCACGAATGGCCAAAAGTGCGCCGTAGTAGATCATGCCTGAAGCGAATGCGAAAACCGCAACGTCGCTGATCGCCCGCAGCACACCCTTGGCGGCTGGTGGCAAAACATAGATCAAAACGTCAAAACCCATATGGAAGTTTTCGCGAACGCCAACGGCTGCGCCCAGGAAAATCGTCCAGCTCATCAACATGATCGCGGTCGCTTCCGTCCAAGGCGGCGACGAATTCATCACGTAGCGCATAAAGACCTGATAGAAGACGATGGCCGTCATGACGACAATGCCAATACCAGCAAGCCACAGCGCGGCAGTCGAGAGCCCTCTCAGCAGCGTGCTGAAAGTGGGGAGCCAAGTTTTCATAAGATTTCCTCCGCAGGGTGGAAGCCGGGCTCGCGACCTTTGCGAGCCCGGTGCGTACGGGTTTTAGCCCTCGGTTGCCTGAATGCGGGCAACCAGATCCTGCAGCTTTGGATCGGTAACGTACTTATCGTAGACAGGCTTCATCGCTTCGATGAATGGGGCCTTATCAACTTCGTTGATGGTGGCACCGAGCGCTTCGACAGCAGCCTTGGATTCAACTTCCTTCGCCTGCCAGAGTTCACGCTGGTAAGCGACAGATTCCTTGGCAGCTTCGCGCATGGCCTGCTGGGTCTCTGCGTCCAGTCCGTCCCAAACTACCTTGGAAACGACCAGTACTTCTGGAACCATCAGGTGTTCGTCGAGCGAGAAGAACTTAGCAACTTCAGCGTGACCGGCAGTGTCATAGCTGGGGTAATTGTTTTCAGCACCGTCGATAACGCCGGTCTGAATGCTGGAGTACACTTCACCATATGGCATTGGCGTAGCGTTACCGCCGAGAGCGCCAACCATGTCAACGAAGATGTCCGACTGCATCACGCGGAACTTCATGCCGGACATATCGGCCGGGGAAGTGATCGGCTTGGAGCTGTTGTAGAACGAACGCGCGCCACCGTCGTAGAAGTTCAACGCAATAACGTCCACCTTCTCGAAGGCTGCGAGAATTTCTTCGCCGATTGGGCCGTCCAGAACGTTGTGGAAGTGCTCAGTGGAGCGGAAAATATAAGGAAGCTGAGTGACGGTCGCTTCTGGAACCTGTGTATTGAAAGCGCCAATGGAGATGCGGTTCATGTCGATGACACCGAACTGCGTCTGCTCGATGGTATCAGCTTCACCACCCAATTGCGCCGAGTGGAACACTTCTACGCTATACTTCCCGCCGGTCTTTTCCGAAAGAAGTTCGCCGAACTTCTTTACGCCTTCAACGGTTGGGTAGCCATCAGGATGGGTATCGGACGAGCGCAACACAGTCTGTGCGCTAGCAGCTGAAACCATCAGGCTGGAGACAACGAAGGCCAGAATAGCCTTCTTCTGCATATGGAACATATAGAACCTCCCAAGGTGCTTTTAGACTCGTATCCTCATATCGAGCCCGGACGTTTACCGCCCATATCATCTAGTATGCAAGACGATACTGGAACAACTTGTATGGAAGTGGAAAAACCGAGTCAACAGACAAGTTGCAGAATTTGTATGACGACTAAATCTCTAGCAACAAACAAAAAGCCTCCAAACCGCATAGGCTTGGAGGCTCAAAGGGCAAATTGTAGCGCGAAACTTTAAATATGAATTGCGCCGTCACCGAGCGAAAGCGCGGCTTCGCGGATCGCCTCCGAAAGCGTCGGATGCGCGTGCGTTGTACGCGCGAGATCTTCCGATGCGCCGGAGAATTCCATGAGCGTTACGAGCTCATGGATCATCTCGCCAGCGTTCTTGCCGATGATATGCGCGCCAAGCACGCGGTCAGTTTCCACGTCAGCAAGAATTTTGACGAAGCCCTGCGTCGACATCATCGCCTTGGCACGACCATTGGCGGTGAAGGGGAACTTGCCGATCTTGTAATCGACGCCTTCAGCCTTGAGCTCATCTTCCGTCTTGCCGACGGTCGCCACTTCCGGATTGGTGTAAACCACACCCGGGATAGCTGCATAGTTCACGTGGCCGGCCTGACCGGACAGGATTTCGGCAACAGCAATGCCCTCGTCTTCCGCCTTATGTGCCAGCATTGGGCCAGCAATGACGTCGCCGATTGCATAGATGCCATCGACCGAGCTCTTGTAATGGCCATCCACTTGAACACGGCCGCGTTCATCAACGGCAACACCGACGATATCGAGGCCAAGCCCCTCGGTGTTCGCCTTACGACCGATGGCAACCAATGCAACGTCAGCAGCCAGCACTTCTGCTGCCCCGCCCTGTGCTGGTTCAACACGAACCTTGATCGAGCCATCTTCCTCGCGATCAACACCAGCGACCTTGCTCGACAGCTTGAATTCCATACCCTGCTTCTGCAGCATCCGCTGGAACTGGCGCGCGACTTCGCTGTCCATACCCGGCAGAATACGGTCGAGATATTCAACAACGGTCACCTGAGCGCCAAGACGCATCCACACAGAGCCGAGTTCTAGGCCAATAACACCAGCACCAATCACCACGAGCTTGTTCGGCACAGCCTGAAGTTCAAGCGCGCCTGTGGAGGTGACGACGGTTTCTTCGTCGATCTCGATGCCCGGCAGGTTTGCCGAGACCGATCCGGTAGCGATCACAATGTTCTTCGTCAGAATTTCAGTCTGAGCACCAGACTGCGGCGTGACCAGCACCTTGCCCGCAGCAGGGATTGAGCCAATTCCGCGGAATACGGTGATCTTGTTTTTCTTGAAGAGATACTCAACGCCACCAACGTTGGACGACACCACATCAGCCTTGTGGTTCATCATCTGAGGTAAGTTCAGCTTCGGCGTCGAAATATCGATGCCGAGCGCCTTAAAATTGTGGTTCGCTTCTTCGAAAAGCTCAGAGGCGTGCAACAGCGCCTTCGATGGGATGCAGCCGATGTTGAGGCACGTCCCGCCGAGGGTTTGCCATTTCTCGACAACGGCCACCTTCATACCAAGCTGAGCGGCGCGGATCGCGCACACATACCCGCCGGGGCCCGAACCGATGATGGTAAGGTCGAATTGGTCTGCCATTGTTTAAGCCTCAATGAGTTCAGCGCTGCTGCGCGATGGCGACTCGAAACGCCAGCGCAAGGAAGGTTATGCCGGTAACCCGATTGAACCACCGGCCGACACGGTAAAAGCCCTGTCGAACACTGGCTGTCGTAAAGAAAAACGACACCAATGCGAACCAGGTAAAAAGCATTAGGCTCATACTTCCCACGTAGAAAACCTTGGTCTCAAAACCCGTACGGACCGAGACTAAGGACGTGAAGAGAGCCAAGAAAAACAGTACCGCCTTGGGGTTAAGAAGATTGGTCAAAAAACCCAAGGCAAACGCGCCAATATCGCTCGTCGCTGCACCATCGTTCGCGCCAATTTCTGGCGCTTTGGGCGGCGGACTGCGTAGGGCCGAAATAGCGAGCCAAACGAGATAAGCGACGCCTGCCCACTTCAAAACGTTGAACAACAGCAAAGACTGCCCAACGATCAAACCAACGCCCAGAAGCGTATAGGTGCCATGGACCAGAATGGATGCGGCGATACCAGCGGATGTGAAGAGCGCGGCGCGGCGGTTGTGAACTACGGCTTGGCGTAGAACCATAGCGAAATCCGCGCCGGGAATAACGGCGTTGATACCGAAGGCCAACATGAGGCCTGCGAATTCAAACCACGGAAAGCTCATCAACCCGCCCTTCAAACGGCCACGACAAGGGTTATACGAGCCAACGTCCCATCACAACGCCAGCATGGTCAAGTGCCCCTGCCCGTTTAGCATGGCAGTTTAGAAAGCAACGCCGACGAACATCAAGATCAGGCCAATTAAAGACACGACCCAGATCATTGAGCGCAATTGCTTTACGTCAATGAAATAGGCCGGCAGATAGGCGCAACGTGCCCAGAACCACAAATGAGCGCCCCACTGGGTCAAGCCGTCACTGCGGCCTGAAACTTCGGTCGCAATGGCGAGGGCCACAAAGACAGCATAAGTTTCGAGGAAATTGGCGAGGGCCTTTTGCGCTCTAGCGTTAAGCTTGCTCGGCGGGGGCACATGTTCATCGCGCTGGCTGTTGGCGTAATCCACGCCATAATCAAGCCGATAAAACGTTGACTGCACGAACAAATAGGCCAGCGCCAGCCCGGCGCTCCAAACGAGATAAGTCAACTCTATCGACATAGTACCCTCCTGCGATGTCAGGATACTACGCCGATAAAGCGCGTTTGGTTCAACCTGCGGAAATTTCTTGTGCCTGCTTCAAGACACTGGGCAGCTGTTTATCGATATCGAGGGTGCCACTCTGCACCTGCTCTAAGAATGTTTTGCAGAACACATCCTTGTCACCGGCCTGATTGAAGGCCGACATGATCTGGCTGCCGCCATAGGTTTCAGCAGCTTGTTGTTGCCCTTCAGCAGCGCCCCCAAGGCGCGTGATGACCCGATCCGCCAGATCCAAATAGCTGATGTTGCGCAGATACCAATTGGCCGCCGCGTCCTTATAGATCGGGTCGAGGCCGGTATTTTCGTAGCAATGGGTCGTCATGGCATCGACGATAGCCTTCGAGCCATGGAATGCCATCAACTCGCCGATTAGTGGCGTGTTGCTGGCTTGTTCCTGAGCGGAAATCGTAAAGGGAAACAAGGATAGTGCGGCGACACACAATACAAACCGTCGCAAAATTATCTCCAAAACTACTCAACCGCGGTCCGGCAACACACACGAAAAAGGCCCGCCGAAGCGGGCCTTTTGAAAGCGCAATTGTGACCTTTTAGAGGTCGAGAACGAGACGCTCTGGGGATTCCAAGCTTTCCTTGACGCGAACGAGGAAAGTCACGGCTTCCTTACCATCAACAATTCGGTGATCGTAGCTAAGCGCGAGGTACATCATCGGACGGATGACGATCTGACCGCCAACCACAACTGGACGTTCCTGAATCTTGTGCATGCCCAGAATACCGGACTGCGGTGCGTTCAGGATCGGGGTCGACATCAGCGAGCCATAAACACCACCGTTGGAGATGGTGAAAGTGCCGCCCTGCATGTCTGCCATCGACAGCTGCCCGTCGCGGGCCTTCTTGCCGAGGTTGCCGATTTCCTTTTCGATTTCAGCAATCGACATCTGATCCGCGTTACGAACAACAGGAACCACCAGGCCCTTGTCGGTGCCAACGGCAACGCCAATGTGGGCATACTTCTTGTAGATCAGCTCATCGCCGTCGATCTCAGCATTTACAGCTGGGATTTCCTTGAGAGCCTGCACGACGGCCTTGGTGAAGAAGCCCATGAAGCCGAGCTTTACGCCATGCTTCTTCTCAAAGAGGTCCTTGTAGCGTGCGCGCATGTCCATAACAGGCTGCATGTCCACTTCGTTGAAAGTGGTCAGCATAGCGGCCGTGTTCTGTGCATCCTTAAGACGACGGGCGATGGTCTGGCGCAGGCGTGTCATCTTCACGCGTTCTTCGCCGGCCGCATCATCTGGATTGGAAGGTGCGCGTGGTGCAGCAGCAGGAGCCGGTGCAGCAGCAGACGCGGCGGCCACAGCAGCAGGGCGCGCCAGCGAAGCCAACACGTCTTCCTTCAGAACCTGACCGGCCTTGCCGGAACCAGCGATTGAGCCTGCGTCGAGGCCCTTTTCGTTGATCATCTTCTGAGCAGATGGGGTCGGTGCACGGTCAGTTGCAGCCTCTGCTGGCTTAACAGGCTCTGGACCGGCGGCATTGGCCGCTGGAACTTCGCTCTTTGCAGGAGTCGGTGCGGCTGCTGCAGCCGGAGCTGAAACTGCAGCACCAGAGCCCACGCCAATCGCGCCGAGCAGAGCGCCAACGTCCACTGTCGCGCCGCTTTCTGCAACAATAGCTTCAAGCACGCCCGAAGCCGGTGCGGGCACTTCGATAGTGACCTTATCGGTTTCGAGTTCCACGAGCGGTTCATCGGCGGTGACGGTGTCACCAACCTTCTTGTACCACTGACCAATAGTGGCTTCAGATACGCTTTCGCCCAGGGTCGGGACACGGATTTCAGTCGACATATTTGTTGTCCTTGTACTGGTTTACTTAGCGAATGCGTCGTCGAGGAAGGCTTGCAGCTGCGCAAGGTGCGTACGCATCAGACCCGTTGCCGGCGATGCTGCGGCCGGACGACCGACGTAGCGAACGCGCTGGCCTTCACGACCAATCTGGTCAAATACCCATTCAACATAAGGTTGGATGAACGCCCAAGCACCCATATTGCGGGGCTCTTCCTGACACCAAACAACGTCAGCATTAGGGAAGCGGCTCAACTCATCGTGGAGAGCCTTCGCCGGGAACGGATAAAGTTGCTCAACGCGCAGCAGGTAGACGTCGTCAATGCCACGCTTTTCGCGGTCTTCCAGCAGGTCGTAATAGACCTTACCAGTACACAGCACCACGCGACGGATCTTTTCGTCTGACGTGAGGCGGATCGTGGTCTTTGGCAGCCCTGGTGCTTCAGCGTCGTCCCAGAGGAGACGGTGGAAGCAGCTATCTGGCCCAAGTTCGACCAAGCCAGAAACGGCACGCTTGTGACGCAGCAGGCTCTTTGGCGTGAACAGGATCAGCGGCTTACGGAAGTCGCGTTTCAGCTGACGGCGCAGAACGTGGTAATAGTTCGCTGGCGTCGTGCAGTTGGCGACCTGCATATTGTCTTCCGCGCAAAGCTGCAGGAACCGCTCCGGACGCGCCGAAGAGTGCTCTGGGCCCTGCCCTTCGTAGCCGTGTGGCAGCAGCATCACGAGGCCCGACATGCGGAACCACTTGCGTTCACCCGAAGAGATGAACTGGTCGATAACGACCTGCGCACCGTTCACAAAGTCACCGAACTGCGCTTCCCAAAGGGTCAGAGCGCGCGGCTCTGCCAGTGAGTAGCCATATTCAAAGCCCAGAACAGCCTCTTCCGACAGCATCGAGTTGATGACTTCGTAGCGGGACTGGTCAGCCGACAGATTGTTGAGCGGGGTGTAGGTCTTGTTCTCAACCTGCTGATCGTTCAACACCGAGTGGCGCTGGCTAAAGGTGCCGCGTTCACAGTCCTGGCCGGAGAGGCGGACTGGGTGACCTTCAGTCACCAGCGTACCGAACGCCAGTGCTTCTGCCGTTGCCCAATCGATGCCTTCGCCGCTTTCAATCGCGCCAAGACGGTTGTCCATAAAGCGCTTAACGGTCTTGTGGACGTTGAAGTCAGCCGGAACGGTGGTCAGCTTGGTGCCGATGTCGTGCAGAACATCGAGCCCAACGCCGGTTTGACCGCGTCGTGGGCCTTCGAGCTCAGCTGGCTTGAAATCCTTCCAAGCGCCATCGAGCCAGTCAGCCTTGTTCGGGCGGTAGTCTTGGCCGGCTTCAAACTCAGCTTCAAGGTTCGCTTTCCAGTCCGCCTTGATCTTCTCGATCTCGGCAGCCGAATAGAGACCTTCCGCAACGAGCTTGTCCGAATAGATCTCCAGCGTCGACTTATGCGAGCGGATCTTGGAATACATCAAAGGCTGCGTGAAGCTTGGCTCATCGCCTTCGTTGTGGCCAAAGCGGCGGTAGCAGAACATGTCGATAACGACTGGCTTGCCGAACTTTTGGCGATACTCGACAGCAACCTTGGCCGCAAAAACCACAGCTTCCGGATCATCACCATTCACATGGAACACCGGCGCTTCGATCATCTTGGCAACGTCGGTCGGATAGGGCGACGAACGCGAATACATCGGGCTCGTGGTAAAACCGATCTGGTTGTTGATCACAAAATGGATCGAACCACCTGTACGGTGCCCCTTAAGGCCCGACAGACCCAAGCATTCGGCGATTACGCCCTGCCCAGCAAAGGCCGCGTCGCCGTGGATCAACAGCGGAAGAACGACAGAACGGTCGGGCTTTGCCGACTGGTCCATGTTCACCAGCTTCGCGTCAGGCGCGATAAATTTGTCCTGCTTAGCGCGAGCCTTGCCCAACACCACCGGATCAACGATCTCAAGGTGAGAAGGGTTTGCCGTCAGCGACAGGTGAACCTTGTTGCCATCGAACTCACGGTCCGACGATGCACCAAGGTGGTACTTCACGTCGCCGGAACCTTCGACGTCTTCTGGGTAGAATGCACCACCCTTAAACTCATGGAACAGCGCGCGATGCGGCTTGGCCATGACTTGCGTCAGCACGTTCAAACGACCACGGTGTGCCATGCCAAGGACGATGTCCTTGATCCCGAGCGCGCCACCGCGCTTGATGATCTGTTCCAGCGCAGGAATGGTGCTTTCGCCGCCATCAAGGCCAAAGCGCTTGGTGCCGGTATACTTCACGTCGAGGAATTTCTCGAAGCCTTCAGCTTCTACCAGCTTATTCAGGATCGCCTTCTTGCCTTCCGGCGAGAAGGTAATTTCCTTATCTGGACCCTCGATCCGCTCCTGCAGCCACTGCTTGGCTTCGGGATCGGAGATGTGCATGAACTCGATACCCATCGTGCCGCAATAGGTACGCTGCAGAATGGCGAGCATTTCTGGAAGCGTCGCGTATTCGAGGCCCAGATAGTTATCGATGAAAATCTTGCGGCTGTAGTCAGCCTCAGTGAAGCCGTAGCTTGCCGGGTCGAGTTCCGGAGCTGGCTCCTTTGCGAGCATGCGCAGCGGGTCGAGATCGGCATGCAAGTGACCGCGCATACGGTAAGCACGGATCATCATGATGGCGCGAATACTGTCGCGTGTGGCCTGCAGCACGTCTGCCGTGCTTGGCGCGGGCTTACCCTCGGTGGTAGCCTTTTTCGCAGCAGCCTTTTCGGTCTTTACCGCGATTTCGCCCCAGTTGCCGTCAAGTGCAGCAACAAGGTCGCCACTCTCGGCCTTCGGCCAATCAGCGCGTCCCCAGCTCGGGCCATCGGCATTCTTCTGCGCGTCTGCCGGACTGTCGTCCAAGCGCGCAAAGAAATTCTGCCAAGTCTCATCGACGCTGGAAGGATCGCTTTTATAGCGAGAGAAAAGTTGTTCGATGTAGTCGGCGTTGCCCCCATACAAGAAGGAGGTCAGTAAGAACGTCTCGTTCTTTTCCTGTCGTGTCATCGCTTTTTTTGCGAGGCGCTCGCCCCGCCATCCTTTAAAACGAGCCGGTGAACCGGCCTGAACGCGGTCCTTAATTTCGATCGGATACTGACCGCTTATCCTTAGTATCCTGTTAAGTGAGCACACCCTGAGCAGGTGTGCGGCTCAATTTCGAACGACCTTGGCCTAATTGACGGCTAGCATCGTTCTAAATGACACGCGGCAGATGCTTGTCGCGTCCCAGACAAACCCAAAGGGGCCTGCGGTATAATTCGGATCCCAACTGCGGCAAGAAAAGACAACTTCACTGACCTAGTGGGATTATTCTCAACCCAACCGCCTTTGAAAGGCGATTGGGTCTAATTCATGTCAGAGCCTGCGCGAAGCGCTTAGCCCTTGAGCACTTCCACAAGAGTGGTGCCCAGACGCGCTGGCGATGGCGAAACGCGAATGCCAGCAGCTTCCATGGCCGAGATCTTGGATTCTGCGTCACCCTTGCCGCCCGAAACCACAGCACCGGCGTGGCCCATGGTGCGGCCCTTAGGAGCTGTACGGCCTGCGATGAAGCCAGCCATTGGCTTCTTACGACCCTTCTTGGCTTCGTCGATCAGGAACTGTGCAGCGTCTTCTTCAGCCGAACCGCCGATTTCACCGATCATGATGATCGATTCAGTGGCGTCGTCAGCAAGGAACATTTCCAAGACGTCGATGAACTCAGTGCCCTTAACTGGGTCGCCACCGATACCAACTGCCGTGGTCTGACCCAGACCTTCATTCGACGTCTGGAACACAGCTTCATAGGTCAGTGTGCCGGAGCGCGAAACGATACCGACCGAACCCTTGCGGAAGATCGAGCCCGGCATAATGCCGATCTTGCATTCTTCTGGGGTCAGGATGCCTGGGCAGTTCGGGCCCAGAAGGCGCGACTTAGAACGGTCAAGGCGAGCCTTGACGCGCACCATATCTGCCACCGGAATACCTTCGGTGATGCAGGTGATGAACGGGATTTCCGCTTCAATTGCTTCGATGATGGCGTCAGCCGCGCCAGCAGGCGGCACATAGATCACCGACGCGTCTGCACCAGTGCGTTCCTTGGCTTCTGCAACGGTGGCGAAGATCGGCAGGTTTTCGCCACCAGCGCCGGTCCAGGTTTCGCCACCCTTCTTGGGGTGAATACCGCCGACCATCTGCGTGCCATAGTAAGCCAGCGCCTGCTCGGTGTGGAACGTGCCGGTCTTGCCGGTCAGGCCCTGAACGAGGATCTTGGTGTCTTTATTGACGAGAATAGACATTGTTTCCGGTCCTCTAACTTAGCCGTTCACCGCTGCGACGATCTTCTTCGCCGCATCGTCGAGATCGTCTGCTGCCGTAATGGCGAGACCAGATTCATTGAGAATTTTCTTGCCGAGTTCGACATTGGTGCCTTCAAGGCGCACGACCAGCGGCACCTTCAAACCAACTTCCTTCACCGCGGCGATCACGCCCTCGGCGATGACGTCACACTTCATGATGCCACCGAAGATGTTGACCAGAATGCCTTCAACCTTCGGGTCAGCGGTGATGATCTTGAACGCTGCAGCAACCTTTTCCTTGCCCGCGCCACCACCAACGTCACAGAAGTTCGCTGGCTCTTTGCCATAGAGCTTGATGATGTCCATGGTCGCCATGGCAAGGCCTGCGCCATTCACCATGCAACCGATGTTGCCATCGAGCGCCACGTAAGCGAGGTCCCACTTGGAGGCTTCGATTTCCTTGGCGTCTTCTTCGGTTTCGTCGCGCAGCGCCTTGATATCGTCATGGCGGAACAGCGCATTGCCGTCGAAGGAAACCTTGGCGTCGAGAACGCGCAAATGCCCGTCCTTCATGACGATCAGCGGGTTGATCTCCAAGAGCGCCATGTCCTTTTCGACAAACGCTTTGTAGATGATCGGGAACAGCGACTTGGCGTCTTCTGCTGCCGCACCATCGAGTTCCAATGCCTTGGTGATGGTTGCGACGTCAGCCGCGGTCACACCAGCTTCCGGATCGATCGCAATGGTATGGATCTTTTCCGGAGTGTCGTGAGCGACAGCTTCAATGTCCATGCCGCCTTCAGTCGAAACGACGAAAGCAACGCGGCCTACTGAACGGTCGACCAGCAGCGAGCAATAAAGTTCGCGCGCAATGTCAGCGCCGTCTTCGATGTAAAGACGGTTCACCTGCTTGCCAGCCTCGCCGGTCTGCGCGGTAACGAGGGTGTTGCCCAGCATGTCCTTGGAGAAAGCGACGACTTCATCGATCGACTTTGCCAAGCGCACGCCGCCCTTAGCATCGGGACCAAGTTCCTTGAACTTGCCCTTACCGCGACCGCCGGCATGGATCTGGCTCTTGACCACATAAAGCGGGCCAGGAAGCGACTGCGCAGCTGCCGCAGCATCGTCCACCGAATAAATGGCGACGCCAGCAGCGACCGGAGCACCGTAGTCTTTCAGCAGTGCCTTGGCCTGATGTTCATGAATGTTCATCGTATTCCCCTTGGGTGGGCAGTTTCGACCCGGACAATTCTAGAGACCGGAGAGGCAAAAGCCGCCGGTAAGTATCCGGCGGCTTCTGAAGTGTTATGCCAGCTTTGGCGCGATTTTCTTACAAGCATCGATCAGGCCCTCAACGGCACCAACCGACTTTTCGAAGGCCTTTTGTTCAGCCGAATTGAGCGCGATCTCGACGATCTTTTCCGCGCCACCAGCGCCGATGACGACCGGAACGCCAACATAGGTGCCCTTCACGCCATATTCGCCGTTGAGGTAAGCTGCGGACGGAAGCACGCGCTTCTTATCCTTGAGATAGCTTTCAGCCATAGCAATGGCCGACGAGGCTGGAGCATAGAAAGCCGAACCGGTCTTGAGCAGAGCAACGATCTCTGCGCCACCATCACGGGTGCGCTGAGTGATCTCTTCAAGACGCTCCTTGGTCATCCAACCCATTTTAACGATGTCGGTCAGCGGAATGCCCGCAACGGTCGAGTAACGCGCCAACGGCACCATGGTGTCGCCGTGACCGCCAAGAACGAATGCGTTGACGTCTTGGATCGACACGCCGAGTTCTTCAGCGATGAAGTGGCAGAAGCGCGAGCTGTCGAGCACGCCAGCCATGCCGATCACCTTGTTGGTCGGCAGACCAGAGAACTTCTGCAGCGCCCAAACCATCGCGTCGAGCGGGTTGGTGATGCAGATGACGAAAGCGTCTGGTGCGTATTTTGCAATACCCGCACCAACCTGCTCCATAACCTTGAGGTTGATTTCGAGAAGGTCGTCGCGGCTCATGCCTGGCTTGCGCGGCACGCCTGCGGTGACGATAACAACGTCAGCGCCTTCGATGTCCTTATATTCAGAAGTGCCCTTCATGACGGCATCGAAGCCTTGGGTCACGGCCGACTGCGCGATGTCGAGCGCCTTGCCCGGACCTACGCCATCGACCACGTCGAACAGGACTACGTCGCCCAATTCCTTCTGAGCCGCCAACAGGGCCAGCGTACCGCCGATCTGTCCTGCACCGATAAGGGCAATTTTCTTGCGCGCCATAAGTCTCATCCCAGACTGCGTTGAATTGGCGCAGTTCATACCGCTTGTGCCAAATCCGGGCAAGTGAACCCTTCGTCGTAATTGCCAAAACGCTCATGCCGATGAGCGATGGGGTAATGCCCAATTGGCAGCCGACAAAGAGGACGGAAATAACCTAAGCTGTCGGTCATTCCGCCCAAAATTCCCTGATATTCCGGGGTTTTGGGCTTTTACGGATTTCCCTGTACCGAACAAGTTAGCAATTCGGAGGGTGGTATGGAAAACGGCGTTTTCGGCCATTTATCCACCCAAATCAGCCGACACGATTTATCGGCGCTAGATCAAGAAATCCGATAACGGCAAGAGCCTGGACGATAAAAATTACGTTCCCCGGATAGCTTAGCCAAGAACATTCCCTATCCGAACGAAATACCCAAACGCCTTGCGCAGTACATTTTGAATGGCAGTCGTCAGGCAGCCCAATCAACCCGCCTATACGCTCGGCGCGTCACGTAGGCCTTTAGCGAGATATTCTTCCGATTGCATCTCGGTGAGACGCGAGAGCGTGCGTTGAAACTCAAACGCCGTCTTTTCGTCTGCGCCCAATTGCTCCAGCGGCACCGCAAAGCTTGCCGCCAGTTTGACGCCACGATCGTACAAGCTATCGATCAGAAGTATGAAACGCTTGGCAGCGTCCGATTTTGTCCGTCCCATCTGCGGAATACTGTCGAGCACGAGCGAATCAAACTCGTGCGAAATCCGCACGAAGTCGCGCGTGCCAAGTGGCTTCTCGCAAAGATCGGCGAAGTTGAAGCGCGCTGCGCCCATCGCCACCAAAGGCACAGGGATCTGTCGGCCAATGCTTTCCACCACGCCTGGAGCCCCCTGCTCCCCTCCGGTTATGCGCAGCCACATTTTATCCATGGCCGCGTCCACCTCAGGCCCAGTGCCAAAGGCGTAAACATGCTGGCCTGCAAACTTAAGGCGGCGATAGTCCTGATCGCTAAGAAGCGTGGCCACGACCGTCTTTTCTTTCAAGAGCGCGATAAATGGCAGGAAAAGCTGCCGGTTGAGCCCGTCCTTATAAAGGCCATCAGGCTCAACATTCGAAGTCGCCACCAGCGTCACGCCACCGGCAAACAGTTTTGAGAACAGCCGGTCGAGCAGCATGGCATTGGTAATGTCATGCACATGGAATTCGTCTAGGCACAGCACGCGCAGGCCGGACTTCAAAATCGGCTTGGTTACCGCATCCACCGGGTCCGCAGCGCTGTCTTTCGCGGATTTGCGAAAAGCTGCAATGGCCACATGCACCTCATCCATGAATTCATGGAAGTGGACACGTCGCTTCTCGGCAAAAGGAAGTGCGGAATAGAAGAGGTCCATCAGCATGGTCTTGCCACGCCCAACCTCGCCCACGAGATAGAGGCCCTTTACCGACATCTGCTTTTCAAACAGGCCAAAGAAACCGCCCTTGGTCTTGGCGCCGGTGAGATCGGTCAGAATGCGGTCGAACTCGCCCGCAGCATCACGCTGGGCCGGATCGGGCGTCAAAGTTTTCCGTGCGACCAGATCTTCATAGGCGCGGCGTACGGGACCAAAAGCAGGAACGGACATGGGCAACTTTATCGGCAGCGATCTAAGCACGGCCTTTCCGGGCATCCCGGAAACCTCTGTCTGCTGCCGGTCAAACAGTGTCCCCAGCGCGTGCGGGGGCGACGGGCGCATGTTTAGGGGCGCGGTGCGGACGCCGTCAAACAAAAAAGCCGGCCCCTAGGACCGGCTTTCGAAGCTTTAGCGCGACATCGACAGCGCCTGGCCACCACTCATGGTGCCGATATAACGGCCGCTCGAGGGTGCGAGGAAGGCTGCGATATTGCCGTTCTCATCATAAAGCTGGAGCTGGCTGCCAACTTGCTGCCAACCAGTGATGGCCGCAACCTGCGGGATCCCACAACCCGGAGCCGAAGCACGATAGTAGCTCGTACCGGTCTTGGAGGTCAGCGGCAGATTCAACTGGCAAGCCTGCCCCGCTGCTGCGACATTCCAAGAGCCTTCTGGGCCCGAAGCCGTTGGCACGCTGGCGAACGAACCGCCAGTGGTACCAGCTGTTGCAAAGGTGTTCGATGTACCACCGAGAGGCGGAAGAGCCGACGTCTGCTGACCGCCCAAAACCGGCTGACCAGAAAGACCCGGCGCCACAGTGCCAGAAACGCCACCGAGAGGAGGCAAACTATTGGTTTGCACAGCCGAGGTCTGCACTGGCTGCAGCTGCTGGGGTGTACCGACCACATTAAGATTCGCCGTATTGGTCCGGCTCGTTGGCGAACAAGCAGCGACCACAAGGGCCATAACCGCTAGGCTCGTCAGGGTAGAAACGCTGCGCGTCCAAACCTGCATTGTTAGACTCCTGCCGCAAAGAATTAAGGCATATTAACACTTGTGGCGGCTTATATGCAAAGCCCCAACATCATTCAATCAACATCCCAAGCATCCCTATTGCTCAAAACTGTGGCGCATTCACGCTCAGCTCTCTTGCATATCTTTGAGCAATTCCCCCGCGAGGAGCTTTGCGTCTTCCGCTTCATCGTCCGGGACCTCAATACCAACGCCTTCCTCGGCGAAAAGGTTCGGCACGCCCGGCAATCCGCCTTCGCGCAATTCGAGCGGGTGAAAGCCATGGGCGCGCAAGGCCACGAGTAAAATCCTCGCCACAGAAAGGTCTTTCACGCGGGCAATCGTCTCAAAGCGCATCTGCGGCTCCTGTTTGTGCTGCAACCGTGAACCAAGCCCTTGTTCGATACAACCCCATATCCCCTTGTCGCTCCTCACACTGAGGAGAACAGTTTGGCCAAAACTCCGCCGAATAAATTATAGATTTGTTGGACCTTAAGCGGCGATGTGTGCATTCTGTACTCCTATGAACTTGCAGCGCATGTCGACGCGTCTGGCCTATCGGAGACAGAATGGGCGCCTATATTCTCCGCCGCCTTTTGCTGATGATACCGACCGTGTTCGGCATCATGGCCATTTCTTTTCTGATCACCCAATTTGCCCCGGGCGGCCCGGTTGAACAGGCACTCGCCAACCTTTCCGGCCAGAACAATGGCGGCATAATGGAGCGCGTCACAGGGGGCGGCAGCGATCAAATCTCACCACCGAGCAGCAACCAAGGCCCCAACGCCACTGGCTATCGCGGCTCCCAAGGTCTCCCGCCTGAACTGGTCGACAGAATCGAAAAGCAGTTCGGCTTCGATAAGCCGCCGCTCGAGCGCTTCTTCTCCATGATCGGCAATTACCTGCGCTTCGACTTTGGCGAGAGCTATTATCGGGACATCTCGGTCATTGATCTCATCCTTGAGAAAATGCCGGTGTCGATCTCGCTCGGTTTGTGGATGACCATTATCTCCTACGGCATCTCCATTCCCCTCGGCATTGCCAAGGCCACTCGCGATGGGTCGCGCTTTGACGTCTGGACCTCCACCATCGTCATCATCGGCTATGCCGTGCCCGGCTTTCTCATCGCCATTGCCTTTATCGTGCTCTTTGCCGGCGGCAGTTTCTGGCAAATCTTCCCACTGCGTGGTCTCACCTCGCCCGGATTTGCCCTGATGCCGTGGTGGCAGCAAATCCTCGATTACGCTTGGCATATGGTGCTGCCCATCACCGCCATGGGCTTTGGGGCTTTCGCCACTTCGACGCTCCTCACCAAGAATTCCTTCTTGGATGAGATCTCCAAGCAATATGTCACAACCGCGCGCGCCAAAGGCCTCACCGAACATCGCGTTCTCTATGGCCACGTTTTCCGCAACGCGATGATGCTGATCATCGCTGGCTTCCCCGGCGCTTTCATCGGCGCTTTCTTTGGCGGGTCCTTGCTGATCGAAACCATCTTCTCACTAGATGGCCTTGGCCTTTTGAGTTTTGAATCGATCATCAACCGCGACTACCCGGTGGTGTTCGGCACGCTCTACATCTTCTCGCTTCTTGGCCTCGTCATCAGCCTTATCTCAGACCTCACTTACATGTGGGTCGATCCACGCATTGATTTCGAGAGCCGTGGCCAATGAGCAAGCTCTCGCCAATAAATCAGCGTCGCCTTGCCAATTTCCGCGCCAACAAACGCGGCTATTGGAGTTTTTGGATTTTCCTCGCCGTCTTCATTCTGACCCTCGGCTCAGAATTCATCGCCAATGATAAGCCTATTCTCGTCTCCTATAAGGGCGAGATGCTGGTCCCGGCCTTCATCGATTACCCGGAAGAAAAATTCGGCGGCTTCCTCGCCACCACCAATTATCGCGATCCGTTTATCGCCGATGAGATCAACGCCAATGGCTGGGCCCTCTGGCCCTTGGTCCGCTTCAGCTATGCCACGGTGGACAGCAATATCGCCTTTTCCGGCGCCAATCCGCCGAGCTGGCTGATGGACCGCGAAACAATCTGTTCGCGCTATCCTCAAGGCACGGCGGACCCTGATTGCCACTCCGGCAACTACCATTATCTCGGCACTGACGACCGCGCCCGCGATGTTCTCGCCCGCCTGCTCTATGGCTTCCGCCTTTCGGTTCTATTTGGGCTCACCCTCACCATTGCCTCCTCCGCCATCGGCATTCTGGCAGGGGCCATGCAGGGCTATTTCGGCGGCTGGGTCGATCTCATTTCCCAGCGCGTCATCGAAATCTGGACCTCAGTCCCTTCGCTCTATCTGCTGCTAATCATCTCGTCAGTGATCACCCCAAGCTTCTGGGTGCTCCTTGGAATTCTGCTGCTGTTCTCTTGGGTCTCGCTCGTAGCCATTGTCCGGGCCGAATTCCTGCGCGCCCGCAATTTTGAATACGTCAACGCCGCCCGAGCACTCGGCGTTTCTGACGGCCAGATTATATGGCGGCACCTGCTGCCCAATGCCATGGTCGCCACCCTCACCTTTATGCCCTTCATCATGTCCGGCTCGGTGACCACCCTCACCTCGCTCGATTTTCTGGGTTTTGGTCTGCCCCCAGGCTCCCCCTCTTTGGGTGAGCTTCTGGCGCAGGGCAAAAACAACCTTCAGGCCCCTTGGCTGGGCATCACTGGCTTTTTCACCATCGCCGTCATGATGACCCTGCTCGTCTTCATCGGTGAGGCCGTACGCGATGCCTTCGATCCGCGGAAGATTTTCAAATGACCGCGCCCCTGCTTTCCGTCAAAGACCTGACCATTCGCTTCGGCGCCTCTCAGGTCGTCAACAGCATCGCCTTTGATATCGCCCCCGGCGAAACGCTCGCCCTCGTGGGCGAAAGCGGCTCGGGTAAATCCATCACCGCCCTCTCCTTGTTAAAGCTCCAAACCGGGGCCGCCGGCGTATCCGGCTCGATACAGTTCAACGGCCAAGAACTGATCGGCGCGTACGACAGCGCGCTACGCGCCATTCGCGGCAATGACATCAGCATGATCTTCCAAGAGCCCATGTCCTCGCTTAATCCCGTGCACAGCATCGGCAGACAGGTCGGCGAAATCTTGGAAGTCCACCAAGGCCTGCGCAAAAACGCTGCCCGAGCCAAAGTCATCGAACTGCTCACCGAGGTTGGCATCCCCGACCCGGTCAGCCGTATCGATGATTTTCCGCATCAGCTCTCCGGCGGCCAACGCCAGCGCGTCATGATCGCCATGGCGCTCGCCAACAATCCCAAGCTCCTCATCGCCGACGAACCCACCACTGCCCTCGACGTCACCGTACAAGCCCAGATCCTCGCGCTGCTTAAACGCCTCCAGGCAGAAAAGGGCATGGCACTGCTCTTCATCACCCATGATCTCGGTGTCGTCCGCCGCATCGCCGATCGTGTCGCAGTGATGAATAAGGGCGACATTGTCGAGACCGGCCCAGTCGCCACCATTTTCGACGCGCCACAACACGACTACACCAAACGCCTTCTTGCCGCCGCGCCGGAAGGCACCCCACTGCCCCCCGCCACCGACGCCCCCACAATCGTCGAAACCACTGATCTCAAAGTCTGGTTCGCCATTCAACGCGGCCTTCTTAAGCGCACAACCGGCCACCTCCGCGCTGTCGACGGCGTCACCCTCGCCATTCGGCGGGGCGAAACCCTCGGCGTCGTCGGCGAAAGTGGTTCGGGCAAATCCACCCTCGGATATGCCATTCTGCGCCTCATACGTTCGCAAGGGCGCATTGTCGTCCTCGGCAATGACATTTCCACCCAATCGGGCCGCGCCTTACGTCCGACACGCCGCAATATGCAAATCGTCTTCCAAGACCCCTTCGGATCTTTGAGCCCGCGCATGTCAGTCAGCGAGATCATCGAAGAAGGGCTGACGGTCCACTTCCCCAAGCTCACAGCCAATGAGCGCGCGCAAAAAGTAACGGACGCCCTGCGCGAGGTCGGTCTCGATCCCGACACCGCCACGCGCTATCCGCATGAATTCTCTGGTGGTCAGCGCCAGCGCATCGCGATTGCCCGCGCCCTCGTGCTGGAGCCAGATTTCCTCGTCCTGGATGAGCCGACCTCAGCGCTGGACGTCTCCATACAGGCACAGATCATCACGCTCCTGCGCGCCGTCCAGCAACGCCGCCAGTTAAGCTATCTCTTCATCAGCCACGATCTGAAGGTTGTCCGCGCCCTTGCCCATCGCCTCATCGTCATGAAGAGCGGTCAGGTGGTCGAACATGGATTTTCCGAAGACATTTTTGCCGCGCCGCAACACGCCTACACCCAGCAATTGCTGACTGCCGCCTTCGACATCACCCCATTAGCGCCCACATTGACTTAGGAGACAGCCGATGACATCGACGCGACGCCTTCTCTCCCTCACCCTTGCCGCCGCTCTCTCCTTGAGCACATCGGCTTTGGCCCTCGCCGAAACTGTCACCGGCGCTTGGACCCACGCCTTCACTATGGGCGACGCCGCCAAATATCCGGCAGACTTCAAGCATTTTGATTATGTCAATCCAGACGCGCCCAAGGCTGGCACGCTGCGTCTTGGCACCCGCGGGGCCTTTGACACATTTAACCCCATCCTGCCCAAGGGCGATCCGGCGGCAGGGCTGGGCCTCACCTACGACACGCTGATGACCCCGTCGCTCGACGAGAACAACACCTATTACGGACACTTGGCCAAAGAGCTCTTCATCGAGCCCGATTACAGCGCCGTCACCTTCCGCCTCGATCCCGACGCCAAATGGCACGATGGCGAAAAAGTCACCGCCGCCGACGTCGTCTGGACCTTTGAAAAGATGATCGAATTGAGCCCCAATCAGGCTCAGTACTATGCCAGCGTCACCAATGCCGAGGCTCTGACCGATGGCGAGGTAAAATTCACTTTCAACGAAAAGAACAATCGCGAACTCCCCCTGATTTTGGGCCAGCTTCTGGTTCTGCCTCAACACTGGTGGGAAGGCACCGACGCCAAGGGCAACAAGCGCGATATTGGCGCCTCGACCCAAGAGCCCCCTCTCGGCTCCGGCGCCTATAAGTTGCAAAGCTTCGACGCGGGCAAAACCATCACCTATGAGCGCGTCCCCGATTATTGGGCTGCCACCAAACCCACCGAACTTGGCCAGAACAATTTCGACACCCTCGCCTACGAGTATTTCCTCGACGAGAGCGTCTGGTTCGAAGGCTTTAAGGGCGACCAATTCGACTACTGGAGCGAATATTCCGCCCGCCGCTGGGCTACGGGCTTTGACTTCCCCGCCGTAGAGGAAGGCCGCGTGGTCCTAGAAACCTTCGCGCAGGACTATAACGCCTCAGGCGCCATGACCGGCTTCATTCCCAATCTACGCCGCGACAAGTTCCAGGACGAGAAGGTCCGCGAAGCGCTTAACTACGCGTTCGACTTTGAAGAGCTCAACCGCACGGTCTTCTTCGAGCAGTACGACCGCATCAACAGTTACTTCTTCGGCCTCCCCTTCGCCTCCAAAGACCTCCCGCAAGGCGAGGAGCTGGAAATCCTCGAAAGTGTCAAAGACCTGATCCCGGCCTCGGTCTTCACCGAGGTCTACACCAACCCGGTCGCGGGGGATTCCCAAAAGCTGCGTGGCAATCTTCGGACCGCCCTCGGCCTCCTCACCGAAGCAGGCTACACGCTGCAAGGCAACCAACTGGTCGACGCCAACGGCAAGCAACTCGAGATCGAGCTGCTCATGCATCAAGCCTCACTCGAACCCATCGCGCAGAACATGATCACCAATCTGCGCCAAATCGGCGTCGCCATGACCCTGCGCATTGTGGACACCCCCCAATATATCAATCGCCTGCGCAGCTTTGACTACGACATGATCTACACCAGCTGGGCACAGAGCTTTTCGCCTGGCAATGAGCAGCGCTTCTTCTTCGGCACCGGCTCGGCGGATGCCGAAGGATCACAAAACTACCTCGGTCTTGCTGACAAGGGCGTAGACGCCATCATTGAAAAGCTCATTGCTGCTGATGACCGTGCGACGCAGGAAGCAGCCAGCGCGGCCCTCGACCGTGTCCTCCTACACAAACACCTCGTCGTCCCCGGCTATGCCCTCCAATACTCCCGCACAGCCCGCTGGAACCGCTTCAGCCATCCAGAGACGCTGCCCGAATTCTCCTCAGGCTTCCCCACGATCTGGTGGTGGGACGAGGAAAAGGCCACCCAAACCAAATAAGCGCTAAAACAAACAAGGGACGCCTCGGCGTCCCTTTTCTCTCCTAAGCGCCAAAGTCGGCCGC